>CAWJDK010000008.1:0-22540 GCA_963841585.1 uncultured Actinomycetes bacterium
GGAAGTGCCGAAGCTCGTTTACGACTTCACCGAAGGAAATAAGGATCTCAAGGATCTGCTGGGCGGTAAAGGGGCCAACCTGGCGGAGATGACCAATCTCGGGCTGCCGGTGCCGCCCGGTTTCGTCATTACCACCGAGGCCTGCCGTTACTACCTGGAACAGGGCTCTACTCCCGAGGGTCTCGACGAGGAAATCTCCGCCCACCTGGACCAGCTGGAATCGGCGATGGGCCGCAAGCTCGGCGACCCGGCCGACCCGCTGCTGGTCAGCGTCAGGTCCGGGGCGAAGTTCTCCATGCCGGGCATGATGGAAACCGTCCTGAACATCGGCCTGTCCGATGAGTCGGTCCAGGGCCTGGCCAAGCAAGCCGGCAACGAGCGGTTCGCCTGGGACTCCTACCGGCGGCTGATCCAGATGTTCGGCAAGACCGTCCTGGACATCGAGGGCGAGCACTTCGAGCAGGCCATCGACGAGGCCAAGAAGGCCAAGGGCGTCCGCAACGACCTCGACCTGGACGCCGCCGACCTGCAGGGCCTGGTCGAGACGTTCAAGGGCATCGTCAAGACGCAGACCGGGCGGGATTTCCCGCAGGAGCCCAGGGAGCAGATGGACCTGGCCATCAAGGCCGTGTTCAACTCCTGGAACGCGGACCGCGCCATCCTGTACCGGCGCCAGGAGCGCATCCCGGCCGACCTCGGTACGGCCGTCAACGTGGTCGCGATGGTCTTCGGCAACCTGGGCATGGACTCGGGCACCGGTGTCGCGTTCACCAGGGACCCGGGCACCGGCGCCCAGGGCGTCTACGGTGACTACCTGCAGAACGCCCAGGGCGAGGACGTCGTGGCCGGCATCAGGAACACCGTCCCGCTGCAGGACCTGGAGAGCATCGACAAGGCCTCCTACGACCAGCTCATGCAGATCATGCAGACGCTGGAGAACCACTACCGCGACCTGTGCGACATCGAGTTCACCATCGAGCGCGGCAAGCTGTGGATGCTGCAGACCCGGGTGGGCAAGCGCACCGCCGCGGCCGCCTTCCGCATCGCCATGCAGCTGGTGGACCAGGACCTGATCGACCTGGACGAGGCGCTCACCCGGGTCTCCGGCGAAGAACTGGCCCGGCTGATGTTCCCCAGGTTCGACACCAGCGGCGAGGTCACCAAGATCGCCAAGGGCATCAGCGCCTCGCCGGGCGCCGCGGTCGGCAAGGCCGTCTTCGACTCGGCCCGCGCGGTGGAGCTGGCCGGCCAGGGCGAGAAGGTGATCCTGGTCCGCCGCGAGACCAACCCAGACGACCTGCACGGCATGATCGCCGCCCAGGGCATCCTGACCAGCCGCGGCGGCAAGACCAGCCACGCGGCCGTGGTCGCCCGCGGCATGGGCAAGACCTGCGTCTGCGGCGCCGACGAACTCGACGTGGACACCAAGGGCAAGAAGTTCACCGCGCCCGGCGGCATCACCGTCAGCGAGGGCGACATGATCTCGATCGACGGCACCAGCGGTGTCGTCTACGCCGGCGAGGTCCCGGTCGTCGCGTCCGAGGTCGTCCGCTACTTCGAGGGCGAGCTGCACCCGCACTCCGACGAGGCCGACGACCTGATCAGGGCGGTGCACTCGATCATGCACCACGCCGACGAGAAGCGCCGGCTCGGCGTCTACGCCAACGCCGACACCGGCCCGGACTGCGCCCGGGCCCGCCGGTTCGGCGCCGGCGGCGTCGGCCTGGTCCGCACCGAGCACATGTTCCTGGGCGAGCGCCGTCAGCTGGTCGAGGACCTGATCCTGGCCGACACCGACGACGAGCGGCAGCGCGCGCTGGACGCCCTGGAGCCGCTGCAGCGCGGCGACTTCGTGGAGATCCTGGACGCCATGGACGGCCTGCCGACCACGATCCGGCTGATCGACCCGCCGCTGCACGAGTTCCTGCCCGACCTGACCGAACTCTCCGTCAAGATCGCCCTCGATGGCGACCAGGCGACCGAGAAGGACAAGGCGCTGCTCGCCGCGGTACGCCGCCTGCACGAGCAGAACCCCATGCTCGGCCTGCGCGGCGTCCGGCTCGGCCTGGTCATCCCGGGCCTGTTCGACATGCAGGTCCGGGCGATCGCGCACGCGGCGGCCGAGCTCAAGCAGGGCGGCAAGGACCCGCGCCCGGAGGTGATGATCCCGCTCACCGCGACCGTGCAGGAGATGGAGATCAGCCGCGAGCACGCCGAGAAGGTACTCGAGGCGGTCGAGGCGGAGACCGGCACCCACGTGCACACCATGATCGGCACCATGATCGAGGTGCCGAGGGCCGCCCTGAACGCGGGCCCGATCGCCGCCAGCGCGGAGTTCTTCTCCTTCGGCACGAACGACCTGACGCAGATGACCTGGGGCTTCTCCCGCGACGACGTGGAGGGCGCGTTCTTCAGCCGGTACATCGAGCTGGGCATCTTCGGCGTGTCGCCGTTCGAGACGATCGACCGTGACGGCGTTCGGCCGCCTGGTCGACATCGCGGTCCGCGAAGGCAAGGCCGCCCGCCCCGACATCGAGCTCGGCGTCTGCGGCGAGCACGGCGGCGACCCGGACTCGGTGCACTTCTTCCACGAGGTGGGCCTGGACTACGTGTCCTGCTCGCCGTTCCGTGTGCCGATCGCCCGCCTGGAGGCGGGCCGCGCGGCCCTGGCCGCGGGTGGTTCCGACAGCAGGTGACGTTGGGCTATGACGCAAGCGCCACGGCCCGCTGGGTGGCCGAGCCACCCAAGCGGGCCGGGCGCAGCGATTTCGAGCGAGACCGGGCCCGCGTGCTGCACAGCGCGGCCCTTCGCCGTCTGGCGGCCAAGACCCAGGTGGTCAGGGCGGCGTCAGCGGACTTCCCGCGGACCCGGCTCACCCACTCGCTGGAGTGCGCGCAGATCGGGCGCGAGCTCGGCCAGGAAATCGGCTGCGACCCGGACCTGGTGGACGCCGCCTGCCTGGCGCACGACATCGGCCACAGCCCGTTCGGCCACAACGGCGAGGCCGCCCTCAACGAGCTAGCCGCCGCCATCGGCGGTTTCGAGGGTAACGCCCAGACGCTGCGCCTGCTGACCAGGCTCGAGCCGAAGGTCGAGAGGGCCGGCCTGAACCTGACCCGGGCCACCCTGGACGCCACCCTCAAGTACCCCTGGTTCGGCGAGCCCGGCACCAAGTTCGGCGCCTACGCCGAGGACGCCGAGGTCTTCGGCTGGATCAGGACGGGCGCGCCGGACCGGCGGCCGTGCCTGGAGGCCCAGGTCATGGACTGGGCCGACGACGTGGCCTACTCGGTCCACGACATGGAGGACGGGTTCCACGCCGGCCTCATCACGTTCAAGAACTTGAAATCCGCCACCGAACGGGCCGAGGTTTCCCGCATCGCCATCGCTTACTGCCCCGACGCGGTAACCGAGGCCGAGCTCACCGAGATCCTCGAGGCGCTGCTCGCCCTGGACATCTGGCCCGCCTCCTACGACGGCGGCCCCGGCACCGTGGCCGCCCTGAAGAACCTGACGAGCGAGCTCATCGGCCGGTTTTGCGTCGCCGCCCAGCAAGCCACCCTGGCCGCCGCCGGCGAATCCGCCCCCCACCCCACCACCGTCACCCCCTCCGCCAACCCTGCCCCTGCCCTCCCCGATCTCGCTAACCCCTTCAGTCACGCCAGCCCTATAGGCCACTCCTTCACCCGCTACGCCGCGGACCTCGTGGTCCCTCGCCGGCAGCGTCTCGAATGCGCCCTTCTCAAGGCCATCACGGCTCGTTACGTGATGAACCGCGCCGGGGTCGTCGCGGCGCAGGCCCGGGAGCGCGAGCTGCTGACCGAACTAGCCCACGCCATCGAGCGCGGCGCCCCGCACACCCTGGACCCGCTGCTGCGCCCGTCCTGGGACGCGGCCGGGACCGACGCCGCGCGCCGTCGCGTCGTCGCCGACCAGGTGGCCTCGCTCACCGACACATCGGCTATTGCCTGGCATCACCGCCTCTGCGCCCCCGGTACGTCGTAGCCTTTGACGCATGCCTTCTTATGTGATCGCCGGCGCCAGCCTGGCCGGGGCCAAGGCCGCCGAGACGCTGCGGGACGAGGGGTTCGACGGCGACATCGTGCTGATCGGCGCCGAACAGGAGCGTCCCTACGAGCGCCCGCCGCTGTCCAAGGGCTACCTGCTCGGCAATGACCCGCGGGACTCGGCCTTCGTGCACCCCGAGGGCTGGTACGCCGAGCACGACGTGGACTTGCGCGAGGGCACGACCGTCGCCGCGATCGACCCCGCCACGGCGACCGTGGCCGTCTCCGGAGCCGGGGGCGACAGCGAGCTGCCCTACGACCGGCTGCTGCTCGCCACCGGCGCCTCGCCGCGTCGGCTGGACTTCCCCGGTTCCGACCGCGAGGAGGTGCTCTACCTGCGTACGCTGGGCGATTCCGATCGGCTCCGTTCGGCCTTCCAGCCCGGAACCCGGGTCGTGGTAGCCGGGGCCGGCTGGATCGGCCTGGAGACCGCCGCGGCTGCCCGCACGGCCGAGTGTACGGTGACCGTGCTCGAGCCGCAGTCCGGCGCGCTGCACGACCAGCTCGGCCCCGAGCTGGGCGCCGTGTTCGCCGACCTGCACCGCGCGCACGGCGTGGAGTTCCGGTTCGGCGAGAAGGCGGTCGAGTTCCGCCCCGGCCTGGTCATCACGTCCGGCGGCGCCCAAGTCCCCGCCGACATCCTGGTCGTCGGCATCGGCGCGGCCCCCAACGACGCCCTGGCTGCCCGGGCCGGCCTGGAGACTGGCAACGGCGTACTGACCGACGAGACGCTGCGCACCTCGGACCCGAACATCTTCGCCGCCGGCGACGTCGCGAACTCGTTCCACCCGCTGCTCGGCCGCCGGGTCCGCGTCGAGCACTGGGCCAACGCCCTGAACGGCGGCCCGGCCGCCGCCCGGTCCATGCTCGGCCAGTCCGTCCGCTACGACCCGGTGCCTTATTTTTACAGCGACCAGTACGACCTCGGCATGGAGTGCGCGGGCCTGCCCTCCCCGGGCCGCTACGACCAGGTCCTCTACCGCGGCGACCGGGGCACCATGGAGTTCATCGCGTTCTGGCTCTCCGGCGGTGCCGTGATCGCCGGCATGAACGTCAACGTCTGGGACGTCAACGACGACATCCAGGCCCTGATCCGCGCCGCCCGCCCAGTAGACCCCGCCCGCCTCACCAACCCCGACATCCCCCTAACCGACCTCTAACCCGCCCCGCACTCATAGCCCCGCCGTACGCGGAACCCTGCCCGTACGCGGAGCCCCACCCATACGGAGTGCCGCCCCGTAAGCACCTCTCAGCGTGGTTGATCCGGGCTTGGCGGTTATTCGGGGGGACCATAGTGCACCCGAATAACCGCCAAGCCCGTTTTCACCACGATCCTTTTTCGGAATCGGCCAAATGTCGGCGGGTGCGGCCAAACTGTCCGACATGAAAGGTGAGCTTCCTCCTCTCCGCTATCTGGCCGGGAATCAATCGGGCGTTGTGTCACGCCCTCAGGCTCTCCGGGCCGGACTCACTGTGGACATGATCAAGTTCAGGGTCAGGAGCAGCCGCTGGCGGCAGATCCATCCCGGGGTCTATGCCACTTTCACTGGAATGCCGGGCCGCAGCGCCCGGCTGTGGGCGGCAGTGCTCTCGGCCGGGCCGGGCGCCGTGCTCAGCTATCAGACGGCGGCCGAGCTCCAGGGACTTGCCGACAAGCCGGACGATTCGATTCACGTGACAGTTCCTCGCGAGCGTCATGTGCTTGCTGCCGACGCCATGCTGGCGCACGTCGAAGGACGCTTCGAAGACGCCCGTCGCCACTACGCGGAAGCCGCCGTCCAGATGCGGCGCAACGGGTCGCTGCACGCCGACGGCTTTCACGGGCTGGCGCGGCTGACCGTCGAGATCAGTGCGGGGCATGCGGCCGGGGCCGAGCCGCTCGCCCGCGCGCTGTACGAGATGACCGGCCCCCTGGCCGCAACCGCCTGGGCGGTGACGCTGGCGGCGGCCGGCCGGACCGACGAGGCCCGTCGCCGCTACTCCGAAGGCGCCGCGATCCCCCTGCGGCCGGATTTCTTCCACTCCGTCTTCGCCACGTTCCGGGCCATGGCGATCATCGCCGTGGGTGACCGCGCCGCGGCCGAGGCGCTCGTCGCCGACCTGGCGCCCGTGGCCGGCCTGCTCGCTGGAGCCGCGTCGGCGGCGCTGGCCATGCAGCCGGTGGCTCAGACCCTGGGTGAGCTCAGTGCCTTCCTCGGCCGCCCGGAGGCGGCGGCCCGGTATTTCGCCACCGCGGAACTCATCGCCCGGCGCTGGAACTCGCCCCACTGGACCGCCCGGGCCCGGGCCGCCGCCAGCCGGTGTCCACCGAACGGGTGACACAGCCCGCCCGCCCGGCGGTGACGGCGGCGACCACCCGGGCGGCGTCCGTCAGGTCGGGCAGGACCACGTGCGCGCCCGCCGCGGCCAGGTCCGCCGCGGGGTAGCTGCCGGTCGCGACGGCCACCGCGCGGGCCCCGGTGGCCAGCGCGGCCGCCACGTCCAGCGGCGTGTCACCGACCAGGACGGTGGCCGGGCCGGAGAAGTCCGGCCCGTAAGCGCGGCCGGCCGCGTGACGGGCCACCGCCACCAGTTCGGCCCGGACCTCGTGCACGTCCCCGTACGCGCCGGCGTCGAGGTCGAGATGCTCGCCAAGACCGGCCCGGCGGAGCTTCTCCTCCGCCAGCGGCCTGACGTTACCGGTGAGCACCGACTGGCGGATCCCGGCGGAGGCCAGCGCCGCGATGGCCTCGGCCGCGCCGGGCAGCGCCCTGACCTGCCCGGGAACCGCGCCGTCCGCGGCAACCCGGGCCAGCGTGGCCAGGAAGGCGTCGACCTCGGTCCGAGCGACCCCCGCCAGGGCGAGCGTGTCGCCGATGATGGCCCGGTCGGTCCGCCCGGCCTTCGGCGCGACCTCGGTCAGCTCGCGGCCGAACATCTCCCGGAACACCACCTCGTACAGGCGCGTGCCCAGGCCGTCGGCGCCCACCAGCGTGTAATCCACATCCCACAGCACAAGCAGGTCCACGAGCCCAGGTTAGGGTGCTGAAGGGTTCATAGCCGCCTCGAATGTCGGTGGCCGGGACTAGACTCGCGCCGTCGGGGTGTCGTAGGCGGAGGTGGACAGTGGCTGGGCGGATCCGCGACGAGGACATCGCAGCGGTTCGCGAGCGGTCCCCCATCGACGAGGTGGTCGGCGAGTACCTGCAGCTGAGGAACGCGGGCGGCGGGTCACTCAAAGGACTATGCCCGTTCCACGACGAGAAGACCCCCTCCTTCAATGTGACGCCCGCGAGAGGACTTTTCTACTGTTTCTCGTGTGCCGAGGGCGGCGACGCGATCAGGTTCGTGCAGAAGATCGACGGCCTGTCCTTTGTCGAGGCGGTCGAGCGGCTGGCCGCGCGGGCGGGGGTCGACCTCCGGTACGAGCAGGGTGGCTACGTCCCTGGTCAGGAACAGAGCCAGCGGCGCAGGCTGATCGACGCGCACCGGGCCGCCGCCGAATTTTATGCCGAACGACTGGGCGGTTCCGACGCCGCGCCGGCCCGCGCCTTCCTGGCCGAGCGCGGCTTCGAGCTCGCCGACATCCAGCGGTTCGGCGTCGGCTACTCGCCGAAGGCCTGGGAGGACCTGACCAGGCACCTGCGCGGCCGGGGCTTCACCGACAGCGAGCTGATCGCGGCGGGCCTGTCCCGGGAGGGCAACCGCGGCACCAGGGACCGGTTCCGCGGGCGGCTGATGTGGCCGATCCGCGACCTGTCCGGCGACGTCATCGCCTTCGGCGCCCGCAAGCTCGACCCCGAGGACGACGGGCCCAAGTACCTGAACACGCCGGAGACCTCGCTGTTCCGCAAGAGCACCGTGCTGTACGGGGCGGACCTGGCCAAGCGCGAGATCGCGCAGCGCAGGCAGGCGGTCATCGTCGAGGGCTACACGGACGTGATGGCCTGCCACCTGGCCGGCGTGCAGACCGCGGTGGCCACCTGCGGCACCTCGTTCGGCGAGGATCACATCAAGGTGCTCCGCCGGCTGATCATGGACTCAGACGCGTTTACCGGCGAGGTGATCTTCACCTTCGACGGCGACGCGGCCGGCCAGCGGGCCGCGCAGCGCGCGTTCGGCATGGAGGAGAAGTTCGCCACTCAGACGTACGTGACCGTGGAGCCCAACGGCCTGGACCCGTGTGACCTGCGGCTGGCACACGGCGACGGGGCCGTGCGCGACCTGGTCGCCCGCCGGGTCCCGCTGTTCGAGTTCGCCATCAAGGGCGTGCTCGGCCGGCATGACCTGAACACCACCGAGGGCCAGCTCGCCGCGCTCGACGAGGCCGCCCCGATCGTGGCCAGGATCAAGGACCAGGGCCTGCGCACCAGGTACGCGGTCAACCTGGATCGCTGGCTCGGCCTGATGGACGAGCGGTTCGTGCTGACCAGGGTCAGGGCGCACGCGGGGGATACCTCGCGGCCGCGCCGCCGGCCCGGCCAGGACCGCGGGCGGCAGAGCCGGGGCGAGCAACCCGGCTCGTTCGGGACCAACGGGAACGCGCGGGACAACGGCGGGCCGCGGGGGGACGCCGGAAATGGGCCGAGCCAGCCCTACGACCTGAGCGATCCTGTCGTCCTGGTGGAGCGTGAGGCGCTCAAGCTCGCGGTGCAGCGCCCGGCGCTGTGCGGTCCCGAGTTCGACGCGCTCGGCGCGGACGCGTTCACCGCGCCCGTGCACGGCTCGGTGTTCACGCTCATCGCGGCGTGCGGCGGGACGACCAGCGGCGGCGGCACCCCGCGCGAGTGGGCGGCCCGGCTGCGCGAGCAGGCGCCGAACGAGCGGGCGCAGGCGTTCGTGACCGCGCTGGCGGTGGAGCCGCTGCGTCGTATCAGCGAGCCGGACGAGAAGTACGCCGACGCGCTGCTGGCCCAGGTGGGCCAGCTCGCGGTCAGCCGGGAGATCACCTCGGTCAAGGCCCGGCTGCAGCGCATGAATCCGGTCGACGAGCAAGCCAGTTACAACAAGATGTTCGGGGATCTGGTGGGGCTGGAGAAACGCAGGAAGGCGCTGCTAGACCGGGCCGCGGGGGCCTGAAACCTCACCCACGGCTGCGCTTGCGTATCCATGGGGTGACAAAATTAGGTCCCCCGTAATCATGGGTTCGTGACGCAGACTGTTGCCGTGACCCTCACCGTGCTAACGAACGGACCATCGCCTGCGGAGCAGCTGACAGATCTCGTGGCGCTAGGACGGGAGCGCGGTTCCCTGACCATGGCCGATGTCATGGTGGCGCTGGACCGGGCCGACCTTCCGCCGGAGGCCATCGACGCGGCGGTGCGCACGCTCGCCGACGAGGGCGTCGATGTGCTGGACGTGCCGATCGAAGACGACACAGAATCCGACATCCGGCAGGCGGAGCGAGGGACCGCCGCCGACAGCGGCAGACGGGCCGCAACCAGCGACCTGGTCCGGATCTACCTGCGGGAGATCGGCCGGGTGCCGCTGCTGACCGCCGAAGACGAGGTCGAGCTGGCCAAGTCCATCGAGGCGGGCCTGTTCGCCGAGGAGAAGCTCGGCGGCGGTTTCCCCATGCTCGGCGCTATTCACAGCGACCTGGTGCTGCTGGTCGGCGAGGGGGTCAGGGCCAAGCAGCGGCTGATCGAGGCGAACCTGCGGCTGGTGGTGTCGATCGCCAAGCGTTACATCGGCCGCGGGCTTGTCTTCCTCGATTTGATCCAGGAGGGGAACCTGGGGCTGATCCGCGCGGTGGAGAAGTTCGACTACACCCGCGGCTACAAGTTCTCCACGTACGCGACCTGGTGGATCCGGCAGGCCATCACCCGGGCCATCGCCGACCAGGCGCGGACCATCCGGGTGCCGGTGCACATGGTCGAGACGATCAACAAGCTGGCCCGGGTGCAGCGCCAGCTGCATCAGGAGCTCGGCCGGGAAGCCACCACCGCCGAGATCGCCGCGGAGATGGGGCTCGAGCCGGAGCGGGTCGCGGAGATCCAGCGGATCGCCCAGGAGCCGGTATCCCTGCAGTCCCCGATCGGCGAGGAAGAGTCCGATCTCGGGGACTTCATCGAGGACGCGGACGCCGTGGTGCCGATCGAGGCCGCGGCGTTCATCATGCTGCAGGACCAGCTCGAGCGGGTCCTGGACCAGCTGGCCGAACGGGAGCAGCGGATCATCCAGCTGCGGTTCGGCCTCACCGACGGCCACCCGCGGACGCTGGAGGAAGTCGGCCGGGAGTTCGGCGTGACCAGGGAGCGGATCCGGCAGATCGAGTCGAAGACGCTGGCCAAGCTTCGCCACCCCAGCCGCGCCCAGATGCTGCGCGAGTACCTCGACTGAGCGGTCTGGCCCGCCCCGATACAGAAACCCGGGTCTCATGGGGCTGGGACGCCATGAGGCCCGGGTTCCACGGGGTCCTTGTGCCGGCTGGCCCGGCCGCGCCTTCAGTCGGCCGGTCGGGTGCCGTTCACGGTCGCGGGCTCGCTGTCGGCGGCGTGCCGGCCAGGTAGCCGGTCCAGCTGGCCGCGCACCTTGCTGGCGCTGCTCTTCGCCGTCTCGGTGAGCTTGGGTACCCGCGACGCCGCCTGGTCCTTTGCGACCTTGGTCAGCTCGGTGGCCTTGTCGCCCGCGACCTGGGTAGCCTTGCGCACCGGCGGGCTCGCGGCTACCTTCTGGCTGGCCTGCTTGATCTGCTCGTAGCGTTCGCGGCCCGCCCGCGCGCCAACGACGTAGCCGACGGCGAACCCTACGATGAGCGTGGCGCGGTATCGCATCTGGCACCCCTTTCACCCATGTACGTCACGTGTGACATGACCTTCCCCCATTACGCGATGGTACTCACCTGGTGGGGCACCGGTACAACCAGCGGCCCGCAGCTCAGTGCTGTCACGTCCGCGCCGCCGGTGCGCTACCCTTATCCAGGTCGATCCCGCGTAGCTCAATCGGCAGAGCGTCCGGCTGTTAACCGGCAGGTTATAGGTTCGAGTCCTATCGCGGGAGCCTAGCAGTCAGCCCTCTCACCTGCATAAACGCAGGAAGAGAGGATGCCTCATGGCGCAATCGGCGCCTTCGCGGCCCAAGATCCCCACAACCTTGATCTGGTCAGCCGCTCATCGGCTGCGGGCGCGCGGCGGGCGGTCGGCTGCGCCGGAATAGCGTGACGCCAGCCGACACGGCGAACAGCACCGCCCCGTACGGGCCGGCCACCCAGATTGGCCAGGGGTAGGCCAGGTGACCACCGGTGCCGCTGACCAGGGCCCAGACGACCACGTTGACCGACACGGCGGCCAGCCATATGGTCCACAGGACCTTGAGCACCGCCGGGAGGCCGGCTAGGTAGCCTGCGCGGGCGGAAACGGCCGGTGGCGCAGTGCCAGCCGCAGCCGCCGGCGGCCCGGTAATCGCCGGCCCGGCGATTACCGGCCTCGATGCCGGCAGGTCCGCGCACAGCGGGGCCAGGTCGCCGTAGGTCGCCGCCTGGTACGCAACCTCCATCCGGTCCACGTACTCTCCCATCGTCAGGCGGCCATCCTCCAGCGCGTTGCGCAGCCGGTCCACCACCTGCTGCCGATCGCGGTCCGAGGCTCGCATCGCCTGCTGATCATCCATCTCATCCGCCTCCGCTGTCGTCGGGGATACTGACATATCCATCGTCGGAACGCCGGGACGTCCGCGCATCAGCCGCCGGGTAGAACTGGCCTCATACCAGGGGTAGAGAAGGGCCGTCACGTACTGCGCCCGGCAGTGCGCTGGCGGCAGGGAGGACTGGCTGAGCGCGGCTCGCGCCCATGCGGTTTCTCGCCAGGATGACAAACTGCTGACCGCGTTCATGAAGCGCGGAAGCCGGGATCAGCGCTGAAGAGGGGCTGCGCCCCTCCGTCCAGGGCGCGGTGCTCGTGCCGTCCGCCGCGATGGCCCGGCGAGAGCCGGCCCTGGCCGGCGCCTGAGCCGGGCGCCCAGCTCGTCCAGGCTGGGCCGCCTCACGGCGGCCGGATCGGCAGCACGGCGAGGAGATGCGGTTCGTCGAGGCTTTCCGGGGCGAAGGCCAGCCCGGTAAGCCGCTCGGCCAGCACGAGCAGCATGGGCAGGCAGTCGGCCGCGTACGGCGCGGCGTCTCCCAGCGGCAGGTCGGCGGCGTACGCGTCCAGCATCGCGGGGTCGTGCCCGTCGCGATCACCTGGCCGCTGCGGATCCAGCATCGCGACCATCCGGCCGTCGGCCACGTAATGGATCATGCAGCGGCCCCGGGCTGACCAGGAAAGGCTTACGGCCGGCCCCGGCCGGACCCTCTCGTACCGCGACCACAGGCCCATCAGCTCCCGGTATTCCACCACCACGGTCCAGCCGGCGTCCTCCCGGATCGCGGCGACCGGCTCCGGGAACAGCCCGGGCAAGCCGGTGACCGATGAGCCGGTGTCGCCGCCGAACGCCGCCACGACCTGAGCCGGGCCCAGATTCCTGACAAAGGTGATGCACCCGGCCGGCGCCAGCCAGTGCGCTGCCGTCCACAGGTACTTGTCGGTAGGCCGCGGGCCGGAAGAGATGGTCAGCCCGAGCGACCCGGTTGGGGGGCTGGGGTGGCCGAGCACGGCCAGGACCGCTCCGCGCAATGCGCCAGGACGATCCCCGAATGCCGCCGCAGTGTTTGCGGCCTGGTGCACGGCGGCGAAGCCGGCCGCCAGCGGCAGCGGGCAGGCCGCCTCGCGCAGCGCCATCACCGCGAAGGAGCGGCCCGCGGGCCGGGAATCCTCGCCGCTCGTCCGGCAGGCCCGGTCCAGGGCCGCGGACAGCGCCGCGAGTCCCTCGGCCGCCGCCAGGCCGTCGCCATCCAGGGCCTGAGCCACGTCAGGATGATCCCCCAGGCCGGCCAGGCCGATCGCGTAGCGCGCCGCGACTTGCGCCGCCTCGCGCTGACGCGCGGCGGTCGCGTGCCGCAGCGCCCAGGCCAGCGGCGGGTCCTCATAGGTCAGCGGCTCGGTATCGGTATCGACGTGGCCGCTAACGGCCTCCGGCACGGCCTGGACCGGGATGACCTCGAAGACCCCGTCAAACCACCACGGCTCGGCGGGACTCGCGGTCACGCGGGCAGCCATCGCCAGGGTCAGCGGCTGCGGGAGGGCGTCGTCCCACGGCAGCCCGGCGCGAACCGGCTCCAGGCTGTCGGGGTCATCCCCGGCCCGGCGATCCGGGAACAAGGCATCGAAGGAGGTCAGCACGCGGCCTGCCGCGGCGGAGGAGAACAACGTCCCCCCGTTGACGTTCCAGTACGCGCTCACGGCCCGGGTACCTGCGGAGACCCGCTCCAGGACCTCCGGGCGGGATCCCTGCCATCCGTTCACCTCGACCGCGAGCACCCAGGAACCCACGATCCGCACCCCGATCCACGGGGTGCCCGCGAATTCGTCTTCGGCATCCGCCAGCGACAGAGTTCGCGCATCCCGCGGATCACCGCCGAATCCGCGCGCCACGGCCCTTGCGTCGCTGGATTGGACCAGGGTCACGCAGGCGGCCTCGCCGATGACCGTTCCCGGAACCCAGCTGAAGGCCTCCACCTCGTCTGCTGTCACCGGGCTGCCTTTCTTTACGCCAGCACTCCCCGCCAGATCCTAGGCCCAGGAGAGACCCGGTCCTTCACGCCGGGCACAACCCCGGCATGTAGTCAGCTCTGTCAATGATCTATATGCGGGCGAGGCGCGTGAGCTGCTCAACGCGACCGGCCTGCTGCGCCAGACCATCCGCCGCAGGATGCGCAAGGCCACGCAGACCGAGCCGCTGCAGCGGACCCGGGCCGAGTTGCTCCGGCTGGCCGAGACCAAGCCCGGGATCACGGTGATGGCGGCCGCGCGGTCAGGACGGTTCCGAGCCGGACTTCCCGAGCGGGCTCGGGGCGGTGAACTCGACCCGGAGGACGGCCTGGCGCTGAAGCATCCCGGAGACCGCCTGATGCTGAAGCGTCCCGGAGACCGCCCTGGCCGGGCGGATCCGGGAATCGGCCCTGCTCAGGACGGCCCAGGCAGCGCGCATGTAGGCAGCCGCGTCCATGTGGGCGGCCGGGAAGCTCTCGGCCAGATCGGCGAAGCGGAGCGGGACACCGGGACTGGCGCCCGGGCCGAGGCTCCCGAATTGCACGATGTCAACCGGCTGGTGCCCGGCCAGCGCCGCGAGCGCCGCCAGCAGCCGCCAGTCGGCCTGGCCGGCTACCAGCTGGTTCCTGGCCGTAGCCGACACCGTGATCCGGGAATCGTTCAGCAGCGCGGCGCCGGAACTCTTCCGGTCGGCCAGGTCGGCGTTCAGCGAGGTCTGGTACGCCGCGGCACCGTGCGGCGCGACCACCCGGACGGTGATCACGCCGGGCCCGGAGCCGAAGGAGGCCAGAACGGCTGGCGCCCAGGCTATGGCGAGGCTGCTGCCGAACAGCGCACGCACCGTGGCGGTCTCGACGACCAGATCCGCGGGCACCGGATCCGGCGATGCTGGCCCGAGCATGACGAGCTGGCCGGCGGGGAAGCCATGCGCCTTGAGCGCGGCGCACATCACCGCGTCGCATGAAACGGTGGCATCCGGGCTGACCTGCCCGGCGACCCAGGCGGCGGCCTGCGCGCGGACAGCCGCCCGGGCCGCCGCCTGGGCCGTCGGCGGCCCGGAGAAATGCGTTATCGCGGCGGCGGCCAGTGACCCGATGACGATGAGGGCCAAGCTCAGCGCGACCAGGCGGCGCCCTACCCGGCGTCGCGGTTTGCCCGCCTGCGGCCGGACCGCGGGTCCGGGTTCGGCGGCAGTCTGGGCCTGGACAACTGGCTCGAGCCTGGCGGCGGGCCGGGGCTCGATGGCTCCAGGCGATTCGGTGACCTCGTCCCCGGGGACGGGCCCGGTGATGCGTTCGGGCCTGGCGGCGGGCTTGGCCGCGGCGGCGCCCGTACGTTCCCTGTTGGTTCGGTTATCCGGCGAGCTGGTTTCCGGGCCCGCTTCCTCGTCGGCCGCGGAGGTTGACGGGGGCACCCGCTGGGACGGCTCGGCCGTCCGGTTCCCAGCCCCGCCCTCCTGTATGCGGGCTATCGTCTCCGCCCGCTCGGCCTTCACCGCCGCCTGCATGCACTGGCGCAATTCCGGCGACAGCACCGGCGCAACCGGCGAGAGCGGCCCCGTCCAGGCCGTGCCTCGGATGCGGTGGGGCAGCTCCGTGCCCCGGTCTTTGCCTGCCATGCGGGTCAAACCTCTACGAGCGATAGGCAGCTAGGCCGATGCGCACCGTACGGTGAAGCGGAGCACCGGAGTGGCGGCTATCCCGCCGATGCGAGGCAGCCGACCCTTCGGCGGCACCGTGATCGGCGCGAATGGTTCTGCGGCTGCTGGACCGCTGATTCGTGGTCTATGGATGGCAGCTGCCCGGTACCGAGCAAGCCGGGTGTCCCGCCACCCTATGTAGCTCACACCGTATCGATGACTTGACGTTTCAGTGGTGTCACCTAACGCAGCGCTTCCGTACGAAACTGGACACCGCACTCAAACCGTAACCTCCCGATTCCTCCGCAAGGGCACATTTCGTGAATTTTGCGAAGAAAGCCTCTTTCCGTCGCACGGCGGGCGCGCCTCGATCAGCGCCGAGGAGGCGGATCGTCTCCGGCCGCGGCGGCCGCCCGGAGCATCGCTACCGGTGGCGCCGGGGGTCAGGGCCAACTCGGAGACGGCAGGGATGACCACCTCGACGGTGACGCCTTGTTTCGGCTCGCCGCGGAGATGAGGATGATCCGCTAGCTCGAGCGCGGACAAGGCTCACCGGGTGATCGGCGAGATCGGCCGAAGGTGAGTATGGTCTACACGTGTCTATCGAGCGGCGGGAGTTCTTGCTCCTAGCCGGTGCCGCCGTCACCGGGGCCGGGCTGGCCGGGTGTACCAGCACCCAAGAGAGCAGCGCGCCCGCCGGCGGCAGCATTTCTAAATCATCCGCTGCCGTACCGTCATCGGTGAGCCCGTCTAGTGACGCGGGTATGCCACTCGGCCCGCAAGTCGTGCACGGGTCGCGGCGCCGGTCCCAGGTGGCGCTCACCTTCCACGGTCAGGGACCCGTATCGATGGCTGACGCGCTGCTCGCTGAGGCAGAACGCGCGGGAGCGCGGGTGACGGTACTCGCCGTCGGGACCTGGCTCGGGCAGTACCCGCAGATCGCGGAGCGAATCCTGCGCGGGGGTCACGACCTGGGCAATCACACCATGCATCACCTGGACATCACGGCCATGGACGCCCCGGGCGCCTACGCGGAGATCGCAGGGTGCGCACAGCGGTTGCGTGCCCTGACCGGATCGATCGGCCGCTGGTTCCGGCCCTCGCAAACCCGTTACGCGACACCGCTGATCGAGCGGGAGGCCCGCAAGGCTGGCTACCAGACCTGCGTGTCGTACGACGTGGACTCGCTCGACTACACCGATCCCGGACCGGACGCGATCGTATCCGCTGTGCTTGGATCGGCGCGGCCAGGGTCGATCGTAAGCCTGCATCTTGGGCATCCCGGCACCGTTGCCGCGCTGCCCGCGGTTTTGCGCGGCCTGGCCAGCCGGGGACTACGCCCGGTCACCCTGACCGACCTGTTTTCTCCATGACGCATGGAGCCGGAGCGGCTGAGAATGACGGCTATGACACGAGGCTGGCCGGGCCGGCTGGCGGGCGCGCTGGTCGCTTCGGCGCTGGCCGTGAGTGCGTGCGCTAACGGGCCGGGCGACCCGGGCCCGCCGTCGGCGTATCTCGGCACGGTGGTGGATGCGCCGGTTCCGGCCTCGGTAGCGGATCTGCCGCTGACCACGGATACGGGCCAGGTGACCAGCCTGGCCGCCTGGCGTGGCGAGGTGGTGGTGCTCACGGACTTCCTGACTTTGTGCCAGGAGACCTGTCCGCTGACGACCGGGAACCTGCTTGTGATGGACCGCGCCGTCACGGCGGCCGGGCTGGGCCGCCGGGTGCATTTCGTCGAGCTCACCGTGGACCCGGGCCGGGACACGCCGTCCCGGTTGCGTGCCTACCGGAAGCTGATCGGGGCCCCGGCGAACTGGTCGCTGCTCACCGGCAGCCCGGCGTTCATCGGGCAGATCTGGCGGTATTTCGGGGTGTGGTACCAGCGGGTCGTCGAGGGCAGCCCTCCGGGGACCGACTGGCTGACCGGCAAGCCGCTGAGCTACGACGTCGATCACCAGGACACCCTGGTCTACCTCGATGCCAGGGGACGCGAGCGCTTCGTCGTGACGGGCAACCCTAACGCCAGGGCGGTGCCCATCGCGCCTGCCTTGCGCCGCTTCCTCAGCGCCCAGGGCCGTGCCGACCTCAGCCACCCCGACGCGAGCACCTGGACGGCGGCCGAAGCGCTCAGCCCGATAGCCTGGCTGACCGGGCAGGCAATCCGGCTGCCGGCTGACTGAGCCGCCTGGTCAGGCGCGGCTGACGGGCAGGCGCAGGATCACCGAGCCTGCGTGCGCGAAGTACAGGGTAATCACCAACGTCGTGCCGGCCGGCCGGGCGGCCCCTGGCGGCATGGTCAAGGTCGCGGCCGCGGGCGGGGCCGGGCCGCCGGAGCGGCCCGGGATCAGCAGCGGCCCGTAGTGGAGCCAATGGTCGACGATTCCCGGCGGAGGAGGTTCAGTGCCGCAGCCGGTCAGGTCCGAGATCTCTCCGACGTTGACCTGCTGGTGGTAGACCGCCACCGCGGCACTGTCACTGGCGATCGCGGCGTCGAGCTGGTCGGAGGCTTGCGCTCTGGTGCTGACCTGCATGTACGTGGTCAGCGTGCCTGCCGGTCCAGGACGCAGCACGGTGGCGCTGACCGTAAGAGGACCCAGCCGCGCGATAACGTCACCGGCCCCGCGGGCCGGGTCCGCGCCCGCCAGTCCGGCTAGGAGCAGAAGCGTGCCTGCGAGCACCAGCCCAGCCCGGCGGGCGCCGCGGCCGGCGTATCTGAGCCGGAGCCGGTCCGTGTTCACCGGGTTATCCCGGTGTGGCCCAGGGAGTAGCGGCCCGGCTGAGGCCAGACGCACAGCCCGTGCGGCTGCGACCCCACCGGGATCTTGGCCAGCAGGTGGCCGGTGACGGTGGAGATGGCATACACGACGTCGTTATAGCGCCCGGACACCCAGAACACCTTCCCGTCGGGGGATAGGTTGCCCATGTCCGGGCTGCCCCCGCCGGGGATCCGCCAGGTGGTGACGATCTTCCTGGTCGCGAAGCTGATCAGGGTGATCGTGCCGTTGCCCCGGTTGGTCACGTACAGGTAGCGGGCGTCGCGGCTCGGGTACAGGCCGTGCGCGTCCGGGCCGGTCGGGATGAACCCGGTCACCTTGAAGGTCGCGGCGTCGATCAGCCAGACCCCGGCATGGTTCTTGTCAGCGACATAGAAAATGCGCCCGGCGGGGTCCAGCTTGATGTCCTGCGGCGCGGAGCCCGGCAGGTTCAGGTAGCCGGCCACCGTCAGCGTGTGCAGGTCGACCCGGACCAGGCGGCCAGCGTATTCGCAGGTGGCGATCAGGTAAGCGCCGGTGGCCGCGAAGTCGATGTGGTCCACCCCCGCGCAATCAACGTGGATCCGATGCTCGAGGGCGAAGGTGTGCGGGTCGCGGAAGTCCAGGTCCTGGCGGGACTCGGCCACCACGATGGCGTAGCGCCCATCGGGGGTGAAGTACATGTTGTAGGGGTCGTCCACCGGGATGTTCCGGCCCGGCCGGCCGGTACCGGGATTGATCGGGGTGAGGCTGTTGCCCAGGTCATTGGTTACGTACAGCGTGCGGAGGTCGTAGGCGGGCACGACGTGCTGCGGGTTGAGCCCGGTCTGGTAAGTCCCGATCTCCCGGTAGGTGGCCGGGTCGATCACGGTCACGGTGGAGCCGCCGCTGTTCGGTACGTAGATGCGGTAGGGCACTCCGCGCACCACCGGGCTGAGCATGTTCGCCCCGGCGTCGGCGTAGATGTTCGCCGGGTCAGTGACCGGGGGCATGCCCGGCAGCGGCGTTGAGAGATCCGCTACCGGGCCCGCGACCGGCCAGGTCACAGGCGGATGGGACGCCGAACGGGTCGGCGAGGCGCGATCCGGTGCCGGTTGAGTCGTCCGGGCCGCCACGGAAGCACCGGTGTGCGTCACCGGGCGGAAGATCACCGCGAAGGTCACGACCGTAGCCGCAACGGCGAGCAGGCAACCCAACCAGATCAGGTACCTGACCTGTCGATCCGTCGGCCCTCCGGCCTTGCCCATGCCTATCCTCCCGGCCTCAGGCTAATCCCACGGCCCTGAACTGCTCACCCCGCCTCAGTGCCTGCGGATGCCGGAACCAGGTGAGTTCACCTGCCGGCCAGCGGAGCGTCCGCGCTTGTCCTGGCGAAAGGCGCCATGCCGGACCGGCAGTTCGATCCTTAGCGCGTCTGAAGCGCCTGACTTCACCGATCTTCAGAATCCTTCCCCGCCCGAGCCGAGGGTGGCGGCCTCGTCACTGCGGCCAGCCGCCGCCCGGTCCGGGCGCCCGCGCCGTGGAACGCACGCGGACACGCTGCTGTACCCGACAATGGCCGCGGGGCGGGGGAATCCCGGTGGCGGGCGGGGGCGCACGTGGAGGAGCCTGCGCGCCGGGGGATGGGCGGCATGACCCTGGTGGACGCCGGGGCGGTCAGCCGGGCGGACGCCGCCGCCGCCGCCCCTACGCCAACCCGCTCGCCGACGTCGAGTACATGTTCGCCCGCAGCGGCGAGCAGGTCGCAGATACACCCAGTCCTGCACGGGCTGGCAATAACCGGCGGCCGCGCAGAGCGATCCTCAGACGGTGGCCTTCTGACACTGACTCCTTCCGGGAGGCGTGCAGCCGCAACTCGTCCCGCGCACACAGTGCCCGGTCGTTCTAGCGCTTGGTCAGTCGGCTGGCTGCCAGAGGCGGAACGTCGCGCCTTGGTCGTCGACGCACTCGGCGAGCAGCCCGTACGGTTTGCGCTCGGGCTCGTCCGCGCGGCCGCCGGCCGCCCGGACCCGCTCGACCGCGACCGAGATGTCATCGACGCGGTAGGACAGCTGTACTTCGGGCTCGGCGCCCCGCGCCGGCAAGATGCCCAGCGGCGGCTGGGTCTTGTCGGTGCGCCACGTTCCGGGGTGGCCGGAGGAGAACGGCACCTGCAGCACGGCCTGGTAAAACTCCTTGGCCTGGTGCGCGTCCCGCGCCACCATCGTCACATTCGCGACGTCGCCTTGGCGCAGCCCGGTGTCTCGCGTCGGCGGCCTGAGGAGCATCCAGCGGTGCCCGAATGGGTCGACGATCACCGAGCCGCGGCCGTAGGGCTGGTCGGCTGGCTCCCGTTCCACCGAGGCGCCGCTGCGCCGGGCCCGCTCGGTACTCGCGTCAACGTCGTCGACTTCCAGGTGCAGAGTGTGGCTGAACGTCGCGGGGGAGTCGGGCGCACGCACGGGCACGTCGGGCCAGAGGTCGGAAGCTTCGGCGAACATCAGCACCGCGTCGCCGATGCCGACCTCGGCGTGGCCTATGGTGCCGTCCGCGTTGACATGGAGCTCGCCGCGGCGCTGCGCTCCGAACACCTCGACGTACCAGTCCATGGCGCGCCGGGCGTCGGGCACGACGATATAGGGGGTCAGCGCCGGAGGCCGGGCGGGTTCGGGCTGGACCCGGGTTGGGACGGTCTGCTGGGACATGGTTCCTCCCGGGGATGCGAAGACCTCCCGGGTCAGCCGCATCCGCAGCCGCCCGGCGAAGTCGGGGTCGGGATCGACAGGCGTGACGGGCTCGCGCAGAGCCTCGAACGGATCGGTCACTACGAGCCCCCTCTCCCTCGTAGATCCGGCGGAACGCGGCGCGGGCCCGCACCAGCAGCGCCTCGGTGGCGTGCACGGTGCGGTCCAGGTGCCGGGCCACCTCAGGCACCGGCAGCCCGTCGAGGTAACGCAGCGTGAGCGCGGCCCGGTGATGCGGGCCGAGCCGACCGAGCACCTGGCGGGCACGGATCCGGTCCACGAGCGTCTCCCATGGGTCTTCGACACGCGTCGGCTCGCTGTCCAGCAGCCGCAGCCCGCGCTGCTCCCGCTCGGCCCGCCGCCAGTGGTCGGCGAGCTTGTGCCGGGCCACCCCGATCAGCCACGGGATCGACGGATCGGGCGTGCCCGGCTTGCGGACCGCGTGCACAGCGGCCAGGAACGACTCGGCCGTGAGGTCCTCGGCCAGGCCGGTGTCGCCGCAGCGAGCCAGCAGGTAGCCGTAGACGTGCGGCAGCGCATCGTCATACAGTTCCAGCAGCCCGACCGCCGGGTCGGGCCGCACCTGCGGGTGCGTCACACTTCATCGTCGTCCGGGCGGTCGGCACTCCGACGGCCAGCACCTGAATTCTTCCCTACGGGTGCCAACAGGGTTATCGCGTGCCTGATGACCGTTACGGCCCGGATGCGCTGGGACAGGCGCCGCCGGCGTTGTTGACCAGGATGTCCAGCGGACGCCCGGCCAGGCCGGCCTTCAGCCCGGCGAACAGCGTGTCGACGTCCGCGGCCACGCCGTGCGCCGCGCGCTGCGCGCGCACGCGGCACTGCGCAACACCGGTAAGCCGAGGCGGCCATGGGGCCGCATCCTGCGCGCCCCGTTCTTCCCTGGCCGGCTCGTCATCGTCCGGATGCGCGGCCTTGCCTACGGCGACGGGCCGGACCGCACGCTGGACGTGTATCACCGCCGTGACCGGCCGGCCGGCGCTCCGGTCCTGCTGCACCTCCACGGCGGCCGCTTCTTCTCCGGCAACAAGGCCCGCGAAGCGCGGCCGCTGATCCGGTACCTGACCAGCCGGCGCGGTTTCGTCTGCGTGAGCGCGGACTACCGGCTGCAGCCGCACGTAACCCTGGCCGACCAGGTAGCCGACGTGCGCGACGCGATCGCCTGGGTACGGGCTCATGCCGCGGAGTTCGGCGCCGAGCCCGGCACGCTGTTCCTCGCCGGCAGCTCGGCCGGGGCGAACCTGGCGATACGGGCGGTGTGCGACGGCGAGACCGGCATCGCGGGCCTGATCTGCCGCTACGGCTACTACGGCGGCCTCGCGCCGCGCGGTGACCTGCCGCCCGTCCTCATCGTGCACGGCGAGAAAGACCTGCTGATATCAGCGGCGGACGCACGGGCCTTCGCGGAGCGGCTCCGCGCGGTATCGGGCCGCGCGGTCAGGTACGCCGAGCTGCCCGGCGCGCACCACGACTTCGACCTGTACGAGTCCATCCGGTCCGCCGCAGTCAACAAGGCAGTGGACCAGTTCACCGCGAAGGTCAGCGCTTTCTCCGACACAGAACATCAGGACTGACCGCGCATGCCGCATGGCAGATCAATCCAGCGGCAGGAGCCGGAGATGACGACGGGGACCCGCGAATCACTCAGCGCGAGACGTGCGGCATGACCTCGCCCGCGATCAGCTCTATCTGGCACGGCTCGTCACCCATGGGCCAGAAGTGGACTCGCTGGCACCCCGCGCGGGCATAACGGGACAGCAACTCCGG
>CAWJDK010000009.1:0-239014 GCA_963841585.1 uncultured Actinomycetes bacterium
GTCCGGCCTCACATGAGGGCGTTCTTGTCAAGCTATCTCATCACGGGTGCCTCCTGGTGTGAGCGCTGCCGCGCGGTTCAGTTCAGTCATCATCCAAGGCGGAGCTCTCGTCACCGCAGGGCTTCCCTGCGAACCTCACATCCGGCGGGACTGCGTCCCCACCACGGTCCCGCATTCGGGACGGGAGAGCTCCAGGAGGGCGGCACCACTCTTTGTGAACGGCGCTCGCGCACCAGGCCGGACAACGGCGACGCCCCCTTGGACCCGTGTGCCCAAGCGCCTACACGCGGCTCCAGGCTCAATCTTGCGAACCGATCAGGACGCGGGTTTCATGACTACGCCTTCCGGCACCACACCCTGGGTCGCGAACCGCCACAAGGCGATCAGCAATCGCCGCGCGAGGGCCACGACCATCACCTTGCGCATGCGCCGTCCCGCCGCGCCGCCGCGCTCGCGGAACCAGGCTACCTGGGCCGAGCCGGGCTGGTAGCGTTGCCAGAGCCAGGCCAGTTCGACCATCACGCTCCGCAGCCGACGGTTGCCGGCCTTGCCGATGCCCTGCTCGCGCTCGGTGCCGCCGCTGCTGTAAGGCGTCGGGGCAAGGCCCGCGTAGGCGCCGAGTGCCTTGCCGTTGGCGAACTCGCGCACGAACGCCTCACGTACCAGCACCGTGGCGCTCTGCACGCCGATGCCGCGCAACTCGGTCAACCGCTGGATCATCGCGCCAGCCTTGTCCGGTGCCTCGTCCTCGAGCACCGCGTCACGCTCTCGCTCCAGCTCAGCGATTTGCGCACGCACCAGGTCCAGGCGGTCGAGCATGCGGACGATCTTGGCGTGGGCATGTGGCGGCAGCGAGGTCCCGAGCGCCGTCTGCAATGCCTCAAGGCGCTCGCGCCGGTCCCGCTTCAGCGGGTCGTAGTCACGCACGCCCAAGGTTGCCAGCACGCCGCCGATGCGGTTGACGAGGCCAACCCGCTCGGCGACGAGTTCGTCGCGTTCCCGCATGCAACGGCGGGCGTCCTCATCGGCCTCGGCGGGGATCGGTACCATCGAGCACACGCGCGGCTCGCCGCGCAGCCAGGCCAGCAGCGTACGCAGCAGCAACTCGGCGTCGATGCCGTCGGACTTGGCCCGCCGCGCCCGGCGGTCGACCGGGACGCTGGAGGGTTGCACCACATGCACCTCAACGCCTCGCGCGGTCAGCCAGCGCGCCAGCCAAAATCCCGACCAGCTCGCCTCGTAGGTCGCGACCACGCGCTCGACATCCCGGCCGGCTGCCTCGGCCCTGTCTCGGTAGCCCTCAATGGCGGCCAGCAGCGCCTCGGCCGTCGGCTCGATGGTCCGCTTCGCCTTGACCCGCGGCAGGCCCGGTACCTGGGCCGCCAGCACCCAGCTCGCATTGCTCAGCTCGACCGCGAGCACGAGCGTACGGTCGTAATCGGGCGCGACAGGGTTGGAGTGTAATGATCGGTGTCGGCCAGGGCGGTCAGTGCCTGCGGCGTCAGCCGCAGGCCGCGGACCCCGCGCCGGTTCTCTGGGACCAGAAGCCCTTTGCGCCGCATCCGCAGCAGAGCCGACCTCGTAGCCGCCTCGTCGACCGCGAGCTGCTGCATGAGTTGCACGATCTTGCCGATGGCGAACCATCCCCCGAGCGGGCGCATGTACGCGCCGCACACGTCCATGATCAGCATCCTGGACTGCCCGGAGCCCGCGATCCCGTCGGCCAGGCTGCGCGGGGATACCGCCATCGACGGGGTGGCGCCCGTCCAGTTGCCCACGATTGAGGTCTGCTTGCGCCGGGTCATGGCACCTAGTGTGCCGCCTGGAGACAATTCCGGAGACAATGCGATACCTGACCGGCTAGCCGAATCGCATGGTAACCGCGGTGACCACGCCGAAGTTGCCCGTGCCGCCGCGCAGTGCCCCGTAGAGGCCGGGATGACGGTCCGCGTCCGCCAGCACGACCTCGCCCGCGGCGGTGACGATGTTGGCGGAGGGAGCCGGTCCGTTCAGCAGACCGGCCTCCGGACCGGCACCTGGGTCCGGCCAGTGGAACGGAGCCGGTGCCCGCCAGGGCCCGGAGGGTGTAGAAACCTGTCCCTGAATCATTCGAGGCCGTGACGCTCGTCACGGCTTGTGGAGTTCCGGAGGTGGCAATGTCCTACAGGGCGCGTCACGACGTGACCTGCCTGATCGCCGCGGGGCTCCTGGTCTCGCTGACCGCATGCAGCAGCGCAGGCAGTACCACAAGCACGGCCAGCACGGCCAGCCCTCAGTCCTCGGATGCGTCCTCCGGCGCGGCCACCCAGGGGTACGGGTGCGCGGCCGCCAAGGGCAAGGTGGCGGGCTTCAGTGAGCCGATCGCCGACCCGAACTTCGCGGCCATCCAGGCCATCCTGCAGAAGTCGCTGGCCAAGTACGGCGTCACGCTCAAGGCGCTCAACGCCAACCTGAGCCCGCCCAAGCAGATCTCCGACATCAACACGATGCTGGCTCAGGGCATCAACGTGCTGATCGTCAACCCGGTCGACCCGCACGCCACCGAGGCGGTGCTGAACCAGGTGCGCGCGAAGAACATCCCGATCGTCGCGCTCGACACCAAGATCGGCGGCCCGTACTTCAGCACCGTGCACGACGACATGGAGTACGCCGGCGCCGAGGGGGCCCGGACGCTCAAGCAGCTGGTCGGCAACGGCTCCGTGGGCGAGATCGCCGGGCCGCCGTTCGCCGAGGTGCTGACCTGGGAACGCCAGGCGTTCGAGGCCGAGGCCAAGCAGATCGGCCTGCACATCGTGGCCACGGGGGTCAACGAGCAGCTCAACGCGGCGGGCGGCGCCCAAATCGCGGCGGCGTGGAAGGTGAAGTACGGTTCGTCCATGAAGGGCGTGTGGACCACCAGCGACTCCACCGCCATCGGCGTGGTCAGCACGAAGAGCGGCGGACTTCACGCCGCAGATCGTCTCGATCAACGGCCAGCCCGAGGCGCTGCCGCTGGTGTCGGCCGGGAAGATCAACACTACGTTCGGCGTCCCCTACGATAAGACCGCCCAGGCGCTGGCCTGGTCGGCGCTGCAGGCGCTGTGCGGCAAGTCCGCGCCGCAGGTGATCTACGTCCCGACCATCAAGCTCAATGCGGCCAACGTCAGCTCCTGGGAGCCGATCGCCAGTCGGCTCAACAACCAGTTCCAGATCAGCTTCGAGAACAAGAACGGCCGGATCTACGTGAAGTACCCGTGACCGCCTCGTGACCATGCTGGCGACGGAACTGCTCCGGGCCGAGGGCATCGCCAAGTCCTTCGGCCCGGTGCGGGCCCTGACCGACGTCTCGTTGCAGGTCAGCGGCGGCGAGGTGGTGGCCCTGGCCGGCGAGAACGGCTCGGGGAAGTCGACGCTGGCCCGGATCATCGCCGGAGTCCTGACGGCTGACCGGGGAACCGTCGAGTTCGGCGGCCGCCGGGTGAGCTTCACCAGTCCGCGGCTGGCCCTGGCGGCCGGGGTCTGCCTGGTCTCCCAGGAACCGACCCTGGTGCCGCATCTGTCGGTCGCCGAGAACATTCTGCTGGGCGAGTTCTCCGCGCCCGGCCGGGTAGTCCGCCGCTCGGCCCTGGCCGACCGCGCCGCGGCTCACCTGGACGAAGTCGGCCTGCGGGTGGACCCGCGCCGGACGGCAGGCTCGCTGGGCCCTGGCGACCTGGAGCTCGTGGAGCTGGCCAAGGCCCTGGCCCACTCACCGCAGCTGCTGATCCTCGACGAGGTGACGTCCAGACTGCCCGATCCCAGCCGGCTGTTCGACGTGGTCCGGCGAAGCCAGGCCCGGGGCGTGGCCACCATCTTCATCACCCACCGGCTCCGGGAGATCCGCGAGCTGGCCGACCGGGCCGTCGTGCTGCGGGACGGCCGCCTGGTGACTGAGCTGCCGCGAGACCAGCTGACCGACGAGCGCATCGCGGCGGCGATGGTCGGCCGGGCGCTCGGCGAGTTCTTCCACAAGCGGCCGGTCACCCCGGGTGGCGCCCGGCTGGAGATCCGCGGCCTTGTCACCGACCGGGCCCCGCACCCGGTCTCGGTGACGGTGCGGACCGGGGAGATCGTCGGGCTAGCGGGCCTGGTCGGGGCGGGCCGCAGTGAGCTGCTCGAGACGGTCGGCGGGGCCAGGCACCTCCACGGCGGAACGGTCCTGGTGGATGGTTCCCCCGTCCGGATCCGCAGTCCGCGCCAGGCACAGCGCGCCGGGATCGTCCTGGTCCCCGAGGACCGGTTCAGCCAGGGCCTGTCGCGCTGGCATTCGGTCCGCGACAACCTGGCCACGCCCTGGCTGCGGGCGCTGAGCCCCAGCCGCCGCTCGCGCGACCAGGCCCGGGCCGTCGCGGCCGTGCGCGACTACCGGATCCGCTGCCCGGACGTGCACGCCCCGGTGGGATCGCTGTCCGGCGGCAACGCCCAGAAAATCGTCCTGGCCCGCGCCTTCCAGCAGGCGCCGAAGGCGCTCCTGCTGGACGAGCCCACCCGCGGGGTCGACATCGGCACCCGGTCTGACATCTACTCGTTCCTGGGCGACCTGGCGATCCGCGGCAGCGCGATCCTGCTGGCCTCCTCCGACCTGCTCGAGCTGCTCGGACTCGCCGACCGCATCATCGTGCTGGCGGAGGGCCGCCTGGCCGGCGAGCTGGACAGGAGCGCCGCGACCGAGGAGGCGATTGCGTTGCTCGCGCTGGGCGGAGGAGACCACGATGACCATGCCTGACCAGGCCGGGACCACCCAGCACGCACCGGAACGGCCGCCGGCGCGAGGACGGCTGCGGGCCACGGCAGCCGCCGGGGCGGCCGGGCGGACGACCTCGCAGTATATCGGCGTACTGTCGGTGCTGGTGATCGCCGTAGTGTTCTTGTGGGCCACCCAGTCGGCCTTCATGACCGCGCAGAATTGGGTCAACATCGCCGAGCTAAACGCCGAGCTGATGCTCGTGGCGGTCGGCCTGACCTTCGTCCTGCTCACCAGCGGCATCGATCTGTCGGTCGGGGCCATGTGGAGTTTCGCCGGCGTCGTCCTGTGGAAGCTGCTTCTCCACCTGCCGCAGCCCGTGGCTCTCATCCTGGCGATCGCCTGCGCCGCCGCGGTCGGCATGCTCATCAACGGGCTGCTCATCGGCAAGGCCGGGATGTCCTTCCTCGTCGTCACCATCGGGTCGACCGCGCTCCTGCACGGCCTGGCCCAGGTCTGGACGGGCGGCCAGACCGAGTCGATCTTCCAGTACAAGTTCCTGACCGCCCTGGGCAGCAACCGGGTCGGCGGCATCCCGATCACGGTCTGGATCACCGCCGGGGTGTTCGTCTTGGCCGCGCTGCTGCTGCGGTACACGGGCTTCGGCCGGATGGTCTACGCGGTCGGCGGCAACCCGGAGGCGGCGCGCCTGGCCGGCATCAACGTCGGCGCGGTGCGCATCGCCGTCTACACGATCTGCGCCCTGCTGGCCGGCCTGGCCGGGGTGCTTACCGCCGCCCACATCGGCGCGGCGTCCCCGGACGCGGGCATCGGCATGGAACTCACCGCCGGCGCCGCCGTCCTGCTCGGCGGCACCTCGTTCCTCGGCGGCCGGGGCTCGCTGCTGGGCACGCTGCTCGGCGTCCTGTTCCTCGGCGTGCTGCAGAACGGCGTCACGCTGAGCGGGGTCAGCCCGTACTGGAGCAACGTGGTCAGCGGCATCGTCCTCATCGTCGCCATCGGCATCGACCGGCTCCGCAACGGCAGGCCGATGGGCTGATCGCCGTGACCACACCCGAGCAGCGCGCGCTGGTGGAGACGGTGCGCGCCTTCGCCCGCGACAAGATCACCCCGGCCGTGCAGGCGCCGGGCGGCGAGCTCAGCCGGGCTCGCTTCTTCGAGCTGATGACCGCCGCGGCGCCGCTCGGGCTGCCGGGGCTGCTGATCGACCCGTGCTACGGCGGCGGCGGCGGGACTCATCTGGACAACGCCCTGGTCGCCGAGGAGCTCGGCGCGGTCAACGCCGGCCTCGCGAGCGCGCTAAACCTGACCATGACTGTTCCGGCCCTGGTGGCGGAGGCCGGCACCGCCGAGCAGCGGGAGCGCTGGCTGCCGCCCGCCGCGGTCGGCACGCACGTCCTGGCGGGCGCGCTGAACGAGCCGTCCGTGGCCGGATCGGAGCTGTTCAACCCGCGGCCGGACGCCGGCAAGACGCTGGCCACCACCCGAGCGCCCGAGACGGCGCGGATCGGCCCGGAGGGCCAGGCCCTGCGACTGCTGATGACCTCCACCCCGGGCATGGCGGTCGGCCTGGCCGCGGTCTTCACCGGGGTGGCCCGGACCGCCTTCGAGCAGGCGCTCGCTTACACGTCCCGGCGGCACAGCTGGGGCCGCCCGATCCGCGAGCACCAGGCGGTCGCGCTCCAGCTCGCCGAGATGGCGATCGAGGTCCGGGCCGCGCGGCTGCTAGTGCACGACGCCGCCCGGGCGCTGGACGCGGGCGCGCCGCCGGACGAACTCGCGGTGGCGGTGCCGGCCGCCAAGACCAGGGCTGTGGACGCCGCCATCTCCTGCGCCCAGCGCGCGGTCCGGCTGCACGGCGCGGCCGGGGTGACCGAGGGGTCTGGCCCGGAGAAGCTGCTGCGCGACGCCTGGACCGGCTATTCCTGCGACTTCACCCGGGAGATGCTGCACCTCGCGATCGCCGCGGCGCTGTAGAGGAGGACGGATGATCATCAACGCCGGAGCCGGGCTCGACCCGGCCGTCGACCGGTCGGCCGGCCCGCTGCTCGGCAGCCCGAACCGGCTCAAGCTGGCCGTCTTCTCGGCCAACATGGCCGGCGGAGCGAACCTCACCTATGCTCCCGAGGCGCCCCGAGCGACCTGGGCGGAGAGCGCGGCCATCGCGCTGGCCGCCGAACAGGCCGGGTTCGAGGCGCTCATCCCGGTCGCCCGCTGGCGCGGCATGGCCGCCCCGCACCGCCGCGAGGCGCACCGCTCGTTCGAGACCTTCACCTGGGCGGCCGGGATCGCCGCCATCACCAGCCGGATCCAGGTGTTCGCGACCTTCCATATCCCGGTCACCCACCCGGTCAGCGCGGCCAAGCAGATCGCCACCGTCGACCACATCAGCGGCGGCCGGTTCGCGCTCAACGTGGTGGCCGGCTGGAACGAGGACGAGTTCCGCATGTTCGGCCTCGAGCAGCGCGAGCACGACGACCGCTACGCGGTCGCCGACGAGTGGATGACGTTCCTGCGGCGGATCTGGGCCGCCGGAGACGAGTTCGACTTCGCCGGCCGCTACTTCCAGGCCCAAGCCGTGCTGTCCGAACCACGCCCGCTGCAACGGGGCGGCCCGGTCATCATGAACGCGGGGTTCAGTCCGGCCGGGCGCGACTTCGCCGCCCGGCACGCCGACGTGACGTTCGCGATGGTGCCGGACGTTGCGGCCGCCGCGCGCCTGGTCCCGCCGCTGAAGCAGGACGTGCTCACCCGCCACCAGCGCGACCTGCTGGTCTTCGCCGGAGCCCACGTGGTCTGCGCGGACACCGATGCTGCCGCCCAGGCTGCCTACCAGAGGATGGTCGGCGAGCTGGGGGACCATGACGCGGCGCTCAACGCGATCCGGCTGCTGATCCCGAACTCGCGCAGCGGCACCTTCGACGCCGACGGCATGGCCGCCGCCGCGATCGCCGGGTTCTTCGCGCTGCCCCTGGTGGGAACGCCCGAGACGATCGTGGCGCAGATGGCCGGCCTGGCCGACGCCGGCCTGGACGGCCTGGCGCTGTCCTGGCTGGACTACGGGGCGGGCATCGCCCAGTACGCGGGCCAGATCCGGCCGCGGCTGATCGAGGCGGAGCTGCGGGAGACCTGATGATCGACGGCCTGTTCGTCTTCGACCTGGTCGTGCACCTGCACGACATGAGCGACGCCAACCTGCTGGCCGGCGTCCCGTGGGCCGGGCACGTCCGAGACATGTCACTGCGGCTCGGCGACGGCCTGCGCGCCGTGCACGGCGACGGCACCGAGTTCGCGACCCGGCTGTCAGCGCAGACCATGGGGCGCATGGTTTTCGGTGACCCGGTGGGCTCCGAGCCGACGGACGTCGCCATGGCCCAGGTGGTCCCGGTCTTCGACTGGTACGACGACTGGTGGGCGCCGGTGGAGCTGCAGGCCGCGTTCGCCCGGGCCTATCCGGGCCGGGCGCTGTTCTGCGGCGGGGTCGACCCGGGCTACCGCGGCGTCGGCGCGGCGCTCGAGCACCTGGACTGGCAGGTCCGCGAGCTCGGGGCGGTGTCGCTGAAGTTCTACAACGGCCACGTCGACCGCGGCTGGCGGTGCGACGACGAGAAGCTCGCCTACCCGCTGTACGAGCGGGCCCGGCGAGCTCGGAATCACCGTGCTGCAGTTCCATAAGGGCAACCCGTTCGGGACGGAGAACCTGGAACAGCTGCGCCCGGTCGACCTGCAGCGGGCGGCGCGCGACTTCCCCGACCTGACGTTCGTCATCCACCACCTGGCCATGCCCTACTTCGACGAGTGCGTGAACGTCGCCGCCCGGTTCCCGAACATCTACCTGGCCCTGTCCGCGACGGTGAACCTGGCCCCGATCAGGCCGCGGCTCATCCAGCGGCAGCTGGGCGAGCTGCTCGCCGCGGTGGGGGCCGACCGGCTGCTGTGGGGCTCCGAGGCGGCGCTGGCCGGGCCGCCGCGCCCCTTCCTCGAGTTCTTCATGGGCCTGGAGATCCCGGACGACCTGCGGGCCGGCTACGGCTATCCGCAGATTACCCGCGAGGACAAGCGGAAGATCCTCGGGCTGAACGCGGCCCGGCTGTTCGGGGCGGAGGCGCCCGCGTGAGCTGAGCACGACATGGTGCGGGCCCTGTCCCGGGTAATGCGGGCCCACGGCGGTGGCCTGGAACTCGTCCGCCCGGGCCACGACGCCGAGGTGCGCTTCACCGGGATGTGCGTCGGCTGCGCCGGCCGGCCGCTGTGCCTGGAGAACCTCGTGACCCCGGCGCTTCTCGCCGTGGACACGGTGACCTCGGTCACCGCGGCGGGGGTGCGCACCGACGAGGCAGCGCTGGACCGGTTCAGGTCCCTGTCCCGTGGCGATCCGCTCGGTGGGGGCGGCTAGTCGGCTGGCCGAGCCGGGCGGCGAGGACGGCGAAGAACGGGGACTCCACGTCAAGGCCGCGTAGCTGGCCGAGCGCTGCGGAGCCGGTGTCGGCGGTCTCGGCGGCCGGAGCCGACGCCTGGTGCACGTCGACGAACCCGCTGCGGAAGAAGATCAGCGGCTTGCCCCCGGCCGCCGCCGCGAGCCCGGTGACCTCGCCGATGACCAGCTCGTGGTCACCCGCCTGGTGGATATCGCCTGCCCGCAGATCCAGCCAGGCCAGCGCCCCCTCGAGCACGGGATGGCCGCCGGGCGACACCGTCCAGCGCACCTGGGCGAACCGGTCCGCGCCCTTGCGCGCGAAGGTCCGGCAGGCCTGCTCCTGCTGCTGGCTCAGCACGCTCACCGCGAACGCGCCGGACCGGCGCAGCGTCGGCCAGGTGCTGGAGGTCCGTGCCGCGCAGAAGGCCACGAGTGGCGGATCCATCGACACCGAGGTGAACGAGTTCAACGCCAGGCCCTGCGGCACCCCATCCACCAGCGCCGCGACCACCACCACCCCGGTCGCGTAGCAGCCCAGGACCTGGCGGAACAGCGCCGGTTCTACATTCTGGCTCACGGTCGTCATGAAACAGCACCCCGGCCTGCTGGACAAATTACGGTCTCAGTCACTGGAACGGTGGTTCACAACGCCGGTAACCTTCGCTAATCTTATGACGATCGTCACTGAATCGCATACCCAGTTCGATGGCGGCCAGGAGGGAAGGCCCGCTCGAGCCGGAACGCCGCCGTGCCGGGCTTCCCCGAGGAGGAGGAACCGCGATGACCACGCCAGTCCGGGCGGAGCCCTGCTGGTATACCGAGCCGCGGCTGATCGAGGCCGGCGGGACGGTGCTGGCCTGCCGGCGCGACGGGCAGGGCGAGCCGCTGCTGTATTTCCACGGCCACTGGCTCACCCGCTGCTGGAGCCCCTTCCATGCCGAGCTCGCGCGGAGCCTCGACGTGATCGCGCCGGAGGCGCCGGGCTTCGGCGACAGCCCGTGCCCGCCGTGGGTCACCGGGCGCGACGACGTGACCCTGCTCTACCGGGACCTGCTCGACGAGCTCGGGGTGGAGCGGGCGCACCTGGCCGGGCACGGCCTGGGCGCCTGGCTGGCGGCCGATTTCGCCGTCTGGAACCCCGGCCGGGTTTCCAGCCTGAGCGTGATCGCGCCGTTCGGCCTGCGGGTCCCGGGCGAACCGATCGCCGACGTGTTCATCCTCAACCCGGACGCTTACTCCGACGCCTACTTCTCCGGCGAGGCGGTCGAGGGCGTGGTGCCCGGCCCGGGCACTCCGGGCGACGGGGGCCCGGAAGCCTTCGCCGCCCGCTACGGCGACATGGGCGCGGCCGCCCGGCTGATCTGGGACTTCCGCTACGATCTCAAACTCGAGCACCGGCTGGCCAGGCTGAACGTTCCCGCCCTGGTGATCGCCGCGCGCCAGGATCGGATCGTCCCGGCCGCGCACGCGGACCGGTGGGCCGCGCTGCTGCGCGCGCGCCGGGTCACCGTGCCGGGCGGCCACGCGGCCATCGTGCAGCGGCCCGGCCAGGTGGCTGGCCATGTCGTTTCGTTCGCGGCGGGAGTGAGCGATGCCTAACCGGCTGGAATTCCATGTCTTCCACCTGATGCCCTACCCGTTCATCCCGCCGGGCGAGGAGCTGGAGTCCACCTGGGTGACGCTGCCCAACAGCTATTTCGACCCGCAGGTGGCGCACAAGCTCTACACCGAGAACCTCAGCCAGCTCATCGCCTGCGAGCGGTTCGGCTTCGACGGGATCCTCGTCAACGAGCACCACCAGAACGCGTTCGGGACCATCAACGCGCCGAACGTATGGGCCGCCTACCTGGCCGCGCAGACCAGCCGGATACGGATCGGCGTGATCGGCAACGCGCTCCCGCTGCACCAGAACCCGCTGCGGGTCGCCGAGGAGATCGCCATGCTCGACGTGATCTCCGGCGGGCGGATCATCTCCGGCCACGTCCGCGGCATGGGCGCCGAATACCACTCCTCCGGGATGAACCCGACTACGTTGAAGGCGCGGTTCTGGGAGGCGCACGACCTGATCGTCAAGGCATGGACCGAGCCCGGGCCGTTCTGCTGGCAGGGTGAGCACTACAACATCGAGCACGTCAACCCCTGGCCCAGGCCGCTGCAGCAGCCGCACCCGCCGGTCTGGATGCCGGGGACCGGGTCCACCGACACCATCGAGGAGGTGGCCAGGCGGCGCTACTCCTACATGCAGACCACCACCTCCAACTGGGTGACCAGGAAGTCCTTCGCCCTGTTCCGGCAGATCTGCGAGGAGAAGTACGGCTATACCGCCGCGCCGGCGAGCTCGGCCGGGTGGTCCCGACCTACGTGGCCGAGACCGACGAGCAGGCCCGGCGGGAGTTCATGCCGCACGCCATGTGGTTCTTCCGCACCGGGCTGAAGATCCCCATGCACCACCTGATGCCACCCGGGTACAACTCCGCCGAGTCAATCCTGCGGACCATCGCCGGCCGGGCGGCGGCCGGCGTCAAGGACTTCTGGCAGATGAGCTACGAGGAACTCATCGACCTCGGCTACATCGTGGTGGGCTCGCCGCAGACCGTGATCGGAGCCTACGAGAAGATGATCGAGGAGTACGGTCTGGGCATGGCGATCAGCGCGGGGGGACCGCTCGGCTCGATGCCGCACTGGATGGTGATGAAGAACCTGCAGATCATGGCCGAAGAAGTCATCCCGCACTTCCGCGAGCCCGACGGCAAGCCGGATCACCTGCGCGCCGACCGCCCGGCTCCGCTGACCTCGGCCGAGCACGCGGCCCGGTCGGGCAGACCTAAGATCGCGCCGGTGGTACGGCTAGCCGATGGCCGGGACCTGCCCACGCTGACCGGGCACATCCCGGAACTGGTTGCCGGCGCCGACACCCGGCCGCCCGCCGGATCCGGATAACAGAGCCGCCGATGCTCGCGCTGATTCCCGACGACGCCATCCGCTCCGAGGTCGACGTGCCCGGAGTGGCGCTGGCGACGCTGCCCCCGTCCGGGCCGCCGCGCGGGCCCATTGAACGGGCGGGGTTCGTGATCCTCGACCCTCGCGCCCGCGAGCAGTTCGCCGCGCTGCTGCCCCGCCTCGGGCGGCTCGAGGTCGTGCAGACGCTCACCGCGGGCATCGACTGGCTGCCGTCGCTGCCGCCCGGCGTGACGGTGTGCAACGCCAGCGGCGTCCATGACGGCCCGGTGGCGGAATGGATCATGGCCGCGATCCTCGCCATGGCCAAGGACTTGCCCGCCTATATCGGCCACCAGCGCGCCGGGCAGTGGGAGACGTCGGGCAACACGGCGTTCACCAGGAGCCCGGGCAGCGGTGACCTGGCCGAGCAGACCGTGCTGATCGTCGGCCACGGCTCGATCGGCCGGGCCCTCGCGGAACGCCTGGCGCCGTTCGGCACCCGGGTAATCGGCATCGCCAGGCACCCCCGGACGGGAGTGAGCGGGCCGGAGAGCCTGACGGCGCTGCTTCCGGAGGCGGACGTGGTGGTGCTGCTGGTCCCGGCCACCCCGGAAACCAGGCATCTGGTGAACGGGGCGTTCCTGGGCCGGATGCGCCCGGGGGCACTGCTGGTCAATGCGGCCAGGGGAGCGCTGGTGGACACCGGCGCGCTGCTGGAGGCGCTGCGCACGGGGCGCGTCCGGGCGGCGCTGGACGCCACCGAGCCCGAGCCGCTGCCGCGTCACCATCCGCTGTGGTCGGCGCCGGGCGTGCTCATCACCCCGCACGTGGCCGGCTCGACGACGCACTGGCGGGCCCGTGCGTACCGGCTGGCCGGGGAACAGCTCCGGCGCTACGCGGCCGGCCAGCCGCTGATCAACGTCCGCTGTCACGGCTACTGAGGAGCGACCGCATGACCAACAAGATCGGGGTGCTGCTGCCGAACGGTGTCCCCGGCTGCTCCGGCGCGACCCTGCGCGACTGGATCAGCCGGATCGACCTGGGGCCGTTCTCCTCGCTCGGCGTGGCCGACCGGCTGGTCTACGTCAACCACGAGATCATGATGACGATGGCCGCCGCGGCCGCGCTCACCAGCCGGGTAACCATCATGAGCGCGGCGTTCCTCGGCCCGCTGCGGCCCGTCCCGCTGTTCGCCAAGCAGGTCGCCACGCTCGCGCTGCTCGCCCCCGGGCGGGTCAGCCTGGGGCTGGCCGTGGGCAACCGGACGAACGACTACCAGGCGGCGAGCCTGGACTGGGAGCGGCGCGGGGCGATCCTGGACGAGCAGCTCACGGCGCTGGAGGCATTGCGGCACCTGGGCGGCGAGGACAACTGCGTGGGCCCGGAGCTGGGCGAGATCGAGATCCTCATCGGCGGCGCGTCCCCGCCCGCGCTGCGCCTGGCTGACCAGGCACGGCCACGGCCTGGTGAGCGGGGGCGTGAAACCCGAGGTGTTCGCGTTCGAGGCGTTCGCCGCGGTGAACGCCTTCCGGGAGGCGGGACGGGACGGAGCCCCCCGGCTGGTCGCGAGCACTTGGTACGCCTCCAGCCAGCGCGAGGACGACCTGGCCGCCGCCCGGCTGGCCTCCTACCTCAAGTTCGGCGGGCCGCCACCGCAGGTCATCTCTGGCATCGCCCGCGGCCGGGACGGGATCGAGGCGGCGGTGCGCGGGTACCGGGCCCAGGGCGCGGACGAGGTGCTGTTCTTCCCGCTGCTCGATGACGTCAGCGAGCTGGAGTGGCTGGCCGGGGTGGTCGCGGACCTGCCGGCGATCGGGCGTGGCGAGCCGCACCCCGACTTCTCGCTCTTCGCCGCCGGGCCGAGCATGAAAGGACACCACAGATGACGGTCGAACTGCTGGCCTGCCCGGCCGATTCGGTGCTCGGGAAGGTGCGGCTGATCCTGGAGGCGTTCCTGCCGGACGAGGAGGCGCTCTCGCTGGCCGAACTCACCCGCCGGACCGGCGTGCCGAAGGCGTCGGTGTACCGGATCAGCCAGGAGCTCGTCGCCTGGGGAGCGCTGGAACGGTACGGGTGCGGCTACCGGCTGGGCCTGCGCCTGTTCGAGCTGGGGCAGCTCGTCCCACGGCAGCGCATCCTGCGTGACCTCGCCCATCCTTACCTGGAGGAGCTGGCCAGGGCGACCGCCGAGACCGTTCACTGCGCGGTCCGGCACGGCCATGAGGTGCTGTACGTGGAGAAGCTCGGCGGTTACCGGCTGGTCGCCCGCCCGTCGCGGACCGGCGGCCGGATGCCCTTGCACTGCACCGCCACCGGGAAGGTGCTGCTCGCGTTCGCGCCGTCGCAGGTGGCCGAGCTGGTCCTGGCCGCCCCCTTGCCGCGGCGCACGCCCCGGACGGTGGTCGCCCCCGGCCTGCTGCGGGCCGAACTGGCCGCCGTCCGCACGTCCGGGTATGCACTGGAGAGCGAGGAGACCAGGCTGGGGTACCTGTCGGTCGCCGCCCCGGTCATGGACGCCAGCCTGCGGGTGTGCGCCGCCGTGTCGGTCGCCGCCCCCACTGCCCGGGCGCAGCTGGCCCGGCTGGTCCCGGCGGTCAGGGACACGGCGAGCCAGATCAGCGCGAAGCTGCGCACCAGCGAATGGCGCGGCTGATCACGGCCGCGGCACCCGCGCCGGGCCATTCCGGCAGGCGGACTGGACGGCTTGGCTGACCCGGGACCGCCGCGCAAGATGGTCCGCATGTCCCCACCTACTGCGTACGGCCGCCGGGGCCAGGGCCGTCAGGACTGGTCCACCTGGCCGCTGTACGATGCCGCCGCCGAAGGGTTCCGGGGTTACTGGTACCCGGTCGCCTGGGAGAGTCATATCACCTCCCGCCCCCGCGCGGTCACGCTCTGCGGGGACAAGCTTGTCCTGATCCGGGACCGCGGCCGGGTCCATGCCCTCCACGACCGCTGCCCGCACCGTGGCGTCCCGCTGTCGCTGGGCCGGCAGCAGTTCCCCGGCACGCTCTCCTGCGCCTACCACGGCTGGACCTACGACCTGGCCACCGGCCGGCTGGTCGCCGCCATCACCGACGGCCCGGCCTCGCCCATCTGCGGCAAGGTCACGGTGGCGACCTACCCGGTGGCCGAGCGGCTCGGTCTGCTGTGGGTGTACCTGCCGATCGCGGGCGAGGAACCGCACCCGGTCGACGACCAGCTCCCGGAGGAACTGCGGGACGCGCCGTTCGTGCTCGGCGGCCGGATCCAGGACCGGACCGGGAACTGGCGGTTCGCCTGCGAGAACGGCTATGACGAGGGGCACGCGAAGTACCTGCACCGGACTTCCCTGTGGCGGCTGTTTAAGGCGATGCCGGTCTGGAACACCACCCGGATCGAGGCCCGGGGACGGTGGATCTACCGGGTGCAGGAGGAACAGTTCTGGGAGGCCGACTTTCCCGGCCTCGGCCGGTGGAGCAACCAGGCCTGGTGGAAGCTGACCCCGCCGGTGGCCAGGACGGGCGGGAAGGCGTCCAATGTCGGCAACACCGGCGCGGCGAGCAAGATCGACCCGGTCATCGCGGCCCAGGAGTTTCCCGGCTTCGCCTCGGTGTCGATGCCCGGCGTGCTGCGCATCGCCTACCCCAAGTTCATCCACTACGAGTTTTACGTGCCGGTCGACGCGGGCCGTCACCGCTATGTCGGGGTGATGGTCAACTTCTGCGAGGGGCTGTCCGCTCTGGCCTTTTACGCTAAGTACCTCACCTGGATCAGGTGGCTGTTCCACGGTCAGTTCTCGGCTCAGGACGCGTGGATGGTCGAGGCCACCGACGCGCCGCCGGAACGGCTGTACCGGCCGGACCTGTCGCTGACCGCGTGGCGCTCGCTGGCGGACCGGGAATACGCCGCCAAGCTCGCCGCGATCGGCGCCGGTCCTTCCGGCGCCGAGCCCGGCATTCCCGGCGAGGACTGACCCGCGCGGACACGATCCGCTAACGACGGCGGCCGCCGACCTTGATCTGGACCGGAGATGTGTAACAATCCAATTGGTCGACCGGTATGTCGGCATACCGACATACCGGTATTCCAATCCAGTGATCTTCGCCAAGTCAGAGAAGAGGTCGGCGATGAGAGATAGGCCTGGAAACCGCCCTCGGCATATGGGATTTCTGGCCGGAGCGATCGTGTCGGTGGCGGTGCTGACCCTGGCCGCCTGCAGTTCCTCGAGCAGCAGCGGCGGCAGCGCCGCCAGCAGCAGCTCCGGCGGTAGCACCAGCGCCGCCACGGGTGCCAAGCCCGTTGTGGCCCTGTCGAACTCGTTCCTCGGCAACACCTGGCGCCAGACGATGGTCAGCATTTTCACCAAGACCGCCGCCAGCGCCCAGGCCCAGGGCCTGATCAGCGGCTACAAGGTCGAGAACACCTCGGACAACACGGCGACGACGCAGATCTCACAGATCAAGAGCCTGATCCTGGAGCACGTGAACGTGCTGCTGATAGATTCAGCGTCGCCGACCGCACTGAACCCGGTCATCACGCAAGCCTGCAATGCGCACATCACCGTGGTGGTGTTCGACTCGCTCGCGTCGGCCCCGTGCGAGTACAATCTGGAGGACTCCATCGCGGCCTACGGATACGGCGAGGGCAGCCTGGTCGCTGCGTGCATGCACGGCACCGGGAACGTGATCATCGCGCGCGGGGTGGTCGGCTCGGCGCCGGAGAAGGTGATCTATGACGGCCAGCTCGCCGCCCTGAAGAAGTATCCGAACATTCACGTGGTCAGGACCGTCATCGGCGAGGCCAGCAACGCGACGACCCAGCAGGCGATCGCCGGCGTGCTCCCGGGCCTCCCCCCCGTCCAGGGCGTCATCACCGGCGGTAGCTCGTACGGCGCGGTGCAGGCGTTCCTCAACGCCGGGCGCACGCTGCCCTGCGCGGTGTATGACAATTCCGGGCAGGCGCTGCAGTTCTGGGCCGGGCAGCACGCCAAGAACGGTTACACTGCCTACTCGCTGCGGACCGAGCCCGGCCAGGTGGCGGCGGCGTTCTGGGAGGCGTTGGGACTCCTGGGCGGCCAGCACTACCCGAAGCTGATGGTGTTCCCGAACGTCACCGTGGATCAGGCGCACCTGAACGACTGGCTCAAGGTGGTGCCCTCGCAGGCGGTGGCCGGCTGGCTGTGGACGAAGTCGCAGTTCGACCAGGAGGTCCAGGCGATCCAGAATCACACCTCCCCGCTGCCCACGCCTCCTGTCCCGAGCAGCCCGGTCTGACCATCGCCGGTTCGTGAGTCATATAAGGAGCCCCAGATGACCGGTCCCCGTGCCGGGGCGCCCTCGCCCCGGCACGGGGACCGCCCGGACGGCCCGGACCTGCCAGCTCTCCTCCGCCTGCAGGGCGTGACCAAGCGCTACGGTCCCACCCGGGCCTTGGATGGCGCGGACCTGGTGTTGCGCCCGGGCGAGGTGGTCGGCGTCATCGGTCATAACGGAGCGGGCAAGAGCACGCTCATGCGGATCGTCATGGGCCTGAGCCAGCCGGATTCCGGCATCGTGACCCCGGGAACCCGGTCCACGGGCACCGCGCCTGAGGACACAGGCCGGTACGACATCCGGCAGGCACACCTGCTTGGCTTCCGCATCGTGTTCCAGGAACTGTCCCTGGCGCCGTCGCTCCGCGTCTTCGAGAACGCCGTCGTGGCCCGGCCGGCCGGACGCGGACGAGGCTGGCGCCGCCGGATGCGGACGGCGATGCGATCGGCGCTGGACGAGATTTTTCCCGGCAGCAAGATCTCCGCCCGGGCTCCGATCGGGAACCTGCCGATCGCCCAGTGCCAGATGGTGGAGATCGCTCAAGCGTGCCTGGGCGGCCCGGAAGAGGTCCGGCTGCTCGTGCTCGACGAGCCCACGTCGGCCCTGGGACACGAGGCGGCGGAGAACCTGTTCCGGCACCTGCGCCGCCTGCGTGACCGGGGCGTGTGCGTGGTGCTCATCTCGCACCGGCTGACCGAGGTGATCCAGAACACCGATCGCGTGCTGGTCATGCGCGACGGACGGGTGGTCGCCCAGCACCAGTCAGGCCAGGTCTCCGCCGACGAGCTGGTCGCGATGATGGGAGCCAGCCCGGGTCAGGCCCGGGCCCGGGCCCGGCGCGAGTCCGCGGGCGAGCCGCTGCTGTCGGTGCGGAACCTGTCGGCTGGCAGGCTCGAGAACGTGAGCATCGTGCTGCGCCGCGGAGAGGTCGTCGGGCTGGCCGGGCTGGACGGTCAGGGGCAGCGCGAGGTGCTGCTTCAGTTGTGGCGCCGCCGCCGGCGGGTTCGCGGGGGAGGACGCGTGGCCTTCGTCACCGGCGACCGCCAGGCGGCGGGCGTGTTCCCGCTGTGGGATGTGACGGCCAACGTGAGCGTCGCGTCGCTGCAGGCTCTGACCAGGTTCGGAGTGATCCGGCGGGGTGGCGAACGCGCATTGGCCGCGCGCTGGATCTCCCGGCTGGCCATCCGGGGGGCCGCGGGTTCGGAGATCGTGCGGCTGTCCGGCGGCAATCAGCAGAAGGTCCTGCTGGCCCGGGCCCTGGCCACCGCTGCCGATCTGGTCCTGCTGGATGACCCGTTCCGCGGGGTGGACGTGGGGACGAAGCGGGACACGTACGGCCTCATGCACCACGAGGCCGACGCCGGGCGCTGCTTCCTGTGGTTCACCACGGAGAACGCCGAGCTGGAGGAGTGTGACCGGGTGTACGTGCTGCACGAGGGGCGCGTCGTGGCCGAACTGGCCGGAGACGAGGTGAGCGAGGAGAGGGTCGTCGCGGCGTCGTTCGCGGTCACGCGCCCTGCGTCCGGCACGGCGCCCGTCGAGTCGGACGGCCGATAGCCATGGCCGCGACGACGCTCAGACGGCAGCTCAAGCGGGAGGTGAGCGGGCTCAGCCGGGGCCAGCTTGTCGCCGATGTCCTGCCCGCGGCGGCGCTGCTGGCCATGCTGGTGACCAGTTTCCTCGTCGTTCCCGGGTCGTTCAGCACGCAGGGCCTGAACCTGCTGCTGTCCTCGGCCGTCCCGCTCGTGGCCGCGGCCCTGTCGCAGATGTTCATCATCGCGCTCGGCGACATCGACCTCGCCCTTGGCTTCGCCGTGGGGTTCGCGAACGCGGTCACTGCCCGTTACCTCCAGCACGACCCGCTCGTCGCGATCGGCCTGCTGGCGGTGCTGGTGGCGGGATACGCGCTCACCGGGGTCGTAGTGGAGATGCGTAAGATTCCCTCGATCATCGTCACCCTCGGCGGCTCGTTCATCTGGCTCGGCTGGGGCCTGGTGATCCTGCCCATTCCCGGCGGCAGCTCGCCGGGCTGGCTCACCGCCATGGCCAACTGGCAGGCGCCCGTCATCCCGTCGGCGGTGATCATGGCCGCCGTGCTCGCCGCGGTGGCGCATCTGCTGACCAGCAGGCTGTCCTTCGGGGCGGTGATCAGGGGCGCCGGGTCGAACCGGGCCGCCGTGGAGCGCGCCGGCTGGTCCATGCTGCGGGTCCGCGTGACCTGCTATGTCCTGGCCGGGTCGTTCGCCGCCCTGGCCGGCCTCGCCCTGACCGGGGTGACCTCCTCGGGCGACCCGAATGCCTCGGCCAACTACACTCTGCTGGCCATCGCGTCGGTGATCCTCGGCGGCGCGGAGTTCTCCGGCGGCCGCGCTCCGGCGATCGGGGCGGTCACCGGGGCCCTGGTCATCACCATGGTGGGATCGTTGCTGGTGTTCTTCAATATCTCCTCGAGCTATCAGGCCGGGGCGCAAGGGCTGATCCTGCTGGCCGTGCTGGCCGGCCGGGCCGTGGCGAGGCGGCTGTGACCAGCGCCTCGGTTTCGCGGGGTACCAGGCTCGGGTTGCTGGCCAGACGGGCGGCTGCGGGCCGTCCCTGGATCTGGTCGTACCTGGCGGCGCTGGTGCTCTGGGCCGTGATCGTGGGCATCACCGGGCGGGGTCTTGCCGGCACCATGACGTCGGCGATCTCGCTGGCCCCGTTCCTTGTCTTGGTCGGTCTGGGGCAGATGTTCGTGATCACGGCGGGCAGCGGCAACATCGATCTGTCGGTGCAGTACACCATGCCGCTGGCCGGTTTCGTGGCCCTGGAGGCGGCCGCGCACCTGCATTCGGTGCCGCTCGGCGTGCTGGCCGGCCTGAGCATCGGCGTCCTCGTCGCGGCCGCTAACCTGATCGGGATCCTGGTCCTGTCGATACCGCCGATCGTGGCGACCCTGGCTGTCGGCCTGCTGGCCTATTCGGCGTCGTCGCTGCGATCGGTTAGCTTCTCCGGCGCGATCCCGGCGTCCCTGCATACCGTGACGGTGCATGGCACGGGCGGGATATCCGTCCTCGCGTTCGCCTGTGTCGCCCTCACTCTCGTGGCGGCGTTCGCGCTGCACCGCACCGGCTACGGCCGCTACCTGCAGGCCGTGGGGCAGAACACCCGGGCGGCGAGCCTGGCCGGGGCACCCGTCCGCGGCGTGCTGATCACGAGCTACGTCAGCTGCGGGCTGCTCGCCGCCCTGGCAGGAATCCTGCTGTCGGCCTACGCCTCTCCGTCGGTCGGCCTGGGCACGCCGTACCTGCTCAATTCGATCGCCGTGGTGGTCCTGGGCGGATCGCTCATCTCGGGCGGCCGGTCCAGCGTCGCGGGGATCTGGGGCGGGGCGCTGTTCCTGCTGCTGCTGGTGACGTTGCTGAACACGAGCAACATCAGCATCGCGACCCAGAGACATCGTCCAGGGGGTCCTGATCGTGACGGTCCTCGCGCTGATGGGGGAGAAATGAACGGTCCCGGCGGCGTGGCCGTGGCTGGTCTCATCAACCACGTCGGCATAGCGGTCACCGACGCGGACGAAGCGGCCGCTCGCTTCGCCGCTCTGCTGGGCCTGGACGTGGTGGGTGACGAGGTGATCAGCGAGGTGGGAGTCCGCCTGGTCTATCTGGCCGGCTCGGGCGGTTCCGGGCATACTACGATTCAGCTGGTGCAGCCGGTACAACCCGGGCCAGTGCGAGATCACCTGGATCGTCACGGCGAAGGCCCGCACCACGTGTGCTTCACGGTGCGGAGCATCGAGGACGCTCTGGCCAGCCTACCGGGTGAGGCCGGATCTGTGGTCTTCACCGGCGGGCGCGGGAGTCGCGCCTGCTTCCTGACCGCACGGCCGGCCGGGACCACGATCGAGCTGATCGAGACGAGCGGGGTCCAAGCCCGGTCAGCGGCCGGAGAACCGTGAGTCCCGGGCCGACCCGCGCGGAGGCCGCCCCGGCCGAGCCGCTTCCCACCCAGGTGGCCCGGCTGCTGCTCGACTACCTGCTGGCCGGCAACATTTCTCCCGGTGCCCGCCTGCCGTCCGAACGTCAGCTCGCCGAGACCCTCGGCGTCGGCCGGTCGGTGGTCCGCGAGGCGCTGAAATCGCTCGGCCTGCTCGGGCTGGTGGAGGTTCGCCAGGGCGACGGCACCTATCTCAGGCGGGTGGAATCGGAGTTTCTCCCCCGGGTGATCGAGTGGGGGCTGCTACTGGGGGAGCAACGGACCTCCGACCTGATCGAGGCCCGCCAGCATCTCGAGGTGATCACGGCGGAACTCGCGGCGGCCCGCCGGACTGATGAGGACCTCGCGGCCCTGGGTGCCGCCCTGGACGGCATGCGGGACGCACGCGGTGACGTCGGCGTGTTCGTGACTCATGACATCGCCTTCCACCTGGCCGTCGCGGCGGCCGCGGGTAACACCGTGCTCTCCGACGTGCTGCGTAGCATCCAGTCGCTGCTGCGGGTGTGGATCACCCGCGTGATCTGTGCCGCCAGTGACAGTGCTCCTTCCTATCAGGAGCACCTGCCGGTCTACGAGGCCGTCGCCGGCCGGGATCCGGTCCGGGCAGGCGCGGCCATGCGTGCTCACCTGGACGCCGCCGCGGAACGGCTGCGGGCCGCCCTGGACGCCGAACGGGCTCCGCGCTTATATCCGCGATTCCGCTCGCCTCGGTACGTCGAAAGTCAACCGGTCGGCCCGTGGGATCGTCGTCAAGGACGACAACCCGCGGGCTCACTGGCTCCTCCCGGCGACGCCGTACTTCTCGTAGACCTCGCGGCGATCGTCGGCCGTCCACAGCGACTCGGCCACCAGCGGCGGGCTGGCCCGGCGGCCCAGCAGGCGCTCGCCCACGATGGCGATGCCGGCCGGGTCAAGGCCGTAGTAGCGGTACAGCCTGGTCGGCGGCCCGACGAGAGCGTACTCGTCGCGCAGGCCGTGCTTGAACAGCGGGGTCGCCACGCCGTGGGCGGCCAGCGCCTCGACGGTCATGGTGCCCAGGCCGCCCTCGACCGTGTGCTCCTCCACCGTCACCACCCTCGAATGGACGGCCGCCAGCCCCGCCAGGTGCTCGCCGGGGAAGGGCTTAATCGTGTGCACGTCCGCCACGGTGGCCGTGACGCCCAGACCGGCCAGGACGTCCGCGGCGCCGAGCGCCTCCTGGACCATGAGGCCCGTGGCCACGATCAGCAGGTCCTTGCCTTCGCGGAGGATGGACGCCTGCATGGGCATGAACGCCGGCTCGCCGGGATAGACGGTGCTTTCCCGGCCCCGGCCGACGCGGAAGTACACCGGTCCGGGGTCGTCGACCGTCGCCCGGATGAGCGCGCGGGTACTGTTCGGGTCGCACGGCGACACGATCCGCAGCCCGGCCACGGCGCGCAGCGCCGCCAGGTCCTCGGTCGCATGGTGCGAGGTACCGAAGAACCCCATCGAGATGCCCGCGTGAGTGGCCAGGATGCGGACCGGCAGGCACGGATAGGCGTGGTCGGTGCGGATGTTCTCGTAACCCAGGATGGCCGAGAAGCTGGCGAAGGTGCACACGTAGGGAATCAGCCCGGTGGTAGCCAGGCCGGCCGCGGCGCCGAGCATGTTGCGCTCGGAAATGCCGTAGTAGAACAGCCGCTCGGGATGCCGGGCGCCGAAGACCGCCAGGCGCGTGACGTAGGTGAGGTCGGCGCAGCCCACCACGATGCGTCCGTCGGTGTCGGCAAGGTCGGCCAAGGTCTCTCCGGCGGCGAAGTTCGCCCCGGCGTCGCGCCCGACGTGATCGAAGGAGGAGGCATCGCGCAGGTCGGCCTGCGGCCGGGAGGCGTCCGGCGCGATTCGCATCGCCGCGCGCATCAGGCACTCCTGGGCTTGGCGAACATGTTCCTGATGGATTGCTCGGCCCGTTTCCTGTCCAGCCCGCCGAGATAGCCGACATGCCACTCGGCCATGCCCTCGATGAAGTCGATGCCCTTGCCGGCCACCGTGTCGGCGACGAGGACGGTGGGTCGCGCCTCGGGATCCGCGCGTCGCCGGTCGAAGCGATCGTAGGACGCCCTGAGTGCCGCGAAGTCGTGGCCGTCTATCCGTTCGGCCATCCAGCCGAAGGCCGCGAAGCGATCGTGGATAGGCTCGTAGTCGAGCAGGTCCGCGGTGAAGCCGTCGACCGAGACCTTGTTCACGTCCACGATCGCGAGCAAGCTGCCCAGCCTGCGATGGCTGGCATAGCCCGCCGCCTCCCAGACCTGGCCCTCGTTGAGTTCGCCGTCGCCTAGCAGGATCACCACGCGGGAGCCGAACCCGCCTAGGCGAAGCCCGTCGGCCATCCCGGTGCCGATGGACAGCGCATGGCCGAGCGAGCCGGAGGAGAAGTCGACGCCGGACACCTTCTTCATGTCTGGATGGTCGCCGAGGTTGCTGCCCAGCATGGTGAAGGTCTCGAGTTCGGTGCGGGGAAAGAAACCCAGGTCCGCCAGGATCGGGTACAGCGCGGAGACGGCGTGTCCCTTGCCCATGACGAACCGGTCACGCCCGGGCCATTGCGGGTCGTCCGGGCGCACCTTCAGGTAGCCGTAGTACAGCGAGACCAGGATGTCCATGCAGGAGAAGGCCGGCCCTAGGTGCCCGGAGCCGGCGACCTGCATCTCATCCAGCGCGGCCAGGCGCATGTCGACCGCTTTGCGTTCCAGGCTGGCGATGGACAGGCCAGTATCGCGGTCGGGGCTTGTCTGTGTCACCGGGTCTCCGTCCTCAGATTGGTATGCCAGCATACCATCATGCCAATTCAGCGTCGTGTGAGGCCTCCGTCCACGCAGAAGGTGGCGCCGGTGGCGTAGCGTGACTCGTCCGAGGCCAGGAAGACGGCGATCCCGGTCAGGTCGCCTGGCGTGCCCAGCCGGCCGATCGGGCTGCCGGCCAGCAGCGCGTCATGCGTCGCCTGGTCGGCCAGCAGCCCCTCGATCAACGGCGTGACAGTGGTGCCCGGGACGATGACGTTGGCCCGGACACCATGGGCGGCATAGTCCGCCGCCGTGGTCCGGGCCAGGGACATCATGCCGCCCTTCGACGCGGAGTAGGCGGCGTAGCCGGCTCCGCTCATGGTCAGCCCGGTCGGCGAGCCGCACAGGATGAGCGACCCGGACGAAGCGGCGCACAGCAGCCCGATCCCGTGCTTGACGCACAGGAACGCGCCGGTGAGATTGGCCGCCAGGGTGGCGTTCCAGGTCTCCAGGGACACCTCCCCGACCGGGCCGTCGGCGCCGTGCAACTGCCGCCCGGCACAGACGTAGAGGAAGTCAGCCCGGCCGTGCAGGCCGGCCCACTGGTGCATGGCCGCCTGCACCCGACCCTCGTCACTGACATCCGCGGGGAGCGCGGTTACGGCATCGCCAAGTTCGCCGGCCAGCCGGCCGAGGGCATCCCCGGGCACGTCGATGAGCCCGACGAGGGCGCCTTCCGCGACGAAGGCGCGCACCGCCGCCGAGCCGATTCCGCCGGCCGCACCGGTGACCAGCCCGGTCTTTCCCCGCAGCCTCATGACCGCCGTCCGGGCCCGGCCCCCCGGGCCGTCCTCATGCCGGACCCGCCTCAACCGGAGCCGCTTCCAGCAGGGTCACCGACCGTGGCGGCAGGACCAGCCGTGCCGGGTTGAGGGCGCCGCCGCCGAGCACCGCCGCCTCGCGCACCATCACGCCCGCCAGCTCCGTCCGCATGCTGTACCGGGCCCGGTTCGCGATCATGATCCTCAGGCCCGACGCGGCCGCGGCGGCCAGGGCGGTCAGCCCGCCGGTGCTCTGCGTCACGCGCACGTCGACCCCGGCCAGCGCCGTCAGCGCCGACACGACCCGCGCGGCGGGGGAGAGGTCACCGTCGGCGGTGACGACGCCGCGCCTGCCGATCGTGCGGTACGCCGTCACCGCCGTGGCGCCGACCAGGCTAGGGAAGGCCGCCGCGAGGTACACGGCGGCGAGCCAGCTGTGCTGCCGCTCGTCGGCATCGGGCCCGTCGTCGTCCGCGGCGGGCAGCCGATCCGGGCCGTCAGCGGCCGCGTTGAACCGCGGCCGCAGCGTGACCGGCCCGGCCACGACCGGCCGCCCGCCGGCCAGGACCCGTGCGTGCCGCAGGCCGTCGGCCACGGCTTCCGGCGTCGCCAGGATCGACTCGTCGTCGGCATGATGCACCTGCGGGCTAAGCCCGTACGTGGCGAAGTCCCATGTTTCCAGGTCGAATTCGCCCCGGTTGATCTCGGCGAAGTGAGCGCGGCTGCCCCCGCCGCACGGCACCGTCAGTCCAGCATGGCGCAGCGCCACGACGGTTCCGGCCTCGGTCGTGTGACGAACGGGGGAGAAGACGGAGATTCGGCCGAACGAAGCCGGGGTGCGTGCCAGCCTTCCGGCCATCGCGCTCACCCGGCCGGCCTCGGCCACCAGCGCGACGTCCAGCGGCACGTTCAGGTCCGCTGCCTCACCCGCCGCCGCCTCCAGCCGGCCCGGCCAGTCCGTGCCGTCTTCCAGCTCGACGTGCAGGTACGCCGGGCGGAGCTGGCGCACCGCCTCTCGCTCGGCCCGGCCGGGGTCCGGCAGGCAGCTGGCGCCCAAGCCGAGCCTGGGCACCGTACCGGTGACCGCCGTCCCCACTGTGACCTGCGCGGTCTGGTCGCTTGCCCTTCCCCGGGTGGCGGTCGGCAGCTGCTTGACGGCAGCGGATGCCGACCCGTGCGCCCGGAGCTCCACTGCCTGCCGGACGTGCTGCCCGGCCCGGTGGCGTACCGGTTTCGGTGCCGACAGCGGCCTGCAGTACGTCTTCCAGCCGGGGTCGCTCCAGTTCCGGTGGTCCTCGGTCTCGAACAGCTCGCCGTCGAACGCGATCTCCAGTCGAGCCCCGCCGCCGACCTCGTAGATCATCTGCTCGACGTCCGTGAACAGCTGGTGCGGACTGATCCGCTCCGGGAACGTCCCGGTCAGCTCACCGCGCGGGCTCCGTACCCGGGCCGGGCGTCCCTTCAGCTCCTGCGGGTGGAGCAGGCAGAATCCGATCCGATTCGCATCGAAGCTGGTCTGCGCGACGCCGTCCATGGTGAAACGGAAACCCGTGGCCGTCGCCTCCACGACGCCGCGCCACCGGAAATCGATGTCGCCGAGCTCGTTCCTCACCTCGAACTCGACCGCCGGCCCCGCGTCCGTGCGGACGGTCCGGCTGGCCAGAACCGTCCCCGGAATCGTGCGCCAGTCCGCGTCGCGTACCGCGACGTACACGCGGTCCAGCGCCGGGCGCCCGGCCACCCGGACGCTGGCCAGGGCCGCGTCCTCGAACACGGCGCACAGCTCGCCGGCCGTCAGCTCAGGCACTGTCGGGCCCAGCCCGCGACGACGGGGTTGGACAGGGCACCGACGCCTTCGACCGCGACGGTGACGCTGTCTCCGGGCCGCAGCCACAGCGGCGGGTGGCGGAAGGCGCCGCACCCGGCCGGCGTCCCGGTGGTGATCAGGTCGCCCGGCTCCAGGGTAATGTTGCGCGAGGCATGGGCAATGAGCAGCGGAATGCCGAACAGCATGTCTGACACGCGCGCATCCTGGCGCAGCTCGCCGTTGACGTAGCTTCGCACGGCCAGCTGACCCGGGTCCGGTAGCTCGTCCGCGGTGACGATCGCGGGTCCCATCGGGCAGAACGAGTCGAATCCCTTGCCCAGGACCGTCTGGTTCGGACGGAACTGGACGCCGCGATCGCTGACGTCGTTGATCACGGTGTAGCCGTAAACATGCGCCATCGCCGTCTCCGGCGTGAGGTCGCGACCGGGCGCGCCGATCACGACGGCCAGCTCGACCTCGTAGTCCACGGTGGACGCCGGGTCCGGGATCCTGATCGGATCGCCCGGTCCGCACACCGAGCTAGGGAACTTCGCGAAGAAACCCGGCTCGCCCGGCAGCACGGCGTCCGGGTTCTCCTCCTTGTGGCTGGCGTAGTTGATGCCGCTGCCGAAGATCTTGCCCGGGCGCGCCACCGGCGCGAGCAGCCGGGCGCCCGGCACAACCGGGCCAGCCGGGCGCGGGATGGAGCCTGACCTGATGACGGCCATCATGTCCTGCTCCGCGGTGGGCCGCACGCCGGCCTCGGTGAGGACGCCCACCGACGCCGGAGTCCCCGGGGTGTCATACCGGACGAGCTTCACGGGTCCACCACCTGGTATGAATCAGCGTCCACATCGAGGCTCTGGCCCGGCCGCAGCGCCAAGGCCACCCGCCGGCCGGTGGAATCATGGCGGGGCACCTCGTCGAGGAAGACCTTGACGTCGTCGTGATCAGCGTCCTCGTAGTGCGTCGCCACCGCATACCGGACCCCGAGCATCTCGGCGGCGAACGCCGCTTCGGCCGGGTTCATCTCGCCGCTGACCACCTCGCCGCCTCCCGCGGCCACCAGCGACCAGGGCTGGGTGACGCCGAGCAGGCCGACCGTGGGCCGGTGGAGTTCGCGGATCAGCTCCATCTCCCTGGTCACGGCGCTGTCACCGAAATGGTAGACGCTGATTCCAGGCTCGGTGTCCACCACGAAGGCGAGCGGCGTGCCGGTGACGACCGACCCATCGGCCAGCACCGCCTGCGACCAGTGCGCGCAGAACACCGGCTTGACCAGCAGGTCGCCGACCCGGACGCGGATGCCCCAGATGGTGGCGCGGATCTGCGCCTGCGGGACACCCGCCTCGCGCAGCAGCCGGGCCGTGTCGGTGCCGCAGATCACCGGGGCCCCGGTGCGCAGGGCCACCGGCGCGGCGTCCTGCATATGGTCCCAGGCCGCGTGCGAGACGAGGATCACGTCGGGGTCACCAACCTCGTCGGGTCCGACGTCCGCGCTGCTGCTGCCGGACAGGAAAGGGTCGATGAGCGCGCGGCCGTACGGTGACCGGATGAAGTAACAGGATGTGCCGTGATAAGTGATCCTGGTGGTCACGTCAGATAACTCCTTTCCAGGCCGTGGACCAGCGACACCATCGCGCTGTTCAGCGGGACCGGAACGCCGTGCTCGGCGGCGGCCGCCACTACGGCGCCGTTGACCGTCTCGATCTCGGTCTTGCGGGCGGCCAGCACGTCCTGCAGCATCGACGCCTTCCCGGTGCCCGCCCGTTCCAGCACTCCGTGGATCGCGGCGATCCGCTCGCCGAGGTCGATCCCGAGGCCCTGCGCGACGGCGACGGCAACCGTCTCGGCAGCCAGACCGTCCACCAGGTCGCGCAGTTCGCCGGGTTCTCCGAGGGCTCCGGCGGTCAGCCTGCTCAGCGCGGCGGTAGGCAGCGTCGCGGCGTTGAGCACCAGCTTCTTCCAGATCTCCGTCCGCACCGCGGTGCTCACCTCCGCCTGCCATCCCGAACCCGGTCAGAAGGTCGGCCGCGGCTCGAGCCGGCCCGGTGTCGTCTCCGCGGTAGGGGCCCACGATCGTCGGCCCGCGGCCGCTGTGCAGCACATGCCCCGGGCCAGCGGCCGTGCAGGAGTTGTAGGTGACCCCGATGACGAGCTGTCCTTCGGGGACGAACCGCGCGATGCGATCGGCGTTGCCCCAGCCGTTCTGCAGCGTCACCACGGCCGTGGCCGACCCGATCAGCGGCGGCAGGCTCTTCGCGGCCGCCTCGGTATGCTGTGCCTTGACGAAGACGACAACCAGGTCCGCGATTCCGGCCGAGGACGCGTCGCTGGTGGCAGAGACGGACGCGCCGAACATTCCTTCTGGTGCGTCGACCAGCAGGCCATGAGTGCTGATCTGCCGGACCAGGGCCGATGCTACGTCCACCACGGTGACGTCGTGCCCGGCCCGGGCGGCATGGGCGGCCAGCGATCCGCCCATCGCGCCGGCGCCTATTACGGCCAGCCTCATATCAGGATCACCGCCTTCTCCACCTCGTCCGGGTGCGTCATCGCGTACTCGATGGCCTTCGGCGTATGCGGCAGCGGGTAGGTGTGCGTGACCAGCGCCGATATCCGCTCCTTGTGCCTGGCGGCCAGCGCGATCGCGTCAGGGAACAGGCCCGTATTGTTGCGCGAGCCGAGGATGTTGACCTCTTTCCGGGAGAACAGCCCGACCGGGATCGACACCTCACCGTCGGAGATGCCGACGACGACGACCGTACCGGAGGGCGCGACGCAGTCCAGGGCGGCGCGGATCAGTCCCGGCACGCCGGTCGCCTCGACGACGACGGCGGCGCCGTTGCCGCCGGTGAAACGCTCGACGGCGGCCCCGATATCCTCGCGCTCGGCATTCACCACCGCGGTGGCGCCGAGGTGCAGGGCCAAGGCCAGCCGACTCGGCACCCGGTCGACCACGAGAACCCGCGCGCCCCGGTCGACCGAGCCCAGGGTGACCGCCTGCCCGATCGGGCCGGCCCCGATCACGGTAACCAGGTCACCGCGGGCCACGCCGGCCCGGACGACGCACTGCAACCCTATGGTCAGGGGCTCCACCAGCACGGCGACCAGCAACGGCATGTCGCCGACCGGATACAGCCTACCGACAGGTACGGTAGCGAACTCACGCAGGCCGCCCGGGATGTGCGCACCCATCACCTGTAGGCTGGCGCAGCAGTTGTACCGGCCGCGGCGGCAGGCGAAGCAACGCTGGCACGGGTTCAGCGGCTCGACCACTACTCGGTCCCCCGTTGCTAGCGGGCCGTCGTAACCGGGCCCGAACGCCCCGACCCGCGCTACGATCTCGTGCCCCTGGATCTGCGGAAAGCGGGCATAGGGATGCCGTCCGTCGTAGAGGTGGAAGTCCGATCCGCACAGTCCCACCGCCTCGATGGCCAGCAGGGCCTGCCCGGGACCCGGCTCGGGACGGGCGGCGTCCCGGATCTCCATCTCGCCCGGGGCGATCGTGACCGCAGCCTTCATGGCTTGTCTCCCTGTTGCACGGCCAGGCGCTTCTAGGGCGCGGCGCGGGATGTGGCCATATGGAAGACCGTATGCTGGCATACCATTATTGTCAATGACTGATGTTTTTCGTGAGGTGCCAGGGAAGAGCAGTTATCCGGTCGCGCCATCCGCTCCCAGTTCGCGCCACACTTCCCTGGACTCCTCGAGGTGCTCGATCATGGCCCGCTCGGCGCCCTTGCTGTCCCGGGACCGGATGCGCTCCAGGATCAGGCCATGTGCCTCCATGGCCCGATGCTGACGACCAGGGACGTCGGCCACCCGGCGCCGGATCTCGAGCAGGATCGGCTCGATCGAGTCGAGCATGACGAGGAACAGCGGATTGTGCACGCTTTCCGCGATGGCCCGGTGGAAGGCGACGTCGAGCCGGGACGATGTCTCCGGGTCGTCAGAACGCGCGCGGAACTCCTCGTGGATGCCGGCCAGCCTGGCCAGGTCCTCCTCCGAAGCGGTCGTCGCCGCCATCCGGGCCACCCGGGTCTCGATCATCTCCCGGACGTCGTTGACCTGCTCGTAGGTCACGCCGCCGTCATCGCCCTGTGATCCTTGCACGTAGAGCCGCAGGGTCTCGCTCGCGTGCGCGACGTTGACGCGGGCCACGGTCGCACCGCTGCCGCTGCGCACGTCGAGCACGCCCTTGGCGGCGAGCGATCGCAGCGCTTCGCGGACGACGGTGCGCGACACGCCGAACCGCTCGCCGAGGTCACGTTCGGACGGCAGCCGGTCACCCGGCTTGAGCGCGGCCGTGGTAATCAGGTCCAGCACGCTCTGCGTGAACGCGGTCGGAGAGCGTGGGAGCGCGCTCCAGCGTCTGAAAAGGGATCGCGTCTCCAGGCATGGGGTGCCCTTCTTGTGGACGGGTGACGATAGCGATGGTACGTGGCATACCGTTCGTGCTGTCCAACGTCGCGGCCGGCCTGATGTGGACGCTGATGTACTATCCGTCGAGCGGGCTGATGGACTACGTCACGTCCCACCTGGGCCTGGGGGACGTCCAGTTCCTCGCCGACCCCAGCATCGCGCTGTATTCGGTCCTGGCCGCCTTCATCTGGCAGGGCGTCGGCGCGATGATGATCATCTTCCTGGCCGGCCTGCAGGCCATCCCCGGGGAGCTGTACGAGGTGGCGGACGTGTATGGGGTCACGGGCTGGCACCGGCTGCGCCGGGTGACGGTGCCCCTGCTCCGGGAGAGCTTCATCGTGGGTGGCTCGCTGGCCCTGATCACCTCACTGAACGTCTTCAACATCATCGACGTCATGACCCAGGGCGGTCCCGGGGACGCCACCCAGGTCCTGGGCACGCTGACCTATTTCGACGCCTTCCAGTTCGGCGAGTTCGGCCAGGGTTCGGCGGTCTGCGGTGTTCTGGTGATCCTCGTCCTGATTCTCGGTATCGGCTTCGTACGGAGGACAGCCCGTGAGCGCTACGCCTAGGGCCGCCATGCTCCCCGCCGTGAGGTATGGCAATGCCGCGCGCCGGACTGCCCAGCGCAAGCGGCGCCTGCTACGGCCGTTCCTGGTCGCCGGGGCGGTCATCCTCAGCTTCCTGTGGCTGCTGCCTGTCCTGCTGGTCGTCGCGGACTCACTGAAGAACCCCCAGGAGCTGTTCGCCAAGTCCGGCCTGATCTCACTGCCCACGTCGCCCGATTTCGGCAACTACACGGCCGCGTGGACCACCGGAACGCTCGGCAGCTACATGCGTAACAGCGCGCTCATCACCGCCATCAAGGTGCCGATCGCCATCATGCTCGAAGCCGGGGTGGCCTATTTTCTCGTCGTCCGGTTCAAGAGCAGGTTCGCCAACCTGGTGCTGGGCTTCGTCCTCGTGGGGATGATCTTCCCTCCGCAGGCTGCGCTCATCCCACTGCACAGCCTGCTGCAGACGGTGCACCTGTTCAACACCTGGGCCGGCCTGATCTTGGTCTACGTCGGCTTCGGGCTGCCTTTCGGCACTCTGCTGCTGCGCAGCTTCTTCCGCACCGTGCCGGTTGAGCTGGCCGAGGCCGCCCGCATCGACGGGGCGAGCCCGTGGAAGGTCCTGGTCAAGATCTACCTGCCAATGAGCTGGCCGGCGATCGCCGCGCTCGCCATCTTCGACACCGTGTGGACCTGGAACGAGTTCCTGTTCGCCCAGCTCTTCATCACCAGCGACAACCTCCGCCCGGTCCAGGCCGGGCTGATGTCCCTGAACGGGAAATACAGCCAGGACATCATGCTGCTCAGCGCCGGGGTCGTGCTCTCGATCATCCCGGTCGTCCTGGCCTACGTGGTCTTCCAGCGCAAGTTCGTCAACGGCCTGGCCGGTGCGCTGAAGGCTTAGGTGGGCGTCATGCGGGTACTGATACTGGGCGGGACCGGGCTGATCAGCCAGGAAATCGTGGGTCAGCTCGTGCGGCGCGGCGACGAGGTGACCGTGCTGAACCGGGGCCGGACGCCGTCCGACCTCCCCGCCTCGGTCAGGCGCCTGACCGGCGACCGGCGCTCCCTGGGCGTCCTGAGGCCCTGGGTCGAGCAGAACGCCGTGGACTGCGTGATCGACATGATCGGTTTCACGGCGCAGGAGGCCGCCGACCTGGTTGGCCTGACCGTCGGCGTAGTCGGCCACGTGCTGTACTGCAGTACCGTCGACGTCTTCACTAAGCCGCAGCCGCGCTACCCGGTGCGGGAAGACGCTCCGCGGAGCGCCCGGACCAGCTTCCCCTACGCGCTCGGCAAGGTCGAGTCCGAACTCCTGCTCGAGCAGGCCGCCGCGGACGGCGCCTTCGACCTCACGATCCTGCGGCCGGCCCAGACCTATGGCGGCCCCAGTCACGGCCCGGTGCACCCCCTCGGCCATCGCGATTATCATCTCTGGCGGATCGCCCAAGAACGCCCGATCCTGCTGCACGGCGACGGAACCTCCCTGTGGAGCGCCTGCCACGCACGCGACGTCGCGGCGGCCTTCGCAGCCGCCGTGCACGAGCCCGCCGCCCGCGGCCGGGCTTACAACCTCGCCTCGGCCGAGCTCGTCACCTGGAAGCGCTACTGGGAGATAGCCGGGCAGGTCTTCACCGGACGGTCGCCCGCCATCATCACGCTGCCCACCGTCATGCTCGGCCGCCGCTTCGGCGCCGAATCCGCCTGGCTGATGGAGAACTTCCGTTTCAACAACGTCTTCGACTGCCGTGCCGCAGCCAATGACCTCGGCTTCGCATCGCGGACGTCACTGTACGACGGCATGGCCGAGACGGCCGCCCGCTTCGGCGCGCCGTGGCTGGCCACCGGCGCGGCCGAGGCCGGCACGAACTTCGACCTCCGCTACGAGGAAACCCTGGTCCGATGGCACGAGCTGTTCCTCTAGGTCAGTTGTCACCACAGACCGGCCTGGCACCAGGACAGCCTTCACCCGGCGCCACAACAATTAGCTAAACCGAGTTGTCTTTCGTCCGGAGAGCGTCGGGGATCGCGCCGCAGCGCGCCGCCGTCTACCGCCCATCCGGTGACCAGGCCTAGGGCAGTGACCGGCAGCGGGGAGCCCGCGGCCAGCGAGCACGGATCGTGCACCCGCGACAGCACGCGCTCGATGTCGGCCAGGGTGAGGTCAGGCACCGGTCACCTCGGCCGCCGGGCCCGCGCCCGCGAGTTCGCGCCACGCCGTGAACGGGGCATCGGGCCCGTGCTCACGGCGCCGCCTGCTCCAGGCGTCGTCGGCTTGCTGCCTGACCAGTGCGGCCAGGTCGAGTCCGGCCATCGCGGCGTAGTTGCCGCCGAGGATCGCCGCGCGGTCTGCGTTGGTGAGCTGTTCGATGCCGTACTTGGCGAGCAGCGCTCCGTCTGAGTACAGCAGCTTGCCCGGGCCGGCCCAGTACAGCAGCTCGGCCAGCATCTCCGCGAACAGCCGGGGCGCCACCGCGAGGAGCAGCGTTGTGACCTCGAGGTTGGCGTACACGTTGGGGAAACGCGCAATGGCTAGTGCCGTCTCGGTGGTGAACGCCATGCCAGCGTGCACGATCTCGAAGTTGAGCTCGGGGACGTGCATCGCCGCGCCCTCTACGTCATCGACCCGGTACGGGGCGAGGGGCACCGGGCCGTTCGGCAGGGCCTTGTGCACCGCCACCACGCGGAGGCCGAGCTCGGCGATCCGCTGGTACAGCGGGAACATGAGCTCAGGGTCGTCCATCCGGAACGTGCGGTACGGCGCGAGCTGATCGGGGTAGAGCCTGACTTCGACCGCGGCGGGCAGCGCCGCATGCTGCTCGGCCAGGTCCGCCAGCGCGACGTCCAGGCCGAGCGTGGGGTCGATGCCCAGGTAAGTGACCACGCGGCCGGGCCAGCGCGCGGCGAGCTCGATTGCCTTGTGCAGCGAGCAGAGCCCGTCGGCGAACAGCGAATCCAGCCGCAGCGTGTGGTAGACGAGCAGGTCGATTGGGCTCTCCGCGAAATGCGTCCGGGCCAGGAGCTCTGTGCTCTGGTCGGTGCAGAAGGCCTCTCGCGGCAGCCGCGCGCCCCGGGCGGGTTGTACCGGCGGTGGATGCCGTAGAACGCGTCTCGCACCATCCGGCCGGTCTCGCCCACCGTGTTGTCGTCGGCCAGGTTGCAGGCGTGCGCGACCGCGTTGATCACGAAGGTGTCCCCGATCACGGCGCTTGCCGGTCCCGGATTGGGTTGACACGGGTGCTGAGTCGCTACTGGCAGGGGTAGGGGTGTCCGGCGGTGCGGATGATCGTTGTCCGGGGCTCGTCGAGGGGGGATCCGCAGCCGGATTGTCAGGTGCCAGCCGGTGACCTGGACGTCTTCGATGAGCAACCGCAGTAGCTCCTGCCGCTGGGCTGGGTTGAGCTGGTCGATGACGGCGGTCACGCGGGCGGCCTGGAGCCTGCGGTCTAGGCGGGCCAGCTCGGCGGCGAGCAGCTGGTCGTCGGGGGCCGGGGCGTGCACTGCGATGGCCTGCTCGCCCGCCAGCAGCAGGGCAGGGGCATCCAGCTAAGGCGATCGACCAAAGGCGTTTACGGGCTCGCGGCACGTTAGGCGACTATACGGAGCTTCTACAGCCAAGGTTCGCTGGCCTCCTTGCCCTCTGGCGACCGTTCTATGATGACCCGGATAACCTAGGTCAGCATGCTGTGGAGTACATCCGCGACAGCTTCAGGCCGCACAGATGGTTGTCCGGCAAGCGAATCGGTGGCCCGGCCCTTGCCGCCAGTCGCGGTACCGGCCGGTTGCGGTGGGGGTCTTACGGGCGGGATGACCGCTCGGCGAGATCGGAAGGATGGTCAGCTTGGCGCGGGAGAGCTTGCCACCTGCTCATGAAGTGCTGGCTGCGCAGCCGCCGCCCCGGCCTGACGATGACGGGCTCCGTGCGTCGATCCGGGCCCTGCGGGCCGATGGCCCGGACGGCGGACGGCTGCTGCTCGGGGTGCTGGACGACGACCCCACCGGCTCCCAGGCCGTGCACGACGTGCAGGTCGTGACCGTGACCGACCCGGACGCCTACGAGGCCGCGTTCGAGGGGGCCGCGGGCACGTGTTTCGTGCTGACCAACACCCGGTCGCTGGATGAGGCGGACGCGGTGGCGCTGAACGACCGGGTCGCCCGGGGACTGCTGGCGGCCGCGGGCCGGCTGGCGGCGCCGGGCCGGGTGCAGTTCGTCAGCCGGAGCGATTCGACCCTGCGCGGGCACGTGATGGCCGAGGTCGGGGCGCTGCACGCGGTGCGGCGGTCCGCGACAGGGCGCGGGTTCGACGGGGTCCTGCTGGCGCCGGCGTTCCTGGAGGCCGGGCGGCTGACCGCGGGCGACATCCACTGGGCCCGGGTGGCCGGAGACTTGGTGCCGGTGGGCGAGACCGAGTTCGCGCAGGACGCGACGTTCGGGTACACCGCTTCCGACCTGCGGGATTTCATCGCCGAGAAGAGCGGCGGGGCGATCCGGCGGGACGACGTGCTCGGCCTGAGCCTGGCCGACATCCGGATTGGCGGGCCGGAGCGGGTGGCTGCGCTGCTGTCCGGGGTGGGCGACGGCCAGTGGGTGGTGGTCAATGCCACCGAGTACTCCGACCTGGACAACGTGGCCTACGGGGTGCTGCTGGCCGAGCAGGCGGGACGTTCGTTCTTGTTCCGGACCGGGCCCTCGTTCGTGCGCTCGCTGGCCGGCATGGGGCCGAAGCCGCCGCTGCGAGGAGCTGAGCTGTTCGGATCCGGGTTGAACGGGTCCGGCCACGCCGGACGCGGGCTCGTCGTAGTCGGGTCGCACGTGGGGCAGACCAGCCGGCAGGTCGCGGCGCTGCAAGCTCACGGCGGGGTGACCGAGGTCGAACTGGACGTGCCTGCGCTGCTGGCCGGAACCGACGTCGTGGGCGCGGCCGCCGCCGAGGTGGCCGCGGCTCTGGAGCGGTCCGACGTGGTGCTGTACACCAGCCGCGCCCTGGTGCGGGGCCAGGACCGCGACGACAGCCTGGCCATCGCCCGCACGGTATCGGCGGCCCTGTCCCAGGTGGTCCGCGACGCGCTGGCCGCCGGCCCGGCCTGGGTGGTGGCCAAGGGCGGCATCACCTCCCACGACGTGGCCGTCCGCGGCCTCGGCATCCGCCGCGCCGAAGTCGCCGGGCAGCTGTTCCCGGGCGTGATCTCGGTGTTCCGCCCGCTGGATGCCGATCCGGCGGCCATCGGCCGCCCCTACGTGGTCTTCGCCGGCAACGTCGGGGATGAGGACACCCTGGCCGACGTGGTGGCAATCCTGAACGGCGATCGGGAGGGTGCGTAGATGCGCGTCGGCTGGCTAGGACTGGGCGCGATGGGTGCGCCGATGGCGGCCTGCCTGGTGGCGGCGGGACATTCGGTCTCGGCCTATGACCTGGTGCCGGGCCGGGCTCCCCAGGGCGCTTCAGCGGCCGGCTCCGTGCCCGAGGCGGTGACCGGCGCCGACGCGATAGTGGTCATGGTGGCCACGCCAGAGCAGCTGGATCAGGTGCTGTCCAGTGCGGCGCCTTGCCTGGCTCCAGGGCAGACCGTGGCGATCATGTCGACCGTGGGGCCGGAAGCGGTGGTGGCCGCGGCGGGCCGTCTGGAAGCGGCCGATGTCGCGGTGGTCGATGCTCCGGTGTCTGGCGGCGTCACCCGGGCCGGGCAGGGCCACCTGCTCATTCTGGTCGGCGGCACGGCGGAGGCGGTGGCCCGGGTCCAGCCGCTCCTCGACGCCCTGGCCCAGAGCGCTCCAGTGGTGGGGCCGTCCCCCGGCGACGGCCAGCGCATGAAGCTGGTCAATCAGCTCCTCTGCGGCATCCACATCGCGGCCGCGGCCGAGGCCCTGTCGTTCGCCGAGTCCCTGGGCCTGAACCCCGGCGAATGCAGGAAGGTCCTGCGTGGCGGGGCAGCAGCGTCCTTCATGTTCGACGACCGCGGCGAGCGCATGGTGTCCGGCCACTTCGACGACGTCCGCAGCGCCCTGGACATCTTCGTCAAGGACATGGGCCTGGTCACCAGCGCGGCCGACAATGCCGGCGCCCGACGTACCCCTGAGCACGGCGGCCCGGCAGCTCTACCAGCGCGGCCACGACCAGGGCCTTGGACGTAAGGACGACTCGGCGCTGATCGAGGTCCTGCGCGATCGCCGGTAAAGGCAGCCGCCCCAGTTCGAGGGAACTTCGATCAGCACGACCCGTGAGCAGATCCCGGCTTCGCGGATGTCCTCCCACCATTCCGATAGCTCGCCGGGAAGCTCTTCCTGTCGGCGATGCCACCAGGACAGCGCGAAGTGGCGGCGTTTTGTGCAGTTCAGGGGGCGCCATGACTGCCGCCGCTACGTCAGGTTCGTTCGTCCTGAATTAGCGGTAGCTCGGCGGTTTAGGTTAATTACTGTAATTAAGCCCGAACTGGGCCGAAACGCGTGCTCCGTCCGGACTCTGCCATTCGGCGTCGGGTTCCCGGGAGTCGGGCCTTCGGCTACGCGGCGTCCTAGCTGATCTGCCGGAGCAGTGATATCCGGCGCGTTCACCGCAGCCGGGAACGACCGGTTCACCGCGGTCGGGCAGTGGATCAGGCGGGCTGGCCAGGACGACCTGGCCCGGCTGCGCGCCCCGTGGGACCCGCTCGCGGGCCGGTACCGGGCGCCGGATGAGAAGACGATCCGGGTCGTGCTGGACCGGCTCGACCCGCGAGCGCTGACCCGGGCCCTGCTCGGACCAGGGCCGCGCCAGCGCCGCGGCGGGCCGTCCCCGGCCAGCGTGCGCGGCTACCGTGCCCGGCGGGCCGCGCGGCAGGCACAAGCGCTGGCCCGCGCTACCCCCGCCGAAACTCTCCGCCTCCACGGCCTCGAGTAGGACAGATGCGGACATTCACGGAACACGCCGGAGCCCTGCTACTGGCAGGCCTGGTCTGCTGAGAGGGTGAGGCGTGATCGAGGACGGCGTGCACTGATGGAGGGCTGCGAGGCGCGTTCGGAACCTCGTGCATTCACGAGCACAGCTGCTTCTCTGAAGCGGTAACGCGTCTTTCCGGCACTGTCGGTGTCCTGCTCCCACGCGCCTTCCCTGGGGCCGGCGAGCACCGCGACCACGAAGTCAGCGAAGGTGACGGGGACGATCCCGGCGGCGGCAACAGCGTCGGGCGTGCAGATCCACCAGCCGCGCAGGCCGTGGCGGATGTCTATTGCGGGGCTGGCCGCGTGGAAGCCCATCGAGCTGCGGTCCGCTTCGTTGACGCCCTGCATGACGTCGGGCCGCAGGACAGGGACCTTACTGGTATTGATGAGGCCTTCGGCGCCCAGTGCGCCCAGCGGGGCTGATGGCCTGCCGGCGAGTTCCTGTACCACGTCGATAGGGATGACGCTGCGTACTCCGCGCTGCTGCTTGGCCGTCAGCTGGATCCAGCAGCTGAAATCCCGGGCCGGGCGGCCGTGAGGCGATCACGCTGGTGTGGCGCGCTGCTCGGCGATCGAGTTGCCGCCGTCTATGACCAGGTATTGCCCGGTGATGTAGGACGCGCCGGGGCTGGCCAGCCAGGCGATTGCGGCGGCGATCTCGTGGGGTGAGCCGCTCCGGCCAGCTGGGGTGGCCTGCCCTTGGCCGTGCTCTTCGGGGGTTTGGGAGCCGGTTGCTATCCAGCCTGGGGCGACGGCATTGACGGTGATGCCGTGGCGTGCGGTGTCGACCGCGGTTGCGCGGGTGAGGCCGACCATGCCCGCCTTGGCGGTGGCGTAGCCGACGTCCGCGCGGATCGCCATCACCGGGCCGGTCACGCTGGCCACCATGATGATCCGGCCCCAGCCGCGGCTGGTCATGGCCGGCACCGCCGCCTTGGTGACCAGGAAGGCGGAGGTCAGGTTGCGGGCGAGCGCGGCCTTCCAGGTCGCCAGGTCCATGGATTGCACGGTGCCGGACTCGAACACGGGGTCGGCGGCGGAGATCATGCCGGCGTTGTTGACCACGATGTCCAGCCGGCCCCATTGCTCTAGCGCAGCCGACACGAGCCCGGACGCCACGCCGGCATCGGTGAGATCGCCGATGATCCCCGTCGCGTCGAAGCCGGCGCTGCGCAGTTCGCTGACCCTGTCCTGGATCCGGGCCGTGGTGGCGCTGATCAGCACGGCGGCACCGAGTTCGGCGAGCAGCCTGGCGGTCGCGAAACCGATGCCGCCGGGACCACCCGCGCCGGTGACCACCGCCACCCGGCCGGACAGGTCGAACGCCGCTGGGATGGGCATTGTCCGATCCTAGTAGGGCTGAATGCCAGATCCCGGCCCGCGGGAAGGCGGCAGCGCGGCCGGGCGGTGGCCGGCCGGCGGGCCGCACGGTAACCTTCGGGCCTATGGTGGAGCGCCCTGACCCCTTGCAGAGCGCGCCGCCTGCCTTCGGCGAGCAGGCGGCCCGGCAGATCCTGCGGGAGAGCTTCGGCGTCGAGTCGTCGTCCCTCGAGCCCCTCGCGGGTGAACGGGACCAGAACTTCCGGGTGGACACCGCCGCCGGGCAGCGATTGCTGTTCAAGATCTCTAATCCGGCCGATGACGGGCCCGTCCTGGCGATGCAGGCCGCCGCTCTGGGCCATATCGAGCGAGTGGATCCGGGCCTGCCGGTGATGCGTACCCTGCCGACCGGGTTGGGGGAGTCCTGGGCCGAGGTGCCCGGGCCCGGCAGCCGGACCTACCCTGCCCGGCTTTTCACGTTCCTGCCCGGGCAGGTAGCCGCGAACACAGCGCTCACCGCCGAGGCGATCTGGTCCCATGGGCAGATCACGGCCCGTCTGGGGCGGGCGCTGCGCGGCTTTTTCCACCCCGCGGCCGACTACGAGATCTTGTGGGATATCACCCGCTTGCCCGAGCTCCGGCCGTTGCTCGCCCATGTCTCCGGCGGCCACCGCCGGGTTCAGGTGGAGTTGGTTCTGGACCGGTTCGAGGCCCGGGTCGCGCCGGCGCTGCCCGGGCTTCGCGCGCAAGTGATCCATGGCGATATGAGCCTGGACAACGTGCTGTTCAGCGAGGACCTCCGGGTCAGCGGGATCGTGGACTTCGGGGATATGACCCATGCGCCGCTGGTCTGCGATCTGGCCGTCGCCGTCGCCGATGTGCTCCACGGCCGGGACGACGCCATCGAGGCAGCCGGCACGCTGATCGGCGGCTATGTCTCGGTGACGCCGCTCGAAGACGAGGAGGCCGGGCTGCTCGCCGATCTGGTCGCGGCCAGGCTTGCCACCGAGGTCACTGTCACCGCCTGGCGGCAGCGGCTCTACCCGGACAACGTCGCCTACGCCGCGAGCGGCGAGCCGGGGGCCCGCGCCTTCCTCGATGCCATCGAAGCGATGGGGATCGACGCCGTCGCGCGGCGTTTCCGCGAGGCCTGCCGCCGGCTCCCCTACCGACGGTCTGCCACCGGCGCTCTGCTCGAGCGCCGCCGCCGGGCGCTGCCCCGATCGCCGCTGTTCTACTCCCGCCCGGTGCACGTCGTCCGCGGCGAGGGTGTCTGGCTGTTCGACCCCGACGACCGGCGGTACCTGGACTGCTACAACAACGTGGCCGTGGCCGGGCACAGCCACCCAAGGGTCGTGCAGGCGGTGACGCAGCAGCAGCAGCTGCTCGCGACCCACAGCCGCTATCTGCACGAGGCGATCGTCGAGCTCGCCGAACGGCTCCAATCCACCCTGCCGCCGGAACTGGACGCCGTCATGGTCGTGAACTCCGGCAGCGAGGCCAACGACCTCGCCTGGCGGATCGCCCGCGCGGCCACCGGCCGGGCCGGCGCGGTCGTGACCGCCTGCGCCTACCACGGGCTGACCGAGGCCACCCACGCCCTGTCCCCCGAGGAGTGGGCCAGCGGGGAGCGCCCCGCCCACGTCGCGACGATCCCGGCGCCTGACGGGTACCGCGGCCCGTACCGCCGGGGAGACGACGGGTGGGTGCAGCGGTACGCCGCCCACATTGATGACGCCGCCCGGGCGCTCGGCGACCGCGGCTTCGCAGCCATCTACCTGGATCCGGCCTTCACCGCCGACGGCATCCTGTCGCCCCCTCCCACCTACCTGCAGGAAGCAGCCCGGCGGGCGCTGACGCTGGGAGGGCTCGTGGTGGCCGACGAAGTGCAAGCCGGTCACGGCCGGTCCGGGACGCACCTGTGGAGCTTCCAGACATCAGGGATCGTGCCCGACATGGTAGTAATGGGCAAACCGATGGGCAACGGCTTCCCGGTCGCCGCCCTAGCGGTCAGGTCCCAGCTGCTCGGGACCGTACCCGAGGAGACCGAGCTGTTCAGCACCTTCGGCGGCAACCCGGTAGCCTGCGCGGCCGCGCTCGCGGTCCTGGCCGTCATCGAGGAAGAGGGCCTGGTGGCCAGCGCCGCGACAGTCGGCTCCTACCTCCGCCACGGCCTGCTGACACTCGCCGAACGCCACCCCCTGATCGGGGACGTCCGGGGCGAAGGCCTCCTGCTCGGCGTCGAACTGACCGATGAGGCGCGCAGGCCAGCGGCTGCGAACGCCCGCAAGGTAACCGAGGCGATGCGCGAGCGGGGAATACTGCTCAGCGCAACCGGCCCGGCCGGAAACGTGCTCAAGATCCGGCCGCCGCTGGTATTCCAGCACGAACACGCCGACCTCTTCCTCCAGGCCCTCGATGAGGTCCTCGCGGCTTCATGACGGCATACCGGGTGGACGCGGAACCCCTCCGCGAATGTGGCGAGAGGTCCGCCTGGCCGCATGCGCGTCGGACACGGGGGGGCTTCGTGCGCATGCCGGACAGCACCAGTAAGACAGATGATCAGCGCACGTCTTCGGCCGGGAGAATTTCGGTGGCGGCTGGGCTCGGCCATAGCTGCCGTGGACTGTGACTTGGCGTGACCGGAGGCGGGGATTGCGGCGGGTTTCCGGTTGTGCCGGGCGCGTACGGCCCGCCGAGGCCGGTTACCAGTGATCGACGTGCAGCACGTCCGCCAGCGGCCCGCCGTCCTCCTTGGGCCGTGACGCCCCGCGCACGACCAGGTCGTTGTCAATCAGCCAGTCCTCGAGGCCGGGGTTGACGACCTCCTTGAGCAGGCTGCCCTGGCCAGATCGAGGCGGTAGACGTCGTGATAGCGGGGATCGTCCGCATTGAATCCGATCAGCAACTCGTCGGGCTTGCGTTTCGATGACGCCAGGATGCGTGCCTGGACACCCTCAAGCGGGGTGCGATCCTCGATGGCTCCGGTGGCGAGATCGACGGTGTGAAGCCGCCAGTTCTCGTCTCTTCAGAATAAGCTGGGGCCGAGTTCGCGGTAGCTGTCGTGGGGTGTCATGGCCCGGACCTGGAACTGGGGGGGCGGATGAGCGCGAGCCGACGCACGGTGCTGATGGCCCTGGCGGCAGGTGCGCTGGCAGGCTGCGGCCGGCCAGCGCACCTGGCCAGTGGCGACCGCGTCGCTGCTGCCGCGCCGTCGGCGGCGGGGAGCCGCGCGCCGGGCACCGTCCCGGGGGCTGCCGCGCCGGCCACGGCCGCGCTGACCCGTACCCAGGTCGTGGCCCGGTACGGCCACCTCAAGCCGGATACCTGGGGCTTCGGGGGACCCGGGGTGGTCCGGGACCTGCACACGTCACGGCGCGTGATCGCCCTGACCTTCGACGCCTGCGGCGGGCCGCATGGCAGCGGCTACGACCGGGCCCTGATCGGCTTCTTGCGCCGCCGGGAGGTGCCAGCGACGCTATTCATCAACTCCCGCTGGATCGACGCCAACCCGGCCGTCTTCCGCCGGCTGGCCGGCGAGCCGCTGTTCGAGATCGCCAACCACGGCACCCGGCACCTGCCCCTGTCGGTTACCGGCCGGTCCGCCTACGGCATCCGGGGCACGCAGAACGCCGGCGAGGTCTACGACGAGGTTGAAACGAACCAGGCCAGGCTCACCCGGCTGCTGGGCGTCCCGCCGCGGTTGTTCCGGGCCGGTACCGCCTACAGCGACGATGTCGCGGCACGGATCGTCACCGCCATGGCCGATCATCTCGTCAGCTTCTCCGTCAACGGCGACGGGGGAGCCACCTTCACGCCGTGGCAGGTGCGCAGCGCCGTCACCGCCGCCCCCGGCGGATCCATCGTGCTATGCCACATGAACCATCCCGGCAGCGGCACGGCCCAGGGTATCGCCGCTGCTATCCCCCGCCTGGAAGCCGCCGGGTACCGCTTCGTCCGGCTCTCCGACGAGATCCGCTTACCGGCAAGTGTTCGGCCTTAAGCGCGCCGTGCTGCGAACGGCAAAGACTGAATCGGCGGCTCAACGAATCTGGTCCGCCGCGATCGATCTCCTGTTCGCCTCATCGGACAGGCAAGCTGCGAGCGGGCGGGGACCACGCCGGCCGGCTCGGCCCGGATGATGATCACGATCGCCGGGTTGAGCGTCCTGCGTATCCATTTAGAGACGACGTCCGCTCCGCTGCCCAGTCTGCGTAGCCCGCAGAAGATGCGGGTCACCATCTGCTGGGCCGTTACCATGGGCCGAACCAGCGCGGCCCGGCGTACCGCGCGTCGGCGCCGGGATAATACCGGCAAACCCATGGGGCTCATCGGGGGCGCCTACCGCACCTCGGACGCGTCGCGCGCGCGGCTGCTCCGGCGCCAGGAACGCGCGATGAGCGCGCTTCCCGTGGCGGAGACGACGGCGAGGAATGCCCCGACCGCCAGGAATATCGCTGGCAGCACGGCCGGGGTGCTGGGGGAGCCGGGCAGTTCGGCGTAGCCGGGGTCGTCGGGATCGACGAGCACGGTGAGAGTGCGGCCGGGGGCCTCGGTCTCGTAGCGGGGCACGTGGACCGTGGCCCGCGCCTGGCCGTCCACCGGGCCCGCGAGCCTGACCAGGACTTCTGCGGTGTAGGTCGTCGAGGTTACGGTGTGTGAGCCGGAACCGGAGCCGGTCGTGGTGGTCGAGGTGTGCGCGATGTTGTCCACGTTCAGGATCACCGCCTCGCGCCGCACGCCGTGCGCCTGCACGAAGCTGGACCGGGCGGCCGGCGAGCGCAGGGCCACGGACACGATGATGAAGACGACCCCGATGAACAGCACGATCAGCATCGCGATCAGCCCGGCGGCACGTCCTGAGAGGCGACGGCCCCAGCTGACGCTGGCGATGCTGCCGCGGAGCGGGAACTGACCTGGCATAGCGTGCCCTCCGATGTGCAAGGCCATTTGCGGAGCATGCCTGGATTTCCGCATGTCTATCACAGGCTGAGCCGGACTGCCGCCAGCCGGCCCGCACGTGGCCGGAAGCGCCAGCAAGCCGCCCAACGTGGGAGCGGAATGCCCGGAAAAGAACGGAACGCACTGTCGGAAGCTGTGCCAGCCGCCAGACAGCCCACCCGTCGGTCGGTATCTCGATTAGCCGGCCAGGTTATGGCGCAGTGCGAACAGGACGGCGCCGCGGGTGGAGCCAGCGCGTCCGGCTTGCGGCCCAGGGACTGCGCGACGAGGCCATCGAGCGTCAGCTGTTCATCGTGGCAAGCACGGTGAAAGTGCACCTGTCCCACGTCTTCATCAAGCTCTACGTCACTACCCCGCGCGGGGCCGGCCTCCAAGCCGCACTGCGGCTAAGCAGTCCCCCAAAGACGATGAACCAGAGCCTGCGGGCCTTGAACATCCAGAGCCGGAAAGCCCGTGTGACGCTGTATCAGCGGGGGTTCGGCCCTCCTCCGAATATTCGGGCCAGGTCCGCGGGACGTGGGCCCATGCCATGAGGTTCACGGTGATCCGGGTCGGCGGACACAGGTGGCGCCGAGCTGGTTTGCGTCCGGAATGTGACAGTGAAGGCGCACTGGGTGCCTTGATCCTCATGGGCGAACGAGCCGGACATGACAACGAAAGGGCCAGACATGACAGGGCCGACGCAGTGGCAAGACGTAACCGGGCCGGAGCAGTGGCCACCCGGCGGCGCATCATCACCGCCCCTTGTTGGCACCCCCGCCGCGTCACCGCGGAAGATCCGGCCGGGCCGGGCCTGGTACCTGCTGGCACTGGCGGTGTTCCTCGGCGGAGCCGCGCTGCTGGTCGCCGGCCTTCTCGGCGTGAAGGCACAGGTCGACGGCTTCCAGCGGGCGCCGCTGCCGCAGGGAGGACAGGTCAGCCTCGACCACAGCGGCGGCTATGTCGTCTACTACGAGGCGCCCGGGGCGGCGTCCGGGCCGATCCCCCCCTTCAACGTCACGGTGACGCCCGCGTCGGCCGGCGCGAGTGCCAGGAGCCTGCAGTCCTACGCCGCGGATGTGAACTACAGCTTCGGCTCCCGGCAGGGACGGGCCGTGCTGACGCTCCAGGTGTCCCATCCCGGCACGTTCCAGGTGGTGGCGACGGGCGCCCCCGCGGTGGCGAGTGGCAGCGAGCTGGCCTTCGGGTCCAGCATCGCCGGCGGTATCGCCGGTACCGCGGTGACCGGGGGCCTGCTCATGGTCCTGGGGGTCGGGGGCGGCATCACCGTGTTCGTGATCCGGCACGCGCGGACCTCGCGCCGCCGCGCCCAGGCCGGGCTGCCGATGGGCCCCCCGCCGGGCCCGCAGGTGGGCTCTGAGGTGTAGACAGCCATCGCGGTTGGCTGTATCGGCGGGCAGCCCTACATCGCAAACAGGCTAGTGACAGGCCCGGCACCGACCTACACCTGACTCTTGCCGATCTAACGCTCCTCTGACCCGATTCCGCGAGTAAGCCGGTGACACGATCCCGTAGATGCCGATAGGTGCCGCTCTGGCCTGGGATGATGATCACTGCCAAGCAAATGATCATCTCAAAGGCGTCCGCCGGCTTGCTGCGATACCGCTCTGGCTAGGCGGATCGCCGGGCCAGCTTGTAAATGGCGTAGCTGATGCCCAGGACTACATCCACCACCATCCAGAACGCGATGATGAGGCCGGCGCCGATCGCCTTCCCGGCAGTGCCGGCATCGTTGAGCGCCCCGCCGTAGTGCTGCACACAGTCCGCCTGGCCCTTGAACAGCGGCCACCAGTGGTGGTTGTAGCAGCCCTGTGCCAGCTGTGCTGGCGTCGGTCCTGTGTGGACGGTAGCCACGCCTGCGATGATCCAGATGATGAACAGGGCCTGGATGCCGAGGAAGACCCACAGGAATACCCGGCGCCGCTTGCTGGGCACCTCCTGGTAGGTGCTCTGGCGGCGTCCCTGAAGAGGATAGGGCTGCTGGCCGTACGGTGGCTGTGCCTGCGGATATGGGCTCGGTCCGTAGGACTGCGGCGGATACGCCGGCTGCCCCTGATACGCCGGCTGTCCCGGAGGCGTGCCATACTGCGGGCCAGGCGCGAATGTGGGATGGCGCGGCTGCTGCCCGTATGGCCTCCTCTGGTAGGCCTGGTCCGGCCAGGACGGCCGCCACTGCCATTGGCCCGGATCTGGCTGGCCAGACGGATTCCGCGGCTGGTGGCCGTAAGGCTGCTGTGGCGGATACAGCGGCTGCGCCTGCTGTCGGCCCGGCTGCTGCTGGCCATACCGATTCCATGACGGCGGCTGCTGGCCCACGATTCCTCCCCTGGCGCGGTTTGCGGCTTCGTGCTCTCCCCACCCCAGGGATGCACGGCAGGCTGCCGCAGCGCACGATTAGCGCCAACTTGGCATGGTCCCGTGACCAGGTTGTGTCCGGTGCGAGTTCCTGACCGGTCTCGTCTATGCGGGAGGACTACGTGATGTAATACTCGAATTCATGATCGATAAGCGCATTGAGCCTGACCGTATCCTGGTCGCGCAGCTGACCGGCGAGGCCCGGTTCTGTGCGAGGTGGCGCGAACTTTCCGCGGGCGAGGAGGCCGCCGCGGTAGCGGAACTCCAGGCCCTCGCGGGCGGCCGGGTGCTGGCTGGGGGGCAGGCCCTTGGCGCGGCTCAGGCTCATCTGGCCGTCGGCCTCAGCCGGACCGGTCCAAGCGGCACCGCCGACTCCGCGCTGTGCTCTGCGAGCCAGTGTCCGGCGGGGTCTCCAACGAGATCAGCGCTGGACGTGGCCATCAGGGGGCGGCTGCCGGTGCGCTGCGGTGCGCCATGCTTCTATGGCTGCGATGGCTGCGATGACCAGGGCAGCGCTCGGGTCGGCCCACCACCAGCCCAGGGATTGGTACAGCATCAGGGCGGCGAGCGCTAGCAGGCTGGTGGCCGCGCCGATGCCGCTGAGAGCACCGTCTCCTTGCAGGGCACGGCTGGCCATCTGGGTGCCGAGACGGCGTTTGGCATAAGCCAGGGGCGTGAGGACGGCAAGCGAGATGCCCGCGGCGATAAGGGCCAGGCTCGATGTGCCGGGACGGGATCCGGTGGCGAGCGCGACGGCCGCCTGGACCATGATGACGGCGCTGACGGCGGCCAGGGCAGCGACGACGACGATGGCGGCGCGGGTTTCCGCTGCCCGTGATTGCCCCGCCCGGCGGCGCTCGGCCCAGAACCGCCAGACGAGGACAGCTGATCCGGTCACGTCGGCGAGGACGCCCAGCCCGATCGCCAAGACGCTCAGGCTGTGGTTCGCCAAGCCGGTTGCCACCGAGAGCGCGCCTGAGAGCAGGCCAAAGGCGACGGAGATGGAGACTAGCCGCAGCGCGGTAGTGACCTGGCTCAACCGGGCCGGGCCGCTGACAGGCGGCTGGTTTTCAGGCATGCGATCTCGCGTCTCCCGGCAGCTGATAGCGCGGAAATAGAAGGTTACGTGCCCGCTGATGGGCGGTGGCCGCTGGCAGGCTGCTGCTGTGACCATGGCAGATGACGGGTACGGAAGGCGCTGCAAACCGCCGCCGCGGACAAGCGGGCGCCTCCCCGCCTGCCGAGATGCCGGTGTTACCGGCGGGATGCGGCCGCACGCTGCCGGGCGGGGCGGGTGAGCCGTGGACCGTCCTGGCGGTGAGCGGGGTGACGCGCAGCGGCCGGGCGGCCGGGCGGGGCAGCCACCAGTTGGCCCGGCCGAGCAGGGCGACCAGGGCCGGGGCGAGCACGCCGCGGATGACGGTGGCGTCGATGATGATCCCGGCGGCGAGTCCGGTGGACAGGATCTTGACGTCGGTGACCGGCACGCCGCCCAGGGCGATGAAGGCCAGGCAGAGGATCAGTGCGCCGGAGGTGACGAGCCGGCCGGTGTGGGGTCCGTGCCACACGTGCCATTCACGGGGATCGGAGCTGTAACGGAGCATGCTTGTTGGCCATGGAGCACGTCAGCCGAGCTGGCGGAGCAGGGTGGCCATGTCCGAGCAGATCCATTCTTCGGCGAGGAGTCCGTCGGCGATGCGGTAGAACTCGTGGCTGACGTAGTCGATGGTGCGGCCGGTCGCGGGTATGCCCAGGAACTCGCCGGAGTGGGTGCCGCGGATCCGCAGCCGGACGGCGACCTTGTCCTGGGCGGCGACGATGTCTTCGATGTGCGCCTGAAAGTCGGGGAAGGCGTGCTTCATCGTCTCGAAGTTTTGCCGCCAGGCCTCTTGTCCGTGCATGGGTTCGGGCAGTTCAGCCAGGTTGATGATGAAGTCCGGGGCGATGTGCGCCAGGCACTCATCGGCGTTGTGCGCGTTGAACGCCCGGCATACGGCGCGCACTAGCTCGGCGTTCATGGCGGGCGGGGTCCTCTGCGAAGTCATGATGTGGTCTCCCGTTGATGGTGTGGTGCGTTTCCCGGTGCTGCCCGTCATGGTCGGCGCGGCTGGCTCATCAGGTCGACGGCGCGGCGGATCGCGGCGGCCTGGGCCGGGGTGAAGTCCGCGTAGAAGGCTGCGGCGAAACCCTGATCGGTTTCCGTAAAGCCGCCATCGGGGAACCGGATCGCCTGCCGCGCCGGCTCCGGGATGGCAACGACGATGGCCTGGGCTGCCGCCTCGACCCGGGGGTCGTCCGCGGGACAGCCGGCTAGCTCGTCAAGACTCGCGTAGACCGCGTAGGCCCGTTCGGCGGCCCCGGGATCGGAATTCAGCGTCCGGGTGAGCACGTCGAGCCAGCCAGTGCCGCGGGCCGGGGCCGCGGTCTCCAGCAGGGCCATCAGGTCGCGGTCCTTGGCCGCCATCGCCGGCTCCGGCCCCGGCTGTTCCGCAGCGATCCGGGCCATGCGGTCGAACAACTCGGTCAGCTCGGGGGAGACGGGCGCCTGTTCGGAGGGCTTGCCGCCCGCCTCGGCCTGCCGCAGCAGCTGGGCCAGCCGGGCCCGGCGCTGGCGGAGGCCAGCCTCCTGGCGGGCCAGGTCGGCGTCGAGCTCGCGGAGGATCTCCACCAGGTCCCGGCCGGCGTCGCGGGCCAGCGCGTCACCCACGTCGTCCAGGCTCAGGCCCAGCTCGGTGAGGCGCCGGACGCGGGCCAGCTCAACGGCGTCCCGGAGCGAGTACTCGCGATAGCCGTTGGCCTTGCGCGCGGGCTCGGGCAGCAGGCCGACGTGGTGGTAGTGCCGGATGGCCCGGGTACTGATGCCGACCAGGCCGGCGAGTTCTCCGATCCGCATGCCACCAGGAAACACCTTGACGCTGCGGCAAGGTCACACGTGCCTATTCGCGGGTCTCTGAGCGCCACGCCGATGTTGCCTGGTGTTTGGAGCTTTCGTACAGGTTGAGCATGCTTGGGGCTCGTGCCTGAGGCGCCGGGCCCGCCCGGGGAGATCGCGGGGCAGCGTGAGCTGCTGTCGCGGCTGCGGGCGGTGGTAGAGGCCAAGGAAGCGGAGAACGCGGTGCTGCGGGCCGAGCTGAGCGGATCGGGCGAAGCAGGCGCGGCGGGCGTGGCAGCAGTCCGAGCGGGGGCAGCGCGCGGACCGCAGGCGGGGCGGGCAGGCCAGCTCACACCAGCTCAAGCTGACGCCCGCCCGCCTGAACCAGTCAACCTCGCCGAGCACCGGATCTGCCGCAGGCAGGTCCTCGGCGGACTCACCCACGAGTATTACTTCGCCGCCTGACTGCCTACGGGACATCCCGAATCGTGTTTCCGAGCCCCACAACCTGCGCGCAGCGACAATGATCAGGCTCGCATGCTCGCCGGGCGTTCCAGGCCGAGGCCGCGGCGGCCTATGTCGTTGAGGTCGCCGCGCTGGAAGCGGCCAGTCCAGGCGCGCTCGTAGTGCTCGGCCGGGAAGTCGCCGGGGCTTGCCCCGGTCAGGAAGGCGTCCCGCACGCTGGCGGCGTAGCGCTCGTTGCGTGGGCACCAGGGAGCGGCGGGGATGTACATGACATTGCCCCACCCTTGCTGGTCCCTGACGGGCGCGACGCTGTGGATCATGTCGCAGTGCCACCAGACCGAGTCGCCGGCCCGGACGTCGGGGATACCGCTGAGGGCCGGCATAAGCAGAGGGTGCCACCGGGCACTGGCAGGGAAGGTCTGGTTGACGGTGACCCCGCACATGTCCTCTTCGGGCACGTCGGTCAGCAAGGGGCGCAGCATCAGGTAGGCCATGGCTCCGGGGATCGGGACGGTGTGCAGGACGCCCTGGTTGTGGGCCATGTCGGACAGGGCGGTCCAGCCCTGGAAGGTACGGAAGACCGAGCACATGGTCGTGCCGGGATACTGCGGTCCGTCCGTACGGTAGGCCGCGTCCCAGGGGTCGTACTGCTCGATGCTGCCGTCGAACAGGTGACGGAAGGCCTTCTGGTAGGCCCTGGTCATCCACAGGTCGAGGTTGCCCGGATCGAGGTGGGTGCCCAGGCCGCCCGAGTCGGCGCCCGGCGGGCGGCGGCGGATGCGGTCGGGGTACAGCGAGTCCCGGTCCGGGTCGAACCAGCGCACGCCACCGGATTCGTGCTTCCACTGGCGGTTGAGGAAACCCTGGACCCGTGCCATCCGGTCGTCCTGGCGGGCCTGCATCTGGGCCTGCGACCAGTAGATCGGGTAGATCTCGGGCTTGGAGCCGACGCTGCTAAAGAAGTCGTCGGCCGGCCCCCGGTAGTTCTCGAAGAACTTGTTGTCCTGGACGTAGCGGACGATGCTGCGATCCCAATCCAGGGCCTGCTCGCGGTCGAAGTGCCCGCGCACGACCAGGCAGCCGCGCCGGCGCAGCAGGGCTCGCGCCTGCGCGGTGACCGTGCCGGCCTCGATGTCGGCGTAGTCGATGACCGGCCAGATCGTTTCGCCACGGTCCCGTGCGGCGGTGATCTGGCCGACCTCGGCGGTGATCTGCTGCTCGACCACGGCGAAGACATCCTCGACGGTCCGGCCCGAGGCGGTGATGCGAGCGCGCAGGGCCTCCTTGATCTGCCTGATGGCGGCCGGGAGGCTGGCGGGCGTCTCCTCCCAGTGCGGCAGGGCGGGCAGCGGGCGCCGGGACAGCAAGGGCATGAGACGCTCCTTCTAGACAAGTCTCCTTATTTAGAAGAACCGTAACCCGCCGCGCCTTTCTAGGCAAGGCTCCTGTCTAGAATTGGCGGGTGGATCCCGCCAAGCCCTCGCTGGAACTGCTGCGCTCGCTGACGGACGAGCACGTGCTGCGCGCCCTCATGCGCCACCGGCGGCTGACCCGGGCCGAACTCGCCGCCGAGACCGGCATCTCGAAGCCTACGGTGGGCGAGAGCGTGCGCCGGCTGACCGGATTGGGCGCGGTGGCGGACACCGGCGAGCGGACTCCTGGCGGCCGCGGCCGGGGCCGGGTCGGCTCGTACTTCGCGCTGGCCGACGACGCCGGGGTGGCGCTCGCGGTCAGCATCGCGCCCGAGGGCGTCGTGGCCGAGTGTGTCGATGCCTACGGCGACGCCGTGTCGCGGGCCGAACGTCCGGTCGATCGCCCCGCCCGGCCGGACGACGTGACGGTCGCCCTGCGGGCCGCGGCGGCCGCCGCCCGGCGCGGCGCCGGCCTGACCCCGCGGCTGGCGGTAGTCAGTGCCGCCGACCCGGTGGACCGCCACACCGGCAGGCTCATCCACCTGCCGGACGCGCCGTTCCTGCTCGGCGAGCTTGATCCTGCCGCGGTGCTGGCGCCCGAGGTCGGCGGCCCAGTCACCGTCGACAACGACGTCAACTGGGCGGCGCGGGCCGAACGTGACTACTCCGGGGCCGTCCTGGACGACTGTGCCTATCTCTTTCTCGGCGAAGGGCTGGGCTGCGCGATCGTCTCCGACGGGAAGGTGCGGCCGGGCCACAGCGGCCTGGCTGGCGAGATCGCGCACCTGATCACGGCCGGTCCGCAGGGCCAGGCGGTTCCCTTCATCGAGGTGTTCGGCCAGCTCGGCCTGCGGCAGGCCGGGGCCACAGCCATCGACGTGGACCGGCTGCTGGCTGCCGTGACCGGCCCAGGTGCCCCGGCGGCGGCCACCCGCCATGCCCTCGGCCAGGCCATCGCCGGAGTCCTCGCCGCCGTCGTCGCGCTCGCCGACCCCGAAAACGTCGTCGTCGGCGGACCGTGGGGCCGCCACCCCGTCATCCTTGACCTCATCGCGGCGGCCGCCGCACGCCTGCCCCGCCCCGCCCTCGTCCGGGCCGCAGGGGTAACGGCCGAATCATCGCTGGCCGGCGCTCGGCTCGAAGCGCTCAGATGCCTCCGTTCCACCATCCTCGCCGCCGCCCACCAGGCCCAAGCCCGCCCATCGGCCCGGACGGTCAACTGACGGTCAGGCAGGGCCGCCGGGCCCTGGATCGTCTTGTCAGGGGCCAGGTGCGCAGGCATCCGTACAATCACGGAAGCCCCCGCCAGCTCGGCGCGGAGCGGATCATCGCGATGAGCCGGCACGAGCCTCGGCAGAAACTGGCGCTGGAGTTCGGGGCCACCGACATTGTCACCGAACGCGGCGACGACGGCGTAACCGCGATCAAGGAACTGACCGGCGGGCTGGGCGCGCACTCGGTCATCGAATCACCGAAGGAGCTCCGCACGCCGCTGGCAGCGGTGACCGAGACAACCTTGCCGACCCTAGACGGGGTACCGGGTGGGTTCGGTGGTGTAGGTGCGCCCGGCCGGGGTGGTCCAGGCGAAGGTGCCGTCGGGCAGCTGATCCACCTTCCATTCCGGGTGCTGCTTGAGGCGATGGTCGTGGCGGCACTTCGGGCCGGTGTTACACAGGCAGGTTCTCCCGCCCGCCTCATACGGTGTGTTGTGCTCGAAGTCGGCCTGGCTGGCGGGCCGGCGGCAGACCGGGCTAGTGCAGGTGGCGTGCCGGATCTGGGACAGGTGCCGGAGCTTGACTCCGGGATCGTGGCCCCGGCTGTCCAACCGGTGGTCACAGGGGTCGGTGGTCAGGGATTCCAGGGCGATGATGAGGTCGGGTCCGGGTCCGGGTGTGCGCAGCCGCCAGGTTCCGTAGCCTCCGGGCGGGCCGTCCCGGCCGGCCGGGGTAAACGAGAACCCGGGCGGCCCGGGACCCGCACGTTTCCTGTGACCTCTGGGTTCGGGCCGGGCGCAGCCGTGCCCGACAGCGTGCCCGTGCTCGCCGGTCACGGTCAGGCACCAGGTCGTCTTGGGGTTGGCCGCGGCGGCGCGGAGAAGGTCGCGGGCCAGCCAGGGATCGACCGGGCCCAGGCCGGCCAGCTCGCCGGGGCGGTCCGCCAGGCCCGCCGCGGTGCCCAGCGGAACGGTCAAATTGACGCGGCCGGCGAAGCCGCCAGCGGGACCCGAGCCGGAAGGCTCAGCCGTCCCGTCGCCACCGTCCCGGCGGGGGCGGGAGTCCTTGCCCAGCAGCAGATCGAGGTAGGCCCGGGCGCGCAGCTCGTCCATGCCGCCCTCGAGCCCAGCCTTGCGCAGCTCGTGCGCCCACCAGCAGATCCGCTGGTCGGCGGCCAGGACCTCGTCCGGGGGCAGCTCGCGGCCCATCAGGGCGGCGTTGCCGGTGTCCTCGGCCCACCGCTCCACCCGGGCGAACCTGGCCGCGGTCTCCCGCCGCTGCCGCGCCTTGTCCGGCGCGGCCTCCATCACCGCGCGGGCGATCGCCGCGCGCAGCCCGCCGGGGGTCAGCCGGGCCGCCCGGTCCAGCACCCCGGCTTCGGCGGTGCGGGCCTCGTCCTCATCGAGCAGCGTGGTAGCCGTGGCGATCAAGCGCGCTTTGCCCAGGTTCAGCGTGCCATCGAGCAGCGCCGCCCTGGTGCCGGGCAGCCGGGTGTGCAGGTGCTCGGCCGTATCCAGCAGCTCATAGCCGCGGGTACGGGACTCGCCCAGAGCGTTGGCGATCTCGTCCGCGGTGAACTCCGCATCCTCCGGGGCGGGGTTCCGCCGGGCCAGCTCGGCGATCACGGCCAGCTTGCGCGCGGCGGCGTGGGCCTCGACCCGGTCCCAAGCGCACATGAGGCCGACCAGCTCGCCCTCGGAGACCCCGGCGAAGCTGTCGTCTTCCGCTGCGGCGTCGGCGGCGACCGCCAGGCCCGGGCAGCCGGGCAGCACGTCCAGCGGCATCCCCGGGCCGAACCCCGCCGCCGCGCTAGCCGACTCGCCCGGGAAGATCCGCCCGGAGCCAGGCTGGCCCGGGCCCCGCCGGCCGGTGGTGGCCGCCTTCACCGCCAGCAGCTCATCGGCGGCCGCCTCCTGGATCTCGGCGAGCTCCTGCGCCGTGAGCGGGGCGAAGTCCGCGTATTCCTCTTCGCCGGGGCCCTCGTCCAGCTCGCACAGGCGATCCAGCGACGCCTCCATCTCCTCGGCCGTCATCGGATCCGGCCGCGACCAGGCAGGGTCATCGTCCCACCCGGGGTCCGCGGGAACCGGTTCCGGAGGCATACACCACCACCCGTTCGGAGATGACTTTACATGTAGAACATAATAGCGGGCTGGTCGGTGATATGCTAGCGAATTAACTGCTGAAACAGATATTTTGAATAAAAAAACGATAGTTAATGATGTGAAGAGGGTAGAGCTTCACCGTCGGCCGATGACGTACTCCATCGGCCCCGGACCCTGGCGGGGCACCACCCGCGCGCCGTGCAGCCGACTGCTTCGAGCGCGGCGACGCCCGCTGACCAAGGAGTTCCCGCTGGCCGACAGGACCTGGCCGGCGAATCTGCGTCAGGCGGCGGGCTGCGTTTTGAGTGCAGTCCGCAGGAGGTCGACCGACCGCCGGACGCCGTCGATGGGCGGGAGGGCGAGGTCTTCGTGTTCGATGCTCAAGGTGCCGGTGTAGCCGGATGCGCGGAGGGCGGAGATGAACTGTGACCAGAACTCGGTGCCGCCGGGGTGGCCGTCACCCAAAGTGACGTAATTCCAGGCCCGCTCGTCGACCCGCTCCCACGGCAGCGTTTCGAGGCGTGACGTCAGTGCCTGGCGCTCGGATTCGAGCCGGGTGTCCTTGGCGTGCACGTGGTAGATGGCTCCGCCGAGTGCCCGGGCGCTTGAGATGGGGTTAGATCCCAGGGGGTGTCCCGTACGGATGGATGCAAGCCGTCCTGGGATGGTCACCAGCCAGCAGGAACCACGTGGCGTGCGATCTCCGATCCCGCAACGGCTGTCCACGTGTCTCGTGGCGCCAGCGCCCGTCCAGAAGACAACACCGCGCCCTCATTACGCGGCCCCACCGAGCGTCAATACCGTGGCCAGCGCCGTAAAGCGCTATGGATAAACGGCGGCCGCAGAGCGATCCTCAGACGGTGGCCTTCTGACGCGGACTCCTTCCGGGAGGCGCGCAGTCGCAGCCCGTCCCGCGCCCACAGTGCCCGGTCGTTCTGGCGCTTGGGTCAGTCGGCTGGCTGCCAGAGGCGGAACGTCGCGCCCTGGTCGTCGGCGCACTCGGCGAGCAGCCCGTACGGTTTGCGCTCGGGCTCGTCCGCGTGGCCTCCGGCCGCCCGGACCCGCTCGACCGCGGCCGCGATGTCATCGACGCGGTAGGACAGCTGTACCTCAGGCTCGGCGCCCCGCGCCGTCATGATTCCCAGCGGGGGCTGGGTCTGGTCGGTGCGCCACGTTCCGGGGTGACCAGAGGAGAACGGCACCTGCAGCACGGCCTGGTAAAACTCCTTGGCCCTGTGCGCGTCCCGCGCCACCATCGTCACGTTGGCGACGTCGCCTTGGCGCGGCCCGGTGCCCTGCGTCGGCGGCCTGAGAAGCATCCAGCGGTGCCCGAACGGGTCGACGATCACTGAGCCGCGGCCGTAGGGCTGGTCGACTGGCTCCCGTTCCACCGAGGCGCCGCTGCGCCGGGCCCGCTCGGTACTCGCGTCGACGTCGTCGACTTGCAGGTGCAGAGTGTGGCTGAACGTCGCGGGGGAGTCGGGTGCGCGCACGGGCACGTCGGGCCAGAGGTCGGAAGCTTCGGCGAACATCAGCACCGCATCGCCGATGCCGACTTCGGCGTGGCCGATGGTGCCGTCCGCGTTGACATGGAGCTCGCCGCGGCGCTCCGCTCCGAACACCTCGGCGTACCAGTCCATGGCGCGCCGGGCGTCGGACACGACGATATAGGGGGTCAGCGCCGGAGGCTGGGCGGGTTCGCGCTGGACCCGGGTTGCGACGGTCTGCTGGGACATGGTTCCTCCCGGGGATGCGAAGACCTCCCGGGTCAGCCGCATCCGCAGCCTCCCGGCGAAGTCGGGGTCGGGATCGACAGGCGTGACGGGCTCGCGCAGAGCCTCGAACGGATCGGTCATCGCGAGCCCTCCTCTCCGTCGTAGATCCGGCGGAACGCGGCGCGGGCCCGCACCAGCAGCGCCTCGGTGGCGTGCACGGTGCGGTCCAGGTGCCGGGCCACCTCGGGCACAGACAGCCCGTCGAGGTAGCGCAGCGTGAGCGCGGCCCGGTGGTGCGGGCCGAGCCGGCCGAGCACCTGGCGGGCCCGGATTCGGTCCACGAGCGCCTCCCACGGGTCCTCGACACGCGCCGGCTCGCTGTCGAGCAAGCGCAGCCCGCGCTGCTCCCGCTCGGCCCGCCGCCAGTGATCGGCGAGCTTGTGCCGGGCCACCCCGATCAGCCACGGGATCGACGGATCGGGCGCGCCCGGCTTGCGGACCGCGTGCACGGCGGCCAGGAACGACTCGGCCGTGAGGTCCTCGGCCAGGCCGGTGTCGCCGCAGCGGGCCAGCAGGTAGCCGTAGACATGCGGCAGCGCATCGTCATATAGCTCCAGCAGCCCGACCGCCGGGTCGGGCCGCACCTGCGGGTGCGTCACACCCTCATCATCGTCCGGGCGGCCGGCACTCCGACGGGCAGCACCTGAATTCTTCCCCGCGGGTGCCACCAGAAGGCGCTGTCCCCCGGCCGGGCGTCCGGGTGCGTGTGGTGGTGCGGCGGCTGCGCTGGGCGCAGGGGAGGGCCGGTCAGGCCGCGGCCTGGGCGGACAAGATCAGCAGGTCGAGGATCCGGACGCCGCTGTAGGATCGCCGCGATCTGGGCCGCTGAGATGCGGGCCCCGGCCCGGTCGGCCAGCCGGAGGTCCAGCTCGCCGAACGACGCCGGGCGCGCCGGGTCGCTGACATCGAACCGGCCGGGCGACTCCAGGAAGCCGAGCACGACCGTCAGGGGATCATCGACTTCGGCGCCGTGGCGAAGGACGACCGGCCGGGCAGGACTCGCTGCAATATCTGGTACGTCAAGGGGCGAGACCATGACCTGATCGTGGACACCGGGATGGGACTGAGCAGCGTGGCTGGCGGGCTCGCCGATCTGATCGACAAGCCTGTCATCGCCGTTGCCACTCACGGGCACGATGATCACATCGGTGGTCATCACGAGTTCTCCGATGTCCGGGCTCACCGCCTTGAGGCAGAGTTGCTGCGCTGCCCCCCGTTGAGATCGCTCAGCCCGTCAGGTGCGGTGCCATCCCGCAGGCCCGGGTGGGATCGTAGTCTGTCTCCTGTGAGCCAAAGCGGCGAAATCTCCATCTCGCGCGTCTTCGACGCGCCGCGCGAACTGGTCTACCGGGCCTTCGTCGATCCCGACCAGCTGTGCCAGTGGTTCGGGACCGCGGGCTTCTCAGTGCCGTGCGAGACAGTGCAAAGCGACGCCCGGGCAGGCGGTTTCCAGCGCTTTGTGCTGGTGAGCGACGCGGACCCGAGTCACCGCACTCCGGTCGATGTGGCATTGAGCGAGGTCGTCGAGGACCAGCTGCTAGTGGCGCACGCCGATATCGGTGCCCGGGGGACGGCCAGGATCAGGCTGCGGCTGGAATTCCTCGACCAGGCCGGCGGCAGAACCAGGCTTGAGCTGCGCCAAGACCCGTCCCGCCACGAGATATGCGGTGATCCGGAGGCAGCCTGGGGGAGCTCGTTCGCCCGGCTCGACTCGCTGTTGCGGCGCTCGCTGTAGCAACGGCCGGCTCACGGGCTGGCGCCTGAGAGGGCGCGGCAACTGGCAGGTGCTCGCTCACCAGGGCATCGTGCCGTTGCGGTCGACGAACGTGCCGGTCGGGCCGTCAGCGCCGATGGTCGCCATCTTGACGATGATGCCGGCGCCCTCGGCCACGGACTGGTGGCCGCGGAGTACTGGACGGTCAGCATGATCACGGCCGCCTTGGACGAGGCGTACGCCAGGGCGGGAAGAGCAGGGCCGCGCCGCGCACCCATCCCCGCAGGTCCTGTCGGCGATCGCGCGGGCGCTCCGGCTCTCCCGCGCCGAGGCCGAGCACCTTTCCCATCTCGCCAGGGTGACATCTCCCGAGGACAAGCTCGTTCCGATTGGTACGGCCGGGCGCTCGTTCGGCATGGCCGTGTCGCCGGGGCTGGCAAATCAGGTCATCGCCGGGCAGCTGTCTGTGGCGCCGCGGACCGTCGAGGCGCAGTGGAGAACATCCGGCGCGCAGGCTCCATGCGCATTGCCGCGCCCGGCTAACGGCGTGGGCGGCCGCGCATCGGCTGTGCCCCGGAGCGGCTCGGTAGTTCGCCGGACGACTTGACCCCGTACGACCGCCCCAGCCAGGGAAAACGGCGGAATTGCCGGTAGTTCACCCGATAGCCGCCCGGGGCCGGGCGGTCCTAACGTCGAAGCATGTCACACGCCACCAAACGGGCCCGCCTTTTCGGTAGCCCGGCCGCCGCAGCGCGGCACCTACGCCGCTTACCGGATCCGCGTGCCCACGCTGATCCCCCGGCCCCGGCCCCTGCTCCGGCGTCATGCGTGCGGATCTTAGCCAGGCCACGAAAACGACAGGAAAGCATGCGAAATGAAACAGAGGACAGTAATCGCTACGATCGCGGCCGCCGGGCCAGCCGCCGACCGGCGGCTGATCCGCATCCCCGAGGGCCGGCCGGTCGTGCTGCGTGACGGGGCGGCGGTGCTGATACGGCAGGTCCGGAGCACGGACGCTGCGCTGCTCGCCGACGGCTTCGCCCGGCTCAGCGCCGCATCGCGGCAGTTGCGGTTCCTAGGCGTGAAGAAAGAACTGTCGGCAGCAGAGTTGCGCTACTTTACCGACGTCGACCACCACGACCATGAGGCGCTCGGCGCGGTGGACCGGGCCAGTGGCCGCGGCGTGGGCATCGCCCGCTATATCCGCGATGCCGACGACCCGCTGGCGGCTGAGATCGCAGTCACGATCGTCGATGACTGGCAAGGCCGGGGACTGGGCGCCGAGTTGCTGGCTCAGCTGTCCGACCGTGCCCGCCAGGAAGGAATCCGCCGCTTCACCGCCCTGGCCGACGCGGGTAACGTGGCCGTGGCCGCTCTGCTCGGGAAGATCGGCGCCGACCTCGTCCGTCGAGGACGAGGCACCGTCGAGTACGAGATTACGCTGGCCCGCGGGCCGGACGGGAGCAAGACATGCGTATCGCGGTCTGCAGGGCAGGCGGCGCCGGGGGCTATACCGGCGGCCCGCTCGTCCGGGCCGGAGCGGACGTGCGCCTTATCGCGCGGCGCCCCTGCGGGCTGCTACCGAGCTCGGGCCAGAACGTGCGCAGCGTCACAGGTGATTGGCCGGATCAACACCCACGGCTGCGCGGCCGCGCCGCTGGCGCGACTCACCCTGACCGGATAATCCGCGCCGCGCAACCGACGCCGTAGACGTGGTCATCAACCGCTCCGAGCCGGCGACCGGTCGCTCACACTCCGTACTGGCTGTAACGCTACGTCAGGATCACCCGGCTGCGGCCAGCAAGCATCCGCTATTCGGAACGGCTGACGGCTTCTCGGGCTGGCTTGCTGGAGGTGCGACTATCGGGGCATTATGTACTCCCGCCACGGAGTGCCTTCCTGTTCGGTAGGTGCGACCTGGATTCAGGCGAGATCGCCGGGCGTGCAGGTCTGCAGAAAGGCATTGATGTCGTTGCGGCCCGGCCGCGGCTCGGGCCTACGCCTCGGCCTCGGGGATCGGGGGGCCGACGACGCGGAGCCCGTAGCGGGGGGCGAGTTCGAGCCAGCGTGCGACGTCCGTATCTGACACGCCTCCGTCGGGCAGGCGCCGTTCGGCGGCCGGGACCCCGGTCTCGTCGTAGATGCCGAGCAGCCCGCCGGGCAGGGTCAGGGCCAGGAAGCGGACCGGGACGGTGCCGGTCGTGCGGAACGCGTGCGGCACCTCCGGGGGCAGGTAGATGAAGTCGCCGGCGGTCATCCGGATCAGCTGCTCGCCGGCGCGGTACGTCATCGCGCCCTGGAGCAGGAACCAGGCTTCCGCCTCCCGGGTGTGCACGTGCAGCGGGCTGGCCTGGCCGGGTGGCTGGGTGACGACCGAGGCGCCCAGCAGGCCGGCGGTTTCCTCGGGCCCGGCCAGGCGTTCGAACAGCATTCCCATGGCCCAGGTGGCCGGGCCGGTACCGGCCGCGCGGCTGACCACCACGTCGGCAGCGGATCCGGGCGTGTAGGCGGACACGTTCGTCATGACATCCCCAAAATTAAACCGATGATTGTTCGGATGAATCTAGAATGATACGAACCATGCGTCCTGTCAAGCCGGTTCCGGCGGCTTGACAGGACCATGATATCCGTCCTACAGTGCCAATAATCATCCGAGATCTCTTCGGATCAAATCTAGGAGGACCAGATGCTGACGACCAGCCAGACCCACTCGACTGCTTACGCGGTGATGCACCGGATATTCGGCGAGGGCTTCGCCGCCGGCGACGGCTCCGTCGCCGACGAGCTCTGCTCGCCCGAGCTCCTGGACCACCAGTTCGGCACGGCGGGCCGCGGCGCGGACGCGATCGCCCACGTCAAGGACGCCATGCGGGACGTGCACCGGGCCTTCCCGGACATAAAGTTCACGATCGAGGACGCGGTGGAGTCCGGGGACACGATCTGGGTCCGCGTGCGGGGCCAGGGGACCGCAACCGGCCCGTACTTCGGGCCGCCCAGCGGCCGGCCCGTGGACTTCACCGTGATCGACGTGTGCCGTGTCGTGGACGGCCGCATCGTCGAGCACTGGGGGGTGCCGGACCGCTTCGCGGTGCTCGCCCAGACCGGGGTGCTCGACCGGCTGGCGGCCCGACCGGCGTGACCGGCCCGCCGGCCGGATGGCCGGCGGGTCCTGCTTGGCCCGGCGGGCCCGTGCGACCACAATGGTCCGTGGCGGGTTCGGATCAACCGGTGAGGATGGCTGAGTCATGGCTGCGGACCAGGAGCGGCAGCGCAAGCCCTACCACTCGCCCCGCCGGGCCGAGCAGGCCGTCGCCACCCGGCGGGCGGTGCTGGACGCCGCCCGCGAGCTGTTCATCGAGCAGGGGTACGCGGTCACGACGGTCGCGGACATCGCCCGCCGCGCCCGGGTCGCGGTGGACACGGTGTACGCGGCCGTCGGCCGCAAACCCGCCCTGCTGCGCGAGGTCCTGGAGACCGCGATCTCCGGAAGCGATCAGGCCGTGCCCGCCGAGCAGCGCGACTACGTAGCGCGCGTCCGGGCCGCCACAGGCGCCCGGAACAAGATCGAGACCTACGCCGCGGCCCTGGTCGACATCCAGCCCCGCCTCGCCCCGGTCTACCTGGCCCTGCGCGACGCCGCCACCACCGACCCCGACTCCGGCGCCCTATGGCGCGAGATCAGCGAGCGACGCGCCGGCAACATGCGCGCATTCGCCGCCGACCTGCGCGCCACCGGCGAGCTGCGCACGGACCTGTCCGATGACGACATCGCGGACATCATCTGGAGCATGAACGGCCCCGAGTACTGGACCCTGCTCGTCAGCGACCGCGGCTGGTCACCCGGGCGATTCGGCAACCACCTCGCCGACGCCTGGCAACGGCTGTTCCTCGCCCCCGCGCCGCGAAGCCGCCAATGACAAGACGCCCGCTCGGCGTGGAATGCTCCGCACCGCGTCCATCACCTCCGCGACCTCGCGGGGCGTAGCCCGGTTTGCTCGGCGATAACGGCCGGGCATGAACGTGCAGGGCTCGTGTCCCAGGCGGCCCGGCCCCGGCGCCGCCGGCCTCGGCGGGAGAGGTGGTATGTGATGGGGCGGGTCCTCAGGTACGTGCGCGGCACGCAGCGGCCCGCTGCCCTCGCGGACCGCTCGCCTTCCCGGCTTGAATGCTCTCCCTCCCCGGGCACGGCCGCCGGTTCAGGCCGGGAGCCGCGAGCAGAAGGCTACCGGGACACCAGCTCACGTGTCCGGCTGCACTCGCGTGCGACGTGCGGGTAAGGAACGTGTCACCCCGGGCGAGGTAGCCGAGGGCGTCGGGCTGAGGTCATCCGTTCCCCGCCGCCCCCTAGTTGACAGAAATACTGACAACTCATCCAGTGGCCGCTATGTCAGAAAGACTGACAACATCAGTGCGGCCGCTGCCCCGGCCGGACGCGGACCTCGGCTACCTGTTCCGGCTCGCGCACCAGCGCTTCCGGGCGCTGCTGGACAGCGAACTGCAGGACCTTGGGCTGTCCGCGCAGGACTACGGGATCCTGAGCCTGTTCGGGACCAGGCCCGAGCTGTCCACCGCCGAGCTCGCCCGCATCTCGCAGGTCACCAGGCAGACGATGCACACGTCCGTCCTCAGCCTGGAGGCGGCCGGGCTGGTTGAGCGCAGCGCGAGGAATCAACGGGTCGTGCTCGTGCGCCCGACGAAGCGAGGCCGCCAGCGCCTGGAGACGGCCACGCGCCGGGTCCGCGCGGTGGAGCACGCCGCGCTGGCCGATCTCAGCCGCGAGGACGAGCGGACCGTACGAGCGTGGCTGGCCGGCCTGGCGGCCCTGACCACGAGCCCCGGCAAGGCCGGGGCCGGACAGAAGGAGACGTCATGAACCATCAGGCCCGGGCGACAGGGAATCTCGAGCGGCGCATCCACGACGCGGAGAGGGGCCTGTTCGCCGCCGTCGGCGCGGACGTCGAGGAGTTCTTCCTCGACCTCGCGCGGACAGGCCTGCGGGTACGAGTGCTCTGCCACGGACGCGGCCCGGCGGTTGTCCTGCTCCACGGCGTGTCGGAGAGCGCCGCCATCTGGGCGCCGCTGTTCCCCGAGCTCCGCGGGTTCCGGCTGCTCGCCGTGGACCTTCCCGGCCACGGCTTGTCCGACCCGGCCGCCTTCCGGCGCGGGCAGGTGCGCGAGCACGCCCGCGCGCTGATCGAGGACATCCTGGACGCACTCGGGCTCGACGAGGTGCCGGTGATCGGCCACTCGCTGGGCGGCATGTTCGCCCTGTGGCACGTAGCCGCCGGTCCCGGGCGGATCTGCCAGGTGGTCGCGATCGGAGAGCCCGCCGTCGCGCTCCCGGGCGTCCGGGTGCGGATGCCGCTGTCGCTGCTGACCGTCCGCGGACTGGGCGCCGCCGTCCTGCGCTCACCCAGCCCGCCTGGTGTCTACCGCCGCCTGCTCGCCCAGGGGCAAGGCGCCGCCGACATCGCGGCCGCGCCGGACCCGCTGATCGAGGCGCTGCGCCTGTCCGCACGCCGGCCGGGGAACGCCAGAACCGTCGCGTCGCTCATGCACGCGATCGACCGGTTCAGGCGCCCGCGCCCCGAGAGCGTCCTGACCGGCGCGGAACTCGGCGCGATCACGACACCCACGCTCTTCATCCTCGGACCCGGCGACCCGTACCTGTCCATCGAGCGGGCACGGCCCTCGATCGACCAGATCCATGGCGCCAGGCTCTACCAGATGCCCGGCGGACACGCCCCCTGGCTCGCCCGCGCCCGCCACGCGGCCGAGCTGATCACCACCCACTCACACCTCGCACCCGGCCCGCACCTCACCCGCCGCTGCACCGCGGTCGCGATCGGGCAGCAAGTCGCGGCGCGTCAGATAATCCCAGCGTGGGGAGTACTGCCAGTGCGATGATCCGTGTCATCTGTGCAGGTAGGACGCTCTGCTAGAACTGGGCTTTGAGCTGGTCGATCTCGTGGACCCGCTGCTGGAGCTGGGCATATGCCGGGCGCTCGCGGATGCGGCCTATGGCCCAGCGGAGGACTTCGGCGCGGCTGTTCGCGATGCCCGCGGTGATCAAGGTGTCCACGGTGGCCAGGTCTGCGGGCCCGAGCCGGGTCATGACCGGGGTCAGTTCCTCGGCCGCCTCACCCGGCGGGCAGTCCCGGCCGCGGTCGCCTCCGATCCTGAGCTTGAGCATGGGGCCGTGGGGCTTGGCCGGGTCGGCCGGGCGGTCGGGGCGGAATTCGATCCACCCGATGAAACGGGGCAGGTCGCGGCGCAGCCTCTTGATTGCGGCGCGGTTCACCTCATGAAAGTCCCTCAGGTTCTCCCCGGCGGCCTCTTCGTCCTCTGATTGGCCTGGCGCTATGAGGACCCGGATCGCGGTCTCTCCTGGCTCGACCTCCGGGTCGTCGCCGTACCCCAGTACCTGCACGCGTTCGATGGCACCTGCGGGGAAAACCGACCGAACCTGGTCTTCGATGCGGTCAGCCGCTGCTGTGTCCATGCGCAGCCTTCACCTGTCACTCGATCTTACCTGTGTTATATACATAAGGAGTGTAACACACGTTATACCGGGTGCGCGCGGGGAGCCGCAGCTAGTAGCCCGCGACATCGCGGCGTTCTTCGCCGGGTCCCCGTAAGGGATCTCTGGCGCCGTGTCGTTACGGCGACAGCCGCTCGACGATCCAGCCTCCGCTTCCCTGGCGGTAACGGATCCGGTCGTGCAGACCGTCCGGTGATTCCTGCCAGAACTCGACGCCGGAGGGCAGCACCCGGAAGCCGCCCCAGCGCCGCGGACGGGGAAGATCAGCTCCGCCGGGGTGGCGCCGCTGCAGGTCCTGGACCTGCGTTTCCAGGACCGCCCTGTTGGCGACGACGCGGCTTTGGCGCGATGCGGCCGCGCTGAGGCGAACGGCGGGCGTGGCGCGCGTGCTCCAGTACTCGTCCGCTTCGTCCTCGGTCACCCGCTCAACCGGGCCCGCTACGCGTACCTGGCGGTGTGCCGGAACAAGCCAGTGCAGAACGGCAGCCGCCCGCGGATTAGCCGCCAGCTCAGCGCCCTTGTCGCTCTCGCAGTCGGTGAAGAAGACCAGCCCACGCCGCAGGCCGCGCAGCACCACTAGGCGGGCCGAGGGAACGGCGTCGCTCGTGGCACTCGCGATGGTCATCGCTTCTGGCATCGGCTGGCCGGCCGCGCGGGCCGCGTCCAGCCAGCTGGCGACCTGCTGCAGCGGGTCGGCGTCCAGGTCGGTGACGTCCACCCGCCCAGTCTCGCGCCACCCGGGACAATAAGCGACACTCCGTCTCTCCCGGAGACGCACCTGACGCAATTGCCAGCTGGACAGTGAACCGGTCAGCAGTCATACGGCGGCGGTAAATAAGCCTCCCAATATTTACCGGTCTTACCAGGTGGCGAGCCGGGCTGCAGCGTGCGATGGTTGGGTCACCGAGCGAGGGCGGCGTGGCCCTCTGTGAAGTTGGCCAAGGTCTATGTGTCGTCCACGATCGCCGACCTGGCCGAGGAACGGCGGGCGGTACTGGACTGGCTGCGACTGGCGCGGCATCAGGCGGTCGACAGCTACCTGCCCGACAGCGACACCGTGCGGGACAGCTGCCTCGATGATGTCGCCGCGTGCGACCTGTACCTGCTGGTCCTGGGGCACCGGTACGGGTTCCAGCCCGCGGACGAGAATCCGGAGGGTCTGTCGATCACGCATCTGGAGTTCCGGCGGGCCGGCGAGTGCGGCATCCCGCGGGTCGCGTTGCTGCGCACCAGCATTCCCGACGTGAGCGTCTCCGACATGGAGGATCCGCAGAAGCTCACGCGGGTGCTGGCGTTCCGGGAGGAGGTCGGCCGCGCGGTTCGCCCAGGGTTGTTCGATGACACGAGTGGCTTGATCCAGGGGCTGAGCACCGGGGTGGTGGCCGGGCTGGCGAAGCAGTCCGGCGGCGCCGCGGGCGCGAGCCGGGCGCTGCGGCTGGCGCCGCGGCCGGTGTTTTTGGCCGGGCGGGAGGAACTGCTGGCCGAGGTGAACGCCCGGCTGACCGCCGATGAGACCGGCGAGCCACGGGTGGTGGCGTTGTACGGGCTGGGCGGGGCGGGCAAGACCAGCGTGGCGCTGGAGTACGCCCACCGTCACCTGAGCGAGGTTGGCGTGGCCTGGCAGTTCCCCGCCGAGGACCCGACCGTGCTGACGGCCGCGTTCGCCGGGCTCGGCGCTCAGCCATGACCGGAAGGCAGCCCGGGAGCTGGCCGCTGAGCTGGGCGGGCTGCCTCTGGCGCTAGAGCAGGCAGCCGCCTACATCCAGGCCACTGCGGATAGCCTGACGGGATACCTGGGATCGTTCCGGCACCGGCGAGACGATCTGCTGGCCCGCGGTGAGCCAACCGGATACGACAAGACGGTCGCCACCACCTGGTCAATGGCGTTGCGCCGACTAGAGGAGTCGGCGCCCGCCGCGACGGAAGTGCTGCGGCTGCTGGCGTACCTGGCCCCCGAGCCGGTTCCGCTGGAGCAGGTGCTCGTGCACCGCCTAGTCCAGCACGTCACACGCGCCCAGCTGTCCGCAGAGGTGGCCGGCCAGTGGGAGCAGGCGGCCGCGGCCCTGGTCGAGGCCGCTGTGCGCAGCTTGGCAACTGGCTTGTCGGTCCTGGCTTCGATGACCTCCACCCGGCCGGTGATGACATCGCCGGGGCGGACAGGTGCCTTGAAGTCCCAGTTCACGTTCAGGAACACGGTCCCCGGGCCCGGCAGGCATTCCGCCACCACCGCGTTGAGGATGGCGCTGGTTATCCCGCCCTGGACGACGATCTCGCCGAACCGTGACGCCTTCGCCGCCGCGAGATCGTAGTGCAGGGGGTCGCCGCTGATCTGGGTGAACCGGTCGATGTCGTCCGGGGTGATCGTCCGGGATAGTTCCGCGGTCGCGCCGATCGCAGGCGGGCCGCTGGGTCGGCAGGAGGTCATGACAGTGTCCTTTCCGTAACGGTAGATGGCAGGCCGTTCGGTCCTATCTGGCGGCTCAGGGCGGCCAGGGCGGGCATCGCGGTCATGGGCCCGGCGGCGAGGGCCAGGAAGGCGTAGCGCCAGCCGGTGACGGCGGCGGTCAGCGGAACCGCCTGGATGGTGACGATGGTCAGCAGGAACCCGAGCGCCGTCTGGGTGGTCAGCGCGGTGCCGAGGTAGCGCCGGTCGGCCACTTCGCTGAGCAAGGTGGAGAACACACCGGAGTCGGCGATGACCGCGGCGCCCCGCACCGTGGAGAAGGCGAGCAGCCACGGGCGGCCCGCGGTGAAGAACAGCGGCGAGAGCAGGCAGCACGCGCCAAGGCGCCCGGGGCGGGCAGGCCGGCGGGGGTGGTCCTGCTGGCGGCGAAAAACGTCGGCAGCCAGTCCACAGCGCGTACAGCTCCCACATGTGCCCGAAGTAGGCGAGGCTGACCAGGCGGGGGCCGCGGTCGGCGAACATCGCCAGCGCATAGCGGCTCCGGCCGGCCGCGCCCGCGGGGAACTGCGGGCGGGGCCTGACCAGGGCGCCGGCCACGATCGCCGCGCCGGCCGCGCAGCCCGCCACGAGCAGGTGCGGCCGGATCCGGTCGGCCAGGCCGAGCACGGCCGAGCCGGCCGCCCCGAGCACGAATCCGGCCTGCACCGGCGCCGTCATCCAGGCCGCGGTGGCGGCGCTCAGGTGCCACTGGCCGACCAGCGCCGGAACCACTGCCGAAGCGGAGAACCACACGGCCATGGCCAGCACCGGTGATGCCGTGAGCGGTGATCGGGTCCTTGAAGTAGCCTGCGTCACCGACCAGGGCCCACCCGGGACCTGCCGCGTCACGGAGGTAACCGGTCAGGCCGGGGAACACTCGCGGCGGGCCGGCCGGGCCGCGCTGATCGAGCCGTTCGGCCAGTCCGGGCGCGGCCTGGGCCAGGATGCGCCGCCAGACCGCGTAGGTGCCGAGGTCAGGTTCGCCCCACAGGCGGGCCCCGCAGGCCCGGCCGGTGATCCCGGTCACCCGCCCGGCCCGGTCACGCCGCAGGTCACTGACCGAGGCGCCGAACCGCACGTCCGCGCCGGCGTTCCGCGCGGCATCGGCCAGGATCGCGTCCAGGACCCGGCGGCGCGGGGCGTACAGCGCCTCGACACCGTGCCTGGGCTTGACCCGGATGGTCGTTACGGCGTCCGGGAGATGGAAGGTAGTGGACCGAACGGGCGGGGTTCCCGTCTCGGCAACGGCGGGGAGCAGTCCCCACCGGTGCAGCTGCAGGACGCGCCCGCATGAGCGCGTGGGTCGACAGGTGTCCGTGCCGTAGCGCGACTTGTCCAGCACCAGCACCCGGGCTCCCTGCCGGGCCAGCAGAAGCGCGGTCGCGGCGCCCGCGCAGCGGGCCCCGGCGATGATCACGTCGTAGTGCGGGGTGTTTGCCGTTGACATTGACTGCTCCATAGGTGGTCGGGTCAGGCGCTCAGGTCGCGCGCGTCCTGGTCGGCGGCGGCCAGGGCGCAGGCGGTCATCCGCCGGACCATCACGTGGGCGGCCACGAACCGGGCGTCGCTCGCGACGCCGTCGACAAAGGTGGAATTGCGCCGGTACTGGAACTTCAGGCCCAGCACGTAAAGGCCGGGAACGCCGGTCACGCCCCGGTGGTGGGCGATCTCGCCGTGCCTGTCCAGGACGGGAACCCGCAGCCAGGGATAGGCCGGCTTGTAGCCAGCCGCCCAGATCACGGTGCCGATGCCGGCCCGGCGCGGGTCGAGCTCGACGGGGCCGGCGGGTGCCGTGAACGGCGCGGGCGGATCGGCCGGCCCGGCGCCCTCGCCGCCCCTGTGGGCGAGGTAGCCGTCGATGGTGCGCAGCAGCCGCTCCATCCGGGCCTGAGCTCCCGCGGTCGTGGCGGGCAGGTCATCGGCGAAGCGGAGCCGGCGGCTGTCCGCCGCGACCAGCCGGCCGGCCAGCCGTACCCCGCGCGCCGCCAGCGCATCCAGGCCGAGCGGGTGATCGGCGCGGCCAGATAGCTGCAAGGACGGCGCCCGGCGTGCCATCCGCGCGTCGTGCACCTGATCGATGGTCTGGCCCAGGACCCCGGCCCGGTCCATCCACCACAAGATGTCGCGGTCCCGGTAGCAACGTGGTAGCCGGGCATGGCGGCCCACTGAGATGACCACCGGCCGTCCCGCGCGGCACAGTTCGTCCGCGATCTGGACGCCGGACGCCGAGGCGCCGACCACCAGTACGCCGCCGCCGGGGACCTGGCCGGGTCCCCGGTAGCGGGCGGCGGTCAGCTGGTGGATCTCCGGGTCGATCCCGCTGGCGGCCTGCGGCAGGTAGGCCCGGTTCTCGGTCCCGGTGGCCACGATCACGTTGCGCGCGAGCCAGGTCCGCTGGTCGGTGACCACGCGCAGGCCGCCGGCGGCCGTCTCGACGAGCTCGACCGTCGTGTTCTCGTGTACCGGGGCTGCGAACGAGCCGGCGTAGTCCTCCAGGTGGCCGATCAGCTCCGGTGCGGTCATGTAGCCGTCTGGGTCGGGGCCGGGGTAGGACCAGGCGGGGAGCCGGCTCATCCAGTTGGGGGTGAGCAGCCGCAGCGAATCCCAGCGGGCGCTGCGCCACCGTTCGGCGATCCGCCCCCGCTCCACCACGACATGGTCGGCGCCTTGCCCGGTCAGGCAGCGGCTGACCGCCAGCCCGGCCTGGCCGGCCCCAATGACCAGGGTCTCCACCGCGCGCATGGTCCTGTTCCCCCCTCCGCTGGTCCCCGTCAGCCGGACGCGACGTCGACGCTGATCGGCACGCCGTGGGTCAGTACGTCGTACACGGCGGACCGGGCCACGGCCTGCTGCACCAGCTGGCGCAGCGCCTCGGGCGTCGCGTCGCCGCGCACCCGGAAGCTGACCCGGATCTGGCTGAAGCCGTTGCGGACCTCCTCGGACAGGCCGAGGATCCCGCGCAGGTCGATGTCGCCCTCCACCCGGGACTCGACCGATTCCAGGTTGATCTTGCGAACTGCGGCGATGTTGCCCAGGCCCGAGGTCAGGCAGGACGCCAGCGCCGCGAGCAGGAGCTCAGCCGGGGTCGGCGCGGCGTCCCCGCCCACCAGCACCGCGGGGTGGTCTGCCTCGATGGCGAACGTGCTGTCGTGCTGCTGCTCAGCGCCCACGCCGTAGAACGTGTTGATCTCGTTCCTGTTGTGCGTGCCGGAGATCCAGCGGTTGGTCACGCCGAACCGGAAGCTGGCCGCCTCGGGGTGAGCCTTGACGGCATCGAGCGTTGCGAACAGCTTGGCCACATCGACGCCATTGCGCTGGGACTGGGCTGCGGCAGTAGTCATAGTTTGCTCCTCCTGAGCGTCACCGAATGGACTTGTTCAGCCTCAGCGAGACAGGCCTGCGCAGCCATCGGTCAAGTGCCCGAATCGCACGCGTCCGGAGCCTTAATCTCCGCGCGCGGGCGATACTTAGGTCGGGGGTGGTGCGTCGTGAGGGCTCGCGGGAGCATCCAGTCGCCGGTTCTGGTCGGCCGGGACTCTTTCCTCGCCCTTATCGAGGACCGGCTCGCCGCCGCCGCGGCGGGCGAAGGCCGGCTGCTGTTCGTCGCGGGCGAGGCGGGCATCGGCAAGACGCGCCTGCTCAGCGCCGTCGCGCGGCGGGCCGGCGTTGGCGGCTTCGCCGTGGTCAGGGCCGCAGCGTTCCCGGATGACGTGCAGTCGCTGGCCGGCCTGCTCCTGGACCTGGCCGGCAACCTGCTGCCCGCCCGCGAACCGGCGCTGTCCGCGCTGGGGCGGAGCCTGACCTCGCGGGTGCGGGCGGTCTCCGACGCCACCGGCGACGCGCATCACCGGCGCCGCGTGCTGGTGCAGGACCTGGCCGACCTGCTGGTAACCGCCGACCCCGGCGGCCCGGTCCTGATCATTCTCGAAGACCTGCACTGGGCCGACGAGCTGAGCCTGGATGTGCTCGGCCATCTGGCCGGCCGGCTCGCGACCAGGCCGCTGCTGGTCACGGGTGCCTACCGCAGCGATGAGCTATATCCGCGGCTGCCCATGCGCGACCTGCGGGCCCGGCTGCTGGGCCAGCGGCTGACCGAGGAGATCCGGCTGCCGCGGCTGAGGCTGGCCGAGACCGCGGCCATGACCAGCGCGCTGCTCGGCCTGGCCCCGGCCCGGGTGGTGCAGGCCATCCACGAGCGAAGCGACGGGATCCCGCTGCATATCGAGGAATTCCTCGCCGCGATCGACGAGGACACCATGACGCCGCACTCCGGCGCGGCGATCCAGGCCGCCACGGTACCGGACACGCTGGGCGACGCGGTGCTGAGCCGCGTCCGGCACCTGGCCGGGCTCACCCGCGACGTGACGTCGGCAGCCTCGGTCATCGGGCGCTCCTTTGACTTCGACCTGCTGACCGTGGTCACCGGCCACAGCCCGGACGAGGTGGCCGGCGCCCTGCGCGAGCTGCAGGACGCCTATCTCGTCCTCCCCGGCGCCGACGAGGTCACCTTCGATTTCCGGCACGCACTGATTCGCGACACCCTCTACGCCGACACGGACCTGCCTGCCCGGCGCCGCCTGCACGAGAGGGTGGCGCGAGCCGCCGTGGACCGCGGCTACCGCGGCGCGTTCATCTCGGCGCACTTCGAGCAAGCGCAATGCCCCGGACTCGCCCACGAGTACGCGGTCGCCGCCGCGGGTGAGGCCGCGTCGCTCTCCGCTCACGGCGAGGCCCTCGAGCTGTACCGGCGAGCGGTGCGCAACCTGCCCGCCCAGCTTTCAGACCTCGACCGGGCCGGGCTGTTCGCCGCGCTCGGCGACGAGGCCGCGGCCACCGACGACAACGCGGCCGCCGCCGAGGCGTACCGGACGGCCCACGAACTGACGGCTAGCGCCGGCGACGCGCGCGCGGCGGCAGCACTAGTACCTCGGCTGGTCGCGGTCGCGCACCTGCTCGGCGAGAACCTGCCCGTCCGGGTCGGCCTGCTTCAGGCCGCCCTGGACAGCCTGGACGGCGTGGCCGGCGCGGATCGCGAGCGCGCCCGGCTCGGTTCGGCCATGGCCGCCGCCTACCTGGTGGATGACCGCCTCGACGAAGCCATTGCGTACGGGGAGGCCAGCCGCGCCGAGAGCCAGCGGCTAGGCGATGAGGAGGCCGCGCTGAACACCGCCGCGACGCTCGGATCGGTGCTGGTCTTCGCCGGCCGGATGGACGAAGGCTGGCGGCTGCTCGAAGACGCGATCGCCCGCGCGGCCGGCGCCCAGCAGGAGGCGGAGGCGGCACGCGCCTACCGGATGATCGGGTCGTCCGCCTCGACGCTGGTCGAGTACGACCTGGCCGAGCGCTGGCTCACCGAGGGCATCGGCTACGCCGAGAAGGTCGAGCTGTGGAATCACCGGCACTACATGGCATCGCACCTCGCGCACGTCCAGTGGGCCACCGGCCAGTGGCAGGAGGCCGCCCAGACCGCGCAGCAGGCTCTCGCCGACGGGCGCGGCGGCATCACCACCCAGATCACCGCGCAGTTCGTCCTGGGCTACCTGGCCATGGGCCGCGGCGACTGGACCCTCGCCGCCGACCTGCTGGGCGAGGCATTCGGGCACGGTGACCGGATGGCCGAAGTGCAGCGGCTGTCGCCGCCGCTGTGGGGGCTGGCCGAGGCGGCCAGGTGCCAGGGCGATTACGACACCGCGCTCATCCACTGCGAGCGTGGCTACCAGGCCTCGGCCGCCATCACCGACGCCAGCTCCCTCTACCCCTACCTGCTCACCGGCGTCCGGGCCCACCTGGCCCGCGGCGACGTCGACGCCGCGCAGACCTGGTCCGACCGGGTGGGCGCGGTGCTCACCGTCCGCGCCATCCCGGGCACCCTGCCTGCGATCGGCCATGCCAGGGGACTGCTCCTGCTCGCCCGGGGGGAGGTGCCCGCGGCGTATCAGGCCCTGCAGGCGGCAAGCGAGTCGTGGCAGGTCCTGCGCCGGTTCTGGGAAGGCACGTGGGCCCGTCTCGACCTCGCGGAGGCGGCGGCCCGGGCGCGCCGCCGCGGCGAGGCGGCCGTGCTCGCCGACGAGGGCCGCACCATCGCCGCCGCATCCGGCGCCGCCGTCCTCGTCGCGGCTGCCGATCGGCTGACCGGATCATTTGACGAGGCCAAGCCGGCCGAACCGTGGTATCCGCTGAGCGAGCGCGAGTTCGAGGTCGCTCAGCTCGTCGCGGCCGGCCTCACCAACCGGCAGATCGCCGAGCGGCTCGTGCTCGCGCCCAAGACGATCTCGGCCCACGTGACACATATCCTGACCAAGCTCGGCGCCGCGCGCCGCGCCGAGATCGGCGCGTGGTGTGCGACCGTGAGACAGGACACCCCGCGGTGACCGCTCGACGGATGTGCGTGATAGCCGCCGGCTGGCGCCCGCTGAATCGGGCTTTCACCTGCGTTCGATCCCGAACTCGTCCGCTGCTTCGCCGGGCGACGTAAGCCGAGCGCCGTCTATTTCAGGCTGCCACGATGAGCTCCGCGGCACGGCACCTATGCGCGGCCGCCCATGGTCTCATGGGCTCTCGTGGATGGCCCGCCGGACGGTCGCGCACCATGTCGCGATCTCGGCGCGGCGCGCGGCGCCCAGCTTGGTCAAGATGTGCGTGACGTGGGCCGAGATCGTCTTGGGCGCGAGCACGAGCTGCTCGGCGATCTGCCGGTTGGTGAGGCCGGCCGCGACGAGCTGAGCGATCTCGAATTCGCGTGCGCTCAGCGGGTGCCAGGGCTCGGCTTGCCGCGCACCCTCGAATCGGGCGGTGAGCCGGTCGGCGGCGTCGATGATGGTAGCGGCGTCCGCCGTAGTTGCTGCGGTGCGGGCCTGGTCCAGGAAGACGGCTGCCTCGCCGCGGCGCCGTGCTTTGGCGGCGGTCTCTGCGAGGTCCAGCCGGGCCCATGTGCCCTCCCAGAACCGACGCCGGGCCTGCCACCCCCGGCATGCCGATTCCAGTGCCTGGCGGGCTGTGGATAGCTCGCCGTGTGCGAGCAGGAGGAGGCCCCGGCCGTGGCTGATCGCGGGCAGAGTACCGGGGATGGCGCGGGCGGTGAGAACCGCGCTGACCCGGGCCGACCAGTTCTCGGCGGCAGTAATGTCGCCGTGCGCTAGGTAGGCCCGCACGCCGGTGAGCAGGTACGGGATAAGGTAGGCAGTGCCTGTGACCTGGGCCGAAGCCTGGTAGCCACGCTCGCAGAGCGTGAGCGCGGTGCCGTAGTCGTCGCGGCACCGCGCTGTTTCGGCTAGGCCCCACAGCGGTGGCGACAGCCGGTTCAGTTCGGCCATCTGCTCACCCTCGGCGTACGCCTCGCGCAGCAACGTGTCTGCGGTTGTCCAGTCACCGCGCCCCATCGCCACGAAGCCCAGGACGTACCGCGCGGTGATCCGGGTGGTGATGCCGCCGCGCCCGTCGGCGAGCGTCTGCTGCGCGGTCTGGGCGGCCGTGTCCCATTGGCCGGTGGCCCACTGGATGTGCGCCAGGTGCGAGGCCATGAAGTGCCGGTGATTCCACAGCTCGGCCTGCTCGGCATAACGGATGCCGTCGGCGAGCCAGCGCTCGCCGCGGTCGTATTCCACCAGCTCTGACGCAGCCGATCCGATCAGCCGGTATCCGCGTGCCGCCTCCGCCTCCTGCTGCGTGTCGCGGGCGCGTGTGATCGCGTCTTCGAGCAGCCGCCAGCCTTCATCCATCCGGCCGGCGAAGGCCAGCACCGTTCCCAGCGTGGCGGCGGCGTTAAGGGCGGCCTGGTCATCGCGGGCCCGCCGGCTTTCAGCCCGGCTGAGCTCCCCGTGCGTGACGGCCTCGTCAAGGCGGTCATCCAGCAGGTAGGCAGCGGCCATGGCGGAGTGCAGCCGGGCCCGTTCACGATCCGCGTCGGCCAACCCGTCCAGGTCATCCAGTGCCGCCTGCAGCATGCCCACGCGGGCAGCCAGACCCTCGCCGAGCAGGTGCCCGACGGCGGCCATGCGCGGCGCCAGCGCGGCTGCGGCATGCACCTCGCCGGCGCCGGCGGCCAGCTCGTGCGCGGTCCGGTAGGCCTCGGCAGCGGCCATGTTGTCGTCGGTGGCCGCGGCCTCGTCGCCCAGCGCGGCGAACAATGCAGCCCGGTCCAGCGACATAAGCCCGGCGGGGAGGTTGCGTACCGCCCGGCGGTACAGTTCCAGCGCCTCGCCGTGCGCCGACATCGAGGCGGCCTCACCCGCGGCGGCGGCCGCGTGCACGTAGGCGGGCCCGGGACATCCTGCCTGCTCGAAGTGCGCCGAGATGAACGCGCCGCGGTAGCCGCGCTGGGCTGCGGCCTGTGCCACCCTCTCATGCAGACGGCGCCGCGCGGGCAGGCCGGTGTCCGCGTAGAGGGCATCGCGGATCAGCGCGTGCCGGAAGTCGAAGCTGACCGCGTCACTGCCCGGGACGACGAAATACGCGTCCCGCAGCTCGCGCAGGGCACGAGCCGCCTCGTCCGGGCCGACGCCACTGATCTCGGCCAGCAGGTCGAAATCGAAAGAACGCCCGATGACAGCGGCTGCCGACGCGACCTCGCGGGTGCGTGCGGCCAGCTGCCGTGCGCGGCTCAGCACGGCGTCACCCAGCGTGTCCGGCACCGCGACTGACTGCACCACCACACCGGATCCCGGCGTCAGGGCGTCCTCATCGATGGCCGCGAGAAGCTCCTCGACATGCAGCGGGATGCCGTCGCTGCGCTCGTGGACCGCCGCTACCACCCGGCCCGGCGGCGGCCGGCCGAGGACCGCGCTGACCAGGGTCGCGGTCTCGGCCAGCCCCAGGCGCGGCAGCCGGATCTCCTCGGCCAGCCGCTGGCCCAGCAGCCGGGCCCGCAGCTCGCGCATCGGCAGCGCAGGGTACAGCTCGTCGCTGCGGTACGCGCCGACGACCAGCACCGGCCTCGCCGCCAGGCGCCCGGCCAGGTGGCCGAGCACATCCAGGCTCAGCTCGTCGGCCCAGTGCAGATCCTCCAGGACGATCAGGGCCGTACCGCCAGGATCCACGGTAACCAGCAGGTCGGCCAGGTCCTGCACCAGCAGGCGGCGGCGGTGGTGTGCGTCACCGTCGTCAGCGGAGATCCGGCGCACCCGTGCCGTCAGGCTCCGGCCGAGGGCGCCCAGAGCCGGGTCGGGTGCCGACACCAAATCGCTGGCCAGGTCGAGCAGCAGACCCGCAAACGACTGCACATCCCCGGGGAACGCCGCTGCCCGGACCACGGCGAAGCCACTGGCGCCAGCCTGCCGCGCGATCGCGCCGAGCAAGCGGGACTTGCCGATGCCTGCTTCGCCCGCGATGAACAGCAGCTGGCCCGAGCCCGCCGCAGCATCGGCGAGCCGGCGCTCGACGAGGGCGAGGAAGGCATCCCGGCCCACCATGACCGGTGACTGGATCACGCCGCGAGCTGGCACCTGGCACCTCCCTTAGAAACTAAGTATCCCGGCACGCGGATTAGGGCACCTGACCGATGAACCGCACGCACCGGCGGGCGCACGCTGAGTACTGCCAAATCACCCCCAGCGTCCCGGCAGGCGCTCTCACGGAGGAGTTCTCCCCATGCCACTATTCATGGATGTCCACAACCTGGGCACCGGCGTATCGATGGACGATGTCGCCCAGGCGCACCAGGCCGACCTGGCCACCCAGGGCGAATATGACGTCAGCTACCTGCGCTACTGGGTCGATCAGGACAAGGGGCAGATCTTCTGCCTGGTCGAGGCACCTGACGCCGGAGCCGCCGCCGAGGTCCACCGCAAGGCCCACGGCCTGGTGGCGGATGCCGTCTACCAGGTGCAGGAAGGTGCCTGACACCGGCACCAGCCCGGTTGATCCGGTGGAACGCCGTCCGGGCTCGTACCGCCCGGACGGCGCCGCGGAACGTCAGCTCAGCTGCCAGTGCACTGCTGGCTCGCCTGTACCAGGCCGACCGCTAGCAGGAATGGGCCCTTGGCCTGGGGCAGCAGCTGGAGCCCGGGGCGATCGAAGATGAACAAGCCGGCACCATCAGGCAGAGCCGAGGGGCACTCATCCCTGGACCTGCGGTAGAACTCCGCGAAGTCCAGCCTCTGGGTTCCCATACTCGTTCAACGCGCAACCGACGCCCGCGGGATTACCCCGGACGCCGCAGCCGCCTTCGGTTCGGGCATGGGTATGGCCGGAGGAGCATTGTTCGTACACCGGCCAGGAGTCGTCAGCCTACTGCGGTTAGCTCGCTGCGCCGAGCGGGCGGATGCCGTCGAGTTCCGCACCGAGCCGGTCCTTCTCGGTCTCCAGGTCATAGCGGGCCTGAAGGTTCAGCCAGAACCGCTCGGAAGTGCCGAAGTACCGGGACAGCCGCAGCGCGGTGTCCGCGGTGATCCGGCGCTGGCCGTGAACGATCTCGTTGATCCGCCGGGGCGGGACAACGACCGCCTTGGCCAGCTGATACTGGCTCACACCCAAGGGCTGGAGGAACTCCTTGAGCAAGATCTCCCCCGGGTGCACCGGCGGCATGACCGTATCGTCTGCCACTGGCTCCTCCTTAGCGGTAGTCAACGATCTCCACGTCTTCCGGCCCGGCGTCGGACCAGGTGAAGCAGATCCGCCATTGCTGGTTGATCCGTATGCTGTACTGCCGTTATCAGCGGCTAGGATAGCTCCGCCGAGTGCCGGCCTACCGCCGAGGCACCAGTCGGCCGCCCCCGCCCCCCAGAACGAAGCCCGACGCGGCTGGTATCGCGCGGCGCCTCTCCAGCGGTCGCCGCTCGTCTCCACCGCGTGGTAGGAGCCAGCATTTCGGCAGGTCAGCCCAGGAATGCGCAGGAAACGGGCGCGTCACTTCCTCTTGCGGGTACGGCGCCTGGTGGACTTGGCGCGCGCCCTCGGGGCATGCGAAGCCATGTCTTGACGCGCCATGGCCCGTGCAGTTACGAGTGTCCCCCAGCCGCTGAGCAGGGTGCCTATCGCACTAACGCAACCGATAATCAATCCCGCCACCGCCAGGGTCTGGGCCGTCTGCGACGAGGAGGTCGCGACCGCAGCCGAGGACGTGGCCGTGCCCGAGGAGGGGGAGGTGGAGGTGCCCGAGGCGGGGGAGGTGGGCGCGCCAAAGGCGGGGGAGGTGGCCAGGCCTTTGAGGTGAGTGACCGGGCTCGGGGCCGGGGAGGCCGTACCTCTTAGGATCAAAAGGCCAATGAGGGCGGCAACGAGGATTCCGGTGAGCGCGCCGCATAGTACGAAGGCCCGCCGCCACGCCCGGAACCGCACATGGAGGCGCTCATTACGGTGCGGACCGTCGAAGCTTCGGCTGCCGGATTGGTGCGTATCGCTTGCTCGTGTGACAGTCATAGCGGAACCTGCCAGACTGCTGAACCGCACGGTTCTGTAATCCTGCATGGGATGGTCTGGACTGGCGTTGGCATCAGCGTCGGGCCGGGACTATGCCTGGTCCTGCTCAAGAGCGTTCCGCCCGCGGCGCACGTTTTCCCGCTGTACCAGCTGCCGTCCATCTGGTCGCTCATCAGATTTTCACCCTCTTCGACGGCTCGGTTGTACTGGGCAGAGCAAGAACTCATGATCGTGATACACGGATCGCTGGCGTGATGTGATGGTCCGTACAGCGAGAGTTACGCGCCGCGAGCCCGGGCGAAGGCACCATGAGGACACATCGCTGCGGAATGTTTGCGCAGGTCAGAGGGCGTGTGGAGGTACACGGCGCTCATAGGCCCCGGCCCGCTGGCGGACCGCAGGCCCCCCACTGGGCCTGGCAGCGTGGGGCCTGCGGCACCATCCATTCTGCCCGGTGCCGGTCACACTGCACTATCTCGCACAGCAGCCAGCTGCCCAGAAGCGGCGCCTGCCATTCACAGCCAGGGCTGCGATAAACCGCCGCCGCTCGCTGGGTTCTCTGACCTGAGCCAGGGATGGTGGTTCGTTTCGTGCGCCGTTAATCTCATATGCGTTGGTTGTTGCGGACGCTACGGGTGGGAACGGCTGCACCGGGCCGGCGACATGTACTGCGGACTGAGAGCCACCCCGTCCATCGCCCGGGTCGAAGAGGAACTGACCGCCTGCAGATCGCCGAGCAGCCCGGCCAGGGAGCAGTCCGTCCTGGCGCTCACCAGCCGGGAGACGGAAGTAGCTCGCCCTTGCGGACGGGTCGCAGCAGGGCCAGGTGACGGCCGGGGAGCTTGCCCCGAAGGTAGATGTGCCGAAGCCCGGCAACCGGGTGGCCGGGCTTCGCGGTCATGCTTCAGGATGTAGTCTGGGTCGCTGCCCGGGTTCCCACTGCCTCGTCCAGGGTGCGGGGCAGCGCTATCCGGCGGTCCAGTCCGGCCAGGCGCAACAGCTCGCGGATCTTCGGCGGGGCGCAGGCTACCTGCAGGCTGCGGCCGTGCGCGGCTGCGCGGTTTGCCGTGCCGACCAGCATGGCGAGCCCGACGGAGTCGATGAAGCTGACCTGGCCGAAGTCGACTACCAGCGGGCGGCCGCTGGCTGCTATGTCGAAAAGGCGCTCGCGCAGCCGGGTCACAGTGTAGATATCGATCTCCCCGGCGGCGGTCACGATCGCATAGCCGTGTCCTTGCCGGACCTCGATGGTCAGTGCCTCACCCATGGCTAGCCTCCTACCCGGATCAGCCGCCGTCCTGGCCCGGGCCGGAGCGACCGGCATCACCGTCGCTCGCTCCCGCTAGAGCGCTGAATGCCCCTTCCCGTCGTGCTGCGGCCGAAACCTCAAGCCGCTTCCGTGTCCGCCAGGCGGCCGCGAGATGGCCGACCCACGCGCGAATCCACCGCGGGCTGCTGTCGGCACCGACGCCGACCAGGCCAAGGTCTCCGCGCCGGCGGTGAGCTCACTGCGGCCAGAAGATGGCCACCAGTACGGCGATCCCGAGCACGATCGTGATCACGTCGAGGACATGGATGCGGTAACCGCCGATCCAGGCTCCGGGGCGGCGCGGGGCGGCGCCGGGGGTGTCCCGGATGGTGACCCGGGCGCGGTGCGGCGTCAGGGGCGCCGGGCCTAGATGCGGCGGGGGCTGGAGGAGTGAGCTGGCGGGGCCGTCACGTGCGGGGAGGGGGTCGCGCCGGCCCCGCCGGCGTGGAGAAGGGCGGCTGGCGTAGGGGTCCGCTCGGTGCATGCCTGGCTCCTTTTTCCCCCTTTCCCGGCAGCCGGCGGGGAGCGGCTGCCGGGCTTGTCAGGTCCACGTGTCGCGCATCGCGCTGCTCCTTCCTCTGGCCAGGGGCCGCGTGGTTGCCGGCCGGTGTAAGGTCCACTGGGCGCGCATGGCGCCCTCCTTCGCCATGACGGAGCTGTAAAGCCCATTCAGCGCCGGATATGTTGCTCTTCGTAGGCAAATGGAAAGGAATAGTCACTAAGATGACTCGACGTAAGCGATAGTGACTATCCGTTCCTAGTCCTGGCGGGCCCGTTACGGGCTGATCATCAGACCCGGGCTCACCCTCACCAGCAAGAGGGAGAGGTGACCCGGGCGCCCTGGCGGCCCGCCAGGACGCACTGGGCCAGGTGCCGCAAGACCGCGCTGGACCTGGCGCTGCGTCGCGGATACGCGACGGCCGGGAGGGCGCAGCGGCCCGGGCGACAGCGACGAACTGCGCGGTCTCCGCCTCGATGGCGATGTTCCGGCGGAGCAGCACGCCGCGGCGGACATCTCAGCTGAGGGGAACGAGAACTCCGTTGCTGTTCTCCTGACGCAGCAAGCTGGCAGGTGGGTTCCAGCGAGCCGTACCACCTACCGCCCTGACCACGCGGTACCAGCCAGCATCTACGTCAACGCCTGCGAAACGCAGTAGCACCGCCGCCCAGCCCGATGCGGCGGCGGCGGCCTCAAGCGTGCCGGTATCCGGCCCGGCGAGCCAGCTGAACACTGGCCGGGGTGATACAGCGCGGGTTATCACCCGCTTGGATGACGGCGATCGCGGAGGCCTCGCAGGTTGCGCTGCTTCCGCCGGTGCCCCCGCAGATCACCGGGATCGGTATCGCGGCCCGCTACCGCTCGGCCACACCCGAAGCCTCGGTCGGCGGTGACCTGTATGAGGTCATCCCCACCGGGCACGGCATCCGGGTGATCATCGGTGATGTCCGTGGCAACGGCCTGGACGCCGTCCTGCTGGCCAGGCACGTCCTGAGCGCCTTCCGGCGCAGCGGAGTCGCCGTACCCGCCCTGGAACGCGTGGCGGGCGAAGTCAGCCGGGCTATCCGGCCGCACCTGGGCGAGGAGGACTTCGTCACCGCGGTGCTAGCCCAGATCGCGCCTAGCGGGGAGCTCACCGTTGTCAACTGCGGCCATCACCCGCCGCTGCTGCACCACGGCGGTGGCCTGCGGCCGCTGACCGGCACGACGCTCCTCCTACTGGAACACGGCGCGAATCCGCTCAGCGGCGCAAACGAGCAGCCCGCCTAGGCCGCCGCCAAGACAGTTATCAAAGGTAATGGGCCATTACCGGGCTCTGGCGCAAATAACGTGAACGCATCGCCTGGATCAGGGCTGGGCGACCGCCGCGCAGCGCGTCGTGTCAGGACTGCGTGTCAGAACACCCCCTATAAGGGGTGTAACGTCACGCAATCATCGTGACGGCATTGCCGATGTCCGATTCGTCATGGTCTGGCGGATTGGATGCGTCGTTACCATCACGGAATGTGCGACAGAGCCCATGACCGCGGATAAGGGTTCCGGTATCGCAACCATCCACTGGATCACCTGGCAGATAGGCACGGGCGGCGGAGTGCGTGCCTCGTCCTGGTCGAGGGCCGATCACATAGGATCCCCGCGACCGCCGCGCGGATCGCCGCCAATCTCCGGAGAGCTGTGGACCGAGTTCGGCCGAACCTGGACTGTGCAGGATTCCGGAAGACGTCGCGGCTGTTACTGGGAGCGGGTGAGGGCGTCGAAGGCCTGCTCGATCAGGTCCGGCAGTTCGGGGATTCCGTCGTTCTCGACCCAGGCGAGGATGGCGGTGGTGGCGGCGGCCAGGCAGGCCGCGACGGTGACCCTGTCCTGGAAGCTGGGGTGCGGGTTGTCCTGGTCTGCTTCGAGGGCTTGCAGGATGAGCTGCTGGCTGGCGATCTGGTGGGCCCACAGGCGTTCGCGGAGCGCTGGGGTGGAGACGATGAGCTTGTTCTGCGCGAGCAGAGTGTCCCGGTCAGTGTCGTAGACCTGGCGGAGCCCTTGAACAAGCACCATGCGGATCCGCTGGATGAGGGGCCAGGTGGCCGGGGTCTGGGCGATGAAGCTGGCGATCAGGGGATCGTAGCTGTCCGGCAGGGCCACGTCCTCTTTAGCCGGGAAGTAACGGAAGAATGTCACGTGCGACACGCCGGCCGCGGCCGCGATTTGCTCGACGGTGGTGGCGTCGTATCCCTGCTCGCGGAACAGTCGCAGCGCGCTGGCACGGATGCGGTCGCGGGTGGCGGTCTTCTTGCGCTGCCGCCAGTCCGGCTCAGGATCAGTCACAAGTGTCATCGTCGCGTACTGGCCGGCGGGGACGCGGTAGCGGGTGCCTGCCGCGCTGGACCCGGGGCGGTGCGGCCGGGCAGGTGCCGCAGGCTGGCGAGGCAGGCCAGGAAGGTGACTGCCGCACAGGTGAGCATGACGATGCTCATGCCATGCAGGAACGCGCTTCCGGCGGCGGCTCGGAGGGCCGGGCCGCCTGCCCGTAGGCGGCGGGCGAGCTGGGCGGCTTGGGTGATGGAGGCGCGCGCGGTGGCGGCGTCGGCGGGGGGCAGCGTCCGGAGCTCGGGCTGGAGGGCGCGTGTGTAGCTGGCTGACAGCACGCTGCCGAGAACCGCGACCGCGATTGCCCCGCCGGCCTGCCGCAGTGTGCTGTTCAACGAGGCGCCGGTGCCGGCCTCGTCGCCGCCCGCGGCGGCCATGACCGCGTCCGTCGCGCCGGCAATGGACGTCCCGGTGCCGAGCCCGCACAGTGCCAATCCGGCCGCCACCGTGGCGTACCCGGTGGCCGGGTGAACCTGGCTGAGCACGGCCAGCCCTGCTGTCAGCAGGACCAGCCCGCCGGCCACCGTGAGCCTGGTGCCGGCTGCCCGCGTGGCCAGGCTGGCCGCGCCGCCCGCGACGAGCAGCCCGCCCATCATCGGCAGCAGCCGCAGTCCCGCGCTGACCGGGTCATCGTCGGCCACGCTTTGCAGATACTGGGGAACCACGAACATGATCCCGAACAGCGCCACCGACACGGCGACGGTGGCGGCCGTGCCCCGGGTGAACCGCCGGTCCCGGACCAGCTGCCGGTCAATAAGCGGGTGTACCGCGCAATGCTCGCGCCCGAGGAAGGCAGTCAGCAGTACCGCCGATCCGGTCAGCAGCATCCACGTGGCCGGCGCCGTCCAGCCGTGTTCCGGACCGTCGATGACCCCCCAGACCAGGCAGGTGACCGCTCCCGCAGGCAGCAGCACGCCCGGGACATCCAGCGGCGGGGCGGCTGGGTTGCGCGATTCGGGCACTAGCACCGCGCCGGCGGCCAGAGTCAGGCAGACGGCGGGCACGTTGATCCAGAACACCGAGTGCCACGAGAAATGCTGCAACAGCACCCCGCCCAGGACGGGGCCAAGTGGCAGGCCGGCCGCGATCGTCGCGGTGAGGATGCCGATGGCTTTGGTGCGTTCGGCGTCGCCGAACGTCGCCGAGACAACCGCCAGTGATAGCGGAAACGCGATCCCGGCACCCAGCCCCATCACCGCCCGTGCTGCGATCAGCTGCCCCGCCGAGACCGACAGCGCGCACCACACCGACGCTCCCAGGAACACCGTCAGTCCGGCCAGCAGCAGCCGCTTGCGGCCGAACCGGTCCCCGGCAAATCCGGCCGGCAGCATCACCGCCGCGAACGTCAGAGAGTACGCGTCCACGATCCACTGCAAGTCCCCGGTGCCGGCGTGCAACGCAGCCGAGATGGCCGGCAGCGCGATGTTCAAGATCGTCAGGTCCAGGGCCACGACGACTACCGACAGGCACGTCACGCCCAGCATCCACCATCGTCCTGCCCGCACCGTCGCCTCCTATATGTTAGTGACTAACATGTTAGTTACTAACATGACGTGGAGGAGGCGGAACCGCAAGACGGCAGGCAGCCACGCTCGCTTGAAGGCCCGCAGCGAGCTGCAGCACGGCCGGCGTCCGGGGGCCACTCGGGCAGCCCTCACCGCCAGCGCGAAGTGACGTGCGCCGCGCGGGCCGGGGAACGCCGCAGCGTCCGTGCGGATAGCGCAGTGAGCCAGGCGAAGCCGGTGATGATGCTGGCGCGCTGGAACACGCCGCCGAGACGGACAAGCCGGGGTGATTGGCCAAAACCCGCGCCGGACAGCACGAAGGCCGCCAGCATGGTGACGGCGGTGCCCGCGCTATAGCGCCCGAAGTCGCGCTGGCCCGTGCGCTGCGACCGCCAGCCGCAGGTGAGCGCGGCGGCGGGCAGGCCGGCGAACACCGGGATGGCGCACAGACTGTGGATGGCGCCGGTACGGCTGGGGTGGCTGAGGGTATCGGGTGTTCCCGGCGGGTACCCGCTGACGGGGTCGGTGGTGAAGGCGGCCGATCCAAGCAGCCCCGCGCCTGCCGCGCCGATCAGGGCAGGCACGGTCCGCCCGGTGATCGGGTCGCCGGCGCGGTACAGCCCGGCCGCGCCGGCCAGTACCAGCGTCCCGGTCACGGCGAAACTCGCGGCCTGGATCCAGCCGCGCGGTCCCAGGGCGAGGGAGCTGACCGGGTGCCGGAGCGGGCTGTAGCCCTCACGAACGGCGCCTTCGGCCACGAACACCGCTGCGAAGATCGGGCCTGCGGCCATGCTGCAGCGCAGCAGTGACCGGGTCCACGCCCCGGGCTTGCCCGGCGTGCTGGCCATCTTCACCAGCGAAGCGTAGCTCATGGCTCGCAGGGACGATCGGCGACGCCAGATGCCTCGCCTGCGGCGTGGTGGCAGGCGCGTCCGGGCCGAACGGAGTCAGGTGGCTGCAGCTGGCAACGGCGAGCATGAAGCCTGCGGGCATGACGCTGACATGTCCCGCGACCGGACCAATAGGATCCGTTGCATGCCGAGGTATCCGGATATCGAGCCCTATCAGACCGGGCGGCTGAACACCGGTGACGGGAACCTCGTGTACTGGGAGACCTGCGGGAACCCGGATGGGGTGCCAGCGCTGATCGTGCACGGCGGCCCGGGGTCGGGGTGCACGCCGGGTAACCGGAGGTCGTTCGACCCGGACAAGTTCCGGATCATCCTGTTCGACCAGCGCAACTGCGGCCGCAGCCTGCCGTACGCCAGCGACCCCGCGGCCGACATGAGCCTGAACACCACCGGGCACCTGCTCGCGGACATGGAGCAGCTGCGCGAGCACCTAGGCGTCCAGAAGTGGCTGCTGCGCGGCGGCTCGTGGGGGGTGACGCTGTCGCTGGCGTACGCGGAACGGCACCCGGAGCGGGTCAGCGGGATGCTCCTACTCAGCGTGACCTCGACCAGGCGGCTGGAGCTTGACTGGCTGTACCGGGGCGCCGGCCGGTTCTTCCCCGAGGCCTGGGCCCGGTTCCGCGACTTCGCCGGCCTGACCGATACCTACCGGCTGCCGACCGATGACACGCCGCCGATCTCGGGCCTGCTCCAGGCGTACTCGCAGATGATGGAGGACCCGGACATCCGCGTCCGGTCCCGGGCCGCGGCCGAGTGGACGGCCTGGGAAGACGCGGTCATCTCCCAGGAAGGCAACGGGACCCCCGGCGCGTACGGCGACCGGCCCGACGACGCGAAGCTGGCGTTCGTGCGCATCTGCTCGCACTACTTCGCACACAACGGCTTCCTCCAGGACGGCATTCTGATCCGCCAGGCCGGCCAGCTAGCCGGCATCCCCGGCGTCCTGATCCACGGCCGCACCGACCTCAGCGGCGGCGCCTGCACCCCGTGGGAACTCGCCCGCGCCTGGCCCGGCGCCCAGCTCATCATCATCGAAGACTCCGGCCACACCGGCAGCACCACCATGACCGAGCAGATGCACGCCGCCGCCGACCGCCTCTACCAGCAGATCACGAACCCGCCCCGCCACGGGGCGTATACGTAAGTCACTCCGCATTCCGCAAATAATCAGCGTTCCCTCATCAGAGGCGATGGCTGCTTATCATAGCTGACGAATCCCGACAGGTGGCCGCCCGCGTCAGCCACCAGAGTCCCGCCGTCAGACCAGCCTGCCGCGGACACGACCTGCTCCCACTGGCCGGTCCGCTGAGCGGGTCAAGGCCGCCAAGGTAGGCCTGCGGCAGCAGGCCTTTGTAGGCAGCCTGCCAGGACCGCACATGGACAACAGCGATGTCCGGGACGTCTTCCGTCCGTGCGGGCCTGATGTCCATGATCCCATCTTCCCCGGCTCTCTTCGAATGGCAAGCACAGTAGATGATGAGGTACCGGCGTAATGCGCGGCAGCGGATATTCGCAGGTTGACGGGATGAACCATGACGGCATAGCCAAGAGCACGGTTCGGTGCTAATGGGGGCTTGGTATCTACCCGTGGGGGGAAATGTATGCCTAAATATGTGCTGCTTGCGCAGGCTGCGGATGCGGCGTCTGCTAATATTCTGGTCATGGGCGCTGACGGCCTAAGGGCGCAGCAGGAGGCATTAGTCACCCTTGGCAGCGGCATGGAGGCAGGGTTCGTCGTTACGTGCGACTATGGCATCGTTCTGATAGAAGACTTGCCAACGGACAGTTCCGTGCTCGCGCTTTCCCTGGCAGGTAACACTGGCCTTTATGTCGATGCCCGGAGAGCCTATGGTGCGGCTGAACCCGACGCTGCAGCTGGCGGGTAGGTCATCAAGAACGTCTGGCACAACATGACCCACCCGGCGCCCGGACCGACCTATCAGTTTCCGCAATACGCCCTGCGCGTTCGGCTTGAACGGCCATCGCCGCCTCCTGTGCCGCGGCCCAGATGAGTCTCCCGCCAGATCAAGTTCCGGCCTGGGCCACTGGTGACGTCCGCACCATGCGGGACTATGCCCGGTCCCGACCTCAGGACCCAGAGAACGTCGAGGCAGTGATCCGCGACCTCGATCGCGCTCTTGAGGCCTGGCGCGCGGATCCGGCACGTTTCGCCGAACACTTCGGGTTTTTCGCTGACTACCTCATGGCGACCGCGGTCCCGGTCACCGGCTATCCCTGGTTGCTCGACAAGGCCATGGCCTTGCAGCGGGAAGGCGCGGCCGCGCCTGCGATAACCGGGGAGGTCGCCCTTCGGCTGGAGTTCCTCGGACGGCAACTCGACATCGTGGTCACTACCCGGGACGCGGGCCCGGCCGCGATGGCCGCACGCCTGGCCAGCCACTGCTCCGCGGTCCAGGACCGCCTGATCGGGATGACCTCGGTCCAGCTCGGTGACGTGGTCCGGCAGGCCGTCCTGTGGATGGACCAGGCCGTGGGCGTCCAGGAGTGGTCCGCGGCGGCCAGTGCCGGCGAGCTCGCCGCCCGGGCCTTGTGGATCCTGATGGCCGTAACGGACGCAGACCTCAGGCTCATCACTCTGGCCAGGTTCGCCGCCGTGCCCGCGGACGTCGCTAGCGTGCTGTTGCGGGCAGATCGGCCGGATGACGCGGCTGTGGTCCTGGAGATCGGACGCCAGCACATCACGCGCGGATGGCGTGAAACGGTTGACGTTGACGTGGCCCTGCGGAACGAGCACCCGAAGCTCCTGACCCGCTTGCCCGAAGCTGTCCACAGCGCGCGCCTATGGCTCAAAGAGGTCACGGTCGGCCAGCTCCGCGAGCTAGCCAGCATCGAACCCCGGCTGGCCTCTGCGATCCGGCGCTATACCCGTTTCCAGGCGCCGGATCTGGCCCGCTTCGGCGAGCCTTACTACTGGGCGCCGTTCGCTTACTCCGGTGCCTAACGACCTCAGGTTCCAGCCGCGCGCAGCGTGCGGACCGCTTCCCTGAGCTCCTCCGCCGATGCGGCCTCGACGGTAACCGTCATCCCATCGGGGTACGTTATTCCCACCGGAAGCGCCTGGCTGGTTCGTGCGCCTGCCCTTCGGGAGGCTGCCGGGAGAGCGTACCGAAGAGCGATCTGACGCCCTGCCAGATGCCCGCCTCCAGGACAACGAGAGAGACCTCAAGACCGTGAGACGTGACGAAATGGATGTCAAAATGGCAGCTGCAGCTGTAAACGGATCGCGCGGTTCCGCCCCTGGCAGCACCTGAACCTCGGCCCTGGCCTGCGGATCTGAAACCACTTCCCGGATCTGGTCGAGATCAGCGTCTACGAAGTCGTCCGGCAGTTCAAGCTGATTTAGTATCAGTACCACATCAGCCGCGCTGAAATAGCCTTTGTCTCCTGCGGCATGACGCTCGCCAGAAGACGACCCTCCCTCTGTCCTCATCCGGTCATGATAAAGCCTAGCCATGGTAAAGGCGGGTAGGTTCACCCTTTCTGGCATTTCAGATTAGCATCGAACACCGCAGTATCACTGAATTGCCCAACGTAAGCATTCTCATGCCGCTGGGAGAGATGGGGCGAGAATGCACCGGGACCGCGGTCGTTCCGGGGCGCGCATCGCTCGCAGCCCGGTATAAGCGGTGCCCGGCACCGGGTCCGGTCAGGGCCGCCTGGATGCCGGTCCGGTGATCGTCTGCGTGCCGGGCGGCAATCTGCACCAGCGCCGGACCATGCCGTCCCCCGCGGCCAGGTCCGCGGCCAGGTTCGCGGCGCGCAGGCCCAGATACGCGAAATCGATGGATGAAAGCCTTACGATCCCGTCCGGCCGAGGCCCCGGGACCTCACGCTGTATGACGAGGGCGTAGGCGCGACCGTCACGCCGGGTAGGGTTCGGCGACATTGCCCGGGCCGTTCTGGTCCTCACTATTTGAGCATGGCTACCCAAGTGAAATTCGCTTCAGATCGTATCCTTGCTCAGGCGGTTTGCGACAGCTAGTGTTTGTAGGATTGTATGTGACGGTTCGATGCCGGAGAGGCAAGACCATGGCCGAAGGCTCCGCTGAACAATTCAGTGGTGTACCCTACGTCGGCGCCCTGTTCGACTCGAGCGACGGCCAGCCAACCACACATTTCGCTACTGCCTTCGTCGTATCCAGCAGGAATGGCAATATGCTCATGTCCGCAGCGCACGTTCTTAACGGCCGGAATGCTGCGAGCATTATATTCGCCCCCGGCTATGCGAGCGGGCAAGCGCCGCATGATCTCTGGCATGTTCAGAGGGCTTACACTGATTCTGCTTGGCAGGCGAACCAGAGCATTGATGACGACTTTTGCTTCCTGAAAGTCGGAGCAGACGTGCAAGGCCGCGTCGGTTCGCTTAACCTGCTGACAGGCATGCACCCGCAGGCCTGCAACGTTATCGGATATCCCGATGGGCTGGCCAGCCCGGTGCAGGCGACCGTTCAACCGGCTTGGTATACGTCGGGTCATCAGCTCAAATTTACGTGCGACGGCTATCCCAACGGAACCTCCGGGTCTCCGTGGATTATTAACGGTAACGCGGCCTATGGACTGATCGGCGGATACCAGCAAGGCGGCGCCACGCCTTCTGTTTCGTATTCGCCGTGCTTCGGCGTGAATGTACGCAATTTGTACAACACTGCCAACGAGACGTTTCTCTAATGCCTGGGTTGGATGTGCCCCAGCGGGTCCGGCGGGATCCAGACGTTCGTCCAGGCCGGCGGGATCGCCAGTGCGCCGATGCGCTGCAGTGCCCCCCGCTGTGTGACCTCTGCGCCTGACCGGTCGCCGTACCGGAATCGTGTCCGGTACGGGGAGATATTCCTCATCACCAGCCAGGCGGGCCAGCTCAGAGCCGCGGTTTACAACACCACGGGCCTCAACGACTGCCCGCCCGCGGTATGGCAGTCGCTGGACCCGCATGAGCTAGCCAAGGGCTTCGGGGTACCGGCGGTCCACTTGAATGGCCCGCGGTTCTGGACGCTCGACCAGATCGCCGCCCGCGCGACCGGCGAGATCTTGTCCTTCGGCGGCCTGACCGCCCGGTGGGTCGCAGAGCTGCCCAGGCCACGCCGGCGTGCGCGACTGGGACCGCACCGACAACATCGGCGTCCAGTCCCACTTCGATCTGATCGCGATCGAGCCTGGCGAGGAGCCGGACAGCTACGTGGCCACCATCCGCGTGCACGGCAACGGCTACAACGGCACTGGCCCGATGGTCTTCCGCCTCCGCGACGGCCTCGTAGCCAGCCTGCAAATTGGCTGATGGCGGTGCACCAGCCGCTGGCGGGCGTCAGCAAGACCACCCTTGACAAGTGGTGGCCGTCGAAGGGCGCGCTCGCGCTCGACGGCTACTTCCACGCCGTGGAGCCGACTCTCGCCTTCCCCGACACCGGCGACATCCGCGCCGACCTCATCAGCCAGCTACGGGCCTTCGCGAAAGTGATGACGCAGACCCCCGCCGGCCGGGTGCTAGCCGAGCGATCGGCCAGTCGCAGACTGACCGGATCTCGCCCAGGCCTACCGGAAGCTTTACTCCGCCGAGCGTCGCCGACTGGCCTGCGAGCGGATGGAAAAGGCTCAGCACGACGGCCAGATCCGACCCGAGATCGACGTCCGGGTACTCGTCGACCAGCTCTGGGGCGGCCAATTGCCGTCCTCACGGGATAGGTACGGGATGATGTTGGAGAACGCAGCAGGCCGCCACGCCGGAAGCTGCTGACATGGCAGCAGGTCTACGGGTCGGCCCGGTTAGATCGCGGCGCGCGGGGCAGCAGTCATCGCCTCTTCTAGAGGCGATGACACGGAGGATCTGTGATGGCCAACGTAGGCTACACGCTGATGACCGAGCAGGCCGGCCCGAAGGACCTGGTGCGGTGGGCCGTGCGAGCCGAGGAGACCGGTTTCGACCTGCTGGTCAGCAGTGACCACTATTTCCCGTGGGTGGACGAGCAGGGTCACGCGCCTAACGCATGGGTGATGCTGGGCGCGGTGGCCCAGCTGACGGAGCGGGCGGAGCTGATGACCTACGTCACCTGCCCGACGATGCGGTACCACCCGGCCGTGGTGGCCCAGCAGGCGGCGACCCTGGCGCTGCTGAGCGGCGACCGGTTCACCCTCGGGCTCGGCGCCGGGGAGAACCTCAACGAGCATGTCATCGGGGGCGGCTGGCCTGACGCGGATCAGCGCCAGGAGATGCTCGCCGAGGCGGTGAGCATCATCCGGGCCCTGCTGGACGGCGGGTACGTCAACTTCAAGGGCGCCCATTTCCGGGTCGACGCGGCCAGGATCTGGGACCTGCCCGACCGTTCGGTGCCGCTGGGCGTCGCGGTATCCGGACAGCAGTCGTGTGAGCTTTTCGCGCCGCTGGCCGACGTGATGATCGCGGTCGAGCCGGACGGCTCCCTGGCCAGGTGGTGGGACGCCGCCTCCAGCACCGGGCGGCCCGCGCGCAAGATCGGCCAGATGCCGGTCTGCTGGGGACCGGACCGCGACGAGTGCATCCGGCGGGCGCACGAGCAGTTCCGCTGGTTCGGCGGCGGCTGGAAGGTCAACGCGGAACTGCCGGGTACGGCAGGCTTCGCCGGCGCCACCAGCTTCGTCCGGCCCGAGGACGTAGCCGGCTCAATTCCATGCGGCGATTCCGTGGACGCGGTGGCCGAGGCGGCGGGGGCGTTCTTCAAGGCCGGGTTTACCGACCTCGCCCTAGTCCAGATCGGCGGCACCGAGCCGGAGCAGGACAGGTTCTTCGCGGCGGCGCCGGAGCTCATCATCGCGTTGAAGGAAACCGCGGGCTAGGGATCATCCTGAGGGGTAACGCCGGGACGGCCGGGCACCCGTGGCGATCGCTGGCCTTGGTCATGAGCTCTCCTTCGCGGGGCGGCCGAGCAGGCTGCCGCCGAGGCCGGCGAGCAGCTCGGCCGGGTCGGCGTACACCTGAGCCGCGCCGGCCGTGGTGAGCTCGTCCCGGCTGATGCCGCCGCTGAGCAGGCCAATGCACAGTACCCCGGCCTTCTGGCTGGCCTGCACGTCCCAGACGGTGTTGCCGACGAACACCGCTTCGCGCGCGGGCACTCCGGCCTTGTCCAGCGCCACCTCGACCAGGTCCGGGGCGGGTTTGCTGGCCTCGACATCGCCGGAGAAGGTGGCGGCGTCGATGGCATCCTCGGCGTCCAGGGCGGCGCGCAGCACCCCGAACTCGGGCTCGTCGGCCGAGCTGGCCAGGACCACGGCCAGCCCGCGGCGGCGGCAGGCCCGCAGCAGGCTAGCCGCTTGCGGCAGCGGCCGCAGCCGGGACCAGTAGGTGGCATACAAGGCGCTGTGGGACGTGCGGATGTCCGCATCGGCGGCCCGGTCCCGGCCGTCCGGGAGCAGCCGGTCGAGCATCAAGTCCGAGCCCATGCCGATAGCCCGGTGGATATCGGTCATAGCCACCACGTGACCGGCCTGGCCGAAGGCCTGCCACCAGGTCACCGCGTGCAGGTAGTTGGTGTCGACCAGGGTCCCGTCCACGTCGAACAGCGCTGCTGTCACCTTGTTGTCCGCCATGGGCGCGCTCCCTACCCGAAGGGACAAGACCAAACGCGCACCGGGAAGATGGAGCGTGGCGGGCGTTAGACATCCGGTCGGCGGGGTAGGGCGGACGGGTCATTCAGTCGAAGGGGCACTACCGTGAGCCACACAACTGAGACGGGTCAGCCGTCCGGGAGGTTGGAACGTTCAGCCAGCGAGCTGGTCAAGCAGATGTCGGAGCAGGTATCGACGCTGGTGCGGGATGAGCTGAAGCTGGCCGAGCAGGAGATGACGCGTAAGGGCAAGCAGGCCGGCATCGCCGCGATGGCGGGCAAGAGCCGGCTGCAGCAGGCCACCCCGCCCGTACCGCAGAAGGCGGTGCACAGCGTCAAAACCGACGTGGCTGAGATCAAGGAAAGGGCACGCCGATGACCAGCGAACCCGCTAGCCAGTCCGGGCCTCCGGATGATCTGGAGGAGCTGCGGACGGAGATCGAGCAGACCCGGGAGCACCTCGGCGATACGGTAGACCAGCTCGCGGCCAAGGCCGATGTCAAGGCACAGGCCCAGGCCAAGGCGGCCGACCTGACCCGGCGCGCGAAAGACACGGCCGGCCAGGTCCGGCAGCAGGCGGCGGACACGGCCAGTCAGGCGAGGCAGCGGGCGGCCGCCGCGGCCGCGACCGGGCAGGAGCAACTGCAGGCGCGGACGCCGGAGGGCGTGAAGCAGGCGGCGTCGGCCGGCGTCGCGAAAGCCCGGCAGTACCGGACGGCGCTGGCCATTGCGGCCGGTGCGGTCGCGCTCAGCGCGGTCGTCATGAGGTGGTGGCGACGGCGATGATCAAGGTTATTCAAAGCTGGTCAGCCTTCTGGTCAGCGTGCTCGGCGGCATACTGGCCGGCGCGATCTTCAAGCGGATCTGGAAGGCGGCCGCGGGGAGGATGAGGCACCCAAGGCAACGGACGCACAGCCGGACGCGTCAGCGCGGACGGAAACCTGGCGGACAGCCCCGGTCACCGCGCAGGAGCCGCGGTGACGGGGCCGCGTGTGCTGTCAGAACCGGAGCAGGGTGCTGGCGGTGCCCAGTTCCAGGCCCGGCGTGAACAGGTGGGTGCCGAACGTGGCGTCCAGGGCGCTGGCGGCGGCGCCGGTCAGGGTGAGCGCGATGCCGCTGATCCGGACGTAGTGCCGGCCGGAGCCGATGGTGGCGTGGGCCAGGCTGAGCCGGAGCAGCGGCACCCGGACCTTCGGGTTGCCGTTGACCTCCGCGGTCAGCACGCCCTGGTGCACGCTGATGACGAAGTCGCTGACGAGGATCTGCTTGCCCGCGGCACGATCGCGGAACAAGATGCCGCCCTGATGGCGGATGGTGCCGCTGAGCTTCGCGGGGTTAAGCCAGCCGCCAGTGACCGGGAAGGTGAAACGGACCGTGACTCCGCTGCTGCCGGTCCGGGCGACCTCGGTGCCCGGCGGCGTCGCGATCGGGTCGATACCGTGCCCGAGCAGGGCGGTGGCGATCCCGGGTGCCGTGGTCACTGAGGTGTGGCCGCCGGTCAGCCGCAGTTGGTGAGTCCCTTGCGGCGCGCGGGTTTGAAGGGGCGCGGCTGATGCGGACGTGGTGCTCGCCACCGGGCCGATGATTAGCCCCGCCATCATGCCGATGACCGCCACGCGCTTGAACACTCGCATGTCTGCTCCATTCCGGCCGTGTTCGTCACGGCTCTATGCAGGAATACGGTGCAAGGCGCCCGGACGGATGCAGGCCGGCTCGAATGCGGGAGCCGGCGCCGAGGGCGGCGACGGGCAGCGAGCCGCGGACCACGCTGGTCTTGGAGTGCTGGGTGCTCCCGTTGAACGGCTGCAGCGAGATGTCGATCCGCGAGTAGTTCCGCAGGTCGGTGCCGGGCGGGATGATGAACGTCCCGGTCTGGCTGGCGTTCAGCTCGCCGAGGGAGATCATGCTGACCCCGTCCCGGGCCAGCAGCCAGACCTCATAGAACCCGGGTGCCCGGGGCGCGTGCAAGGTGACGGCCATCAGCTGCTGGCGGCTGGCAGCCCGCATCACGGCAGTACCGGTGGCGTCCTGGAACTGCGGGAACGCGGGCAGCGGAAGCAGCTCGACCTGGGCTACCACCCGTGTGGCCGGGGCCTTAGCGAGCTGGGCGACGCCGACGGTGCCTCCGATCCCGATGATCAGGCCCGCGGCCAGCCCGGCCAGGCTGGCGGCCAGCCGTCTGCGCGTCCGGCGCGTCCGTGAGCCACGGCCGCTCCCGGGTGCGGGCGTGGCCAGGGTCGGCGCGCCGTTCCCGTCCGGCACGACCGGCGGCTGATCAGCGCCGACCGCGGCAGCGATCCGGTCCCATACCTGGGGCGGCGGTGTCTCCAGGTGCTCTGCCGCGCCTTCGCGCCGGGCCAGCTCGACGATCCCGGCTAGCCGGGCCAGTTCGGCGCGACAGCTCGGGCAGGTCTCGGCGTGCCCGGCGTCGGCCGCCGTGCCGGCCGTCTCGCCCAGCGCCCGCAGAGCCAGGATCTCCGGGTCAGTATGCGCCACTGGCGGCCTCCAGCCTGGACCGCAGCCGCAGCAGGCCGCGGCGGATGTGGCTCTTCACAGTGCCGAGGGGCAGCCCCAGAACCCGGGCTATCTGCTCGTGCGTCAGATCAGAATAAAACGCCAGGACCATCACCACCCGCTGAGACTCCGGCAGCAGGGCCAGTTCGTCGGCCAGCACGATCCGGTCCACCACCTGATCCGACGGCGTCTCCCGTGCCGTCACCGCGGCGCCGCCCGCGACCTGCAGCAGGACCCTGCTCTCCCGCTGCCGGTCCCGCAGCGCGTCGGCGACCTTGTTGCGGGTGATGGTGACCAGCCAGCCGCCGAGTGTGCCGCGCAGGCGGTCGAAGCTGCCCCGGCTGCGCCAGGCCGACACGAAGACCTGCTGGGTCACATCCTCGGCGTCCGACCTGGCGCCCAGGGAGCGCAGCGCGATGCTGTAGACCAGCGGCCCGAACCGCTCGTAGACAAGCGCGAGCGCGTCCGGGCGGCCCCCGCCGAAGGCACCCGCGACCTCCTCATCCGACACCTCGTTCATAAAAACAAGACTAAATTATACTAAATTATGACCGGAAACCAGGCCCGGGCCGCCGGCCGGTGCGCATGGCCCGCCGGCCGGTGCGCATGGCCCGCCGGCCGGTGCGCATGGCCCGCCGGCCGGTGCGCATGGCCCGCCAGCCATCGCTGCGCGCCAGCGAGAAGGGACTTGCAGGTCAGTGCGGCTGGCGCCGGGTCAGGTGCCGGTCCACTGCACGAGCAGCAGCGTGGCGTCGTCGCGCAGGCCGCCAGCCTGATGGACGAGCACGGCCTGTACCAGGCGTCGCAGTAGTTCCTCGGCCGCCTGCCCGCTGGCGGCTTCCCGCTCCAGCAGATCGACCAGCCGGTCCAGCCCGAATTGCTCCCCGTCCGGGGCCCGTGCTTCGGTCACCCCGTCGGTGTACATGAGCACCGTGTCATCTGGTTCAAGTTCCTCGATGCGCGGCCTGGGTGCGCCGTCGCCGAGCCCGAACGGCAGCACTGGGTCACAGCTGAGCTCGGCGACTACCTTGCGGCCCCGCAGCAGCAGCGGCCGCGGGTGCCCGGCGCACGACCACTCCAGCCGTCCTGACCCGGCGGCCAGCCGGGCGATGATGCCGGTGGCGAACGAATAATCGCTATAGTATTCGGCCAGCGTCGCGTCGACGGCCGCGTGCATGGCGGCCACCGGTGCCCCATCCCGGCGGGCGTGCCGGTATGCGCCGACGGCTAGGCCAGTCAGCAGGGTCGAGCCGATGCCGTGCCCCAGGCCATCGAAGATCGCCAGATGCAGATCGGAGCCGTTGACCGCGTAGTCGAACGCGTCTCCGGCGATGTCGTAGGCGGGTTCGAGCATCCCGGCGATCAACGCACCCGCGGTCCGCGCGCTCAGCGGCGGCAGCAGGTCCCACTGCATGACCGCGGGCAGTGACATGGCCTGGCCGCGCCGCCGCAGGTACGGAATGTCGCTGACCCGCGCGGCCGAAGCCACGACCAGGCCGGCGAACACGCCGAGCGCCTCGGCCTGCGCGAGCAGCTGCGGGTCGGCGTGCGGGACCGTGACGGCCAGCACCCCGGTCCGGGTGGTCTGCTCGATTACCGGGACCCACACTCGGACCGAGCCGTCCCGGCCGCTGGTCACCGGCTGGCCCGTGGTGAACGCCCGGCCAGCCATCGTCCCCTCCACCTGCTGCTCGGTCGCCCCGGCGGTCAGCGGGAACAGCACCCGGAAGGCGAAGTCAGCCAGGTACACCACCGGGTCCCAAGCCGGGACCGGCTCGCACGCCGCCGCGAGCACACGGTGCAGGTCACCCCCGGCATCTTGGCACAAGGCACGGAGGGCGTCGTGGTAGCCGGGCTCGCTCATCGCGGCTCCACTCCCCAGATAATGCATCGCAGCGCGGGCCGCGCTGCCCGGCCAGCCTACCGGCCCGTTCCCGGCAAGGTCAGTCCCTGTCGGCGACCAGCGCGGGCTGAGGAGCCGGGACGCCGTCAGCGGGCTGGGGACGCTGGGCGCCCGGTAGCCAGTGGGACAAGCAGCACGGCGACGGCGGAGAAGCCGACGGACCACCAGAACGCGGCGAGATCAACCTCGACGAGACCCCCCGCGCCATCTTGACCATGCCGTTCGACCTGATGCGCCACGACCTGCTCATGACGCTCAAGCTCTTGCCGGAAGAACGGGTCCTCGAGATAGTCGACGAACTCTTCATGCCCCTCGTCGAAGCCTGCCGGCGCCAGAACGCTGTCACAGCCGCTGACCTGGCCTGAGCGGGTTCACACGTTCATGCCTTGAGGACATCCGCCATGCGGTCGAGGCCTAGGCTGAGGATCTCTTCGCTGGTCGCGAAGTTGACGCGGATGTGCGCGGCCCCGCCCGCGCCGAATCTCTCGCCCGGCTCCACGGCGACTCGCGCACGGGTGCGCAGCAGGTCCGTGACGGCCAGGCCGGAACCGATGCCCGAGCAGTCGAGCCAGGCGAGGTAGCCCGCCTGCGGCGGGATCCACGGCAGGCCGGGCAGGGACCGGGCGAGAGCCCCCTGCAGCCAGGTCCTTCGCTGGCCGAGGGTAGCGGCGAGCTCCGCGAGCCAGGGGCGTCCGGCGCTGAAGGCGGCGGTCGCCGCGAGAACACCGAAGTGCCCTACTCGCCAGCGGGTATCAGGCGGCAGCTCGGCCGCCCGCGCAGCGGTGGCGGCGGAGCCGGTGACGACCATCGCGCACTTCAGCCCGGCCAGGTTCCAGGCCTTGCTCGCCGATACCAGCCCATAGGCGACATCACTGGCACCCGGTACCGTCAAGATCGGCGTGACGCGGGACCCGGGCAGGGCCAGGGGCGCATGGATCTCGTCGCTCAGGATGATCGCGCTGGCCGTGACCGCGGCATCGACCAGGACGCGCAGCTCCGATCCGGAGTGGACCGTGCCGACAGGATTGTGCGGGTTGCAGAGCAAGTACACGTCGGCGGCGCTCAACGTCGCGGCAATCCTGTCCAAGTCAAGGCGCCACCGTCCCGCATCCAGTCGCAACGGAACGTCCACGAGCGGAGTCCTGGTCTCGGCGACCCAGTCGAAGAACGGCGGATATACCGGGGAACTGACGATAACCCGCCGCGGAGCGAGCGAACGTAGCAGCTCTACTGCGCCCACACCGACGTCAGTGACCGCAATGACCTGGGTGGGGTCAACCGTCCAGTCCCAGGCAGCCGCCGCGAAGCCGGCATACGCCTCGGCGAGTTCAGGTGCCGAGCCCGCGTAGCCGGTGTCGGAGTCGGCGACAGCCTGCCGGAGCGCGTCGGCGACCGGGGCTGCCAGCTCAAAATCCATCTCGGCGATGGACAATGGCAGCACATCGGCTTCGTGCATGCGCCACTTGGCGCTTTGCCGCCTTCTCAGGGCATCCAGGCTGGGGACGGGCAAGGACATGGCCGGATCTAACCTCCTGCTGCTAACGCAAACCATGCCGACGAGCGGCGGCAACGATGTCATCACCCGTCTCCTTCGCATGCATTTACCTCGGCACCGTTCGACTCTTACAAGGATGTCCTGCTGCACCTGGCCGCCAAGCGGTGGGGCCCGCTGGCCGCCGGGAGCTTGTCCGCGGCACGGATTTCGTGGCGGAGTCCGACATCGTCAAACAAGATGCCAAGGGGCCTGTCAGGAGGAAACATAAATGAAACGAAGCCCGACCGCACCAGCAACGCCCCGGCTCGGGAGCGAGGACGGCTCGGCCGGTCCTGGGTGAGCCGTTAAGATCGGCCGAGTGAAGCGAGCGATCGACGTCGGGCCGTTCGGTGAGCTGGCCGATCCGCGGGTGCTGGCCGACCTGGCCGCCCGGGCCGAGGATCGAGGCTGGGACGGCTTTTTCGTCTGGGATCACATCAGCTATCGCGCGCCAGTGCGGGCCGTGGCCGATCCGTGGGTGGCGCTCGCCGCGGTCGCCTGCGCCACGTCCCGGGTGCGGATCGGCGCGCTGGTAACGCCGCTGTCGCGCCGGCGGGTGCACAAGGTGGCCAGGGAGACGGTCACGCTGGACTGGCTCAGCTCGGGCCGGCTGACCTTCGGGGCCGGGCTGGGCAGCGCGCGGAACAACGAACTGGAACCGTACGGCGAGGTGACCGACCCGCGTGAGCGGGCGGACCTGCTCGATCGGGGCCTGGACGCCCTGGCCCGGTACTGGGCCGGGGAGTTCGAGCCGCTCCCGGTACAGCGGCCGCGGCCTCCGGTGTGGGTGGCGGGGGAGTGGCCCAACCGGCGGCCGGTGCGGCGAGCGCTGCGCTGGGACGGCCTGTTCACCATCGGCCTGCCCGGCCCCGAGGCGCTGGCCGAACTGGCCGTCACGGTCCGGCAGGCGCGCCCGGACGGCCCGTTTGACCTGATTACCGAGCTCCCGCTGGGCACCGACCTCGGGCCATGGGAGCGGGCGGGCCTGACCTGGGCGGTCACCGACTTCGGTGTGCAGCCCACCGAGGCAGGCGTGCGTGCGGTGATCGAGGCAGGCCCCGGGTCGTGACCTTGCCAAGCTGGCGGCGCAGCACGCCCGGCCAGCCGGAACGGGCCGCGGGGAGTGGCCCGGATCGGCTGGGTGAAGATCGTCGCCGCTCCGTCCCCGGTAAGGCGGTACTCCTCCTGGAAGAGGACAGACAGATCACCACCATCTGCGGTCGTCCGCTGCTGTGCCGTCTGCCCCGCTGGCATCATTAGCACCGCGGCATACGATGTGAATGTCCCATTCATGCAGCTGGAACAACATGGCTGGGACATCCACGCCGTATAAACGGCCGGAGCAGCGCCGCACAGCAGGAGCAGCGGACGCCGGGCCGGGGCAGCGGCCGCCGGGTCGAATCAGGAGCCACCACAGCCACAGTGATCACTCCGCCGACGCCCGGCCGCGAAGACAGGCCCCGGCCGAACCCGCGGCCTTGCCCAAGCGCGATGCTGGCCGGAGCCCCATTTAACCCGCGCGGCAAGGGAGAGACCGATGGCAGGGACGCATGAGCCGGTGGCGATGCTCGGCCTTGGAGCGATGGGCCACGGGATGGCGGCCAGTGCGTTGCGCGCTGGCATCCCGACGATCGTCTGGGACCGCAGGGCGGAAGCGGCCGAGGACTTGGCTGAGCTTGGCGCGCAGGTTACCCGGACCGCGGCCGATGCGGCGCGGCGCGCCGCGATCGTGGTCACGATGGTGACTGACGCCGATGCCGTCATCTCGATCGCCCGCGACCAGGGCATGCTTGCTGCGCTGGCTCCGGGCGCGATCTGGGCCCAGATGAGCACCATTGGCATGGCCGGGATCGACCGCGTCGCGGCCATGGTCCGCGGCGAGCGCCCGGATGTGCTTCTGCTTGACGCGCCGGTGTCGGGAAGCAGGGAGCCGGCCGAACGCGGCCAGCTGACAATCTTCGCGTCAGGGCCCGCTGAGGCGCGCTCGCGAGTCGATCCCCTGTTCGGTGCGCTCGGCCAGCGGACGTTCTGGGTCGGCGAGGCCGGAGCGGGAACGCGGCTGAAGCTGGTGAACAATACCTGGCTCGCGTTCGCCAACGAAGCGGTGGCCGCATCGGTAGCCCTGGGCCGTCGGCTGGGCCTGGAGACCACGACGATGGTGGACGTGCTAGGCGGCAGCTCGCTTGTCTCGCCGTGGCAGGCAGCCAAGCTGCGACGGATCGCCGACGGCGATTTCTCGGCCCAGTTCGCGCTGTCGCTCGCGCTCAAAGACGTGCACCTGGCCCTCCAGGCGGCCGGTGACGGCCAGTTCGCCGTGCTTGCCCGCCTGGCTGATGAATGGCAGCAGGCCGTCGATCAAGGCCTCGGCGGGCAGGATTTGACCGTCGTAGAGCGGACGATCGGATAGCAGGGAGGATCTCCATGGAAGGACGGGCAGGTATCTCCAGGCCGAATCCGCGAAGGTCTGGGATCCGCAGGACACCGCCCGCCAACGGGTAACGCGGCCTCCGGCTAGCCGCGAGCCGCCGCATGTCAGGCGCAGTGACAGAATGGTGGCCGGCGGCTAGAGGCAGTTGAGGTGACCGATATGACCAGTGTGGTAGATCAGCCTCTGACCGGCGAACTCTCGGCGGCCGCCCAGGCAGTGGGCTCCCAGCTCATGGGAGCAGCCCCGCTGGGCGTCGCGTTCTCCGGTGGCGTCGACTCCTCGGTCTTGCTCGCCTTGGCCGTGCGGGCACTGGGCGCCGGCCAGGTTGTCGCTATCCTCGGCGTCTCGCCCAGCCTGGGGTCGGATGAGCGCCTGGCGGCACATCAGGTCGCCGCGGTCATCGGCGCCCGGATCGTCGAGATTCAGACCAGGGAGGCGGACAACCCGGCCTACCGGGCCAATGGCCCTGATCGCTGCTTTCACTGCAAGGACGAGCTGTTCACCCGGATAGGGGATGAAGTAGCCGGTGCCTATGGCTTGGCGGCCGTGGCCTATGGCGAGAACGCCGATGACATGATGCGCCCGGATCGGCCTGGGTCCCGCGCGGCCAGTAACCATAAGGTCCTGCGGCCCCTGGCCGATGCGGGACTGGGTAAGGCCGCCGTTCGTGCCATCGCCAGGGCGCTGCAGCTCCCGAGTGCCGGCAAGCCCGCCGCACCCTGCCTGGCGTCCCGCATTCCGCACCATCAGGAGGTCTCTGCGGCCAAGCTCGCTCAGATCGACGCGGCCGAGAAGGCTCTGCGGATGCTGGGCTTCGCCGAGTCCAGGGTGCGTCATCACGGTGAGGTGGCCCGTATCGAGCTTCCCGCCGGTGAGCTCGCGCGAGCCGTCTCCGCCCCGGCGCGCGAGCAGATCCACGCCGCTCTTACCGCCGCCGGGTTCCGGTTCGTGGCCCTCGATCTGGCGGGTATCCAGTCCGGCGCCTTCACGCTGTCATTGCTGCCGGTCACGCGTGACTGAGCCCTGGCAGCCCGATGAGGCCATGGCGGCGTTCATCGAGCTGGACCATGACCGGGCCCGCCGCCGCGGCTACCCCGAGGCGGTGTACTGCGAGGGCAAGACGCCCCGCCAGGTCAGTGCCATCGCCCGGGCCATCAAGGCATCCGGTACGGCGACGTTGTTCACCCGCGCGGGTCCCGCGCACGTCAAAGCGGTCCTGAGTGTCCTGCCGGATGCCGGGCACGACGAAGACGCACGCATACTGGCCTGGCCGCCTGAGCCGCCGGCTCCGCGCGGCGGGCGGGTTCTGGTGGTCGCGGCCGGCACCGCCGATGTCGCGGTCGCCCGGGAGGCCCAGCTGACCGCCTGCTATCTCGGCCGTGCCGCCGATCTGGTCACCGATGTCGGCATCGCCGGGCTGCATCGCATCCTGGGCCGGCTCGACCAGCTGAGGTCGGCCCGCGTCATCATCGTGGTCGCCGGGATGGACGGCGCGCTGCCTGGCCTGGTCGCCGGCCTGGTCTCCGCGCCGGTGATCGCCGTGCCGACGTCCGTCGGCTACGGCGCGGCGCTAGGAGGCGTGGCGGCTTTGCTCACCATGCTCAATTCCTGTGCGCCCGGCGTGGCCGTGGTCAACATCGACAACGGCTACGGTGCCGGGCACCTGGCGGCCCAGATCGCGGCCCCGGCCTAGGCTGAGCCCGCCTGGACGGGCCTGCCCGGCACGAAACCTTCGCGCTCCGCGGCCGCCACGGCCTCCTCGAGCACCCGCCGGACCGGGACGGATCGTTCCGCGGCGACCTGCGCGGCATCGTCGAACTCCGGTGTCGCATGGACTACCTCGCCGCCACGATGCGCGACCTTGAGCCGGACCTGGCCACCAGCGACCGGCAGCGGCACCCAGAACCGGTCGAGGGCAATCCTGGTGACAGCGACCTCGCGGACCCCGATGGTGCTGGTCAGCTCGAAGATCAGCCGCCGGAGCGCGTCACGCGTGTCCACCGGGGTGAGCACGGCGAGCGTGTGGGCGGGGCGTCCCTTCTTCATCACGATCGGGACCAGCCAGGCATCAACCGCGCCGGCATTCAGCAACGACGCCAGGACAGACGGCCACACCCGCGGGTCCATGTCATCGACGTTGGTCTCCAGCACCGACATGACCACCGGATCGTCCGGTGGCCCGGGCCGGTCAGTACGATCCCCGAGGACAACCCGCACGACGTTCGGGCGACCGGGGACATCTGCGGTGCCGGCTCCCACGCCGACCCTGCGCACGGACATGGCGGGCAAGTCACAGGACTCCTGCGACAGGGCGGTGAGCAGCGCCATGCCGGTCGGCGTGGCCAGCTCCCCCTCGCCACCGGACAGCACGCGCCAGCCCGCCGACATCTCCAGCACCGCCGGCACCGGAACCGGGAGGACGCCGTGGGAGGCCGCGACCCGGCCAGAGCCCACCGCAACGGCGCTGCAGGACATGGACGTCACCCTCAGCCAGTCCAGGGCGGCGCACACGCCGACGATGTCCGCGATCGAGTCCCAGCTTCCGGCCTCGTGGAAGTGCACCTCGTCGGCCGCGACCCCATGCACTCGCGCCTCGGCTCCGGCCAGCCGCTGGAACACGCGCCGGGTCTGCTCCCGCACCCGCAGCGCGAGATCGGCATGCTCAAGCAAGCCTTGAATGTCGCGCCAGCTGCGATGCGCCTGATCCTTCACCACCGGGTGCACGTCTACCTTGGTCGCGCGCATCCCGGCTCGCGAGACCAGCGTGGACGCTAGCCGGACCGATTCGGGTATCACGGCGTCCACCGCGCCCTGCAGAGCCCCGAGGGGCGCGCCGGCATCGACGAGCGCCGCGAGCAACATATCCCCGGCCACACCCGCCGTCGCATCCACCCAGGCGTGCCTGCCTGCACCGGCTGATGTCATGACGACAACCCTAGGCGCAACCACCGGGAAAGATCGCTGCCCGCGAGGGCTGTACGCTCAGGTTGAGCTCTAGGCACCCCGGGAGGTCCCGTGCCCATCGAACAAGCCGAGTTCGGCCGCACCGGTCACCAGAGCAGCCGGGTAATCTTCGGCGGGGCGGCTCTGGCGCAGGTCTCGCAGCGGGTCGCGGACGAGACCCTGGACGTCCTGCTCGCGCACGGGGTGAACCACCTGGACGTGGCTTCGTCCTACGGCGAGGCGGAGGTGCGCATCCGGCCGTGGCTGCAGCGCGAACCGGGCCGGTTCTTCCTGGCCACCAAGGGCGACGAACGCACCGCCGCCAGGGCTCGTGAGGAACTGCACCGGTCCCTGGACCGGATGGGCGTGGATCATGTCGACCTGTGGCAGCTGCACGCCCTGGCCGATCCGATCGAGTGGGACGTCGCCCTGAGCCCTGGCGGTGCGCTCGAGGCCGCCGTTGAAGCCCGGGAGCAGGGCCTCATCCGCTGGATCGGGGTGACCGGCCACGGCAGCCAGATCGCCGCGACGCACCGGCGCAGCCTCGAGCGGTTCGACTTCGACTCGGTGCTGCTCCCGTACAACTTCATCACCATGCAGAACCCGTACTACGCCGGCAACTTCGACGCCCTCTACGCGACCTGCCGCGAGCGGCGGGTCGCGGTGCAGACGATCAAGGCGATCGCGCTGCGCCCCTGGGCGGGCCTGCCGCACACCCGGTCGACCTGGTATCAACCGCTCGAACAGCAGGACGACATCGACCTCGCGGTGTGGTGGGCGCTGAGCCGCCCCGGCGTATTCCTCGACAGCGTGGGCGACCTGGGCCTGCTCCCCAAGGTGCTCGATGCGGCCAGCAGGTTCGCCGGGGCGCCGCCGGACGACACGGCGATGAACGCTCTGGCCGAACGGACCGAGGCCGAGCCGCTATTCGTCTGATCGGGCCCGGCGGATACGTCAAAACCGCAGCGCCTGCCAGCCTGCCCGGCCACGACTCCGCGCCTGGCCGGCCATCGCGACGGAGGGCGACCGGCCCCGGGATGTCGCCCGGTCGAAAAAATCGCGGGCTTTCCTGGTCGGTACGGCCGGTGGCGCGGTACTCGCGCTATCCGGCTGAGCGGCCGGCACCGAGCAGCTCTTCTCCGGCAGCGGTTCGGGAACCAGGGTCACGGTGGCGATCGGCCTACGTCACCTGCTTCAGCCGGCGGCATACCTCGGGCGCCCGGCGGGCCGGTAGACCTGGATCGTTACGCCCTTCGAGTCGGCTCGCGATTCGACCAGGTCAAGCGCCATGTCCGGGCCGTCGGCGGGGAACAGCCGGGTGCCCTGGCCCAGGACCACCGGGACGATGAGCAGGGTCATCTCGTCCACGAGGTCGTTCTCGAGCAACCACCGGATCAAGGTACCGCTGCCGTGCACCTGCAGCTCACCCGCCCGTTCGGCCTTCAGCTCGCCGATCGCCGCCGCGAGATCACCGGACAGGACGGTGGTCTCCGCCCATTGTGCGTCGGTGAGCGTGTTCGACGCGACGTACTTGGGCCGTGTATTCAAGGCACCTACGATGGGGTTCTCCAGGTCTTCCCGCACGCCCCAGTACCCGGCGAAGAGCTCGTAGGTCCGCCGGCCGAACAGGAACGCGTCGGCGCGCTGGTAGGTCTGGTTGATGAGCGCCAGGGTCTCGTTATCGCCCGCCCCCATGGCCCACCCGCCGCGCTCAAATCCGTTCCTGCGGTCCTCATCCGACGCGCCGCCGTTTCCCTGCATTACTCCATCGACGGTGACCTGCGTCATGGTCGTCAGCTTCATGATCGCGGTTCCCTTCTCCTTGGGCGCCCCTCGCGGGCGGCCTCCCACCCCTGCCACGAACACCCCTGTCCCGATCCGACACCGCGCCGCGGACTTCTTCCGAGAACTTTCTGGCACGCCGGTTACAGGCGATCCGGCCGCGCGACAGTTCCCGGGCGGCTGCGCTCGCTTATGCGCAGGTCCCGTTCGGGCGAGCTCTGGAACCAGATCGATCGCGAAGACCTGACTAACGGCCTTTAACGTCGGGGATTACGGGCTTTCCGGGGTCCGCCGGGTTGGCCGGGCCCTTCTTTCCGGGGCTGGGCATCTGCGGAGTGATCGCCGTGGCTGTGGTTGCTCGTGATCCGGCCCGGCGGCCGCTGCTCCCGCCGTTTATACGGCGTGGATGTCCCAGCCATGTCGTCCCAGGTGCATGAATGGGACATTCACATCGTATGCCGCGGTACGGACGATGCCAGCGGGGCAGGTGGTGGCTTGCCCGCTGTCATGGCCGGGCGCGGGCGTAGGCGGCGGCGAGCGCGCCGAAGACCTGTTTTGGCTCCCAGGCCATGTCCGGGTACGTAGTGCCGCGTTCATGCTCGAGGACCGCGACGACTCCGTAGGAGGCGAGATCAAGATCGCGGTGCGGGTCGGTCGGGTGCCGGGGCTGTTCGTATCCGGCTAAGGTGAACCAGAAGGCGGAGTCGATCTCTTCGGCTTCGGAGACCGCGAGAATGTCGTGCAGGTGCCTGACCTGCTCTTTCTCGTCGCGTTCGTAGGTTCCGGGGATGAGTGGCGGGTCGGATTTCTCGTCGGCGATCATCCAGCCCTTGCCGCCGCGGTCGGCTGCACCGCGGTAGGTGCAGCAGCCGAACTCGGTGACCGCCACCGGCTTGCCGAAGCCCCCGTAGGCGCGTAGTGCGTCCCGGTAGCCGGCGGCGTTGTCCGCGTCGCGGTACGCATCAACGGCCACGAGTACCACCCCGCCCTGATGTGCCCGCCGGAGGCGTTCGGCCTCGCGCGCGCAGCGGGCGAAGTACCCGGGCAGCGCGCCGGATTCAAGGCTGATCGGGACGGGCGAGAACCACAGCTCCAGCCCGGCGGCAAGTGCGTGCTGGCCGGCCCGCGCCAGCCGCTGCGGGTCATCGCCGGACACCCGCACAGCCGTCGCGTGCAGGTCGCCGGCAATAATCTGCAGCTCCTGCTGCACCACCGCGTCGTCGAAGCGCTTGCGGGTGCAGTCGCCGACGGCGGTGAGTCCGGTGTCGTAGTTGATCCCGTAGTTCCGCATGCCCGTCACTCCGCTCGGCGCTCACATGGTCGACCAGGTGATGGCATGAGCCGCCTTGGAAGCCTCGTCTTGTCGAGCCACTCCCGGCCCGCGCTAAATCAGCGATCTTTTGCGTGCACTCTGAGGAAATTCAGATTAAACGATAACGTCCCGCTAGAGCGTCATGGAACTGAGTGCGGGATAGATTCATCGAGCCCTGCGGATTGGTCGGCTAACGTTGGCGAGTAGGCCGGCAATGTGCTCACCGGCAGTGAACATGGCAAACGCGTTTCCTGCCATGCGCGGCGCCGGCTGGTGCAGGCTCGCAGCGACTGAGTTCGCCGGTGCGGCTGTACGCTTGTCCGGCTTGGATTGTCCACGCTGGTGCGCCAGAGATCAGTGAGAGGAAACGAGCGTCAATGGCTCAGAAGATAGAGACCCTATTCATCGATGACATCGACGGCAGTGCGGCCGAGGGAACCGTCCGGTTCGGGCTGGACGGCACAGACTACGAGATCGACCTGAATGCGAAGCACGCGCAGGAGTTGCGGGACGCGCTGGCCCGCTATATGAATGCCGCCCGGCGCGCCGGCCGCGGCGCCCGGCGGCCAGCTCGCGGCGGCGGCAGGGGATCGGCGAGGGGGCCGAACTCCACCGAAGTTCGCGAATGGGCCAAGGCGCAGGGAATCGAGGTGAAAGACCGCGGGCGGATGCCCGCAGAACTCGTAATCAAGTTCAAGGAGGCCACTGCGCAGTAGCCGCGAGCGAGCGGCCACCTCGGGTCCATCGGATTCTCCCCCTGGTCAGCGGCCCTCGAACACCTGACTCTAGTGACGTGAGTTCTATAAAACAACCTTCTATCCTTGGTGGCATGCAGCGGACCAGCTTTGAGGACATGGCCTGTTCAGTCGCCCAGTGCCTCGACGTGGTAGGCGAATGGTGGAGCCTGCTCCTCGTCAGGGACGCCTTCCTCGGCGTGACCCGCTTCGACGACTTCCAGGCGCGCTTGGGCATCTCCCGCAACATCCTTACCCGGCGGCTGAACCACCTGGTAGACAACGGGATCCTCAAGCGCGTCCGTTACCAGGACCATCCGCCGCGCGCTGAGTACCGGCTCACCGACAAGGGCCGGGACCTGTGGCACGTCGTGACGGCCATGCGCCAGTGGGGCGACCGGTGGGCCGCCCCCGGCGGACCGCCCCTGGAGATCAGGCATACCACCTGCGGGCACGTCGTCACCGCCGTGCCCACGTGCTCGCACTGCGGCGAGCCGATCGACGCGCGCTCGGTCACCGCCGTCCCGGGACCCGGCGCCTCCGAGGACGACTTCAGCCGGACCCGGCTGTCTGCCGTACCCTAGCGGCGAGCCGCCGCATGCGATCAGGCCTGTCCGCCGCGCAGTTGCTCGGCGATCAGCTCGAGGGGCTCGGTGCTGCGTCGTGCGCGGGCTAGCAGTACGGCCTCCTCGGCGGCACAGATCAGCAGCGTCGCGCGCTCGGCGGCGTCGGTGGCGGTGGACCCGGTCTTCTGAAACTGGGCGGCGAGCGCCTCGCGGGCGTCGTTGAATGCGGCGACTCCGCGGTCGAGCAGGCCGGCGTCGTGCGCTCCGGTGATGACCCCGACGACGGCGCATCCGGCGTGGAAGTCCGTGCTCTCGAGCACTCGCCGCCAGATGTCGAGGTACCCGGTCACCGCATCCGCCGGAGGCTGAGCCTGGATCGCGTCGATCTGGGCGTGCATCGCAGGCCATCAAGGTTGACCCGGCGACGCCCGTCGACCCCGCCGCTAAGAGGGCCGGTTAAGAGGGCCGACAACCAGCCCCAGATCCGGCACGTGCAGGACGCTGGTGTCATCGGTATCGGTGTGGCCAGCCTTCGACGATCACGAGATCGTGGTGGCTCGTGATCTGGCCCGGCGGGCCGCTGCCCCTGGCCGTTTATACGGCGTGGAAGGTGCCGCCGGGAACGATGTCGGAACGCACGGGCTGACCGCCTCTCCTCTGCCGCCGCGGGTGCGACCCGAGCGGCGCTCGTGTCGGTTTGCCCCGAGGACCTTGCTGTACCGGCAAGCACCTGTGCCTGCCGGTAGGCCTGCCCGTCGGGGCTCATGCCCACACGTCCGGCTCGCCAGGGAAACTCTAGCGCCATGTCATCCTCGGAGCGACATGACCGCCAGGGCTGGCCCGGCCCGGCACTGTCCGGCGCGGGAGAACCTGGCGATGGCGGTGCCGGTGAGCGTTACCTCCACGACGTGGTCACGGCGCCCCGGCATCACCGGGCAGTCCCGCTCGCGCACCCGCATCTGCATCGCGGCGATCACCGCGCCCTCGGCGCCGAACCGCCTGACGTCATCCTCCAGTCGGCGCCTGGCGTCGTGTCGCGACTGGTTAACCAGTTCGGTCCAGCCGGCCACCTCGACGTTGCCCGACCACTGGCGCGTCTGGCGGGCTGTCGCCCGGTCGTCGTGCCGTGACGCCATCGAGATGCCGACCGCGAGACCGGCCGGTACCCAGCCCGTCATGATGAGCCTGGCGAAATCCTGCCCGGACATGCCGCAGGTAAATGGCGCCCGCCGCTCGTGCGCGGCGCCCGGCGCGCGCACCGCGGTGCCGATGGCCGTGAACTCCAGCCCGCCACGGGGAAATACCCCCCGGGACAGCCGGACCCCCACCACTCCGTGCCCGCCAAGCCCGGAGCAATCGGAGGTCATCCGGTCGATGGCCGTAAGCCGGGCCTGGTACATCGCCTCCACCAGCGGGCCGAACGACCCTGGATCACCCCGCCCGGATACCTGGGTGGCGGGCTGCGCTGGCATCGCGGCGCCGGATGATCCGCGGGCCCCGGGACAGTCGTACCCGCGGGCGTCCCCGGCGGCGTAGACGGCGGCGCCGAACACCTGGCCGACCGGTTCGAAGCCCACGCTACGGACGGCGGCGAACTCTTGCGTGGTCAGCGCGGACCCCCACGTGCCGCCCGGCCGGGCTTCTGCCTCCCCGGCCCTGGCGACAGCGGACAGTTCGTTGCTCACGCCCCCAGCCTAGGCCCGCTCTGGCGAATCGCACCCACTGCGCATTGGACGCTGGGTTCCGGGCTCAGCGTGATCGTTCTTGTTCCAGAACTGATGGGTCAGGCCACTAGGCGAGGTGACCGACTCGACCGTGAAGCGATCCTCGGCGCCGCTTGATCCCTCCCAGAGGGATACGCCGCGCCCGAGGGTGATCGGCACGATCACCTGGTGCATGAAGTCGATCAGGCCGGCCTGGAGAAACTGACGCACTGCCGAGGGCCCCCCGCCGATGCGGACATCGCCGCCATCTGAGGTGGTGCTGACCACCAGGTCGAAGGTCGCCTCGGGCCAGGGCCTGCGCCTGCGGGGCGCGGACGGCCAGCCGGCCCAGCAGGTAGCCCGTCCCGCACCCGACGTCGAGTATCCGCGCCGGGGCCGGCACGCAGGTCAGGGCCAGGTCCGCCGTGCGGTCGGCGATCTGGTGGTGCATCCGGCCGCGCCAGCCCTCGTCATAGCCTTGCGCACGCTCGCCGAACGCCGCGACATCACGATCATGGGCCATGCCTGATCCTGACACCCACCGCCGCACGGCGGCGCACCCGCCGATGCGAAGTACAGGCACCCGCCCGCTAGCCCGTGCGCGGCGCGTGCGGTCAGCGGCCAAGAGCCACGTGGCGACGATCATCACAGCCCTGGCGCGGCGGGTCGTGCGCTTCTGCTCGTCTGCCCCGCTGGCATCATCAGCCCCGCGGCATACGATGTGAATGTCCCATTCACGCAGCTCCAGCGACATGGCTGGGACATCCACGCCGTATAAAACCACCGAGGCAACGGCTCCGGGCCGGATCACGAGCCACCACCGCCACAGCGATCACTCCGCCGCCGCCCAGCCCCGACGGCAGGCCCCGGCCGACCCCGCGGTCTGGCGGAGTTGCCGTCACACCAACGACTCCAGCGTTGCCCGCGCGCCGCGCTGGTGAAGCGAGGCCAGCGCAGATCGGTAGGCGGAGACGAAAAGCTTCTCATCGGCCAGGTCCCCGAATACGTCCCGGTTGGCGACGAACGCGTCAGGGTCCTCGCGCTGGTAACCGGCCAGGGGCGCAAGGCTGTCCCGAAGCCGATCTACTACGTCGATCGGCTGGCCCTGCTCATCGACACCTTCCGCGTAGCGGGCCCAGCTCGCCACCACGGCCGCCGTACGCCTGATCTCACCGCCTGTCGCAAGCTGTTCGCGGACCACTGGCAACAGCCATTTCGGGATGCGGTCTGAGCTTTCTGCGCAGAGCCGGGCGATGGTGTCGCGGACCTGCGGGTTGGAGAAGCGCTCGATCAGGGTGTACTTGTACCTGTCGAGGTCGACCCCGGGCACGGGAGGCAGGGTGGGGGTGGCCTCGTTGTCCATGTAGCCGCGGAGGAAGGCCCGGAAAAGGGGGTCCTGAGCGGCTTCGTGCACCAGCCGGTAGCCGGACAGGTAGGCAAAGTAGCACATGGCCTGATGGCTCCCGTTGAGCAAGCGCAGCTTCATCAGCTCGTAGGGCTCGAACATCGTCCACCACCTGCACCCCGGCCTGCTCGTATGGCGGCCGTCCGGCCGTGAAGGCGTCCTCGAGCACCCACTGGGTAAAGGGCTCGCATACCACCGGCCATCGGTCCTCGATCCCGAACCGCTCCCGGAGCTCGGTCCGGTCGGCGTTGGTGGTCACCGGGGTGATGCGGTCGACCATCGAGTTGGGAAAGCGCGCCTCGCGCTCGACCCAGTCGCCCAGTTCCGGGTCCTTCAGCCGGGCGAAGGCGGTGAACACCCGCTTGCTCAGGTAACCGTTGCCCTGCAGGTTGTCGCAGGACATGATCGCGAACGGGCCTAGGCCGGGCTGCCTTGGGCACCGGCTGACGGTCTTCCCGCCCGGCGCTCCTGCGCGGCAGGCAGCGCCGGTGTCCTGAGTCATTCCTCGCACTGACGGCAGGCAAGGGGGCGCGGCAGGCAGAAGGCACGGCAGGCAAGAGGTTATGTGGAGGATGCGGCGGCAGGCCTGGGAGCTGGCATTCGGTGTGCTCGTGCTGGCGGCTGGGGGATGCGGCAGCGGCGGATCGTCACCTCACGCTGCGGTGCATCTAAACGCAGGCCCGGCCGAAGCCGCGGCCGTGGACCCGGTCCACGTCAGCATCAGCGGCCTGCCCGCGGCCGGACTGGTCACGGTGCAGGCCCGCGCGACTGATGACCAAGGACGGCCGTGGGAGTCAGCGGCGGTGTTCCGGGCCAGCGCCGCAGGAACGCTCAACCTGGATACGGCGGTGCCGGTCTCGGGCAGCTACCACACCGCCGATGCCGCCGGGCTGCTGTGGTCACTGCACCCGGCGTCCAGTACTAGCCCGAGCGCCGCTCTCGTCGCGTTCCGGACCGGGCTCACCGTCCGGCTCTCGGCGCTGACCGGCGGGCGCGTCCGGGCGAGTGCGACCATCAAGCGCCAGTTGCCGGCCAGCACCAGCGCCAGCACCAGCACCGGCACCGAGACGGTGGCTCAGGACGGCTTCGCCGGCACCTTCTATGCCCCGGCCGCAGCCCGGCCCGGCGCTCCCGCTGTCGTCGTGCTCGGCGGATACCCGGCCGATGTGGACAATGCCGTCGCCGAGGGGCTCGCGATGAGCGGGTACCCCGCCCTGGCCGTGGGTTACTTCGACCAGCCGGGACTGCCGAAGTGCCAGTGCTCCACCCCGCTGGAATACTTCGCTCGCGCCGTAAGCTGGCTGCGTGCCCAGCCCGAGGGCCGCGGACGGCCGCTCGTCCTGTACGGCGCGTCCGACGGCGCCCAGGCCGCCCTGCTCATCGCCTCCTACCTGCCGCACCTGGTCGACGCCGTGGTGGCCTGCTCTCCCACCGACGTCATCCACGACGCGGCGGGCGGTACCGGCCCGGGCTGGACCCTCGGCGGCAAGCCGCTCCAAGCCGGGATGCTTATCCCCGTCGGCAAGATCCGCGTCCCGCTCCTGATGGGCGACGGCGGCCAGGACGCAGTCTGGGATTCCGCGGGCTCGGCCAGCGCGATCATGACCGAAATGGAGCGAACGCCCGGCCACGCCCCGGTCACCAACCTGTACTACCCCGGCGCCGGGCATTACTACTTCGGCATGTTTCCGCACTTCCCGTTCTTCAACGACGCCAGCCTGGGCGGCACCCAGCAGGCCAACGCGCTGGCCACCGAGCAGTTCTGGCCTCGTATGCTCGCCTTCCTCAACCACCTCCCGGCCCACGGGACCTGACCAGAGGGACCGGAACTATTCCCAGGTCCGAAGCCGACGGCGCCCCGCACGGCGAGCACGCTGACCTCAGCGGCCTGCGGCGGAGGAGAACGACGATCGGCGCGGCGAAGGACAGCGCGTTGGTGCGGCGGATCGTCCGCAGCTGCTGCCGTGTCACCTGCCCCGCTGGCATCGTCCGTACCGCGGCATACGATGTGGATGTCCCATTCATGCAGCTGGAACGACGACGTGGCTGGGACATCCACGCCGTATGAACAGCCGGAGGCAGCATCAATGTCCGTTCGTTCGACCCCGCCCGCCGGCGACCGCGGTGCCCCCGCCGTGCCTGCCGGGGGTCCTGACGGACCAGGGCACGGCGACACTGAGGTAGCCGAGCGTGTCGACGCGCTGATCGCCCGGATGACGGTGGCGGAGAAGGCCGGCCAGCTCACCCAGTACTTCTACTTCGGCTCCCTGCCGTCGGGAGGAAACCAGGACGCGGATATGCCCGTGGCCGTCATCCCCGGTCAGGCGGCCGCGGTCGAGGCGGCGCTGGCCAGGGGCGAGGTTGGCTCGCTGTTGCTCGTCACCGACCCGGCAGAGGTGAACCGGCTGCAGCGGCTGGCTGTGGCGGGCAGCCGGCACGGCATCCCTGTCCTGTTCGGGTTCGACGTGATCCACGGCCTGCGCACGATCTTCCCGGTGCCGATCGCCATGGCCGCGTCGTGGGATCCCGAGGCGATCGAGCAGGGCCAGGCCGTCGCCGCGCGGGAGGCACGGGCGGCCGGGATCGGGTGGGCGTTCGCGCCGATGGTCGACATCGCGCGGGATCCGCGCTGGGGCCGGATCGTCGAGAGCGCAGGCGAGGATCCGTATCTCGCGTCGGCGGTGGCCGCCGCGCAGGTGCGCGGCTTCCAGGGGGAGGGCCCCGGATCGCCGGGCCGCATCATCGCCGGGCCGAAGCATTTTGCCGGCTACGGGGCCGCGCTGGGCGGGCGTGACTACAACGAGGTCAACCTGTCCGACTCCGAGCTGTGGAACGTCTACCTGCCCCCGTTCGAGGCGGCCGTGAAGGCCGGCGCCGGGAACGTCATGACCGCGTACATGGACCTCAACGGCATACCGGCCACCGGGAACCACTGGCTGCTGGCCGGCGTGCTGCGCGCGACGTGGGGTTTCGACGGCTTCGTGGTCAGCGACGCCCAGGCCGTGCACAACCTGCTCACCCACGCCTTCGCGGCCGACTTGACCGACGCCGGGGCGCGGGCGGTGCAGGCCGGCGTGGACATGGAGATGGCGCTCGGCGATCCCGCGTACGCGCACCTGCCCGAGGCGGTCGCAGCCGGCGTGGTGGATGAGAAGATCCTGGACGCCTCGGTCCGGCGGGTGCTGACCGCCAAGGCCCGGATGGGCCTGCTCGACGACCCGTACGTGGACGAGGAGAGCGCCCGGACGGTGCTGGCCGACCCGGCTCACCGCGCGGCGGCCCGCACGGCCGCTCAGCGCTCGGCGGTCATGCTCCGCAACGAGGGCGGCCTGCTGCCCCTGGCGAATCCCGGGTCGATCGCCGTGATCGGCCCGCTGGCCGGCTCCCGGCGGGACACCCTCGGGCCCTGGGTCTTCGACTTCGACCTCGACGAGACGGTCACCGTCCTGGCCGGCATCAGGAACCGTGCCGGCGCGGCGGTCCAGGTCGGCTACGCACCGGGCATCCGCCCGGCCCACCGAGCCTTCCCGTCGATGTTCGACATGTTCGAGGGCAACGCGCCGGTTGACCCGCCCGGGTTCGACGACGACGCCGAATTCGCCCGCGCCGTCTCGCTCGCGCAGGCCTCCGACGTCGCGGTGGTGGTCCTGGGGGAATGGCAGAACATGATCGGCGAGTCCGCGTCCCGCTCCAGCCTGGAGCTCCCCGGCCGCCAGCTTGCCCTGCTGCAGGCCGTCCTGGCCACCGGAACGCCCGTGGTGCTCCTGGTCATGAACGGCCGCCCGCTCGACCTGAGGTGGGCGGCGCAGAACGTCCCGGCCATCCTCGACATCTGGTACCCCGGCACCCAGGGCGGCACGGCCGTCGCCGACCTGCTGTTCGGCGACGTCGCTCCGGGCGGCAAGCTGCCGTTCAGCTGGCCCCGCACCGTCGGCCAGGTCCCGATGATCTACGGCCACACAACCTCGCACGACCCCGGCCAGCAGGACCGGCGCTACTGGGACGAGGCGAGCACCCCGCTGTTCCCGTTCGGGCATGGCTTGTCCTACGGCCGGTTCGAATACCGCGACCTGATCCTGGACCGCGACCGGATCCAGCCCGGCCAGTCCGTCACCGTGTCCGTGACCGTGACCAACACCGGCGAGCGCGCCGGCGACGAGGTCGCCCAGCTCTACATCCGCCAGCGGCACGGCTCCGCCTCGCGGCCGGTCCGCGAGCTCAAGGGCTTCCAGCGGGTCACCCTGACCGCCGGCGAGTCCCGGACCCTGACGTTCCCGCTCGGCCCCGGTGAGCTCCGCTACTGGAACGCCGCGGCCCGGGACTGGGCGATCGACACCGCCACAATCGACGTGTTCGCGGGCACCGACTCCACCGCCGAGCTAACCGCCAGCTTCACGATCGGCTGCTGACCGCCCGTCCTCAGCAGTCCTGTGGGTTATCTCGGTCGGCTCCCTCCGGGGGATGACCGGAAGAGGAGCGGAGGTAGGCTCGGCAACAGGCCCGCCGTTGGCCGCAGGCCGGAGAAGGCGAGCTGGCAGGTGAATGCGGTAGACACTGAGCAAGCACAACGAAGCCGCCGCCGCTCGGCCGGTCAGCTCTGGCGGCGGCTCATCGTCGCCATCCGTGATGGCGACGAGCACACGGTCGAGCAGGCCGTCCTCCAGCTCGCTGAGAGACGGAAGATCTTCGCGCCGCTGGCCCTGATCGTCGGTGCGTTCGTCATGTTGTTCAGCGCGCTGCGGCTGCTGGTGACGAACTGGCGGCTGATGCTGGTTCAGACTCTTCCGGCCCTGCTGATCTGGGCGGTGACGCTTGACCTGAAGGCGCATGTGCTGCACGGTAAGGAATTCAACATCGTCCGCGGGCCGATCGTGGTGGTGTTGTTCGTGCTCGCGGTCCTGGTCACGATAGGCGCGTTCTTCCTCAACGCCGCGTTCGCCTTCACGATCTCGCAGCCCGGCCCCCCGGATCTGAAGGCCGGCTTCCGGGAGGCGCGCAAGCACGCCAGGGCGGTCATCGGCTGGGGCACCGTCATCGGCCTCGCGCTGGGATTCGCCGCGATCCTGGTCCCGCGCTGGGGGTTGCGCTGGTTCGCGCTTACGCTCGGCATCGTCCTGGCCGTGATGATGGTGTGCTATGTGGCGGTGCCCGCCCGGATCGTCGGCGTGCAGACCGCTAAACCGGCGGATATGTCGGGGCGCCGCGACAAGCTGGCCGCGACCGCCCTCGCCGGTCTTGTCGGCGGCATCATCTGCACGCCGCCGTATGTCATTTCCCGGGTCGGCGAGGGGCTCCTCGGCAGCGGTTCGCTGTTCGAGCTCGGGGTGGCGCTCATCGTGGTCGGCCTCACGCTGGAAGCAGGGACCACAGGCGCGGTGAAGGCGATCAAGGTCAGTGCCAAGCTGCTAGGCGGCCGGTCCCCGGCGGCGCCTGGCGGCCAGGCAGACGGCGCCGCCCCGACCCGGGCCGCCGAGACAAGCAGCCAGCCTCTTGGGACGTCTGAACCGACAATAGATGACTAGCTAGAGATCATTGATGACGAAGGGGCGGTTGGCGCGGCGGACTGCGCGGCGGATCGTGTGCTGTTGTCCCACCTGCCCCGCTGGCATCATCAGCACCGCGGCATACGATGTGGATGTCCCATTCATGCAGCCCCAGCGACATGGCTGGGACATCCACGCCGTATAAACGGCCGGGAGCTGTGGCCGCCGGGCCGGACCGCGAGCCACCACAGCCACAGCGATCACTCTGCACATGGCCAGCCCCGGAAGGCAGGCCCAAGCAGTCGCCGCGGATACCTCGGTCTCCTCATCGGTGCGGACGGTGATCGCGGCGTCATGGGGTCTGCGGATGGCAGTTGAGCGGCCCGCTGATGCCGTCCGGGTAGGCGCGGGTGACGTCGGCGACGGCGCTGAGGATGTTCCGGTAACCGGTGCACCGGCACAGGACGCCGGAAAGCTCCACGGCGAGTTCGTCCTGCCTCACCCGGGGTTTGTGGGTGAGCAGGTCGTAGGCGCTGAGCAGGAATCCTGGGGTGCAGAAGCCGCACTGCAGCGCGTGATGGCGGCCGAATGCCTGCTGCAGCGGGTGCAGGTCCCCTGGCCGGCCGAGGCCCTCGACGGTCAGTATCTCGGCCCCCTCCAGCTGGCAGGCGAACAGCAGGCAGGACCGGGCGGCCTGGCCGTTGACCAGCACGGTGCACATGCCGCAGATGCCGTGCTCGCAGCCGAGATGCGTGCCGGTGAGGCCGAGGTGATCGCGCAGCGCGTCGGCCAGAGTCAGCCGGGGGGAGGCGTTCAGCGTCACCGGTTTGCCGTTGACGGTCAGGTGCGTGCTGGCGCGGGCGTCCGCGGGCGTGTGCGCGGCCGGGGGCGGGCGTCCGGGTCCGCGCCGGGGCCTCGAAACATGGGGCGCCGCAGCACGGGGCCTCGCGGCACGGGCGTACGCGGCGGCCAGCTCCCGGGCGGCCAGCACGCCGAACAGGCGTCGACGGTAGCCGTTGGACGCGTGCATGTCGCCCGGGGTGTCAACGATCTCGGCGGCCAGCGCCGACATCGGAGCCGTCAGCGCACGCGCCAGGTCGGCCGCCGGCGCTCCGGGAGCATCCAGGCATGCGGCGAGCACGGGGGTTACGTCACGGACCACGGGGCGGCCGGACACGCCGAAGGCGGCCAGGGTCGCGCCCAGGACTTGGCCGGACGGCGAGAGACGCACCCACACGGCCACGCCGGTCAGCGCGAAGTCGCCGTGCCGGCGGGCGATCTCGGCGAAGCCGAAGCCGTCTCCGGGACCGGCTACCGGGAAGCGCGCGCCCAGCAGAAGCTCGTCGGGGGCGAGGACCGTGGACATGGGGCCGGTGAAGAACTCCCGTGCGCTGACCGTCCGGCGCCCAGCCGGGCCGGCCACGTCGAGGGTGGCGTTCAGGCAGGCGGCGACCGCGGGCAGTTCGGCCGCCGGGTCCGCGTGGACGAGGCTGCCGCAGATCGTGCCGCGGCCGCGCAGTTCGCGGTGGCCGATCCAAGGCAGCGCCATGGCGAGCAGCGGCACCGCGGCCGCGGCCCGGTGCTGCTCGACTTGGCGCTGCCGGACGGTCGCGCCGGCGTACACGCTGTCATCGGACACCGACAGCTCGTCCAGGCCGGTCACTGCGTTGATGTCGACCAGGACGGCGGGGCGGCCCAGCCGCATCGCGAGGACCGGGACCAGCGACTGGCCTCCGGCCAGCACCTTGCCGTCGTCTCCGGCCCGGGCCAGCTCGGCGACGGCGTCGGCTACCGTGGCCGGGCGGACGTAGGCGAACGGCGGGGCCTTCATCTGACTGGCTACCTGCCCCGGAAGGCGGCCTTGCGCTTCTGCGTGAAGGCGGCCACGCCCTCGGCGAAGTCGGAGCTTGACCGGAGCATCGCGTACGCTTTCCGCTCGAGCTCGATCCCGGTGTACAGCGGGCCGTCGGCGCCCCGGTCCAGGACCTCCTTGGCGGTGCGCAGGGCGAGCGGCGAGTAGCCGAGCAGCGTCGCGGTCAGGGCCGCGACCGCGTCGTCCAGGGCGCCCGCGTCCGGGCAGACCTCGGCGACCAGGCCCCAGTCCCCGGCCTGCGCGGCGCTGATCCGGGCGCCGGTCATCACGTGGTACTTGGCCCGGGACAGGCCGATCAGCCGGGCCAGCCGCTGCGTCCCGCCGCTGCCCGGGATCATGCCCAGCTTCATCTCCGGCAGCGCGAACTGGCTGCGCGCGGTGGCGAGCCTGATGTCACAGGACAGCGCGATCTCAAGTCCCACGCCGAAGCAGTAGCCGTCGACGGCCGCGATCACCGGCTTCGGGCTGCGGGCGGCCGCCGTCACGTTGTGGCCCAGGTCGGTGAAGTCGACCGGGTCGACCTCCATGAAGCCCGCGATGTCTCCCCCCGAGGAGAAGTGCTTCCCGGCGGACCTGATCACCACGACCCGGACCTGGCTATCGGCGTCGATCTCGGCGAACCGCTCCGCCATCTTCTGGCGCATCTCCCAGGTGATCACCGTGTACGGGCCGTTCGACAGGGTGAGGGTCGTCACCTGGCCTTCGGCCTTCAGCTCGACCTCGCCGCCGGTCAGTGCCATCAGGGTTCTCCTTCTATCAGCGAGTGCAGTACGTTGCCGTGCACGGGCAGGACGGTCAGGTCGGCGCCGAGCGGGCTGATCGCGTCGGCGACCGCGTTGGCCAGCGCCGCGGGCACGGACATGCTGCTGCCCTCGCCGCATCCCTTGGCGCCCAGCGTGGTGTACGGTGACGGCGTCTCGATATGGCCGGTGAGCAGCGGGAAGGTGGCCTCCGCCGACGTGGGGCAGAGGTAGTCCATGAAGGTGCTGGTGAGCGGCTGGCCGTCGTCGGAATACCGCATTTCCTCGTAGAACGCGCCGCCGAGGGCGTGCGCGATCGCGCCGTGCACCTGCCCCTGCAGCAGCGCCTCGTTCAGCACGGTGCCCACGTCGTGCACCGTGGACAGTTTCTCCACCGTCACCTGCAACGTCATCGGGTCGACGCGGACCGCGGCCACGTCGGCCACGAACCCGTAGCACAGGCTGGAGTTGATGGTGTCCCCCGCGGACGCCGCCGTGGCCTGCGGCGGCCTGAACGCGGCGGCGGCGTACAGGCTCACCGGCGCGGGCAACGACCCCGGATCCCAGTGGACGAGGCCGGCCGCGTGCCGGAACCTGACCGACCGTTCGGGGTCATTTTTGTGCCGAACGGTCCCTCCTGCGAGCTCCAGGTCATCTGGATGCTCACCGAGCAGGACGCCCGCGGCGATCCGGATCGTGGCCGCAATCTGGTCAGCCGCTTCGGCGAGCGCGCTGGTCAGCAGCGGCGCGAACCGGGACGAGTAGCTACCCGAGGTGATGGTCCACGGGGTGGTCGCGGTGTCCATCTCGACCAGGGTGCGAACGTGCTCGAGCGGCAGGCCGAGCCGTTCGGCCACGACCTGGCGGGCCACGGTGGCGTGGCCCTGCCCCTGCGGCACGGTGCCGAGCAGCACCGATACGAGCCCGCTCGGGTCGACGCTGATCCGGACCAGTTCGGTGGCGCCGGACTTGCCCCGCCCGGCGGCCCGCTGGGAGGCGGGCGTGGCCAGCCCGACGTAGCCGATGTTGGTCGCCGACGGATCGACGACCGCCGCCAGCCCGATGCCGTAGTACTCGCCGCGGGCGCGCGCCGCGGCCTGCTCGGTGCGCAGCGCATCGTAGTCGGCATTCTTCAGCGCGAGGTCGAACGCCTGCCGGTAGTCGCCCGAGTCGTAGACCCCGCCGGTCGGAGTGCGGTACGGGAACTCACCTGGGCCGATGAAGTTCCCGCGCCGCGCCTCGGCCGGGTCCAGGCCGGCCGAGGCCGCCACTCGATCCATCAGCCGCTCCAGGCCGAAGTACAGCTGCTGGCCGCCGAACCCCCGGTTCAGCCCGGTGGGCAGGGTATTGGTCACCACGGCCCGGGCCCGGATGCGCACCGCCGGGATGCGGTAGGCGCCGGTGATGTTGCCGAAGCACCGGTACAGCGTGGACGGCTCGGGCGGTCGCAGGTAGGCACCGACGTTGTCGGTCAGGTCGACCCGGAGCCCGGTGATGATCCCGTCGGCGGTAACCGCGGCCTCGAACCGCATGAGTCGGTCCGCGCCCGCCGAGGACCCGGCCAGATGCTCGAGCCGGTCCTCCGTCCACCGTACCGGCCGTCCGGCATGCCTGCTGGCCAGCGCCATCAGCGCGATATAGGGATAGATGCCGGCCTTGATGCCGAAGCTGCCGCCGATGTCCGCGGGCACGTGCAGCCGGAGCCTGGCGGCGGGGAGACCCAGCGCCCCGGCGATCACCGGGATCATGCTGAACGGGCCGTGGAAGTTGGCCCAGGCTTCGACGGCGGCCCCGTCGGCGTCATCGGTCCAGTTCGCTACCACCGAGTAACACTCGAGCGGCATGGAGGAGTACCGAGGGAAGGAGTAGTCGCCGCTGACCACGTGGTCGGCTTCGGCGAAGGCCAGCTCGACGGGGCCGAAGCTGAACGTCCGGTCGGTCGCCACGTTGCTGTCCGCCTCCGGGTGCAGGCGGGGGGCGTCGTCGGCCAGCGCCGCCCGGGTCCCGGTGACCGCGGGCAGCTCGTCGTAGTCGACGTCGACAAGCTCGGCGGCGTCCTCGGCCAGGTACCGGTCGGCCGCCACCACCACGGCGACCGGCTCGCCCACGAACCGGACCCGGTCGGTCGCGGCCGCGTAGTACGGCATCGGCGTCCGCACCGACAGCGGGAACGGCCGCAGCCCGCGGGCCACGTCCCGTGGGCCGATGACCGCGGTGACGCCGGGCGAGGCCAGCGCCGCGCTGGCGTCGAAGCCGATGATCCGGGCGTGCGGGTAAGGGCTGCGCACGATCGCGGCAACCAGCGTCCCGGGCAGCGGGTCCAGGTCATCCAGGAACCGGCCCCGCCCGCAGAGCAGCGCCGGGTCCTCGACACGAGCCAGGTCTGCGGTCATGTCTGGACCTCGGCGAGGGGGTGGTAGCGGCCCTCGGTGAGCTCGCGGCGCAGGATCTTGCCGACCGCCGAGGTGGGGATGCGGTCCACTGCGACGTAGCGCTTGGGCCGTTTGATGGCGGCCAGCCCGGATCCGTCGCGAGCGTACCCGGCCAGGTGAGCCAGGGCTCGTTCGGGAGGAAACTCGCGAGCCGGTACCGCGAAGACGGTGACCGCCTGGCCCCAGCGGTCATCGGGCAGGCCCACCACCACGACGGCGGAGACGGCCGGGCAGCGGGCCAGCGCGTCCTCGATCTCGTCCGGGTAGATGTTCTCGCCCCCGGAGTTGATCATGTCGTCGACCCGGCCGCTGACCCACAGGTCGCCGTCGTCGTCCTCGGCGGCCAGGTCGCCGGTGAGGTACCAGCCGTCGCGGATGGAGCGGGCGTCGGCGTCCGGGCGGTTCCGGTAGCCGCGGAAGGCTTCCGGGCTGGCCATGCAGACCGCGACCTGGCCCGCGGTCCCCGGCGGCACCGGTGTCGCGGGGTCGAGCGGATCAACGAGCCGGACCCGGGAGAATACGCCCGCGCGCCCGGCGCAGCCGGGCTTCTTCCTGGCGTCGCGGCCGATGGTGAACGTGTAGATCTCGGTGGAGCCGAAGTGGTTGACGAACACTTCGGGACCGAGCGTGCCCGCCAGTTCTTCGACCAGCGCCGGGGTCATCGGAGCGCCGGCGTAGGCGACCCGGGTGACCGCCGCGGCGGCCTCGGCCAGGCGGCCGGTGCGCAGCAGCGACCAGTAGATCGTCGGCACGAGATACAGCGCCGAGACCCCGTCGCGGGCGATCAGGTCCAGGGAGGTCTCGGTGTCGAACCCGGCCTGCGGAACCCAGGTCCCGGCGACCAGGATGCTGGCCAGCAGCGTGCGCACGCCCATGGTATGGAACAGCGGCATCACGCCGAGCGTGACCTCGCCCGGACGGTGCTGGGTCTGGATGACATGGGCGACGGTGGCGGCGTGCTCGGCACCGTGCGAGCGCGGGACGCCCTTGGGGCGCCCGGTGGTACCCGAGGTGTAGAGGATCACGCTGAGCTCTTCGGGGCCTGGGTTTCCGCTCAGCTCGCCGTCGGGTTCGTGCCGTGCCATCGCCTCGAGCGCGGCGCGGTCCGCCAGGCGTGTGCCCAGGGCGGCGGAAAGGGCCGCCCGGGTCGTCTCGTCACCGATCACCAGCGCGGGGTCGGCGTCGCTGACGCAGTACGCAAGCTCGGCGGGGCCGAACCTGACCGACAGCGGGACGGAGGCCGCGCCCGATTTCTGGACGGCCAGATGCAGGCTGGCCATCGGCTCGCCGCCGGGAAGCAGGAACGCCACCCGATCGCCGGGCCGGACGCCGAGGCCCGCCAGCGCCCGGGCCAGCTGGTTGGTGCGGGCGTCCCACTGCCGGTAGGTCAGCGGCTCCGGACCGCCGACTGCCTTCCGGTCCGGGTACCGGTCCGCCGTCCAGGTGAGCATCCGGGCAATGTCCATGACGGTAGGAACGTACCTCACGACCTGCGTCCCAACCCTCATTCGCTCACTGACCGGGGCCGACCAGCGGGAGAGACCGTCGCGGGCGGTCACGGGGAGCCGTACAGCCCCGGGCCAGTGACCTTCAGGTCGGCCAGAAACGCGCGGGCTGCCTCGTAGGAGGTCTCGATGAGCAGGCTGGTCTGGCGGAAATCCAGTGGTGAGACCGGGTGGGGTTCGGGGCCGTGCAGGTAGATGACAGGCACCTCGGCCGCGGCGACCGGGGCGTCCAGGACCGCCTGGCCGCGCATGGTAACCGTCGCGGTGTAGAACAGCACCTCGGCGATCGTGGCCGGAGGGCCGGGGACGCGGCCGGGAAAGTTGCAGTCGAGAACGACCAGCGACCGCGCACCCATCGCCAGGGCCTGGCGCATCGGGACGTTGGCGACCAGGCCGCCGTCATAGAGCTGCATCGACTCGAGTTGCACCGGCGGGAAGATGCCAGGGATGGCGGTGCTCGCCAGCAGGGCCGGCATCAGCGACCCATGGCGCATGACGTGCGGGCGGGCGGTGGCGACGTCCGTGGCGACCGCGGCAAACGGCAGGGCTAGGTCCTCGAACGTGGCGTCGGCCCCGAGGAAGTCGGCGATGACGGCCGCGAGCCCGGTGGCGGGAAACAAGTGCGTCCTGGTGTGCTGCAGGCGGCGGGCCTGGGCGAGCAGGCCGCCGGGGAACACCCGCTCGCGGGTGATCTTGACCCAGGCGTGTGACAGGCGGTTCGCGGCGCTGGCCGGGTTGAGCGCCACGACCGCGCCGTTGAGCGACCCGACCGAGGTGCCCGCCACGATGCCGGGGGCGATGTCGTGCTCGCCGAGCGCCTGCAGCATCCCCACCTGCACCGCGCCCAGGCTGCCTCCGCCGCCCAGGACATATCCGACCGGGCGGGGCAGGCCCGCGATGCTCATGTCCGCCTCCATGCCACGCAGGTAGGGCCGAAGAGCAAGCCTCCGGGGTGGTCCCCGCTGGCATCATCCGCACCGCGGCATACGATGTGAATGTCCCATTCATGCAGCTGGGACGACATGGCTGGGACATCCACGCCGTATAAACGGCGGGGGCGCCGGCCGCCGCGCAGGATCACGAGCCACCACAGCCACGTCAATCAAGACCCTCCGCCTGATGGGGGTCAGCGTACGGGGGCATCGACCGCGACCGGATCGCGGCGGGCGTGCTGGTGGCTGGCGTCGCGCGGGGTGGCGAGCACTTCTTTGGTCCGCTCGTCCAGCATCGACTCCGACAGCAGCCCGCTGCCCGCCAGCACGGTCTCGAGCGCGGTCAGCCAGTGCTCGTAGTAGCTCCACGGCTCGGCGTCCGGGTCCCGGCCACCCTGTTCCCATTGCCGGATCGACTCGATCAGCGAGAGCTGGAATTCCGACCACTCGTACTGCCCGTTGTTGTACGCGGCCACGGCCATCGCGAACGCGCGTATCTCCCACGGCTCGTTGAAGGCCTGCTCACCCGGCCGTCCCCCGGGCAGCCCCGCGACCAGCGCCTCGACCCGCCGCCGTGCGTCGCCGAGCTCGGTCGCGTCCGGGCGGAGCCCGGTGCTCATGGCACCGGGGAGGCGGCCGGGCCGACGCCTATCATCGAGTCCCGGGTCACCAGGCTGGCCAGCTCGTCCTCGCTGAGCCCCTCAGTTCCCTCCGGCGCGGTGGGCAGCACCCAGTAGCGCATTTCCGAGCTGGAGTCCCAGACCCGAACCTCCACCGAGTCGGGCACGTCGTAGCCGAAGTCCTCGCGCAGCACCGTGCGCGGCGCCTTGACGATCCGCGCGCGGTAGGCAGGCTCCTTGTACCAGTTCGGCGGCAGGCCGAGCACCGGCCACGGGTAGCACGAGCACAGGGTGCAGACGATGACGTTGTGCACATCGGCCGTGTTCTCCACGACGACCATGTCTTCGCCCTGGAGGCCCCCGATGCCGAACTCCTTGCAGGCCGCCGTGGCGTCAGCCAGCAGCCGCTGCTTGAACTCGGGGTCCTTCCATGCGCGGGCGACCACCTTGGCGCCCAGCTGCGGGCCGACCTCGTTCTCGTAGATCTCCACCAGCCGGTCGACGGCCGCGGTCGTCATGATCCCCTTGTCGATCAGGATCGACTCCAGCGCCTTGACCCGCGCGGCGATCTCTTCCTGGCTGCGGACATGCTCGCTCATGCTGCTGCTCCGGTCGTGTGAGCGGGGACGATGTAGGGCTCCCAGACGTCGAAGTAGACGACGCCGTTCGGTTCGGCGGTCTCGGGACCCCACAGTTCGGCGTTGCTGAACTTCACCGTGTAGACGTGCTCTGGCGCGTCGCCGCCGCCGTTGCCCGCGCTGTCCGGGTAGATGAAGGTGCCGTGCGCGAGGACGATCTCCCCGGTGCGGCCGCGGATGTAGCGGGCGCGGCGGGTGTGCCCGATCGGGCTGTCGGCGCGCACGGTCACGGTGTCGCCGACCTTGAACTGCGGCGCCTTGGCGGACTCCCGGCCCGCGGGCGCGCCGGCCGGGACCACGGCCTCGACGAACGCCACCAGGTCGGCGTCGTCCCGCTGCGGCAGCGGTTCGTCGGGGTGCTCGAGGTAGTACTGGGTCCGGCGGTCCAGCTCTTCCAGGTCCTCCGGGCTCAGCAGGCCCTTGGCCGTGCCGTAGTGCTCCACCGTGTGCAGCCAGTGCTCGTAATACGGGGACAGCAGGTACACGGCCGGATGCATCTGCTCGATGCCGTAGCGGAACTCGTCGACGCCGAAGTATCCAGCCCGGAAGCACATGGAGAACATGGCGAAGGCCGCCTTCTCCCAGTCGGCCCGGAAGACGGGTTCGCTCTCCGGGACCTCGACGCGGCCAAGGCCGTCGGTCCCGCCTAGGTCGTGAACTCCGTTCACCCGCTGCTCCTTACGGTCCAGGTCTGCCCGGTCTAGGTCCGCGGCGCCGGGAAACCCCCGACGGCCTGCTCGAAGGCGTGCGCCACGCGCAGGACGGTGGCGTCGCCGAAGTGCTTCCCGATGATCATCATCCCGACCGGCAGCCCGTCGGCCAGCCCGGCCGGAACGGAGCAGGCCGGATGCCCGGTGACATCCAGCGGCGCGGTATTGCCGATCATCTCCAGCCCGCGGGCCAGGATCTCCTCTCGCGGCGCGTCCGGCCCGGGCAGGACCGTCGCCCGGACCGGCAGCGTCGGCATGACGAGCACGTCGAACCGGCCCAGCGCCTCGTCGTAGGCCGCGCGCAGCCGCGGTGCGAGCTCGCGGGCCATCGCGTAATACCGGCCGTGGTAGCGGTCGATCACGTACCGTCCAGCCAGCAGGACCAGCTTGACGGTCTCGGAGAACACGGCGGGATCGCTGCGCCACTTGGCGCCGTAGAAGTCGATCAGCTCCGGGTCGTAACGTCCCTGCCAGTTCATCCCGTACCCGTTGCCGTCGACCATCTGCGTCGTCGCGCCCTCGGTGGCGATGACGTCCCAGATCCGGCTGCCGTGCAGGTGCCACGGGATCGACACCTCCTCCGCGCTCATCCCGGCGCCGGCCAGGGTCTCGACCGCGGCCCGGACGGCGGCATCGACGGCCGGCTCGGAATTCTCCCGGCCGAACCCCTCGGTGACCACCCCCACCCGCAGGCCTCCGGCCCCCCGGTCCAGCTCGGCGGCGTAGTCCGGGACCTCGGTGGCGGCCGGCTGGCGCGGGTCGAGCCCGTCCGGGCCGGCCATCACGCCCAGCGCCAGCGCCACATCGGCCACCGTGCGCGCCATCGGCCCCAGGTGATCAATGGTCTGCTCGATCGGGAAAGCGCCGGTGTACGGCACCAGCCCGTGGGTCGGCTTGTGCCCGACCACGCCGCAGTAAGCGGCGGGGATGCGAACCGATCCGCCCTGGTCGCCGCCGGTGGCGATGTCGACCACCCCGGCGGCCAGCAGGGCGGCACTGCCGCTGGACGATCCGCCCGCCGACCGCGTGGTATCCCACGGGTTGTGCACCGGCCCGCTTCGCGAGGTGTGCGAGCCGCCGGAGAAACACAGGTCCTCGCACACCGCCTTGCCGGCGATGGTGGCCCCCGCGGCCAGCAGCCTGCTCACGACGGTGGCGTCGCGGGCGGGCTGGAAGCCCTCCAGGGTCGACGACCCGTTCATCATGGGCACCCCGGCTACGGCCGTGTTGTCCTTGACGGCGACCGAACGCCCGGCCAGCGGGCCCTCCGAGTGCTCGGTAATCGATGTCGTCACGTACCAGGCGCCGAGCGGGTTGTCCGCCGGGGCTGGCCGCTTCCAGGGGCGCTCCGGAGCGTGCGGCGCGTTCTGGGCGTAGAGCTCCTCGACCGCGTCCCAGGACCCCAGCAGGCCGTCCACGAAGGGCTCGAACGATGCGACGTCAGCCGCCCCGAGGCCCAGGCCGTAAGACTGGGAAACGTGGTTGAGCGCTGCAGAGCCGGGAGGATCGACGGGCACGGCATTCTCCCCAGGCGATAGGAAGTTCCTGCTCGCAACCCTAAAAGGACAGCTGAGAACATGTCAACGAGTATCGAGGTATAGACATATCTTTCCTGGCGGTGCGTTCGCCGTCATCACCCGTGCCGTAGGACGCAGTCACTGCACACGCTGCGGGGCCGGTTCGCGGCGACCTTATAGATCAGGCAGCAGCTGGATCGGCGGAAGTCCGGCCCGGGGGGCTGGCGTTCGCGGCTGAGCCCAGGGGTGGCGAACACGGCCGCGGCTGCGGTCCAGGCTGGGCGGCTCAGCTCCGGATGCCGCGCGGCGACCAGGGCAGCGGCTTTGTTGGCCGCCGAGGCGACGTTACCCCAGAGCACCCGGGGCGAGACGGTGACCAGGTTCGATGCCGCGGCGGTCAGCGGAGCGATCACCTCCTCGAGCAGGCGGACCACAGGTGGCGGCTCGCCGGCCGCGGCGCACGAGAGCGGGACCGACAGTGGCATGGGTCCGCCCAGGACGTCCTGCCACCACAGCTCGCCCAGGCCCATGACGAGCCCGCGTCCGCTAGCCGCGGCGGCCACGGACGGCGCGATCAGGCGAGCGACCAGCCCGAGATGGGTGACCGAGGCGGCCACCCGCGGCTCGATCTCCGCGGCGGGACGGCTGGCCCGTTCGGCCAGCGCCGCCCGTACTGCCTCGATGCGCGTGCGCAGCGGGCCAGCCGCCGCGGTCAGCTCGCGGAGGGGACGCCACGGGGCCGTGGGCCCGGCTCCGGACCGGTGCGTCTCGACGGCGAAGAACGGCCCCAGGGCCGCCAGGTCGTCCAGGACATCCCGGCGGCCCTCAGCGCTCCTCATGAGGGACCGTGCGTCACGGTACGGCTGGTTCGCGGTCGGCTGGTTCGGTCGTGGCATTGGGCCGCGGCGGGGTGAGGTACCGCTCGAGCAGGGCGCCGAACACCAGCCCGGTGACGGTCCAGATGAGCAGCTGGTTGATCAGGGAGTACCAGCGGAACTTCCACAGCACGTCGGCGTCGAAACCGGGGTAGAGGATCTGGCCCGGGGCGATGGTCGTGCCGCCGACGGTCAGCGGGCGGGACAAGATGTTGGTGATCGGCTGCGGCGTTTCGGTGGCGGCCCGGGCGTAGCCGAACTGATCGCTGTGCGCGACGTTGGCGGCCAGGTTCCCCAGCGACGGCAGCACACCGATCAGCACCCCGTAGGCCACCAGGAACGCCACCGCCGCCAGCACGACCGCGCCGGTCATGCCGAACCGCGGCAGCAGGCGGCGGGCCAGCCAGGCGGCCAGGCCGAGCAGGATCAGCGAACTGATCACCATGGCCAGGTACAGCGCGCCCCGGGTGTGGATGGTGAACGTGTGCCCGATCGCGGGCGGGTTGGCCGGGTACTTCACGAACGGCAGCAGGTACACCCCGAGGAACCCGAACCCGGCGATCAGCCAGGCCAGGTTCCGCGGCCGGATGCTGAACCGGCCGTGCAGGACCAGGTACGCGACGGCGACCAGGGCGCCCATCGCGACCGAGAACGCGATGATCCCGGTGGCGACCCCGGTGGTGGACTGGACCGACCGGGAGAAGATCTCCGGTCCGTCCGGGGCGATGGGCCGGCCGGCCGCGTGGTTAAGCGCGGCCAGGACGGCATCGCGGCCGGACTCATAGGCAATCGCCTGGTTGATGACCGGCTCGGCGAAGGTGCGGGCGAAGATGAACCCGAGCAGGCCGGCCACGAATCCGGACAGCGCGCCGCGCAGGATGACACGGATCTCCACGAGCGTCCCCGCGGCCGGTCAGTGGCAGGGGAAGCCGAGGAAGTGCCGCGAGTCGTGCACGAACTCGTGGATCGTCATGTTGTGGCCGAACAGCGAGGTCATGCCCTGGTCCACGCCGACAAGGTAATAGACCGCCAGGGCCAGGAAAACGGTGATGCCCAGGATCAGCGCAACCCGCCCCTTCGACAGCGCATCGGGTGATACCCCTACCCGCGGGGTGCTGCCAGGTACCGAGATGCTCGCCATGAGGGCCTCCCATCGTCTCGCCAGGACCACGACACCGTACAAATGTACGTCGCAAAAATCAATACGTCATTAGCTATCCACATATTAAGCCGAACGGGCTGCCGTGGCGCGATCGCGGCACGGCTCATCGTCGGCCGCCAATATCAGGGCCGTCGGCGGAAGATTCGTTATTATGTCACCACACGACGTCATGATTGGCGGGACATGAGCACGCATCTAGCCTTTGACGCCCTGGCTGACGAGGTACGACGCAGCATTCTGGAGGTCATCGCGGACAGGGGCGAGTGCAGTGCCGGGGAGATCGCGGACAGCGTCGAACGGGTTGGCCGGACCACCGTGTCGAGTCACCTGCGGGTCCTGCGGACGTCCGGGGTGATAATCGAGCGGCGGGCAGGCCGGCACCGCTACTACTCGCTGGACCCCGAGGGCCCGGCCCGGGCGGCCCTGGAATTCCTGCAAGGCTTGCTGCAGTCGTCGCTGCGGGAGCTCAAGACGGACGCCGAGGCACTGGCACCCGGCGGATCGGAGCCTCGCCGAGAGGCTGGCTGACCAGTGGGCTCGGCGCGAGGCGATGGTTTCTTGTCGGTGACGACTATTCGTGGTCGCACGGGGCCCATCGCGCGGCCCGGCAGGTGCTGCCCGAGGCACGCGGAGTGATCGCCGGAGAATCCTTCGTCCCGCTCGGGACGAAGGATTTCGAGCCGGTCATCGACGCGATCACGCGCTCCGGCGCGGACCTCGTCCTGTCCACGCTGGTAGGCGCAGACGAGGTTGCCTTGGAGCGGCAGTGCCTGCGTCGACGCGGTCCGCTGGGCGCTCGAGCTGGGGTACCGGCACACGGCACAGGCGTACGGCAACGAGGGGAGCGTGGGAGAGGGGTTGCGCGAGAGCGGTGTCCCGCGCGAGGAGGTGTTCATCACCACGAAGTTCTTCCCGCGGCAGAAGGGCCCGGTCGCGGAGGCCCGACGCAGCCTGCAGCGGCTCGGCGTCGACTACGTCGACCTGTACATCGCGCTCGACCGCACGGGCGGGACCGGCCGGGCGCTCGAACGCACGTGGTGGCGGAGCTAACATGGCACGAATGGGCGAGCGCGACCCTCTTCGGATTACGAACGTCAACGTGTTCGACAGCGTCGCGGGCCGGGTCGACGGCCCGTTCGACGTGACCGTCGGCGATGGCACGATCACGTCTGTCCGCCCGGCCGGGCCTGGCGGCCCCGCCGGGCCTGGCGGGGCCGCCGGGCCGGGCGACCCGGCCGGAAGCCGGATCGACGGCGCCGGGAAGACCCTGATCCCGGGCCTCATCGATGCGCACTGGCACACGACGTTCACCACGATCCCGGCCGCGGTCGCCAGCCTGGGCGAGATCGGCTACGTGTTCGCCCAGGCCGTGGTCAGCGCCGGTGACACGCTCATGCGCGGGTTCACGACGGTACGCGACCTTGGCGGCCCCTCCTTCGGCATCAAGCAGGCGATCGACCAGGGCGCCATACCCGGGCCCCGGATCTACCCGTCCGGCGCGTTCATCTCCCAGAGCGGCGGGCATGGCGACTTCCGCATGCCCAATGAGGTTCCCCGGGGGATCGCGGGACATCTCAGCTACAGCGAGATCGTCGGCGCCGCCGTGATCGCCGACGGCGAGGCCGAGGTCCTGCGCGGCGCCCGGGAGATGCTGCGCCGCGGCGCATCACAGCTCAAGCTCATGGGCGGCGGCGGTGTCGCCTCTGACTACGACCCGCTCGACGTCACCCAGTACACCGAGCGGGAGATCCGGGCCGCGGTCGACGCCGCCGGGAACTGGGGCACCTACGTGACCGTGCACGCCTACACCCCGCACGCGGTACGCACCGCGATCGCCGCCGGGGTGCGCTGCATCGAGCATGGCCAGCTGCTCGATGAGCAGACCGTCGAGCTGATGGCCGAGAACGACATCTGGTGGTGCCTGCAGCCGTTCCTCGATGACGCGGACGCACCGCCGCTGGCCGGGCCGAATCGGGCCAAGTTCCTCCAGATGGTCGCGGGCACGGACCACGCCTACCAGCTCGCGATCAAGCACCAGGTGCACGTGGCCTTCGGCACCGACACGCTCTTCGACGCCAGGCTCGCGACACGCCAGGGTGCCCAGCTTGCCAAGCTGACCCGCTGGTACAGCCCCGCGGAAGTACTCCAGCAGGCCACCGCCGGTAACGCCGAGCTGCTCGCCCTGTCCGGGCCGCGGAACCCCTACCCCGGACGGCTCGGCGTGGTGGAAGAGGGGGCCATCGCCGACCTGATCCTCGTCGATGGCGACCCGGTCGCGGACATCTCGCTGATCACCCGGCCCCAGGAGAGTTTCCTCGCCATTCTCAAGGGCGGACAGCTCGTCAGGGGAACAGACACGCGGGACGGACATTAGCGCGCCAGAGGCCGCGGACACGCGGCACGGACATCAGCGCGCCAGAGGCCGCGGACACGGATCAGCCCGGCGGCCGCTGCCCCAGGCCGCTTATACGGCGTGAATGTCCCAGCCATGCTGTTCCAGCTGCATGAATGGGACATTCACATCGTATGCCGCGGTGCTGATGATGCCAGCGGGGCGGGTGGCGCAGCAGCGGACGATCCGCCGCGCAATTCTCCGCGCCAGACCGGTAACTTCCGCGATGGAAGACTTCGAGGTTCATCCCGGGAGCCACTGAAGTCACCCCCGGTACTCCGTGCTCTCGGCGAGCTCGGCGGTCCCTCGCATGAGCTCGAGCACGACCGGGCCGAACGCCTGCAGCTTCATGTCGTCGCCGGCCCGCTGGAAGCCCTGCTCGAGGACCACGGCGAACTTCCATCTGGCCAGGATGAGGTAGTAGTCGATGTCGTCGACCTGCCGGCCGGATACCTCGGCGTAGCGGGCCAGCAGCGCGGACCGGGACGGCATGCCGGACAGGTCGGCGTAGCCGGGGAAGTACGTCCCGGCCGACGTCGTGTCCTCGGGCCAGCTTTGCACCATCCAGGCCATATCGAGCTTGGGATCGCCGACCGTGCCCATCTCCCAGTCGACGATCGCGGCCAGCCGCGCCGGGGTGCCGTGGCCGAACATCACGTTGGCGAGCTGGTAGTCGCCGTGCATGAGGCCGGGGATGTAGTCGAGGGGACGGTGCGCCCGCAGCCAGCCGGCCGCCACGTCGAAGCCGGGAAGTTCCCGGCCCTTGATCCGGTCGAGAAAGGCGGTCCACCGGTCGACCTGGCGTTCGTGAAAGCCGTCCGGCCGCCCCAGGTCGTGCAGTCCCTTCGCCCGCCAGTCGACCTGAGACAGCAGCGCGATGCCCTCCACCATCTGGTAGGCGAGCCCTTGCCTGGCCGCCGGATCGGCGTCGAACGGCGCGGGCCAGCCGGGCTGATCCATGGGTGACCAGCCGTCGACGAAGCCCATCAGGTAGAACGCCCGGCCCAGGACCGAGGGGGCGGCGCACAGGGCGATGGCCCCAGGACACGGGACGCCGGTGCCGGCCAGGGCCTCGAGAATGCGCCACTCCCGGCGGATGCCCGCGTCGCGGTCGGCGGGCGCCGACGGTGGCGGGATCCGCATCGCGCAGCGCAGCGCGCCGCGGCTGATCTCGTAGATCTCGTTCTGCGTGCCACCGGACAGCAGGCGGTGCCCGATCGGCTCGCCCTTCCCCGGCAGGCCCTGGTCGTCCATCCACCGCCCGAGGCGGTGGAGGTCGATCACTGATTCCCTATCTCGTGCTCCAGGTACTCGGCGTACTTCTCCCGCGCGGCGGCGAGCCGCCGGGGGATGTGCTGGCTAGGCCACAGGCCCTCGCTGGGCGAGTAGTCGCGCAGCAGCTGGCGGGCCACCGTGACCTTGTGCACCTCGGCCGGGCCGTCGGCGATGCCGAGGACGCTGGCCGCCAGGAGCATCTGGTGAAAGGGCATCTCGTTGCCCGCGCCGAGCGCGCCGTGGACCTGCAGCGCCCGCTGGGCGATGTCGTGCAGCACGCCGGGCATCAGCACCTTGACCGCGGCGATGTCCTTGCGGACCCTTGCGGTAGTCGTTGTACGTGTCGATCGCCACCCGTGTAAGACGAACACCGAACTTGCGTCTTTTCCCCCTCCTCCTCCCCCCCTTTCCCCCCTCTCCCCTCCCCGGTGGTGAACATGGCCGGGTCCGACCCGGCATGCGGCTCGGTCATCGAGTAGGACGAGAAGATCTCGCCGGCCAGCACCCGAAGATGACCGGGGCCCACGAGGAGCGGCCGAGGATCTCGTTCAGCAGCGACAGCTTGGGCTGCCCATGCCCCTCGCCGCCCAGTTCGGGTCGGAGGTGGGTGGCCCACAGCCTGCGCTTGCGGACCTCCTCTTTCAGCGGGTCGATGACCTGCCGCAGGCGGTCGTCCGGCGGGCTGAACTGCTTCCCGCGCCACACCAGGTCGAGCGGCTCGACTTCCTCCCGAACGAACTCATCGGCCCAGTCGAGCTGAGCCTGGTAGTCGGGATCGGTCTCGAAGTCCCACGCCATCGTGCCTCCTCGCCGGCCGCGGACGCTGATCACCGACTTCAATTCTTCCGGCAGAAGGCGCAATTAGGAACAATAAGTACGATGTTTGGGTCAGGCGGGCGTGGCACTATCGGCCTGTGACTACCTTCGCGGCACTGCACGACATGACCGGCAAGGTGGCCGTCGTCACCGGGGGATCGCGCGGCATCGGCCGGGCCATCGTCCAGACGCTGGCGGGGATGTGTCATGGAGGAGGGCGAGGGCGGGGGGGGGGGGAGGGGAGGGGGGAGGGCGACTGCGAGCGGCTCATCGCCGAGACGCTCGCGCGGGCGGGCAGGCTGGACGTGCTCGTCAATAACGCCGGCATGTCACCGCTGTACGAAAGCCTCGACGCGGTAAGCGAGGAACTGTTCGACAAGACGCTGGCCGTCAACCTGAAGGGCCCGTTCCGGCTGGCGGCGCTGGCCGCCACGCACATGGCCGCCCACGACGGCGGCTCCATCATCAATATCGGCACCACCGCCTCCCTGACGGCCAGCGTGGGAGAACTTCCGTATGCGTGCGCGAAGGCGGGCCTCAACGCGCTCACCGTAGGACTGGCCGAGGCCTACGCCCCCAAGGTGCGGGTCAACGCCATCCTGCCGGGCCCGTTCCGCACCGACATCAGCCAGGGCTGGGCGCCGCCCGAAGGTGCCGAGGTCCCGTTCGTGCCGCTAGGGCGGATGGGGACCCGGCGGAGCTAGCGCCGCTGGCGCTGCACCTGGCCTGCGCGGCGTCAAGCTACACGACCGGGGCGATCATCCGCGTGGACGGCGGCATCACCCGCAAGGTCTGACGGCTCAGCGGACGATCCCCGGCACCGCTCCGCCGTGGTCCGGTTAACGTCCGGGCAACGCCCGGTCAGCAGCCTTGGAGCGAGACCCGGCCCCGGGGAGGATGTCCCGGCCTTCGTAGAACTTGAGAGTGGCGGTCCCCCGCCTGGTGCCTGCCGAGTGGTAGGTGTCGGGCAACCGCCAAGTCATCCGACGAAGGAAGGGGACCGCCGTGAGCAACACCTATCAGAAGAACCGCCGCCGTGCCCAGCCTGACCCGCTGGCCAGGTGAGGTCGCTGTGCCGGAGCAGGTGATCGTGTCGATGGCCGAGATCGCTGAGTCGGCCAGGGAGGGGCTGCTGGCGCTGGCCGTGAGCACCGGCTTGCAGGTCATGACCGCGATGTTCGACGAAGACGTGACGAGCGCTGTGCGGGCGGGAGGGCAAGCACAACGCTGACCGGGCTGGGTACCGGCACGGCACCGAGGCGGGGTCGGTCACCTTGGGCGGGCGCCGCATCCCGGTGACCCGGCCGCGGGTCCGGGCTGCGACGGGGCCGGCGAGCTGCACCTGCCGTCGTATGACCTGTTCAGCAGTACCGAGGTGCTGGGCCGGCTGGCGATGGAGAAGATGCTGGCGGGTCTGTCATCCGCCGCTATGACCGCGGCCTGGAGCTGGCCGGGCAGGCCGTGGAGCAGGCGGCCGCGGCCACCAGCAAGTCGGCGGTGTCCCGCCGGTTCGTCGCCGCGACCGAGACCGCGCTCGCCGAGCTGATGGCACGCCGCCTCGATGACCTGGACCTGGTAGCGTTCATGGTCGACGGGGTCGCACTTCGGCGAGCACACCTGCGTCGTGGCGCTCGGCATCGGCATCGACGGGGTCAAGCACCCGCTCGGCCTGGAGGAGGGCTCAACCGAGAACGCCACCGTGGTCACGGACCTGATCACCGGGCTGCGCGACCGCGGCCTGGACGTCACCAAGCCCATCCTCGCCGTGCTCGACGGGGCCAGGGCCCTGTCCCGCGCGATCAAGGACGTGTTCGACGAGCCGCTGATCCAGCGCTGCCAGCAGCACAAAATCAGAAACGTGATCGACAAGCTGCCGGACCGGCTCAAGCAGGTAACCGAGCGGCGGATGCGCCAGGCCTACCACGCCGAATCGGCGCTGAAGGCCGAGGGCGAGCTGGAGCAGCTGGCCCGCGAGCTGGACAAGACCCATCCCGGCGCCGCCGCCAGCCTGCGCGAGGGCATGACCGAGACGCTGACCATCCTGCGCCTGGACGTGCCGCCCACCCTGGCCTGCACCCTGCACTCCACCAACCCCATCGAGTCGATGATCGAGATCTGCCGGGAGCATTCCAAGAACGTCAAGCGGTGGCGGGACGGGACCATGGCGCTGCGCTGGTGCGCAGCCGGGATGCTGGAGGCCGGCGACTAGTTCCGCCGCGTCAACGGCCACCTGCACCTGCCCAGGCTCTGCGCCGCGCTGGAGGCGGGTGCACGACAATTTTGTGGGTGAGCAAGATCGTTTAGCTGGCGTAGCTGTTCAGGCGGGGACTGTCTGGTTGTGAGGTGCGGGCCAGATCCGGTCTTCGGGGCGGCTGGCCTGCTGGCAGCGGAGGGTGGCGATGGCATCGGCGCTGGCGAGGGTCCAGCGCATGCCGGAGAGCTTGAGGCGCTGGCCGATGACCGCCTTGCAGCCGGATTCCACGACGCCGGAGCCGACGAACAGGCCGCGGGAGCGGAACCAGCGGTAGCGCATGCGGGGCGCGTTGTTCAGGAAGTAGCCGAGTTCCTTCTCTACCTCGTCCTTCTTGACGCCTTCCAGGGGATACCTGCGGACGGCGGCTTCGATGCCGTCGATGTCGCCGTAGTCCAGGTCTTCCAGGCGGGCGGCGAGCCATTGGTCCTTGCGGTCCAGCAGCATGAACTCCAGGCTGCGGGTCAGGCTGTTCAGGTGCTCGCGGGCGTGGAACAGGTCCACGATCTGGGTGGCTTCGGGGAACTTGTCCGCGGCGATGTTCCAGATCCAGGCGGCGCCGTCGCCGAGGATGGTCAGCTGCCGGACGTGATCGGCGCCGCGGCGGATGCCTTCTGCCTTCACCATGCCGCCGAACACGGCGGCGGGCTCGAAGGTGGCGATGTAACTGGCCGAGCCGGGGTCCCGCACCGGGTAGCCGTCCTCGCCGGCGTCGTCTTGGGTGAAGAACACGGCGAGCTTGACCTCGCGGGTGCGGGCCCGCCCGTCCTCGCCTTTTCCTTCCCGCCCGGCTGTTTCCCTGGCGGTCGTGGTCACGCCGGTGCCGTCGATCGCGCCGTAGAGCATGTCCGGGCACGGCTGCGGCGGCAGCGGCACCAGCTTCCGGCCGGCGATCGCCGCGGATCTCTCCCGGACTGCGGCGGCCTGCGCCGCACCGCTGGCCTCGGCCGCGCGCTCGACCCGCTTGACGGTCAGCTGCACCCCGGCCAGGTCTTCCAGCAGCCCGGCCGCCTTCGCGAACGGCCCGGTGGCCGCGGCGATGTCGTTCATCGCGGCCAGGCCCGGGGACAGGGACGTGCCGGCCACGCCGAGCTCGGCATCGCGCGGCGCGAAGCCGTGCTTGCATTCCGCGCAGTGGTACCAGGCACGGCACAGCGTGACCGGGCCGAGGACCGTATCAAACGTCTTGTCCCGGTAGTCAGTGAACTCCGCCTCATGCCCCTGGCCGCACGGCACCCGCGGGCCGCGCTGGCCGGGGTCGGCGGACAGCAGCTGCCCCAGCATGCTCCCGCCGAGCTTCAGCAGCCCGGCGCGCAGCACAGTCTCGGCGCCCCCGAGCCCGCCGTCGCAGCCCAGCGCCCGGGCCGCTTCGGCCGCCAGCCGTGCTATCTCGGCGGACCTGGCTCCCGCGAGCGCGGTGAAGAGCCCCCTTTTTCGCCCTCCGGCACCGGGGGCGCCTGCGTCCGGGCCGCCGGCCGGGCCTCGCAGATCCGCTCGTTCACCTCGGCGATCTGCTCGACGGCCGCCGTGAACTCCGCGTACCGGGCGATCTCGCGGCGCACCTTCTCCACCTCCGCCGCAGCCAGCTGCCGGCCGACGGTCTTGCGGCTCCCGGCTGACCTGGTCCACAAGAACCGCGGCCCGTGCCCGCGATGATTCGCCGCGGCGCAGGCGCAGTTCGGCTTGCCGCACTTGCGGTAGTTCTCGCTCACTGACCCGCGCCGGAAGTCCCCAGCCGTGCTGAGCTGCGCATACAGGCGGTCCCGTTCGGCCTCCAGCTCCGGAAGCGACGGCTCAGTCATGGGCACCTCTCATCTGGTTGCTATAAGCACAACCAGACTGCCATCATAACCTGCCCAGATGTGGGACCCCAACGAATGTGTCGCGCACCCGCTGGAGGCCCATTTCACCGAAAATGTCACCGCCACAAGCAACAATGAGGACCAGAAGGTGGCCTGATGGTCACCGGGGACCGTCACCAAAGTTCAACGGAATTCGGGACAACTCGGCCCCGGGTGCCGGGTCAGCCCTCACCGGTGGCACTCCTGGCCAAGGACGGGGATCTAAGGCGATGACCATTAAACGACGGTGGCCCGTTAGTAATCGTGCCGCGGGACGCGGCCTTCCGGCCGGCCAGCAGGGAACCCACGAGCCGGCTCCGGCGGTATCGGCATGAGCATCACGTCCTGCCCCGGATGCGGTGCGCCCGCCGAGATCGTCGAGCGCTTCACCCTGGCCAGCACCGACGGCCCCGTCGTTCACGTCGCGGTGCGTTGCGTGATCGGCCATCACTACCGGATGCCCGCGGACCGGCTTCCCGCCGGCCCATCAGCCGGCTCCGATGGCGCGCCGTCGCGATCGGCCTCCCGGCGCACCCGCTCCCGGCTTGGATCTGGCCGCCTGCCGCACACCTTCCCTCTCTGCATTCACTGCCTGGTCAACCCGGCCGGATTCTGGGTCAGCGGCACGGGCAGCAGTGTGGTGCGCCGACCCTGGTGCCTATCCTGCTGCCAGAACCTGGACCGCGAACGCTACGACATGACCCCGTTCGGCAGCTAGCACCGCCGCCCGCCACCCGCTGCCGTCCCCATGGATACGGCGTGGATGTCCCAGCCATGCACATAGAACGACATGAATGGGACATTCACATCGTATGTCTTGGTAAGAACGGTGCCAGAGTGACTAGAGTCCGCTTCCCCCGGCTTCCCTCCCCCGCTTCCCCGCCGCAGTGCCCGCCGCGGAAGCAAGCTGACCGCGAGCACCCCGATCTGGCCTAGATCGTCACGATCGCCTGCTGCGCAAATGTCCCCGATCGCGGTCATCGGCCCCGTCCTCATCAGCGGCATCATCGAGGCCGTCGGCTGCTCCGCGCTCGTGGCGTGAGGCGCGATTCATCCGGCGATATTGGTCAGGGCTTCCCGCATCCGCCGCGTCAGCGGATCCCCCGGCGGCAGGGCCTGTTCGGCCCGCGAGATGCCGTCCGTGAGCAGGGTAATAGCGTCACCCAGCCGCCCGGTGGCGTAGTAGACGCGGGCCAGGTCTGTCTGGCAGGCAAGGGTGGACGGGTGGAAGGCGCCGATGCTGCGCTGGTAGCCCGCGCACGTCTCCTCGTAGCGTTGCAGCGCCGGACCCATCCGGCCGGCGGCGAAGTTCGCCGAGGCCAGGCTGCCGCGCGCGTGAAGCGTATCCGGGTGATCGGCGCCGAGCGCGGCCTCCCGGTCGGCGAGAACCTGCTTGTACCGGGCGATGGCGTCCTTGGGCCGCCCGCCCGCCAGGTACGCGTCGGCCAGGCCCAGCGCAGCCGACATGGTGTCGGGATGCTGCCCGCCCTGGATGCGCTCCCGGTCGGCCAGCGCGTGCCGGTACGAACGGATCGCCTCGGCAGGCTGGCCCGCGGCCAGCGCCGCGGCGGCGTAGTCCTCCCGTGCGGCGAGGGTGTCGATGTGGTCGGCGCCGCGGACGAGTTCGCTGCCGGCCAGCGCCTGCTCGAGCACGGGTACGGCGTCTGCGGGCCGGCCGACGGCCACCAGGGCGCGGCCCAGGCAGACCTTGGCCGCGATGGCGTCCGGATGATCGGGCCCGAGTACGTCGGCCCGGCCGTCGAGGACCCGCCGGAACACCGGAACCGCCTCGGCCGCCTGCCTGGCCGCCATCAGCGCCTCGCCCAGGTGACTGCTCACCATGAGGGTGTCCAGGCTGCCCGGCTCGAGGATCCGCTCGCTGTCCGCGGCGAGCTTGCGCCAGTAGACCACGGCCGGGCCGGTCAGCCGCGCGCTGTCCATGCTCTGCCCGGCCAGGACCAGCAGCGGGTGACAGCGGCCCTCCGCCCACAGCGCATCCCCGGCGGCCTGCAACAGGCTCACGGCGCAGGCTCGCAGGTCGGTGGCCAGCTGTGACCGCGGCTCATCCCGCGGCCACACCTCGAGCAGGGCTTCCGCGGCGGCCTGGGCGGCCCGGGCGTAGAGGTCGCCGGGCACGGCTGCGCGGATAACCGCCTGGATTACCGGGCTGATCCGGACGACGGGCAATGCGCCAGGCGGGTCGACCGCCAGCAGTCCCGCCTGCCTGAGGCTGAGGATCGCGTTCCAGGCCCGCTGCGGGCCGGCCGGCTGGCCGTCATCCCCGGCGAGGTACGTGCCGACGGCCGCCGTGGTGAACACGGTGCCAGGTATCGCGCGCCCGTCGAGCATCGCGGCCAGCGTTACCAGCGACCTGATGCTCACGCCCGGCGACAGGTGCTCGGCGTACTCGGCGGAAAACGTCCAGGTGACCGCCGCGGCTGACGGCTCGGACCGGCCCGCCTCCGCGAGCCGCTTCTGCCGCTGCATGAAGTGGTGGCGGTAGTCGCGGCAGGACATGCCCGAGCTGACGATCACCGCACTCGCCTGGCCCAGCGCGACCGGCTCGCAGCCGAGGTCCCCCACCAGGTCGATCGCCCCGCTGCGCTGGTCCGGGTCCGTGCCGAGGCGACCGGACAGGTAGCCCATCGCCTCCCTGGTGCTGAAGGCCGGCACCGGCAGCGCCAGCACCCCGTGCTCGGTCGATACGGCCGCCGGACTCGCCGCCGTGATCAGCAGCCTGCCCGCCGGGCCGGACGGCCAGAGACCCGCCAGGTCCGCCGCGTCGCGCAGGTCGTCGAGCACCACGAGCCACGGCCGGGTGGTCCTGCTCAGCCAGTCGATGAACCGGGCCGCCACCGACTCGGCATCGCCCGCGTCACTGCCCCCCGTGGCCGTGGCCGCCTGCACGAAGCCGGACAGCACCGACGCCCGGCTGCTGGCCACCACCCAGGCCAGCACGTCGAGTCCGGGAGAGTGCCACAGCGACTCGGCGAAGTAACGGGCTAGCTGGGTCTTGCCGTTCGACGCCCGCCAGTCCTGGGCCGACGCGGGCGCCTGGTCAGGCACCAGCGCCACCACGCCGCCGGGAATCAGCCTGGTCGTCAGGTCGGGCGCCGTATCCGGACGGACCGCGAAACCGTCGGCGAGCGGAGGTACCGGGCCCGACCAGACCGGCGTGCGGCCCTGGACCCCCTGAGCCGGGCCGGCCGTCTGTACCGAGCCATCCGCCGACATTAAGCCGTAACTGCCGGTATGCACCCGGAACCTCCCGATTCGCCCGCTTGGTGCAGTGACTAACGATACGGCCCGCAGGCGCCCGTGCGCCGGGAGATCGAAGCGACGCGTCCCCCCGCAGAGGATCAGCCGCTGATGTCGAAATCAGCAAGCACTTTGACCGGCCGCAGCCGGACCACGAGTTCGCCGGCTACCCCGTTGCGCGTGCCGAACTCCCCGGCCCGTTCGGCGCCCATGTACCGCGCCGCGATCGCGGTGGCGGTGCGGACCAGTTCCGCCGGGTCTTCCGACAGTTCGGCCTCGCCCTGGACCTGTACGAACGCGTACGGCGGCTTCTCCTCGTCAACGCACAGGCTGGCCCGCGGGTCACGGGCCAGCGCGCGTCCCTTCGCGGTTTCCCGGCCCGTGTTGAACACCAGGCTCTCACCCTCGACGATGAACCAGACCGGCGCGACCAGCGGACGCCCGCTGGCGGCCAGGTAGGCCAGCTTGCCGGTCCGCGTGCCGTGCGCGAGGAAGGCCCTGACCTCGGGATCGCCGAGGGACGCCACGCTAGGCGCCGAGCGCGTTGCGCAGGCCGAACACCCGTCGTTCCCGCCACAGCGCCGGGCTGTCGATGACGTCCGGGCGGTCCAGTTCGTACAGGGCGAGCCACGACGGCTTCTCCCCGTCCAGCGCCCGGTACCGGAAGGCGCGGCCGAACCCGGGCACGGCCAGCCGGGCCGGGCCGTGCTCGTGGTCGTACCAGTCGTGAAACTCCGCCTCGCCGACGGAACCCGGTTCGGTGTAGACGTAGAAAAGGCCTGCGGCCATCGCGAGCGGACCTCCCGGCTAGGCGACAACATGATCGTATGCCAGGCCACTGCGGACAAGCCGAGGCCCCGCGACGGCGAACCGCCGCGGGGCCTCGCGCACTGTCCTCAGTCGGTCGGCGCCGCCATCGGGTTGACCCCGGACAGGTCTTCCCGGGTGACCCGGATCGCGACTACCGCGATAATCAGCGCGAGCAGCATGATCCCGGCCGACACCACGTACCCCTGGGAGAACCCGTGGGCCAGGGCGTGATTCGCCGCCGCCTTCTGCACCGCGGCCTGCTGCGCCGCGGACAGGTGCACGGTAGCGTGCTTCGCCGCGGCGGCCGCGGCGGCCGCCTGCGCGTGGAGGCTGTTCGCCACCGCGCTCCACGCCACCGTGCCCAGGATCGCCAGCCCGAGCGCGCCGCCGACCTGCTGGCCCACGTTGAGCAGGCTGGAGGCCACGCCCGCGTCGTTGTTACCGACCTTGGTCAGCGCCACCAGCGAGATCGGCACGAAGAGCAGCCCCATGCCGGCCGCGGTGAGCAGCATCGGCCCGAGCAGGCCGCCGGCGTAGGTGCTGTGCTCGGTGACCCGGGACAGCCAGATCATCCCGCCGGTACCGAGCACGCTCCCGATGATCATCAGCGGCCGGGCGCCGATCCGGTTGACCAGCTGGGACGCCGCCGCGGACGCCACCATGATCATGGCCACCATCGGCAGGTAGGAGATGCCGGTCTTCAGCGCGTCGTACCCCCATACGTTCTGCACGAACAGCGTGAGGAAGAAGAACATGCCGAACAGCGCGGTGCCGATGCACAGGCTGATCAGGTAGGCCCCGGTCCGGTCCCGGCTGCGCAGCACCCGGATGGGCACCAGCGCCGACCTGCTGCGCACCTCGATGAACCCGAACGTCACCAGCAGCACCACGGCGGCCACCAGTGAGACGATCACCTTGGTGTCGCCCCAGTGGGACACGCCGTTCGGGCTGGTCGCGGCGCTGGACAGGCCGTAGACCAGCGCGGCCAGGCCCAGGCTCCCGGTGATCGCCCCGGGCAGGTCGAACTGGCCCCGGCGCCGTTCGGACTCGCCGAGCACCCGCGGGGCGGCTAGCGCGACCAGCAGGCCGATCGGCACGTTCACGAAGAACACCCAGCGCCAGTTGAGGTACTGGACCAGCAGGCCGCCGGCGATCAGGCCGACCGCGCCGCCGGCGATGCTCATCGCGGCGTAGACGCCCATGGCCCGGTTACGTGGCGGCCCCTCGGGGAAGGTGACCGCGATCAGTGACAGCGCGGTGGGCGCGGCGAACGCGCCGCCGACTCCCTGCAGGACGCGCGCGGTGAGCAGCCATTCCTGGCTGGTGGCGAGCCCGCCGAGCAGCGAGGCCAGCGAGAACAGCAGGATGCCGGCGATGAAGACCCGGCGGCGCCCCAGTAGGTCGCCGGACCGGCCGCCGAGCAGCAGCAGCCCGCCGAACGCCAGCGCGTACGCGTTGACGACCCACTCCAGGCCGGTGCCGGAGAAGTGCAGCGCGTTCTGGATGTGCGGCAGGGCGACGTTGACGATGGTCGCGTCGAGTACGACCATGAGCTGCGCCGTCGCGATGACGGCGAGGGCTAGGCCCAGCCGCCGTGGCGGAGAGCCGGTAGACGTGCCGGCGGCGCTGGACGCCGCCGCGGTACTGACCTCCCGGGCCGATCGCCCGGTGTCTGGTGTTGTGGCGGACAAGAAAATTCTCCCTAGATTGAGGGCGTACTGAACTACCGCCGTGACCAGGCAGGTGGCCAAGGTCACGCGCCGTATTTCGGTGCTAGTGAGTTATTGGTCCGAACGGACCGAGGCTCCCGTTCCCCGTGACAGTCAGTCCTTCCCCGTGAGTCGTCGTCCTCGGCAGTGACGACCCTGCGGTCTTCGTCTCATCGCAGATGACGAGATAGAGGCCGCGGTTGTGACAGCATCACCTCCCGCTCCGCGCTCGGAGCATCTTCCTCATCAGCCCGAGCAGGCACCGGCGCTCGCCGGTGTCGAGCGCGGTGCACCACGGCGCCCGGGTCATGAGCTCGCGGAACAACCGGTCCCTGACCGCTTCGCCCTCCGGGGTGAGCACGATGTTCTTGCTCCTCCGGTCCCGCAGGGAGGGTTCCCGCCGGGCCAGCCCGTGCTTCTCCAGGGAGTCCGCGATCGTGGTGATGAAGGAGGGATCGCAGCCAATCCGCTGGCCGAGTTCCTTCATCGTCATCGGAGCATCGAGCTTGAGCAGGGCGATGGCGTCGCTACCGTTCAGGCCGAACTCGATGGCGATGCGCTGGCCGAGGTCGTGGAAGTGCCTGATGAGCTCGGGCAGCGTATCGCTGATCTGCTGGTTGAGCTGCTCGTCGGTCAGCGGCTCGGCGTGCGGGACCGGCTCGCCTGTCACAGGCGCCGCGTCAAGCACCACCTCAGGATGCTTGTGCATCTGCGGTCACCTCCGCCCGAATCCGCTAGACAATTGGCTGAGCATCTCAATCATTGAGTAACTCAACTATATTTCCGCTCGCTGGTGCAAGCAAGTGAATTACGGGCACAATCTCTCCGGGTTTACCGCACACCACTGTCAGCGGCCCCGCCGCGTCTTTATTCCCGGGGAAGGGGAGGCTCGCGATGGCGAATGACCAGGGGCGGCGCACGTTCTTGCGGCTGGCGGCGGCAGCGGGCGGAGCCGGGCTGCTCTCGGCCTGCAGCACCGGCAGGCCGGATACCGCGGCCTCTTCCACGGTGACGGCAGAGGGTGTCGCCAAGGCCGCTGCCCCGGGTGCCACGCAATCACCGTCCCCGGCCGACTGGACCGCCCTCGGCCACGACCTGTCCGGGCCGCTGGTCCGTCCGGGCGAGGCCGCCTATACCGTGTCCAAGCGGCTGTTCGACCCGCGGTTCGACTCGCTGCATCCGGCCGGCATCGCCTACTGCCGCAACCCGCACGACGTGGCGACCTGCCTCGCCTTCGTGCGCAAGTTCGGCGTCCCGGTCGCCGCGCGGTGCGGCGGGCACAGCTACGCGGGCTGGTCCTCGACCAGCGGCCTGATCATCGACGTGACCCGGATGTCCGGGGTGAACGTCAGCGGGAGCACCGCCACCGTCGGCGCGGGGACCAGGCTGATCGACTTCTACAACGGGCTGGCGGCGCACGGCCGCGGGGTGCCGGGCGGGTCCTGTCCGACGGTCGGCATCGCCGGCCTCACCCTAGGCGGCGGCGTCGGGGTGGTATCCCGTGCCTACGGGCTGACCAGCGACAACGTGAAGTCCCTGCAGATCGTCACGGCCGACGGCCAGGTCCGGACGTGTAGTTCCAGCCAGAACTCTGACCTGTTCTGGGCCTGCCGCGGCGGGGGCGGCGGCAACTTCGGCGTGGTTACCTCGTTCACCTTCGGTACCCATCCGGTCGGGCAGATCGTCCTGTTCTTCCTGTCCTGGCCGTGGTCGCAGGCGGCCCGGGTGATCTCCGCCTGGCAGTCCTGGGCGCCGCATTCCCCGGACGCACTCTGGTCGAACCTGCACCTGTCCGCGGCCCCCGGCGGCTCCGTCCCCTCGATCCAGGTAGGCGGCACCTACCTGGGCAGCCTCAGCGACGCCGCCGCCCAGCTCGACAAGCTGTACGCCGCCGCGGGCTCGCATCCCTCCTCGCCGTTCATCGAGACCACCTCCTGGCTGCACGCGATGCTGGTCGAGGCGGGCTGTGCCAGCCTGACCGTGAACGAATGCCACCTGCCCACCCAGAACCCGGCCGGCAAACTGGCCCGGGCCTCGGAGTACGCCAAGTCCGACTTCTTCACCAAGCCGCTGAGCAGTCAGGGGGTCAGCACCCTGCTGGCCGGCGTGGAGCGCTTCCAGCGGGCGGGCGGCGCGCCCGGCGCAGCCGGGGGCATCGCCTTCGACGCACTCGGCGGCGCGGTCAACCGGGTCGCCCCGGGCGCCACCGCATTCGTGCACCGCAACGCGCTCTTCCAAGCCCAGTACACCACCACCTGGCCGACGGGCTCGGCGGCCGCCGCGGTGGCCCGCCAGCACGCCTGGCAGCAGTCCTTTTGGCAGTCCATGCGCCCGTACGCCAGCGGCCAGGCCTACCAGAACTACATCGACCCGGCGCTGACCAACTGGCGGCAGGCCTACTACGGTGCCAACTACACCCAGCTCACCAAGGTCAAGGCCACATACGATCCGGATCGCGTGTTCAGCTTCCCGCAGGCCATCTAGGGTCGCGGTCCTGCGCGGTGCGGCGGGGCGGGCATGATGGTATCGCCGTGAATGCTGATATCTGTTCCCGTACGCTAGCTAGCCCACCACAGACGCAAGCGCGTCTCTGGGTCCCCACCGATGTAGGTTCCGATGACAAGTAACGCTGAACTCGAGACCGCGGCCGGTCCCGCCAGCGACGACCACGTCCAGGTGCTGCTCGTCGAGGACGACGACGGCGACGCCTTGCTCGTCGGCGAGCTGCTGCGCGAGGTGGGAGCGGCGGTCGTCGTTCAGCGCGCGCGCTCCCTGACCCAGGCCAAGGCTCTGGTATCGGGCACCGCCTGCGTGCTTCTCGACCTCGGCCTGCCCGATTCGCAGGGCCTGAACGGGCTCAGGCAGCTGCTGCAGCTCGAACCCGAGGCGGCCATCGTCGTGCTGACCGGCGAGGCGAGCGAACACCTGGGAGAGCTGGCGGTCCGGGCCGGCGCCCAGGATTACCTGGTCAAGGGCGAGGTCGCCGGACACATGCTGAACCGGGTCATCCGGTACGCGGTCGAGCGGCGGCGCGCGGAGGAGGCGCAGCGGGCGCTGCACGCGGCGCAGATCCGGGCCCAGGAGAACGCCCGGCTGGAGCGGGGCCTGCTGCCCTCGCCGCTGCTGACGGACTCGCGGCTGTCCGTGTCGGCGCGCTGCCTGCCCGGCGGCCAGCACCACCTGCTCGGCGGTGACTTCTACGACGTGGTAGAAGCCTCGGACGGCTGGCTGCACGCGCTCATCGGCGACGTGTGCGGCCGCGGCCCGGCCGAGGCCGCGCTCGGCGTCTGCCTGCGAGTGGCGTGGCGCACCTTGGTCCTGGCCGGCCGTCCCGCCGAGGAGATCCTGTCCACCCTCAGCGAGCTGCTCGAACACGAGCGGCAGGACGACACCATGTTCGCCACCCTGTGCATGATCTCGGTGCACCCGGACCGGACCGCCGGCTGGATCCGGATGGCCGGCCACCTGCCGCCGCTCGTGGTCAGCCGCGGCGCCGTCGCCGAGCTCCCCACCCGGCCCGCTGCGCCGCTGGGCCTGTCCGAGGTACGCGACTGGCCGGGCATCCCGATCCGGCTCGACGGCAGCTGGTCGATACTGCTCTACACGGACGGGCTTATCGAGGGCCGGATAGGGAATGGGGCAGAGCGGCTGGGCAGCGAAGGCCTGATGGACCTGATCCGGGACGCCCTCGGCGGCCCGGACCAGCCCGGGGACGAGCTGCTCGATCAGGTGATCGATCGCGTCCGCGAGCTCAACGGAGGTGACCTGGACGACGACCTGGCCGTCCTGGCTCTCGGTTTCAAGGCGAACTATGACTGACCTGAACGCGGACATCAAGGAGAGACCGGCGAACTCGCCGCCGGCCGGACCCCGCGATGCTCGCGAGGCCCGTGGCGCCGGGCGAGCCCGGGCCGACCGCGCCGCGGCCAGGGCCGCCTCGGCGAGACGCTGGCCGCTCAGCCGGATCATCGGCGTGGCCCTGCTGATCCTGCTGCTGTTCTCGGTGGCCGCCGTGGTGGCGGGCGGGCTCGCGCTGCTCAGCCTGCACGACAACCGGGAGCGGGTAGTCGGTACGCTCTCCCCGGCCCAGCTCCAAGTCCAGCGGCTTGACACCGCGCTGGTCGACCAGGAGACCGGTGTGCGCGGCTACGCGCTGAGCGGCCAGAAGGACTTCCTGGCCCCGTACACCGCCGGCATGGCCGAGGAGCGGAACGCGATGCGGGCCCTCCAGGCCGTCAGCAAGCAGCTGCCCGCGTCCGCCGTCACGGAGCTGAAGAGCGTGGCCACGCAGGCCCATTTCTGGCGCACCCACTACGCGCAGCCGACCATCAACCAGGTCAGCCGGGCCGGAAAGCCGGTGCTTAGCCCGGACATCCTGGCCGGCAAGGCCGACTTCGACGCGCTGCGGGCGAAGATCGGCCCGCTGCAGGCTGACATCGCCGGTGCCAGGGCCCGGGGCGTCGCGGCCCTGAACGACTCGGCTGCCGTGCTGGACGGCGTGTTCATCGCGGTCGCGATCGGCCTCGCGGCCATCGTGGTGCTGCTCGCGATCGGCCTGCGAGCCACCGTGATCAGGCCGCTGCACCGGCTCACCGCCGAGGCCCGCCAGGTAGCCGACGGTGACTTCGGGCACGAGGTCAGGCTGACCGGCCCGCGAGAGGTGACCGACCTGGCCATCGACGTGAACACCATGCGAGAGCGCATCCTGGACGAGCTGGACGCGACGCGGCAGGCGAACTCCGAACTGCAGGCGCACGCCGCGGAGCTGGAACGCTCGAACTCCGAGCTCGAGCAGTTCGCCTACATCGCGTCGCACGACCTGCAGGAGCCGCTGCGCAAGGTAGCGAGCTTCACCCAGCTGCTGCAGCGCCGCTACGCTGGCCAGCTGGACGCCCGGGCCGACCAGTACATCGAGTTCGCTGTCGACGGCGCCAAGCGGATGCAGGCGCTGATCAACGACCTGCTCCAATACAGCCGGGTGGGCCGGTCTGCGCGCGAGCCCGCGCTGGTACCGAGTGATGCCGCGCTGGCCCAGGCCAGGAGCAACCTGGCCTCGGCGATGGAGGAGACCGGCGCCACCGTGGAGACCGGGCACCTGCCGCTGGTGCTGGCCGAGCTGACGCTGCTCACCGTGGTGTTCCAGAACCTGCTCAGCAACGCGCTGAAGTTTAGCGGTGGCAAGCCGCCGCGCATCGTCGTCACCTGCACCAGGGACGAGCCGTTCTGGCTGTTCTCGTTCAGCGACAACGGCATCGGGATCAAGCCCGAGTACGCCGAACGGATCTTCGTGATCTTCCAGCGCCTGCACGAGCGGACCGCCTACCCGGGTACCGGCATCGGCCTGGCCATGACCAGGAAGATCGTCGAGTATTTCGGCGGGCGGATCTGGCTGGATACGAGCTACGCCGAAGGCTCGCGGTTCCTGTTCACGCTGCCGATGCCGGCCGAGACAATGGATCAGGCCCCCGTAGACGAGCCTTCGTCCGACGAGACCCCCAAGGAAGCCGATGAATGAACTCGAAGACCCGAGAGTAATCGACGTGCTACTGGTGGAGGACGACGACGGCGACGTCCTCATGACCAGGGAGGCCTTCGAGTATTACAAGATCCGGAATCGGCTGCACGTGGTCGGCGACGGTGAGCAGGCCCTGCAGTTCCTGCGCCGGGCCGGCCCGTTCGCCGACGCGCCGCGGCCCGGGCTCATCCTGCTCGACGTTAACCTGCCGCGGCGCAGCGGCCTGGAGGTGCTGGCGGAGCTGAAGCAGGACGACGAGCTGCTGACGATCCCGGTCATCATGCTGACCACCTCGCGAGCCGAAGAGGACATCGTGCGCAGCTACTCGCTGCACGCCAACGCGTTCGTCAGCAAGCCCGTCGACTTCGAGCACTTCATCGACGCCATCCGGCAGATCGACACCTTTTTCCTGACCCTGGTCGAGCTCCCGGTCTGACGGACCGTAGGATCTGAGCGCCATTAGTTGCCAGATGCGAAGGGAATCCGATGTACGACGCGACGCTGGCCGAGACCGTCACGATTCGCGGCGACGCCGGGGACGAGATCGAGGCCTACCTGGCCAGGCCGATGAGCCAGGGACCGTTCGGCGGCGTGGTGGTGATCCACCACATGCCGGGCTACGACGCGCCCACTAAGGAGATAGCGCGACGGTTCGCCGTCGAGGGCTACAACGCCCTCATGCCGAACCTGTACCACCGCGACGCCCCCGGCGCCAGCCCGGACGACGCCGCCGCGGCGGCCCGGGCCCAGGGCGGCGTACCCGACGCGCGGCTGGTCGGTGACGTGGCCGGCGCGGCGGCGCATCTGCGCGCCCTGGCCTCGTCCAATGGCAAGGTCGGCGTCATCGGCTATTGCTCCGGCGGCCGGCAGTCTTTCCTGGCCGCCTGCAGCCTGCCGCTGGACGCCGCCGTCGACTGCTACGGCGCGTTCGTCACCGGCACCCCGCCGGACGGCATGCCGCTGAAGGTCGGCCCCATCAAGCACCTGGCCAAGGACCTGTCCTGCCCGCTGCTCGGCCTGTTCGGCGCAGACGACAAATACCCCTCACCAGAGGAAGTAGCCGAGCTGGAGGCGGAACTGAAGGCCCAGGGCAAAACCTACGAGTTCCACTCCTATGAAGGCGCCGGCCACGCGTTCTTCTCGGTGAACCGCACCGCCTACCGTCCCGAAGCCGCCGTCGACGGCTGGGAGAAGATCCTCGCCTGGTTCGGCCGTTACCTGGCCTCCTGAACCCGCCCCCGAGCCCCGCCCCCGCCCCCGTGCATACGGCGTGAATGTCCCAGCCATGTCGTTTCAGCTGCATGAATGGGACATTCACATCGTATGATCTGGTACGGGCGGGGCCAGAGTGACGGGAGTCCGCTTTCGTGTCCGGCTGCGGCCGCATCGCGACCACGGGCCTCGTATCAGAACGACATGAACGCGGCATCCATGTCTTATGAACCGCCGGCGGCATGTATCACGGGTCACGGCAGCCGACCGGAGCACACCAATACCAGCGGGCGTGGCCGGGAACCGCCCCCGGCCCGTGGGCACGGCTTCAGTGGGCGCTGGAGGCCGCCCAGATGTTAATGCCGGCCTCGACGGCGTGGCCGTCGATCGCGGTCAGTTCGTCGTCGGTAAAGCTTGTGTTCCCGGCCGCGGCGAGGTTCTCCTCCAGTTGAGGGACACTGCTGGTGCCGATGAGCACCGAGGTGACCCGCTGATCGCGCAGCGCCCAGGACAGCGCGAGCTGGGCCAGGGACTGGCCCCGGGACGCGGCGATCCCGGCCAGCGCGCGGACGTGAACCAAGGTCCGTTCGGAAATCTGGTCGGACGAAAGCGAGCCGTCCTGCGCCGCCCGGGATCCGGCCGGTACCCCGTCCAGGTACTTGCCGGTGAGCACGCCCTGGGCCAGCGGCGAGAAGGCGATGCAGCCCACGCCCTCGCGGCCGAGCACGTCGAGCAGGCCGCCCTCGATCCACCGGTTCAGCATCGAGTAGGACGGCTGGTGGATGAGCAGCGGCGTGCCCATCCGGCGGAGGAGGGATATCGCGTCGAGGGTCCGTTCGGCGGAATAGGAGGAGATGCCCGCGTAGAGGGCCTTGCCCGACCGGACCGCGGTGTCCAGTGCGCCCATTGTCTCCTCGAGCGGCGTGTCCGGGTCGAAGCGGTGAGAGTAGAAGATGTCGACGTACTCCAGGCCCATCCGGCGCAGCGACTGGTCCAGGCTGGCCAGCAGGTACTTGCGCGAGCCGTGGTCGCCGTAGGGGCCCGGCCACATGTCGTAGCCCGCCTTGGTGGAGATGATCAGCTCGTCGCGGTAGGGGCGCAGGTCTTCCCGCATGATCCGGCCGAAGTTGATTTCCGCGCTGCCGTACGGCGGGCCGTAGTTGTTGGCCAGGTCGAAATGCGTAACCCCCAGATCGAAGGTGCGGCGCAGGATCGCACGCTGCTCGTCGAGCGGTTTGCCGTCGCCGAAGTTCTGCCACAGTCCCAGCGACACCTCAGGCAGCATGATGCCGCTGCGACCGCAGCGGCGGTAGGGAATCCTGCTATAACGGTCCCCGGCAGCGACATAGGTCATGACGAAAGTCTTTCACCTCCCGCAGGGGCCGCGCCGGCTGCCCCGTGAAACCATAGTGCCGGCTGTATACGACGAGAGAGGACCGTGGCATGTACGACGCGATGCTGGCCGAGAGCATGACGATCACCGGGCATGACGGCGACGAGATCGAGGCGTATTCGGCCCGGACGCTCCAGGCCGGTCCGGTTGGCGGCGTGGTAGTCATCCACCACCTGCCCGGTTACGACCGGCAGACCAAGGAGTTCGCCCGGGCGTTCGCGGCCGGCGGCCTCAACGCCGTGATGCCGAACCTCTACCACCGCGAAGCCCCGGGAGCAGCGCCCGACGACGCGATGGCGGCGGCCAGGGCCTCGGGCGCGATTCCCATCCCGGATGAGCGGATCGTCGGCGAAGTGGCCGGGGCGGCGGCCTACCTGCGCGGGCTGAGCAATTCCAACGGCAAGGTCGGCGTGATCGGCCACTGTTCCGGAGGGCGGCAGTCGTTCCTCGCCGCGGTCAGCCTGCCGCTGGACGCGGCCGTGGACTGCTACGGCGGTTTCGTCGTCGAGACCGCGCCCGAGGGGCACCCGCTGCACGGCTCGCCGGCCCTGGTCGAGCGGGCCGCGGACCTGTCCTGCCCGCTGCTGGGCCTGTTCGGCGCGGACGATCAGCACCCCTCGCCCGAGCACGTCGCCGAGCTCGAGAACGCGCTCAAGGCGAACGGCAAGACCTACGAGTTCCACTCCTACGACGAAGCCGGCCACGCCTTCTTGCAGGTGGACCGGCCCAGCTACCGCCCCGAAGCGGCCGTGGACGCCTGGCAGCGCATCTGGGACTTCTTCGGCCGCTACCTGTAACCCGCCCGCCCTGAGAGGATTCGGACATGTGCACTTACCTGACGGAGAAGGTCTCGATCAGCGGCAGCGGCAAGGGTCCGTCCGGATGGTTCCGGCTGACCGACGCGAGCGTGTACTTCGACCATCCGGTGCACGCTCAGGCGGAGCACACCCTCAATATCGACTTCCTCGACCCCGGCGCCGGCCCGGCGGCGCGGGTCGCGGTCGAGCTCACTGCGGAATCCGCCAGGGCGCTGGCCAAGGCCATCCAGGCCACCCTGGACGCTGCGCCCCCCGGGCTGTGTTAGCCCCGGGGGAAGATCCCCCCAGACCCCCCTGCTCCTGGGGGGACTGCCCGTCCCCCCAGACCCCCCTGGGGGGGACAAGTCCCCCCGGTCCTGCGACCTCCGGTCGCAGTAAGTCCCCCGGGTCCTGCGACCTCCGGCCGCAGGAAGTCCCCCGGTCCGGCGACCTCCGGACCCTCGGGAATGTCAGTGGCCCGTGCGAGTATGCATGTGAGGCCCCCGGTGGAGGGTGGCTCACGCGGGTTGGAGGCGGCAGCGAATGCGGATCATCGTCGAACGGGATGCTCTGGCTGAGGCGGTGGCCTGGGTCGCGCGCTCGCTTCCGTCGCGGCCGGTGCTGCCTATCCTGTCCGGGCTGCTGCTCGAGGCGTCCACCGGCCGCCTGACCCTCTCCTGCTTCGACTACGAGGTGTCGGCCAGGATCGTCGTTGACGCGGAGGTGACCGAGCCGGGCAGCGCGCTCGTGCCAGGACGGCTGCTGGCCGAGATCACGCGGAGCCTGCCGTCCTATCCGGTCGAGGTGGATCACGAGAAGGATGACGTCACCGTGACCTGCGGCCCGGCGTCCTTCACCCTGGTCACCCTGCCGGTCAAGGAGTACCCGCGGCTGCCCGAGCTGCCCCTGCTGGCCGGCACGGTCGACGGCGGCGTGCTCGCCACGGCGATCGGCCAGGTGGCGCCCGCGGCGAGCCGCGATGACACGCTGCCGGTCATTACCGGGGTGAACTTCGAGATCTACGACGACACCATCAGGCTGGTGGCGACGGACCGGTACCGGCTCGCCATCAAGGAACTCGGCTGGAATACCGCCCTCCAGGGTTCGGCCGTGACCCTGCTGGTGCCGGCGAGGACTCTGTCCGACGCCGCGCGGATGATGCAGCCCGGCATGCCGGTCCGGGTCATGATGCGCGGCGAGCCGGGCCGGACCGCCGACGCGAGCCCGGGGGATTCGCTGCGCGCGGCCGACGCGATGATCGGGTTCGAGTCGGGCGGGCGGCGGCTGACCACCCGGCTGATCGCCGGGGAGTACATCAAGTACATGTCCCGGTTCCCTGATGAGTTCGGCAGCCGCGGTGACATGCCCGCCATTCCCCTCGTCGAAGCGGTCAAGCGGGTCGCCCTGGTCGCGGAGCGGGGCAGCTCGGTCCGGCTGTCGTTCGGCCGCGACCAGGTCACGATCGAGGCGGGCACCGAGGGGCAGGCGCGGGCGCGGGAGACGGTCAGCGCCGATTTCGCCGGTGAGGAGACCGCGATCGCGTTCAGCCCGCACTACCTGATGGACGGCCTCGGCGCCGCCCTGATCGCGGCGGCCGGCGCTCCGGACAAGGCGCAAGGCTCCGGCAAAGCCGACCCAGCTGACCAGGACGAGCAGGCCGGCCAGGGGCAGAACGCGGAGAAGGCGCCGCCCGTCCCCGACGAGGCGCGGATCCGGCTGCAGTTCACCAGCCCGACCAAGCCCGCGCTGATCACCGGCAGCGCCGGGAACGGTGACGAGTCCGTGCCGGACTACCGCTACCTGGTGGTACCGCTGCGTGCCCTGGGCGGCGCCTGAATCTGGCGAGCCAGCTAAGGACGCTGGATGGGCCACTGCGGGTACTGGCCGCCCAGGTGCGAGTAGCGGGACATCCAGGCCATGATCAGGATCCAGGTGGCCAGCGCGAAGAGCAGCATCGCGAAGACGAGGAACCGGCCCGCGTCCGGTGCCGGGGCCGGCAGCCTGGGCTCGCCTCGGTGCACTCTCGGCGGCCGGGGCAGGTCGGCCATCAGGCCGTCGATCTGGCGCTGCGTCTTGGCGATGAGAGCGGCGTCGATCCGCTCGCTCAGCTCGTCGAACGTCAGCCGCCCCGCGACGAAGTGCTCACGCAGCTGGGTCATGGCGGCGTCGCGCTCGGCATCGCCGATCCTGAGGTCGTAGTCGTACCGCGTCCGGCCGGGCACGTGCCATCCGGGTACTAGATCTTCACGCGGCTGCCCCGCGCCGGGATCCTCGTCTACCATTCCGGTTCTGACGTCATATCGCCTTGTCATCGGCTCCCTGAATTCGCCAGGCTGGCTGCCTCACCCTTCAACGATAAGTCGAGCCGGCCCGGCGCGGAACCCGGACGGTGCGAGAATCACCAGCGGCGACGTCCCCTGGGACCACGCGGCCCGGGGGAGCCGCGGCGCCTGCCCAGCCCTATCAGCCGCCTGACCAGCGCCAGTGCCGCGAGGAACAAGACAATCGCCAGGGGCCTGCCGCCACCGCCGAAGCCACCAAAGAGGATCACGCTGCCGAGGATGACGAAGAGCCACACCATCCCCATCAGCGGCGCGAAGGCGCCAGATCCGCACGGTCGCTGGCTGTTGCTCCAGCCCTGGCCACGATCCTGCCCCGGCCTGGTGGCCATCGGACCCGACCAGGCTGGTCCCTGCCACGCCGTGCCCCCGTACGGCATGCCTGCAGCCGGCCGCGCGGCCTGCGGGAGGTCGCGCATCACGGTGTTCAGATCGGCCTTGGTCGTGGCCGCGAACGTCTGGTCAAGGCGCTCGTTCAGTTCCTCGAGCGTCAGCCGTCCGTCCGCGAAATGCTCACGCAGCTGGGCGGCGACTGCTTCACGATCGGCGTCCCCGACGCGCACGTTGTATCCCGTAGCCATCGTGCCCTCCGTAGCAAGAACGGGGAATCCCAAGTACCTGCACGATATATCGCGAGACATCGGACGGCAAGCGCGTTGCCTCGTGCGTATCAGGGACGTCGCAACGCCCTCCTAATAGGTACTGGTCCACCGGGGGAGTGGGGGAGGGGTCACGATGAGTCAGGCACTTCAGCAGGCACCGCCGGAACGCGGCCGCCTGAGGATGGGTCCCGCTATCGGAGGGACGGCCCCGCTGAACCCGGGGCTTGCCGCGGTCGTCACGCGCCCAGCATACGGCGGCAGGAGCGGGGGAGCGAGCCGGAGCGCAGGGGTCATCGCCTGGCGCCAGCGGGCAGCGCGGACCCCGTTCCGGCAGCGTCTCGTGGCCTGGCGGGCGCGTAACTGGCGCCGCGTCGTACTGGCCTGGTTCGTGTTCTCAATGGTCATCGTCATGATGGCGGCCGAACCCAAGACGGACTTCCCCAAGGTACAGGCCCGTTCGGTGCCCGCCGTGCAGATGTTCCTGCGGGTGGCGGGCGGGCTGACGGTGGCCGGCGTGCCCGTGCTGCTCATCGCCCTGCCCTGAAGCACCCCAGGGATTCCGAACGGGCCATGGTGCCTGCCCCCGGTTCCCCTCGCTCGTCACACCGCGGCCAGTCATGGCGGACGCGGTACCCGCTCGCTAGAGTCGGCGGTTAGTAACCGATGACGGTAAAGCGGAGGCCAGCATGACGAGTTCCCTCGTGAGCATCGGGTCCGGCGACCACCACGTGCTGGCGGTGCACGGCTGGTTCGGTTCGGCCCGGGCGTGGGGCTCGCTGCCGGACTTCGTCGACCGCTCGACCTACACCTACGCCTTCATGGACCTGCGCGGCTACGGCGGCCGCCAGCAGGTGGCCGGCGAGTTCACCATGGAGGAGGCCGGGGCCGACGCGATCGCCCTCGCCGACGAGCTGGGCTGGGACCGGTTCTCGGTGATCGGGCACTCGATGGGCGCCAAGGTGGCCCTCCAGGTGCTGCTGCAGGCCCCGGACCGGGTGGACAAGCTGGTCGGTCTCAACCCGGTGCCGGCCGGCGCGGTGCCCATGGACGGGCAGGCCTGGCAGCTGTTCTCCGGTGTGGCGGGCAACCCCGGCAACCGGGCGGCGATCATCAACTTCACGACCGGCAGCAAGCTGACCGCGACCTTCATCAACCTCGTGGTCCGGCACTCGCTGGAGAACTCCACCGAGGCGGCGTTCGGCGCGTACCTGCAGGCCTGGGCCAAGTCCGACTTCTCGGACAAGGTCCAGGCCGACACGAGCACGCCGGTCAAGGTGATCGTCGGGGTGAACGACCCGGCCCTGTCCGCCGACGTGATGGAGCAGACCTGGCTGGTTTACTTCCCCGAAGCCGAGATGACGATCCTGCCCGACGCCGGGCACTACCCGATGTTCGAATCGCCGGTGTCGCTCGCGACCTCCATCGAGGAGTTCCTGGGACGAGATTGATGGCGGCGCCCCGCCCGGACACCGAGGTCGTCTTCGACCCGGCGACGTACGTGGACGGAGTGCCGTTCGCGGCGCTGGCCCGGCTGCGCCGCGAGGCCCCGGTGGCGTGGGTGCCCGAGATCCCGGTGCTGAGCTGGCCGGCGGGCCCCGGATTCTGGCTGGTGCTCAGGCACGCCGAGGTGGAATCGGTGTTGCGGCGCCCGGAGCTGTTCTCCTCGGCGCTGGGCGCGACCCAGATCCGGGACCCGGCCACGCCCGAGGCGCTGCGCTACGTCCGCCGGATGATGCTCAACATGGACCCGCCTGAGCACTCCCGGCTGCGGCGGCTGCTCAGCCGGTCGTTCACCCCGCGGGCGGTGGCCCGGCTCGAGGACCGCATCCGCGGGCACGCCCGGGCCATCTGCGACCGCGTGTTCACCGGCCCGCGTGGCGAGTGCGACTTCGCCAAGGAGGTGGCCGCCGACCTCCCGCTGCTCGCCCTGGCCGACGTGCTCGGGGTACCCGAGCAGGACCGCTGGCTGCTGTTCGACTGGTCCAACCGGGTGATCGGCTACCAGGACCCCGATTACGCCTCCTCGGCCGAGTTCGACCCGGCCGCGGGCACCGCCATGGCCCGCGAGGCCCTGGCCGAGCGGCCGTCACCGGGGCCCGGCGGGCGGATGCCCGACCCGCGCACCCGGGAGGGCATGCCGGACCTGTACGCCTACGCCCACCTGCTCGCCGAGGAGAAGCGCCGCCGCCCGGGGGATGACGTGATGTCGATCCTGCTGGCCCAGTCGGACGAGGGCGGCGCCCGGGTCTCGGTGGCCGAGTTCGAGAACATGTTCTGGCTGTTCGCCGTGGCCGGCAACGAGACGCTGCGCAATGGCCTGCCCGGCGCGTGCCTCGCGCTGCTCGAGCACCCGCGGGCCCAGGACGAGCTGCGCGCCGATCCGGCCCTGCTGACCGTCGCGGCCGACGAGATGCTGCGCTGGTGGACGCCGGTGATGACGTTCCGGCGGACCGCGGCAGAAGACTGTCAGCTGGGCGGTCAGCCCATCCGTTCGGGAGACAAGGTAGTCGTCTCCTTCACCTCGGCCAACCGCGACAACGCCGTCTTCGCCGAACCCGGCCGTTTCGACATCCGCCGCCAGCCCAACCCGCACCTGGTGTTCGGCCACGGACCGCACTTCTGCCTGGGTGCCCACCTGGCTCGCAGCCAGATGCGCGCGCTGTTCGCCGAGGTGCTGGCCCGCACGTCCGTCCTCGAATCCGCCGGGCCGCCGTCCTACCTGCGCTCCAACTTCCAGCGAGGCGTCAAGCGCCTGCCGGTCGCCTGGACCGCCTGACCTGCGGTGCGACCGGCCGTTCCAGCGTCGTTGCAGCGCGGTTCAAAGGCAGCCTGTGACCGTAGCTCCAGGGCGTCGCCTGACGCCCTGGAGCCCGGCGGGCCCCGGTTTCCCAAGACATTCCCCCTCGGGGCCCGCCGACCCCCGCCCTCCCGTCACCCGCCCAGCCTGAGGGGTGTGCGTCAATAATGTAGGGTCTCGGAGTTTTGGCTGGTAGCGCGCTTGCAGCGGTTGCGGCGGTCACAACCAGACAAAAAAGCGCTGGTCAGAGCCTTGAACGCTCAGGTTGGGCCGGTTACGTTGTCGCCGGCCAGGCTTCGCCGCGCAGCGCCTGCCGCCACGGGGTCATATCCAGCCCGGAGTACCGTTGCGCCGTGCCGGCGAGGGTGGCTTCGGTCCAGTACGGGTGGCCGGGCGGCGGGAAGCCGAAGAGCGCGAGCTGCCGTGGCGTCGCCCGGTGCGCGAACCGGTACCACCCGGGTTCGTGGCTGCGGTCGGCCCAGGGCATCCGCTGGCCCCACTCGGCACGGGCCGGCCGGTAGGCGAGGTCGATCGTGTAGCGGGCACCGCGGGGCAGGGTCAGGGCGGTGCCGCGGTGGAAGGTTCCCGGCGCCCAGGCGACGACCGTGCCGGCCGGCCCGGCGGCGCGGACTTCGGCCTCGTAGAGATCCGGGCTTCCGGCGGTCTGGACCCAGCCTCCTTCGGCGTCGGCGGCGCCTTCGCGCGGGTACCAGTTCGGCTTCGCGGGCAGCCCCGTCGCCCGGGTACGGGACAGCATGCTCGGCGGCCCGAGTTCCCCGGGGACATCGACAAGGTAAACGAACATTTCCAGCTGCCGGAACCGCGGGTCATCGGTGGGAACCATCAGCGTGTGGTTGAGATAGTCCCGGTGCAGCGGCTGGTTGTAGTCGGCGGCGCCAGTGTACTTCGCCCACGCCTCGGCCGAGGAGATCCGCAGGCCATTGTCCGCGAGCAGGGTTTCTGCGAGGTCGATGACGCGGTCGCTGACGGCAAGGAGACTCAGCTCGGTGCTCCGGAACGGGAAGCTGTCGATCCCGGCCCACTCATCCACGGTGAACCTGTCTCGCCGCTCGTCGGTACCGCCATGGAATCCTTCGGCGGTAGGGTACATGGACGGCAGCTCCTCTAGCGCGGGCTTCAGCTCCGCGGCCGGGACGAACCCAGGGAGAATCACGAACCCGTGCATCTGCCATTCCTGCGCGGCGCTGTCGAGATCCACCGCAGCAGCCTTCCGTCCGGCTTCCCTCCGCCGCAACAGGTTTTTAGCTGGTAACAGACATCCGGGGAAGCAGCCATCACGCCCGGCAGAAAACGAATTGATGGCCGAGGCCGTGGCAGGCTACGGTCGGCGCGTGGGTATCTACACGGTGATGGTCCGTCGTGCCCGCCTCCGGGCGGTCGCGCCGGGCATGGGGCTGGCACCGGCTCGCTGAGGAATGGGCGGCGCGGGTGGTCACCGCCGCCGGAGTGCGGCCCGGCGAGCTCGTGCTCGACATCGGGGCCGGCGAAGGGGCCCTGACCGCGCCTCTGGTGCGGGCGGGGGCGCGGGTGGTCGCGGTCGAGTTGAACCCGTGGCGGGCCGGCGTCCTCCGCGAGCGGTTCCCCGGCATCACCGTGGTGCCCGCGGACGCCGCCTCGATCCGGTTGCCCGGCCGGCCGTTCCGGGTGGTGGCGAGCCCGCCGTACGGGATCTCATCCAGTTTGCTGCGGACGCTGCTGGCGCCCGGCAGCAGGCTGGTCGCGGCCGACCTCGTGCTGCAGCGTGCCGTGGTGCGCAAGTACGCTTCTGGTGCCGCGCGAAGGTTCAGCCTGACCGTCGGCCTCACGCTGCCGCGGCGCGCGTTCCTGCCGCCGCCGCGCGTGGACTCTGCGGTGCTCGTCGTCCGCCGCCGGAGGTAAGCGCGGCTGGCAGAGGGCGCCGATCGGGCAACCGGGTACGCCCCTCCGGATCTGGGGCGCACCGCGCAACCAGACACCCGCCGCTTGGCCAGGCCAGCAGGCTAAACGATCTTGCTCACCTACAAAATTGACGTGCACCCCAGCCTGAGCTCGGCACCGGAAAATGTCAGTGCTGACCGCTAAGTTGAACTGGGGGCAGTTTTTGTGATGGGACGAGGCCTTGGTCGCGTACGAAACGAAGAACGGACCAGCCCAGCACGACGGGGCCCGGCGGGCGGGTGAAGGGCGGCGCGCCGGTGAACGACGGCGGGCAGTCGAACGACGACGGGCCGAGCTCGGCGAGTTCCTGAAGGCACGCCGGGCCCGGCTCAGTCCGGGTGACTTCGGCATGCCGCCCGGTTCCCGCCGCCGCACACCAGGCCTGCGCCGGGAGGAAGTGGCCCTGCTGGCCGGCGTCGGCGTCACCTGGTACACCTGGCTGGAGCAGGGCCGCCAGATCAACGCCAGCACCCAGGTGCTCGACGCGGTGGCCAGCACGCTCCGGCTGGACCGGGCGGAGCGGGAACACCTGTACCGGCTCGCCGAGGCGACACCGCTGCGCACCGAGTGCGCGGGCATGACGGTGCCGGACACCATCCGGGAGATCGTCCGCTCGCTCGACCCGCTGCCGGCGTCCCTACTCAACGGCAGGCACGACATCCTGATGTCCAACGACGCCTCCGAGGAGCTGTTCTGGGAGTGGCACTCGATGCCGTGCGTCCACAAGAACACGCTGTGGTGCTGCATTAACGAGCCGTCCGCCCGGAGCAAGTTCCCCGACTACGAGACGCATGTCCGCTACCTGGTGGCCCGGATGCGCTCCGCGTACAGCCGGCACATCGGCGATCCGGATTGGGAAGAGGACATCCGCCGGCTGGCCAGCCTGAGCCGTGAGTTCGCCGACCTGTGGGCCCGGCACGAGGTGGCCGATCCCGAGCCGCGGACCCTTACTTACCTGCACCCGCGCGCCGGGACGCTGAACCTGGCCGTCAGCGAGCTCGCGGTGCCGGACATGCCGGAGGCGCGCATCGTCATCTATACGCCACGGGACGGGGACACCCGGGAGAGGATGCCGCTGACCCGAAGACTTTCGCCGGGTCGGGCGGCAGTCAGTTGAGGAAGTAGCTGCTGCCGCCGGTCTGCGGGTTGGTGACCATCGCGATGACCGTGACCGTGCCGGCGTTGGCGAAGGTAAGCCGCAGCATGATGTCCTTGCCGTCGCGCATGGTCCCGGCCCCCGTGATCAGCAAGTGATAGGAGATCGGGTTGAGCCGGGTCATCGCGTCGGCCGCGATGGGGATGTCCGGCACCGTGCGCATGACCTGGGCACCCGAATGCTGCCCGGCCGGCGCCCGCAACTGCACGGTGCCGCCCACGCTGGTCTGCACGGCGATCAGCTTGTCGGCCGGGCCGTTGTTGCGGATCTCCAGGTACGCCACCGTGGTGCCCGGCGTCGTCGGCTGCGGCACGTACGCGCTGGCGACGGCGATCGACGGCGTGGCCCCGGCCGACGCACAGCCGGTCACCACGACCGCCGCCAGCAGGGCCGCGCCCGCGATCCGGAGAACCGGCATCAGTCCGCGCACGATCCCCAGGTTACCGCTCACGAAACCCGTCGTCAGCCGCGGGCGAGGGCGGTAGGAAGAAGGCCGAGCGGCGGGGAACCGAGGTCGAGCATGGCCTTGTGGAAGCGCTGCAGGGTGAAGCCGGTCCCCCAGTCCTTCCTGGCCCGCTCGCGGAGCTTGAGGATCTCCAGCTTGCCCCAGGTGTACCGGCCGTAGGTCGGGTCGAAGGTGGCCCGCCGGGCTTCGGACAGCGCCGCGGGCCCGGACAGGTGGGTGTCGGCCTCGAACCGGCGCGCCGCATCGTCGATCGTCATCCCGGCCGTGTGCACGCCGATGGCGCACGCCAGCCGGGTCACCCGCACCAGTGCCTCGAGCCAGACGCCGATCGGGATCCGCGGATCCCCGGCGCCGAACCCCTCTTCCACGCACAGTTCCTCGCCGTAGTGCGCCCAGCCCTCGATGAACGCGCTGGAGTGCAGGGTCCGCCTGACCTCGGACGTCACGTGCCGCAGCGCGCGGCCATGGGAGAAGTGCCCGGGTGCTACCTCGTGCACCGTGATGCCGGGCAGCGTGGTGTGACTGAACATCTCCAGCCACTCTTCCTGGTCACGCTCCGGCCAGGAAGCGTCCGGCGGGGTGATGTGGTACCACGAGGGGCCCTCGGGCTCGCCGGGCGCGGCCCACGACAGCATTGCCGTGGCCCACCGCCGCGACTCGGGCGCCGGCCCGACCAGGCACTCTCCGTCGTGGTAGGGGACCAGGTCGTGATCGCGAGTGAACGTGATGGCCCGTTCGGTCCATATCCTGGCCGCCTCGATCACGCCGGCTCCATCCGGGTGATCCCGGACCAGCTCGCGGGCCACGTCGAGGGCAGGCCGGCTTGGTTCGAGCCTGGCGCACCAATCGGCTAGCAGGGCGTGCAGCCGGTCCCGTTCGGCGTCGGCCTGCTCCGCCAGCCGGCCCAGGTCAACCGGCAGCGCCTCGGCCACGCCCATCAGGGCGGCGAGCCCGGCGGCGCCGAGCGAAGGGTCCGGGTCGCCGGCCGCCGCCGTGCGCTCCACGTGCGCGACCAGCCGGGCGTGCGCGGCCAGCGCCGCGGCCAGGACCTCCTGTTCCGGACCGCGGCCGGTTCTCGTGCTGAGACCGGCCGCCAGGCCGCGGATGCCGCCGAGCAGCGCCTGCGCCACCGGGGCACTCACCTGGTCGAGCGACTCCACGGCCGCGTCCGCGACCTGCGGCCAGGCGGCGAGGTGCTCGGCCCGCGCGGCCTCTCGTTGCTGCTCCGGGGCGTAGTCCCGGTCGTAGCAGGACAGGTCCAGTTCGCCGAGGTGGAAGATCGGGTTCCTGCGGTGCAGTTCGAGCCGGGCGTAACCGACCCGCTTCTGCTCCTCCGCCGCGGACAGGTGAGCCTCGTCGTGCGCGTCCGGCAGTGGTTCGCCGCCGGCCCGCGCTGCCTCCAGCCGGGCCAGGCCGGCCCGGACGCCCGCCGGCGACAGGTCCTGCGGCTTGCCGTCGTATTCGTGGCGGCCTGCGAACTCCCGTGCCTCGGCGACGTCGAGGTCGCAGACGGCGCGCACCCGCGGGGAAAGATCCATGCCGGAGACGCTATCAGGGCGTCCTGCCTGGCCTGCCCGGCCGGAGCGGAGCGCCGCCCTGCGCCAGACGACACGCTCGAGAAGCCTGATGAGAGGATCAGGTCATGGCCGAAGTTCCCGAATTCACGACCAGGCCGGAACTCGCGGGCACCTTCGGCATGGTGGCCTCGACGCACTGGCTCGCCTCGGCGGCCGGGATGGCCGTCCTCGAGCACGGCGGCAACGCGTTCGACGCGGCCGTCGCCGCCGGACTCGTGCTGCAGGTGGTGGAGCCGCACCTGAACGGCCCGGGCGGCGAGGTCCCGGTCATCGCCCACCACGCCGGGCGCGGCGAGACCTTCGTCCTCTGCGGGCAGGGGACCGCCCCGGCTGCCGCCACGCTGGAGGCGTTCGCCGCTCTCGGGCTCGACCTGGTGCCCGGCAGCGGGCTGCTCGCCGCCTGCGTGCCCGGCTCGTTCGGCGCGTGGATGCTGCTGCTGAGGGAGTTCGGCACGCTCCGGCTGCGGGATGTGATCGGCTACGCGATCGGCTACGCGGCCGGCGGCTACCCGCTGCAGCCCGCGATCAGCTGGGGGATCGCCAGCGTGGCCGAGCTGTTCCGGGATCACTGGCCGAGTTCGGCCGAGATCTACCTGCCGGGCGGGGACGTGCCCGCGCCGGGTTCGCGGTTCGCCAATCCCATCCTGGCCGCCACCTATCAGCGCATCCTGGCCGAAGCGGAAGCGGCGAGCCAGGATCGCGACGAGCAGATCGAGGCGGCCCGGCGGGCCTATTACGAAGGCTTCGTCGCCGAGGCCATCGCCGCCTACGTCGCCTCCGCCGAGGTCATGGACGTGACCGGCCGACCGCACCGCGGGCTGCTGTCTCACGCCGACCTGGCCGGCTGGCACCCGCGTCGTGAGGAACCGCTGACCTTCGACTTCGGCGGCCTGACTGTGTGCAAGACCCAGCCGTGGGGGCAGGGGCCGGTGTTCCTGCAGCAGCTCGCGCTGCTCGACGGCTTCGACCTGCCGGCCATGGGCCCGGGCACCGCGGACTTCGTGCACACCGTGACCGAATGCGGCAAGCTCGCGTTCGCCGACCGGGAAGCCTGGTACGGCGACCCCGACTTCACCGACGTGCCGGTCAAGGCGCTGCTCTCGGCCGGTTACGCCGACGAGCGGCGGCGGCTGGCGGGGCCGGAGGCATCGGCCGGACTGCACCCCGGTTCGCCCGACGGCCGGACCCCCCGGCTGCCGGCCTTCGTGGTCGGCACGTTCACAGGCGTCGGCGACGACGGAAGCGTGTCGCCGGTCATGGACGTGGAGCCGCCCGCGCCGCTGCTGGACCCGAGCACGGGCGAGCCGACGATGCGCAGCAGCGGACCCACCGGGCCGGCCGCGTCGAGCCGGGCCGGCGACACCTGCCACCTCGACGTGGCCGACAGGTTCGGCAACATGGTGTCCGCCACGCCGAGCGGCGGCTGGCTGCAGTCCTCGCCGGTCATTCCCGGCCTCGGCTTCTGCCTCGGCACCCGGGCGCAGATGTTCACCCTCACCCCCGGGCTGCCCGCCACCCTCGCGCCGGGCAAGCGCCCGCGGACCACGCTCACCCCGAGCCTCGCGCTTCGCGACGGCGAGCCGCACCTCGCGTTCGGCACGCCCGGCGGCGATCAGCAGGACCAGTGGTCGCTGCTGTTCTTCCTCAACCACCTGACGTTCGGCATGAACCTGCAGCAAGCGATCGACTTCCCGTCGTTCCACTCTGCGCACATGCCGTCGTCGTTCTATCCGCGCCAGGCCCAGCCCGGCGTCCTTGACGTCGAGTCGCGGGTCGGTGCCCCGGTGATCGAGGAACTCCGCCGCCGCGGCCACCTGGTCAACGTCCGCCCCGCCTGGTCGCTCGGCCGGGTCAGCGCGGTGGCCCGCCGCGACGGCATCCTCTACGCCGCCGCCAACCCCCGCGGCATGCAGGGCTACGCCGTCGGCCGCTGACCCTGCCCGCGCCCCGGCCGCGACCTCGCACCTCGCCCGCGCCCCGGCCGCGACCTCGCACCTCGCCCGCGCCTCGGCCGCGACCTGTGGTGCTCCTGCGTATCCAGAACATTCCTGTGACCAGTGATCCCTGCCCGCCCGCCCGTCCGGCTCCGTGGATACGGCGTGGATGTCCCTGCCATGTTGTTCCAGCTGCATGAATGGGACATCCATATCGAATGATCTGGTACGTACGGTGCCAGGGTGACTGGAGTCCGCTTACGCTCCCGCGCCGCCCCCGGGCCGACACCGCCTCACCCGGCCGGCACCGCCTTACCCCGCGGCATTGAGCCTGAGCAGCGTGAATGTCGCATTCACGCCCGTGTCACCGCGCGAGGGATGACGCATGTCATGGAAGGTTCCTGAGGGACGGCACTACCTGGCGGGCCGCCCGGGTGGTGGTATTGAGAGCGGCGAGGGATCCACGGCCGGGGAAGCCGGCCTGACGAAGCCGAAGACAGGGAACTATATGAGCCAGCATGAGACGGGTTACGGGACTTTCGGAAGTGACGGAGGTGGCTCACAGTACGGCGGATACAGCAAATACAGCGGATATGGCAGTGACGGGGAGCCTGGCATCCGGGCCAGCGGACACGACTACCAGGGCCGCCCCGCGACCAGGGTGACCGCGGGCTCCGCCGCGGGCTACGGGGGCAGCCACGCTGGCACGCCGGTGGTCACGTTCGAGAACGTGTCCAAGCACTACGGACGGCTGCGGGCGGTTGACGGGCTGAGCCTCGATCTGCGCGCGGGCGAGACGGTCGCCCTGCTGGGACCGAACGGGGCGGGCAAGTCCACCTCGCTTGACATGCTGCTCGCGCTGCGCAAGCCCACCACCGGGCGTATCCGAATGTTCGGTGATGACCCGTACCGGGCGGTGAAGTCGGGCCGGGTCGGCGCCATGCTCCAGTCCGGTGGCCTGATGCCCGAGGTGACGGTGCGCGAGCTGGTCGAGCTGGTGACCAAGCTGCACCCGAACCCGGAGCCGGTAGCGACCACGCTCAAGCGGGCCGGCATCACCCAGTTCGCCGACCAGCGGGTCGACCGGCTGTCCGGCGGCCAGACCCAGCGGGTCCGGTTCGCGCTGGCCATCTGCGGCAAGTCCGAGCTGATCGTGCTCGACGAGCCGACCGCGGCCATGGACGTGGAAACCCGCCGGCTGTTCTGGAGCAGCATGAAGGAAGAGGTGGCCGCGGGGCGCACGCTCCTGTTCGCCACGCACTACCTGGAAGAGGCGGACCAGGCGGCGGACCGGATCCTGGTCATCAACCGGGGCCGGCTGCTCGCCGACGGCACGCCCGCCGAGATCAAGGAACGGGCCGGAGCCAAACGGCTCTCCTTCCGCCTGGACAAGGTGGACGAGCCCTTCCTCCTCGGCCTGCCCGGGCTGGTGAACCTCGAGGTCAGGCACGACGTGGTGCAGATCCAGTCCAGCGACTCGGACGCCACGCTGTACGCCATCCTCGACGGGGGCTACCGGCCGCGCGAGATCGAGGTCACCAGCCTCGGCCTCGAGCAGGCCTTCCTCGCCATCACCGCGGAAGACGACGCGACCAACGGATCTATCGCAGGGGAGATGAACTGACATGGCCGGCACGCTGGCCCTCACGAAGGCCGAACTCAGGCGGCTCATGCACAACAAGCGCTACTTCATCTTCACCGTGGCCTTCCCGGTGGTCCTGTACCTGCTGATCGGCAGGCAGGTGAAGGCGAGCGCCTACGGCGTCGCGTTCGGCGCGTACTACATGATCTCGATGTCCACGTTCGGCGCCTTCAGCGGCGCGCTGAACGGCAATGCGCAGCGGATCTCCCAGGAGAAGAAGGAAGGCTGGATCCGCCAGCTCAGGCTCACTCCGCTGCCGGCCAACGCCTACGTGGTCACCAAGGTGCTGGTCTCGCTGGCGACCACCGTGCCGTCCATCGTGGTGGTGCTGCTGCTCGGCCGCTTCTACGGCAACATCCACCTGCCGGGCTGGGAGTGGCCGGTCATCGCGCTCACGGTCTGGTTCGGCTCCACGATCTTCGCCGCGCTGGCCGTGGCCGTGGGCTACCGGTTCCCGCCGGAACAGGTCCAGCCGGTCACGCTCATCGTGTACTTCGTCTTCGCCATCCTCGGCGGCCTGTGGTTCCCGCTGACCGGCTTCCTCGGCCACATCGGCCAGTTCACCCCGACCTACGAGGCCGTGAAGATCGGCACCGACGTGATCCAGGGCGCCGCCGTGCCGGCGGGCCTGGCCGTCGGCCTGGTGGCCTGGCTCGGCATCTTCGCCGCCTTGGCCACCATGGCGGTCCGGACCACCGCCGAGAACGTCTGATCAGCGGACCATCAGGTGCCCGGCCGGCCATTCGGGGGCCTGGCCGGGCACCGCGGGCGGGTAAACCCACGGCGGGTAAACCCACGGCGGGTAAACCCACGGCGGGTAGACCCAGGGCGGGTAAACCCACCGAAACGTGGCAGCATGGAAGCGAGGTGAGCTGCGATGGCGATACGATCCACCAACGCCGTCCGGAACGAGGCGGGCCTGCCGGACCAGCAGGACCAAGCCAGCCAGACCGGCGAGGACGAGACCGAGCCGGGCTTGCTCACCAGCGTGCTCAGCGATCGTCACGTGCCCGGCAGCGGCAGCAGCCGGTGGCGCTACTTCTTCTCCGGCGTCTGGCTGGCCTACCTGATCCAGCCGGTCTCGGACCTGTTCCAGCACGGCGGGGCGGCGTGGATCGCCGGCGGCATCATCGTCACGATTGCCTTCTGCGCCATTTACCTGCCCACCCTGTTTCTCTGCGAGACTCGGCCGCGGCTGGCCCTCTACGGGCTCGGCACCCTCGCCGTACTGGCCGCGGTGGCGTGCCTGGTGTACGGCAAGGACTGGACGCCGCTGTGGATCTACGTATCGGCCGCCGGCGGCTTCGTGCTCACGTCGGCCTTCGGCAGCCGCCGGGCCTCGTTCGGCGTCTTCGCCATCACCGGCTGCTACCTGCTGTTCTGCTGGATCACCCACCTCGACCTGGGCACCACCCTGGCCATCCTGCTGCCCGTCCTGCTCATCGGCCTGGCCATGATGGGGTTCCGGATGCAGATCAGCCTGATGCACGAGCTGGACCAGGCTCGCGGGAAGGTCGCCAGGCTCGCTGTGAACGAGGAACGGCTCCGGCTGGCCCGGGACATGCACGACCTGACCGGCCAGTCGCTGTCGATGATCACGCTGAAGTCGGAACTGGCCGCCAAGCGCCTGGGCAAGCTGCCATCCTCGGCCGAACGCGACGCGGCGCTCACGGAACTCGGTGACATCGGCCGGGTCAGTCGGCAGACGCTGCACGACATCAGGGAGGCGGTCAGCGGTTATCGCAGGCCGACGTTCGCCATCGAGGTCATTACGGCGCGGAACGCGCTCGAGGCGGCCGGCATCGCGCTCGACGACGACGCCGAGCTGACCCTGCGGTCCGGCACCTTCGACTCGCAGGCGGAGGCGGTGCTGGCCTGGTGCCTGCGCGAGGCCGTCACCAACGTGATCCGCCATTCCGGTGCCCGGCACTGCCGGATCCGGCTCACCGAGCGGACGGGCGAGCTGTCCCTCGAGGTCGCCGACGACGGCCACGGCTTCGCCGGCCCGGCCCTGGATACCCAGGATAACGCGGACAACCCCCAGGGGAGCGGCCTGCACGGCGTGTCCGAACGCCTCTCCGCGGTCGGCGGCTCCCTGTCGCTCGGTCCGGCCGACGCAGGCCGCGGCTTCCGCCTCATCGCGACCGTGCCCGCTGTGTCCATCACCGGGGCCGCCGAGGGCTCAACCGCGCATAATTGCCACCTATGACCCAGGACGAGCCCGTCCGGCTGCTCCTCGCCGAAGACCAGGTGATGATCAGGGAGGCGCTGGCCGCGCTGCTCTCGTTCGAGGGCGATATCGAGGTGGTGGCCCAGGTCGGTCGCGGCGACGAGGTGCTGAAGGCCGCCGAGGCCAGCCAGCCCGACGTGGCCGTGCTGGACATCGAGATGCCGGGCATGGACGGCCTGACCGCGGCGGCCGAGCTGAAGAGGCTCCGCCCCGGTACCAAGATCGTGATCCTCACGACGTTCGGCCGGCCGGGGTTCCTCCGCCGCGCGATGGAGTCCGGGGTATCGGCGTTCCTGGTCAAGGATTCCCCGGCGGACAAGCTCACGCAGACCATCCGCCGGGTGCTGGCCGGCGAGCGGGTCATCGACCCCGACCTGGCCGCCGCCGCGCTCGCCGACGGGGTCAACCCGCTCACCCCGCGCGAGCGCGACGTGCTCGAGGCCTCCGCGGACGGGCGGACCATCGCCGAGATCGCCGCCCAGCTCTACCTGTCCGAGGGCACGGTGCGGAATTACCTGTCCGCGTGCATCCAGAAGACCGGCGCCAGAAACCGCGCCGAGGCCCTCCGCATCGCCTCCGAGCGGGGCTGGCTCTAGACCCTCCAGACTCTAGGATGAAGTCCGTGACTTCATCTGGATATCTGCGCTACCCGCATATTCACGGTGACCTTCTCGTCTTCGCATCCGAAGACGACATCTGGCTCGCTCCGGCCGACGGCGGCCGGGCCTGGCGGCTATCCGCCGACAGCGCTCAGGTGAGTTACCCCCGCTTTTCCCGTGACGGCGCGAGGATCGCCTGGACCAGCTGGCGGGACGGCAACCCGGAGGTCCACACGGCCGACCCGGACGGCAGCGCTGCCAGCCGGCTCACCTACTGGGGCGACACCAGGACCAGGGTGACCGGCTGGACCCAGCGCGGCGAGGTCCTCGCGGTCTCCGCCACCGGTCAGCCTGAAACGTACCTGACCTGGGCGTACGCGGTCCCGCTCGAGGGCGCGCCGCCGCGCAGGCTGCCGTTCGGCCCGGTGACCGACCTGGCCCTGGAGGAGACGGGCACGGCCCTGCTCACCGGCCGGATGAACACCGAGCCCGCGTTCTGGAAGCGGTACCGCGGCGGGACCCGCGGCAGGCTGTGGACGGCCACCGGCACGGACCCCCTGGTCACCCGGGTGCTCACCGGCCTGGACGGGCAGCTGGCCGGCCCGATGATCATCGGGGGGCGGCTGTTCTTCCTGTCCGATCACGAGGGCACGGGGAATATCTACTCGTGCGGGCTGGACGGCGGCGACCTGGCCCGGCACACCGACCACGACGGGATGTACGCCAGGAACCCGTCGACGGACGGGCAGCGGATCGTCTATCACGTGGCGGGGGACATCTGGATCCTGGACGGCCCCGAGGCGCCGGAGCCCCGCAAGCTCGACATCGCGCTGGGCTCCCCGGCGGCGGCCCGCGCGCCGCGGCTGGTCTCGGCCGAAGACCACCTGGGCGGCCTGGACTGTGACAAGACCGGTCAGGCCAGCGTGGTCGAGGTGCGCGGGACGGTGCACTGGCTGACGCACAAGGACGGCCCGGCCCGCGCGCTGAGCGTCGATCCGGCGGCCCGGGCCCGGCTGCCGCGGGTGCTGGGTGAGACCGGGCAGGCGGTCTGGGTCACCGACGCCGCCGGCGCCGACGCGCTGGAGATCGGCTCGGTGACGGGTGAGGGAGACACCGTCCGGCTCGCCGAAGGCCAGCTCGGCCACGTGATCAGCATGACCGCCTCGCCGGACGGGGCTACCGTCGCGGCGGCTGCGCACGATGGCAGGCTGCTGGTGGTGGATGTGGCGTCGGGCCAGGTTACCGAGCTGGCCGCGTCTGATGACGGGGTGATCGGCGGGTTGTCCTGGTCGCCGGACTCGGCCTGGCTGGCCTGGGCCCAGCCCGGCCCGCAGCCGCTGCGCCGCATCCGCGCGGCCCAGGTCGCCAGCCAGCAGGTCGTCGACATGACCGACGGGCGGTTCACCGACACCGACCCGGTCTTCACCCTCGACGGCCTCTACCTCGCCTTCATCTCCCGCCGCAGCTTCGATCCCGTCTACGACGAGCAGACCTTCGACCTGTCGTTCCCCCTCGGCAGCCGCCCCTACCTGGTCCCGCTGGCCGCGCAGACGCCATCGCCGTTCGGCCCGCTGCCGGGTGGCCGGCCGCTCGGTGAGGATCCGTCCGAGCTGGATCAGGACAAAGACAAGGACAATGCCGCCGAACGAGCCGAGGTGTCTGTCGACGCCGACGGTATCTCGGGCCGCGTGGTGGCCGTCCCCGTGGTCGAGGCCAGGTACTCGGGGCTGCGAGCCGTGAAGGGCGGGCTCGCCTGGCTGCGCGAGCCGGTGTCCGGGGTGCTCGGCGAGGGGGCCGCCAGCCCCGATGACGACGCGCCGCGTCCGGTCCTGGAACGGTTCGACCTGCGCAAGCGCGAAGTCGCCGAACTGACCGGCGAGCTCGACTGGTTCGACGTCAGCGGCGACGGCACCCGGCTGGTGGTCAAGGACCGCGACGAGCTGCGGATCCTGCCGTCCGAGCACAAGGAGGACCACGACTCGGCCGAGTGGGTCACCGTCGACCTGGCCCGGGCCAGGTTCCAGGCCAACCCGGTCGCGCTGTGGCAGCATGCCTTCGCCGAAGCGGGCAGGCTGATGCGCCGCGACTTCTGGAACCCTGGCCTGTCCGACGTGGACTGGGACGCGGTGCTGGACAGCTACCGGCCGCTGCTCGACCGGGTCCGTGGTACCGGCGACTTCACCGACCTGATGTGGGAGGTGGTGGCCGAGCTCGGCACCTCGCACGCCTACATCGTCCGGGCCGGCCAGGACTTCCGCGGCCCCGGTCCGGGCCCGGCCGCCGTCGGGCTGCTCGGTGCGGACATCTCCCGCGACCCGGCCGGCCGCTGGCTGGTGGACCGGGTGCTGCCGGGCGAGACGTCCGACCCGCGGGCGCGCTCCCCGCTCGAGGCGCCCGGCGTGGTCGTCGGCCCCGGCGACGAGCTGATCGCGGTGGACGGGCGGCCGGTCGACCCGATACTCGGTCCCGCGCCGCTGCTGGCCGGGACGGTCGGCAAGCCGGTCGAGCTCGCCGTCAGGCCGCAGGGCGCCGACCCCGAGGTGCGGCGCCGTGTCGTGGTCGTGCCGCTGCGCGACGAGCGACGGCTGCGATACCAGGACTGGGTGGCCGGACGGCGCCGCCTGGTCCGCGAGCTCGGCGACGGGCGGCTCGGCTACCTGCACATCCCGGACATGATGGGCGAGGGCTGGGCCGACCTCCACCGCGACCTGCGCACTGAGATGCGATTCGACGCGCTGGTCATGGACGTGCGCGGAAACGGCGGCGGGCACATCTCCCAGCTGGTGGTGGAGAAGCTGGCCCGCCGCGTCATCGGCTGGGACCAGGGACGCTGGGTCCAGCCGGTCTCCTACCCCCAGGACGGGCGGCGCGGCCCGGTGGTCACGGTGGCCGACGAGTTCGCCGGATCCGACGGGGACATCGTCACGGCCGCGATCAAGCTGCTCGGTCTCGGCCCGGTGGTCGGCACCCGGACCTGGGGCGGCGTGGTCGGGATCGACGGCGTCCCCGGCCACGAACTGGTCGACGGCACTCACATGACCGTGCCCAGGTACGCGTTCTCGTTCGACGAGTACGGCTGGGGCGTGGAGAACTACGGCGTCGACCCGGACGTGGAGGTGCTGATCTCGCCGGACGACTGGGCCGCCGGGCATGATCCGCAGCTGGAGACCGCGGTACGGCTCGCACTCGAGGCGCTGGAGAAGCAGCCGCCCAAGATGCCCGCCGACCCGGCGACCGGCCCGTCCCGGGTCCGCCCGTCGCTGCCCCCCAGGGAAACACGGGCACCCCGGGGTACGGCCTGATGGCGGCCGGTTACCTGCGGGCCCTCACCGCGGCGGACCAGCCGTCCCACAAGTACCGGCGCGCCTACGCGGTCCCCGGCGACGGTGCCCGATGACGCGCCGGATCTGGGCGCTGACGGTCATGTTCAGCGTCGCGGTCATCGTGCTTACCGCGGACGCCATCTCTAAGCAGCTGGTGCTGGCCAGGCTGCCCGGCCACTCCCCGGTCCGGCTGCTGCACGGGCTGATCACGCTGGACCTCACCTTCAACGCCGGCGCCGCCTTCGGCGTGGGTACGTCCTACACGGCGGTCATTGCCCTGATCGTGTGCGGCGTGATCGCCTACATCATCCGCACCGCCCGCAGGCTGTGCAGCCTGGCCTGGACGATCGCCCTCGGGCTGCTGCTCGGCGGAGCCGTGGGCAACCTGGGCGACCGGCTGTTCCGGGCGCCGGGCCTGCTGCGCGGCCAGGTCGTGGACTGGATCAACCTGCCGCACTTCCCGTGGACATTCAACCTGGCCGACACGTCGATCACCTGTGCTGCCGTGCTGATCGCCGTGCTGGCCCTGCGCGGCGTCCGGATCGACGGCACCTCCCCGGCACACGCCGCCGACCGGGAGGGCACGGCCGCCGGCCTCAGCTCTTCCGGCCGGTGATGGCCACGGTCACGCCGACGCCGATCATGGCCAGGCCGCCCGCCCCGCCGACCAGCTCGAACCGCCGCGGCGAGCTGGCGAACCAGTTCCGCACCGCGCTCGCCGCGTAGCCGTACCCGCAGTCGGAGACCGCGCCGAGCAGCACGGAGACCAGCGCCAGCAATAGCATCTGCCCGGGCACGTCACCGGCCGAGCGGTTCACGAACTGCGGCAGCACCGCGCCGAACAGGATGTACGACTTGGGGTTGGTGATCCCCACCATCACCCCGTCGCGCGCGGCCCGCCAGCCCCCGCGCGGTTCCGCCGCCGCCGCGAAGGCGTCGGCCAGCGACTTACGGTGCCGTATCGCCTGGATGCCCAGCCACACCAGGTAAGTCGCCCCAATGACCTTGACCACGACGAACGCCGTGGCCGAACGCTCCAAGATCGCGCCAAGACCCACCGCCACGAACGCCGCCACCACGTAGTTGCCCGCGGCGTGACCGCACGCGGTGGCCAGTGCGGTCCGGCGGCCGTGCGCCAGCGCCCGGCCGACCACGAACAGCACGCCCGGCCCCGGGATGACGATCATCACCAGTGACGCCACCATGAAACCGAGCAGCTGCCCGCCGGAGATCATGGCGAGACCAGCAGTTCGCGCCCGTGCTCGCGCAACTCGGCCGCCGAACGCACGCCGAGCAGGTGCAGCGTCCGGTTGAACTGGTCGGTGAGGATGTCGATCGCCCGGTCGATCCCCGGCTCGCCCCCGGCCATCAGCCCGTAGAGGTAGGCGCGGCCGATCGAGCACGCATCCGCGCCGAGCGCCAGCGCCACTGCGATGTCGGACCCGTGCCGGACGCCGGAGTCCACCACCAGCGACACCTCGGGTCCGACCGCCTCACGGACCGGGGCGATCAGGTCGACGGGGGCCACCGCCCGGTCGAGCTGGCGCCCGCCGTGGTTGGACAGCTGCAGGCCGTCGACTCCGAGCGAGACCGCGCGGCGGCCATCCGACGGCGAGAGGGGGCCCTTGAGCATCAGCTTGCCCGGCCACCTGTCCCGCAACATGGCGATGTCGTCCCAGCTGGCCGCCGGATTGAACAGGTCGCCGGTGCTGTGGATAGTGGTGAATCCGCGCGCGGAGAAGTTGGCGAACTCGATCGGGTCGCTGCGCAGCATCCGGACCCAGTAGCCGGGCTTGGCGGCGATGCTGGCCAGCGAACCGATGGTGAGCTCGGGCGGGATCACCAGCCCGTTCCTCCGGTCCCGGGTCCGGTGCCCGGTGACGACGGTGTCCACGGTGACCATGAGCACCCGGTACCCGGCGGCCACGGCCCGGTCCACCAGGTCTTTGTTCGTCCCGCTGTCCCGCTGGATATACAGCTGGAACCACAGATCCGGCCGCGCCTCGGCCGCCAGGGCCTCGATCGTGGTGGTCGCCATCGTGGACAGCGCGTACGGCAGCCTGTGCCGCTCCGCCGCCCGGGCCGCGCCGATCTCGCCCGCGGGGTGCATCATCCGCGTGTACCCGGTCGGCGCTAGCGCCAGCGGGAGCGGCAAGTCCCGGTCCAGCAACCGCGCCGAGGTGTCCGCCGTCATGATCTCGGGTAGCGCGCGAGGCTGGAAGCGCCAGCGCCGGAACGCCCGCACGTTGGCCGCCAGCGACAGCTCCTCGTCGGAGCCGCCGTCGACGTAGTCGAAGACCGGCCGCGGGACGAGCCTGCGGCCCATGGCCCTCAAGTCGTTGATGTCGTGACACGCCGCCAGCCTGCGGCGCGTCGCGTCAAGCTCGACTGGCTTCATCCGGATCAGCTGGCGTATCTCCGATGGCCTCATGTCTGGGACGATAACCCAGCCCGTCCGCCCACCGAAACGCGCCGCCCCGGTCTCGCCAAGGTCACGGGCGGGCGGTGCGTCTATGCGACCAGGCGGCCAGGTGAAACGATCATCCCGTGACGTCACCGCAGCCAGCCGAGATCCAGGTCGAGGATCGGCTCGAGCGCCGTATCCGCAAGCCGGCCGATCTGCTGCGCTGCACCCTGTCCTGCATCGAGATCGCCGCGCTGGCCCTGGCCGGCGTGGCGGCCAGCGCGACCACGGCCGCCGTGCAGGCCGACATCGTGGGCGCGACCCAGCAGGTACCGGCCGCGCTGCTCCAGGTGGCCCGCCCGCTGGCGCTGATCGCCCTGTATATCCTCCCCGCGGCCCTGGCCGTCCAGCTCCTGGCCCGGCGTCAGTTCCGGCGGCTCGCCGAGTCCATCGCCACCGGCGCCCTGGCCGCCGGCGTGACGCAGATCATCAACCTGCTGCTCAGCCGCGAGCCCGCCAGCCGGCTCTACGACGCGATCACCATGGCCCGCCCTGGCACGAGCCAGCTGGCCAGCCACGTCCCCGCGCTGGACCCGGCCCTGGCGGGCCTGGTCGCCTACGCGACCATGGTCGGTCTTATCGGCCGGCCGGCCTGGCGGAACGCGCTGTGGGTGGCGGTCGGCGTGTATTCGGTCGTCCACGTGGGAGTGCTGCACACGCCGCTGCTGACCCTGCTGATCACGGTGATCGCCGGCCGCGCGATCGGCCTGGCGGTCCGGTACGTGGCGGGCTCGACCTCGGAGCGGCCCGGCGCGCTGGCCATCGCCTCCGCGCTCGGAGCCGCCGAGCTGCCGGTCCGCGCGATCAGGCGGATCCGGACCAACGGCACCGCGGTGGCCGGGTCCCGTCACTACGCGGTGACCACCTCGGGCGGTGCCATGGACATCGTGGTGTACGACCGGGACCAGCAGGCGGCGGGCCTGTTCTACCGCATCTACCGCTCGGTGCGGCTGCTCGGGCCGGTGTCGCGCGCCGCCCCGCTGTCGGTGGACCGGGTCGTCGAACGCCGGGCGCTGCTCTCCTACGCGGCGGAAGACGCCGGCGTGCCCACGCCGCGGCTGCGTGCCCTGGTCCGGGTCGGCCCCGAGGCCGCCGTGCTCGCCTTCGAGCATCACGACGGGACCACGCTGGCCGGGCGTAACCCCGGCTGCAACGACGAGGAGCTCAAGCAGGTCTGGGACGCCGTGGGCAAGCTGCACGCCCGCAGGGTGACCCACCGGGCGCTGACCGCGGACCGGATCCTGTTCACCGGCGACGGCCAGGCCATGCTGCTCGACCCCGGCGACGGCGACGTGGCCGCCAGCGACCTGCAGATCCGGCTGGACGTGGCCCAGCTCCTGGCCGAACTCTCCCTCTACGTCGGCCCGGACCGCACCGCCCGCCTCGCCCGGGACGAGACCGCCGCGGACGAACTGGTAGCCGTGGTGCCGCTGCTTCAGCCGGTCGTCCTGGCCCGTTCTACCCGCAAGGCGCTGCGGCGGCACCGGGACCTGCTGCCGGCCCTGCGCACCAAGCTGCTGGCGGCGGTCCCCGGCGTCGAGGTCCCCCCGGTGCGGCTCGAGCGCGTCAGGCTGCGCACCCTGGTGACCATGGTGGCCGGCGCCGCCGCGGTCTACCTGCTGGCCGGCGAGCTGGCCCGGGCCAGCCTGGGCAGCACGCTGCGCGAGGCCAACTGGCAGTGGGGGATCGCCGCGCTGGCCTTGTCGGCGTCCACCTACGTCGGCGCCACGATCTCCCTGTCCGGCTTCGTCGCCGACCGGCTGAGCTTCTTCCGTACCCTGCTCGTCCAGGTGGCCGGCTCCTTCATCACCCTGGTGACCCCGGCGGCCGTGGGCGGGGCCGCGCTGAACATCAGGTACCTGCAGCGCAGGAAGATCCCGGCCCCGGTCGCCGCGGCCAGCGTCGGCGTGGCCCAGGTGGTGGCGTTCGTCCTGCACATCGTGCTGATCGTGATCTTCGCCGCGATCGCTGGCAGCTCGGCGGAGGAGCACATCCAGCCGCCCCGGTGGGCCTGGTTCGTGCTGGCCGGGCTGGTCGTCCTCGCGCTCGCGGTGCTCGCCATCCCGGCCGGCCGCCGGGTGCTGCGCGCCCGGCTGTCGCCGACGCTCGGCCAGGTCCTGCCGCGACTGCTCGAGGTGGCGCAGCAGCCGCGCAAGCTCGCCCTCGGCATCGGCGGCGCGCTGCTGCTCAGCCTGTCCTACATCCTGTGCCTGGCGGCCTGCGTCGCGGCGTTCGGCCGCTCGGTTCCGCTCGCCAGCATCGCCGTGGTCTACCTGACCGGCAGCGCCATCGGCTCCATCCTGCCCACCCCCGGCGGCCTGGGCGGAGTGGAGGCGGCGCTGACCGCCGGGCTCACCGCCGCGGGCCTGCCGGGCGCGGTCGCGGTCAGCGCGGTGCTGCTGTTCCGGCTGCTGACGTTCTGGCTGCCGGTTCCTTTCGGCTGGGCCGCGATGAGCTACCTGGAGCGCGAGCAAGCGCTGTTACTCCCCTCGGCCGCGAGGTAGCGTGGAAGGGCGAGGCCGGACCGCCCAGGCCAGACACGACGGAGAACGACATTTCCAGATTCCTGCGAATGACCAGGACCGCAGCGTTCTACCTCGTCACTTTCATGATCGTCACGGCTGCCTCGATCTGGCTCGCGTTGCAGGTCGCGCCGCTGCAGACGGTCTCCGCGGCCGGCCAGACCGCGCAGGTGGGGGCGGCCGTTCCGGGCTTCAGCCTGTCCGGCCCGGGCGAACTCGACCTGTTCGGCCAGGTGGTACCCACCAAGCCGCAGTTCACCGGCCCCATCCGGCCGCTGCTCAAGCTCACCCACATCACCATCGACGACGAGGTCGCCCGGCTGCTCCGCTCGGACAGCCCGCGCACGCTCGAGCTGAACCTCAGCCAGCAGCTGGCCCAGGGCTGGACGCGTTACTTCGAGTGGGAAACCCTGATCGCGGCCGGCTTCGCCGTGGTCGCGCTGGTCGCGGTGGCCGGGATCGGCCGGCAGCCGTACAAGAAGATGGCGAAGATCGTGGTGGCCGGCCTGGTCGTGGTGATCGCGGTCAACGTCGGCGGCGTGCTGCTGACCGCGTCCAGCACCCCCGGCGTGCTGCGCAGCGTCAAGACCCTGGATGACCTGGTCGGCGCCGACCCGCTCACCGCGCCGCAGCAGGCCGCCACCCGGCCGCTGCCCGGCGTGCAGGCGGTGGTCATCGGCGACTCCACCGCGGCCGCCGTCGGCAACCCGCGGCCGCCCAGCGCCACCCCGCTGGACCGCGCCTGCCGCCGCAGCAGCGCAGCCTACGCCGCCGACCTGGCCATGGTGAACAACTGGACCGTGCTGAACCTGGCCTGCAGCGGAGCGACCGTGCAGAACGGACTGCTTGGCGCCCAGGTGCTCGGCAGCGGGCAGGTGATCCCGCCGCAGCTCGCCGAGGCCGCCCGCGCCACCCACGCCAAGGTGATCGTCGTCAGCGTCGGCGCGGACGACGTGCAGTGGTCGATCATGACCAGGCTCTGCGTGGCCAGCACGGTGTGCAACGACAAGGTCTCCGCCGCCTTCTTCGCCAAGCTGATCGGCGACTTCACCCGCAGCTACTACGAGCTGCTCGGCGACCTGTCCGCGCTGCCCGGCAGCCCGGCCGTCCTGGTCAACCAGTACTACTCGCCGTTCGGCCCGGACCTGAGCTGCCTGGCGAAGTACGGCATCACCACGGCTAAAGAGAGGGTCCTGGCGGCCCGCCTGAACCAGCTCAACACGGTGCTGGCGCAGGGCGCCCAGACGTTCGGCTTCGGGGTCACCGCCCCCCAGTTCACCGGGCACGAGCTGTGCACCGCCGACCCCTACGTGCAGGGTCCGGACGATCCCGCGCCGCTGCACCCGACCGCGGAAGGCGAGCTTGCCATCGCCCTGGCCGACCAGCAGGCCCTGCCGAAGGTGGAGGGCCTGGTCCCGTCACCGTCGCCGTCCCCGACGCCGACCCTCAGCGCAGGGCAGGAATGACCTCGTTGCGGTAGGCGGCGAGGGTCTGCTCTTCCTGGTCGTGCATCAGGTAGACGGAGAACTGGTCCACGCCCAGCGCGGCCAGCTCGCGCAGCCGGTCCGCGTGCGCGCCGGCCGGGCCGGTCAGGCAGAACCGGTCCACGATCTCGTCCGGCACGAAGTCCACGCTCGGGTTGTCGGCCCGGCCGTGGTGCGCGTAGTCGTACCCCTCCCGGCCCTTGATGTAGTCGGTCAGCTCCTTCGGCACCGGCCCGTCCGTGCCGTACCTGGCCACCAGGTCGGCCACGTGATTGCCCACCATGCCGCCGAACCACCTCAGCTGCTCCCGCTGGTGCGCCAGGTTGGTGCCCACGTAAGCCGGCGCGGCCACGCAGATCTTCACCGAGCCCGGGTCCCGTCCGGCCGCCGCGGCCGCGGCGCGCACCGAACCGATGGTCCAGCGCGCGATGTCCGGGTCTGCGGTCTGCAGGATGAATCCGTCGGCCTGCTCGCCGGTCAGCTTGAGCGCCTTCGGCCCGTAGGCGGCCATCCAGATCTCGAGCTTGCCGTCGCGCACCCACGGGATGCGCAGCGGCTGGCCGTGGAGCGTCACCTCGCGCCCCTCGGCCAGCCCCTTGATCACGGTCATCGCGTCGGACAGGTGGGCCAGCGTCATGGGCTTCTGGCCGATGACCCGGCGGGCCGAGTCACCGCGGCCGATGCCGCAGACGGTCCGGTTGCCGTACATGTCGTTCAGCGTCGCGAACAGCGACGCGATGACCGACCAGTCCCTGGTGCCTGGGTTGGTCACCATTGGCCCGACGGTCAGCGCCGACGTCGCGGACAGGATCCGGGAGTAGATCACGAACGGCTCCTGCCACAGCACGTGCGAGTCCCAGGTCCAGCCGTAGGAGAACCCGGCCTCCTCGGCCTGCTGCATCATCGCGATCACGCCGCTGGCCGGCGGGTTGGTCTGCAGTACCACCCCGAAATCCATTGCCCCTCCCGAAAAGACAGGTACCGAACGAAGCGGGGTTCCCGCTACAGCAGATACTGGTTCAGCCCGCGGGACAGGAACGTGCCGTGCCCCGGACTGCCCTGGTAGGTTCCGTCGCCGACCACCACGCGGCCACGGGACAGGGTGGTCACCACCTGGCCGGTGATCTCCATGCCCTCGTACGCGGAGTAGTCCACGTTCATGTGATGGGTCGCCGCGGACAGCGTCTGCCGCGCCCGCGGGTCATAGATGACGATGTCCGCGTCGGACCCGGCCGCGATCACGCCCTTGCGCGGGTACAGGCCGTACATCCTGGCCGGCGTGGTGGACGCGACCTCCACCCAGCGGGTCAGGCTGAGCTGCCCCGCGACCACGCCCTGGTGCAGCAGGTCCATCCGGTGCTCGACGCCTGGCATGCCGTTGGGGATCTTGGAGAAGTCCCCCCGGCCGAGTTCCTTCTGGTCCTTGAAGCAGAACGGGCAGTGGTCCGTGGACACCACCGACAGGTCGTTGGTCCGCAGCCCCTTCCACAGCGAGTCCTGGTGGTCCTTCGGCCGCAGCGGCGGCGAGGCGACGAACTTGGCCCCCTCGAAATCCGGCCGGGCCAGGTCGTCGATGGACAGCCACAGGTACTGCGGGCAGGTCTCGGCGAACACGTTCTGCCCGGTGTCGCGGGCCTCGGCCACCGCCTCGAGCGCGTGCCGGGCCGACAGATGCACGATGTACACCGGGCAGTTCGCCACCTTGGCCAGCGTGATCGCCCGCGAGGTGGCCTCGCCCTCCAGCTCAGGCGGCCGGGTCAGGCCGTGCTCGACCGGGTCCGTGCGACCGGACGCCAGCGCCTGCGCCACCAGCTGGTCGATGGCGATGCCGTTCTCCGCGTGCATCATCACGGTCGCGCCGGACCGGGCCGCCTGCTGCATGGCGAGCAGGATCTCGCCGTCGGTCGCGTAGAACACGCCGGGATAGGCCATGAACATCTTGAAGCTGTTCACCCCGGACTCGATGCAGGCGTCCATCTCCTTCAGCGTCGTGTCGTTGACGTCGGAGACGATCATGTGGAAGCCGTAGTCGATCGAGCAGTTGCCGTCCGCCTTGGCGTGCCACTTGTCCAGCGTGGCCAGCAGCGAGGTGCCCTTGGCCTGGACCGCGAAGTCGATGATCGTGGTGGTGCCGCCCCACGCCGCGGCGCGGGTGCCGGTCTCGAAGGTGTCCGCGGAGAACGTTCCGCCGAACGGCATCTCCATGTGCGTGTGCACGTCGATCCCGCCGGGCAGCACGTACTTGCCGGTGGCGTCGATGACCTCGTCGGCCGCGGGTGCGGTCTCGCCCCCCGTACTCGAGTCGCCTGGGATGGCCCTGGCCAGTACGGCGGCGATCCTCTCCCCGGTGACCAGCACGTCGGCGTCCAGCGTGCCGGACGCCGTCACCACCGTGCCGCCGCTGATCAGCGTGGTGCTCATGGCTCTACCTCCCGGCTCAGGGCTGAACCAGCGGCCCGTAGGCGTCCGGCCTGCGGTCGCGGTAGAACTGCCACAGGTCCCTGACCTCGGCCAGCTGTGCCATGTCCAGGTCGCGCACCAGCACCTCGTCCTTGTCGTCCGCGGCGGCGTCCCCCATCAGCTGCCCGCGCGGGTCGGCGAAGTAGGTCTGGCCGTAGAAGTCGTTGTCACCGAGCGGCTCGACGCCGACCCGGTTGATCGCGCCGACGAAGTACTCGTTGGCCACCGCGGCGGCGGGCTGCTCGAGCCGCCACAGGTACTGGGACAGGCCCCGGCTGGTGGCCGACGGGTTGAACACGATCCTCGCGCCGGCCAGGCCGAGCGCGCGCCAGCCCTCGGGGAAGTGCCGGTCGTAGCAGATGTACACGCCGATCCGGCCGGCCGCGGTATCGAAGATCGGGTAGCCGGTGTTGCCCGGCCTGAAGTAGAACTTCTCCCAGAAGCCCTTGACCTGCGGGATGTGGGTCTTGCGGTACTTGCCCAGGTAGCTCCCGTCGGCGTCGATCACGGCCGCGGTGTTGTAGTAGATGCCCGGGTGCTCTTCCTCGTACATCGGCGCGACGATCACGATGCCGTGCTGCCGCGCCACGTCCTGCAGCAGCCTGGTGGTCGGCCCGTCCGGGATCGCCTCGGTGTAGGAGTAGTAGTCGGCGTCCTGCACCTGGCAGAAGTACGGTCCGTAGAAGAGTTCCTGCAGGCACACCACCTGCGCGCCGGCCGAGGCCGCCGTCTGGATGTGGTTCACCGCCGCCGCGATCATCGATTCTTTGTCTCCGGTCCAGCGTTGCTGGACCAGCGCGGCCCGGACGATCTCAGCCATCGGGTCCTGCCCTCCTGTGTATCCGCGTAAAGCCCCATCTTCTCGCCGGGCCCGCGTCTTCGTAAGCCGCCGGCCGCCAGGGAAGATAGAGGTATTGGCCTGCCTCTTGTATATCCCTACAAGATCCCCGGCCCCCGCGCGGGGTAACCGCCGAGCGACGTAGGGAAGCACCAGGCCGGCCGCTACGATGAGCGCTCCCGCTGCTACCAGCCGCAGCAGGGCCGAACCCGCACCCGGGCCCGCCGCGGGCAGCATCCCGGCGCCCGCCCCGAGCGCGAGCAGGACCGCGCCCAGCCCCAGCACCCTGGCCTGCGGCCGCAGTGTCGCCAGCGAGGCGTCCGACTCGGCCAGGTGCGTGACGAGCAGGTACGCTATGAGCCCGGCGCCGAGGACCGCGGTGTGCCACGGCCGGGCGGGGTGCAGCACCTCCAGCCAGACGATGGCGATCAGCGCGCCCTCTTCCCAGGGCACCTGCCGCACCGCGGCGAGGAACGTGCGCCAGACGCGCAACCCAGCGGACAGCAGGTAGGAATCCTCCGGCACCGGGACCGCGGTCAGGGCGAGCCGCAGCCCGCCGCCCGCCACCCCGGCGATGGCCACGGTCAGCGAGAAGCCGGCGTAGCCCTTGTCCGCCGGTGGCAGCGCGGCCCAGATCACGCAGCCCGCGCCGAGCAGGACCGCGGCGGCGCGCATGATGACCCATGCCCTCCAGGTCGCTGAGCCGTTCACCGGCGGGCCGCCATGGGACGCCGGGTATGCGCGGCCAGCGGCAGGTCGAGCGACTCCTCGCCGTCCCAGTGCACGACGGGGACGCCGAGCTCGCGCAGCGAGAACCTGATCGCCTCCTGCTCCATCCGCCAGATCCGCCTGGCCATCCGGTCCTCTACCCGCCGCCTGGCCGGCGGCTCGGCGTTCAGCACGTCGACGACGAGCATGGTGAAGCCGCGCTCGCGCATGTCCCGCAGCGCCTCCACGAACCGCTGGTCGAGCAGCGGGCTGAACACCACCACGAGCGCGCCCGGCGGCAGCGCGGCCCGAGGCAGCCGGGCGAAGCTCGCGCCGCGGGCCCAGCCCGCATCGCTGGCCAGCATCGAGTCGATGATGCGGTAAACCTGGCGGCGGCCGAGCCCGGGTGGCCGCCAGCTGGACCCGCCCCACTGGTACGTGATCACGCCGACCCGGTCCCTGGCGTCGGTGTACGCGCGGGCCGTCGCGCCCGCGCCGCGCAGCGCGAGGTCCAGGGCGGACGAGCCGGGTTCGCCGACGTCCGAGGTCGCGTCGACGAGCAGTACCACGTCCTGCGAGCGCTCGGCGGCGAAGGTGTTCACCTGGAGCCGGCCATGCCGGCTGCTGGCCGGCCAGTTGATGCTGCGCTGCCGGTCACCCGGCACGTACTCGCGCACGCCGGAGAACTCGATGCCCTCCCCGGTGGCCCGGGCCGGGTGCTCGCCAAGCCGGTTGGGCAGCCGCCTGAGCACCACCCGAGTCCGCTGCTGCGCCGGGGCCGGGTAGCAGTCGATGCTGGGCAGCGGCATGCTCAGATGCCCCTCGGCCAGGCGCCAGCGGTCCCGCAGCGTCACCTCCAGGGTGCCGATCTGCCGCCGCCCCCAGCGCTCGGAGGAGATCACGAAACGCGCCTGCCTCCCGTCGGCCGCCGCGGCGCTGGCCGGGGTGATCTCGAGCCCCGGGTGCAGCCGCCAGCGCACCGTGCATTCGCCCGCGCCCTCGCCGGTCAGGTGCACGGCCACGTCCACGGCCAGCCGCTCACCCTCGAAGACCCGCCGGGCGCTCGGCCGGGCCGACACGGAGATACGCGGCGGCCGCCGCTGCGCCCTTCCGGCCACTAGCAGCAGCAGCGCGGGCGCCGCCAGCCCCGCGAACTCGGGGCGCCGGGCCAGGACGGCGATGAACAGTCCGGCCAGCCCGAGGGTGAGCAGCCGCCGGGCGTGCCGCGACGACCTCCAGTACAGCTCGAGCTCGGTTCCGGGGGCGGGTGAGGTGGGCCCGTTCGGGATCATGCTGACGACATTGCGCGTCCGGGCTTCGGTACCGGATCGGTCTTCGGCGTCGGCACCGAGGAGAGCAGCTTGGCCATCACGTCGTCGGAGGAGACCTGGCGGACCCACAGCTCGGGCCGCAGCGTCATCCGGTGCGCCAGGGCCGGCACCGCGACCTGCTTGATGTCATCGGGAACCACGTAGTCCCGGCTGTTCAACAGGGCCTGGCCCCGGGCCAGCTGGACCAGCGCCAGGCCGCCGCGCGGGTTCGCGCCGATCTGGACCTGCGGGTCGTGCCGGGTCGCGGTGACGATGGCCACGATGTAGTCCAGCAGGTCGGGGGTGACCTCCACCTGCTCCAGCGAGCCCCGCATGGCCAGCACCCCCTCGGCACTGGTGACCGCGGTGAGCTCCACGTCCTCGCGGGCCCGGTCCACCCGGCGCCTGAGCATGGCGGTCTCGTCGCCGGTGCTCAGGTAGCCAAGCCGCAGCCGCATCAGGAACCGGTCGAGCTGGGCCTCGGGCAGCTCGTAGGTGCCCTCGTACTCGATCGGGTTGTCGGTGGCCAGCACGATGAAAGGGGCGGGCAGCTTGCGGGTGTGCCCGTCCACGCTGACCTGGCTCTCGGCCATCGCCTCCAGCAGCGCGGCCTGGGTCTTCGGCGGCGTCCTGTTGATCTCGTCGGCCAGCAGCAGCTGGGTGAACACCGGCCCGGGCCGGAACACCATCTCGGCCGACCGCTGGTCGTACAGCGGGGCGCCGGTCACGTCCGAGGGCAGCAGGTCCGGGGTGAACTGGATCCTGGCAAACTCGAGCCCGAGCACCCGTGCGAACGACCGCGCGATGAGCGTCTTGCCCAGGCCGGGCAGATCCTCGAGCAGGACGTGGCCGCCGGCCAGGATGCCGATCAGCACGAGCTCCAGGGTCCGGCGGCGTCCCACCACCGCGCGCTCGAGCTCGTCCAAGATGGCCGTGCACGTCCCCGCCGTCTCGACGGTGCTCATCACCATGACCTCCGGAGGACGCCTTGGCCTTCAGGCCGGGGAGGAACCAGGTGCCCCGCGTAGCGGAGCAGGAAAAGACGGCCGCCCGTACGGCACGGCTCCCGCAGTTTTTCGATCACACGTGCGATCCTGAAAGGGTGAGAACGGCGTACCGGTGCCGGGCCTATCCCGATCCAGCGCAGCAGCAGGTGCTGGCGCGAACGTTCGGCTGCGTCCGGGTCGTGTGGAACCGGACCCTGGCCGCCCGCCAGGCCCGTTACGCCGCCGACGGCACGGGCACCTCCTACGCGCAGGCCGACCGGGCGCTGACCGCCATGAAGAAGGACCCGGGCCTGGCATTCCTGAATGAGGTGTCCTGCGTGCCGTTGCAGCAGGCGCTGCGGCACCAGCAGCAGGCGTTCGCCGCGTTCTTCGCCCGGCGCGCCCGCTACCGGCGGTTCAAGTCCCGCCGCTCCCGCCAGTCCGCGCACTACACCCGGTCGGCGTTCACCCTGCGCGGCGGCGAACTGCGGCTGGCCAAGATGGCTGCCCCTGTCCGGTTCATCTGGTCCTGGCCGGACGCGGAGCTGACCACGCTGGACCCGGCGATGGTGATCATCTCCCGTGAGAGCGACGGCCGCTGGTACGTCACCTTCACCGCCGATACCGCCGCCCCGGCACCTCTGACGGAGACCGGCCGCGCGGTCGGGGTCGATCTGGGCGTGACGGACTTCGCCGTGACCAGCGACGGGCAGCGGGTCGCCAACCCGCGACACCTGGAGCGCAAGGCTCGCGGCCTGACCCGCTACCAGCGGCGCCTGGCCAGCTGCAGGAAGGGATCGGCCAACCGGGCCAAGGCCGCGGCCAAGGTCGCCCGCGCCCACCGCAAGGTCCGCAACGCCCGGGCGGACTTCTTGCACCGGGCCAGCACCTGGCTGATCCGCACGGCCGATCTCATCGTGATCGAGGACCTGGCGGTCGCGAGCATGATCCGCAACCGCCACCTCGCCCGCGCGATCTCCGACTGCGGTTGGGGCGAGTTCCGCCGCCAGCTCGAGTACAAGTGCCAGCGGTACAGCTACCGCCTGGTCGTGATCGACCGCTGGTATCCCAGCTCGAAGATGTGCTCGGTGTGCGGGCACCTGCTCGCGGAGCTGAGCCTGGGCACGAGGCACTGGACGTGCCCGTCCTGCGGCACCCGGCATGACCGGGATATCAACGCCGCCAAGAACATCCTGGCGGCAGGTCGTGCCGTAGCCCGGGGCTCCCCGGGCGATGCCTGCGGAGCTGACGTAAGACATTCCGGGTCCTCCCGGGTGCAGTCGGCGGTGAAACAGGAATCCTGGCCGGCGACGGCTGGAATCCCCGTCCTTCAGGGCGGGGAGTAGTCAAAGTGTCTCCAATCGGTCGACGAGGCGCGCCAGGGTGCGCCTCGGGATCCCCCGCTCGCCGGCAGCGTTCCGCGCGGAGGTCTCCGGCCGGGTGCGCGGGTCGATCCACTGCCACAGGTCGGCGTCGCGCGGACGCCGGCACAGCAGCCGCCGGGCCGCGCCCGGGTCCTGGTACAGGTGCACGCCGTGGCGTTCGGCCAGCCGGGCGGCCAGCAGGTGTTCGAGCACCGGCCGGAGCTCGCTGTCGTAAAAGCCCTGGCTGGCGATCGAGCTGTGGACCACGAAGCGCCGGTGCGAGTAGCCGCTCAGCGGCCGGGCCAGCGGTTTCTCCCTGGTCTTCGTGCCTTCATCCGGGGCCAGCGGGGGCAGGAGGAAGCGCAGCACGACCATCGCGGCCGCCGCGGCGACCGTGACCGCCACGGACAGCCCGGCCCAGCCAGCCATGAGGTAGCCCGCTCCCGCCGCCACAATGATCGAGACGACCGCGATGACCAGCTCAGGCCCTGTTCCGCGCCAAGGGCTGACCGTGGCCCCGGCGTCCCGCGGGTCCGCAGGCACGCTCATCTGCCATCTCCCGCTGCTCCCTCAGCTCTCCCGGCTCCCTCGCCTATCCCGGCTCCGCCTCTCCCGGCTCCCTCGCCTCTCCCGGCTCCCTCGGCCCTCCCGGCTCCGTCGCCTTCGGCCAGGTCGGCGGCCAGCTGGTTGAGGGCCTGCTCGGCCGCGTCCCGCTGCCGGTGACCGAGCGGGTGGCTGGAGAACCTGGCCTCGTAGAACAGCGTCGTCAGCCGCCCGGCGGCGGTACCGCGGACCAGGCCGCGATCCGTGGCCCTGGTCAGCAGCTCACCGGGCGTGTCGGCCGCGCCCCGGGCCGCGCCGCGTTCGGCCAGGCTCGCCTCCATGGCCAGGTAGCACGCGATGATGGCGGCCCGCGCGTCGTCGACGGTGCGCAGCGCCGACCGGCCGGACTCCACCGCCTCACGCAGCCGTTCCGGATCCTCCACGATGAAGTCGTCGCCGTGGTCCCGCAGCGCGGCTGGCGGCCGCAGCCGCCGGGCCAGCCAGATGCAGACCGCGATCCCGGCCAGCAGCACCACGACGAGCAGGGCGTACAGCAGCACGGTCAGCGAGATATGGGCCGCCGCCCCGGTCCCCAGCCGCGGCCGGATCGAGCCCGAGGGCGTCGCCACGGGGAGCCCTCTGGGCCGTGGCCTGACTCCCTGGCTGAACACGTGCAAGTGCAGGCCGGCCAGGGTGAGCACGGCGACGGCTACCCCGCCCGCGCCGAGTACGTACAGGAGCACCCCGCGCAGCTTGACCGCGGTTGCCTCCTGGCTGCCGGACCGGCGCCGGATGAGCAGGATCACCAGCATGGTCACGATCACGACCTCGAGGACCACGCCGACGACCAGGGCGTCCTGGTGCAGCGGACCGTTCCACCGCAGGGCGCCCACCGCCCCGCGCAACCCGGCCAGCCCTGAGATGATCAGCAACGTAAGCGGCAGCAGCCGCAACAGCCAATCCTGTACCGTGAGCGCCGGCTCCGCATGATCGCCACGGCCCGGCTGCCCATCGCTGCCCGGCTGCCCGCTGCTCGCCTGCCCGTCGTCCGGCGCGCTCCCTGGCGTGGTCCCCAGTGCGCTTCCCAGCGCGCTCCCCGCAGTGCTTCGCGCCGCGCTCCCCGCTGTCCTCCCCGCTGTGCTTCCTGGTGCGCTCCCCGCTGTGCTTCCCGGCGTCCCAGTTCGGTCCGGCGTTCCCACGAGCCCCGTGGTCCCCGGCGGCATTGGTCCCGGCTGGCGGCTGGTCATGGCCTCGCGTTCCCTGGCGTAACGGGCAGCCCCTGCCCGGGCAAACCATACCCCCGTCCGGCCACGTTCCTCATACGGCGTGGATGTCCCCTTCGTGTTGCTCTACGCATTGCCGCCGCGCTTGAGTTGATCATGGGGGTTCGGTCTGGTGCCGGACGCCATGAAACGGGGCCTTCATGGCGTCCGAACGCACCGAAACCAGGGTTTCATGCCGTTTCCGGCGGGTCCAACGTGTGTCCGGCCGCCAGCGTCTGGTGTTCGTGCGCTTTCGGCGTATTGCCGTGACCAGTGATACGTACTCCCGCCGCCCCGCCGCCGGGCGGATACGGCGTGAATGTCCCAGCCATGTCGCTCTAACGACGTGAATGTGGCATTCACGCCTAATGTCCTGGTACGGGCAGTGCCAGAGTGACGGAAGTCCGCTCAACCTTCTCGCGACGCCCCGCGGGCGACCTCAGGACACCGACATGGCGGCGCCTAGCCTCCTATTCCGCCCGATTTATCCGGTTTGCGAGGCTTGGAAGCAGCGCGCCCGGGCTCAGGCGGACGTTTCCGCGGAAACGCTGTCCGCGGAAACCACGCTGTCCGCGGAAACGCTGTCCGCGGAAACCACGCGCTGTCCGCGGAAACCACGCTGTCCGCGGAAACGCTGTCCGCCGACGCCCCGCCTGCCTGGAAGCCGGCCCCGGACCCCGAGCCGGACCCAGACCCGGCCCCGGACCCAGACCCGGACCCGAATTCGGAGCCGGACCCAGACCCGGACCCAGAGCTGGCCATGTAGCCGGATCCCGGGCTCGCGACGACGGCGTCGATCTCGGCCAACAGGGCCTGCTTGGTACCCGAGTCGAGGAACGAAGCCCGCACCCCGTTCGCCGCCAGCTCCGCCAGCCGGGCACGGTTCAGCCCGAGCACCGAGGCCGCCCGCCGGTACTCCTCGGTCAGCGTGGTGCCGAACATCGGGGGGTCGTCGCTGTTCAGCGTCACGAACAGGCCTTCGGACAGCAGCCGCGGCAGCGGATGCGCGGCCAGGCCGGGAACCTGCCGGGTGCACGCGTTCGACGTCGGGCACACCTCCAAAGGAATCTGGCCCTCCCGCAACCGCGCCACCAGGGCCGGATCGTCCAGGCAGCTGAGGCCATGCCCGATCCGCTCGGCGCGCAGGCCGTCCAGCGCCTCCCAGATCGTCGCGGGACCCGACATCTCGCCTGCGTGCGGCACGCTGTGCAGCCCGGCTGCGATGGCCGAGGCGAACACCGCCCGGAACGCGTCGGCATAACGAGGCCGTGCCTGCTCGATCCCGGCCAGCCCGAACCCGGTCAGTGCCTCGGGCGGCCGGGTCAGCGCGTGCTCCAGGGTGCCGAACGCGGCGGGCGCGCCGTACTCGCCGGCGATGTCGAAGACGTAGGCCATCCGCACTCCGTGCTCGCTGAGAGCCGAACGGGCCGCGATGTCCAGCGCCTCGGTGAGCTCGGCCACCGGCATGCCCGCCGACGTGAACGTGTACGGCGTGACGGTCAGCTCGACGTACCTGACGTTCTGCCCGGCTAGGTCGCGCGCCGCGCCGAGCACCAGCTCGGCGACGTCGTCCGGTTCGCGCACCAGGCTACTGACCGCGCCGTAGACCTGCGAGAAGTGCGGGAAGTCCCGGAACTCGTAGAAGGCGGCCAGTTCGGCCGCGGAACGCGGGACCGTACCATCCGGATGCCGCCGCGCGAGCTCGAGCACCGTCGGCACGGACGCCGAACCTACCAGGTGAACGTGAAGTTCTACTTTCGGAAGCCGGTCGATGAACGCCTCGATGGACTCCATGATCCCGACGCTAGCAACCATCCCGACCGATCCCGCAGGTATCTAACACAAGAATGTAAAGAATGAGGCCTAACGAGCTGGGGCGGTGAGTCCCGCCGCCGAGCCGGGAGCCTCGCCCGCCGGGCCGGGAGCCTCGCCCGCCGGGCCGGGAGCCTCGGCCGCCGGGCCGGAGCCGGCCTACGAGGCCGGAGCCGGATCGGCGGCCTTGGCCTTGGCGGCGGCCTTCATCGCCTGCTTGTGGGACCGGACCTCGCCCAGCGACTCCGGGTCGGTGATGTCCGCCACCGAGAAGCGCGTCCCCTCACCCCCGAACGCCCCCGCCGCCTCCCGCCAGCCCTCCGGCCGGATCCCGAGCTGCTTGCCGAGCAGCGCCACGAAGATCTGCGCCTTCTGCGTCCCGAAGCCCGGCAGCGCCGCCACCCGCTTCAGCAGCTCGGCGCCGGACCCGGCGGTTTCCCACAGCCGGGCGGCGTCGCCGTCGTACTGGTCCACGATCAGCCGGGCCATCTCCTGGACCCGGGCGGCCATCGCCCTCGGGTAGCGGTGCAGGGCAGGCCGTTCGGAGAAGATCGCGGCCAGCCCGTCCGGGTCGAACTCGGCCAGTTCGGCCGCGGTGGGCTCGTGCCCGAGCCGCCGGACCAGGTCCAGCGGCCCCATGAAGGCCTTCTCCAGCGTCACCTGCTGGTCGAGCAGCATGGCGATGAGCAGAGCGAGCGGGCTGCGGCTGAGCAGCTCGTTGGCTTCGGGTTCCACCGGCATCCAGATCCCCACGGCGCCCTCCCCGAAATCGGCTCCATGTCGGCTATGCCCGCAGCGTACTCCGTCTTCCAGATACCTGGTGTCTTCCAGATACCCGGTCGCGAAGATCCAACCGATGCCGTTATGCCCTATAAACTAGAAGCAGCTGGGCCGGCTTGGGGGCCCCTGGCCCGGGTTGAGTGAAACGGAGTCAGCATGACACCGCATGCGAAGCTAGGAATCGCCGGGATCATCATCGGCTTCATCCTGCTTTTCATCGTTCCCTGGCCGATAGCTCTCGCGCTCATCGTGCTCGCGATCGCCGTCCCCGCGGGCGCCTGGCTGATGCTGGACGAGTCACAGCGGCGCCGGTACCGCGAGATCCGGCGGCGGCAGCGGGGTCAGCTCCGCTAGCCCGCCGCGGCGGCGACGGCCGCGCGGGAATGACGGCTGCCCGCCGGAAGGTTCCACAGCTAGCGAGGTCAGTGTCAGCCAGCAAGGGAAGGAACCGCCGATGGCCGTCCGCCGCCTGAACCACGCCGTCCTCTACGTGCACGGCCTCCAGCGGACCGTCGACTTCTACCGGGCCACCCTGGGCTTCGAGGTCCGGATGGAGATCCCCGGCCGGGCCGCGTTCCTGCGCGCACCGGGCTCGTCCAACGACCACGACCTCGGCTTGTTCGAGATCGGCACCGGGCGCGCCCCCGACCGGCCCGAGCACCCCGGGCTCTACCACCTGGCCTGGGAGGTCGGCACGCTGGCCGACCTGGCCGAGACGCGGGAGAAGCTGCTCAAGGCCGGCGCGCTGGTGGGGGAGAGCGATCACCGGGTGTCCAAGTCGCTGTACGCCAAGGACCCGAGCGGCATCGAGTTCGAGGTCATGTGGCGGGTTCCCGCACAGGACTGGGCGGCCGAACTGGCCGGCGGTGAGATGATCCTCCCGCTCGACCTGGACGCCGCGATCTCGCGCTGGGGTCAGGACCAGGCGACCGGTGCCGCGGCCGGCTCCCCGACCTAGCCAACCGCCCTAGCGTCCCTCGGACTGGCGCGTGATGTAGGTCACCGCCACGAACGACCGGAACATCGCCAGCGGGTCGTCGCCGCCGATGGTAACCGTGCGCACGCTGGTCCGTTCGGCCCCGCGGACCCACGAGGCCACCTCGGCCATGTCCGCCGTCTGCAGGTGCACCTCGAGCGCGGCGGGCAGCGTGATGGCCGGCGGCCTCAGGCTCGCCACCCGCTGGGCCACCCGCCGCGCCGCTTCGGCGATCCGCGCCCGGGCCACATCCGGGTGCTGGTTCACCGCGCCGAACCTGGTGAAGGATTCCTTGACGACGACGCGTTCGGCGCCGGCCAGGAACGGGTCCGCCTCCCCGGCGGTCTGCCGGTCCCCGGTGATCAGCCCGACCGGGACCCCGCAGGCCAGCGCGACCAGGGCGTTGATGCCGCTCTCGCCGACCATGACCCCGTTCAGCGTGACGTGCGAGACCACCGACGGGTTGTACGTGTGCGACAGCACCGAGCTCTCGCCGGAGATCGACCCGTGGTAGCCCACCATGAACACGACATCCGCGCCGTCCTCGAGACCCTGCATCATGTACAGCGGCTTGTGCCGCCCTGACACGTAGGTCGCCTGGCCGTGCAGCAGCTCCGGGTTCAGGTTGTTCATCGTCCCGTGCGAGTCGTTGCAGACGATCTCGGTGGCGCCGGCCGCCAGCGCCCCGTCGATCGCCGCGTTCACCTCGCCGAGCAGCAGCCGCCGGCCCTCCTCGTAGGGCTGGCCGGGCGGGCGGCACTGGGACCAGTCGACGATCCCGGCCACGCCTTCCATATCGAAGGAGATGAAGACCTTCATCCCGAACGGGCCGGGCGCGTGCCGTGCCCTCCGTCCGCGTCGCCCTCAGGCGGATGCCCGGCCGGCCCGCGCGGCGTCGCGCGGGCCCACGCCTGCTCGGCGGCCTGCTGGACGGTCAGGCCGACCCGCGGGGTGACCCCGGGCTCGTCCCCGGCCGCGCGCTGAGGCTGGGAGGTGGCCATGTTCCAGCCGAGCGCGAGCATGACCCCGACGGCCACCGGGCCGATCGTGGCCACGAGCCCCATCCGGCCTCGTGTCCCCCCGCGCACAGGATCGCTCCTTCGCACGGACAGGGAGCGTACCAGGATCAGTCGGCCTGGGTGAGCTGCCCGGGAAAGAGCCCGGGGAAGAGCAGGGCCAGCTGCCGTGGATACCCGGCGATCAGCCCCAGCTCGTCGTCGGTCAGCGGCTTGCCGGTCGCCGACGCGCACAGCTGGACCAGCGAGAACACCAGGTCCTCGTCGGCGTCGGCCGGGCGGAACATCATCGCCGGCATGGTGGGCTGCCTGCCGCTTCCCCCCGGGGGGGCGACCCCCCCGGTGACCCCCCCGCGCCCGGGGGGCTGCCCGCCCCCCCGGACCCCCCGGGCCGGCCGACGCCGTGTTCGCTGAGGTCAGGCAGAAGTCCCTGCCCGAGCCGAACATCGACTTCGCCATCGCCACCCTGGTCCGGGTGGCGGGCATGGTCCGGGGGGCCGGAGAGGCGATTTTCGCGGTGGCCAGGACGGCAGGCTGGATCGCCCACGCCCTCGAGGCCTATTGCGGCCCAGGCCCGCTGCGTCCCCGCGCGGTCTACACCGGACGGCCTGCGGCCGACTGACGCTGGCCGCTACTCGCCGGTGGCGCCGTCGATCTGCTCGCGGAGGAGATCGGCGTGGCCCAGGTGGCGTGCGTACTCCTCGATCATGTGCAGGTAGATCAGCCGCAGCGACATGACCTCGCCGTCGTGGGTGAACGTGTCGTCCAGCGACGCGTTGGCCACGGCCGCGTCCGCGAGCTTGAATTCCTCGGTCAGCCGGGCGTAGTCGGCGGCGGCCCGGCTCCCGTCGGCCTGCTCGAACGGGGCCTGCGGGTCACCGCCGAACGGGAAGTCGACCGGCTCGCCCGCGAACCGCATGCGGAACCACCCCCGCTCTACCCTGGTCATGTGCCGCACCAGCCCGAGCAGGGACAGGCTCGACGGCGGGACCATGCGGCGGGCGAGTTCCTCCCCGGTCAGGCCGGCGCACTTGTAGAGCAGCGTCGCGCGCTGCCAGTCCAGGAACGCCTGCAGCATCGGGCGCTCGGGACCGGTCAGCGGCCCTTCCGGCCGCTCAACGTCTGGGGCTTTCCACGTCACGGCGCTCATCATCCCACGCCCGGCCACGCTACTGGCGGAGGGCGGGCCGCTCGGGCGGGCGGGTGGCGATCTCGACCGTGCCCTTGTAGGCGAGGCCGCGCACGTGGATCACCGGGGCGTCCGCGGGCAGCCGGTAGCCGGGATCCTCGTCATGCGGGTCCTGGCTGACGCCGAGCCCGGTCATCTCGACCCGCACGTTCGGCGGCACCAGGATCGTCAGCCGGGACTTGTAGGCCACCGCCAGGAACGTGGTGACCGGCCCGCTGAGTTCGGCCGCGCGCAGGTCCAGCCAGCCGCCGCCCTTGTAGACGACGGTCGTGTAGCGCTCTGGCACCCGCCAGCGCCCGGCCCGCCGGACCGAGCTCTTCAGCGCGATCGCGTACCGGCCGGGACCGGGGACCGCACGAACCGGGGGCGGCGCTGACGGTGACGCGGGCAGGTCGGCGAGCAGGGCATCCAGGTCCGCATGCGTCCGGGCGGTGAGCGCCGCCCTGGTCCGCTCGTCGAATTCGGCGTCGTCCAGCCGTCCCTCGGCGAACGCGTCCTGGACCCGCTGCACCACCACGTCCCGCTCCCGGTCCGAAGCACGAGTGGCCGGCCCGCCTGGTTCGGCCGCCGGCTTTCCCCCGCCGACCTCCACTGCCCCGCTCCCCGAGCCGGTTCCGTTCGCCGTCGGCGTCTGGTCCGATGACACTGTTTGCTCTTCCGGCACCCCTGCGCCCCCGTCGGTCGCCGCCATGACCTATCCTTCCGTCCGATTCAGCGATCGAGATATATCGTAACCCGCCGAGGCTGGTAATGCGAGGCCCGGACTGCGGATGCCTGAACTCTCCCTAGTCTTTCATGAACTGTCAGCCAGGCTGTGCCGCCCAGCCAGCGGCTTGCCGCCATGACCGGGCGCTACCGCGGCGCAAAGCAGACTCCAGTCACTCTGACATCTTCCGTACCAGATCATTCGATGTGGATGTCCCATTCATGCAGCTCCAGCGACATGGCTGGGACATCCACGCCGTATCCGCCGAGCCGGACCGGGCCCCTGGCTGGTGGGTACCGGTGAGGCCTTCTTCGATCCTGCCCGGGACGAGCCTGCGGTCAGTGCTTCCGCGCCGCCCCGCGAAGCGCGGCGAAGGCGGCTAGCCGCGCCGCCACCGTGATCACCACCGCGATCGGCAGGACCTGGGCCAGGTCGGACGCGGGAGTGAACGCGACCAAGCCGAACGCCACTGCCACCCCGCCTGCCGCCAGAGCCAGCGCCGCCGCGACCCGCAGGGTGCGCAGCGTCCGGCGGACCAGCTGCCGCGCCTCGCGCGGCAGCCGCTGCACGAGCCAGGCGAAGCAGGCCGCGGTGGCCGCCGCCGCCATGCCGAGCGTGATCACGAACGGCAGCCGGTTTACGTGAGTGACCGCGGGAATCCAGATCAGGATCAGCGCGACCAGCGTGAACACGTAGATCGTCCTGGACACCGTGCGCAGCAGCACCACGTCGATGTTCCTGCTGTAGATGCGCTCCTCGGGGGTCACCCGGGCCGCGCTGATGAAGTGCCGGATCGCCCCGGCCGTGTCGTGACGCCTGAGCCTGATCCGGCCGAGCTCGTTCATCGCGCCGCTGTGCGCCGGGTCGAGCGCCAGGGCCAGCTCCTGGTGCTCGCGGGCGGCGGTCAGGTCACCGCGCGCCAGGCTCACCTTGCCGGAGAGGAAGTGCACGTCGGGCTCGTTCGGGGCCAGCGCGCGGGCGCGGGACCCGGCCTCCGCGGCGACGTCGAGGCGCTGCCCGGCCAGCGCGGCCTGCGCCACGCACACGTGCGTCTGCCAGTAACCGGGCGCGAGGCGGCACGCCTCGTACGCCGCCCGCAGCGCATCGGGGTAGTTGCCCAGATGGACCAGGGCGTTGCTGGCCAGCCGGTGCGGCCACTCGTCGGACGGGTCGAGGGACACCGCCCGGTTGGCCGCGCTGATCGCCTCGGTATAGCGTTCCCGGCCCAGGTGCGCGCGGGCCATCAGGCACCAGGCCCGGCCACTCTCGGGCTCGGCCGCGACCAGCCGGGCCAGCAGCGCCGCGGCCTCGTCGAAACGCCTGACGTCAAGCATGGCCGAAGCCCGGGCCAGCTCCTCCCGCAGCTCGATCACAGCTCAGATCAGCCGGCGCTTGCGCAGGTAGGCGGCCAGGTCGTCGTAGCTGCCGTTCTCGTTCGCGAAAAGCGCCACGTTGCGGGCCGTATCGAACCAGGCCCCCAGCGACGGCTTGACCTCGCCGATGGCCGCCTCCAGGTCCGGAGTGCCGATCATCCGAGGCTCGCCGCGGCTGACCGAATCCATCAGGGCCCGTTCGGCCGCCGTCTCGCAGATGTGCGCGATGTCCGCGCCGGAGTGTCCGTCGGTCTTGCTGGCCAGCCTGGCCAGGTCGATACCTGCGACCGGGCGGTCCTTCAGGTGATAGCGGAACACTCCCTCGCGGGCGGCCGCGTCCGGCGGGAGCACGAGCAGGGTCCGGTCGAACCGGCCGGGACGGCGCAGCGCGCTGTCTACGTCCCACGGATGGTTGGTGGCGGCCAGCAGGAACACGCCCTCGTTGTTACCGGAGATGTCGTCGAGCTCAAGGAGCAGCTGGTTGACCGCGCTGCGCATTGGGGTGTTCCGCAGCTGGGAGCGCTTCTGCCCGATCGCGTCCACCTCGTCGAGGAACAGCACGCACGGCGCGTTCCGCCGGGCGATTTCGAACAGCTCGTGGATGTTCCGCTCGCTCTGCCCGACGAACATGTCGATGATGTCGGCGAACGACACCGCGATGAACCTGGCGCCGAGCTCGCCCGCCACCGCGCGGGCGATGAACGTCTTGCCGCAGCCGGGCGGCCCGTAGAGCAGCAGCCCGCCGCGCAGCGACTTGCCGTAGAGCCGACGCAGGTCCGGGTGGCGCATCGGGGCCAGGAAGGCCGCTTCGAGGCGCTGCTTCACCTCGGTCATGCCGGCCACGTCGGCGAGCGTGAGGCCCGCGTGCTCGGCGTCGTACGCGTCCGCCTCGTCGATGCCCGCCGAGGGAGAGTCCGTGGTCTCCCCGTCGCCGACGAACATCGCCGGCAGCACGTCGCGCAGTTCGTCCTCGGCCTGCGACCAGTCGTAGTGCGACGCCCTGGCCGGGCCAGCGTCCGCGCCGGAAGCGGCGCCCGCCTCGGCTTCCCCGGGAGGCGGCGGCGGGGCGGACGACCCAGCCCGTTCGGGCTCAGGGGCCCGCAGCAGGCCGAGCGCCTCCGCGTTGCCCGGGTCCCGCTGCAGCACGGCGCCGAGCTGCCTGACCGCCTCGTCCCGCTGGCCGGCCCGCAGCAGCATCGTCGCCAGGTGCAAGCGGAGCGGCACGTCGTCGGGCATCGCCTCGACCGCCTTGCGCAGGCTGTCCAGCACGGTGGGTTCGGGTTCCATGCATCCGTCCGGTCCGTTGTAAGTCGGTCCCTTACAGGGTAGTGCGGCCGTCATGCCCACAGCTCGGTCACGCCGAACCCCAGATCGGCCAGCAGCCGTCGCAGCAGCGGCAGCGAAATGCCCAGCACGTTGCCGTGATCGCCGTCGATCCCGTCCACGAACCAGCCGCCCCGGCCGTCCAGCGTGAACGCCCCGGCCACCGCGAGCGGCTCGCCGGAGGCCACGTAGGCGGCGATCTCCCGCTCGGACGGCGTGCCGAACCGCACCGCGGTCGCGGCCACTCCCGCGGCCCGCTCGCCGGTGACCGCGTTGATCACGCAGTGCCCGGTGACCAGGGTCCCGGTCCGGCCGGACATCTCCCGCCAGCGGACCGCCGCCTCGGCGGCCGAGGCCGGCTTGCCCAGCGCCCGCCCGTCCAGGTCGAGCAGCGAGTCGCAGCCGATTACCAGCCCGCCGGGAAGGCCGGCCGCGACCGCGGCGGCCTTCGCCTGGGCCAGCCGTCCGGCCAGCTCGGCGGGCGTAGCCGCCGAGAACGCGGTCTCGTCCACGCCGCTGACCATGACCCGCGGCTCGAGTCCGGCGGCGCGCAGCACCGCGAGCCTGGCCGGCGAGCCCGAGGCCAGAACGATGTCCGTCACGCCCTCGACCCTAGTGCCCGGCTCAGCGATCCCCGATTTACATGGTTGATCGGGACTATGCGGTTGATCGAGGGGTCTATGGGGCGTGTTGCAAAATAGATTTTGGTGTTTGGCCTGCTAGAACAGGGTTTATGGCGCACAGGTACCTTCCGGTGGACCGGGATGAGCCGGCCTTTCTGCCCCTGAATATGCGTGACTGGGTGCCGAAGGACCATGTTGTCTGGCTGGTCATCGACACGGTTGAGCAGCTGGGCACCCCGGAGCTGGCGGCGCGGCTGGCGGGCGGGACGCGGAAGAGCGCCCGGGGCCGGCGGGCGTATCACCCGGTGATGCTGCTGACCTTGCTGGCGTACGCGTATTTGTCCGGGGTGCTGTCGACCCGGGCGGTCGAGGCGCGGTGCCGGGTGGATGCCACCTTCCGGCTGGCGTGCGCCGGGCTGGTGCCCGATCATACGACGATCTCCCGGTTCCGGCAGCGGGCCTGCGGGGAGGGCGGGCCGATGGAGGACGTGTTTTACGCGGTGCTGCGGGTGTGCGCGACGGCCGGGCTGGGCCGGCTGAGCGTGGTGGCGGCGGACGGGGTCAAGATCGGGGCGAATGCGTCGAAGGAGGCGAACCGGACCGAGGCCGGGCTGCGCAAGCTGGCCGCGGCGGTCATGGCCGGGGCCGCGGCCGCCGATGAGCCGGACGCGGCGGAGACCGGCGAGGACCTGTTCGGCGGGCAGGCGCTGCCGCCGGGGTGGGCCGATCGGCGGTCGCGGCTGGCCCGGGTGCGGGCGTGCCTGGCGGACTTCGCCGCGCAGCGGGAGGCCGCCGAGGCGGCGCGGCGGGCGGCCGGCCAGGCGTGGCTGGACGCGCAGGCCGCCGGTAAGCCGGTGACCAGGCCGCCGGCGGCCGTGGCGGTGGAGGCGGCGCGGATCGCCCTGGAGGCCGAGGTGGCCCGGCAGCAGGCGCTGGTCGATGAGTGGGACCGCAAGCGGGCCGCGGGGGGCCGGGCGGGCAAGAAGCCGGTGCCGGCCGAGGCGTCCCGCCGGGTGGCCCGGCAGCGGGAACGGCTGGCCCGCGCCGAGGCCGCAGCCGCCGCCGCGCGGCAGGAGGAAGAGGAGGACCAGGCCGGGGGCGGTGAGCCGGACGGGACGGGGAAGAAGAAGGACAAGCCCAGGCCGGTGCGCAACGTCACCGACCCGGATTCGGCGCTGATGCCGGTCCGCGGCGGCGGGCTGAAGCAGGGGTACAACTGCCAGGACGCCGCCGCCGATGACCGGCTGATGCTGGGCGGGTTCGCCTCCTCCTGCGCCGCCGACACCGTGCACGCCGCCCGCCTGGAACAGGTCGCGGTCAAAGGCGCGCAGGTCGTCGCCGCCGCGCACGCCGATCCCGGGCACCCCGTAGCCGGCTGCCACGCCCGGATGTGCACCGCGGAAGATGCCGCCGATCCCGGCCACGACGTCACCGCCTGCCACGCGCGGATGACCGGGGGGATCGGCGTGCTGGTGGAAGACGCCGGGTACTGCTCCGAGGCCAACCTCACCGCCGGCGGCAGCGTGGACCGGCTTATCGCCACCGGCAACCGCGCCAGCATGGGCAAGGCCGCCCGGGACAATCCCGCGGCCGGGCCGCCGCCCGAAGACGCCACCGCGACCGAGAAGATGGACCACCGGCTGCGCACTCCCCAGGGCCGCGCCGCCTACAAGCGCCGCGCCCCCGACATCGAGGGCGTGCACGCCAGCATCGAGGACCTCATCGGGCTGCGCCGGTTCTCCATGCGCGGCCTGACCCTGGCCACCGGCGAGTTCCTGCTCGCCGGGCTGTGCCACAACCTGCTGCTGCTGTCCCGCCTGCCCTAACCCGGGCCCGGGCGCGGAAACTTTCCCCACAGCCGGCGCCAGCACGCCCGGAAACTATCCACAGCCCCTCGAACCGGCCTCCACCAGGCCAGACCCGGGCCACAGCAGCCTGCCGAGGCACCTGGAACTCGCTAATGTAAAGGAATGAGCCCAGGCCACGCGGAAATCGCAACAGGCCCTATGGTTCCCGCAATCAACCATGAAGCCCGGATCGGCCACGATCTTCTAGATGCCGAACGGGCGGCTGATACGCTTCCGCATCACCAGCCGCACTGGCAACGCGCGGCGGACCGGCCGCCTAGGATCGAGCGCATGCAGACGACGACACTGGGACGCGGCGGGCCGGTGGTGTCCCGCGCGGGCCTCGGCCTGATGGGCATGTCGGGCATCTACGGCCAGGCCGACGACGCCGAGAGCATCGCCACGATCCGCGCTGCCCTGGACGCCGGGATCACGCTGCTGGACACCGGCGACTTCTACGGCATGGGCCACAACGAGCTACTGCTGCGCGACGCGCTCCGCCGCGGCGTCCGCCGGGACAGCGTGTTCATCCAGGTGAAGTTCGGCGGGCAGCGCGACCCCTCGGGCGCGTTCATCGGGCACGACGCCAGCCCGGCCGCGGCAAAGAATTCACTGGCCTACACGCTGACCAGGCTCGGCACCAACTACGTCGACCTGTACCAGCCGGCCAGGCTGGACCCGGACGTGCCGATCGAGGAGACCGTCGGCGCCATCGCCGAGATGGTCCGGGCCGGGTACGTTCGGCACATCGGCCTGTCCGAGATGGGGGCGGAGACCATCCGCCGGGCGCACGCGGTGCATCCGATCGCCGCGCTGCAGATCGAGTACTCGCTGATGAGCCGGGGCATCGAGGCGGAGATCCTGCCGGTCGTGCGGGAGCTCGGCATCAGCGTCACCGCCTACGGCATCCTGTCCCGCGGCCTGCTGAGCAGCAGCACCGCCCGGCTGGCCCCGAACGACCCGCGCACCCGTTTCCCCCGGTTCGCCGGCGAGAACCACACGAGGAACCTGGAGCTGCTCGCCGCGCTGGAGGCGATCGCGGCAGGGAAGGGGGGAGGGGAGGTGGGCGGGGTCAGCGCCGCCCAGCTGGCGATCGCCTGGGTGGCCTCGCGCGGCGAGGACATCATCCCGCTGATCGGCACAAAGCGCCGGGACCGGCTGGCCGAAGCGCTGAAGGCACTCGACCTGACGCTGAGCGCGGACGACCTGGCCGCGCTCGAGGCCGCCGTGCCCGCCGCCGCGGTCGCGGGCGACCGGTACGCGCCGGCCCAGGTGGCCACGCTGGACAGCGAGCGGAGCAGCCGAGGCTAGTTCAGCCCTCCCAGGTTCACCTCCCCCACCATCTGCGCCTTCAGTCCCTCACGCCCCTGGCCCGAAACCCGGCGAGTCCAGGTCGCTCACGCGGCACCTTCCTCGAGGGCGTCCTCCTCGAGGGCATCCAGGTGCACCAGCCCGACGTCGCTGACCCGGCCCGGATGCGCCCGGTACAGGTAGATCATGTAGATCAGGCCGAGGACCATGAAGCCCGCCACCCCGGGGCCCATGTAGGACAGCGGCGGGGCCAGCGGGGTGACGAACGAGAACACCTTGATGCCCGCCGCCGTCAGCCAGGCTGGCACGAACGCGGCGATGCCGAGCAGCGGGATGATCAGGTGCGACAGCCAGTTGAAGCCGGTGCCCCGGCGGGCGAAGAACCCGATGCACGCGGCGTTCATCAGGATGTAGATCGCCACGATCAGGATCACCAGGCCCGTCCCCACCATTGCGAACGCCACGGTCGGGTCGTACTTCAAGCCGAGCGCCAGCGTCACCGCGACGGTGATGACGAAGGCCACCAGGATGCTGTAGACCGGGGACCGGTGCCGCGGGCTGACGACCGCCAGGAAGCGCGGGAACGCCCCGATCCGGCCCATCGCGTACGCCGTCCTGGACGAGACGTTCACCCCGGCGTTGGCGTTGGCGATGGTCGAGTTGACGATGGCCAGGAACACGAAGAACCAGAAGATCCCGTAGAGGTCGCGCGCAATGCCCTCCCAGGACGCCCGGCCCGTCTCGCTCGCGAAGGCGGTGAAGCCCTTCGGTCCGTAGGCCACGTCGATGGCGTAGGTGGTGAACACGTACAGCAGGCCGATCAGCAGGGTGGCCAGCAGCACCGCGCGCTGGATGGTGCGCCGCGGGTTCCTGGCCTCCTCGGCCAGCGGCGCGGCGCCCTCGAAGCCGCCGAACGCGAGCAGGGTGAACACCGACCCGCCGATCACTCCGGTCAGGCCGGTGGGGGAGTAGTGCGTGGTGAAGACCTGCGCGGTGTTGTTGCCGCCCGCGTGCACGATCAGGAAGATGGCCAGGACCACGAAGACCGCGATCTCGAACACCCCGAGGATGGTGCCGAGCCGGGCCGATGTCCGGATGCCGTACCAGCCCGCCGCGAGGATGATCACAGCGCCTGCGAGCGACCACGGCCACCACAGGTTGGCCGGGTACCCGTGCCACTCGGAGTTGATCGTGGACGCCGTGGTGAACCCGAGCTGCAGCAGCACCAGCGGCGGGATCAGCCAGCCGACCAGGACGTAGGCCCAGGCGACCAGGAAGCCCAGGCTGGGGTGCAGGCCGCGGGCCGCGTAGGTGGCCAGCGACCCGGCCGCGGGCATCTCACGGGACAGCAGGCCGATGCACCAGGCGCAGAGCAGGCACGCTATTAGCGCGAAGACGACCGACAGCGGCAGCGATCCCCCGGCCAGCGCGGCGCCAGCCGGGATCGAGGCCGCGATGGCAGCGCCAGGCGCCATGTCGGTGATCGACTGGAACAGCACCTCACGCAGGCCAATTGCGTCGCGACGCAGCCCGGGCGCGATCTGGGAAACGGTTTTCTCTGTGGCCGACATGGCGTCATGATCGCACGGAGATTTCCCCGCGCACAGGCCTGACCTGGGGTCCCTCGGAAGATTTACCAGACCGTAGCCCGCGCGCAGCCTGCTGCACCACCAGCACCAGGGCCACCAGGATTCCAGCCGCAATTCCGTCCAGCCAGAAGTGATTGGCTGTCACCACGACGACGAGGAGCGTGAGCACGGGGTAGGCCGCGGCCAGCCAGCGCCAGCGGCTCCGCGAGACCGTGATCACCGCGATGGCCACGATCAGCGCCCACCCGACGTGCACCGAGGGCATGGCCGAGAACTCGTCGGCGTCGACGCCGCCGCCCCAGGAGTACACCGACTGGCCGTACTGCACCGCGGTGTCGACCATGCCGGTCGATGACAGCAGTCGCGGCGGCGCCACCGGGATGAGCTGGATGAGCAGGCTGACCCCGGTGAACAGCGCCACGATGGCCCTGATCCGCGGATAGGACGCCCGGTGCCGGGCGTAGAGCCAGATCAGGCAGGCGCCCAGCATCGGGAAGTGCAAGACGTCGTAGTACAGGTTGCACGCCTGGACCAGCAGCGGATGGCCCAGGATGAGCCGCTGCACGGCCGTCTCGCTCGGCAGGTCGAGCGCCCGCTCGGCGTCCCACAGCCAGCGGGCCCGGGGCAGCGCCCCGGACGTGCCCATCAGCGTGAACGACCCGGCGAACTGCCACAGCCCGTACAGGCCGAACAGCAGTGCGCTCTCCCAGGCCACGCCGCCCCACAGCGCCCAGGACTCACCGTGCCGGGCCGAACGCGCGGCCAGCCTGCCCCTGATCACCGCGGCCACGATGACCAGGCCGCAAGCGGCCGCCATCGCGTACTGCCACGGCAGCATCAGATGCGGCACGACCGAGCCCCCGAATCGTCAACCGATCAGCGGGATGTTCCCCACGATGATCATACGAAATCGGGCCGGGCCAGCACTCTAACGGACGCCGTTGCGGCTGAGGCCGGAAGGGTCAGGCTCGCCCTGCGGCAGCGACACGCTGCCGGTCACGTCCGCGGCCAGCCGCACCCGGTCCCCGTCGACCAGCCGGACCTCCGCGCCGGGCAGCACCCGGTCGTCGTTGACGAAGGTGCCGTTGGTCGAGCCCTCGTCCCTGATCGTGGCGTGCCCCGCGTCGTCCACCTGGACCGTGGCGTGGCGGCGCGACACGTTGTCGAAGCGGGCGAAGGCCGCGGCCACCAGCGACTCGGCCGGATCCCGGCCGAGCAGCACCGACGTCCCGGCCGGGATGTCCACGTTGCCGGTGGGGAAGGTAATCCGCATGACGACCGGCGAGATGCGGCGGCGCCTGCCGGTCGGCAGCGGGGTCCCGCAGGTAGCGCAGAACCACGTCGGCCGCGTCGGCGACGGAGGTGCCGCAGTTGGGGCAGAAGGCGCCGGGCTCGGATCCGGCGGCGATGAAGCGCTGCGAGATGGTCGGCGTCAGCACGTCATCGTCGGGTCCGGGGTGGTGCGGCAGGTTCGCGCCGCACCGGAAGCAGATCAGATCCTCCGGCTGGACCTTGACGCCGCAATCGGGGCAGCTCAGGCTGGCCATGTTCTCGCTCTCATGTTTGGGTAGTCAACCGTTGCGAGTCAGTGAGCATTAGTTATCTCCTGTCCCGCAGCCAGCAGTTGCCCGCTGGCGGTCCCGGTCTGACCCGCAGGCGCGGTGCCGGGTTCCTGCTTCACCGGGTCGCGCCCGGCCAGGCCGGGTCTTACGGTCCCTCCGCAGGAGTTTAGGCTCTCGGCCCCACTGGCCGCGAGTCCGAGCAGGTTGCGCGCGGCGTTCTCGTCCCGTTCCATGACCAGGCCGCACCTCTCGCAGGTGAATGTTCGCTCCGCGAGCGTCAGGCTTGGCTTTCGCCATCCGCGCGCCGAGCAGGTCTCGGAGGACGGGTACCAGCGGTCAGCCAGGAGGAGTCGGCCGCCGATCCGGGTGGTCTTGTAGCCAAGGTGGCAGCGAACCTCTCCGAAGCCCTGATCGGACACGGCGCGGGCTAGCTTCCGGTTGGCGAGCATACCTGTCACGTTCAGGTCCTCGCACGCTATCGTCTCGTACCGAGCGGCGAGGTCCGTGGTCGCCCGGCGCCGCCTCCACGTACTCGGCGCCGCACCGGGCGAACCTGTCCCGATGCTCCACGACGATCGTGGTCACCGACTCGTCCCTCAGCAGGGCCAGGAACTTGCTGCGCTTCCCGTTCAACGCCGACCCGACCTCGGCGACCACCCGGCCGACAGCGAGTCCTTCCCCGGACGCCCACGCGGTCGCCCGCGCCACCTGCCGCCGCGCGCGGTGGGTTGCAGTGGCTGTGCGAAGGTATCCCTATGGTCAGTTACCAGCTCGCGCCGGAGCAGCAGGACCTGCGGGCCTCCGTCGCCCAGTTCGCCCGCGACGTGGTCGCGCCGGTCATCGGCGGCTACTACGAGCGCGGCGAGTTCCCCTACGACATCGTGGCCAAGATGGGCAAGCTCGGCCTGTTCGGGCTGCCGTTCCCCGAGGAGTACGGCGGCATGGGGGGCGACTACTTCGCCCTTTGCCTGGCGCTGGAGGAACTGGCCCGGGTGGACTCCTCGGTCGCGATCACACTGGAGGCCGGGGTCTCGCTCGGCGCCATGCCCATCTACCGGTTCGGCACCGCCGACCAGCGCGGCCGATGGCTGCCCGAGCTGTGCACGGGGGAGCGGCTGGCCGCATTCGGCCTGACCGAACCCGGTGGCGGGTCGGACATCCCCGGCGGCATGCGCACCACCGCCCGGCTGGAGGCAGGGGAGTGGGTGGTGGACGGCAGCAAGTCGTTCATCACCAACTCGGGCACGGCCATCACCTCGCTGGTGACCGTGCTGGCCATCACCGGCCGCGGCGAGGATGGCCGCAAGGAGATCTCGTCGATCATCGTGCCGAACGGGACGGCGGGATTCGTCTCCGGTCCGGAGTACTCCAAGGTCGGCTGGTGCGCCTCCGATACCCGCGAGCTCTCCTTCACCGGCTGCCGGGTGCCTGAGGAGAACCTGCTCGGCGAACCCGGCCGCGGCTACGCCCAGTTCCTGCGGATCCTGACCGAGGGCCGGGTGGCGATCGCGGCGCTGGCCACCGGGCTGGCCCAGGGATGCGTTGACGAGTGCGTCAGGTACGCCGGGCAGCGCGAGGCGTTCGGCCGCCTCATCGGCCAGCACCAGGCGATCCAGTTCACCGTCGCCGACATGGAGGCGCGGGTACACGTGGCCCGGCTGGCCTGGTACGACGCTGCGGCCCGGCTGGTGGCCGGGCAGCCGGTCAAGAAGGAGTCGGCGATCGCCAAGCTGACCGCCTCGAACGCGGCGATGGACAACGCCCGGGCCGCCACCCAGGTGTTCGGTGGTTACGGCTTCATGAACGAGTCCCCGGTCGGCCGGTTTTACCGGGATGCGAAGGTGCTCGAGATCGGCGAGGGAACCTCGGAGGTGCAGCGAATGCTCATCGCCAGGGAACTGGGATTCGGGTGAGTATTCGAAAGTCGTGTGGGAGAGCACGCCCGGCAGCCGGCATGGTCGTTCATGATGGCCAATGCCGGTGCGGGCGTTGCCGGTGCGGAAATTTATTCGTCTGGCGGTGGCTGCGCCAGGGTGCGGAGGTCGTCGGGGCTGGCGTTCCGGGGCAGGAAGCGTTCCAGTGCCGGCCGGTGCGGGGCTTACCGCCGTGACGGCCGCAGTCGTCGCGGTAGGCGGAAACTACCAGCGGGCCACGCTCGTTTGATCGGCGTGGTCGCTGGGCAGGAGGACATGGTGATTGGGCGTGGTCCCGCCAAGCGCGATGGTTGCGCGGGCGGCGGCTGTCTTGACGTCGTCGGCGACCGGGTCGAGGGAGGGGGCGGAGCCGCGCAGGAGGCTCACGCCGATGGCGCCTTTGAGCCCGATGAGGCCGAATACGGGTGCGGCGACGCCCTGGATGCCGGTGGCGGCGCCGTCATCGGTGGCGAAGCCTTGCACGCGGATCTGGGCGAGTTCGGCGGCGAGGTCGGGCAGGGAGATCGTCTTCCCGTCGGCGCCGCGGGTGGCCAGTTCGACGTGGCCGGGCAGGCAGTCGGCCTCGAGCCAGGCGAGGCAGGCCTTGCCGACGGCGGTCAGGTGGGACGGGAGGCGAGCGCCGATCGCGCTCGCGAGCTGGATCCCCAGCGTGGGCGGGTCCTCCTTGCACAGGTAGAGGACTTCGGTGCCGTCGAGGACCGCGTAGTGCGAGGTGATGTTCAGTGCGCGGGTCAGGCGGGCGAGTTCGGGTGCCACGGCTCCGGCGGTGCCGGAGGCCCGCAGGTGCGCCGAGCCGACCTCGAATGCCCTCAGGCCGATCGAGTAGGCGGGCGGCGAGGACACGGTCACGAAGGATTCGCTGGCCAGGTCGCGCAGGATGGTGTAGGCGGTGCTCTTGGGTATGTCAAGCTCGCTGGCGATCTCGGCCAGCGTCATCGGCGTCTGGCTGTGGGCCAGCCGGTCGAGGATTCGCGCCGCCCTGACGACCGAGGTGCTCATGACGCTCCGTTTTCGCGATTGCGCGGATGGCTAATCTGGCCCGCGGCGTGCCCGCGGGACGTGCCAGCTGGCCCCGGGGTTCATCGTCTGCCTCGTGGGGTACCTGTCAGCCGTGCGAGCTGGCCCGGATACGAGTCTGGCAGAGTACGTTCATATATACAACTGCCGGTCTCATTTGAGGATGAACCTTGACATATATAGGAACGGAGTGCGAGCATCCGCACATGCCTTCTCGGAGATCCCGCCCGACCCGCGCTCGCGCGCTGGTCGCGGCTGCTGCTGCTGTCCTGTCGGTTTCGGCGGTGGCGGCGTGCTCGTCGTCCGCGTCGTCCGGAGCCGTGAAGAACACTACGCTCACGGTCGCGGCGTTCAACCCGTTCACTGGCCCGGATGGGTCGTTCGGACCAGAGATGATGGCGGGCTGCCTGACCGCGGTGACCGCGGTCAACGCGGCAGGCGGCGTGCTGGGCAACAAGGTGGCCTGCTCGAGCGTGGACACGCGCGGCGACCCGGCCGATGCGGTTACCGGCGCGGCGAAGATGCTGGCGACCACGCCGCACCTGTTCGGCGTGCTGGGCCCGAGCTCGGATGAGGCGGACTCGACCGCCCCGCTGATCAACGCGGCCAAGATCCCGATGTTCGCCGACACCGGCGAGGCGTCGTTCGACCACACCAAGCTGGAGTATTTCTGGCGCATGACCCCCGCAGACGACGTGCAGGGCGTCGCGATGGCGCTGTATGCCAAGCAGAAGGGCTACCTCCGGGCCGCGGCGGTGTTCGGCAACGACATCAGCTCGCAGGGCAGCGTGCCTACGCTGGTGCGGAGTTACCGCGCAGTGGGCGGGCAGATTGTCCTCAACCAGAAGATCACCCTGGGCCAGAGCTCGTATCAGCCGGAGGTCGAGCAGCTCATCGCGACCCACCCGCAAGTTATCTTCACCGAAGCCTCGCCGCAGGCCAACGCGACGTACCTGGCCGAGCTGCAGCAGCTGACAAGCGGCCACATGATCCCGGTCATCGGCAGCGACGCGACGATCGAGCCGCAGTGGCTGACGGCGGTGGCCGGGGCGATCGGCAAGCCGGCGCTGAGCAAGTACTACGCGGGCGCGGAGCCCTACGCCCCTGCGTCGGGGGGCGGGTGGCAGGCGTACAGCAAGGCCCTGATGACCACAGCCGGGGTAACCAAGCCGGCGTCGCAGTGGACCGACGACCCGTACTCGATGGTGGACTACGACGGGGTCATCGTCATGGCGCTGGCCGCGAACGCGGCGAAGAGCACCAGCCCGGCCGTATGGAATAAGTTCATCCCGGCGGTCACCACGGCCTCCTCGGGGGCCGTGCCGGTGCACTCGTACGCGGAAGGCGTCGCCGAGCTCAAGGCCGGCAAGACGATCGATTACGTCGGCGCCACAGGCGCCATCGTCTGGAACCAGTACCACAACTCGACCGGTGGCTTCGAGCTCGCGGCCTACCAGCCGAACGGGAACCTCAATCTGGTGGACCAGATCTCGGCCGCCACCCTCGCACCTTTCATCAAGTAAGCAGCCGCGCCCGGGCCCCTGCCGCATGGGGCCCGGGCGCCAGGCCGCCGGCGGCAGGGGGCCTGACGCCCGGAAGGGAGCCAGAGCATGTTCCTGCACGCTATCGGGTTCGGAATCGTCACCGCTGCGGTGATGGCGCTGGCGGCGGTCGGGTTCACGGTCCAGTTCGGGGTGACCAACATCCTCAACCTGGCCTACGGCGATGTCATGACCGCATCGGCGTTCGTGGCCTACGCGAGCGGCTCGGCCGGGCTCAACCCGTGGTGGGGTATGGTGATCGGCGGCCTGTTCGGCGCGGTGTTCTCCGTCTTGCTGAACCGGTTCGTGTATACGCCGTTCATCCGCCGCGGGGCCCGGCTGTTCACGATGATCATCGTCACGATCGCGGTGGCCCTGATCCTGCAGAACTGCCTGCAGGCGATCTGGGGACCGGACTTTTACACCGCGCGCATTCCGGCCGGCGCCACGGTGCGCGTGCTGGGCATGGTGTTCACCACCACTCAGCTCACCCTGATCGCGATCGCGGCCGTCGCCCTGACCGCGTTGCACGGCCTGCTCAGGTACACCCGGCTGGGCAAGGCCATGCGCGCCACGGCCAGCGACCCCGAGCTGGCCCGCAACTGCGGCGTGCCGACACGCCGGGTCATCGAGAGTGCCTGGCTGCTGTCCGGACTGCTGTGCGGGCTGGCCGGGGTCGCGCTGGTGACCGAGCTGGGCAGCTTCGACTTCACGACCGGCTCGGCGTTCCTGGTCCCGGTCATCGCCGCCGCGGTGCTCGGCGGGGTCGGCCAGCCGTACGGGGCGATGCTCGGCGCGCTGGTCATCGGGCTGGCCACCGAGCTGGCCGCCACCTACTTCAGCCCCACATACAAAGATGTCGTGGCCTTCCTGGTGCTCATCGTGGTGCTCCTGATCCGCCCGCAGGGAATCTTCGCCGAAGTCGCCAGCCAGAAGGAGGTCGCCGCATGAGCCTCGCGTGGTCGTTCTACATCTCCACCGTGCTGGTCTACCTCGGGGTCGACGTGATGGCCTGCTGGGGGCTGAACCTGCAGTACGGCTACACCGGGATCCTGAACTTCTCCTTCATCATCTACCAGGCGGCCGGCGCGTACACCGCCGCCGTGCTGACCCTGGGGCCGCAGACCGCCGGCAGTTTCCAGCAATACATCGGCGGCGCGAACCTGCCGTTCCCGCTCCCGGTCATCGCCGGCGGGATCGCGGGCGGCCTGCTGTCGGCGGTCATCGGCGTGATCGCGCTGCGCCGGCTGCGAAGCGACTACCAGGCGATGGTCTTCCTGGTCATCTCCCTGATCGCCACCGCCGTGGTCGCCGACGACGTGGGCCTGTTCAACGGCCCGGCCGGGCTGTCGATCATCCCCCAGCCGATGAGCACGGCCCTGAACCTCTCGCTGGTCGGCTACCGGTGGTTCTACGTCGGGCTGACCGCTGTCATCTGCCTGATCGTCTACGCGTTCGTGTGGCGGATCACCAGCGCCCCGCTCGGCCGGTCGCTTCGTGCGGTACGCGACCACGAGCAGGGCGCCGCGGCGCTGGGCAAGAACGTGACCGGCCTGCGCATGACCTCGTTCATCGTCGGCGGCGTGATCGCCGGGATCAGCGGGGCCGTGCTGGTGGAGTTCATCAGCGCCTGGTCCCCCGGCGCCTGGCTCTACCAGGAGACCTTCGTCCTCTTCACCGCGCTGATCGTCGGCGGCACGGGCAACAACGCCGGCGCCGCGCTCGGTGCGCTGCTGGTACCCGTCGCGTTCCTGGAAGGCAGCCGCTTCCTGCCCCAGTTCGGCCCCCCCGGGCTCATCGACGCGCTGCAGTGGATCGCCGTCGGGCTCCTGACTCTGGGCTTCTTGTGGTTCCGGCCGCGCGGCTTGCTGCCCGAGCGCAGACGGATCATCCCGCTGCCCGGCCTGCAACAGGCCCGGACCGGACTGCCGCGACCCATCGACTACGAGAAAACGGTCGAGACCCGATGACCTCCGTGCAGCGGCAGCGGCCGGCACCGACCGCGCAGGCAGCGCTGCTGCGGGTCGATGATCTGGCCAAGAGCTACGGCGGCGTCCACGCCGTAGCCGGGGTGTCCTTCGACGTGCCGCGGGGCCGCATCACCGGCCTTATCGGGCCGAACGGCGCTGGCAAATCGACCGCGCTGGGCATGATCGCGGGCGCGATCAAACCGAGCCAGGGTTCGGTGCTGCTCAACGGGACCAACGTCGCCGGCCGGCCCAGCTACAAGATCGCGCGGCGCGGGCTGGCCAGGACCTTCCAGCAGTCCAGCGACTTCCCCGGGATGACCGTGGTGGAGAACCTGCTCACCGCCCAGCACGGGCAGCGCGGAGATACGCTGCGCGGCGCGCTGCTCGGCCGCCGCTACTGGCGCGCCGAGCAGGAAAGCCTGATCGCACGCGCCGCTGACCTCATCGCCCGCTTCGACATGGCCCGGATGGCGAACGAACTCGCCGGAACCCTCAGCGGCGGCCAGCGGCGGCTGCTCGAGATCATGCGCGCCCTCATGACCGAGCCGGAGGTCCTCCTGCTCGACGAGCCGATGGCCGGGGTCAACCCCGCCCTCGGCGCGCGGATCGAGGACCACCTGCTCCAGCTGCGGCAAGACGGGCTGACCATGCTGATGGTCGAGCACGAGATGTCGGTCGTCGAGCGGCTGTGCGACCCGATCATCGTGATGGCCGAAGGCGAGGTCCTCGTCGAGGGAACCATGGACCAGATCCGATCCGACCAGAGGGTGCTCGATGCCTACCTCAACGGATAGCCGCCGCCCGGACACCGGGTACCTGACTGTCCGGGGCCTGACCGCCGGCTACGACGCCGCGCCGATCATCAACGACATCTCGCTGACCGTCACCGAAGGTGAGGTAGTGACCGTGATCGGCCCCAACGGGGGCGGCAAATCGACACTGCTCAAGTGCCTCACCGGACGGCTGAGACCCCAGGCCGGGCAGGTCCTCCTCGACGGACATGACGTCACCGCGGCCAGCGGCAACGCCCTGACCAGGGACGGCCTGGGCTACCTCCCGCAGCAGAACGACATCTTCCCGACCCTCACCGTCAGGGAAAACCTCGAAATGGGCGGCTACCTCCTGCCGAAAGCCCAGGTCGGCGCACGGATCGACCAGGTGCTGCAGACCTTCCCCACCCTCCGGCCGCTGCTCAAACGCCGTGGCAAGCTCCTCAGCGGCGGCGAACGGAAACTCCTCGGCATCGCCCGCTGCCTGATCAGCTCGCCGAAGCTCGTCATCCTCGACGAACCCACCGCGGGCCTGTCCCCGGCCCTGGCCCGCAGCATGCTCGATGACCACGTCACCTCACTTGCCCGCGCCGGCGTGACCATCCTGCTCGTCGAGCAGCGCGCCCACCAGGCCATGCAGATCGCCGACTGGTGCTACGTCCTGGTCGCCGGCCGGATGGAACTGAACGACGCACCCGCGGCCCTGCTCGCCCGGCCCGACTTCGGCGAACTGTTCCTCGGCCGGTCCGCCCGCACCCAGCAGCCAGCCGCGCCGGGCCCGCACCTGCCCCAGGCCACTGCCGGCCCGGCAGTCACCGCCGCCGACGCGCACCAGGCCAGTCACGATGAGGGCTGACCGCGGTCGGCCGCCGCGCAGCCCTGCAGCCCCGCCCCTCGCTCGAGCGCATCGAGCCCTACCGCCCGGGCCTGCACGCGGACAGCGACGACGGGTCGCAGGCCTCCAACGCGACTGGGCACACGACCTGTAGGCGATGGCCCGCTGGCTGTCAGTGCGGCGGTGGCTTCCAGCTGCGCCTGGTGCTGGAGAGGGGAAAACCACCCTCGCCAACCGCAAATCACGCATCATTCGTCGGCGTGTCGCAACCCAAGACGTCCGCGCCAACGCCCCCGCCACGCGATTTCGGGTACTTGCGGATTCGAAGCCTAGTCCTTCCAGTAACGAGCATGCTATTCAGCGTGATCCTAATGAGGTAATAGTCTTCATGTAATTATCGTCATAACGGGCTGATTAGCTGGCGCTTGCCGCTTGTGCCCGCGCCGCTCCCGGAGGGCCGGTAGCCTGGGTCGGCGGCAGACGGCCGGCAACCGTATGTCCCATATACCGGACCGACGGCCGGGCCGCCGACGTTGGTCACCGGGGCGGCGAGCCCGGCTGGAGGCAATACGGAGAGTTCCTATACGATCACTAAGTGCAAACCCGGTTCGGCCGATCCCGGTCAGGTTAGACGGCGCGGTTAACCTTCGCGGCGAAGATCTCGCCGGTTTACTGGCGAATGCCCAGTGGCGGCCACCCAGAAGATGATTATATGTCCTTACCCGTTTTGTAATGCGAGAGTGTGGCTCGGCCGCCTTGTTGACCCGAGCAGCGGCGATCGTTGCGAAGGGAATGAGGGTGCGTATGGACGGCGGCTTTCGCCGCTTCAGCCGGGCATGTGCGCTGGCTCAGGCTTGCCGATGCGAGGTGCGAACGTAGTGCGTAGACGATCGGTGACGAATCCCGGCGACCCAGCTGGCGCGGCCGGGGCCGTCAGCGGAGGGCCAGCCGACGGGGAGGGCTCGGTGCCTCTTGCGGGCGGAACCGCCGCGAGTAACGGCTCAGATGCCGTCGGCCGACGGGACGCGGCGAGCATGGGACCGCAGCCCGTCATCGGCCCGGCCGCTTCCGGCGGCCAGACGCCCGTGGTCGTCGCCCAGCCCCAGGAGGGCCCCCCGCCCGCGGCAAACATGGTCGAGGCCACCCATCCGCATCCGAGACGGCCCGGCTTCCCCCGGTCGCGGTTCGCCCTGGAGAACTGGCGCGTCCGGTGGCGGCTGGCCGCCTTGATCGCGGTGCCGTTGCTGACCGCGGTGGTGCTCGGTGCGCTGACCATCAATAGGGACGTCAGCAACTGGCAGACGGCTGGCCGTGTTCAGCACCTCGCCCAGCTCAACAGCGCGGTGGTCAAGTACATCCAGGCAGTGGAAGATGAACGCGACTATTCAGTCGCCTCCACGGCGAATAGGGGTGGCTTTTCCGCCAGGCTGAGGACCGCGCGGCGTGTCACCGATGGCGCCGCCGCCGAGGTCGCCGCCTTGGCGGATGGCATCACGGTGGGAGACGGCTATCAGCTCGCCGCGGTGCAGGCGGTGAACGCGGTACAAGTGAGCGCGGAAACCCTTCCGTACGTCCGCAAGGCGGTGGCGGACCCGCTATTTCCCATGACGGCGATCATGCAGGTGTACACCGTGAACGTCATCCAGCCCGCGAACGTATTTACCAGCATCGTCGGGAACGAGACCACCAATATCGATTTCCGGCGCGACGTCACCGCCCTAGGCGCACTGCTCCAGGTCCAAGACTCCAAGTCGGTTCAGCGGGCCCTCCTGCTGAGGGCGGTCAGTTTCCCGCAGCCAACGCTGTCGCCCAACAACCTGGTCAGCCTCCAGCAGGCACAGCAGCAGGAAAAGGCGGATCTGGCCAACTTCAACGCATCCGTAGATCTCGCCGAGCAGCTGAACTACACCAACACGGTGACCGGGCCGCCGGTCGATAAAGCCGCCCAGCAGGAATCACTCGCGTTGGGGTTGCTTCCCGGCGCCTCCTCGGCGCACCCGCTCACCCCGGCGAATGCGCGCACCCTGGCCGCGGCAAACGTGAACAACGACATGTCGTTCACCGTCGGCAAGGTGCGGCAAGTCGCCGACGAACTGACCGGCAACATCTCCACGCTAGCAAATACGTCCAGGAACAATGCCAGCACGGGCCTGCTGGTCACCAGCCTGGTGACGATGCTGCTGCTGCTCCTCGTCGCGCTGGTCTCGACGATCGTGGCCCGCTCGCTGATCCGCCCGCTGCGCAAGCTCCGCGCCGATGCGCTCGACGTGGCCGGCAACCGGCTGCCCGAGATGGTGCGCAGGCTGAGCCAGAGCGAGGGCGCCGACGAAGGCGTCGAGATTGAGCCCATCGGGGTCACCTCCACCGACGAGATCGGTGAGGTCGCCCGGGCCTTCAACCAGGTCCACCGCGAGGCGGTCCGGCTGGCCGCCGACGAGGCCATACTGCGCGGCAACCTGAACGCCATGTTCATCAACCTGTCCCGGCGCAGCCAGTCGCTGATCGAGCGGCAGCTGTCGCTGATCGACTCGCTGGAGCAGAGCGAGCAGGACCCCGGCCGTCTTTCCAGCCTGTTCCGGCTTGACCACCTGGCCACCCGCATGCGCCGCAACTCCGAGAACCTGCTGGTCCTGGCGGGCCACGAGGTCACCAGGCGGTGGAGCCAGCCGGTGCCGCTCGTCGACGTGCTGCGCGCCTCGATCTCCGAGATCGAGCAGTACGAGCGGGTCGTGCTCAACGTCCAGCCCGGGATCGTGGTCGTCGGCCAGGCCGTCAACGACGTGGTGCACCTGGTCGCGGAGATCGCGGAGAACGCGACCACGTTCTCCCCCGAAGACACCCAGGTGTACGTGTCCGGCCAGCCGCTGTCCAGTGGCGGCGTGCTGCTCGACCTCACCGACAACGGCGTGGGCATCTCGGACCAGGAGATGTCGCACGCCAACTGGCGGCTGGACAACCCGCCGGTGGTCGACGTGGCCGTGTCCCGGCGGATGGGCCTGTTCGTGGTCGGCCGCCTGGCCGCCAGGCACGGCGTCCGGGTCCGGCTGCGGCACGCTCAGGCCGGCGGCCTGACCGCGCTGATCTGGCTGCCGGACACGGTGGCTGCGCCCGAGGTCGCCCCGCCGCTCGGCCGGCTCCGCCGGTTCGAGGCGGACGACTACGGGGCCACCCCGTCGCTGTCCGCGCCCACCGCGATGGCGCCAGCCCGAGGGCCTTCGGCGGCCTCCCAGGCCACGGCGGCCGCGAGAATCCCGAGGTTCTCGCCCACCGCGTCGTCGGCACCAGCCGCCCCCGCGCCGGCGTCCTTCACTCCCGCGGCGAACGCCGGTGCGCCGGGTTCTCCGGCGGATCTCGGCGGTGCGGCCGGTACTGGCGGTGCGCCGGGCCCTGGCGGTGCGCCGGGCCCTGGCGGCGCGGCCGGCCCTGGCGGCGCGGCTGGTCCTGGGACCGCTGTTCCCGGGCAGCCGGGCCAGCCGGCCACCGAGGGCACTCCGGCGGGCAACAACTGGGAGCCGGCCGGCAACGGCTGGGACCTGGGCAACGGCCAGGCTACGCCGGATCGCGAGGACGGGCCGACCCAGGCGCTACCGGTCCGCAATGGCAACGGCAAGGCGGCCGCGCCCGCCAACGGAAAGGCTGCCGGAGCACCGAAGGACGACCCTGACCAGACCCAGGCGCCCGGCGGCCCGAGCAGGCTGCCCGCCTTCGGCGCGGCCGCCGCGGCGGCCAAGGCTCCGTCAGCCCCGTCAACTCCTTCGGCCCCGCAGAGCTGCAGCAAGAGGCGCAGGCTACGCAGAGCCCGCAGGCTACGCAGAGCCCGCAGGCTACGCAGAGCCCGCAGGCTACGCAGAGCCCGCAGTCTCCCATCGGCAGCCAGAACATCCACGGCAGCGACGGGCCGAGCGCGGCCGACGCGGCGAACGGAACGGCCGGCCCTGGGCGCGGCGACGCGGCCGACAGCCAGGTGACGGTCCCGCCGGCCGGCCTGGAGCAGCGGCTGCCGATCTACGACTCGCTGGAATCCGACTGGTTCCGGCGTAGCGGGAAGACCATGACCGGCCCGCGGCGAGCCCTGGCCGGCTCGGCTGCCCAGCAGCCAGCCGCCGAGGAGTCGTGGACGTCGCCTGGTGACGAGGGCTGGCGTGCGGCTCAGGTGGTGGCATCGCCCGCGGCAGGAGCAACTACTCAGGCCGGGCTGCCGAGACGGGTACCGAGGGCTAACCTCGTGCCAGGCTCCGTCGGCAGCGGTGGTTCAGGAAGCCAGGATGCGGTGGCCGAAGCGCCCGCCAGGTCGGCGGACGCGGTGCGCTCCCGCATGTCCAGCTTCCAGCGAGGCGCGCGCGAGGGTCGCGCCGCCGCACCCCAGATCGAGGAGCCGTAGGGGGACCGATGAAAGCTCAACGCGTAGGCACAGCAAGACGAGGAGGAACCTGTATGGACGGGCGACGAGAGGAGTGCGGATGAGCACGCCAGGGCGCCCCGCGCAGGACCTTAACTGGCTGATCACCAACTTCGTGGAGCGAGTGCCCGATGTGGCTCACGCGGTGGTGGTGTCCTCGGACGGCCTCCCGCTGGCGTTCAGCGCCGGTTTCCCGCAGGAGCGTGCCGATCAGCTGGCCGCGGTTACCTCGGGACTGACGAGCCTGACCCAGGGCGCGTCGCGGGTGTTCGAGGGCGGCGCGGTGGTGCAGACTGTCGTGGAGATGCAGCGGGGTGTGCTGGTGATCATGGCGATCAGCAACGGCTCGAGCCTCGCCGTCCTCGCCGCGTCCACCTGTGATCTCGGGCTGGTGGCCTACGAGATGACCCTGCTCGTCGAGCGGGCCGGGCGGGTCCTTACCCCCGCCACCCGCAGCGTCATGCAAGCAGCCATCCCGGGTGATGGACGACGGTGACCGGAGGTATGTGTGGCGGGCCAAGGGCGAGGTGACAACCAGTCACCGTTCGTAGGCTTGCCCGGTTCCTGGCAGGGACGGGCCGGTCTATGGGATGACGGGCCGGGACCAGGACGTTCTGGTTTCGGCTTCGCTACTGAGGAAGATGGTGCGACGAGGCTTGTCCGGCCGTATACGGTCACCGGAGGCCGGACCCAGCCGAGGTACCAGCTCGCCATTGAAGCACTGGTCACGGCGACCGTGCTCGAGCCTCGTGATCTATCAGTGCTGGCACCAGAATGCCAGGCGATCCTCCAGTTCTGCCGGGACTGGCGGTCGGTGGCCGAGGTTTCAGCGGTGCTCCGGCTACCGCTAGGCGTAGCCAGGATTCTCATCGCCGACATGAGTGCGGACGGGCTTGTCCGCATCCATCAGCGCGATGATTCTGAGGGCCGTCCGGACCTCAACTTGCTCGAAAGGGTGCTTAGTGGACTCCGTAAGATCTAGCGTCGCCCAGCCCAGGACCGACGCGCCCGCCATGACGTCGGTCAAGATCGTGGTGGCTGGTGGATTCGGCGTGGGCAAGACGACATTCGTGGGCTCGGTGTCGGAGATCACGCCCCTGACCACAGAAGCCGTCATGACCGTGGCCAGCACGGATGTCGATGACCTGTCGCACGTGCCGGATAAGTCAACGACCACGGTGGCGATGGACTTCGGCCGGATCACGCTCGATAAGGATCTCGTCCTGTACATGTTCGGGACGCCGGGACAGCACCGGTTCTGGTTCATGTGGGACGACCTGATCCAGGGCGCGATCGGGGCGGTCGTCCTGGTCGACACCCGCCGCCTGGCCGACTCGTTCCCCGCGGTCGACTACTTCGAGGCATCCGGGCTGCCGTTCGTGATCGGCATCAACGGCTTCCACGGCCAGTTCCCGCACCGGTCGCGGGACGTCAGCGAGGCACTGGCCATCTCGCCCGACGTGCCGGTGATACCGTGCGACGCGCGGAACCGGGAATCGACCAAGGCGACCCTGGTCACCCTGGTCGAGCACGCCATGTCGATGCAAGCCGCCGGACGGTACTGATACGTGGCCGCTGGCTCGTATACGACCAGCACGGCCTTTCTCGAGGCTCTGGCTGAGGCCGGAGTCAGGTATATCTTCGCCAACCTCGGCAGCGACCACCCTGGCCTGATCGAGGCGCTGGCCCGGGCCAAGGTGCAAGGCCGCGAGGACGATCTCCCGCACCTGATCGTCTGCCCGCACGAGACCGTGGCGCTGTCGGCGGCGCACGCCTACGCGATGGTGACCGGCGAGCCGCAAGCCGTGATCGTCCATGTCGACGTGGGCACGCAGAACCTCAGCGGCGCGGTGAGCAATGCGATGCGCGGTCGCGTTCCCGTCCTCATCTTCGCGGGCGCGGCCCCCTTCACCCTCGAGGGCGAACTGCCCGGCGGGCGCAACGAGTTCATCCACTGGATCCAGGACGTCCGCGATCAGCGTGGCATCCTGCGCAACTACGTCAAGTACGACAACGAGATCCGCACCGGCCGTAACGTGAAGCAACTGGTGCACCGCGCGCTGCAGATCGCGCGCAGCGAGCCGGCCGGCCCGGTCTACCTGGTCAGCCCCCGCGAGGTGATGGAAGAGCCACTGCAGCCGTATGCCGTTGACCGAGCGTGCTTCGGCCCGGTCGCGCCGGTGGCGCTCGCCGATGAGGTCACCGCCGAGATCGCGGCCGCCCTGGCCAGCGCGCAGCGTCCGCTGGTGGTCACGTCCTACCTGGGCCGGGATCCGGCCGCGGTGCCACAGCTCGTCGAGCTGTGCGAGCTGCTGGCCATTCCCGTGCTCGAGTCGATGGCCTACCACGTGAACTTCCCGGCCGACCATGAGCTCCACGCCGGCTTTCAGTACCACACCGTGGCGCAGAACCCGGTGCTGGCGCAGGCCGACGTGATCCTGGCCATCGACAGCGACGTGCCGTGGATAACCGCGGTGAACCGGCCGTCCGCGGGGGCCGCCATCTACTGCGTCGACGTGGACCCGTTGAAGGCCCAGATGAACATGTGGCATGTGCCGGCGCGGCGCTTCGCCACGGCCAGCGCCCGGGTGGCGGTAGAGCAGGTCGCCCGGTTCGTTCGGGACAACCAGCTCGCCGACCCGGACGTGGTCGCGACTCGGCGGGAGGCGGCGGCCCGTGCCCACGATCAGGAATTGGCCGAACGGGCCGGGCGCGAGCAACCCCGCAGCGACGGGACCATGACCGCGGAATACCTCACCGCCTGCGTGCGGCACCTGCTGGCCGACGAGGACGCCCTGGTCCTGACCGAAGTCGTGACGAACAGCCGGGTGGTGGCCGAGCACCTGCGGCCGAACCGGCCCGGGTCCGTTCTCCACCATGGCGGCGCCGCGCTGGGCTGGGCGGGCGGCGCAGCCGTGGGCGCCAAGCTCGCAGCACCGGACCGGACCGTGGTCTGCCTGGTCGGCGACGGTTGCTTCCTGTTCGGCGTGCCGTCCTCCGCGCAGTGGGTGGCCCGGCGGTACGGGACACCCGCGCTGACCGTCGTCTACGATAACCGCGGCTGGGCGGCGCCCAAGTTCTCCACCCTCCAGGTCCATCCGGATGGCGCCGCGGCGGCGACCGGTGATTTCAACGTCAGCTTCGAGCCCGAGGTAGATCTGCCCGGCGTGGCACGGGCGGCGGGCGCGTACGGGGTCACGGTGTCCGGCCCCGGCGAGCTTCCCCAGGTGCTGAAGGACGCGCTGGCCGTGGTGCACGGCGGCCGTTCCGCCGTGGTCAGCGTGCAGCTGCCTCCGGTGTGACATCGGCAGGTCTCAGGCAACCGGGTGGTGGACGTCGCTCTCGTCTCCCTCCACGGTCGTCCCGGCGCCGCCCGCGCCGTGCGCCCGCAGCCGCTTATGGTACGCCCCGACGGCGCGGTCGCGCAGCTTGGCCAGCGTCACCGCCGGGCCTTTGCCGGTGGAGGTGCTGGTCAGGCCGTCCGGGTTCTGGACGGCGGTCAGCACGAGCGCGATGCCGGCCACGATCGCCTGGTACTTGCCGACGTTGAGATGGATGTTGAGGAACGTCACGAAGAGCCCGGCGGCCGAGAACATGAAGCCCGCGACGACCGCCCCCGCGATGCGTCCGACGCCGGCCACGAACACGATGGCCAGCAGGCTGATCGAGGTGAACGCGGCGAAGCCGTCGGACGTCAGCTCGCCCTGCATGTAGCCGGTCAGCGCGCCGCCGAAGCCGGCGATGAACGCGGCCAGCCCGAACGCCATCAGCTTGCCCTGGGCGACGTTGATCCCGACCGAGCCGGCCGCGCGCTCGTTGGAGCGGATGGCCAGCAGCATGCGCCCGGCCGGACCCCGCCTGAGCCGGGCGACGAGCAGCCCGAGCAGGATCACGACCACGAGTACCATCACGCCGAAGATGACCGTGGGATAGGTCTTGCCCTGGCTGATCGCCAGGCTCAGCCCGGGCAGCCGCGGTGCCGGGATCGGCAGGCCGGCCGTGCCTCCGGTGAATCCGTGGTTGGTGAACACGACGGCATCCATCGCCGCGGCGAAGCCGAGCGTGACCACGGCCAGGTTCACGCCGCGGAGCCGGAGGGCCGGCAGGCCGATGACCAGGCCGACGGGAACCGCGCACAGGCCGGCCAGGATCAGCGACCACGGGAAGCCGATACCCCATCCGGCGGAGATGTGTCCGAGCATGAAGCCGCCGATGCCAGCCAGCGACATCTGGGCGAGCGACACCTGGCCGACGTAGCCGGTCAGCACCACGACCGACAGCGCGATACATGTGACGGTCAGTGACGAGATGAACGCGAACCGGAGGACGCCGCTGAGCACGATCAGCAGGACCAGACCGACCACGAAGCAGGCGGCGGCCGTGCGCAGCGGCGCGTGCGGGCGGCCGATCGACGGATTGCGCTCGGCCGTCTCCCCGCCGCGGGCCAGCACGGCGCGCGAGCGGAGCGCCATCACCACGATGATGACGATGAACGGGAGTGCGTCGGACAGGCCCTGCGAGGGCAGCCAGGTCCAGACGGTGATGAGCTTGGTGATCTCGGACTGGGCGCAGCCGAGCAGCAGGCCGGCCAGCGCGGTGATCCAGAACGACTGGAACCGGCCGACCAGCGCGGCGGCCAGGGCCGGCACGACGAACAGCGTGTAGGAGGTCGGATCGAGGCTGGCCACCGGGGCGATCATGATGCCGGCCGCGCCCGCCAGGACGGTGGCGATCACCCAGTTCTGGCCCGCGACACGGTTGGCGGAGATGCCGGTCAGCGCGGCCCCCCGGTCGTTCTCCGCGCCGGCCCGGGTGGCCAGGCCGAACCGGGAGAAACGGTAGGTGAGCGCGAGCGCGACCGAGATGACGATCACCACTGCGGTGAAGTACAGGCGGTCCTCGGGGAACGTGACCCCGGAGAGCGACAGCGGGGAGCTGGGGAAGATCGGGTTCGTGGCGACCGGCTCGGTGCTGTAGTTCAGCACCGCGATTGCCTCGAAGCTGAGCATGACGCCGACCGAGGCGCACACCCGGGTGAGCGGCGAGGCGCTCCGGATCGGCCGGTAGATCAGGACGTAGAGCACGAGCCCGAGGACGGCCGCGTACACCAGTGAGACGACGATCGCCAGCGACGTGCTGAGCCCGGCCCCGCCGTTCAGCGAGATCTGGTGCGGGATCAGCACGACGGGCAGCTCGAGCTGCCCGAAGCTGCGCAGGTTGATGAAGACGTAGGCGATGAACATCGCCACGGCGCCGTGTGCGAAGTCGACCACGCCCGCGCTGCGGTACTTGAGGACGAGTCCCTGGCCCAGGATGGCGTAGGTGGCGCCGGAGCCTAGCCCGAGGATCAGGAAGAGGAAGTAGCTGGACATGGTGTCTCGTCGCTGTCTCGTTGGAATACGCAGTCCGGCGGCCGGGCCGACCGCAGGCGGTAACCCCCTGAGGCCGGCCCGGCCGCGGTCATCAGCCGTTGATGCCCGGGAAGTAGCCTTTCGAGGTCACCCACTCGTTCGGATTCGGCTGGGTGATCGTCGTGTTCTGGACCTGGTTCATCAGGTAGTAGTCGCTGCAGATCGCCGGTGCGCCCTTCATCGCCTGCCCGTTGCACGTGTAAGCGTGCGACAGGAAGTTCGGGTGGGTGCCCGCCTTGAAGGCGGCCAGGATGCTCTGGGTGTTCGGCGTGCCCGAGATCGTGCTCAGCATCTGCTGGACGTTGATCACGGTGGCGAAGCCCGCCGTGGAGATCGAGTCGATCAGCGTGCCTGCCGCGGCCCACTTCTTCATCGCCGCCTGGAACAGCTGTGCGTCGTGGCTGCTCCCGCTCTGCAGCAGGAAGGGCGAGGCGATATACATGCCGTTGGCTCCGCCGGCCGAGGCCTCGATCACCGGCGGCGCGCCGCACGGGTCGATGCCCATGATCTTGCCGGTGTAGCCGACGGACTTCAGCGCCTTGAGCATGTTGCCGCAGCCGTTCGGGACGTCAACGTAGGCGAGCTGGGCGCCGCTGCTCTCGACCAGGGCCGCCTGCGGGCTCGGGTCCGGGGAGGTCGGCGACAGCGGGACGTACTTGATCGTCGTCACCCCGGCGGCCTTGAACACCGGCGTGATCTGGGGAATGATCGACTCGCCCTGGGGATTGCTGAAGTACACCAGCGCGACGCTCTTGACGCCGAGCGTCTTGCCCGCGTACACGGCGGCCGCGGCATTGTCGCCGACGCTGACCGACCAGAACTGGATGGAGTTCGGCGCGACCATGGGGACCGGCGTGAACGGGATGCCGCCCAGGTAGGCCAGGTTCGCGTGCTGGTAGATCGGGATCGAGGCGGGCGCGCCGACGTCGGCCGCGCCCAGGATCGCCATCGGGTGCGTGGCCGCGAGCTGGTTGGCACACCTCGCGGCGGTGGCCGGGGTGCCGTCGCCTGTGCAGTTATTGATCTGGATCGGATGCCCGTTGATGCCGCCGAGGTAGTTGTTGACGTAGTTGGCGGCGGCGATCGCGCCCTGGCGGGCCTCGGGGAAGGTGACCGCGCCGGTCTCGTCGTTGATCATCCCGAAGACGTACGGGGTACCCGTCGCCTTCTTCGGGGTGCCGAACACCGAATTGCTGGCCGCGGCCGTGCTGCTGCCGGACGCAGTCGTGCTCGAACCGCCCGAACTGCCCGAGCCGCTCGAACTGCAGCCCGCCGCGACCAGGCCGGTCACGGCGAGGGCGACCGCGCTAAGCCATATGGGTCGTCTCATCCTCTGCTTCTTTCGTGATGGGGGAATCCTTCGGTCAGGGCAGTGCGGGAGGCGGCCCGTCAGGCGGCCGTCTCCCCGAGGTAGCTGGCGGCGAGCAGCTCACGCCGCTCGCGGAGCTCGGTGGCGGCGCCCTCGAGCCTGATCCGGCCGTGCGTCAGGACGTAGGCACGGTCAGCGACCTCTAGCGCCAGCGCGACGTGCTGCTCGACGAACAGCACGCTCGTGCCCAGCTCGTCGGCCGCCCGGCGCAGGACCGGGATCAGGCGCTCGACGATCACCGGGGCGAGTCCCAGGCTCATCTCGTCGACGAGCAGCAGCCGCGGTCGCGTCACGAGCGCGCGGCCGACGGCCAGCATCTGCTGCTCACCGCCGGACAGCAGGCCGGCCTTGCGTCCCAGGCATTTGCGCAGCTCGGGCAGCATCTCGAGCAGCTCATCCTCGCGAGCGCTGCGGCTGCTGCCGCGCCCGGCGGCCAGCCGCAGGTGCTCGCGCACGGTGAGCCCGGGGAACAGGGCGCGGCCCTCGGGTACCAGCGCGAGTCCCCTGCGGGCGAGGACATGGGCCGGCGTACCGCCGGCGTTCACGCCGGACAGCTCGACCGTGCCCGAGATCGGGCGGTTCAGTCCGGCGACCGTCTCCAGCGTGGTGGTCTTGCCGGCGCCGTTCGGGCCGAGCAGCGCGACCACCTCACCCGGGCGGACCTCCAGGTCAAGCTCACGGATGACCGGGACTCCCCGGTAGCCGGCCGAAAGTCCGGCGACCACGAGGCCGTGGCCGGCCTTGCTCGGGCTAGGTTCCGGTGCCTGCATGGTGCCCTCCCAGGTAGGCCTCGATCACCCGCTGGTTGTCGCGGATCTCCGCCGGGGTCCCGTCCGCGATCTGCCGTCCGAAGTCGAGCACCATGAGGTGATCGCACACGGACAGGACCAGCCCCATGTCGTGGTCGATGAGGAAGACCGTCACGCCGTGTTCTTCCGGCAGGGTCCGCAGCCTGCGCCCCAGCTCGTGACTCTCGTCGGTGTCGAGCCCGGCCGCGGGCTCGTCGAGCAGGACCAGCCGGGGCTGCCGGGCCAGCGCCCGGCCGATACCCACCAGCTTGCGCTGGCCCAGCGAGATCTCCGACGGGTAGCGGCCCGCGACGTCCTCGAGGCCGCAGACCGAGATGGCCCAGTCGACGCCGGTCCGGTCCGGCGGGCGGTGCGGCAGGAAGAGGTCGTGCAGTGCCGAGGCGACCGTCACGTGCTCGCTCGCCACGAGCAGGTTCTCCTCGACGGTGAGGTCGTCGAACAGCTCGACCGACTGGAAGGTCCGGGCCAGGCCCAGGCGCGCCCGCCGGTAGGGGCGCAAGGCCCCGATGTCACGGCCGTCGAAGGTTATCCGCCCGGCCGCGGGCCTGGTGTATCCGGTCAGGGCGTCGACCATCGAGGTCTTGCCGGCGCCGTTGGGGCCGATCAGCCCGTAGATGGTGCCCTCGGTGATCTGCAGGTCGACATCGGAGACGGCCACGACCCCGCCGTAGGTCACGCGCAGCCCGGCCACGTCGAGCAGGGGCTGCCGTGTGGTCGGTTCGGGCATGGCTCTCCTAACTTTCACATGGTGAAAGCTATTTTCATTTCGATTACGTTACGGGAAACGGGGACGGTTGTCCAGCCTTCCGCGGTCACGAATTAGCGACACCGAGGGCACGGGCCGGCGTCCGTCCCGGCTAGTCCGACCAGGACTTCTCCAGGCCCTTGACCAGGGCCACCATGCAGTCATGGAGCGGCGTGGGGACGCCGGTCCGGCGTCCCTCGGCGGCTATGCCGCCGTTCAGGACGTCGACCTCGGTCGCCCGGCGCGCGAGGACGTCCTGGAGCATGCTGGGCTTGTGGCCGTAGGCCTCGGCGATGGCTTCCTCCACCGCGTCGGCCGGCGGGCGCAGCAGGGCGATCCCGGCCCGCTCGCTGACCGCCACTGCCTCCGTGATCAGCCCGTCGACCTGACGGCGCAGCCCGTCGTCGGTACAAAGCGGCCCGACCGGGAGTCCGGTCAGCGCGGCGAGCGGGCTGGTCGCGGAATTGAAAATGACTTTCGTCCATTGCGGGCCGCGGGCATCCTCGAGCGCGTGCGTGCGCAGCCCGCCCGCCGAGAGCAGCCCGGCCAGCCGTGCGATCTCGTCCAGCCGCGCGGGCTGGGGCTCGAACGGACCGAACCACGAGTCCCCGGGCGCGTCGTGCCGCACGACGCCGGGTGCCGCGACCGCCCCGGCCGTGACGATACTGCCGCGGATGACGCGCGGCACCAAGCCGGCGATGACTTCTTCGTTCCCGAGCCCGTTCTGCACGCTGACCACGGCGGCATCCGCCAGGGCCGGCCGGGCGCCCTCGACGGCGGCCCGCGTGTGCCGCGCCTTGGTCGCGACGATGCCGAAGTCGCACGCGGGCAGGTCGCGGCCGTCGGTCCTGGCGTGCACCCGGGCGGTGAAGTCCGCGAGCCCGGTGACCCGCAGGCCCCGCGCCTCGATCGCGGCCATGTGCTCGGCCCACGGGTCGACGGCCCAGACTTCGACGCCGGGTACGCGGGCCAGGTGCGCGGCGTACAGGCTCCCGATCGCGCCGCAGCCGATGACGGCGATGCGGACGCCGCGGGCCCGCCCCGCGGCACTGCCTGGCCCGCCCGCGGCACTGCCTGGCCCGCCCGCGGCACTGCCTGGCCCGCCCGCGGCATCGTCCGTCACGTCACGTCCAGCGCGGTTCGCGCGATGTCCGCGCAGACGGCGGGATCGCCGCCGCCGACGCCGAGGCCGGCCACCACCCGCCCGCCGTCGCGGACCGGAAGGCCGCCGGGGATGCCGAGCACCGGCGGCCGCACCAGCGCCGCGACCGCGTCCGGCTGACCGAAGCGGGCGCCGAGGATGCCGCTGCCGCAGTCGAATAGCGCCGACGCGCCCGCCACCGCCTGCGCGATGGCCACCCCGCCGGCCGGGCCGCCGTCCATCAGGTCCTGCTGGACCGGGTCGCCGCCGCGGTCCACCACGGCCACGGCCACCGCCACGCCGCGGCGCGACGCCGCGTCCATGGCGGCGTCGCAGAGCGCCCGGGCCCAGTCCAGCTGGGCCTGGCGGCTCGCCGGCGGAGCGGGGGCCAGGCCTAGGCTGCCGGCCGGGTCCACGACCAGATCGCCGAACCGCTGTTCCCAGCGCTTGTGGTCGTCCCCATGCTGCCCGGTGTACGGGATGCCGAGGGCGTAGGCGATCAGCAGGTCCTCCGGGTTGGCCGGCCTGCCGTCGGCGCTCACCGCGCGCGGGTCGATGCCATCCGGGAAGAACGGGCTCACGGTCGCGCCCGAGGCCCCGATGCCGGCCACGGCCACGCCGTCGACGCTGACCGGCATACCGCCCGCCCCGGGGAACAGCGCCTCGGGGGACGCCTGGGCGAACCCGGCGGCGACCGGCGGGGCGATCGTCGTCATCCGGTGCAGGTGCTCGGCGCTCGGGATCTGCTGGGTCGCCGAGATCCAGGCCTTGGACCGGGCGCGCGCCATCCCGCCCGGCCCTCCGGCGTCCATCCGCGACGCTGTGAGCAGGGTCCCGGACGCCCCCACCACGGCGACCGCCCCGCGCAGGCCGAGCTGCTCGGCCTTGTCCACGGCCCGCTGCACCAGCTCGCGGGCCCCGGCCAGCCCGAGGTCCTGCGGGTGCAAACCCATGATCAGGCTCCGACCATGTTGTAGCCGCCGTCGGCGACCATGTACCCGCCGGTCATGTGCGAGGCGTCGTCGGTCGCCAGGAACAGGGCGGTGCCGGCGTAGCTCGGCCGGCCCGGGGATGCGGCCCATCGGGGTGAGCGTGCGGAGCTGGTCGCCGCGGCCGGACTGCCAGTCCTTGCGGCTCAGGGTGGCCTCGGTCTCGATGAACCCGGGGGCGAAGACGTTGACCCGGACGGCGGGCGCGAAGGCGTGCGCGTAGGACTTGGTCAGGCCCAGGATGCCGTACTTGGCCGCGGCGTACTGCGGCGCCCGGGCACTGCCGCGGACGATGACGGTCGACCCGATGTTCACGATGGCGCCGTGCCCGGCCTCGAGCATCCGCGCGCCGAACTCATGGACGCAGAGCATCGTGCCCTTGATGTCGACCGCGAGGACGTGGTCGATCGAGTCCTCGGTGATGTCGCGCCAGGACATCTGCTCGCGGGCCACGTCGCCGACGTTGTTGATCAGGGCGTCGACGCCGTCCAGCCGGTCGAAGGCGGCGTCGGCCATGGCCGTGATCTGGTCCCAGTCGGTGATGTCGGCCTGGAGCAGCACCGGGGTGCTGCCCTCGGCCGCGACCCGGTCGGCCGTCCGCTTGGCCCCGTCGGCGGAGCTGCGGTAGTGGACGCCGACCGCGCGGGCGCCTTCCTGGGCGGCGCGGACCGCGATCTCGGCGCCGAAACCGGTGCCGGCGCCGGTGACGACGACGGACCGCCCCTCGAAGCGGCGCGGGACGGGAACGGGTGCAGCGGGCACGGGGTGTCCTTCCTCGGTAGTGGCAGCTGGCTCAGACCAGGACGCGGCCGCCGTCGACGTACAGGATCTGGCCGGTGATGAACCGGGCCCGGTCCGAGGCCAGGAAGGTGACCGCGTCGGCCACCTCCTCGGGGCGGCCGAGCCGCTCGGCCGGGACGAGGGATTCCAGGCTCTCCCGGTTGTTGTCCTTATCCAGGTAGTCCTTGGTCAGGTCGGTCTCGATGTAGCCGGGCGCGACGGCGTTGACCGTCACCCCGTGCCGGGCCCACTCGTGCGCCATGACCCGGAGCATCTGGTTCAGCCCGCCCTTGGTCGCCGCGTACGGCCCGTGGTGCGCGTGCGCCAGCAGCCCGGACACAGAAGACACGAACACCATCCGGCCGTACCGCTGCTCGACCATCAGCCGGCCGACGGCCTGGCCCAGCCAGAACGCCGAGGACAGGTTCAGGCTGAGGGTGTCCTGCCAGTCGGCGTCCCCCAGGTCGAGGATCGGCTTGCGCACGTTGCGGCCGATCGCGTGCAGGAAGACCTGCGGCGTGCCCACCAGCTCGACGCCCTCGCGGACGGCCGTGCGGCAGGCCTCCGCCGTCCGCAGGTCGGCGGCCAGCGGCTTGATCTCGTAGCCGGCCTCCTTGGCCGCCCGCACCACCGCGTCCAGCTTGTCCTGGCTCACGTCGACGAGCGCCACGCGCGCCCCCTGGGCGGCCAGGCTCAGCGCGCCGGCCCCGCCGAGCCCGCCGGCTCCGAACACCAGCGTCGGCCGTCCGTCGAGTGTGAGCCAGTCCTGCATGAGCTCTGTCCTTAGCGTAAGAGTTCTCGTATTATGAAAGTCGCTTTCTGGATACCGTAGCCGACTCGTCGCGCACGTGTCCAGGATCCTCTAACCAGGGTCCGCCGGGGCCACCCGTAGGCTGGGGACGGACCCCATCACCGAGGAGGAACGGCCATCATGCCTCGCCGCACCGCCAGCTCCTCATCCGCGACGCTCCGCCCCGCCCCCGCGGGGCGCGGTGCCTCCGGAACCAGCAGAGCCCCGGCGGCGGCGGAGTCCGCCGAACGCCCCGAATACCGCGTCGAGGCCCTCGCCAAGGGCCTGCGGATCCTGTCGCTGTTCAACGAGCAGCGCCCCTCCTGGCGAGTCAGCGACCTCGCCACCGCGGCGGGCCTGCCGATGCCGACGGTTTACCGGGTGGTAATGACGCTGGCGTCCGAGGGATACCTCGAACACCTGCCCAACGGCGACTACCGGCCCGGCGTGCGCACGCTGACGCTTGGCACCGCCGCGCTGCGCAGCCTGGACCTGGTGGCCATCGCCACGCCGAAGCTGCAGGAGCTCGGCGAGCGGACCGGGGAGACGGTGAACCTGGCCGTGCTCACCGGCAACCGCGTCCTCTACCTGATCCGGCTACGCAACTCCGACCTGGTTACCGCCAACATCCAGGTCGGCTCCACCCTGCCCGCCGTGCACACCTCGATCGGCAAGCTGCTGCTGGCCCACCTCGGCGAGGCCGACCTGCAGTCGCGCATCACCGACGCCTCGTTTGCCGCCAACTCGGGCCCCAACGCGAAGGTCTCGCTGGCCGAGCTGCGCGAGGAGCTGCGCACGATACGCGATCAGGGCTGGTCCATGCAGGACGAAGAGCTGGCCTACGGGCTCCGGTCGGTCGCCGCCCCGATCGCCGCCCCGGACGGCCGCGTGCTGGCCGGCGTCAATCTGGCCGTCCAGGCCCAGGATTGGTCCACGCAGCGGATCATCCGCGAGCTCAGGCCCGCCGTGCTGGCCACCTGCGCCGAGATTTCCGCGCTACTATCCGACACCAACACCGGCTCCCTTTGACGCCCGGTCCGATGGCGCGGATACGGCGTGAATGTCCCAGCCATGTCGCTGGAGCCGCATGAATGGGACATCCACATCGAATGATCTGGTACAGGCGGGGCCAGCGTGACGGGAGTTGGCCCTCGCACCCTCATGGCGTCTCACCGCAGCAGCACTCCGAACGGCATGGGCATTCACGCTTTATGATCTGGTACGAGCGGTATCAGAGTGGCGGAAGCCCGCCCTCGCCCCCGCTCACCGCCGCCGCGTGATAGCCAGGCTGACCGGGAATACCCGATTCCGCCGCCGCGGCGACCCGGCCAGGGCCACAGGACAGCGTGGCGCCGGCTAGGGGAGCGGCCTTGACACCGCACGGGCCTACGGCCGAAGATGGGCGAAATCTACTTTCGTAGAACGAGAGCGAGTCAATCGGCATGAAGCTGGTCACCTTCGACACCAGCCGGGTGGGTCGCCTGGAAGGTGAAGGCGACGATGGAGTCGTCGTCGAGCTCGACTGCGCCTCGACGCGGGAATGGTTCGAGCGCGGCGGGCAGGCCGGCGAGACGGGGGAGCGCTTCCCGCTCAACGACGTCCGGCTGCGGGCGCCGATCGTGCCGAAGAAGTTCTTCCACACCGCCGGCAACTTCGCCAGCCACCACGAGGAGCTGCAGGCCGTCGACTGGTCCCACCCGGTGCACAAGGGCATCGTGTTCTTTCAGAACGTCGACGCGATCATCGGCCCGGACGACGCCATCGTGTACCCCGAGGGGCTGACGAAGGAACTCGACTACGAGCTCGAGCTCGCCATCGTCATCGGCAAGGCCGGCAAGTTCTTCGGCCCCGACGAAGCCGCAGAGTACATCGCCGGGTACACGGTCTTCAACGACATCACCGCGCGTGACATCCAGCGCCGGGAGATGCAGTCCGGCGTGTTCTCGTTCTCCAAGGCGATCGACACGTTCTGCCCGATCGGACCCTGGATCGTGACCAAAGACGAGGTGCCCGACGCCCAGGCGCTGGCGATGGAGCTCCGGGTCAACGGCGCTGTCCGGCAGCGCGGCAACACCGCCCAGATGCTCATCTCCATCCCGCACCTGGTCGCGTACCACTCCGCGCAGGGCTACTCGGCCGGGGACATCCTGACCACCGGCACGATTTCCGGCGTGGCCGCGGTCCAGCCCAACCCGTTCGAGTTCTACCTGCAGCCCGGCGACCGCATCGAGGCCGAGATCGAGGGCGTCGGCGTGCTCCGCAACCACGTCGTGCCCTGGGCCGCCGCGCACAGCTCCCCGCCGTACTCGACCGACCTGTACTCCTCGACCAGCTGATCTCCGTGCACCATCAAAGAGGCTGGGGCACCGGCGGGACATGGCAGCACCTCATGGAGGGCGCATGACCGGGAAACTGCACGTCCTCATCGCTGGCGGCGGCCTGTCCGGCCTGGCCCTGGCGCAGGGCCTGATCAAGGACGGGCACACCTGCGAGGTCTTCGAGCGCGACGCCGGCGATAGCCGCAAGATCGGCTACTACTGCACATGAACGCCGACGGCGGCGAGGCACTCCGGCGTTGCCTGCCCGAGGACTTGTTCGAGCTGTACGCGCAGACCTCGCGCCGGACCTATGACCGGCGCGAGTCGGTCGTCCTGGACGACCTCGGCGTCTTCGGCCGCACGCCGCTGACCCCCGAACTGGCCGCACAGCTGCCGCCGCACCTGTTCGAGGGCTACGTCATGATCAGCTGCAGCGTGGCGCCCGGGACGGTGATCCCGGCCGCGGCGCAGTGGACGGACGGCACGCCGGCTATGCTCCGCGACGCCATGCTGGGCGCGATCGAGGGGGATGCGCGACTACGTTTACCCGTTCATGCGCATGACCATGGACCACGACCGGCAATTCGGCGGCGGCGCGCTCGAGGACCGGTAAAGCACCCGCAGCTCCTAGATGTTGCTCGCATCCGGCGGGACGGCCGGCGCCGGCCCCGCCGTGCCCCCGGCCGGAACGCCCGGCGACGGGCAGGCCATCCCGATCGTGTAGGCGGTCATCGACAGCGAGCCGTAGGTGTAGCCGTCGACCAGGACGTCGGCGCCCTCCCCGTCCGTCCCGGCCAGCCCGGCCAGGTACAGCAGCGGCAGGAAGTGGTCGGGGGTCGGCACCGCGTTCCGGAAGTCACGGTGCCCGTCCAGCCGGGTGACCGCGACCGGGTCGTCGAGCATCCGGGCCTTGGCGTCCTGGTCGAACCGCTGCGCCCAGTCGTAGCCGGAATCGGCGAGATCCCAGCTCATCCCGCGCAGGTTGTGCACGACGTTGCCGCTGGCCACGATCAGCACACCGCGGCGCCGCAGGCCGGCCAGCCGGGCGCCGAGGTCCAGGTGGTAGTCGAAGTCCTTGTCCGCGTTGATGGACAGCTGCACCACCGGGATGTCGGCGTCGGGAAAGGCGTGCACCAGGACCGACCAGGTGCCGTGGTCGATGCCCCAGGAGTCGATGTCGGCGCCGACCCAGGTCGGGTGGACCGCGTCGCTGATCTCGGCGGCGAGCTCGGGCAGCCCCGGCGCGGGGTACTGGACGGCGAACAGTTCCGGCGGGAAGCCGTAGAAGTCATGGATGGTGCGCGGCCGCGGCATGGCGGTCACCGCCGTCGCGTTGATGTACCAGTGCGCGGATACCACCAGGATCGCTCGCGGGCGCGGCGCGGTCCGGCCGAAGGCGTGCCAGGCCTGCGTGTACCGGTTGGTCTCCAGCGCGTTCATCGGATTGCCGTGGCCGATGAACGCGGCCGGCATCAGGTCAGCGCTCACAGTGATCCTCCGTTGGCGCGTGCGATCGCCGAGTAGACGGCCGCGCTCGGCTTGGGCTTGCGCGTGAACGTGGCCCGGTCCACCTCATGCAGCCCGAACCTGACGTCGAAGCCGAAGACCCACTCGAAGTTGTCAAGCAGCGACCAGTGCAGGTAGCCGAGGACCGGCACGCCGTCCTCGACCGCGTCCAGCAGCCCGGCCAGGGCGGGCTCGAGCAGGCTCGCCCGCAGGCGGTCATCAACATGGCCCAGTCCGTGCTCGGTCACGAACACCGGGACCCCGGTCGCCTCGTGTGCGTAGCGGACCGCGCCGGCCAGCGATAGCGGGTAGATGTCCGAGGAGCCCAGCTGGTTCAGCACGGCTCCCTCCGGAGGCGGCACCGGGCCGCTACCGGAGTACCGGGCGCGCTCGTAGTTCTGCACGCCGACGAAGTCGTCGTCACGCGCCAGGTCGAGCCACATGCCGTAGACCTCGGCGCGCTTGCGATCCCGGACCGACGGATCGTCGCCGACGACCTGGTCGTCCACGATGGCCAGGCTGAGCCCGACCGGCAGCCCGGGCCGCCGGGCCTTGATGGCGTCCCGCGCCGCCCGGTGGCCGGCCGCCATGCCGCCGGCCATGGCGTCCATCTCCTCGGGCAGCACCACGTTGCCCACCCGGTAGCGCGGCACCCCGGCCTGCTCGCTCGCCGCGGCCAGCGTCGCCCGCTCGAGCTTACGTGCCGCATCCGGTACCGGAAACCAGCTCAGCAGCCGGGGGAGGTTCGGCTCGTTGAGCGTTACCGCCCAGGCCACGCCCTCGCCCAGGTGCTCGGTGACCAGGCCGCAGTACCGGGCGAACAGCGCCGGCGCCTCCGGGTCGAGCCACCCGCCGCGTTTCGCGAACCAGTGCGGCGCGGTGAAGTGGTTGTAGGTGACCACCGGCGCGATCCCCGCCGCGACGCAGCGGTCGGCGATCGCGCGGTAGTGCGCGAGGGCCTCGGCGGAGAACTCGCCCTCGGCCGGCTCGACCCTGGCCCACTCGACGGAGAACCGGTAGGCGTCCAGGCCGAGCCCGGCCACCAGGTCGACGTCCTCGCGCCACAGCTGGTAACCGTTGCAGGCCAGGCCCGACGGCTCGCGGAACGCCGTCGGCCGGACATGCTCGAGGAACCACGTGTCGCTTCCGGTGTTGCCGCCCTCGGTCTGGTGCCCCGAGGTGGCCACGCCCCAGCGGAAACCCGGCGGGAACGTGCGTGGCATCCGGTCAGGCTAACACCCGGCCCGTTCGGGACAATGATGGGGCCGAACGGGCCGGGCGCGTGCACCACCGCCAGGTAGAGTTCCCAGCGTGAGTACGCAGGAGAGCTACACCTTCCAGGCCGAAGTGGTCCAGATCCTGGACCTGATGGTGCATTCCCTCTACAGCAACAAGGAGATCTTCCTCCGCGAGCTGATCTCGAACGGCTCCGACGCCATCGACCGGCTCCGCCTCGAGCTGCTCTCGAAGTCCGAGCTCCCCGAGGGCGAAGGCCCGCTGCGGATCCGGGTCAGCTTCGACGCCGGCGCGCGGACGATCACCGTGGCCGACAACGGGATCGGCATGAGCCGGGCGGAGGTCATCGAGCACATCGGGACCATCGCCAAGTCGGGGACCCGGGAGTTCCTGGCCGCCCTGACCGGTGACCAGCGCAAAGACGCGTCCCTCATCGGGCAGTTCGGGGTCGGCTTCTACTCCGCGTTCATCGTGGCCGACCGGGTCACGCTGACCACCCGGCGGTCCGGCCTGACCGCCGCGGAGGGCGTCCGCTGGGAGTCGGACGGCCGGGGCGCGTACACGCTGGAGACGGTCGAGCAGCCGGACCGGGGCACCACGGTCGTGCTGCACCTGGGTGAGGGCGAGGACGACCTGCTCAGCGACTCCCGGCTGCGCGGCATCATCACGAAATACTCCGACCACATCAGCCTGCCCATCGTGATGCCGCCCGGGAAGGAATCAGCGGACGAGCCCGCCGAAGATGCCCCGGTCAACCAGGCCTCGGCGCTCTGGGCGCGGCCCAAGAGCGAGCTCACCGAGCAGGACTACAAGGACTTCTACCGGCACGTGACCGGTGACTTCACTGACCCGCTGACCTGGGTGCACAGCAAGATCGAAGGGACCTACGAGTACACGCTGCTGCTGTTCATCCCGTCCCGCGCGCCCTTCGACCTGTGGATCCCGCAGGCCGGGCGGGGCATCAAGCTGCACATCAGGCGGGTCTTCGTGCTGGAGGACTCCGGCCAGCTGATGCCGCAGTACCTGCGGTTCGTCCGCGGCGTGATCGATTCGGCCGACCTACCGCTGAACGTCTCCCGCGAGCTGCTGCAGGGCAGCCGGGTGGTGGACAACATCCGGTCCAATGCCACCAAGAAGGTATTGCGGCTGCTGGCCGACATGGCCAGCAAGGAGCCGGAGAGGTACGCCACGTTCTGGAAGGAGTTCGGCGCCGTCCTGAAGGAGGGCCTGCCCGAGGACTTCGGGAACCGGGACGAGATCGCCCGGCTGCTGCGCTTCACCTCCACCACGTCGGCCTCGGACGAGCCGGACGTCTCGCTGGCCGATTACGTGGGCCGGATGAAGGAGGGCCAGCAGCACATCTACTACCTGCTGGCGCCGGGCCTGGCCGCGGCCAAGGCCAGCCCGCACCTGGAGGCGTTCCGGAAGAAGGGCATCGAGGTCCTGCTGCTCGGCGACGGCGAGGGCATTGACAACTGGGTCGTGGCCAGCCTGCGCGACTTCGACGGCAAGCACCTGCAGTCGGTCGCGCAGGGCAGCGGCGACCTGTCCGAGCTCGAGGACGAGGCCGAAGCCGAAGCCAAGCAGCAGGCCAGCGCCGAACTCGCCGGGCTGGTCGGCCAGCTCAAGGCGGCCCTGGACGGGCGGGCCTACGACGTCCGGGTGAGCAGCCGGCTGACTACGTCGCCGGCCTGCATCGTGGCCAACGAGCCCGAGATCGACATCAACCTGGTCCGGCGGCTGCGCGGCTCCGGCCTGCCCAGCCAGCCGGTGCTCGAGATCAACCCGCAGCACCCGCTGGTCCGCCGGCTCAACCGCGAGCCCGCCGACCCGAACCTGGCCGAGTGGGCGCACACCCTCTTCGACCAGGCCGTCCTCACCCTGGGGGCGCGGATCGAGGACCCCGCCGGTTTCGTCGGCCGCCTCAACGACCTTCTGGTGTCCCTGAGCGCCGACGACAACCAGTGACGCCGGGCCGGCTCCTGGCCGTCAGCGACCTGCACGTATCCCACCCGCGGAACCGGCAATGGGTGGCGGACCTGCCGCCCGGCTCGCCGGGGGACTGGCTGCTGGTGGCCGGCGACCTGGCCGAGAAGGTCGAGGACATCGAGTGGACGCTGGGCACGCTGCGCGGCCTGTTCGGCACCGTGGTGTGGGTGCCCGGCAATCACGACCTGTGGGCTCATCCCCGGGATCCGGTCAAGCTGCGCGGCGAGGCGCGCTACCAGCACCTGGTGGCGCTGTGCCATGAGCTCGGCGTAATCACTCCGGAGGATCCCTACCCGGTGTGGGCCGGCGCCGGCGGCCCCGCGGTGATCGTCCCGCTGTTCCTGCTCTACGACTACACGTTCCGCCCGGACGGCACCAGCACCAAGGCCGAGGCGCTGGACCTGGCCTACCGGACCGGCGTGATCGGCACCGACGAGCGGCACCTGCACCCCGACCCGTACCCGAGCCGGGAGGCGTGGTGCCAGGCCAGGATCGACGCGACCCTGCCCCGGCTCGCGGCCCTGGACCCGGATCTGCCCACCATCCTGGTCAGCCACTTCCCGCTCACCCGCGAGCCCACCAGAATCCTGCGCTATCCCGTGTTCGCGCAGTGGTGCGGCACCGAGCAGACCGCCGACTGGCATATACGGTTCCGCGCGCGCACCGTAGTCTACGGCCACCTGCACATCCCGCGGACCACGTGGGAAGACGGCGTGCGGTTCGAGGAAGTGTCGCTGGGCTACCCCTACGAGCAGGACCGGCACCCGGAGCGCCCGGGTCAGCTGACCCAGATCCTGCCCCCCGGCCCGGCGCGGACTCTCGGGCCACCACCCGCAGATGGTAGTGTGCACGCGTCACCGGGGCGGTAGCTCAGCCGGTCAGAGCAGCGGACTCATAATCCGCCG
>CAWJDK010000010.1:0-72769 GCA_963841585.1 uncultured Actinomycetes bacterium
CGGAACCGGCCGGTCAGGCCGGTAAAATCCTCGCTGACCGTCATCGGCTACCCCGTGTTCTTGGTCCTTTACCTACAGACCAGGCGGCCGGAGCTAAATCGCCGCCGTTCAGGAACCAACTTTGACGACCCGGCCGGTCTTCATGCTCTCGGTGGCGGCGTCGGCGAGGACCAGCGCAGCCCGGCCGTCGGCGAAGCCGGGGCTCGGGGGCAGGCCCTGCTCCATGCAGATGACCATGTGGTCGAGTTCGGCCCGGTAGGCGATCGCGTAGCGGTCGAGGAAGAAGTTAAGGTACGGGCTCGCGGTCTCGGTGCCGGCCGCGCCGGACCGGCGCACGCTGGTGGCCGTCTGGTTTCCCGCGCTCAGCATTCCGTCGACGCCGAAGGCATCCACCCGCTGGTCATAGCCGAACGCGCAGCGGCGGCTGTTGGTGATCTGGCACAGCTCGCCCCCCGCCCCGCGCATCGACACGACCGCCGAGTCCACGTCGCCCGCCTCGGCGATATACGGCTCGATCAGGTTCGCCCCGATGGCCTGGACGTCCGCCACCTCGCCCAGGAAGAACCGCGCCATGTCGAAGTCGTGGATGGTCATGTCCCGGAACAGGCCGCCTGAGGAGGCGATGTAGGCGGCCGGCGCGGGCGCCGGATCCCGGCTGGTGATGAGGAGGTGCTCGAGACGGCCGATCTCCCCGGCAGTCACCCGCTCCCGCATCTCGACGAAGGTCGGGTCGAACCGGCGGTTGAAGCCGACCATGACGGTGGCGTTCAGGCCCTTGATGTCCTCCCAGCAGGCATCGACCCGGGCCAGATCGAGGTCGATCGGCTTCTCGCAGAGCACCGCCTTGCCCGCCTGGGCGCACGCGGTCAGCAGGTCGACATGAGTGGGCGTCGGCGAGGCGATGATCACGGCGTCAATGGCGGGATCGCCGAGGATCGCGTCGGCGTCCCCGGTGGCGGTCGCGCCGTAGAGCGCCGCGACCTCGTGCGCGGCGACCTCGACCGGGTCGTGCACGACGGCCAGCTCCGTCCGCGGGTGCGCGGCCAGCGAGGCGGCGTGGACCCGGCCGATCCTCCCGGCGCCGAATAGACCGAAACGCACCATCAGCCCTCCTTAGGTTGCCTACCGGGATGCTAGTGCCCGCTAGCTGGCCACGGGGGAGCGGAGGACCGACTTCAGCGCGGTCGCGGGATCGGCCAGGGCGGCGGGGTCCGGGGCCGCGCGCCGCGCGATCAGCATCTCGGCCAGCCGGATGTCCCTGGCTACCGAGTTGCCCGGGCCGGCCGCGGCCGCGGCCACCAGCCTCCCGCCGCCGTTCAGGCCGAACCAGATCTCCACCCCGTCCGCGCGCGCCCGGACGACCTCCGCGGCGGCAGTGTCGGCCAGGCCCGCGACCTGCAGGGTGTAATCGTGCTGGTCGCTCCAGAACCAGGGGACGCCCGCGTAGGGTCCGGTGCCGCCGAGCATCGCGCGGGCCGCCGCGGTGCCGTGCTCCTGCGCCGCCCGCCAGGACTCCAGCCGCAGCGGGCGGTCGTCGTAGAGCGGGTGCGGGTAACGGCAGCAGTCGCCGGCCGCGAAGACGTCCGGGGCCGAGGTGGCGAAGCGCGCGTCGACCGCGATGCCGTCGGCGACCGCGATGCCCGCCGCCTCGGCCAGCGAGGTCTCCGGCGCCGCGCCGACGCCGGCCACCACCACATCGGCGTCGACCGTGGGCCCTTCGGCCAGCGTGATCGCGACGCCGGAGGCGGTCTGCGCCAGCCCGGTCACGCCGGTCCCGCACCGGATGTCCACCCCGGCCGCGATGTGCCGTTCGGCCATGACCGCCGCTACCCGGGCCGGGACCGCCCGGCCCATCAGCCGCGGCCCGAGCTCGACCACGGTTACCGTGCAGCCCAGCGCCGCCGCCGAGCTCGCCAGCTCCAGCCCGATGAACCCGCCGCCGATCACCGCGACCCGGCGACCCGGCCGCAGCCGCTCCCGCAGCGCAGCCGAGTCGGCGCGCGTCCGCAGGACGTGGACCGGTGCGCCCCCGAACGGAAGGCGCCGGGCCCGCGCGCCGGTGGCGAGCAGCAGCGAGCGGTACGCTAGCCGCCTGGCGTCGGCCAGCTCGAGGACGTGCGCCGCGGTGTCCAGGCCGGCCACTTCGGTGCCGGGCAGGAAGGTGATGCCCGCCTCGCGCAGCGCGTCCTCGTGACAGATCGGCTTGAGCTCGCCCGTCTTGGACAGCGGCGGCCGCTCGTACGGCGGGGACGGCTCGGCTCCGGCCAGGATGATGCGGCCGTCCCAGCCCTCCTCGCGCAGCGCGAACGCCGCCCGGGTGCCGCACTCGCCCGCCCCGGCGATCACGATGGCCGTCACTGGACCTCGATGTAGACCGTGCCGTCGAGGACCTTGGTGGGGTAGGTGCGCACGTCCACCAGGACCGGCGCGCCGAGCGCCTTGCCGCTGGTGTAGTCGAACCGGCCGTTGTGCTTGGGGCACTCGATGACGCCGTCCATGACCAGGCCGTCGCACAGCAGCGTCTTCTCATGCGTGCAGTGCCCGTCGGTGGCGTAGTAGGCATCCTCGGGCGAGCGGTAGATCGCGTAGTCGCTGCCGTCGTGCTCGAACGGGATGACGTCTTCGGGGTCGACGTCGTCCGCCTCGCAGGCGGCGATCCACTGGGGCATTGGTGTGTCTCCTCAGGCTGCGGTCACGGTCGGCAGCGCCAGCGCCCGGCCGTCGTTGAGCGGCGTGGGCTCGTTGAACGGGGCGGCGCCGGGCAGCAGCTCGCGGCGCACGTAGTACTCCTGGTCCCGCAGCTGGCGCAGCACGGCCGGGATGATCTCCTTGTAGGCCGCCCATATCGACGGGTACACCGGCGCGCAGTCGTGCTTGATCTCCTCGTGCAGCTCGGGCAGCCGGTAGTACGGGACCATCGGGAACATGTGGTGCTCGACGTGGTAGTTCATGTTCCAGTACAGGAACCGGTTGACCCGGCACATCGTGACGGTCCGCGTGTTCAGCCGGTGGTCGAGTACGTTCTCGCCCATGCCGGCGTGCTGGGTGAACCCGTAGACCTGGAGCATGTACCGGCCATACAGAGCTGGCCCGCCGATCAGCACCACCGGCAGCCAGGTCCCGAACCCGATCGCCAGGGCGATGGTGACGGCGTAGATGGCCAGGTGGATCCGGGCCGTCCGGTAGACCCGGTGCCGCTCGGACTCGGGCACGTAGTCGGCCTCGTCGGCGGTCAGCCGCCCGGCCGCATGCTGGAACATCAGCCAGAACGCCACCGGCACGTCGACCAGGCCGAAGTAGTTGGCCAGCAGCTTGGCCAGCCGCGCCGGGCGCATGACCGCGATCTCCGGGTCCCGCCCGACGACCAGCGTGTCGGTGTGGTGCCGGGTGTGGCTCCACCGCCAGGTGGTCGGGTCGCGCATGATCATGAACGAGGCGAGCTGGTACAGGCCCTCGTCGGTCCAGCGGGTCTTGAACGCGGTGCCGTGCCCGGACTCGTGCCAGCGGGAGTCCGACGTCGAGCCGTACAGGACGCCGTAGGCGAGGAAGAACGGCACCGCCCACCAGCTGTGCCAGACCAGCCAGAACGTGATGCCCAGGCCGCCGGACAGCAGGATCAGGCCGAGCCAGATGATGGTGTCCCTCACGGCGGGGTAGTCGGAGCGCCTCATCAGCTCCTTCATCCGCTTGCGCGGCACCGCGCTGCGGAACCACGCCCCGCCGGCCAGCCCGGTGTCCACCGCCGCCTGGTTCTGCGGCCCCGTCAGGCTGTACCGCTCCAGCCGTTCCCTGCCCGTATTGACACTGCTGATGTCGACCTTGCCCGTTCCGGCACTGCCCATGCTCTTTACCTCCGCGCCGAGCCCATTCGCCCGCCCAAGCACCTACCCGTACACCTGCCTGTACCTGGCCGCCTGGCCGTAGACCTGCTGTGCCTGGCCGCCTGGCCGTAGACCTGCTGTGCCTGGCCGCCTGGCCGTAGACCTGCTGTGCCTGGCCGCCTGGCCGCCTGGCCGTACACCTGCCTGTTCCTGGCCGCCTGGCTGTTCCTGCTCGTACTCTTGCCTTACGCGTCTATTGGAGCGCTCCAACTTTCCCATCGTGACTCATAAGGGCGGACCATGTCAAGATGGCATTCAGTCTTACGGCGTGGATGTCCCAGCCATGTTGTTAGAGCAACATGAATGTGGCATTCACGCCTTATGTTTTGGTCGCCTGGCGGCGCTGATCGCTGGCGGCAGGTCAAGCTGGCCCAAACGAGCGGCGTTGGAACGGTCCACTTGCGGGAGCGCCGACAGATCTCGCCGGTGAGCAACCAGAAGCGTCGCCGGGAGGCCGGAGAGCCTCGCCGGTGAGCCGGCCGGAAGCGTCGCCGACCGGCCAGGGACGCCGGGCGGCCGGAGAGCCTCGACGGCCAGCCGGTCTTGGCAGCCTCGGCGGTCAGCCGATCGTCGGAACCTCGCCCAGCAGGCGGTCCAGGAATTCGGCGAACGCGCTCTCGCCGGCGGTGAGCGCCGCGGCGGGATCGTCCGCGCGCGCGATCATCATGGCCACCTCGTTGGCGGCGGCCAGCACGATGTGGGCGAACGTGTTCACGTGATGGTGCTCGATGCGACCCGTCTCAGCGGCATAGTCGAGGCAGTCCCTGATCACACCCAGCGGACCCTGCTCGTCAAGCTCCCGCCAGCGCTGCCAGCCCAGCACCGCGGGCGCGTCGATCAGCATGATCTGCCGGACGACCGGATCGCCGGCTAGCCGGATCCACGCCAGCGCACCCGCGCGCAGCGTGGCCACCGGGTCCGGGGCCTCCCGGGCGACCTCCTCCCCCTGCTGAGCGATGCGGGCGCCGACCTGCTCCAGGACCGCCCAGAACAACGCCTCCTTGCCCGGAAAGTGGTGATAGAGCGAGCCGCGGCTGACTCCGGCGGCGGCCTGCACCGCCTCGATCGACGTGCCGTCGTAGCCCTGCTCGGCGAACAGTCGCGTCGCGACCTCGATCACGTGGGCTCGGGTGGCCCGGCCCCGCTCCACGTTCTTGTTGGCTCGCTCCCCGGCGCTCGCCCGCTCCCCGGCGCTCGCCTGCTCCGCGGTGTTCATTGGCCTCCCGGGCGCATCATCCGGCCCCAATTAAATTGACGGACCGACGGTCGGTTTGTAAGAGTTAGACCGCCGGTCGGTCTTTTTCGGTCACTGTACCCCGGTGGCCGCCACACGAGGGAGAAAACATGACCAGCGAGATGGAACGCTTCGACAAGCACCGCGGCCAGGTGAAGACTCGGTCCGGTCCCGCTAGCTACGTCGACACCGGCGGCCCCGGCCGTCCGGTGCTGTTCGTCCACGGCGTGGGCACCAGCAGCTACCTGTGGCGCCACGCGACCGAACTGCTCGACGGCGAGCGCCGGTGCGTGGCCTTCGACCTGCCGCTGCACGGGTATACCCCGGCCGCCGCCGACCAGGACTTCACCCTGCCCGGGCTGGCTCGCTTCATCGCCGACGGCTGCGACGCGCTCGAGCTGACTGACTTCGACATGGTCGCGAACGACACCGGCGGCGCCATCACCCAGGTGTTCGCGGCCGGCCACGCCGAACGGCTGCACACGCTGACCCTGACGAACTGCGAAGCGCACGACAACGTGCCGCCCAAGGCGCTGCTGCCCGCGGTCCTGCTGGCCCGCATGGGCCTGCTCGCGCGCCTCGCGCCCCGGCTGATGCCGCACGACAACCCGCGGACCGCCAAGCGCATGTACGGCCGAACCTACCAGGACATCTCCAAGCTGCCCGAGGACATCGCGCGCGTCTGGCTGGAAGCGCAGACCGGCACCGCCGAAGCGGCCCGCCAGAATCAGCGCCTGCTAACCTCGCTGCACGCCCGGGACCTGCTGGCGGTCGAGCCCGCCCTGCGCCGGCTGCAGGTCCCGACGCTGATCGTCTGGGGCACCGGCGACCTCTTCTTCCGCCGCAAGTGGGCTTACTGGCTGCGTGACACCATCCCCGGTGCCACCGAGGTCGTCGAGATCGACAAGGGTCGCCTGTTCTTCCCGGACGAGCGGGCCGCCGAGCTCACGGCAGCGCTACGTCGCCACTGGGATGCCCATCCTTAGTGAGAGGCAATTCACTTAGGTCCGCGGGAACCGTGCCGAGGCAGCCGTGTGCCATCCCCGCGAGGAGCTCGGCGAGCCGGGAATCGGCGAGCCCGCTCCGGAAGAACAGCGTCGACTGGATCGCGCCGATCGCCGCGTGCACGGCCAGGCGCACCTCGCTGTCGGCCAGGTCCGGCCGCAGCGGGGCCAGCAGGTGCACCCACTCCTCGATGTAGTGCCGCTGCGCCCGGCTCAGCCTGCGCCGCTCCTCCTCAGGCAGGGTGCGCACCTCGCGGTGGTAGACGGCCAGCGCGTCGCGGTCGGTCAGCGCCACCGCGATGTGGTCGCGCACCAGCAGGGTCAGGGTCGCCCGTTCGTCGAGCCCGGCTGCGATGATCTCCGCTGACCGGGCCATCAGCCGGTCCATCACCCGGTCGGCCATGGCCACCAGGATCGCCGTCTTGCTGTCGAAGTGCCGGTAGACGCCGGATCCGACGATGCCGGCTTCGGCGCCGATGTCCGCCATGGAGATCGCGTCGAAGCCGCGCCGGGCGCCCAGCGCGGCGGCGGCCACCAGGATTCGTTCCTTCCGCCCGGGATCGCGCCGCCGCCGGACCGCACCTCGCGTCGAAGCCGATGTCGCCTGCGCCGCCATCTAGCTAGTCTTGCATCCAGGCGCTAAGGTCGCTAGTGAATGATGAATCACAATCAGGGACGGACCGCGTGGACTTTGCCGAACCGGAGGAACACCGGGCGCTCCGGACGGCAGTGGCCGGCATCGCCGCCAAGTTCGGGCCCCGCTACTATGCCGAACGGGCCGGGGCGCGCCGCCCCTGCGCCGAGCTGTGGCAGGCCCTCGGGGACGCCGGGTTCATCGGCGTCAACATATCCGAGGAGTACGGCGGCGGCGGGGGAGGGCTGACCGAGCTCGCTCTGGTCTGCGAGGAGATCGCCGCCGCGGGCACGCCGCTGCTCCTGCTGCTCGTGTCGGCTGCGATCTCGGCCGAGATGATCTCCGATTTCGGCACCGGCGAGCAGCGTGCGACCTGGCTGCCCGGCCTGGCCAGCGGTGCCGTCAAGGTGGTGTTCGCGATCACCGAGCCGGACGCGGGCTCGAACACGCTGCGCATCTCCACCACGGCGCGCCAAGACGGCGACGGCTGGGTGCTGCACGGCACTAAGTACTACATCTCCGGGGTGGACGAGGCCGAAGCCCTGCTGGTGGTCGCGCGGACCAGGCAGGACGAGCGCGGCGGCCGGCTGTCCCTGTTCATCGTGCCCACAGATGCCCCGGGCCTGGACAGGCACCTGCTCCCGGTCGACCTGCTGCTGCCCGAACGCCAGTTCACCCTGCATTTCAACGGTGTCCGGGTCGGCCCGGACGCGCTGGTCGGCGAGGAAGGGGAGGGATTCCGGCAGGTTTTCCACGGCCTGAATCCCGAACGGATCACGGGAGCCGCCCTCGGCGTCGGCATCGCGCGTTACTGCCTGGGCGCCGCGGCGCGCTACGCCGCCGACCGCAAGGTATGGGCCGAGCCGATCGGCACCCACCAGGGCGTCTCGCACCCGCTGGCCAAGGCCAAGATCGAGACCGAGCTCGCCGCGCTGATGATCAGGCGGGCCGCCTGGCAGCACGACCACGGCCAGCCCGCGGGGGAATCCTCCAACATGGCCAAGTACGCCGCCGCCGAGGCCGCGATCGCCGCCGTCGACGCGGCCATCCAGACGCACGGCGGGAACGGCCTGGCCAGCGAGTACGGCCTGATGCCCTATTGGGGCCTGGCGCGGCTGCTGCGTATCGCGCCGGTCAACCGGGAGATGATCCTCAACTATGTCGCCCAGCACAGCCTGGGCCTGCCCCGCTCGTACTAACAGGAGCAGCCGTGGACCTCGCCCGTAACCTCATCGGCCGGATCAACGTCGGCGACAGCCTCACTCGCACCGCGGTGAGCAGGCCGGATCAGCTCGCGGTCGTGGACGGCGACCGCCGCCTGACGTACCGGGCGTTCAACGCCTACGTCAACCGGCTCGCGCACGGACTGGCCGGCCTGGGCTACGCGCGTGGCGCCGCCCTCGCCATCGCGTCGGGCAACAGTGCCGACTTCCTCGCCGTCTACTACGCGTGCGCCAAGCTCGGCGTGGTCTGCGTGCCGGTCAACCTGGGCTGGCGGCCCGACGAGGTGGCCTACGTGCTCGGCCATTCGCAAGCCCGCGGCATCGTGGTCGAAGCCCAGCTCGTCACCGTGATGCAGGACGCCGTGGCCAAGGTCCCCGAGGTTACCGACGTGATCGTCGCCCCCCGAGACCTTCAGGCCCTGGCCGCGCACGACGACAGCAGCGAGCCAGAGTGCCACGTCGAGGACGGGGACGCGCTGAGCTATCTCTACACATCGGGCACCACGTCCTTCCCGAAGGGGGTCGTCGGCTCACACAAGGCGATCTACCTGGAGTCGATGTCCGGCGCGCTCGACTCCGGCTGGCGCTTTGACGACCGGTTCGCCGCGATGATGCCGATGTTCCACACCGCGCAGCTCAACGCGTTCTGCACCCCGGCGATCATGGTCGGCGCCACGATCTACGTCATGCGCGGATTTGATCCGGCCGCCCTGCTCGAGCTGATCGAGCGGGAGCAGATCACCCAGATCTTCGGCCTGCCCATGATGTACCGGGCCATGCTCGACCACCCGGGCTTCGCCGACCGTGATCTGCTCAGCCTGCGCCGGGCGGTGTACGCCATGGCGCCGATGCCCGATGACCTCATCGGCCGGTGCCTGACCGGGTTCGGCTGCGACTTCGCCCTGCTGTTCGGCCAGACCGAGATGAGCCCGTGCACCACGCTGTTCCGGCCCGAGCATCAGCTCTCGCACATCGGTGCGGTCGGCACCCCGCTGATCGGCGTCCAGGTCGCGATCATGGGGCCGGACGGCAAGCTGCTGCCACCCGGCCGGGCCGGTGAGATCGTCTACCGGGGGCCGAGCACGATGTCCGGCTACCTGCACGACGAGGAGGCCACGGACAAGGCCTTCGCGCACGGCTGGTTCCACTCCGGCGACGTGGGCTATTTCGGCGACGACGGCGTGCTGTGGTTCACCGACCGGCACAAGGACGTGATCAAGACCGGCGGCGAGAACGTCGCCTCGATCGAGGTGGAGAAGGCCATCTACGCCGCCGACGCCCGGGTGTCCGAGGTCGTGGTGGTGGGCCTGCCGCACCAGCGCTGGAGCGAGGCGATCACCGCGTTCATCGTGCCCAAGCCCGGCGAGACGATCGACGGAGCCGAGCTGATCGCGGCGCTGAAGGCCCGGCTGGACGGCTTCAAGCTGCCCAAGGCGGTCATCTTCGTCGACCAGCTGCCGAAGACCTCCACCGGCAAGATCCAGAAGAACGTCGTGCGGTCCGATTACGCGAAACACTACGAGGAGGGCTGACCGGGTGCCGGTCCTTACCTCCCACGTCGACCTGACCGCCGAGACCTACCGCGGCAACCGGGCCGCGCAGCTCGCCCTGCTGGACGAGCTGGACATGCAGGTCGAGCTGGCCATCGCCGGCGGCGGCGAGCGTTACCAGCAGCGGCATCGTGACCGGGGCCGGCTGCTGGTCCGGGAACGCATCGAGCTCCTGCTGGACCCGGACAGCCCGTTTCTCGAGCTGTCGACTCTGGCCGCCTGGGGCACCGAATTCACCGTCGGGGCCACCCTGGTCACCGGCATCGGGGTGATCTCCGGCGTCGAGTGCGTGATCATCGCGCACGACCCGACCGTGCGCGGCGGCGCGATGAACCCGTACTCGCTGCGCAAGACCCTGCGTGCCCTGGAGATCGCCCGCGTCAACCGGCTCCCGGTGATGAACCTGGTCGAGTCGGGCGGCGCGGACCTGCCGACGCAGGCCGACCTGTTCGTCCCGGCCGGCCGGATCTTCCACGAGCTGACCGAGCTGTCCGGGCTCGCGATCCCCACCGTGGCGCTGGTGTTCGGCAACTCGACCGCGGGCGGCGCCTACGTGCCCGGCATGTGCGACTACTCCGTCCTGGTGGACGGGCAGGCCAAGGTGTTCCTCGGCGGCCCGCCGCTGGTGAAGATGGCCACCGGCGAGGAATCCGACGACGAGGCACTGGGCGGTGCCGGGATGCACTCCCGGGTCTCCGGGCTGTCGGACTACTTCGCCGTCGACGAACTCGACGCGATCCGCCTCGGCCGCGACATCATGGCCAGGATCAACTGGCGCAAGCACGGCCCGCCGCCGGGACCCTCGGCCGACCCGCGCTACGACCCGGACGAGATCCTCGGCATCGTGTCCGCCGACGTCAAGGTGCCGTTCGACCCGCGCGAGATCCTGGCCCGCGTGGTGGACGGGTCCGAGTTCGACGAGTACAAGCCGCTGTACGGCACCTCGCTGGTGACCGGCTGGGCGCGGGTGCACGGGTACCCGGCGGGGGTGCTGGCCAACCATCGGGGCGTGCTGTTCAGCGAGGAGGCCAAGAAGGCCAGCGAGTTCATCCTGCTAGCCAACCAGACCGACACGCCGCTGGTGTTCCTGCAGAACACGACCGGGTACATGGTCGGCGCCAGCTACGAGCAGGGCGGCATCATCAAGGACGGCGCGAAGATGATCAACGCGGTGACCAACTCCGAGGTGCCGCATCTGACGATCAACATGGCCTCCTCGTTCGGGGCCGGCAACTACGGCATGTCCGGGCGGGCCTACGACCCGCGCCTGATGTTCGCCTGGCCGGGCGCCAAGCTCGCCGTGATGGGCGCGGCCCAGCTCGCCGGGGTGCTGTCGATCGTCGGCCGGGCGTCCGCCGCGGGCACCGGGCGGCCGTTCGACGAGGAGGCGGACCGGGCCCGCACCGCCGCGGTCGAGGCCCAGATCGAGGCCGAGTCGCACGCCTTCTTCGTCACCGCCCGGCTGTATGACGACGGCATCATCGACCCGCGCGACACCAGGACCGTCCTCGGCATGTCCCTGTCGGCCGTGCACAGCGGCCCGGTGGCCGGCCGGCGCGGCTTCGGCGTCTTCCGGATGTGATGCAGGTGCCCATTCCAGCCAGCAGAGCCATCACCAAGCTCCTCATCGCCAACCGCGGCGAGATCGCCGCCCGGGTTATAAGGTCCGCGCACGCGCTCGGCATCGGCACCGTCGCGGTCTACTCCGACCCGGACGCCGAGGCTCCCTACGTCACGCTGGCCGATCAGGCGGTCCGGCTGCCCGGGGCGGCACCCGCCGGCACCTACCTGCGCGGCGACCTGATCATCGCCGCGGCCGCGGCGACCGGCGCGGACGCGGTCCATCCCGGCTACGGGTTCCTGTCCGAGAACGCCGCGTTCGCGCGGGCCTGCGCCGACGCCGGGCTGATCTTCGTCGGCCCCGCGCCCGAAACCATCGAGGCCATGGGCGACAAGATCGCCGCCAAGACCGCCATGGCCGAGGCCGGAGTGCCGACCCTGCCCAGCCTGACCGTCACCGGTCAAGGAGACGACGCCGACCTGGCCGGAGCGGCCGCGGAGGTTGGCTTCCCGCTGCTGGTCAAGGCGGCGTTCGGTGGCGGCGGGCGGGGCATGCGGCTGGTCGCCCGTCCCGCGGACCTGGCCGAGGCGGTCAGCAGCGCGCGCAGCGAGGCCGCCTCGGCGTTCGGCGACGGCACCGTATTCCTCGAACGGTTCGTCACCGATCCCCGGCACGTCGAGGTCCAGATCCTCGGCGACGCCGCGGGCACCGTGATCCACCTGTTCGAGCGCGAATGCTCGATCCAGCGCCGCTACCAGAAGATCGTCGAGGAGTGCCCGTCACCGGCCGTGGATGAGGACCTGCGCGCCGCGCTGACCGCCGCGGCCGTCGCCGCGGGCCGGGCGGTCGGCTACACGGGCGCGGGCACCGTCGAGTTCGTGCTGGACCGCGACGGGTCCTTCTGGTTCCTGGAGATGAACACCCGGCTGCAGGTCGAGCACCCGGTCACCGAGGAGGTCACCGGCCTGGACCTGGTGGAGCTGCAGCTGCGGATCGCCGAGGGCGAGCCCCTGCCGGCCCGGGCCCGCGAGGCGCGGATCAGCGGGCACGCGATCGAGGTCAGGCTCTACGCCGAAGACGTCCCCGCGGGTTTCGTCCCCGCGACCGGGACCTTGCACCGCTTCACCGTCCCGGAAGCCCCCGGCATCCGGGTGGACACCGGCTTCCGCGACGGTTCGGTGGTCAGCCCGCATTACGACGCGATGCTGGCCAAGGTCATTGCGCACGGCCCGACCCGGGCCGACGCGGCGCGGCGGCTGGCCCGCGCGCTCGGCCAGGCCGCGATCCACGGCGTGACCACCAACCGCGACCTGCTCGTGGCGATCCTGCGCGAGCCGGAGTTCCTGGCCGGCGGCACCGACACCGGCTACCTCACCCGGCACGAGCCCGCAGCCCTGGCCGCGGCCGGGCCCCGGCCCGCCGCCGCCCACGCGCTGGCCGCGGCGCTGGCCCGGCAGGCGCGGCACCGCGCCGGGGCGCCGGTGCTGGGCACGCTCCCCTCCGGCTGGCGCAACGTCTTCTCCGCCCCGCAGCGCGTCAGCTACACCGTGGCCGGCCAGCCCCGCGAGGTTTCCTACCGGATCCGCGGCAACCGCGTCGACGCCGAGGTCAACGGCGTCTCCCTGCGGGCGCTCGTCCGCTCGGCCACGCCCGACCGCGTTGACCTCGAGATCGACGGTTCCCGGCGTGTCTACCAGGTGCATAGCGTCGGCGCCGACGTGTACGTCGACGCCAGCGACGGTTCGAGCGCGCTGTCCGAGATCCCTCGGTTCGGCGATCCGGCCAAGCTCGCGCCGGCCGGCTCGCTGCTGGCCCCGATGCCCGGCCTGGTCCTGCGGGTGCTGGCCGAACCCGGCGCGGTCGTCACCGCGGGCCAGCCGCTGCTGGTCCTGGAGGCGATGAAGATGGAGCAGACCGTCAGCGCACCCGCCGACGGCGTGCTGGCCGAACTGCGGGCCAAGGCGGGGGAGCAGGTCAGCACCGGCCAGGTCCTCGCGGTGCTCGAGTCGCCACCCCGAGTCGCCACCCCCGAGACCGGAGACTGAACGCCATGCCCGTGGACATGGCGGCGGTGGCTGCGGACCTCGCCGCCGAATCGGCCGCCACCCGCGCGCTGGTGGCCGGGCTCGACGAGGCCGGATGGCACACGCCCACGCCCGCGGCGGGCTGGGACATCGCCGACCAGATCAGCCACCTGGCCTACTTCAACGAGGTCACCGTCCAGTCCGCGCTCGACCCCGAGCAGTTCAAGGCCGAACTCGCCGAGGCCCAAGCCAGCGGGGGCATCAACCCCGACACGATCGCCGCCCGGTTCCGCGACCGCAGCGGCGCCCAGCTGCTGGACTGGTTCGATACGGCCCGCGCTGACCTGCTGAACACGTTCCAGAACCTCGATCCCCGAGCCCGGCTGCCGTGGTTCGGCCCGCCGATGAGCGCCGCGTCCTCGCTGACCGCCCGGATCATGGAGACGTGGGCGCACACCCAGGACATCGCCGACGCGCTCGGCGTCACCCGCGAGCCCACGAGCCGGCTGCGTCACGTCGCGCACATCGGCGTCGGCGCCCGCGCGTTCAGCTACGCCGTGCACGGCCAGACGCCGCCGCAAACCCCGGTCCGGGTCGAGCTCACCGGACCGGACGGTGACGTTTGGACCTGGGATCGCGAGGACGCCCCGGATCGGGTGACCGGCCCGGCCCTGGACTTCTGCCTGCTGGTCACCCAGCGCCGGCACCGCGACGACCTGGCCCTGGTCATCGAGGGCCCGGCCGCGACCGAGTGGATGTCGATCGCCCAGGCCTTCGCGGGCGCGGCGGGCACCGGGCGGTCCCCGGGAAAGCCAGCCGAGCGGAGGCCCGATGCCTAGGCCGGTCCGCATCGCGAACTGCTCCGGGTTCTACGGCGACCGGCTGGCCGCCGCCCGGGAGATGCTGAACGGCCCGGTCGACGTGCTGACCGGCGACTACCTGGCCGAACTGACCATGCTGATCCTGTGGAAGGCACGGCAGAAAGATCCCGGCCTCGGTTATGCGACCACGTTCCTGCGGCAGCTGGAGGAGGTGCTCGGCACCTGCCTGGAACGCGGCGTCAAGGTCGTCGCCAACGCCGGCGGCCTCAACCCCGCCGGCCTGGCCGCCAAGATCACGGAGCTCTCCGGCCGGCTCGGCCTGAAGACCCGCGTCGCCTACATCACCGGCGACGACCTGATCCCGGCCATCGGCGACCTGCAGGCCGCGGGCCACGAACTCACCAACCTCGACACCGGGCTGCCGCTGGCCAAGGCCGACCTGCCGGTGGTCACCGCCAACGCCTACCTCGGCGGCTGGGGCATCACCGCGGCGCTGCAGGCGGGCGCGGACGTGGTGGTCTGCCCCCGCGTCACCGACGCAAGCCTGGTCACCGGGCCCGCCGCCTGGTGGCACGGCTGGCGACGCGACGACTGGGACGCCCTGGCCGGGGCGGTCGCCGCCGGTCACGTCATCGAGTGCGGCCCCCAGGCGACCGGCGGCAACTACAGCTTCCCGGCCGAGATCACCAACCGCCGCTACCCCGGGTTCCCGATCGCCGAGGTCGCCGCGGACGGCGGCAGCGTCATCACCAAGCACGACGGCACCGGCGGCGTCGTCTCGGTGGGCACCGTCACCGCCCAGCTGCTCTACGAGATCGGCGACCCCGCCTACCTCAACCCCAACGTCGTCGCGCACTTCGACACCATCCGGCTGGTGCGCGATGGCCCGGACCGGGTCGCGCTGACCGGCACCCGGGGTAGCCCGCCGCCGGACACCCTCAAGGTCGCGCTCACCATGCTCGGCGGCTACCGCAACACCACCACGATGGTGCTGACCGGCCTGGACATCGAGGAGAAGGCGGAACATGCCATCGCCCTGCTGACCGAGGTGCTCGGCGGCACCGAGCAGTTCGGCGAGTTCGACGTCCGCCTGCTCCGCTTCGACCGCCCCGACGCGCCGGTCAACGAGCAGGCCACCGCGCACCTGCGGATCACCGTGAAGGACACCGACGAGCGCAAGGTGGGCCGCGCGTTCTCCAACGCCGCGGTGGAACTCGCGCTGGCCGGGTACGCGGGCTTCCACACCACCGCGCCACCCGCCGCGGCCAGCGCGTTCGGCGTCTACTGGCCCGCGGTCATCCCGGCCGCCGAGGTCACGCAGCACGTCCGTCTGCCGGACGGTGAAACCCAGGCTCGTTCGGCATACATCCGATCTTTCGCACGCTCCGGCCGCGCCCGTCCCGGCCGGCCCTCCGCCTGCCGCGCCCGTCGGCCCGCCCGGCCCGACCAGGGACGTCCCGCTCGGCCGGCTGTGCGGCGCGCGTTCCGGCGACAAGGGCGGCGCCGCCAACGTGGGCCTGTGGGCCGTCAGCCCCGAGGGGTACGCGTGGCTGCGCGGCTACCTGACCGTGGACAGGTTCAAGGCGCTGCTCACCGAGGCGGCCAGCCTCCCGGTCGAGCGCTACGAGCTGCCGAACCTCCTGGCCCTCAACTTCGTCGTTCCCGGCCTGCTCGCGCCCGGCGTGTCCGGCACCACCCGCCCCGACGCCCAGGCCAAGGGCCTCGGCGAGTACCTCCGCTCGCGCCTCGTCCCGGTCCCCGCCAGCCTGCTCTAAAAGCCACCCCGCATGGCGCCCCGGGCCGCGCCCTTGAGCAATGCGGTCGCCGCCTCTCGCGCCAAGCGCTCCGCTTCTCCGGCATCCTTTTCCGACCCGGCGTACAGGTCCCAGGGAGCTCAAGGACGAACTGGCCGGGATGCTGCCGTTCGCGCAGGATCCCCATGACGCGATAGCGCATTCAGGCCACCTCCGACGGTTCGGCCGCGTCGGCGACCGCATCGACGGTGCCATGCTGGTAGCCGATCAGTGCCATGCGGCCGTCGCCGAGGTCACCAGCCTGCTCGGCCGCCCAGGCGCAGCCACTGAGCCCGGCCGCACTACTTTGCGGCCCGCCGTAGCTGCAGGAGCTCCGGGCCTACGCTGGCCGACCGGAATCAGCCCCCACCCAGGACCCATGGCGGGTTCTGGGCGTACTTTTGGCTGCACCCCTATCCGACCAAAGTTTCCCCAGGACTACAGGGACCCCAATAAGATGTGCCCCCCGCGGTCATCCATAATCAGGCTGGCCCGCTACTCTGCAGCCATCGAAAAAGCGTATCCAGATCGCGCGTCGGCGTTCCTGACTACCCGACTCGCCTGTCACGTAGAATTTCTAGTAAGTAAATTCGATTTTCGCTATTTCTTGCGAATTTGATTCGGATACGATATTATGTTTGATAATAATTTACTTCAAGATCATTGATCCGAACGGGCGGTGTATATGCCTCAGCGGCCGGTTCCTCCGGGTCCTGGGCGGGACGATGGTCCTGGGCGGGACGAGGAGGACTGGCTGGCCTGGTGCGAGTCCGTGGAGGATCAGCTGGGCCCGGATGAGGAAGAGCCAGGCGAGGACGCGGCGTCGTGGGATGCGGACCTGGACGCGATCATTGCGGAGTGCCGGCAGGTCACCGCGGAGGAAGCGGCGCTGGCCGCGCGGGCGGCACGGCTTGGCCTGCCCGGCGGGACGCCGGTGATGGACGGGCGGCGGGGCCCGGGGCAGCCGGGGTCGGCCGTGCGGCGGCCCGGGGAGTACCTGAGCCGGGCGGCCGGGTTCGGCGCCGGGATGGTGTTCGACACGATGCCGGGGTGCGGGGCGCTGGCCGGGTTTGCCGCCGAGGCGGCGGGCGAGGACGACCGGTACGACGGTGCCTGCGACGACGAGGTGGCCGGGGCGATCGCGGCCTGGGACCGGGTCGAGGCCTGGGCGGCAGCGCGCAAGCACGCCGCGGCGGCCGAGTTCATCCGGCGGCGGGCCGAGCCGGGCTGCGCGGTGGACGGCGAGGCGCAGATGCCGGAGGCCTGGGATGAGTCCGCCGCCGTCGAGGTAGCCGGGGTGCTGGCCGAGTCCCGTTGGGCGGCCGAGGCGATGCTGGGCCTGGCCCATGACCTCGAGGTCAAGCTGCCCGGCACCAAGGCGGCGTTCCGGGACGGGATCCTGCGGCAGTCCAAGGCGGCGATCATCGCCCGGGCGACCGCGGTCCTGGATCCCGCCGAGGCACGGGCGGCCGAGCAGAAGGTCCTCGACCGGGCCGGGCGGCTGACCCCGGGCGGGCTGCGCGCGGCGATCGCTCGCGCGGTGATGGAGGTGGCGCCGGATAAGGCGCGTCAGCGGCGGGAGGTGGCGGCGAAGTTCGCCCGGGTGGAGCGGTGGGCCGAGGACTCCGGGAACGCGGCGCTGGCCGGGCGGGAGCTCCCGCCGGATGAGGTGCTGGCGGTGGATCAGCGGATCACCTGGTGGGCGGGCGAATTGAAGCAGGCCGGGGTGGACGGCGGCACGGACGTGCTGCGCGCCCGGGCGCTGCTGGACCTGCTGCTGGGCCGGGACTCCCGGCCCCTACCGGACGGCGGGGCGGCTCCGGGTGCGAGCCCGGCGAGCGGGGCGGCGGCGGGCGGGTTCGCCGGGCGGGTGACGCTGACTGTTCCGCTGAGCACGGTCGCCGGGCTGGCCGGCCGGCCGGGCGAGATCCCGGGGATCGGGCCGGTCGATCCGTGGCTGGCCCGCGACTTGGCCGCCGCGGCCGCCGCCAACCCGAAAACAACGTGGTGCGTGACGGTGACCGACCGGCAGGGACACGCCGTCGGTCATGGCTGCGCCCGGCCCGAGACCAGGCGCCACCGGAAACGAGCCGGACCCGGCGCCCGGGACGGGCCCGCGTTCGCGTTCGCGGCCACGGCCGAGCCCGGGACCTGGCGGTTGCGCGTCCCCGGAGACGGACCGGATCTGCTGGTCAGCTTCGATCCCCTCGATACCGGGTCGTGTGATCACCGGTTCCAGGCCACCGGCCATGATCCGGGGGTCAGGCTGCGGCACCTGACCCAGGTCCGGCACGCGACCTGCACCGGGCCGGGGTGCCGCCGGCCCGCCGCGCAGTGCGACTTCGAGCACAACACCCCGTACGAAGCAGGCGGACGAACCTGCCTGTGCAACGCCGGCCCGAAGTGCCGCCGGGACCACCGGCTCAAGCAGGACCCCCGCTGGAACGTCAGCCAGCTCCCCGACGGGACGTTCCGCTGGACCACCCCGACCGGACGGACCCACACCACCGAACCGACCAGGTACCCGGTATAGGGTGCCCAGAGTCAGCCGCGGCTGAGGTGTTAGGGCGAATGGCCTGGTCCAGCGCCCGGCCTGTCATGAGAGCAGCCAGTAGACCTCGGTCCATTGCTGAGCCGGATCGTCGTTGTGCGGCCCGTAGACTTCCCAGCGGATGCTACCCGGCCGGTGCCCGTGCGCAGCGCACCAGCCGAGAATGGCGTCATGGGCCGCCCCCACGTCCCCGAAGGGGCCGCGATGGACGGTCGTGGCCGCGGTCCCGGCAGGCAGCGCGGACGCCACCACCCGGCCGGTGAGCGGGCACGGCTGATCGAGCAGGACACCGACCTCTACGTTCGGCACGTTGTCCAGGTAGAGCATGATGTTGCGGCATCCGCGGTAGATACCGCCCGCGCGCAGGCAGTCCCACACCTCACCGAGAAGCTGGCCCCACAGCCCCGGGAACTCCTGCCACGTTGTCGTGGCGGCAACGACGGCTATGCGGCGGGGCTCGACATCAGCGAGTTTCACCTCGTAGTCCACCCGGCCATCATCGCCCGCGGTCACCGCACTGTCACCAATAACCTGCGAGATCTCATGCCCTGAGGAGAGGGTTCTCCGGAAGTTGCCGACCCGGCGCGGCGGATCGTCCGCTGCTGCTGCGCCACCTGCCCCGCCGGCATCGTCAGCACCGCGGCATACGATGTGGATGTCCCATTCATGCAGCTGGAACCATCGCAAGAGGAAGGTTGTCAAGGCCGTTGGGGCAGCGGATGGGCATCTGGGCTTGGTGATGGTAAGGGCCAGGTAGTGGTGCTTGTCACCGGTGGTGCCGCGGGGCCGGGGCTGGCGGGCGCCGGATGGGGTGCGGTGAGCGGCCCGGCGGGCGGCGTTTGCGGGCATGGCGATCTGGCCGGCCCGGCGTGGCCGGGCTGGCTCGGGAGAGCGCCGGTATGGGTCCCGGGGGTGCGGGTGCTCCGCCGCGCCCTTGCGTCTCTACGTAGTCCTCAACCGGGTTCTGCCGGGCCGCGGGGGCCCGGGTCCCGACAGCGCGCAATCGAGCTCGGGGCAAGGGGGCGCGGCGGGGCTGCCCATGGTTCCAGGCGAGCTCGTGGCTCAACGACAATCCGGGCTCGCCCCGCCGCCGGGAGGAAGGCCTGGTGCTGCCCGGGCGGGCCTGGCTGCCCGGCCCGGGTGCTGGTCCTATCTCATGCGGCCGCCGGGGTGCCCGCCGCGCCGCGGCGGGCCGGGATGGTCCCGGCGGCGATCCGGGCGTCCCAGGGCTGCCGCCGGGTGATGGCGGCGTAGAGCCAGCGCAGCAGGGCGGCCGCGCACGCGGCGCGGGCCTGCCCGGCGGCCAGCTGGTTGCCGTCGCGGCCGGTCAGGTGCGCGTACCGGGCCCGCAGGACCGGGTTGTGGCGCAGCGCGGCCCAGGCCGCGCGCCAGGCCGCGGTCCGCAGCCCGGGCCGGCCGCGGCGGGAGATCCGGGTCCGGCCGGCAAGGGTGGCCGAGGTGTTCTGGGCCGGGTTCAGCCCGGCGTGCTTGACCACCGACCGGCTCGTGGCGAACCGGGACAGGTCGCCGGTCTCGGCCAGGATCACCGCGGCGGACAGGGCCGTGACGCCGTGGATGTGGCCGCCAGCCCGGCCAGGCCCAGCTCATCCAGCACCGCGCACATCCGGGCCTCGGCATCGGCCAGCCGGGCCGCCAGCGACCGCCAGTCATCCATCAGCAGGTGCACCCGCTCCAGCGCGCCGCGGCGCTGCGCGGCCACCCCGGCCCGGTCGGCCAGCGCCTCCCACATGGCCCGCACGATCCGGTGCCGCACGTACCGGCCGCCCCACCGGGGCAGCTCCCGGCGGACCGCGGCCAGGAACTTCTCATAGCCCATCTTCCGCAGCCGGGCCGGGTCCCCGCAGCACCGGCCGGTGACCACCCCCAGCGCGGCCAGCCACGTCACCGACTCCAGCGGCCGCGCCGCGGCCCCCAGCACGGCCGGCCAGCAGCACGCCAGGAGGTCCCCGATCTGCTGCCGCCGAGCCGCGTCCGTCACCAGCGCGGACCGGCGCGCGCCCAGGTGCCGCAGCCGCGCCCACGCCTCCTCCGCCCGCTCGGGCAGGTAGCAGTCCAGCCGGACCACCAGCCTGCCGATCAGGTACGCATCCCGGTGATCGGTCTTATCCCGCGTGTAATCGTCCTTCTCCCGCTCCAGATGCACCGCCAGCGACTGCACGCAGCAGAACCCGTGCCCCGCCGCGTCCGCCAGCCCCATCAGCGCCTTCCACCGGTGCCCGGTCGGCTCGCACGCCACCACCAGCCCGGCGAACCCCGCCCGGCCCGCCCGCTCCGCCGCCCAGCCCAGCGCCCGCCCAGCTGATGCGCCTTCACCGTCACCGTCTTGCGGGCCAGCACCCGCCCCTCATGATCGACCAGCACCGCGGCCTGCTTATCCTCCCCCAGGTCCACCGCCAGCACCGCCCGGTCCCGCGCCACCACCGCCCGCACCGCCGCGATCCTCGCGTTCCGGTTCCGGTCACCCCGCGTCAACCCGCTACCCTGAGCCACGAACGTCCTCCTGCTGTCTTGGGAACTGAAGCCCGTCATCACACCAGGAGGACGTTCCTTCCAGCAACCCGAACAAAGCCAACAGGTCGTTACTACGACATGGCTGGGACATTCACGCCGTATAAACCGCCGGGGGCAGCGACCCCCAGGCCGGATCGTCAGCCACCACAGCCACAGCGATCACTCCGCACACGCCCGGCCCCGAAGGCAGGTCCAGGCCGACCCAGGCCGGCCCAGGCAGACCTCGCGGAAGCTCGTAACCTCAGACGTAAAGTCGTTAGGAGCACAGTGAACGACCATCCCGCCTCGATCGTCCCGGTGAACCACGTCGCACCGGTGCCGCGCCGCATCCGTGCCTACCTCGGCGCGGCGAAGGTGCTCGACACTACCCGGGCCTTGTACGTCTGGGAGTGGCCGCACTACCCGCAGTACTACATTCCACTGGACGACGTGCGCCGCGACCTTCTCGTCTCCGAGGGGCACACCCAGCAGACCGGCCGCGGGCTGGCCGAGCTGCACGGACTGCGGGTTGACGGGGCCGGTGAGACGCACCGGCCGCGGGCGGCCCGGGTGATCGCCGATTCGGCGATCGAGGGCCTGAAGGGCACCGTCCGCTTCGAGTGGAGCGCGCTCGACGCCTGGTTCGAGGAGGACGAGCAGGTGTTCGTGCATCCGCGAGACCCGTACACGCGGGTCGACGCGCTGCGCTCGAACCGCCGGGTGCGCGTCGAGCTCGAGGGGGTCGTGCTCGCCGACTCAGCCTCCCCGGTGATGGTGTTCGAGACCGGCCTGCCGACCCGGTACTACGTCAACCGGACCGACGTCCGCTTCGAGCACCTGATCCCGAGCGACACGGTGACCTCCTGCCCCTACAAGGGGACAACCAGCGGCTACTGGTCGGTCCGGGCGGGCGGTGCCGTGCACAAGGACCTGGCCTGGGCGTACGACTTCCCGACCCGCCAGCTGCTGCCCGTCGCCGGCCTGGTCGCCTTCTACAACGAGATGGTCGACACCTACCTCGACGGCGAGCTACTGGACCGTCCGCAGACACATTTCTCCCGAACGGCCCGGGCTGGGAGCTGAGTTCACCGGCCGCGTGCGGGCCCTGGGTATGGGTGCGTGGATCAGCCGTTCCGTAGCTGGGCCACGACGGCGTCGGCCTGTTCCAGGGTGATCCCTCGGCGGAGGCTGGACATGGGCACCACGCGGTTGCCGCCGACCAGGAAGATCACGTTGTCGGTCAGGCAGGCGCGCAGGTCCGGGTAGCGTTCGGCGATCGCGATCTGCTCGCGCATCACGGCCTCCTGCTTGGCGGCCACGGCGGGCACCACCCGCTCCTGGTAGGCGCGCTTGACCTTCCGGCCGATCGCCCGGCCGATGAACTTCGTGGCCGCGTCCATGACCAGGCCCGCCACGGCGTCCTCGATCGAGTCGTCGCCGCCGCTACTGCTGCTCGGCGAGCTGCTCGTCGGGCTGCCGCTCGACCACCGGCTGGGACGCCGCTGGCCGGTGTATCCCGGCGGCGGCGCCGAGTCCGAATAGTCCGGCGGCGGGGGCGGCGGGGGCGGCGGCGCGGGGAAACCGGCCGACAGCGGGGCCGAGGGGAACCCCGACGACGACGGCGAGGGAAAACCCGGTGACGGAGGCGGCGGCCCAGACCCCGGCGGCGGCGCGTATCCCGGCGGCTGCTGGTATCCGGGCGGTTGCTGGTATCCCGGCGGTTGCTGGTATCCGGGCGGCGGCCCCTGGTACCCCAGCCCGAACTGCCCGAGCCGGGCCCGGGCCATCGCCGCGAGCTCGTCCACCGAATGCACTGCTACGGCGCTGCCACACTGCGGGCACACCGCCCCTGCCTGCCCATAAGTCACGGCAATATTGTGCTCTCCCTGGCCGGCCCGAGGGGACGGTTTCCGGTAAGGAACCCTGCCCGGCCCGCAGCCGGCCTGCCGCCTCCGTCATCGCGGTCAGCTTGCCGAACGCTATGTCGCGCGGCAGGTACTTCATGCCGCAGTCCGGGGCGAGCACCACGCGTTCGGCCGGCACGTAAGGCAGCGCCCGCTCGACCCGGTCCACCACCGTATCCGCGGACTCGACGGTCATGTCGTTCAGGTCGAGCACGCCCAGGATGATCGTCTTGCCGTCCAGCGTGGCCAGCACCGAGCAGTCCAAGCCTGACTGCGCCGTCTCGATCGAGATCTGGTCGGCTCGGCACGCGGCCAGCTCGGGCAGGAACGAGTAGCCCGCAGGCCGGTCGTGGATGATGGCGGCATAGCCGAAGCACAGGTGGACCGCGGTGGTCCCGGCCGCCTCCTCCAGCGCCCGGTTGATGACCTTCACGCCGAACTGCCTGGCCGGCTCGGGGCGGGCCTGCAGGTACGGCTCGTCCAGCTGGACGATGTCGGCTCCGGCCGCGAACAGGTCCCTGACCTCTTCGCCGACGGCCTCGGCGTATCCCAAGGCGAGAGACTCGGGGTTGCCGTAGTGGTCGTCCTGCGCCTGCTGCGACATGGTAAACGGACCGGGCACGGTGATCTTGACGGTCCGGCTGGTGTTCGCGCGCAGGAACTTCAGGTCCTCCACCTCGACCGGGTGCCGCCGCCGGATCGGCCCGGTCACCCGGGGCACCGGGTTCGGGTGACCGCTGCGGTCGAGCGCGGTGCCCGGGTTGTCGATGTCCACGCCGTCCAGCGCGGTCGCGAACCGGTTGGAATAGCTCTCCCGGCGCTCCTCGCCGTCGGTGAGGATATCCAGGCCGGCCTGTTCCTGGGCCCGGATGGCCAGCAGCGTGGCGTCGTCCTGTGCCTGCTCCAGGTAGCCGGGGTCGATCCGCCACAGTTCGCGGGCGCGCACCCGCGGCGGGAACCGGTCGGCCAGCCGGGCCCTGTCGATCAGCCAGCCCGGTTGCGGGTAGCTCCCGACCAGGGAGGTGGGAAACAGCATGGCAGAACCTTACGCTGTCCGGCCGCCCGGCCGTCAGGCGATCTTGCGGGCGCCGGGGCCCGGCACCGGGGTGACCTCGCGCGCGGACTCGAGCACGTGCCCCGCCGCGCACGCAATCTGCAGCTCCACCGGCTCGCCGCAGTCGCGGTGCCGCAGCAGGACCTGCGGGCCCGCCGAGCCGACCGCGTACGTATCGCCCCACTCCATCAGCGCCACCAGCACCGGATAGAGGTCGAGGCCCTTCTCGGTGAGGCGGTACTCGGTCCGGCGGCGCTGGCCGGTCTCCTGGTAGGGGACCTTGCGCAGCAGGCCCTCGTCTACCAGCCGGGCCAGGCGCTGGCTAAGCACCTGGCGCGGCATGCCGGTACGCCGCTGCATGTCGTCGAAGCGGCGCACGCCGTTGAAGGCCTCGCGCAGCACGAGGAAGGCCGCTCGCTCACCGAGGATGCCCACGGCCGCGCCGATCGCGCAGTTGGCCGAGTCGTAATCCAGAATCCATGGCTTTGCCATGACCGTATGCTAAGTCTAGTTGACAGACTCAGCAATCCTGGGTCATGCTGGGTTCGTGGAACGGACTCAGGTTGCCCCACGTGCGGGCCGCACCGTAGGGCGCGACGGGGGCCGCGCCATCGCCATCCGGCCGGTGCGCCCGGCGGACCTGACCGAGCTCGGCTGTTTCTTCGCCGGGCTGTCGGTGGAGAGCCGCTATCTCAGGTTCTTCGCGCCGGTCACACCCGCCCACGACCTGCTGAATCTGCTGGCCGGCCGGCCCGCCAACGTCGACGCCATCGTCGCGGTCGCGGACGGCGAGATCGTTGGCCACGCCATGGCCGCCGATGCCCGGAACGGTCAGGCGACCGATGTCGGCGTGGTGGTCGCCGACGCCTGGCAGCGCCGGGGCGTGGGCGCCGCGCTGATGCGCGCGCTGGCTGCCCGCGCCCAGGCGCGGGGCGTGATGTCGCTGGCGATGGACGTGCTGCCCGGCAACCGGCGGGTGCTCGCCATGGTCCTCGGGCACTGGCCGGACGCCGCCGTCGGGTACAGCCCGGACAGTTTCGACATCCGTGTCCCGCTGGAGGCGGGCACGCGGGCCCGGGCGCTGGCCACCGTCGGGGGATAGCATCCGACAGCATGACCACAGCACGCGCAGCGAGCGCCACGGCGGCCGCCGTGGCGCCACGTGACCTGGCCGCGGCGCTGCGCGCCGCCGGGCTGACCGGGGTGGACGACTCGGCCCGGCGCCGGGCCGAGTACTCCTCCGACGCGTCGAACTACCGGGTCGTGCCCAGCGTGGTGGTTTTCCCCGGCACGCCGACGAGGCGGCGGCCGCGCTGGACGTCGCCCGGAGGGCAGGCGTGCCGGTCACCAGCCGGGGCGGCGGGACCTCCATCGCGGGGAACTCGGTCGGGCCCGGCGTCGTGCTCGATTTCTCGCGCCACCTGAACCGGGTCCTCTCGGTCGATCCCGAGGCACGGACCGCGGTGGCCGAGCCCGGCGCGACCCTGGACGCCATCACCGCGGCCGCGGCCGGGCACGGGCTGCGCTTCGGCCCGGACCCCTCCACGCACTCGCGGGCCAGCATCGGCGGCGCGATCGGCAACAATGCCTGCGGCTCGCGGGCGCTGCGGTACGGCCGCACCGCCGACAACGTCGTGAGCCTGGACCTGCTGACCGCCTCGGGGGAGCGGATGACGGCGCGGCGGATGGGCCGGGACGGCCTGGCTGCCGCCGGGCCTACCGGGGCCGCCCTGGACGCCCTGGTCAAGGCCAACCTCGGCCTGATCCGCGCCGAGTTCGGCCGGTTCACCCGGCAGGTGTCCGGCTACTCCCTGGAGCACCTGCTGCCAGAAAACGGTGCCCACCTCGCGAAGTTCCTGGCCGGCACCGAAGGCACCCTCGCCATGGTCACCCGCGCGACCGTGGCGCTCGTCCCGTCGCCGAAGGCGGTGGCGCTGGCGGTGCTCGGCTACCCGGGCATGCCCGAGGCCGCGGAAGCGGTGCCTGGGCTGCTGCCGCACCAGCCGGTGGCGATGGAGGGCATGGACGCGCGGCTGGTAGGCGTCTTCCGCGCCCGCCGGGGCGACGCGGCCGTCCCGGCCCTGCCGCGCGGTGACTCCTGGCTCTTCGTCGAGACCGCGGGGGAAACCGACGCCGAGGCGCGCGCCGCGGCCGGGCGGCTCATCGCTGACGCCGGGTGCCTCGACTCGCTGCTGGTCACCGGCGCCCCGGCCCGGGCGCTGTGGCGGGTCCGCGAGGACGGCGCGGGCCTGGGCAGCCGCACCGCTGCCGACACGCCGGCCTGGCCCGGCTGGGAGGATGCCGCCGTCCCGCCCGAGCACCTGGCGGCGTACCTGCGTGACTTCGCCCGGCTCATGACCGAGCACGGCCTGGACGGCCTCAGCTACGGGCACTTCGGCGACGGCTGCGTGCACATCCGCATCGACTTCCCGTTCTCGTCCGCGCCGGGCCGCTACCGGCGGTTCGTCGTCGCCGCGGCGCAGCTGGTAGGCAAGTACGGCGGATCGATGTCCGGCGAGCACGGCGACGGCCGGGCGCGCAGCGAACTGCTGCCCGCCATGTACTCAGCCGAGGCCATCGACGTCATGGCCGCGGTCAAGGCGATCTTCGACCCGGGCAACGTGCTCAACCCCGGCGTGCTGGTCGATCCGGCGCCGCTGGACGCGGACCTGCGCGTGCCGCAGGCCCGGCCCCTGAGTCGGGCATCGGGCCGCGGGCTCGGCTTCGCCTACTCTCACGACGGCGGCGACCTGTCCGCCGCCGTGCACCGCTGCGTCGGGGTGGGAAAGTGCCGGGCCGACACGACGGCCAACGGCGGCGTCATGTGCCCGTCGTACCTGGCCACCCGGGACGAGAAGGACTCGACCCGCGGCCGCGCCCGGGTGCTGCAGGAGCTGGCGAACGGCACGCTGGTGCACGGCTTCGCGGCCGCGGAGGTGGCCGAGTCGCTGGACCTGTGCCTGTCCTGCAAGGGCTGTTCGTCCGACTGCCCGGCCGGAGTGGACATGGGCACCTACAAGGCCGAGGTGCTGTACCAGCGGTACCGGCGCCGGCCGCGGCCGCCGGCCCACTACTCGCTGGGCTGGCTGCCCCGCTGGGCCCGGCAGGCCTCGCGCGCGCCCGGCCTGGCGAACGCCGCCCTGCGCGCCCCGGGCCTGGCCGGCCTGGTCAGGCGGCTGGGCGGGATCGACGCGCGGCGGTCGCTGCCGAGGTTTGCCGAGCAGACCTTCCGCGCCTGGTTCGGCCGCCGGCCGGCCCCGGCCGCAGTGCGAGCCGGAACGCCGGTGCTGCTGTGGGTGGACACGTTCACCGACTACTTCACCCCCGAGGTCGGCCAGGCCGCCGTGCGGGTGCTCGAGGCGGCCGGATACCAGGTGCGGATCACGAGCGAGCCGGCCTGCTGCGGGCTGACCTGGATCTCCACCGGCCAGCTGGACGGCGCCCGGCGGCAGCTGCGGCGCAGCCTGGATGCCCTGAGCCCCGCGATCGCGGCCGGCACTCCGGTCGTCGGCCTCGAGCCCTCGTGCACCGCCGTGCTCCGCGGCGAGATCACCGAGCTGCTGCCGGACGACCCGCGAGCCCGTCAGCTCCGCGCCGGCACCCGGACGCTGGCCGAGCTGCTCGCCGCCACCGGTGGATGGGAGCCGCCGGACCTCAGCGGCGTGCGCGCGGTGGCCCAGCCGCACTGCCATCAGCATGCCGTGATGGGCTGGCACGCCGACGCCGCGTTGCTCGCCCGGGCCGGCGCCGAGGTTACCGCGGTCGGCGGCTGCTGCGGGCTGGCCGGCAACTTCGGCGTCGAGCGCGGCCACTACGACGTCTCGCGGGCGGTCGCCGAGACCGCGCTGCTGCCCGCCGTCCGGGCGGCCCGTGCGGGGGACGGTGACGCGCTGGTGCTGGCCGACGGATTCTCCTGCCGCACCCAACTCGACCAGCTCGCCCGGGTCGGCGGTATTCACCTGGCCCAGCTGCTGGCCAGCCGCCTGGAAGACCCGCCGGTCACCTGACCGCCTGGACCTGCGTGGTCTGGGCGACGAGGCATTCGCCCTGTATCAGGCGCCCGGCCCCTCTGAACCGGTGGCTGCCCCGATACCGGCGCCAGCCAGGGGAATGCACCAGGGGGAACACCTTGACCGCACTGATCGTCCGCGGCCGCCGCCTAGCGGCGTCGCGCGGGCCGCGCGACGCCGCGGACGGCGGGAACCCCGGCGGCTTCCTCGGCTACGCCACCGCCTGGCTGGAATACCAGCTGCGCGGCAACGCCGTCGCGGCCGGCGCGTTCACCGGCCCGCACCCCGAGCTGCTGTCGAACATTAACGGGCCGGGCAGCGCGGTCAAGTGAAGCACCGCCGCCGAGACGCTGGATTGCCCTGAATGAGCTGCTGTCGTCCGCTAGCATAAGGCGGCTAGGAGCCGCCATGACCAGCAGTGACACCCTGCCTCTGAGCGAGGACCAGCAGGCCCTGCAGGATACCCTGCGCGGGTTCCTGGCCGGCCAGCTCCCGTCCACCGCGCTGCGCTCCGCGCTGGAGACGCAGGCCGGCTACCGCCCCGAGCTGCACGCCCGGCTGGCCGGCGAGTTCGGGCTGACCGGGCTGACCATCCCGCAGGAGTTCGGCGGCCGCGGCCTGTCCCAGGTCGAGGCCAGCGTGGTCCACAGCGAACTCGGCCGTGCCCTGTATCCAGGCCCGCTGCTGGCCACCATGCTGGCCGGCGGCGTCCTGCTCGCGACCGGCAACGGCGCGGCGCAGGAGCGGTGGCTGCCGCTGCTGGCCGACGGGTCGGTGGTCGCGACGGTGGCGGCCGCCGGCGAGGGCGGTCACTGGGTGTTCGGACCGGACAGCGTCCGCGCCGAACGAGAAACCGGGGGCTGGCGGCTCTACGGCCACCGCTGGTACGTCCTGGCCGCCCACGCGGCTGACGTCGTCGTCGTGCCGGCCGTGACCGAGTCCGGCCCCGCGATGTTCCTGGCCAACCCCAGGTCCCTGGGGTGCACCGTCTCCGGGCAGCTAGGCCTGGACCTGACCCGGCGGGTCTGCGTCACCGCCTTCGACGAGGCTCCGGCCCTGCTGATCGGGAAGGGGGAGGCCGCGGTCGCGGCCCTGGAAGAGGCCGAACGGGACTTCCTCATCGCCACCGCGGCCGAGGCGGCCGGCGGCATCGGATGGTGCCTGGACACGGCCATCGCCTACGCCGAGGACCGCGAGCAATTCGCGGACACGATCAGCGCCTTCCAGGCGGTCGCGCAGGCGTGCGTGGACATCCTGGCCGCCTTCGAGTCGGTCTCGGCGGTGGCCAGGAACGCGGCGGTGGCGGCCGCGGAGGGCCGCGCCGAGGCGCCGAAGGTGGCCCACGCCGCCGCGCTGCAGGCCGGCGAGGCCTATCGCGCGGTGACCGAATCCGCTATCGGTTTGCTCGGCGGGAACGGCCTCAGCTGGGAGCACGACGCGCACCTGCACTACCGCCGCGCCTGGTCCGCTGAGCGCCTGACCGGCGGGCCGCAGGCGCATCGCGACGCCATCTCCGGCCGCGAGGGACTCTAGCCGCTACCTCAGGCCGCCGGGGCGGCGGCCGGTCTCGGCTCACCCTGCTCGCGGCCTCGCCGCCCGGGGATGGTCCCGGCGGCGTCAGCGTCGCGGATGGACAGCGAGAACGCCACGCCGCACAAGGAGATCGCGGCCGCGGTCAGGAAGGCAATGCGATAGGCAGTGAGATTGGCCACCTCGTGCCCGTGCACCAGGTGAACCGGGTCGTTGAGGACGATGACGGTGGTCAGCACGGCGACGCCGACCGCCCCGCCGAGCTGGCGCATCGCATTGAACATCGTCGAGGCCCGGCCGGTCGCCGCCGGGCTGATGGTGGCGAACGAGGCCGCCTGAACCGGGACGAACACCTGGGCTATCGACAGTCCCAGGGTGACCATGAGCAGCCGCGCCCACCACAGGCTGGTCTGCGGTCCCATCAGGGCCAGCAGGGTGATCGACGCGGTCATCCCGGCCAGCCCGATGGTGATGTGCCGGCGGGGCCCGAGCCTCGGGTAGAGCACTCGGCTGGCCAGCTGCGCGCCGGCCATGACGCCGAGCGCCTCGGGGAACGTGCTCAGCCCGGAGCCGAGCGCGCTCAGGCCGCGGCCGTCCTGGAAGTACAGCGAGATGGCGTACAGCGTGCCCAGGAAGGCGATCGAGGCGAGGACCATGACCCCGTTGCCCGAGCGGAACAGGCGGTTCCGCAGCAGCCGGAGATCCACGATGGGCGCGGCCGACCGCAGCTCGACGGCCACCATGGCGGCCAGCAGCATGATCCCGGCAGCGATCGTCGCCAGGATCAGCGGGTCACGCCAGCCCAGGTCGGGTCCTTCCGAGACGCCGTACATCAGCAGCCCGAGGCCGAACCCGGAGAGCAGGAAGCCGGGCAGGTCGAAGCGGCCCGGCTCCGCCTGGGCCTGCTGGCGCAGGAACATCGCGCCGAAAGTGAACGCGGCCGCACCGATCGGCAGGTTGACGTAGAACACCCAGCGCCAGGACAGCTCGGTGACGAACAGTCCGCCGAGAACCGGGCCGAGCGCAGGGGCAAACGTGGTGGGCACGGTGAGGATGGCCGCGGCCTTGATCCGCTCGTCCGGCGGGAACACGCGGTACAGCATCGCCATCCCGACCGGGACGAGCATGCCGCCGCCGGCCCCCTGCAGGATCCGGAACGCGACCAGTTCGCCCAGGCTGGATGCCAGCCCGCACAGCGCGGAGGCGGCGGTGAACAGCGCGATCGCCGCCAGCATGACCCGCTTGCCGCCGTACCGGTCGCCGAGCCAGCCGGACGCCGGGATCGTGACCGCCAGGCTGACCAGGAAGGCGATCGAGATGCCGTCCACGGCGGTGGCGCTCACCCCGAAGTCCCGGCCGATGGTCGGCAGGGCGACGTTGACGATCGTCGCGTCCAGGATGGTCATGAACATCGCGGCGACGAAGACAGCACCGACCGCTACCTTCTGGCTGATCCGCGGGGCCACAGCTTCCTTTCCCCGCGGCAATGTCTGGCCTGCGGCTTCGGCACTCCAGAAATTACAAGATCACGCCCGCGCCGGAAATTCCGACGTGCACGCGGCCCCGGCCCGGGTCCCTGGTGCTGCTGTGCCTACCCACGCTGCCGTGACTCGTGGTACGTGACCACCGGCCCCGCCTGGCCCGTTTATACAGCGTGAATGTCCCAGCCATGTCGCTGGAGCTGCATGAACGGGACATTCACATCGTATGTTCTGGTACGGACGGTGCCGGAGTGACGGACGTCCGGCATTCCCGCGTCCGGCGCATGATAGGGGCCGGTTACTCCCCGGTCTGGTCGAACGTGCCGCCATGCTGCGCCTCCTCGACCTGAGTACGATCTGATACCGGAGCGCCGGCTGAGGAGAACGATCAAGTCATGGACGTCAAGCCGGATCCGCTGCCGGACCCGCTCCCGCTGCCGCCGCTGCCCGTGCTGCGCGGCGAGCGCGTCGTGCTGCGAGAGCCCCGGGAAGCGGACATCGACGACCGGCTGCGGCATCCTATCGACCCGGAGGAAGAGGACGGTTACGGCTCGGCCTGGCGGCGGGAGTGGGACGGTCGGCGCTACCACACCCGGGAGCATCTGACCGCGGCCCGACGGCCGGCGGAGCACGGCGAGTACAGGTGGGCGGTGGAGCACGACGGCCGCTGCATCGGCGGCGCCGCGCTCCGGGTGGACGACGGCCAGCACCGCGCGACCTATGCAGTGGGGCTGTTCGTCGCCGCCCTGCGCGGCCAGGGACTGGGCCGCGAGGTAACCCGGCTGGTCCTGGCCTGGGGCTTCGGCGAGCTTGGCCTGCACCGGATCGAGCTGGAGGTGCTGGCCTTCAACACCCGCGCCATCCGCTGCTACCTGGCCTGCGGCTTCCGCAGCGAGGGAGTCCGCCGGGAAGCCGAACTCTACCCAGTCGGCTGGCAGGACCTCATCGTCATGGGGCTGCTGCGGTCCGAGTACGCCGGCTAGCCGAGCGTCCGCTTCATCCCGCGCCGGACCGCGTCGATGAGGTAAGGCCGCAGCCGTGCCGCCGGAACGATGGCCTGCACCGAACCCACCTCGCGGGCCCGCTCGATGCTGTGCACCCGGTCGAACTCGCGGGCGAGCTGCCCCAGCTTCTCGGCGTGCACGGCCGGCCAGGCCGCCGCCAGCCTGGCCCGCAGCGGCGAGGCGTCCACGCCGTCGGCGGTGGCCTCGGCGATCGCGGCCTGCAGGTCCGCCACCCGGGGATCGGCCGCGGTGCGCTTCCTCACCTCGGCCGCGAACACGACCGCGGCGGCGGGCGCGCCGCCGATCACCGAGGCGTAGGAGCCCTCGACCGCGGCGATCTCCATGTTGTCGTTGAGCGTGCCGGAGAACACCACGAACGCCCCGCCGTGGTAGCGGGAGACCACGCAGAACACGATCGGGCCGTCGAAGTTGACCACCGCCCGGCCGATCTCCGCGCCGTACTCCAGCTGGAGCTGGCGCAGCGACTCCGGCGAGCCGTCGAACCCCGACAGGTTGGCCAGGATCACCACCGGCCGGTTCCCGCTGGCGGCGTTGATCGCCCGCGCGGTCTTCTTCGATGAACGCGGGAACAGCGTGCCGGCCGTCCACTGCGACGGGCCGTCCACCGGCCAGAACCCGTGCCGGGTCAGCGGCTTGGACTCGAAGCCGATCAGCGCGACCGGCTGCCCGCCCAGGTGCGCGTCGAGCACCAGCACCGAGGCGGCGTCGGCCGTGTCGGCCCAGCGCTCCAGCGGCCGGTGGTCCGCGTCGATCACCCCGGTCAGCAGCGAGCGCATGTCGAAGGGCTTCTTGCGCTCCGGGTTGCTCGCCGGGTCGAAGATCTCGCCGAGCACGGCGAACTCCGGGCCGGCGTGCGGCGAGGCGGAGATGTCCCGGTCATCGGGGTCAGTGGTCGGGGCCGGCCGCGGGAAGCGGTCGCCCGCGGCGACGTACGCGTGCTCGTAGTGTGCGAGCAGCACGTCGACCGCGCTGGACACGTCGGGCGCCCAGTACTGGGCCTCGCCGTTCGGCCCCATGATCCGGTCGTAGCCGCCGATGCCGAAGTTGTCCTCCGCCGAGACCCCGCCGGAGTAGTCCAGCGACTGCTTCCCGGTCAGCACCATGGCCGAGTCGGGCGTCATGACCAGCACGCCGCTGGTGTGCATGAGCATCGTCGCCTCGGCGTTCCAGTATGGCTGGGCGCCCACGTTGATGCCGGTCACCACCACGTTGATCTCGCCGCCGGCCTGGGTGAACTCGACAATTCCGCGCAGCGCCCTGGAGATCCAGTCCATGGTCTCGGTGCCCGAGTCCATCGAGATCTTCGCCCCGGCCGAGATGGCATACCACTCCACCGGGGCGTGCAGCTGCCGGGCCAGGCCGATGGCGGCGAGCACGCGGCGGCACTCCGGCTCGGCGAGCGCGCCCAGCGCCCGCGTCGGGTCGCCGAGCAGGACGACCCGGCGCATCCCCTCGGGATAGCGCTTGGTCGGCGTGCTGACCACGCCGAGGACGATGTTGGCCGCGTTCAGCCCGGGTTCCCGGTCCACCGGCACCGGGGCGCCGCTTTCGTCCAGGTCGTACTCGGTGAACGTGCCCGGGGCGCCGCCCTGATCCGGCGAGCGGGTGATCAGCGGGATGAGCTCATACGGGTACACGGTGCCGCGGCGGCGGGCCCTGATCACCTTCTGCGTGTAGGCGTTCAGCTCCCGCAGCGGCCCGGTCGACGGAGCGGTGACGCGCAGCGTCAGCCCGGCCCCCGGCGGGCGGGACAGCCGCAGCATCAGCTCGCGGCCTTCGGCGTCGCGGAACTGCACCATCACCTGCTCGAGTCCCAGCCCCTCGGTGCGCGGCGCTAGTGACCTGATGACCTGGCCCAGCTCGGCGAGCGGCGTCTCCACGGTCGGCCACACGTACAGCTTGATGCGGTTCCAGTCCAGCCGGGCCAGCTCCCGGTCGGCGGACCGGGCCGAGCGCAGGCTGTCCAGGCACGCGTCCAGGATGCGCTCGAGCTGCGGCAAGCCGGTGACCCGGCCCGCGTCGTCCCGCACGATGGTGAGGTCGCGCATGTCGGCCAGGGCCATGAGCCGCTGGTCGTCGGGCATTTCGCGGCCCCGGATGCGGAACAGGTGCACGTCCGGAGCCGCCGGCAGCCGGGTGAGCTCGAACCCGGAGAAGCGCCACACGCCCAGTCGTTCGGCCACTAGCGGGTGCCAGCCGCGCTGGGTCCGGTCCTCGGTCGCCTGCCCGTCAGGACCGCCGCGGAAGGTGAACCAGTCCGGCCAGCCGCCGTCTTCCCCGTCCGCCCGGCGCACGGCGACCGCCACCCGGCCGACGGCCGGCGGGATGGGGCCGAGCTTGCCGCGGATCCGCTCCGCGCGCGCATCCGGATCGCTGCTCTCCTCGGCCGGCGTCTGGGAGGTGACGTAGAGGTCGACGAGCACGGTCCGGGCGGCCGGGAGCTCCTCGATCAGCTGGGGCAGGTCGGTCGCGGCCGCGGTCTCCACCCCCTCAGCCACGGTCGCGATGACCAGGTGGCGGGTGCCGTCGTGGGTGTACTCCGCGGTCAGCAGCGGCCGGCCGCTCCGCTCAGTGACCCGTACGTTCTCCAGCGGCCTGATCCGGTAGTACCGCCGGGTCATCACCTCGAGCATGACCGGGTGGTGTCGTTCGGCGAACACGCCCAGGATCGGCTCGCCCTCGGCGACCATGGCGTCTATCTGTGCCGTCCTGACCTGCGGATCCGGTGAGAGCCGGTCGAGTTCCGCGCGCACGCGCTGCTGGGCCTCGGCCCGCTCGGCGGCGATCAGCGGGGCTTCGAAGCAGCGGTAGCGGACCCGCCGGGCCAGGTCGCCGACGCCGGGGTGGCGCAGCTGGGTAGCCGAGACCAGCTGGCCGATCACCCGCCGGTAGTCGTCGCGGCCGTCGCCGGGCAGCGATCCGGGATGGTGCAGCCGCCACCGCAGCAGCTCCGACACGACCGGCACGTACGCGGCCGCCCGGCGGCGGGCGAGGAACATCCGGTAGAGCGCCGGGTCCAGGCCGGACGACGGCTCCAGGTCGTCGACGCCGTAGTGGGCCAGGGTCCGGCGCAGCTTGATCCGGAACGACTCCGGCAGGCCTTCCGCGTCGGCGTCCCTGGAGCGCAGGTAGGCGTGCATGTATTCCTGCGGGTTGCGGGCGGCCTCCGCGTCGACCGCGGTCTCGTCGTCGGCCTGCGACTCGTCGGGCACCCGCCGGCTTCGCCACAGCGCCGACACATCGGCGAAGATCTGCAGGATCGTGGCCTCGCCGGCCAGCAGCCGGGGGTCGTCGGCGGGCAGTTCGGCCCGCGCCGCGGCCAGCCGCCGCAACTGGCGCCTGGCCTCGGCTTCGTCGACATCGTAGCCGAGCACCAGGGAACGCAGCGCGCTCAGCGCATCCGCCGCCGTCGCGGCCGGATCGTCCTGGCCCGCCGCCGTTACGCCCAGCGCGTCCAAGTCAGCCCGGGCGCCTTCCTTCGCCGCCGCCGCCCCGGCGTCCTCGTCGGCCGCGGGCTCGATCCGCAGCAGCTTGGCGCCGCTTTCGACCTGCGTGTTGACGTCGGCGAACACCTCGGCGACCCGGCCGGCGGCGGGGGCGCGTAGCGAGGTCTCGAGCTTCATGCTCTCCACCACGGCCACCACGTCGCCCTCGGCGACCTCATCGCCGGCCGCGACCGAGATGGCCACTACCATGGCCGGGGCCGGCGCGCGGACCAGCCCGGCCTCGCCGCCGGAGATCCGGTGCACCGCGCCGTCCACCTCGACCAGGTAGTCCGGGCCCTGCGCGACCGAGAGCACGTCAAAGGTCTGGCCGCCGACCGCCAGCCTGAGCTCGAACCGGCCGGACCGGTCGACGTCGACTTCGGCCGAGCGGCCATCGAGATCGATGCGGTACCGGGCCGGACGGGACCGGGATACCCCGAGCTTGTAGGCCTCGCCGCCCACCCGGACGTCGACCTGCTGCCTGGTCTCGTGCCCGACCTCCGGGCGCCCGCGCTCGGCCGAGGTGAACAGCCGGTCCTGCTGGCGCCGCTCGTGCGCCTCGTAGGCCTCGAAGGCAGTGGCCAGCAGGGCCACATCGACCCGCAACGGCGGCGCGTAGCCCTCGGCCATCATGGTGTCGAGCCAGGTCGTGTTGATCTCGCCACGGACGAACTCAGGCCGGTCGAGCAGGTCGAGCAGGAACGCCTTGCTGGTCGTCCCGCCCTGGATAACCGTGCTGGTCTGCCGGATCGCGCGGGCGAGCCGGGCGCGTGCCTCGGCGCGGTCCTGGCCCCAGGCGATCACCTTGGCGATCATCGAGTCGAACTGCGGCGGGATGACGTCACCCGGCGCCACCCCGGTGTCGACCCTGATGCCAGGGCCGGCCGGCAGGGCCAGGTGCTCGATCAGGCCGGGGGCGGGCGCGAAGTCGCGCTCCGGATCCTCCGCGGTGAGCCTGGCCTCGATGGCGTGCCCGCGGGCCGGCGGCTCGCCCGGGCCGATCTCCGCCAGCGTGCCGCCCGCCGCGATGTGCAGCTGCAGCTTGACGATGTCGGCACCGGTACACGCCTCGGTGACCGGGTGCTCGACCTGCAGCCGGGTGTTGACCTCGAGGAACGACAGCAGTTTCTGGCTCGGTTCGTAGAGGAACTCCACCGTCCCGGCGTTGACGTAGCCGGCCGCCCGGATCAGTTCGGCGGCGTGCCCGCGCAGCAGCTTCTCCTGCTCCCCGTCCAACGCGGTCGATGCGGACTCCTCGATGACCTTCTGGTTGCGCCGCTGCACGCTGCAGTCGCGCACGCCCAGCGTCCACACCGTGCCGGCCGCGTCGGCGACGACCTGCACTTCGACGTGCCGGCCGCCGCTGATGGCCCGCTCCAGGAAGACCGTGGCGTCACCGGCCGTCTTCGAAGCCTCCGAGCTGGCCCGCTCGAACGCCTCCTCGAACTCCTCCGGCGACCTGACCAGCCGGATACCGCGGCCGCCGCCGCCCGCGGTCGCCTTGACCATCAGCGGGTAGCCGATCGACTCCGCCGCCTTGCGGGCCGCCGCCGCATCGGGCACCGGGCCGCCGCTCCACGGCGCGAGCGGCACGCCGGCCCGCTCGGCCAGCAGCTTGGACTCGATCGTGTCCCCGAGCCGGCGCATCACCTCGGCCGACGGGCCGATGAAGGTGATGCCCAGCCGGGCGCACAGGTCGGCGAACTCAGCCTTCTCCGCGACGAATCCCCAGCCGGGCCAGACTGCGTCCGCCCGGCAGGCGCGCAGCGCGCGCTCCAGTTCTGCGTAGTCCAGGTACGGGTTCCCGGCAAAGGCGGCGTCGAGCTCGGCCGGGCCGATCAGCACCGACTCGTCGGCCTCGCGGACGAACGTCGCGTGCCGGTCGGCGGCGGCGTACATCGCGATGACGCGGAGCGCGGGCCGTCCCTCGGCGTTCCACTCCCGGACGGCGTTGATGAGCCGCATGGCCGGCTCGCCCCGGTCGACGACCGCCACGCGCCGGAAGGCGAAAGCGGGCTGGCTCATCGTCCTGCTCACCGATCGTCCTACTCACCGAAGGCGGCGCGGATGTCGTCACTGGTGCTCCCGGCTGGGGCCGCCCCCGCGGACCGGTCAGCGTCGTGCCGGACGTCCAGCACCACCTCGTCCGCGACGATCGCGGGGTCGATCCGCATCACCGCGTAGCCACCGACGGCACCGGCTCCGAAGCCCGGCGCGAAGACCCGGACCGGCCGGGTGATCACCCCGTCGCGCACGGCGTCGTAGACCGCGATGGGGATGCTCGCTGAGGACACGTTGCCCATCCTCTCGACGTTGAAGTACAGCTGGTCGCCGGCCAGCCCGGCCTGGCCGGCCAGGCTGAGGATCATCGTCTTGTTGGCCTGGTGCGGGATGATCAGCTCGATGCTCTCGAGCAGCGTCCGGCCCTGATCATCGGGGTCCGGCTGGTCGCTGAGCTCGCCGAGCATCTGGGTCAGGTACCGCTGGACCAGCGTCTTCACCTCCGGACCGTACACGGTGATGTCGCCGTCGAACTCGGTGTTCGGCCAGATGATCGAGTTGACCTGGCTGTACGGCCCGCTGGCGTAGGTCTGCAGCACCTCCACGTCGCCGGTCTGGCCGTCGGCGGCCGGGCTGATGACCATCGCCGCCGCCCCGTCCCCGAAGATCATCCGCGAGGTGCGGACGGCGCCGATCTTGTCCGAGAACTTCTCCACGCAGACCAGCAGGACCGGGCGGGTGACCTCCTGGAGCTGGCGGACGGCCTCGCTCATCCCGTACGGCAGCCCGGCGCAGGCGGCCACCATGTCGACCGAGGCGTGCGTCTGGGCCAGACCGAGCTCGCCGGACAGCCAGCACGCGATCGACGGGATCTGCCGGTTGCTCGTGCACGTGCTGACCAGCACCGCGCCGATTTCCGCGGGGAAGCGGCCCGACTTGGCTAGCGCGGCCCTGGCCGCGGCCAGCGCCAGGTCCTCGGGCTCCCGGCTGGTGTAGCAGCGCTGCTCGATCCCGGTCTTGGCGGCGATCTCCTCCGCGCTCATCGGCGACCAGGAAAAGCTCGTGTTCCTGATGACGTCGGCATTGCTGCAGACGTGCTCGCCGCGCACGATCGCCAGCGCCTCGAGCTTCGGCTGGACCGCGAACGCCTCCCGCACCCGCACCGGCGGGTACGGCGTCACCGGCTCGACCGCCTCGGCCCTGGTCCTGGCGGTCGTGCTCGCCGCGGCCGCGGGCCGCGGGCGCTTCACCCGCTCGATGAACGCCATCACGTCCCTGGTGCGCGGGTGGAAGGCCACTACGAAGTCATCCTCGCCGATCTGGTCCGGCCCGCGCAGCTCGGTGCCGGAGCGGTCCCACGGGTACTGGTTGTGCAGCACCATCGCCCAGCGCATCAGCGCTTCCAGCTCCGCGACATCCTCGTGGGCGTCCAGGATCTGCTCGGTGCCGAACACCGGGTAGTCCGGGTCGTAGGAGGGCATGACAAAGGTCAGCGCGTCCGGCTGGGCCTCGAACTCGGCCACCGTCGGCTTGATCGGGGGCAGCTCCGTGGCGTGGTACAGCTTGGTCCGGAACAAGTCGAACAGCAAGCTGAAGATGGTGTCCTCGGCCCGGCCGTCCCAGGTCGGCGGGAGCGCGCGGAAGGCCTGCTCGACCGCGGCCACCTTGCGCTCGCTGTCCTCCCACGGCGTCAGCACCGGCAAGAAGACGTCGTCCCGGCGCTTGGCCAGGTCACGCCAGCGGGTCGGGCGCCGGTCGAACATGGTGATCGAGTACCGGTTGGCCCAGTACAGGTGCTGCCCCAGGTCGCGCAGCAGCTCAAAACGCCGCGGGTACCCCCCGGACTCGACCCGGGCCAGGATGTCGGTCCCGGTCGGCGCCTTCGCCTCGAAGTCCCGCCCGATCACCGCCGTGAACTGATCCAGCGAATCCAGCACCGAGAAGTCCAGCTCGCCGAGGAAGTTGGCGGGGAACACCAGGCGGCCATGCCGGTTGACCACGAACGGTTTCACGTCTACCTGCACCTCCAGGGCAGAGCTCGCGCTCCGCCGTGAGTAGCCTTGTCCGGTCGGACAGCGGGACCTGGTGCGCGACCTAGGTCGTACCTGCTGCCGTACCCGCAATGCGCTGGTTATGCCCCTGGCTCGGCTAGATTAGGCGAGGTTTTCTGGGCCACGCCGGTCACTTCAGCCTCGTTCGTTGGCGGCATCGTCATGACGGCCAGGAACCAGCGTCGCCTAGCCTGATCATGACCGGCGGCGCATACCCGTCCGCGGCCCCTGGTGCTCCTGCGTTCCCGAGACATTCCTGTGGCCGCTGATGCCTGCCTCCTGCCCTGGCCCGGCGCGTTCATACGATGTGGATGTCCCAGCCATGTCGCTGGAGCTGCATGAATGGGACATCCACGCCGTATAAAAGCCGCGCATAAGAAACCGGACGGCGGGAAAGGCGGTTCCATGGCAGAGTTCACGTTCGCCCCGCTGACCCCCGCGTCCTTCCTCGACCGTGCGGCCGCGGTCTTCGCCGACCGGATCGCGATCGTCGACGGGGAGCGCACCTTCACCTACCGCGAGCTGTCCGATCGCTGCCGCCGGCTGGCCGGCGCGCTGGCGGCAACGGGCGCGGGGCACGAAGACCGGGTGGCGGCATTGTGCACCAACAGCCACGTGATGCTGGAACTGCACCACGCCGTACCGCCGCGCGGAGCCACCCTGGTCACCGTCAACGTCCGGCTTTCGGCCGCGGAGATGGCGGAGATCCTCAGGCACTCGGGCGCGTCGCTCCTGGTGGCGACGCACGAGTTCGCCGACCTCGCTCGCCGCCTGGCCGGCGAGCTGAACCTGCCGTGCTTCATCGCCGGCGGCTCCGCTGACTCCTACGAGCCCTGGCTGGCATCCGCCGATCCGGCCTGCCCGGGCCCCGCCTCGATCGACGAGCGCCAGCTCCTGGCCATCAACTACACGAGCGGGACGACCGGCCGCCCCAAGGGCGTGATGTACCACCACCGGGGCGCGTACCTGCAGGCCACGGCGATGGCGTACCACGCCCGCCTCGGCCCGGGCGCCAGGTACCTGTGGACGCTGCCGATGTTCCACTGCAACGGCTGGTGTTTCACCTGGGCCGTGACCGCGGCGGGCGGCACCCACGTCTGCCTGCGGGCCATCGACACCGCCGAGATCTGGCGCCTGCTGCGCACCGAGGGGATCACCCACTTCAGCGCCGCGCCGACCGTGCTGACCATGATCGCCGAAGATGCCGCCGCCGGGCCCCTGGACCGCGAGGTGCACGTGGACACCGGCGGCGCGCCGCCGTCGGCCACCCTGCTGGCGCGCCTGGAGCGGATGCGATTCTCGGTGACGCACCTCTACGGGCTCACCGAGACGTACGGCCCGCTGGCGATCAACGAGTGGCAGCCGGAGTGGAACAGCCTGGAGCCGGCCGAGCAGGCCACGCTGCGGGCCCGGCAGGGAGTGCCCAACATCATCGCCCGCCCGCTGCGGGTCCTCGGCGAGGACGGCGAGGACGTGCCGGCCGACGGCGAGACGATCGGCGAGATCGCGGTCAGCGGTAACGACGTCATGCTCGGCTACTACCGGGACGAGGAGGCAACGCGGGAGGTCACCCGGAGCGGCTGCTTCCTGACCGGGGACCTGGCGGTACGACACCCGGACGGATACGTGGAGATCCGCGACCGGAGCAAGGACATCATCGTCTCCGGGGGAGAGAACATCGCCTCCGTCGAGGTCGAGCGCGTGCTTGACAGCCATCCGGCCGTGGTGGAGAGCGCCGTTATCGGGGTGCCGGACGAGCGCTGGGGTGAGGTGCCCGTCGCCTTCGTGACGCTGCGGGAGGAGGTCGACGCGGGCGCGCTGGCCGATTACGCGCGCGAGCGCCTGGCCCGGTACAAGGTCCCCAAGCGCTTCGAGTTCGGTGAGGTGCCCAAGACATCCACCGGCAAAATCCAGAAGAACGTCCTGCGCGACCGGGCCCGTGAGTTATACGGATACTCATGAACATTCTGGGTCGGTTCTCGCTGGCCGGGAAGGTCGCCTTGGTCACGGGGGCCAGCAGCGGCCTCGGCGCGGGATTCGCGGTGGCGCTGGCCCAGGCTGGAGCCGACGTGGTGCTGGCGGCCCGGCGGCAGGACGGGCTGGAGGCCGTCCGCCGCGAGGTCGAGAAGCTGGGCCGGTCCTCGCTGGCCGTGCCGACCGACGTCACGGACCCGGACGCGTGCCGGGCGGTGGTGCAGGCGGCTGTCGGGCGGTTCGGCCGCCTCGACGTGCTCGTCAACAACGCCGGGATGGGCACCGCCGTGCCGGCGCTGCGCGACGGCGGCATGTCCGGGCACTGAGCGCGCGCTACCTGGTGATCGCCCGGGCCAGCTGGCGGGCCTGGCGGCGATGGATGTGCATGTTGCCGTAGATGCTGCTGTCCAGGCCGAAGAACCACAGGCCCGGGTGCTCAGGGGACGACGCCGGCCCGATGAACGGCGGCATGCCGTGCCGGTCCAGCGTGACCAGGTGCCCGGCCAGAGTCTCGATCCCGGGCCGGTAACCGGTCGCGCAGATGACCGCGCCGGGAGCGCAGCTGGTGCCGTCGGTGAAACGGACCAGCGAGCCGTCGAACCGGTCGATGCCCGGCTTCATGACCACGCGCCCGGTCTTCAGCGCGCGGGCGAAGCCGTCGTCCACCGCGATCGTGACGCCGTCCGTGAGCTGCCGGGTGAAGGGACCGAGCGCGGGCCGCGGGTAGCCGAACCGGCTGAGGTCGCCGAACGCCAGCCGCTGCACGGTGCGGGCCGTGATGTCCTGCCAGCGCACCGGCAGGCGCCGCAGCGTGACGCTGACCGGGTGCAGCGGCACGCCGCCGAGCCGGCGCGGAGTGACGGTCATGCCCGAGCGCGCCGACAGCCAGAGCCGACCCGCGTCGCTGGCGGCTAGATAGCCGAGCAGATCGACGCCGGAGTTGCCCGGGCCCACCACGAGCACGTCCAAGCCCGCCATCTCCGCGATGTTGCGGAACTGCCCGGCGTGGATCACGATGCCGCCGAACGAGTCCAGCCCGGGCCAGTCTGGCCGGACCGGCTCGGCCTCCGACCCGGTGGCGATCACCGCGTGCGCGGCGGTGAGGCGGCCCCGGTCCAGGGCCAGCGCCCAGCCGCCGTCCGTTCGGTCGATGCTGTGCACCCGGATGCCTAGCCGCAGCCGCATCCCTGCGGAGTATTCCTGCAGGTAGGCCACGTAGTCATCGCGGGCAGGGTAGGCGCCGTAGCGGCGCGGGATGCGCGCGCCCGGCTGATGCGAGAACGCCCGGTGGGTGTTCAGCCGCAGGTGGTCGTGGCGCCCGCGCCAGGACGCGGCGACCGCATCCGCCTGGTCGACCACGAGCGGGTCGAGCCCGGCCTGGCGGATCGCCCAGGCCGCCGCCAGGCCAGCCGGGCCCGCGCCGACGATTACGACGTGCTCATCCATGGTGCGAGCTATCGTTCCGGTCATGGCGCGTGTGATCAAGGGGGCGGCCATGCACCGCCCCGGCCAACCGGGCTACGGCACCGGCGACTCCTTCGTGATCGACGACTGGCGGCAAACATGGCGCTGGTGAAGAACCCGTTGTTCGCGCGCTACTTCAACCGGTTCGGGGCCCGGCGGGAGGAGCGGGGGAACCGTGAGCTCAGGCGGGAAATGCTGGCCGGGCTGTCCGGCCGGGTGATCGAGGTCGGCGCCGGCAACGGGCTGAACTTCCCGCATTATCCGCAGGCCGTGCGGGAAGTCGTGGCCGTCGAGCCGGAACCGTACCTGCGCGCCCGGGCGGCCGAGGCGGCATCGGCCGCGCCCGTTCCGGTCCGGGTGGCCGACGGCATCGCAGGGGATCTGCCCGCCGTCGACGGCGAGTTCGACGCGGTCGTCGTATCCGGGCTGCTGTGCTCAGTGCCCGACGCGCCGGCCGCGCTCGCCGAATTCCGCCGGGTCCTGCGGCCCGGCGGCCAGCTGCGCTTCTACGAGCACGTGCGCAGCCGGGACGCCGTATTCGCCCGCTACCAGAAGGCCGCCGATCTCATCTGGCCGCGCCTCATGGGCGGGTGCCATGTCGATCGCCAGACCCTGGCCGCCATCGGCCAGGTCTTCACGATCGGCGAATGCCGCGGTTTCCGCTTCCCGCCCTCCGCGGTCTTCTCGCCGGCCGCCCCGCGGATCATCGGCGTGGCCCGCAAGGCTGGTCCGCCCGGCGGCTGACCACTGGCGCCTCGTGACGCGTCCTCGTGACGCGTCCTCGTGACGCGTCCTCGTGACGCGTCCTCGCGAGGCGTCCTCGCGAGGCGTCCTCGCGAGGCGTCCCGCCGAGCCCCGGTCAGGCTCGGTTGATACGACGTGGATGTCCCAGCCATGTCGCTGGAGCTGCATGAATGGGACATCCACATCGTATGATCTGGTACGGACGGCACCAGAGTGACGGAAGTTCACGCTCCCGTCGGCATACTGCCCCACCGCGACAACGACCGGGCCGCCGGACACCGGACACGCCTAGTGGTCCAGGCCGAGGGTGAACGTGGGGCTTCGGGGTGGTCTCGGGCAGTTTGTGTTCGGCGGCAAGCCGCCGGACTGCGGTGCCAGTGGCCAGGAACTCGGTCGCGTGCTCGCCCCACACGTGGTTCTTGACCTCCACCGTCACGCCGACGATGCCGGACGCGCCCACCTGGGCGGCCTCCGCCTGCATCCGGTCCAGCGCCAGCTCGCGGGCCTGGATGCCGAGATGCCGTCGGCGCCCAGGTGGTCGGCCTCGGAGCGCATCCGGGCCATCGCGAACTCCCTGGCGTTGTACATCGCCTGGGTGAGGACCTGCAGCTCCTGATTGCGGCCCCACCGGCCGATCTGCAGGCCGACGTGGTAGATCGAGGAGCCGACGACGAAGCCGAGGGGCTCGAAGCCGGCCTCGCCGAGCAGCACGTACTCCGACACCGAAAGGTCGGAGGTGAACACGCCGGACGGACTGGCGCCGGCGGTCTTGGCGAGCCGGGTGTCGGCAGCAGGCGGCTCCCAGGCCGGTCCGTCCTGGCTTTGCGGTGGTGCGAAGGGCGGCATCTCTGGCTCCTCAGCGGGTTAGGGGTGACTACCAGACGAGCGGGACCAGGCGCTTGTGCTGCGCGGCGTAGGCGCGGTAGCGGTCGCCGAGCGTGGTCAGCAGCGCGCGCTCTTCCGCGTGGATGCGCCAGAGGAGCCCAGCCAGCGTGAGAACGACCATGCCAGCCGCCCCGGCCCAGTTGGCCGAGGCCAGGCCGACCCCGGTCATGATCAGCAGCAGCCCGGTGTAGCTGGGTGGCGGAGCACCCGGTACGGCCCGGCTGTGACCACCGCCTGGTCCGAACTCACCGCCACGGAGCCGGTGAAGTACGTGCCCAGCGTCTTGATCGACCATCCGCGCAGTACGAGCCGGGCCAGCAGGATCACGAACCCGATGGCGAATGCGGCGGCGGCGGGCCGGATCGCGGCCGCCGGGACGACCCGCGGGGCCAGGTGGAGCACGGCACTCGCGGCCATCAGGAACGGCCATGCGGCCAGCCGTCGGCCGGCTCCGCCGAGCTTAGTGGCTTCCTGGCGGCTGTTGCCGAGATGGGAGACCTCGATCATGGCCCAGCACAGCACCGCGATCAGGAGCAGTGCACCAGCGGCATGGCTGGTGTCGAAGTAGGGCTTCATGGTTCCTCTTTTTCCGCGGACCGCGCCGCCTCCTCTTTGCTGGCGGCGCGAACGAACAAGCTGGCGAGCTCGCTGGCATAGTGCGCGACGTCGAGCCCGGGATCGCGGACGAGCCGGGGTCCGACCGCGTCGATGGCGGCGCGCACCGCCACGGCCATCACGTGCGGATCGAAGTCCGCCCGGAACTCGCCCGTGCCCTGGAAGTGCGTGAGCGTTTCCGTGATCGCGGCGACCGCGGCGTCGTTGAACCGCTGGCCGAAGATCCGGCTGCCGTCGGCGGCACGGGCGTTGAGGGCGATTTCGACGGTCGCCGCCACGTGGTTACGGTTCTCCGCCATGAACGCCAGGTTGGACTCGATGAAGGCGCGGAGCATGCCGGCGCCGGTCTGCTCGGCCTCGATCCTGGGGCGCATGTACTCACTGGCCCGGGCGATCAGCTCCTGGAGCAGCTCCTTAATGAGCTCGTCCTTGCCGCCGAAGTGGTAGATGATCACGCCTTTGCTCGTATCGGCGGCCTCGGCGATGCGCGCCAGCGAAGCCCGTCCGTATCCCAGCTCGGCGATGGTGTCGATCGCGGCCGCCATGATCTGCGCCCGCCGGGCGGTCTCGGTGAACGTCCGGTCAGATCGCTGACCATTTGGATCACTTTTTGACCCCATGGTCAAGATTTAACACGATCGGTCAGAGGTGTCAACAGCCAATCAGATAGGGCCGAACGGTCCTGGTTAATGCCGCCCGCACCGGCAGCACGCCGGTGTCGTCCACGGCCCGTTAGTACCGCTAGTCTCGGCGGAAGGCACCTGCAGGAAGGGCGCGATGTACGAGAACCTGACCCGGCTCGAGCTGGTCGGCCCGGCGCTCGCCCGGGCCCTGGGCGACCCCGGCTGGGAGCGGCTGGAGGCCACCCTCGTCTCGGGCGGCAAGTCGAACCTGACCTTCGAGCTGACCAGCGAGGCGGGCGAGGCGGTGCTGCGCAGACCGCCGGACGGGCCGCTGCTGCCGCGGGCGCACGACATGGGCCGGGAAGCCCGGGTGCAGCGGGCGCTGGCAGATACCGCCGTGCCGGTGGCGTCGATCTTGTTCGAGGACGCCGGCGAGCTGATCGGCGTGCCCTTCTACGTGATGGAGAAGGTCGACGGCTACGTTATACGCGGCCCCCTGCCCGCCGGGTGGGCCGAGTCGGCCGGTGACAGGCGCGCGGTGGCCGACGTCCTGATCGACACCCTGGCTGACCTGCACGGCATCGACCCGGACGCGATCGGCCTGTCCGGCTACGGCCGGCCCTCGGGCCTGGGGGAGCGGCAGGTGCGCCGGTGGAGCGACCAGTGGGAGCGATCCAAGAGCCGGGAAGTCCCGGTGGTCGACGAACTCGGCCGTCGGCTGCGTGCCAACCCGCCCCAGGGGCCCGGGGGAGCGATCGTGCACGGGGACTTCCGGATTGACAACTGCCTGCTGGGCAAGCAGATGCCGGCCGCGGTCAAGGCCGTGCTGGACTGGGAGCTCTCCACCCTGGGGGAGCCGCTGGCCGACCTCGGCCTGTTCATCTTCTACTGGCGGGAGCCCGGTGACGCCAGGCCGGCGCTGACGCCGGCGCCGACCATGCAGCCCGGCTTCCCGTCCCGCACCTACCTGGCCGAACGCTACGCCGCCCGCACCGGCGCGGACCTGTCCGACCTGTCGTCCTGGGTCGCGCTGGCGCACTTCAAGTCAGCGGTGATCGCGCAGGGCATCGCGGCGCGGGTGCAGGCCGGGTCGATGGCTGGCCAGGAGTTCGGCAACATCGGTGCCGAGGTCGACCGGATCGCCGCCGAAGGGCTCGCGTTGCTTACCGGCGGGAGCCCTCAGGAGACGACATCCACGCCGCCCACCCCATGATCGCCGAGGCGAGCCCGCCGAACCCGTCGTGAGCCCGCATCCCGGTCCGGCCCCGCGCACCCGTTCGCTGTCCCTATACGGCTCAACCCCGGGAACCGGTACGCTAGCTCCGTTCAGGTGTCCTTACGGCGCCCGGAACGCCAGGGCGCATAGCTCAGTGGTAGAGCACTCGCCTTACAAGCGAGGGGTTCGTAGGTTCAAGTCCTACTGCGCCCACCAGGCAAAATGCCGGTGTACTGATCATGAGACTGGCCCGGCGTGCCACAAACGTGCCATTACGAGGTATCGGTGCCGTCGCTGTACGCCTGCTCCAGAGACTCGATCTGGGCGCTCAGCGCGTCCGCGATCGCCCGGCCCGCAGCGGCCGTCTTGTGCTGGTAGATCAGCGCCGCCCGGGCGCTGTCGTGGCCCATCCGGTCCATCAGGTCGCGCAGACTCGCGCCGGTCGCGGCGGCATGGGTGTTCCCGGTATGCCGCAAGTCATGAAAATGCAGGCCCGGTGCGCCGATCGCCTCGACTGTCGTGGACCACTTGACCGCTCGGCGGAAGTTGCTGCGTCGTAGCACGCCGCCGCGCGAGCCGGTGAACACCAGCGAATCAGGACTCTGCCCGACGCAGCCGTCGAGATGAGCGCGGATTGCCGGAAGAATCGCGGCCGGGATCGCCACGGTGCGCGAGCTAGCCCTCGACTTCGGGGCGGTCACCACCACGCCGCCCGTGTCCAGTTGAACGTGCTGCCGGGTGATGGTCACCGTCCCGGATTGGATATCGATGTCGCAGCGGCGCAGCGCAGTCACCTCGCCCCAGCGGAGGCTAGCGAAGGCGGCCAGCAGCACGAGAACACGGTGGCTGTCTCCTGGCATCCGGTCGGCCAGCTCGTAGACCTGGCGCACCGTGAGAGTAGGGCGCTCCTCCGGCTTCTCCTCGCCAGCGCCGCGAACACGACAGGGATTGCGCGGGATGATCCGGTCGTCCGCCGCAGTCATCAGGACCGCTCGCAAGAAGCGGTACGCCTTGGCCGTCTCCGAGACTGATGTGCCCTGGTCGAGCAGCCGGGCACGCCAGTCACGGATCATAGGCGTATCAATCTTGCCGAGCGGCACAGTACCCAGGTACGGCGCAACATGCCGTCTCAGCAGGCCGCGATAAATCTCGACTGTGCGAGGGCGCAGGCCCGGCCGCTGCGCGATCCAGACATCGGCGTAATCGGCGAGTTTGATCTTGGCCCTGTCCGGGTCGGTCCATGCACCCCGTGCGATGTCTGCCTCGATCAGAGCCAGCGCGCGGTCAGCGTCCGTCTTGCGCGCGAAGGTAACCACATGGCTGCGTAGCTGGCCGTTGAGCCCACGATAGCGCACCTGGTAGCGGCCCGAAGGTAGCTGGCGGATGTTGCCGAAACGGCGGCGTCCTGGTTTGTTGGCCATCACGCCACCCGCCTGTTTTGGCGCCAGATGACGGATGCCTCCATGGGCGGGACGCGACTCGCCTTGATGAACTCAGCGAGCGCGGGTTCGCTGATCCGCACGTGACGACCGACCTTATGAAACTCGATACGGCGCTCTGCGATCAATCGGCGGACGAACCGCGGTTTGCAGTTCATGCGCTCGGCCACCTGGTCGACGGTCAGGAGCACAGGGGCCGTGATCGGTGTCGTCATGCCGCCCTCCTGGTTGCCGAAGTCTCAGATTCCATTTTCAGTGCGGCTCGCTGCCTGGCCTCATTGAGCGCGGCCTGCCATCTGGCCCGGTCGGCGACGGCGTGCAGCAGTCGGCGCGCGTGGTCCATGTGGTCCGGGTCGCCGGGGGCGACCGGTTCCCAGGCGTAGCGGGCCGGATCGGTTGCCGAAACACCGAGCGTCTTCAAGAGCCAGTCCTTGCGGTCCGCCCGGTGGTCGGCCAGCGTCTTGCCGGACCACTTGCGGGAGACCAGCACTCGGCGCCCGGCATAGCCAAGATGATCGGCGTCGTGGGCCTTGCCCTTGCACCGTCCGGGGGCCAGGCCCGGCCGGGCGCCCTTGGGCTGGATGCCGTACCGCAGCCAGTTCGCGCACCGCGGCGAGCACGGCTGAAACCGCAGCGCCTCAGCCAGCCGGGCGACATGTGCCCGCCCGACGTCAGTATCGGCCTGCTGCCGCGGTTCGAGGTGTTCTGGGACTTCCCGGAAGGCGGGTACTGCTGCCCGGGGTGCGGGGAGCCGTTTACGCCCTTGGGCGATCACTGGTCCGGGGAGCAGCTGGACTGGCAGGTCATCATCCGGCTGGTCGCGAACTGCCAGCGGCGTTACAAGAGAGAGTGCCGGTGCCCGGGCCCTGCGACGGTGATGGCGCCGGGGCCGCCGAAGGCGGTCGGGAAGGGCCTGTTCACGAACGGGTTCACCGCGATGCTGCTGGTGGAGCGGTTCGAGGCGGGCCGGTCGGCGAACTCGCTGGTGACGGGCCTGGCCCGGCAGGGGGCGGAGATCTCGGCGGCCACGCTGGCCGGGACGGTCGCGCAGGCCGGGGCGCTGCTGGCCCCGCTGGAGGACGCGATCGCGGCCCGGAACCGGGATTCGTGGCATCTTCACGCGGACGAGACGACATGGCGGGTGTTCGCGCCCGGGGACGGCGGCGGCCCGGCGAAATGGTGGCTGTGGGTGTTCATCGGCCCGGACACGGTGTGCTTCGTGATGGACCCGACCCGATCCGGGGAGGTCCTGGCCCGGCACGCCCGGCCTGGACAAGGACACCGGGCAGCTCGTCCCGCACGAGGACGGCGGGCCGCGCCGCCTGGTCTTGTCCACTGATTTCTACCGCGTGTACGAGTCCGCGGGGAACAAGGCCGGGGGCCTGGTCAATCTCTACTGTCTCGCGCACGTAAGGCGCCACTTTGTCCGGGCGGGCGACGCGAACCCGGAGCAGCTGCGGTACTGGACGGAGAAGTGGCTGGACCGGTTCCGGGTCCTGTACCGCGCCCATGACGAGCTGACGGCCGCCTGGCACGGCAGCACGGCACCCGCCCGCGGGCAGGAAACAGCCGCCGCGGAACGGCTGGAGAAGGCATACGGGGCGTGGGACGCCGCGATCGGCGTGATCGACGCCGAGCGGAAGAAGCAGGCACAGGCCCCTGGCCTGCAAGAGCCCGCGAAGAAGGCGCTCGCGACCCTGGACCGGGAATGGGACGGGATCACCGCCCACCGGGACTACCCGATGGTGAGCATCGATAACAATATCGCCGAGCGCGCCATTCGCGGGCCGGTCGTGACCAGGAAGAACGTCGGCGGATCCCATAACGGCAACACCGCGGGGAACGCGGCCCGGGTCTTCACCGTCACCGCGACCGCGAAGATGGCCCGGCTGAACACCCTCACCTACCTCACTGCCTACCTCGACGAATGCGCCCGCAACGGCGGAAAGCCGCTCACCGGTAAGGCACTGGAACGGTTCCTGCCCTGGACCGCGAGCCGGGAAGACCTCCGCACCTGGGCCCAGCCCCCGCCATCCGGATAACAAACCCCGCGTGAGATAACACCGGCGCCGGCGTCGTGGCCGCAAGCCGCCGCGCCGACCGTCGGCATGCCCTATCACAGGATTTCCAAAGCCTTACGTCCAGGGCCGATGCCAATCCACCTGACGGCGGGGGCCGTACGCTTGCGAGGACCGGGCGGGATCATCCCCCGGTCCGTACAGGCATGAGCGGGGAGGTGTCATGAACAAAACGATGCCCGCCGTGGTGGTGGCCGGGACGACCAACCTTGATAGCGCGGGCGTTGTCGAACTTCTCGGCGCGATCGAAGAAGAGTTCAGCGTCAGCATCGACGTCGTGACGGTCGATCCCGCGTCGCTTCTGACGATCGAGGGGCTGACCCGTTACCTGTCGACCCTGGAGGAGGTGTCATGAGGGCTAGTGACATCTGGCTGGTAGGCGACGGGGTTGCTTGCCGGACTGCTCAACGATGGGCACGAGAGTGCCCGGCCGCTATTCCCATTAATACGGTCCCCGCATCGGAGCTGGCGGCGCGTGCCGCTGATCCCTCCGCTGGACCTCAAGGGCCGCAGCCTTGGCTGGTAGCCATGAATTCCACTACAATCATCCGCCGGCCTGTCCTGGAGCGCTTCGAGGGACGTGCCGTGAATATCCACCCGGGTCGTCTGCCCGACTTTGGGGGCCTTTACGCCGTGCAGTGGGCGCTGCGTCTCGGAGAGAGCGCCACGGCGGCTACCGCACATTTCATGACCGAAATTCTGGATGGCGGCGACGTGATCTATGCGACTCCTGTTCCGATAGGGCCGGATGAGACCGGGCTTTCACTCTTGGTGCGCTGCGCCGTCGCTCAGGTGGAGATACTTGAGCGTCTTCTCACCGACATCGCCGAAGGCCGCCAACTTCCTCGGAGCAAGCAGGATCCTTCTCTGCGGCGTGTTTTCAAAGGGGCGGACGCCCTTGGAGACCAGCTTCCCGGCCATCTCCATGCGAAAGAGGCGGAGCGGTGGGTGCGGGCTGGAAACTGGCTGCCCCTGTCCTCTAGTCCATACCGGCCGACGCTGGTAATCCCCAAGCCTGCCCTCACGCTGTGGCTCGACAAAGTTGCGGTGGCCGACCGCGGAACGGCACTGGACCTGGCGCCTGGAGAAGTCAGGCTCCGAGACGGGGAGCTGATGGTTGGATGCGCGGCAGGCTCCGCGCTCTCGGTGAAGCGAGCGCGTGTCGCCGAAAGTGCTGATCTCCCCGCTGAGTGGTCACGCGCCGTCAGTAATCTGGTGTCCTGAGATCTCCGCGTACCGTTCGGGCGGTTATGACGTGGCGGACCTCCGCGCTTGTTCCGCCTCAACTGCTATGTAGCCCGTCCCCTAAAGCGGAAGGCCGGTGTAGCAGAGGAATACCGCAACGAGCACGGTGCGGGGGTCCCCGGCATAGCCAGGCCACCAACGAGGGGTCGTGGAACGGGGTAGCGGGAAATCCCAGCGTATTGAGCGCAGTGGTGGCACTCGCGTGTGGCATCGGTGCAGGTAGCGGACGCAAGGCTCGGTAGCGTGCCTCTCGTAATGCGTAGCTCACCCCTAAGATCGCCGTGCTATTAGCTGCCATTAACCCCGGTAACGACCGGTCTTTAACGGTCACTCGCGGACACACAGGCCTACAGGTCAGGCCGGGTGAAAGCCCGGATCGTTCGGCTTCCCAAGCTGACAGTCGCCCGTCACTGCCGATGACGAAAGGCTTCCTCAAGACGCGCGGTCATAGAGGCGAAGGAGGAGGCGGTCGACTAGCCACCCCTTGTCGTCTTTGACGCCGCCGACGAGCCGCCATCTTTCATGCCATGTCCAGACTGTGCCATCTGTATGCACATAGTCCGCAGGCTGCTGGGGGTGATCGGCGATCGGGTTGTGCACGCCACCAGCGCGTAGCACGATGCGCGTGTCCTCCGTCGCCATACTGGTCGATCCTAACGCCCAGGCCGAAGCGGCGATCTTGCTAACGGATTTGCTAACAACGGACTTGGACAGGCATGGACGCGGCTGGAGCCGCTTACCCACTGTGCACCCGGCCAGCAGGCGAAATCGACACTCGTGGATGACGCCGGACATTTCGGATCTTGCTACGGATCAGAAAGGGACACACCCCACAAGGCGGGGCTGCCGCCCCGGACCCCGCGGCGTATGGGCTGTCGCCCCCGCTGTTTCAACCCCTCACTGCCTACGCGGCACGCGGCAGGATCCTCCCTGCACCAGCACGGGGGAACTCCGCACCCCGAGTCGGGTCGATCAGGGCGTGCCCGTTTCGTGCCCGATGAGGTGGTCAACCGGAGGTCATAACGGCTACTCCCGGACAACCATCCAACACCGGAACCTGGCTTGCCGCACGTGGACGAGGACAAGAAGGAGACCTGACACGGAAGAGGTCGCTGATTATGCTCTGGGAATGCCGTCGGCGCACGCAATCGTCGGCGCGCCGCGCCAGGTGAGGCCGATGGCAGGGCTGGACGGCACACGATCAGCGTGGGAAAATACGCCTCAGGTTGTGCTTCGAGGGGGGAGTAGCCGTGGAAACCTTTGCCGTCCATATTTTCCCGATCGCCAAGCCGGATGAGTGGCGGGCGTTCATGGAGAGCATAGACACCGGCGAGCGGGCCGATGCGCATCGTCAGGCGCTGCGGCGTCTGGGTGTCAAGCGTGAGCATGTCTTCCACCAGGCGACCCCGGCGGGCGATGTGATGGTCCTGGTCTGGGAAGGCGTGGATCAGACCCGCGCGGCCGAGCTGATCGGCGGCATGGTGCAGAACCCGCAGTCCGATCATGAGCGGTATCTCGCCACTTATGTGATCCCGCAGCTTCACGGCGTCGATCCCACGGCGGGTCCGCCGCCCGCGGTCCAGAAAGTGGCGACGATCGAGACCTGATGGGCTCGGCCAGCCGCTGTGCCATTAACGTGCCATTCGCCAGGGTAACGAGCGGTCAACTGCGGTCAACTGCGGTCAACTGCGGTCAGTCAGACCACCAGGTCAGAGCCTGCAGCCGCCTCGTATTAGCCTCCTTACAAGCGAGGGGTCACTGGTTCGAACCCAGTTGCGCCCACCAGATTTACGCAGCTAGAAGACTGTATTGGAGTTCGGGCCAAATGAGCCAAGATTCCCGTAAGAGCCAAACAAAGAGCCAAGCGGGTATCATCGAAACGTGGCTGGATCCAGGCCGCGACGCGGCCACGGCGAAGACTCGATCTACTACGACCAGGCCACCATTGCTGGGTGGCCGCCGTCTCCCTTGGCTACAAGGGCGGTAAGCGTGTCCGCCGGAAGGTGACCGGCCGGACCAAGACGGAGGTCAGGACCAAGCTCCGGGACCTGCGCCGGGACCTCGACAGTGGCGTCAGGACCAGCGCGACCTACACGGTAGGCGACGGGCTCGACGACTGGCTGGCGAAGGGACTGAGCGGCAGGTCGGACCGGACCAAGGAGCTTTACCGGGACACGTCAAGGCACTCCGGGAGCGGCTCGGTGCGGTCAAGCTCAGAGAGCTGACGGCTGGGGACGTCCAGGAAACGCTCGACGCGCTGGCCGCGCGGCTATCCACCCGCAGTCTTCAGATCACCCGTCTCTGCCTGGAGAGGGCTATCCGGCACGCCGAAGTCCGGGACCTGGTTGGCCGGAACGTGGCGGCTTTGGTCAAGGCCCCAACGGGACGGGCTGGTCGGCCGTCCAAGAGCCTGACCCTGGAGCAGGCTCAGGACCTGCTGCGGGTCGCGGCGGGTTCCCGGCTGTACGCCTACGTGGTGCTCTCGGTGACCACCGGGCTGAGGACCGAAGAGCTCCGGGCGCTGAGATGGAACGAGGTGGACCTCGACGTCGGCACCGTCGCTGTCTACCGTGCTGTTCGCTCCACAGCGGATACCAAGACGCCGAAGAGCAGGCGTGTGCTATCTCTGCCGCGGCTCGCGGTGCAGGCGCTTCGTGAGCATCGCGCCCGCCAGGCCGAGGAGCGGCTGCTAGCTGGGGAACTGTGGCAGGATCACGGTCTTGTGTTCGCGTCGGCGATCGGCACGCCCCTTGATCGTCACAACGTGCGCCGCGAGTTCAGGAAGATCACCAAGGCCGCGGGGCTGGGTACCGACTGGGTGCCGCGGGAAATGCGGCATACGTTCGTCCCTGCTCAGCTCTAACGGGACGGCGCTTGAGGACATTGCCGACCTGGTCGGGCACAGGGGCACGGCCACAACTGAGACGGTCTACCGCAAGGTGATCGTGCCCGAGTTGAGGCGTGGCGCCGAGGTCATGGACCAGCTATTTACCTGACAGCGGGTAATCACACTGCCGTGCCGCGGGCTGTCGTCTTCGATCCGCTCTGCCACCTAATGCCGCTGCGGCGCCCGGCCGGGTTGTCGCACACCGTGGCCCCAGATCCGTCCTGGCCCGCCCTATCCTCGCCGGGCAGTCGGCGCAGCCGTACTCGATATGGGCTTGCTAGGTGGCCGGTCAATGCGCGGGCAGGAACCGGCTGCCCGCCACGCGGTCGGCCCGGTGGGCCCCACGTGGCGGTTCTGCTGTGGTGGCCAGCCTGGCAGGAACGGGAGTCCTTCGCCGAGCTGCTGCGGTTGTCCTGGCAAGAGGAGGACGCCGACCCGTTGCTGTCCACGCTGGCCGACCTGCGCCAGCGGCGGCTCCGGCTCGAGGCAGGCATGCGGCTGCTGATGGCCTACGGCCGCTGCTTCACCCACCCCCGGCCCTACAAGCTGATCGATCTGGCCAACGCCGCGGGTCTGTCTATCTCCGGCCCGGTTGCGGCGTTCGTGACCAGCGGCGCGGTCGGCGTCTGCCGCCACACGCGGCGGCTGGGGGGACGCAGCCCCCAGGACAGCACCGTCAGGATCGTGAAGATGGCCAGCAGGCCCACCTCGCCGAGGGCGTAGCCGGTGGTCAGGTGCGAGACCATGGCCCCGGTGTAGGTGAAGAAGGCGCCGGCGTAGGCCCATTCCTTGAGCAGCGGGCGACCCGGGATGAGCAGGGCGACCGCTCCCAGCACCTTCCAGGTTCCCAGCAGTACCAGGAAGTACGTCGGATAGCCCAGGCCTGTGACAAGGTCGGTGACGAAGGGCAGGCGAGCGATGTCCCAGACACCTCCCAGGCCCATTTCGCCGACCACCGCCGCGGTGGCTAGCCAGTAGCCGGCCAGCAGGTAGCGCGCAGACCGGTGGCGGCTGGTGCGGGTCATCGGTTCGTTGCGGGGGTACATTCCAATGTCCTTTCACGTTGGTGCGTCGGCGGGGGGAGCAGCTGGTCGATGAGGATCCTTGTCAGCCATCGTTCGTATCGCGCGGGGCGCCAGCCTCGGTCGGCGACGAGCAACCGGTAGACCTCGGGAGACATGAGCGCGTGGATGATGTCCGCGGCCTCGCGCTCACGCAGCTCCGGCCGCAGGGCCCCGGCGCGGGCCAAGGAACGGGCGATCTGCGCCTGGCCTTGCTGCCTGTGTCGCGTCTGCTCGGCGAGCAGGGCAGCCGCGGCGGAATCGGAGGCCGCCGCGCTCACGAGGATCCGGTGCACAGGCTCGGTTCTCGACATGATGCCGCGGGTGATGCCCGCGAAGCCCGACAGCTGGCTCCTGGGATCTGGGTCCGCGAGGAGCGCGCGGACGTGGTCCCGGTCCGCCAGCGGGATGGTCTCGTCGTCACCGGCTATCGAGACGTCAAGCAGTGCCTTGAGGATCCCGAGCTTGGAGGAGAAGAGGCGGTACACGGTCGCGGGCGGGACATCCGACACGTCGCTGATGGCCTCGACGGTGGTTCCGGCGTAGCCGCGTTCGAGGAACAGCGTCCGGGCGGCCCGCACGACCGCGGCGCGAGCCAGGCGCGTCCGTGCCTGGCCGCTCTGGCCGGCCCGCGAGCCGCGCTGCTTGGCTGTAATAGTCACATTTTTGAGAGTACCACTCTTAATCTGAGAGTAGAACTCTCAAAGGCTGCAGGAATGCTGTGGGCGCCCCTCGCGTCGGCACCGCCGAGAAGGCCTTGGAGCATACCTAGTACCACCTTGTAGCTGGTATGACCGTTTATGACCGGTCACACAGCCGGGCGATTTATCACTATGAGTCACCACGCCGGGCGAATGTGACCGGTGGATGAGAACGAAGACGGGTCCATGGCACTGCTCCACCCCGGCCGATCTCGCCCGGCAGCGGCAGGTCGTCGATGCCTTCCTCGCCGCGCTGCGCGACGGCGACTTCGGCGCGCTGCTGGCCGTGCTCGACCCCGATGTCGTGTTCCGCGAAGACAGCGCCGCGCCGTCGGCCGGTACCCCATCGCTGATGCGCGGCGCGCGGGGCGTGGCCGGCTACGCGCTCACCTACTCGCGGCAGGCCCGGTTCGTCCAGCCCGCGCTGGTGAACGGGACCGCGGGCCTCGCCATCGCCCCGCACGGACGACTCATCGGCGCAATCGGCTTCACCTCAGTGACGGCAAGATCGCCGAGATCCAAGGGACCTCCGACCCCGGTCGCCTCCGCCTCGTCGACCTGGCAGCGCCCGGAGGCTGACGGCCGACAACCCGGACCCCGTCGGCATAGCACCGGACAAAGCAGGCCATGCCTGGAGGCACCGCGGGGGTACCGGGGATGTCCGGGAGTGGCCTGAGCCGCTTTTCATCGCCGCGACCTGGCAGGCCCCATCCGGAAGCCGGTCTCCCGGTCCGGGCCGCCGCCGCCGGGCATGCCGCTTTCCGACCGGCTGGCCGGGCCCGCGCTCGGGCCGCAGTGGACGTTCTACGCGCCCGCCGCGGGCGAGGCGACCCGGGTCCGGTTCGCCACCGGCGCGCTGCGCCTGACCGGCAAGGGAACGGACCCGTCGGACGCTTCCCCGCTGACCGTACCCGCCGGTGACCACGCGTACGAGGTCGAGGTCACCGTGTCCGGCACCGGGACGGCCGCGCACGCGGGCTGCTGCTGTTCTTCAACCGCGCGCTGTACCTCGGCCTGGGCTGGGACGGCACCACCATGATCACCTACAGCGGAGGACACCGCAGCCACCACCGGGAGCCGGTGACGCCCTCGGACGTGCTGCACCTGCGCATCGTGAACAACCACCACATCGTGACTTTCTTCCACAGCGCCGACGGGATCACCTGGACCCGGCACGGGGTGCGCTTCGAGACCAGCGGCTATAGCGCCAACACCGCGGGCGACCTGCTCAGCCTGCGCCCGGCCCTGTTCGCGGCCGGCCCCGGCTCCGTGACGTTCCGCGACTTCCGCTACCGTGCCGTGCGCTAAGGCATCACAGATCAAGGACGAGACGGTGCCCGCGGCAACGGGAGACACAGGTCATCATCGTCTCGTTCGCGAGACGTTCCTCCAGGCTGAGGACGGAGTCACGGTGTTCGGGTACACCACCGAGTACCTTGACCTCGCACGTGCCGCAGGTTCCTTCGCGGCACGTCGAGAGGACACCAGCACCGGCTTGGTTGATCGCGTCGAGCAGGCTTACCTTCTCGTTCACGGTCAGCGCCTTGCCGCTGCGAGCGAGGACGACCTCGAACGGGCGATCCGGCTCATGCGCGGCGGCCCGCTCGACGACGAGCCGTTCCGCCCGGCCAGCGCTACGACTGGCTTGCTCCAAGCCGGTCAGCAGGCTTTCCGGGCCGCACGCGTAGACGTACGCATCCTGACCGGCGAGCCGGGGCCAGATGTCGCCGAGGTCGTAGCGGCCTCGATCCCGGCTGGGCCACGGATGGACGCGGGATGGGTACCGGGCTGCGAGGTCGTCGACGTAGGCCATCCGCTCGCGTGACCGAGCCAGGTACAGCAGGCGCCACGGTATGCCACGGCGCTCGGCCGCCTCGATCATGGTCAGCAGGGGAGTAATCCCGATGCCGCCTGCGACAAAGAGGTAGAACCCGGCCGGACGGAGACGGAAGTGGTTGCGAGGCCCCCGGATGCGCAACCGTGCTCCAGCCGACACCTGGTCGTGGACGGCGATAGAGCCGCCACGACCGGCCGCTTCACGCAGGACGGCGATCTTCAGGTCGGATTGCTCTGGCCGGCCGCACAAGGAGTACTGGCGCACCGTGCCGTCAGGCAGCTCGAGGTCTATGTGCGCACCCGGTTCCCACGAGGGACGGGCCGCCGGGTTGTCAACGGCAAGGGTCAGCTCGACGACGTTGGGCGTGAGAGGCCTGCGGCCGGAGACGGTGACCGGGATCGGCGCGGCCTCCCGGGACGCGCCCGCGTGCGCTTGGCCCGGCGTTTTGTGACCGGTACGGGTGTCCAAGCCAGCGGCAGCGCGACCATGCCTCTCCCTTCGGAGACCGCCGTGTGCTGCAACTCCTCGTAGCGGGCGCCCAGGCGCAGGCCGGGGAGCCGGTCATGCAGCACGCCCAGTTCGACGCGTAGCAAGAGCCGCGCTAGCGGCGCGCAGAGGCAGGCGTGCACGCCCTGGCCGAAGCCGAGGTGCGGCGCCGCCCAGGACCGGCCGAGGTCGATCTGGTCCGGGCGGGCGAACCTGAGCGGGTCCTGGGATCCGGCGGCATAGGCCAGGAAGACCTGCTCGCCCGCCTGCAGCCGGACGCCGCCGAGCTCGGTGTCACGCAGGACGAGACGCCTCATGCCGGTGATGGCCGACTCGAACCGGAACAGCTCCTCCAGCGCGGCCGTCCGGCTGGCGTCGTCCTGCTGGGCGGCCGCGTAGCGCGCGGGGTCGGCCAGCAGGTGGGATAGGGCCATGCAGATCAGGTTGGACGACGTTTCGTGGCCGGCGAGCATGAGCCCGGGGAAGAGGGAGAGCATCTCGAAGTCGGTCATCTCGCCAACGCCGGCCTGGCGCTGGTTCCAGACGTGGCTGATGAGGTCGTCGCGGCGATGCCGTTTCCGCTCGGCCATCACCTGGAGCACGTAGTCGTGCAGGTCCAGTAGCTTTTGCGCCTTCTCCTCCGGCGTGCCGGGATGATGGATGTCCCGCGGACCGAGGAAGAAGCCGAGCGCTTCGCCTATCCATTCCCAGCGATCGGCCTCCAGGCCGACGATGTGGCTGATCACCTTGAGCGGCAGCGGTAGGGCAAACGACGTCTTCAGGTCGGCCGAGCCCAGTTCGGCGAAACCGTCGACGAACTGATGCGCCTGCTCCCGGATCCACGGCTCGTACCGGCCGAGGAGCCGCGGCATGAAGAACGTGCTGACGGCGGCCCGGAGGCGGTCGTGGTCGGGGTTGTCGAGCCTGAGCAGCGTGCCGCGGGCGGGCACGCGTCCGGCGAACCGCTCCCGCCAGGGCGAGGGTAGTTCGGGCACCGTCGGCGCGGACGAGAAGGTGGCGGGATCGTGGAGTGCCCGCACGATCTCGTCGTAGCGGCTTACGACGCGGGCCTGGAAGACGTCGGACCAGGGCAGGCCCTCGGTCGTCCGGGCCTCGGCCAGGTCGTCGAACAGGCGCTCCGGATCGCTGAAGGGACATGCGCCTTGAGAGGCTGACGTAGCTGACATCGGTTCTCCGGATCGGGATAAGAGCGGTCCCGCCGGAGAAAGGCACAGGCGAGACGCGCGAACGTCGTCTGCTTGCCCGGTGCACCGTACTGCACCGAGGGGGATTATCCGCGGCGGCCCGATTGCCGCGCGTCCTCACCCCGCCTGTTGTGTGACCGCGGCTATCGCGCGGTCTGCGGATGGCCGATGGACAGGCCACTATCCGGGTCGAAGAACTGCAGGTAACGGGTGTCGACGGCTAGCTCGAGCGGCTGACCGTGCCGGACCCGGCTCTCCTTGGAGACCCGGGCGGTCCACAGCGACTTGCCGCCGACCAGGGCCGCTGACGCCTCGGCCTCGTCCTCCGCCGCTGCTTCCTCGGCCGCCGCGATGGCGGCGTGTTCCACGTGCGGCGCGTCGATGGTGAAGATCACCATGATCTCGCTGCCGAGTTCCTCGGTGACGCCGGCGGTGACGCGCATCGCGGCCCGGTCGTTCCGGCCGAGGCTGGCATCTTCGAAGTCGGACGGGCGGATGCCGAGGATGACCTGCTTGCCGAAGTAGTCCGCCAGGCCGGCCTTTGACTCCACGACCTGCGCGGGTACCGGCAGCTTGTAGCCGGCGAACGCGACGGCCGGGCCGTCGTCGCGGATGAGTTCGGCGGTGACGAAGTTCATCGCAGGGGAGCCGATGAACCCGGCCACGAACAGGTTGACCGGCCGAACAGGGCCTGGGGGTGTCGACCTGCTGGAGCCGCCCGTCCCGCAGGACGCAGACCCGGTCGCCGAGAGTCTTGGCTTCGACTTGGTCGGGTGACGTAAACGGTGGTGACGCCGAGCCGGTCGTGCAGCTGGTTCAGCGAGGCCCGCATGGACACGCGGAGCTTGGCGTCCAGGTTGGACAGCGGCTCGTCCATCAAGAAGGCCTGGGGTTCGCGGACGATGGCGCGGCCCATGGCGACACGCTGCCGCTGCCCGCCGGACAGCGCGGCGGGCTTGCGCTTGAGGTACGGCTCAAGACCGAGCATCCTGGCGGCCTCGCCGACTCGGCGGGTGATCTCGGTTTTGGGCGTCTTGCGCAGCTGCAGGCCGAAAGCCAGGTTCTGCTCGACGGTCATGTGCGGGTACAGGGCGTAGTTCTGGAACACCATCGCGATGTCCCGGTCCTTGGGCGGCAGGTCGTTGACGATCCGTTCCCCGATCGAGATGGTGCCCGCGGTGATCTCCTCCAGCCCGGCGATCGACCGCAGCGCCGTCGACTTACCGCACCCCGACGGGCCGACCAGGACCATGAATTCGCCATCTTGGATGTCCAGGCTCAGCCCGTCGACGGCTTTCACGCCACCTGGATAGGCCTTTTCGACCTGATCAAGAACGATCTGCGCCATCGCGGGCGCCCCTTTCAGCAATGTTCGTTGGCTTCCCAACAGCATCGGTAACTCTCACCACGCCAGGGAAGACGACATCGCCGATAGGCGGTATCGGCCAGATTGATGATGAACTGGATTCTTCAGTCCGTCCCGGTGTGCACGGACCGCGCGGCCTCGGTGAACAGCTGGAGCAGCCAGCGGTGCCCGGCGTCCCGGCTGTACATGGGATGCCACCACAGCGCCTCCATGAGCGGCGCCACGTCGAAAGGACAGGGCAGGACGCGGATCGGGACGGCCGGAGTGAGCTGGCGCGCCAGCCGTTCCTGGATCAGCGCCACGCCGTTACTGGCGGCGACGAGAAACGGCAGGGCCAGGAAGGTCTCCGTGACGAGCTGGACCCGGGGCTGCACGCCCAGGATGCTGAGTTGCTTGCCCGCGGGCGTGTAAGCGGTCGGTGTCTGATACGTCACTATCATCGGCAGCCGCTCGAGGTCGGCCATGGTCAGCTTCTCGCCGATGGCGGAATGGCCGGCGGCGACGATGCAGACCCACTGGTCGGTGAATAGCTGCCGTGAGGGCAGGTCCGACAGGAACCCGTGTGGCAACACCATCGCATCGACGTCGCGCAGCGCCTGGGCGGCATCGTCGACCGCGGATACGGGGAGCTGGTGCAGCCGGAGCCGGACGTGCGGTGCCTGCTGCAGGAGCCCGGCCAGCGGCGGGCCCAGCACGGTGATCGCGTAATCGGAGATCAGCACGGTGAACTCGCGTTCGGAGGTCGCCGGGTCGAAGTCGGGCTCGCTGGCGAACACGCGGGCCACCGCGGCCAGCGCGCTAGTGGTCTGCTCGGCCAGCTGCGCGGCCAGCGGGGTCAGCTCGTACCGGTTGCCAACCCGGGCGAGCAGATCGTCGCGGAAGTGACGGCGCAGCCGGGCCAGGGAGGCACTCAGCGAGGGCTGGCTCAGGCCAAGCCGCTCAGCCGCCCGGCTGACGCTGCGCTCCTGCAGCAGCGCGTCCAGCGAGACGAGCAGGTTCATGTCCAGGTTGGCGAGCTTGCTCTCCTGCAGCGACCGGGGCATCAGTTCCGTCTATATCCAGCATCGACAACTTTGTCTTCCCTGATAGTGCCCTCTCCGGCACATTGAAGGCAATCACCTTCAGTCGGAGGAATTCCTGCCGTGCGAGCACACGATCACGAAACCGCCGCCGCGAGCCTGATGGACCCGGCCCAGCCGGAGCAGGCGATCGCAGCGGCGGCGGCGGCCTGCTCCAACTGGGGTCGCTGGGGTTCCGACGACACGCGCGGCACGCTGAACTTCCTGACCGACGCCAAGCGCGTGGAAGGTGCCCGGCTGGTCCGCCGCGGCGTCTCGTTTTCGCTGGCCCAGCCGTTCGATATGAACGGCCCGCAGACCGGATGGCGGCGGCGTACCAATCCGGTGCACACCATGCTGGACACCGGCCTGGACGCGGCGCGCGGGACCCAGGGTTTCCCGCACGGCTTCGGCGGTGCCGACGACGTGGTGTTCATGCCGCTGCAGTGCTCCACCCAGTGGGACGGGCTCGGTCACATCTTCGACCACGGCCGGGCCTGGAACGGGCGGGACGCGGCGGACGTGGTGACCAGCGAGGGAGACCAGGTCACGGGCATCGAGAAGGCCGCCAGCCTGATCGCTGGCCGGGCGGTCCTGCTCGACGCGGGCCGGACCCTGGGTCACGACGGCGAGCTGCCCGACGGGTTCGCGATCACTCCGGATCACCTGGAGAACGTCATTGCCGCTCAGGGCCTGTCCGTTGGCCGCGGCGACATCGTCCTGGTCCGGACCGGCCAGCTGGCCCGGGCCCGCCGGGGCGGCTGGGGCGGGTACGCCGGCGGCCCCGCCCCCGGCCTCTCGTTCACCTGCGCCCCGTGGTTGCACCGCACCGAGATCGCCGCGATCGCCACCGACACGTGGGGCTTCGAGGTACGTCCCAACGAGTTCGATCACGCGTTCCAGCCGCTGCACCAGGTGGTCATCCCGCACATCGGGCTGTACATCGGCGAGATGTGGGACACCGAAGCCCTGGCCACGGACTGCGCGGCCGACGGCCGGTACGAGTTCTGGCTCACCGCCGCGCCGATTCCCGTCACCGGCGCGGTCGGCGCACCGGTCAACCCGATCGCCGTCAAGTAACAGTAACCGAGGAGATTGTCATGCGTAGCGTCCGTAACGTCCTGATCGTCGGCAGCGGCGCCGCCGGCTGCGCCGCGGCCATCCTGTTCGCCCGGGACGGCGCGGCCGTCGAGCTGATCGAGATCAAGCCCGATCTGTCCGCGCTGGGCTCCGGCATCACCGTGCAAGGCAACGCCCTGAGGGTGCTGCGCCAGCTCGGCGTCTGGAACGAGGTGGCGGCGGCCGGGTACGCCTTCAACACCGTCGGGCTGCGCACTCCGGACGGGACCCTGCTGGTTGAGATGGAAGACGTCAGAACCGGCGGCCCTGACCTGCCGGCCACGGTCGGGATGTACCGCCCGGCGCTGGCACGCATCCTCACCGAGGCCGCGGCCGCGGCCGGCGCCAAGCTGCGCTACGGCACCACCATGGAGTCACTCGCCCACGACGCCGACGGCGTGGACGTTACCTTCTCCGACGGCACTAGCAGCCGGTACGACCTGGTCATCGGCGCGGATGGAGTCCGCTCCCAGATCCGGTCGCTGCTCGGGATCAAGCTGGAGAGCAAGCCGACCGGGATGGGAATCTGGCGAGTATTCACGTCCCGGCCCGAAAGCGTGACCCGCACCGACCTGTACTACCGCGGCGCCTGCTACATCGCCGGGTACTGCCCCACCGCGGACGACAGCCTCTACGCCTACCTGGTCGAAGACGCCCAGGATCGGGCACACCTGACGCCCGGCCAGCGTCTGGAGATCATGCGGGACCTGGCCTCGCACTACCACGGTCCCTGGGATGACATCCGGGCCGTGATGACCGACCCCGGCACGATCAACTACACCTGGTTCGAATCCCACCTGCTCCCGCCGCCGTGGAACCGCGGCCGGGTCGTGCTCATCGGCGACGCCGCGCACACCTGCCCGCCGACCATCGCGCAGGGCGCGGCCATGGCCCTGGAGGACGCCGCCGTGCTGGCCGACGTGCTACTCGCGGCCGACGATCTGGACCAGGCCGCCTTCGACGCGTTCACCGCCCGCCGCTACGACCGCGTCAAGACCGTCGTGGAGGAGTCGGTCCAGCTCGGCCAGTGGATGCTCGACGGTGTCGAGGGAAACGTGCCCGCCCTGATGGGCAAGGTCATGGGCCTGGTCAGCCAGCCCGCCTGAGAACGGAGAATGATGACAAAGCGCCTGATTACCCACCTGCGGCACGTCGACCTGGCCGTGCCTGATCACGGTAAGCAGCTGGACTTCTTCACGAACACGTGGGGCCTGACGGCCGAACATACCGACACCGGCCTGACGTTCCTGGCCGCCGAGGGTACCCCCGAGCAGTACGTCGTCCGGCTCCGGCAGGCCGACGACAAGCGGATCGACCTGATCGCCTTCGGAGCAGCCAGCACCGCTGACGTGGACACCCTGGCCGGGCAGCTGGCCGCCGCCGGGGTGCAGCTGATCAGCGAGCCCGGTACCGTCCAGACCCCGGGCGGCGGTTACGGGTTCCGGTTCTTCGACAACGAGGGCCGGACGGTCGAGATCAGTTCTGACGTCGCCGTCCGGGCGCACCGCAAGATCGAAGAAGGCGAGTCCATCCCGGTCCGGCTCTCCCACGTGGTCATCAACTCCGCCGACCCCGACACCACCCGGGCGTTCTACGAACAGCACCTGGGCTTCGCGCTGTCGGATACCCTGATGCACCCGCACATGGGCGACATGATGTGGTTCATGCGGATCAACTCCTGGCACCACAGTCTCGCCGTCGCCCGCGGCCCGCACCCCTCGCTACACCATGCCTCGTTCGAGTTGCGCGGGCTGGACGAGTACATGCGCGGCACCGGCCGGCTGCTGCGCGCCGGGGTCGAGAAGATCTGGGGTCCCGGCCGGCACCTAGCCGGGAACAACACCTTCTCCTACTTCCTGGACCCGCACGGCAACACCGTGGAGTACACCACCGAGCTGGAGCAGGTCGACGAGGACACCTGGCACCCGCACCTATACGACTTCACCCAGCCCGAGGTCGCCGACCAGTGGGGCACGGCCAACCAGATGAACGAGTTCGTCGCCCGCAAATCGTTCAACGACCCGGACCGCGGCATGTTCGTCGCCCCCCCAGTCTGATGCGGTTCGCTACGTTCTCGCTCGACGGCCGGGTGCAAGCCGGCGTGGTCAGCGATGCCGGCGTGCACCCGCTGACTGGCGGCATGTCCGTGCTGCGCCTGGTCGAGGCCGGCCTGCCGGACGCGCTGGCGGCCGGGCAGCAGGCCCTGGACGGGCCGGCCGTGCCGCTGGCGACAGCACGGTTGCTGCCGCCGCTGGAGCCGCCGACGATCCGGGACTTCGTCGCCTTCGAAGAGCACGTCGAGGGTGTGGTCGCCAGCGTCGGCGACGGCGCGGGCGTGGTGACGGAATGGTACGAAGCGCCGACGTTCTACTTCACCAACCCCTACGCGGTGACCGGCCCGTACGACGACGTGCCGGTCCCGCCGGGCTCCGAACTGCTGGACTTCGAGCTCGAGGTCGCCGTCGTCGTCGGCCGGGACGGGGCCTCGCTGACGCCGGAGCAGGCCCGGGATCACATCTTCGGGTACACGATCTTGAACGACTGGTCGGCCCGGGACCTGCAGCGGCGGGAGATGAAAGTCAGCCTCGGCCCGGCCAAGGGCAAGGACTCGGCCACGACGCTCGGGCCCTGGCTGGTGACTGCCGACGAGCTCGAGCCCTACCGGGACGCCGACGGGTTCCTCGCCCTTGACATGCGGGTGTCCGTCAACGGCGCCGAAGTCGGCCAGGACCTGCTGTCCAACATGGGCTGGCCGTTCGAGGACCTGATCTCCTACGCCTCCCGCGGCACCTGGGTCCGCGCCGGCGACGTGCTGGGCTCGGGCACCTGCGGCAACGGCGGCTGCCTGGCCGAGCTGTGGGGCCGCCGCGGCCAGCTCGACCCGCCGCCGCTGCGCCCCGGCGACGTCGTCGAGATGACCGTCGAGGGCATCGGCACCATCCGCAACACGGTCGTCCCCGGCACGGAGCTGCCGCCGGTGCGCCCGGCCCGGGCGCGGCCGCGAACCCGGAAGCGGACGCCGTGAGCGTCGTCGTGGTCACCGGCGCCGGACAGGGCCAGGGCGCTGCCGAGGCCCGGCTGCTCGCCGCCCGGAGCACGACCGTCATCGCGGTTGACCTCACCGAAGCGCCAGCCGAGGACCTGCCCGGGGTGGATTACCGGCAGCTGGACGTCACCGACCAGGCCGGCTGGACCGATCTCGCCAAGGAATTGGCCGAACGGTATGGGCGTGTGCACGGCCTGGTCGCCAACGCCGGTATCACCTGGCGGGCCCGGCTGCTCGACGTCACCCCCGCCGACCTTCATCGCGTGTATGAGGTAAACGTCACTGGCGCGCTGCTGGCCATCCAGGCCATTGCCCCGCTGATGACGGGCGGCGGATCGATCGTCCTGGTAGGCTCCGCTGCCGCGCTGACCGGGCACTTCCCTGCTGCCTACACCGCCAGCAAGTGGGCGCAGCGCGGGCTGGCCAAGGCGGCGTGCCTGGAACTGGGCGCCCGAGGCATCCGGGTCAACACCATCCACCCCGGCTACATCGAGACCCCGATGACCGCCTCAGCCGCTCCCGCCTTCAGGACGGCCAACCTGGCCGAAACCCCTCTCGGCCGCACCGGCACTCCCGACGACGTCGCGCCGCTGGTCGCGTTCCTGCTCAGCGAGGAGGCCTCGTTCATTTCCGGCGCCGAGATCCCGGTCGACGGCGGCATGACCGCCCACGGCGGCGTGAAATCCATCAGCGACGCGGTGCGCGCCTGACCCCGACGAGAGGACTAGCTGTGTTCGAGTACTTTCCTGGCAACTACGTCTGGAACCTCGGAGTCGTCGCCACGCTCAACAGCGGCGGGCTGATCGACGAGGTGGACCGGGCCTGCCGCCCCATCAAGGACGCGGCTGCCCGGGGCGAGGACGCTGGCACGCCCGACTTCCTGCGCGCCTGGACCGCCCTGACCGATTCCCTCGTCGCCCAGGCCGAGGCGGCCGAGAAGGCGGGCCATGCCCGGACCGCCGGCCAGTTGTACGCCCGGGCCGCCAACTACCTATGCCAGGCCGAACGGATGCAGAGCGCCAAGGCGCCGGACCGCTTGGAGACCTACCGCCGTGTCCTGGTGTTGCAGCAGAAAGCCTTCGCCCTCAAGGATCCCCGGCTGTCCCGCGTCGAGATCCCCTACGAGGGCACGACCCTGCCCGCCTATTTCAGCCAGGCCCCGGGCGCGGAAAACGGCCCGGCCCCGGTCATGATCATGTGGAACGGGCTGGACTCGACCAAGGAGCACATGTACTCCTCCGCTCACTGGGACGAACTGGCTGCCCGTGGCATCTCCACGCTCATGGTCGACTGCCCCGGCTCCGGCGAAGCCCTCCGGCTGCAAGGCCTGACCGCACGGGTCGACACCGAGGCATGGGCAGCCGCGTGCGTCGACTACCTGCTCACCCGGAACGATGTAAACCCTGCGGCCATCGGCCTCGTCGGCTGGTCCCTCGGCGGGTACTACGCGCCACGCGCCGCCGCCTTCGAGAAGCGGCTCGCCCTGGTCGTCGCCTGGGGCGCCAACCACGACTGGGGCGCGGTCCAGCGGCGCCGACTACAGCGCGAGGGGGAGCGGCCGGTGCCGCACTACTGGGATCACGTCCTGTGGGTCTGGGGTTACGACTCCCTCGACGAGTTCATCGAGTTCGCCGACCGGGTCAACCTCGACGGCGTGGTCGAGAAGATCACCGTGCCGTTCCTGATCGCCCACGGCGCGGGCGACCGGCAGATCCCGCTCGAATACGCGCACCGGTCCTACGACCAGGCCGTAGCCAGCCCCAAGCGCGAACTGCGCGTCTTCACTGCTGAAGAAGGCGCCACCGAGCATATCGGGTTGGACCACCTGCCCCACGTCAGTACCTTCATCGCCGACTGGGTGGCCGACAGGCTCGCCGAGTTGAGCGCTGGCCACCGCTAAGCACCCATCGACCAAAGGTTTCAGTGCGTCATGTGTGCCGTTCCGTCCCCGCCGTGGAACCGCGTGCCACCCCGAAGCTCCATCAGGCGCCGCGATCCACTGAACCGCAAGGCGATCGTCGGCGCGGCGATCCGGATTCTCGACATCGACGGTCTGGACGGCTTCACCATGCGACGGGTCGCCGAAGCTCTCGGTACCGGTCCCGCCTCGCTCTACTGGCACGTCGGCTCGAAGGACGGCCTGCTCGATCTGGTCTTCGACGAGGTGATCGGCGAGCAAGACATACCTGACGCTGATCCCGGGCGCTGGCAGGAACAACTCAAGGACGTCGCGCGCACGATGCGCGCGACGATCCTCCGCCACCGCGACATCGTCCGGATCTCGATCGGCCGCGTGCCCATGGGTCCTAACGCGTTGCGCTACAGCGAACGGGTACTCGCGATCCTGCGCGCCGGAGGGGTCTCTGACCGGCTCGCCGTGCTCGGCCATCACTTGCTGATCTCTGTCGTAAACGGCTTCACGGTGGATGAAACGGGTGAGAGTGGCCAAGCGCCAGGCCAGCCCGCGCCCGACCAGATCGCCGCAATGACCCGTGATTACCTCGCGTCATTGCCGGCGAGCGAGTTTCCCAACCTCGTCGCGCTCGCGGATCAATTCGCGGTCAGCGATCAGGACCTGCGCTTCGAGATCCTGATCGACCTTTTTGTCGACGGGCTCGCCTTCCGCGTTGCTCTCGAGCGAGGCAGTTCGCCGAGCCATTAGGGCTACGACACTCAAATTTCGCCCATCCCGGATCTTTAACTGGTTTCACTTCCGACCCGCTCGTTTCTGATCTTGATCGCCCGTTTTGCCACCCTTGATGGATGGTCGATCAGAGCGTCACACCCATGCACCATCCGATGAGCATGGGCAGTTCTGCCGTCGCCGCGCTGGCGGAGGATCGGCCGTTGGCGGTTGTCGCGACGCTGAGCAAGGGCTATGACCTTGACTACATCTGGAAGCAGGTCGACCGCGGCCCGGCCAAGGACGCGGCCAGCTACTACATCCAGGCCAGCGAGAGCGGGGGAGAGCCGCCCGGCCGCTGGTGGGGCCCCGGCGCGAAGGCGCTCGGCTTCGAGCCCGGCCAGCGGGTCGAGCGCGAGCCATATGACCTGCTGTTCGGCGAGCGCAAAGCCCCCGACGGCACCCAGCTGGGCCGGCCCCCGGGCGGCGGCCGCAAAGCCGCCGACCTGTACGCCGCGCTGCTGGCCGCCGAGCCGCACGCCACCGCCGAGCGCAAGCGCGAGCTGCGGACCGAGGCCGTCAGGCAGGCCCGGCAGAGCCCGCTGTTCTTCGACCTGACGATCTCGCTGTCCAAGTCGATCTCGATCTTCCACGCCTCCCTGGGCGAGAACGCCCGCCTGGCCCGCCAGGCCGGCGACCACGATGGCGACGCGTACTGGTCCGGCCTGGTCGCCGAGGTCGACGAGATGATCTGGCAGGCCGTGCACGCCGGGTTCGGCTACTTCCAGCGCGAGGCCGGCTACACCCGCACCGGCTCCCACGGCACGCGGGTGCACGGCCGGGAGACCGGCCAGTGGCACGAGGCGGACCTGGCGGTGGCGCACTGGCTGCAGCACACCTCCCGGGACGGTGACATGCAGCTGCACGTCCACTCCCAGATCGCCCACATCGCCAGGACCGTCACCGACGGGAAATGGCGGGCGCCGGATTCGCTCGGCTACAACGAGCACATCGGCGCGGTCGCCGCGATCGTCTCCCAGCACCTGGAGGAAGCCCTCACCCGAAGGTTCGGCCTGGAGTGGACCGCCCGCGACGACGGCCACGGCTTCGAGATCACGGGCATCAGCGGCGCGATGATGCGCGTGTTCTCCTCCCGCCGCGAGTCGATCACCGCGGACCTGCGCGGCCGCGCGGCGCGGTTCGAGCAGCGGTACGGCCGCGCGCCGTCCCAGCGCGAGCTCGCGCACCTCGCGCAGGCATCGAACTTCACCACGCGCAACCCGAAACAAGGCACGCTGGAACTCGCGCAGGCTGCACGCGGGCTGGGCGGACAAGCTCGCGCGCACCCTCGGCGTCCCGCTGGCGTCGGTCGCGCCGTCGGTCTGGCACGGCGCAGAGCCGCCGCGCGGCCCGCGCACGCGCGGCGCGGATGGCGCTGTGCTCACCGAGCTGAGCTGGCCCGCGCGGTGCAAAAGGCGGTCGCGCGGCCCAGCAGGAAAAGAGCGCGTGGACCCGCGCGGATGTGAGTCAAGTACCTCGGCCGGGTGCTGCGCCACGCCGGCCTGTCTCCCTCTCCCAGGTGGACCAGACCAGCAGGGCATACTGCCCGCAGTTCAGCTTGCGCCAGCCTGGCTCGAATCTTGTTGCCCGGAGCGGTAGATGACGCCGGACAGATAGATCAGCGCGTGTCATGAGATAACGGCAGCACGGCACGGTCAAAACCACTAAGAGCGACCAGATATCAGTATTAGGTCTTCTGGGCGCTTTACAGGCGTCGTTGGCTGCGGTACGCGCACCACGCAGAATCGATGTGATTTCAGCCTGGCACCTGCGTACGGTCGGCGACGGGCTATGGTACAGGCGGGCCGGGATCTCGCGCCGATCACCGCCACCACCGGAGTGGGCGGTAATCTTGCCGCGCGCTTCACGATGCTCGGCATCAACCCCCGAAGCGCCACCTGCACTAACCATGCACCCGGAACGCCAGATCCGCTCACGGCCCCTGGGTTGTAGGTTAGACAACCGGGATTCGGAGTCGAAATTCGCTGCGGCCGTTCGAACATTAACGCGGCTAACGATATCGCCGGGAGCCAAGTTGGGAGCCAACAGCGCCAGGTGCCAGGCTACGTCAGGCCACAACGAGCCAGCGCCTTCGCAGGTGAACGGCATGCTGGGCTCTTCCCCGCGACGTCTGGCGACGGCCAAGGCCTAATTCACACCGAGGAGGTCACTGGTTCGATCCCAGTATCGCCCACCAGGTCGGCCGCCGATTGTGATCTTGCAACCGACTGTTCAGCCGGTCCCGCCCAGACTGTCGGCCCACGGGGAGAACAGGTAGGCGGACGAAGAGACCGCGCCGGTGAGGTCCTTGTTGAGCACCAGCACGGTGTCAGGCTGGATGTCGGGGATAAAGGGTAGTTGCTCGGCGGTCAGCTTCTCGGCCTCAGCTATCAACGCTGCCCGCTTGCCGGGGCTGGCGGTAGTGCGCGCCTGTTCCACCTCGGCGGTGATGTTCGGATCGTTGAAGTGGTCGAAGTTCTCGATCCCGCCCGGCAGGACAATGTGAGCGAGCAGTGCCGCCGGGTCTGCGTAGTCGCCGTAGTCCACCTCCGGGAGCCCGTCGATGCCTGCCCGGAACTTTGGATCGGTAAAAAAATTGATGTAGTCCTGGGCGGACACCGACTTGAGTATCACGTTGAGCCCGATCGCCTGGGCGGCGGCCTGGTAGGCGGCGGTCACCTCCGCGATCACCGCTAGCTGGCTGCTGGTGCCGATAGTGATCGTCTTTCCGGTGTCCCCGGCCTGCTTGACCAGCTTGCTGGCCTCGGCGATGTTCTGCGTCAGCACTGGAGAGGAGCTGTAGGCGGCGTCGAACACGGCCTTGCCGTAGCCGAATGTGCCCGGATTGGCCAGCCACCGTGGCAGTTGCGCCGCGCCCTGGTAGGCGGAGTTGATGATGGCCTGCCGGTTGAGCGCCAGCGACAGGGCCCGGCGCACGTTCAGGTTGCCCAGCACTCCCTCGAGGCTGGTAACGGCGAACACGTCGCTTGACCAGCCAGGGCCCTGGTAGACCTTGACGCCGCTGCTGTCCTTCAGCTGGTCCAGGGTGGGGAGCCCGACGGCGTAGTCCCCCTGGATCGCGCCGGTTAGCAAGCCCGCGGTCACGGACGCGGCGTCCGGGACGGGCTTGAGGGTGATCTGGCCGGCCAGCGGGTGGACCGAAGGGTTCCAGTAGTGCGGGTTGCGGACCGCGACCAGGCCCGCGCCCGGAGTCCAGGACTTAAGCATGTACGCACCGGTGCACATGATCGACCCGGCCGGGGTGCCGTAGTTCTTGGCTTCCTTCTCGGCGAAGCTCTTTTCGATGACGATGCCCGGTATCGAGGCGAGCTCGCCTTCCAGCCAGTAGTCGGGCTGCTTCAGCTTGATCGTCACCTGGGATGTGCCGGTCGCGGTGATCAAGGCCACCCGGCTGAAGTCCGCCGCGTTGTACCCGCCGAGGTTGGGGCTGACTTGGCGGTCGAGGCTGTACACCACGTCGGTCGGCGCGACCGGATGGCCATCCCAGAACTTCACTCCCGGCCGCAGGGTGAACACCATCGTGGTGGGCGACGGGCTCGAAACCGTGGCCAGGCCGGGCTCCATCGAGCCATCGGGTGCCTGGCGCAGCAGCGACTCACACATCAACGAGTCGGCCGTGTACTCCGGGTAGGCAGCGTCGTAAATAGGGTCCAGCGATATCACGTCCCGGTTGATGGCCCAGACCACC
>CAWJDK010000011.1:0-32180 GCA_963841585.1 uncultured Actinomycetes bacterium
GCCGTCCTGGCTCACCTGGTGCCGGGAGCAAGAAGTGCACCCGGTCACCGGCGTCACCATGCTGCACGTGGCCCGGTATGCCCGGCAGCTGGAGACCACCGGGCTGTCCCCGGCCAGCGCGGCCCGCAAGCTCTCCGCCGTCTCGAGCTGGTACGCCTGGCTGGCCCGGCGTGGGCACATCAGCGCCAGCCCCGCCGCCGGCACCGCGCGGCCCCGGCCCGGCCCGCGCACTCCGCCCGCCCCGGCCCTCACCCCGGGCCAGGTCCTCGCACTCATCAACGCCGCCGACACCGCGCCCGGCTCGCAGCGCGTCCGCACCGCGGCGCTGACCGCCGTCCTGCTGTGCACCGGCGCCCGCCTCAGCGAGGTGACCGGCGCCGACGCCGCTGACCTCGGGATCAGCGGCGGGCGCCGGGTGTTGTGGGTCACCCGCGCCAGCGGCCGGCGCCAGGCCCTGCCGCTGCCCGGCCCGGCCGCAGCCCGGATCGACGCCTACCTCGCCGGCCGGGCCGGCCAGGCCCCCGGCCAGGCGCTGTTCGCCACCCGGGCCGGCCGGCGGCTGTTCCCCGCCGACGTGCGGCGGACCTTGCACCGCCTCGCCGCCCGGGCGGGCCTGCCCGCCGACCAGGCCCGCCACCTGGGACCGCGCATGATCCGGCGCTCCGCCACAGCGGCCGACTCCAGCCGCTGGCCGGCCGGCATCTCTGGCTGACCAGCCGCATACCCGGCACGCAGGGACGGCACCGGGCATGCGGCGTTATGCGCCCGCCGCCTGCCCCGGTCTGGCCTGCTGCCTGGGCTGATGCGTCCGGCTGGTGCCGCCTCCGTGATCCCGACCTCACCCCCACTTCGTGCGGCCGAGGTCGGGATCACTCCGGCTCTGTTACAGAAGCAGGGCAAGCAGGTAGCAAGATGGCGCGAGCACGTGTCACTTCGGGCGCCTAACGCCCCTGGCCCGGGGCCGCCCGGCGCCTCATCGGGGTCGGCGATCTCGATGACGTGCAGCGGCTGAGCGCGCATGCTCCGCCACCTGGCCGGTGAGCGTGAGGATCGGGCGACGCGCGTCGGCGACGGCGCGCGAGCGTCACGGGTCGAGCCGGTCTGGCGATCACGGCGGCCAGCCTGACGGCCTGCTCGGCGTCCGCAGCGGGGCGATCATCACGCTCCGAGCCGCCGAGGCCTGCAGGATGGCCCCGTGTCGTCCGACCGCAGGTCGAGTGACGCGCCGGCAATGGCCAGGGCAGGGATCACCAGGGGCTGCCCGGAGGCGTCCAGCGGGAGTCATGATGCCGTAGTCCCCGCGGGGGAGTACGGCGCCGGGGTGGCTCCGCCGTCCTCGCTCACCGGTTATCTGTGCGACGCCGGGAGTTGCGCGGCCTGGGCCTCGACGTGGGCGAGCATGCGGGCGACCTTGTCCGGGTCAGCGCGCTCGGCCGCTTCCCGCCACAGCCTGCGCGCCTTCTGGTCCCGCTGCCGCCTGGCCAGCAGCGCGTCGTTGACTACGGCCGACACGGACGGGGCCTGGCCGACCTCCACCAGGCGCTCGGCGTACGCCGCGAGGTGCGGCTCGAGCATCACGGTCACGCGGATCTTCCGGTCGCTCACACCCGGATCATACGAGCGGAATGCCCGGCCGACCGGAAGACACTCCGCGCCCTCGCCCTTGCCCCTCCCCGGCTCCGCCGACCACCGCTAAGCCGCGTGATTTCCATCGTCCCGAGTACGCGCCTGGCCTGCGGCATGGGCCAGAAGGCAGGCCTGAGGCCGATCCGGTGCCGGCAAGATGACGGGGCCGGCTCCTACCCTGCGTAGGCAATGAAAAGCAATCAGACACATGCATCAAAGAAAGATGATCTTGGTCTCGGGCGCTGCGCGCCGCGGGAGACCAAGGTCCGGGCCGGCGTGCCGGTGAGGAGGTGACCGCCTGGCTCAGGTGACAGTCGCGACGGGCTTTGACGTCGACTACTACCTCGATCAAGTCGGCGCCGACTACTACCTGACCGCGGCGGGGGAGCCGCCGGGCATCTGGGCCGGCCAGGGCGCGGAGACTCTCGGCCTGCGCGGTCAGGTCGGCAACGACAAGGCCAGCGCCAAGACAATGCGCGCCCTGTTCCACTACGGGATAGGCCCGGACGGGGTTCCGCTCGCCTCCCGGCAGCGGGCGCCGAAGTACCCGGCCCGCGCCGTCTACGCGCAGGTCGAGGAGGCGATCGCCAAACGGATAGCGGCGCTGGGCCGGTTCGCCACCCCGGAGGAGCGGCGGGAGATCCGCCTGCAGGAGCGGGCGAGGATGCGGACCAGCACGCCGTATTACGACATGACGTTCAGCGCCGAGAAGTCGGTATCGCTGCTGTACGCCGGGCTGCTCGCGGCGGCGCGGCAGGCGCGGGACCAGGGCGACGAGCGGGAGGCGGAGCGGTTCCGTGCGGAGGCCGGGCGGGTCGAAGCGGCGGTGATGGCCGGGGCGGACCGGATGCTGGAGGTGGCCGGGCAGCGCGGGGCGATCGTGCGGACCGGGCATCACAGCGCGAGCAGCGGCGCGTTCCGTGACGCCGAGAGGCTCGTGGCAGTGAAGTTCCTGCAGCACACCAGCCGGGCCGATGACCCGCAGCTGCATGTCCAGGTGACGATCCTGAACAAGGCGCAGCGAGCGGACCGAGCGGACAGCGGCGACGGGAAATGGCGGGCGCTCGACGGCCGGCAGTTGATGACGAGCGGGCCGCGGCTCGGGTTCGCTGCGCACGCGGGCGCGGCCGAAGCTCAGGCGCTGGCCCGGCTCGGCCTGCCGCTGGTCAAGCGGGAGGACGGGAACGGCTTCGAGATCGGCGGCGTCGGCGCCGAGACGATCGCCGCCTACTCCTCGCGGGCCACGCAGATCGAGGAGCAGCTCGCCGGGCTCCTGCTCGAGTACCGGCAGATCTACGGCCGGGCGCCGGACCGGGCGGCGCTGTACAAGCTGCGCAAGCGGGTCACGCTCGAGACCCGCACGGTCAAAGCAGAAGCCGAAGCAGGGCGGAACGGAGACGCAGGAAGACCGCGCCCAGGCGGCGGAAGAGGCGCTCGCCGGGTGGATCCGCAAGGCCCGGGACGCCAGCGTCCAGGAGCTCGCCTCGCTCCGCGCAGCGGCCGAGGCGTACGCCCTGGAGCATCGCGAAGCGAGGCCGGAGCGGCTGCCGGGCACGGCGGAGCGGAACCGGGTCATCCGCGCGGCGATCGCCGAGGCGCAGCGGCAGCACCCCACGTGGACCCGCGCCCACCTGGAGTGGGAGCTGTACCGGCAGATGCCGGTCCTGCCCGCGGCCGCGGACTGGTGCGCGTACCTGGACGCGATGGCCGATGACGCGCTGGCCGGGCGGGTCCCGGACACCGGCGTGATCCGGATCGCCCCGGTGCCGGACCTGGTCGACGTGTCCTCTCTGGACCACCGCAAGGACGGCACGCCGGTGTACCGGCCGCCGGGCCAGGAACGATTCGCCACCGCCGCGCACCTCGACACCGAGGAATGGGTCCTGGGCAAGGCCTCCAGGGGGGCCGTGCCGCAGCTGGTCACCGAGGGCCAGGCCGCGGCCGCGCTGGCCGGCACCGACCTGGACTCGCAGCAGCGCCGGGCCGTGACCGGGATGCTCACCACCGGCCGGTTCTTCTCCTGCCTGGTCGCCGCGGCCGGGACCGGGAAAACGCACGTGATGGCCGCGTTCAGCACGGCATGGGCGCAGCTCGCCGGCGGCCGGGTCATCTGCCTCGACGCTGTCGGAGAACGCCGCCCGGGTCGCGGCCGGGGAGGGGTTCACCGAGGCGTGGAACATCGCCCGGTTCTTCGCGAGCAAGGTGCCGGTCGGCCGGGGGGACGTCCTGGTGGTCGACGAGGCCTCGCAGGTATCCACGGCGGACCTGGCCCGGATCTGCTCGCTTGCCCTGCAGGCCGGGGCGCGGGTGATCGGGGTCGGTGACACCCGGCAGCTGCCCGCGGTGGAGGCTGGCGGCCTGTTCTCGCTCATCGCCCGCCGGCACGGGCACTGGAAGCTGACCGAGGTCCGCCGGTTCACCCAGGCGTGGGAGCGGGCCGCGTCGGTCCGGCTCGGCGACGGCGACGTGATGGCGCTGGCCGAGTACGCCGCCCGCGGCCGGATCTGGGACGGCCCGCAGGACCGCGTCTACGACGACGCGGTCGACCTGTACCTGGCCGACGTCGCGCGGGGCAGGCAGGCGCTGCTGCTGGCCGGCAGCAACGAGGAGGCCGCCCGGCTGGCCCGGCTGGTCCGGGACCGCCGGATCGAGCGCGGCCAGGTCGGCGGCAGGCGCGAGGTCACGCTCAGGGACGGCAACCCGGCCGGGGCCGGTGACCTGGTGCGGGCCCGGCTGAATACGCGCATCGACGCGGGCGGGCGGCGGCTGACCAACCGGGACACGCTCCGGCTGATCGCCTTCCGCGGTGCCGGGAAGGACCGGTTCGCGGTCGCCGAACGGCAGACCGGGCCGGGCCGGTGGTCCGCCCCGTTCACCGTGCCCGTGTCCTACCTCGAGCAGAGCGCCGAGCTCGCCTACGCCGGGAACGTCTACACCAGCCAGGGCATGACGGTCGACACCGCCCGGCTGGTCGTGTCCGCGGGCATGAACCGGGAGATGCTCTACGTGGGCATGACCCGCGGCCGCGAGGAGAACACCGCGCACGTGGTGACCGGGCCGCCGGACCCGGCGGGCACCACCCGGGCCGAACGCGAGGCCTTCGCCCGCCAGGCCCTCGAGCGGGCCGGGGAGCTGCTCCGGCGGGGTGACAGGGCCGCGGCGCTGGCGGTGCCGCGGATCCCGCCGGAGCCGGACGGGATGCGGGACCGGGCCCCGTGGGAGGCGGTGCTCGCCGCGGCCATGGCCAGGGACGACCCGGAGCTGACCGCCCTGGAGCAGGTCAAGGCCGCGCAGGACTTCGCCTCTGATAGCCGTCACCTGCTGACGCTCGCCGAGGCGTTCTGGTGGAAATTCACGGTCCCGCGGATCGACCAGGCCGTCCGGGAGCGGATCGGCGAGCGGGCGTTCGCCCGGTACCTGACCGACCCGGAGCGGCCCGCCCTGCTGCAGGCGCTGCGCGCGCACGAGATCGGCGGCCGCCGCATCGAGGACTCGCTCGACGCCATCACCGGCCGGACGCTCGACGGCGCCCGGTCGATCGCCGCGGTGCTGCACGGCCGCCTGGACAAAGAGCCGACCCCGGCGCGGGGCCAGACGCGGACCTGGGCGGAGCGCGCCCCCCGGGACGCCCCGGACCAGGCCCTCGAGGCCGCCCGGAGGCTCGACGCCCGGCAGGCCGAGCTCGGCCGCCAGCTGGCCGCGCGGCCCCCGGAGTGGGCGCTGAACGCGTGGGGCGTCCCGCCGGCCCGGGCCGGGGCGCTGCGGGCAGGACTGGGAGCGCCGGGCCGCCATCGTGGCGTCCTACCGGGAAGCGGCCGGGATCACCGACCCGGCGCAGGCGATCGGCCCGGTGCCATCCGGCCAGGCGCAGCTGCGCGAGGCCTTCCACGCCTCCGTGGTGGCCCTGGAGCTGCCCGGCGATCAGGCCCTGCTGCGGGCCATGGGCCGGGGCCAGCTCGAGGCGCAGGTGAGCACCTACGAGCGGGCCGAGGCCCTGGCCCCGCGCGACGTCAGCGCCGAGCTGGCCGCCGCCGACCGGCGCTGCAAGTCCGACATCGCCCGGGCGCAGGCGGCCCGGGAGGCCGGCCGGGACGCCGAGGCGGACACGGCCGGGATCCTGGCCGAGGATGACCGCCGGCGAGCTCGCCGGGCTGCGGGTCGCCGACGCGGCCCGGCGGGAATGGGCCGAGGCGCACGCCAGCGAGGCCGCGCAGGCCCGGGCGGCCGAAGCTGAGCTCCGGCGCCGCGACCAGGCCGAACGGGTAGCCCAGGCCGGGGAGGACGGCCAGGAGCCGCACGTTGAGACCGGCAAGGAGTTCCGCGCCAGGCTGCCTCAGATCGTGGCCGGGGCAGAAGCCCGGTACGCCGAGGCGGGCAAGGCTGAGCCGGAGGCGAGCTTGGCAGCAGCCCGAGTCCCAGGCGCAGGCCGAGGCGACCCCGGAGCCCTCCCGGGAGCCCGGTGAGGCCATGGCGGACATGGACTTCGAGGCGGAGATCTAGCAGCCCTGGCAGGCCTATCAGGCATGCAGAAGGCCCCGGCACGGGGCGGAAGAGTGCCGGAGCCTCTTGTTCCGGAACCGGGGCGTGGCCGGGCGTTAGCATAGGGATCATGTCCGCCCTGCCTGCCGATCCGCCGCAGCATGAGGACCCGCTCGACCCCGGGCAGATCCTCCGCGCGCTGCCCGATCGCGAGCGGGAGACGTTCCTGGCGGAATACCGGCGGGCGGTGGACGGCGCGCATGACCCGGCTGGCTGGCCGGAGCTGCGGCGGTTCCTGCGGCTGTGGGCCTGGCGGGCGGTCGCCGTGGCGGAACCGGGGTATTACGAAAGCTGGGAGCGGGCGAACGCGGGCACGGGCGGCGAGATGCTCCTGGAGGACGCGATCAAGCTCTACCGCTCCGGCCCGTGAGCTACCGGCCCTTGCTGGGGGAGCAAGTGCTCCGCCAGATGAAGGGCCTGCCCGCTGAGGGGTTCGACCTCCTGGTACAAGTTCTGACACGCATCTGCGAAGACCCGTACGACCGCCTGTTCAGCAGGGCTATCCGGGCCGATGACCCAGCCAGGCGGATGGCCGAGATCGGTGATTTCGGGTTCGTGGAGTTCCTGGTCGACGATGCGGCCGGGCTGGTCCGCGTCGTGACCCTCGTCTGGGTTGGCTGACTCGGAGCAAGATATCCGGACATACGGATGAATTAGGCACTGTCTCGCACGTCAGCCGGCGGCGGCCCGCGGACAGCGCCGGCGGCGAGCACCGGCCACCGGCAGGCCGCGAAGTCGTACTCGTCCGGGTCATCCAGGCTCAGCCAGCCGTCGCGCTCGCTAGCCGGCCGGTGCCGGGCGGCCTGGTACTGAGCGAGCCGGGCCCGCCAGCCCTCCCGGTCCTGCCGGTACCGCTCGGCCCGCTCGCGGTGGATCCCGGCCGCGCCGGTGGATTCGGCAACGTCATCAAGGCTGGCATCACCGCGGCGCCAGCCGCCGCGGCCGCGCTCGGCGAGCCCGTGCTCGGCCAGGACCCGCAGCGCGGACGACGTCGCCGAGGGGCTCAGCCGCGCCGCCCGGGCCACCTCGGCGCCGCGGGCCTCGGTGCCGTCGAGTACCTGGTGGACGAGCCCGGCTGTGCCGCCAAGGAGCAGGAAGGCCGGGTGTATGCCGTCGATCCGGCCAGCACGACGGCGACGCCAGCGAACCGACTCTGCGTAGGCGTCCGGGATCCGGAGCGCGATCCTGTCCGCCCGGGCCATCCGGCCCCGGGTCACCACGTCGAGCAGCGGGTCAGGCTCGGCGTAGAGCATGGCCAGGAGCCGGGACACCGTCCGCTGCGAGAGACCCGAGTGCAACGCCAGGTTCCTGGTACCGAACTCCAGCACGGCTGACCCGCTGACCATCGCCGCCTGGCCGATGGCGGCGAGCAGCTGCCGAACGGCGACAGCACGGCGGCCCCACCCCCTGACCCGCCCGGGGTCGGCGGCCGCGCAGGCCGTACCAGTCACCCACTGACGAATCAGGCCGAACTCATCAGCACCGCCGATAGCTGCAGGGGGGCGTGAGGTACTGACGCTAGTGAGCCAGCCACGCACGTTTTTCTCTCCGCCCGCGAAGACGACCGCTTTTCGCCATTCGTAGGGCAGGAGCCGGTCAAGCCGGCCAGGTTCTGAGGACCGCTCATAGAGCCGCGCGAGCCCCCGCCAGGCGCCCGAGCCTATCGCGGCCCGGACGTCGGCCAGCTGCCAGCCACGAGCCGCGGCCCCGGCCAGGACGGCCATCCGCGCGGCCGAACGGTCCGGGTAGCGTGACCGATCCCACCGCCCGGTGCGGGCCGCCTGGTCAAGCCCGGCGCCGAGAGGCGCGCGACCGCCGAGGCGCGGGATCCAGGGCGCGCCGGTGTCGTCCAGCTCGGCGGTCAAGCAAGCGGCACTTGCCTGATTAGGCGCGGCCGCCGACCGCGCCGCGCTGACCTGCAATTCCGCTGCGAACTCAGTCAGCAGCGCCGACCACACTCCCGGCCCGTTCGGGTGCTCCGCGGCCGCCCTGGCTTCGCTCAGCGGCGTTGAGAGCAGCCTCCAGCCGCCGGACTTGTGCCGGGAACCCGGAGGGCTGATCTGAGCGCCCATGGACGACATCGGCGCCGGGTCGACGGCGGGGAACCGGAGGGCGATCGCCCGGGCGAGGTCGCGCAGCTCGCGCCAGGGCAGCGCCGCGGCGAACAGGACGAAGACGTGGCGGCCGCCGGAGGGTGACACGTCAGCGAGGACCTGGCCACCGCACCGGGCCACCAGGCCGGCCAGCTCCCCGGCCTGCGCGGCCACCCCGGCCGCGGGGTCAGCGAGACGTTCATTATCGTGCTGTCCGCGACGATCGTGAACGTGGCCGCCGGCACGGGCCGCGTCCAGGTCGAGCGCCAGCATCCGCCCGGTACCCCCGCCGGGGTCGTACACCGGCACGGTGCAGGGCTGGCCCGGCGGGCTGGCAGGCAGGGGCCCGGCATGCCGCGCGGGATAAGTCCGGCCGCCGTCGCGCGAGATCCGGGCATGCGGAGTACCGGCAATCGAGGGCGTGACCGCACGCCAGACAGCCTCCGCGCCGCTGCGCGAGAGGCCGTCAGAACTGGCCGGATTCGCTGCTGCGACACCCGGCGTGTCGCACAGGGGCAAAGTTGATCTAGCCGTGCGACCTGTTAGTGTGGCCACGGTGTTTGTTCGTCCTCCTATTGAGGACTGACTTCTGTTCGGACCCGCCTACCGGGCGACCAACCAAGCGGGCGGGGTTCAGAACGAGTGGTATGCGGTTGTGATGGCCCCCCCTTTTAGCGGGGGGCTCGCTGCGTTACGGGGCTAATGCGCCTCCGGTTTGCTTGAGACCAGTAACGGTCAGCATCCTTGCCGGCTCAGGACCGGATCGTGCGCCGGCGCGCCGGCTCATCTGACCAGCAGTCCGGGACAGGCGATAACAGCCAGGACCAGGGCACTTTCGGCATAGCAGGACATTTGGGTCATCGAGCGCGTCCAGCGCTCACGGTTCCCACATGAGCCCGCGAGACTGGCAGCCCGCGTCACCGGGTGCGGCGGTCCCGGATGCGCTTCTCGATCCGTTCGCACGCGGTCGCGTGGCCGACAGGCTGGATCCTGCCGCTCTGCAGGCCGGCAACGACCAGCTCCAGGCGCTCCCGCCGCCCAACCATGTCCAGCAGGGCCTCGGCCTCGTCGAGGACCCGGTCGTCTTCGGCGGATCGGGACATGGCTTGACAGTATCTCCCTTGTGCCCGAGCTGGCGGGTAGGTACACGTTTCGTGCCAGTCCGTGTAGTACGCTCGTTTATATGGAGAGACCAGGCCACCGGCTGAACGTCACGCTCGACCCGGAGCACGCCGCCCGGCTGGCGCGGCTCGCCGAGCGCACCCACGTCCAGGAAGGCACACTTGCGCGGTCGCTGCTCTCCGCCGCGATCGAGGAAGCCGATCCCGAGGCACGTAATCTCGTCGCGGTGCTCGATGGGATCCCGGGCGCTTACGAGCACGCGATGCAGAGCCTGGAGCGCGCCCGCGCTGGCGAGACGATCGCCCTGGACGAGCTCTGACCGGTGTCTAAGGTCCGGCTCAGCGTCCCCGCGGTCGACGACCTCGACCGCATGATCGTGACGCACAGCCTTCCGGTCGATACCAGGCTGCGCGTCCAGCGCTCACTTCGCGTCCTTGAGCAGTTTCCCCGGATCGGCCGGCAACTGGAGGGACGCTGGGCGCCGATGCGGGTCATCCTCGGGCCGTGGCGGTGGATGCTGATCATCTACAGCTACGAGGAAGCGGCCGATGTCGTTCTTATCGTCGCCTTCCAGGACGCGCGGTCATCCGCTGCCGCCACCGCGCCGTGAGGTTTCTTCTCGGCCACCCCTGCCAGGATGGGTAACGAGCCCGACGAGGACAAAGGAGGCAACCGATGACCGCCGAGCCAGCCGCGCCCGGCCCGGACACCGGACCGTATGAGGTGATCCACCTGGGCGACCAGGCCGCAGTGGTGGTGCCGGTGGCCGACTTCCTGCGCCTGCGCGCCCTGGAGCGGGCCGCCTCCTCCCAGGAGCTCGAGGACGCCGAGGACACCGCGGCGATGCTTGAGTGGAAGGCGCGGGACGCTGCCGGCCAGACGACGTTCGTGCCCGCGGACGAGGCACGCCGTCGGCTGGGCCTGCCCCGGTGAGCCTGCGGATCGAATACGACGAGCGAGCGATCAGCCAGGCGGCCGCGTTCCTCGGCGACCCGCAGGGCCTCCGCGAGGTCCTGGACGCGATCGACCGGCTGGCCGACGATCCCCACCCGGCCGGGTCGTTCCCTACGGGTCACCCGACCTGCGGCGGCTGCGGGTCGGCCTGTACCGGGTCCTGTATGAGGTCACCGAAGACACGGTGGCGGTCCGGCACATCGCCCGCGGCATCGTCGAGAGCTGACCGGGGCAAGTGCGAGGGTCTTGCTGCGTCAGGCACGAGTGCCCGCATACAAGGGCGACGACGGACCAGCCGGGCAGCGTCCTGAGAGCCGGGTGCGCCGCTGCTCCATATTGGTCCTTATGAATAGCCAGCGTGCTGTGCCCAGAGCGACCTTATAGCTTGCGGCCGACTCCGCAGTAGAAGTAGATCTCGACCGGCTCGGCTAACTGCCAGCCCTGCGCCGAGACCGATGGCGGTCCCGGTCATCGGCCAGGCTCCGTCCACCGGCGCTGCCGCATGGTGGCGATGACCTCGGCCGGTGCGATATCGCGCAGGTAGCGGTCCGTTACCGCAAGAGACGAGTGGCCGAGCTGGTCGCGGATCACTGGCATAGGGACACGCTCGAAGACGAGTTCGGCCGCGTGAGTGTGGCGCAGTTGATGGGGCACGACGCGCCGCTCGATCCCGGCGCGGTCCGCAGCCCGCCTGAACATGGCCCGGACATACTGCTGGGACATCTGGCCGCCGTCGAGGGTGCACAGCAGCGTCCGGCCCTTGATGCCCGCGTGGCGCCGCTGGTCTGCCCACCGCTGGACTGTTGCCATTGCGCCGGGCTCCAGGCCGATGGTCCGCGGCTTATGGCCCTTGCCGTCCATGACCCGCACGGTGCCCCGCTCAGGGTCGATGTCGGCTGGACGTAGCGCCAGGGCCTCGGCGATGCGAAGGCCGCCGCGGTACAGGATGGTAAGCAGCGCCCGGTTGCGGATGCCTGTCAGCGAGACGGCCGAGCAGGCGCCGATGATCGCATTCACCTCGGCCTCCGCGAGCACCTCGGCCCGGTATCGCTGTCCCTTGTTGGCCGGGGCCTGCCCGGGGGCTGATCCGAAGCGTCTGGTTGCGCTTGTGCACACAAGCGCAACCGTACGGACCGCTCCGGCTGCCGCCTGAGAAGACACGCGCAAAAGCGCAACTGAATCCCGGCTGGTGAACCCCCGGGAAGCTCCAGCCGAAAAATCTTGACGGAAGAGGTCACATTTGGCAGGGCATAGGCGCGCGCCCGCTGCCCCCCAGGCAGGGCACGGCGGATCTTGACCTTCTACGCGGCCGCCAGCCCGGCACATGGCCCCGCCCCAGCTCGCTGGAGGGATATAAGGCTGCTACCTGTGTTGGCCCACTCGTAGTTTCCAGCGAAAAAACAACGATTCAGTCGGGCTGCGGGTATCAGCTGCTGGTGGCGGCTTGCGGGTCGGCCCGCTGAAGGCTGCGGTAGACGGTGGCGCGGGAGATGGTGAACACCTCGGCGAGGTCGGCGATGGTGTACTCGCCGGTGGCGGCCATCCGGGCCAGCTCGCGCTGCTGCCGGGCGGACAGCTTCGGCTGCTTGCCATGCAGCTTGCCTTTGGCGCGGGCAACGGCCATGCCCTCACGGGTCCGCATCCGCAGCAGGTCGACCTCGAATTCGGCGAAGGTGGCCAGGATGTTGAAGAACATTTTGCCCATCGGGTCGGCCGGGTCATAGACCTGCCCACCGAGGGACAGCCTGATCCCGCGGCCGGCCAGGTCGTCACCGATGGCGCGGGCGTCGGGCACCGACCGGGCGAGCCGGTCGAGCTTGGGCACGACCAGGGTGTCGCCTTCGCGGACGGCGGCCAGGGCTTGGTCCAGGCCGGGACGGCTACGGTTGGTGCCGGTGAGCCCGTGGTCGAGGTAGACGCGGTTGTCGGCGACGCCGAGCTCGCGCAGTCGCTCAGCTGGGTTGTGAGGTCCTGGGTGTCGGTGGAGCAGCGAGCGTAGCCGATCAACGTCTCGGTCATGACCGAGAGCGTACGGATAGCCCCTGACATTTGAGATTTTCACCGGACGGGGTATCTGCGACACCGCAGGCCCAGGCCATGTGGCGTTGTCGGTCGCGCCCGGCGAGTGTGCGTTGGGGGTTCCTCTTGCGGCACGCTCATGGGCAGGAAGTCAACCTGACCACCGACCCGTCGACCTACGCATGTATGAGGGCGCCGTAAAAGTGCTCGTGGCGCTCCACCAGCGTCGGAGGTCGATGCGTCGTCAGGACGGTCAGCTGTGTTGAGCGCGCACCAGCCGTACGCCGGTCGCAGTCAGCCACACGAGCCAGGCTGCCAAGCCGGACACCCCGACGTACAGGAGCGCCGAGCCGTCCGCGATCGCGAGGTTGGCCGTCCCGGCGGCGATCAGCAGGCCTCCCCCGGCCACGCCGAGCAGACGCTGCCACGGCGGCGTCAGCCCGCTCGCATGCGTCGCCAGCGCAGCGCCGATGAACGTGGTGCCGAGCGCCGCCATCGACCACGCGAACGCTGCTGCATGCATTCGCCAGGCGAGCTCCAACACCGGGCTCGGCTCGGTGAGCTGGCCGGCGGACAGCACGACGCCGTCCCAGAGAACGGCGTAGAACGCCGTCACCGCCGAGAGAGTCGCGCCCGCGGCCAACGCGAGGCGCGACCAGTCCGCGCCCGCACCCCCACGGCGCCCGACGAGCCCGTGGAGACCGGTCAAGAACAAGAGCAGCAGCGGCACGTTCAGCGCCTCCAGGCCGACAGCGATCGCGACCGCCGCCGAGTGATGTGCGTGGAAGGCGAGCACCTCCTTCATCGGGGCCGCGTAGGTTGGCGAGTGGACCCAGCCCACCACCGTGTTGTCGATCAATACCAACGCTGCCGACGCGATCGCCGTCGCGCCCACCACCCGCACTCGGAGCGCTCGGGTCGGGGCGGGCTCTGTCGTTGCCGCTGCCGCGCCCACGGGTACGTGCAGGGACTCCGACGCGGTGGCGGTGTTCTGCGGTGATCTCATCTCTTACTCCCTTGTTGCGGTCGGATGATTGGTCACTCCACGATCTTGATGGTGCCCGAGGGCTTGCTCGTGACGTCGAGCACGACCCGGTTCACGCCCGGCACCTCGTTGGTAATCCGCGTCGACATCCGGGCGAGCAGCTGGCAGAGCAGCCGGTCCGGTCGGCGGTCATGGCGTCCTCCCTCGACACCGGCCGCAGCACCACCGGGTGCCTGGGCGGCTGCTGCGCGGTGATCGCAGTGCAGTGCCCGACCTGCTCACTCGCCTCAGACCCGAGCCTCGATCCATCAGAGCGGCGGCCGAGAAGCGGGGATCTCCGAGTCCCGTATGGGACCGTGAAGTGCGCCTCCAGCCGGAGCAGACGGCCGAACTCACCGATCTCGTTGATCATCGGCAGGCCGGGGCCCTGCTGGATGAGAGGAGAAGAGGGTTCCCGGGTGCGGCGGAACGGACTCGGACCCACTGCACCGACTCGCCGAGCTTCACCGGCTCGAGTAGATCGAGGTACATCGACCCTCCCGCCGCTACTTGATCTCGCGGCGCAGCAGCCGCACCATGCCGGCCGCCAGCGGGAGAAGCAGCCACAACACCGTCGTGGTGAGCAGCTGGAGCCATCCGATGCCGGCGATCGAGTGGTCCGTCAGGGGTGCCTGCGACGCCCCCAGGTCGAACCACGCGGCCGAGCCCTTGAGCGATCCGACCGTCGAGAACAGCAGGTGGACGGCCCCCGGCGCGGTGAAGTACAGGACGATGGCAGCCGCGGTGTTCATCAGGAGCATGCCGAAGGCCAGGCCGTGGACGAGCGACAGCAGCTGCAGCAGCGCGGTGTCCCGCAGACCCACGGTGCCGTAGGCCCAGGAGCCGTCGCCGTGCCGCAGGGCGGCCCCGAGGATGTTGGCCACCGCGGCGACCGCGTAAGCCAGCACGACCGCCAGGAACCAGAGGACTGCGGTGGCGGCGAACTTGGCCGCGACGACGCGGCGGCGTGCGGGTTCCAGGGTGTGTGTCACCAGGGTGGTGCGTTGGGTCCACTCCGTGGTCACCGCCATGATGCCCAGCAGCGGGAGCAGCACCGACTGAGGAAAGACCGTCACGTCGACGAAGTGCTCGAAGGTCAGGCCCGAGGCGTCAGTGGTGAACAGGGAGACGATCACAGCCGCGGCGGTCACCACGGCGATGAGGACGAGCAGCCAGGCGCCGGCCCGGGTGTCCACAAGCTTGCGGATCTCCACCCGGATCAGCCGGGCCGCAGGGACACGGTCCGTGGCGGCTGGTCCGCCGGCCGCGTCGGGCCGCCGGATCCCCAGGATGTCTAACGTGGTCGCGGTCATGCCGGCACCTCTTCTCGTGCACCCGCGGTCAGCTGGAGGAACATCTCTTCGAGGCCCGCCCCGCCCGCGGGGCGCAGCTCGGTCAGCACGGCACCCGCGGCCGCCGCCGCGCGTCCGATGTGTTCGGCCGATGCGTCGACGAACAGGCTGCCGTCGGAGCGCGTCGTGTGCTCCAGCCCGGTGGTGGCGAGCGCGCCGGCAAGGACGCCGACGTCGGGGGTGCGCACGATCGTCCCGGCGCCGGCGAGCATCTCGGTCTTCGCGCCCTGGGCGACGATCCTGCCTCCGCCGATGATCACCAGCTCGTCGGCGATCACCTCCACCTCGTGCAGCAGGTGCGACGACAGCAGCACGCTGCCACCGCGGTCGGCGAAGCGCCGCAGCAGGCCCCGCATCCAATGGATGCCTCCAGGGTCGAGCCCGTTGGCCGGCTCGTCCAGGATCAGCACCTCGGGATCCCCGAGCAGCGCGTGCGCGATGCCGAGCCGCTGCCGCATGCCGAGGGAGTAGTTGCCGACGCGGCGCCCGGCCTCGTCAGCGGTGAGCCCGACCCTGTCGAGCATCTCGTCGACGCGCGACCGGGGCAGCCCGATCGTCATGGCTCCGAGGGACAGCACCTCGCGGCCGGTACGGCCGGGATGCTGGGCCGAGGCGTCGAGCAGCACGCCCACGTGCCGGCCGGGATTGCGCAGGTGAGCGTAGGGGACTCCCAGCACGGTGCAGGAACCGCTGCTGGGCGGCGTCAGACCGACCAGCATGCGCATGGTGGTCGACTTGCCGGCGCCGTTCGGGCCGAGGAAGCCGGTGACGGTCCCCGGGCGTACGGAGAAGGAGACGGAATCGACGGCCGTGTAGCGGCCGTACCGCTTCGTGAGCTGGTCTACGAGGATCATGTGTCGAGCCTGCGGGGCAGCGCCGCCGTCGCGCATCGGTCACCGGTCGGTCCCGGCTCGACCGAGGTCGATTCCTGGCACCGACTTTGGTCGGTGGTGTGCCTGCACGGTCCCGTTCTAGGCTCGAACGGTGAGCACCACCGAGCGCACCGGCCGGCGGTTGACCCCTGCGCAGACGACCTGGCTGAGCACTGTGTTCGCGGTCGTGATCGGGGGGTTGCTCTGGCTGTCGGTCGCGAGCGACCAGTGGCAGTCGGCCCGGACGCTGTTCTGGGGCGATCTGGCGCTCGGCGTCGCGTCCCTGGCCGCGATGCAGTGCCGCCGCCGCTGGCCGTTCGCCGTCACCGTCCTGACCGTGGCAGCCACCGCCGTGTCAGTGAGCGCGATCGGCCCGTGGATCGTCTGCCAGGTGTCGCTGTCCGCCCGCCGGCGATGGCGCGAGATCCTGCCCACGGCCGCGCTGTCCGTCCTGGCAGGGCAGGCCTCACTCGCCGTCCAGCCGAACCGGACCATGTCGTGGTACGTGAACCTGCTCTTCTGCGTCCTGGCGGCCGGCGTCGTCGTCGCCATCGGCCTGTACCTCGGCGCGCGCCGGGACCTGATCGCCTCCCTGCACGATCGAGCAGAACGGGCCGAACGCGAACAGGCGCTGCAGGTGTCCACCGCTCGGGCGGGCGAGCGGACACGCATCGCCCGCGAGATGCACGACGTGCTGGCACACCGGATGTCACTGGTCGCCGTCCATGCCGGGGCGCTCGCCTACCGGACCGACCTCAGCGCCGCCGAGACGCGAGAGACCGCCGCGATCATCCAGGCCAATTCTCAACGCGCCCTCGCCGACCTCCGGGAGATCCTCGGTCTGCTCCGGGACACCGAGCGCGGCATCGACGTCACCCACCACCGGCCACAACCGACACTCAGTGACCTGGACTCGTTGCTCGACGACGAACGCGCGGCGGGCGCGCACGTCATGCTGCGATCGGACCTGGAGGACCTCGACGCCCTCCCGGAGTCGATCGGCCGCAGCGCCTTCCGCATCGTCCAGGAGGGCCTGACGAACGCCCGCAAGCACGCGCCCCACGCCATGGTCACCGTCGAGCTGACGGGCCACCCCGGGAACGGACTGGACCTGTCGGTGCGGAATCCGGTACGGGTCGGTGGGGAGCTCGACGGCAAGGACGGCGCCGGCTTCGGCCTCGTCGGGCTCGCCGAACGGGCCGCCGCCAGTCATGGCCGCCTCGAGCACGGCCTGACCCGCAACGGCGATTTCGTCCTGCGGGCCTGGCTGCCGTGGGAACGATGAGCGGCGACCCCATCCGGGTCGTACTCGTCGACGACGACCCGCTGGTGCGGGCGGGGCTGAGCCTGATGCTGCGAGGGGCGCCGCAGCTCGAGATCGTGGGCGAGGCGGGCGACGGCGTCCAAGCTCTCGAGGTGATCGCGCGAACCCGCCCGGACGTCGTACTGATGGACATCCGGATGCCCAGGTTGGACGGCCTGGCGGCCACCCAACGGCTCTCCGAACAGGCCGACGCGCCCGCGGTCATCGTTCTCACCACCTTCGACGCCGACGACTACGTGGTCCGGGCCCTTGCGAACGGTGCAACCGGCTTCCTCCTCAAGGACACGTCTCCTCCGATGATCGTCGAAGCGATTCAGAAGGTCGCCGCCGGCGAGCCGATGCTGTCGCCCAGCGTCACGACGCAGCTCATCCGCAGAGTGGTCGAGACCCCGTCCGCCGGCTCGGACTCCGCACGCGCGTGCTCGGCGGCGGCGAGACTGGCGAACCTGACCGAACGCGAACACGACGTTGCCGTCGCCGTCGGGCACGGCAAGTCCAACGCCGACATCGCCAGTGAGCTCTTCATGAGTGTCGCCACCGTCAAGGCCCACGTCTCACACATCCTGGTCAAGCTGGACGCCGCGAACCGGGTCCAGGTGGCCATCTGCGTCCATGAAGCCGGTCTCATCTAGGCGTCGAGGACTATGTGGTACCTGAAAACCCACGTGGCCGGGGTGCTGGCCAAGCTGGAGTTGCGCGACCGGGTGCAGTCGACGGGCGGGCGGTCGACCAGCTCGGCTCGGGCCCCGGACCGCCGCCGTCCCAGCTGAGGATCGCCATCTGAGACGGTCACCGGGCGGCTAGGGCGGTGGCTGGTGCTGGCTGCCAGGGGTGCGGAGGGGCCGGTAACCGTTGGCATCCAGCCCGGCGAGGTCAGCCTCGATGTCGACGGTGTGGGTGCCATACAGCAAGACGTTCTCATGATGGGTGGGCCAGATATGGGCCAGGATCTCGTCATCGACCTGGCGTCCGGTGGCGCGCAGGGCGGCCACGGCCAGGCCGAGATACTCGGTCATCCAGCACACGACCGCGTTGGTGACCAGGGTCAGGCACCACATCTGCTCGGTCTGCTGCTCGGGGTGGCGGCGGCGGGCTTGAGCTGACCGGCCCGGTCTCCAGCCAGCTCAGTGGCGTGCGACCCAGGTCGGGATCGACCACCAGCAGCCGGTCCAGCTCCCGCCGCCGCAGCGCGCCCTCGCCGTCATCCCCGGTGACCAGCGGCGCCAGCAGCGTCCAGGTTTCGCCCCTGGCCCGTTTGCGGGCCGTGGCGACGTGCTCGAGCAGCGACACCACACCCGGGCGCACCACCTGTTCCGACAGTAGGTAGTCGCACGCCTGCCGGAACAGCAGCTTCGGCGAGTCGTGTTCCATCGCCCGGGCGAACAGGAACTCATCGACCTCCTTCCACCCCGGCACATCGAGCACCTGCCAGCCGGCATAGGCCACAATCTCGCGCAGATGCCCGGTACGGGTTTGCTCCCGCTGGCCATACCCGGCCAGCTCGGCGGCCGCGATGCCCAGCCGCCCGGCCAGCCGGCCCACCGCCGCGGGCGGCGCGGAGGTCACCTCGTCGGGCACGAAACCCAGCCACGGCAAGGTGGCCAGCTGCACGCTGGCGCCCAGCACGTTGGCCCGGGTGTGGAACTTACGCAGGAACGCCTCATCGGCCCTGGTCACGGTGAAATACCGGATCAACTCCGCGCGAGTGATCTCCGGGAAGCCGCGCAGCCGCGCCAGCTCCTCAGCCGAGAACACATCCCGGGTGGCCACACCGAACCACCTCGCGATCCAGTCCGGCGCCTTGTGACCCAGGACACCCTAGACCCGCACCCCGTTCTGAGCTGCGTAACGGCTGAAAGCGTTGTTTTTTCGCTGGATACTACGGGGACGCCTGTGTTGACAACCCGAGCCTGGCGATCTAGTGTCTTAATGACATAAGACACTGAGGAGCAACGTGATCAGCTTCCGGGTTGACAGCCGCTCGGTGGTACCGCCGTATCTGCAGATCGTCCAGCAGGTCCGGCAGGCGCTGCGGATGGGCCTGCTGGACGCGGGCGACAGGCTGCCCGCGGTGCGGGAGGTCGTCGCGGCGACGGCGGTCAACCCGAACACGGTGCTCAAGGCCTACCGCGACCTGGAACGCGAGGGCCTGATCGAAGCCCGGCCCGGCCACGGCACGTTCGTGCTGAAGCGCCCGCCCGGGCCACCGCCGGGCACCCACTCACGGCTGGGCCGCAGCCTGGCCCGGTGGGTGCGGCAGGCCCGCGAGGCCGGGCTTGACGATGAGTCGATCGAGTCGCTCCTGCGCGTCACGCTGCACGCGGCGGCCGAGGAGGAGGAGATCGCATGACTCCGGTCATCCAGACCCGCGGGCTGGCCAAGCGGTACCGCCGGGTCCGCGCCCTGAGCGACTGCACCATCACCGTCCCCGAGGGGCGGATATCCGCGCTGATCGGCCCGAACGGCGCGGGCAAGACCACGCTGCTGCGGCTGCTGGCCGGGCTCGCCCGGCCGACCGCCGGGCAGATGGCGGTGCTGGGCGGCGCGCCCCGCCAGGACCCGGCCTTCCTGGCCGGGATCGGCTACCTCGCCCAGGAGATCCCGCTGTACAAGCGGTTCACCGCCGAGGACCACATCGGCATCGGCGCGCACCTGAACCCCCGCTGGGACGCCGCGTCCGCGCGGGACCGGCTCAGGTCGCTGAACATCCCCCTGGACCGGGCCGCCGGCAGGCTGTCCGGTGGCCAGCGGGCCCAGGTCGCGCTGACGCTGACCCTGGCCAAGCGGCCCCGGCTGCTGCTCCTCGACGAGCCGGTGGCCGCGCTGGACCCGCTCGCCCGGCGGAACTTCCTGGCCACCTTGGCCGCCGCGGTCGCCGACGGCGGCCTGACCGTGGTGCTGTCCTCGCACCTGCTCGCCGACCTGGAACGGGTCGCCGACCATCTCATCTTGCTGGCCGCGTCCCGGGTCCAGCTGTGCGGCGACATCGACGCGCTGCTGGCCGAGCACCATGTCCTGGTCGGCCCGCGCAAGGACACCACGGCGATCGAGAAGACCCGCACCGTCGTGCAGGCCGTGCGCACCGCCCGCCAGACCACCCTGCTCGTCCGCGGGAACGCCCCGGTGATCGACCCGGACTGGGAGAGCGACGAGGTCGGGCTCGAAGAGATGGTGCTCGGCTACATGGGCCAGGACACCCCGCCGCCCATCGCGCACCTGACCACGGTTGGAGAAGACCAATGACCTGGCTCGTCTGGCGCCAGCACCGCATCCAGCTCCTCATCGGCGCCGCCATCCTTGCCGCGTTCGCCGTCCTGCTGCTGGTCACCGGCCTGCAGATGGCCTCCCAATGGCATTCCGCGCTCGCCGCGTGCACCGCGACCCACAGCTGCGGCGACCAGGGCGGACTGTTCCTCGGCAACCGCGCGGTCGGCTTCCTGGTCATCATGACCCTGGGTGCGCCGGTCCTGGCCGGGCTGTTCTGGGGCGCCCCGCTGGTGGCGGCCGAACTCGAAACCGGCACCAGCCAGTTCGCCTGGATGCAGAGCATCACCCGCCGGCGCTGGCTCGCGGTCAAGGCCGGCTGGATGCTGCTCGCCGCGGCGGTCTGGGGCGGTGTCATCTCGGCCCTGGTGACCTGGTGGTCCGGCCCGGACAACGCCCTGCACCTGGATGCGTTCAATCCCGGCCGGTTCGACATCATGGGCCTCGTCCCGGTGGCCTACGCGCTGTTCGCGATGGCGCTGGGCATCGCCGCCGGCGCGCTGCTGCGCCGCACGCTGCCCGCGCTGGCCATCACGCTCGCCGGGTTCATCGCGGTGCGCGCGGTGACCGCGCTCTGGCTCCGCCCGCACTACATGAGCGCGGTCACCGCGTTCTACAAGGTGACCGCCGGCTACACCCCGCGGGGGTCCTACTGGCAGCTCGCCCAGGGCATCCTGGGCCCGGACGGCAGGGCCATCTCGACCGACACCGTGGGGCCCGTGATCGCGGGCGTGCCGGCCAGCTACCTCCCGGCCTCCTGCGCGCCGCCGAACGCAGGCGCCGGTCCCATCGCGCCATCCTGCGCGCGGGCCCTGGCCCGCTTCCACGGGTTCGTCACCTACCAGCCCGCCGGCCGCTACTGGGCCTTCCAGGGCATCGAGACCGGCATCTTCGTCGCCCTCGCCGCCATCCTGCTGACCGTGACCGCGGTTCTGCTACTCCGCCGCGACGCCTAGCACACCGCGCAGGCCAGACGGTGAAAGCCCCGCGACCTCGCAAGCACGGGCCGGTCGGCCAGCTGGCCGTTCCGGAAGTCGTTTCCGCAAAGAGTGTTCCGTAAGCCGGCTCTCCAGCCGGCTTACGGAACGGTGCGGTCACGGGGGTCAGCGATCGGCTGATCCGGCTGCGCTGAGACGGGTGGCTTCGGCCTGGACGGCGGCGACGGTGACGGGGCCGCGCAGGACGTGCCGGAAGTGCTGGAAGGACAGGGCGGCCGCCCAGGTCAGGAGCGTCGCGGCGTACAGGCTGGTGCTGCTGGCGTCGGCGAGGAGCAGGCAGCCCAGGACGATGGCGCCGCTGAGGAACCCGATGAGGTGCGCGGTGAAGTCGCGGCGGCGCTGGACGCGGGTGGCCAGGTCGATGTCGTGCCGGCTGGGGCGCATGGCGGTCTCCTTGGGTGGGTTGGCAGGATCACTGGGTTCGCCCGGGGCGGGACACAGGCCGTGCCGGCTGTGATCAGCGGGCCGGGGCCGCGGCGGGGGCGGGGCGGGAGCGCAGCGCGCGGAGCGCCTTGGCGTAGTCACCCTTGGGGGTGCGGGCGACGGTGATGGTGCTGACCGCGTTCCAGAACACGGTGCCCAGGAACAGGACCCTGCCGCCGGGGACGCCGCCGGCCATCACGGCATAGGCGGCGGCCAGGGAGCACAGGGCGGTCGCGTTCTCGCCAGAGGCGAACATCAGGGCCTTCTTCCAGGGCGCGGCGGCGCGCATCGAGTCCTTGTCGGTGACCACGGACCAGAACGGGACGGCGCTCATCAGCTGCCGGAACCCGGGCGGGTAGTCCTCGGGGTGGTCGGTGCCGCGGATCCCGTAGAACCGGAACCGGATGCCGACGGCGCGGCCGGCCAGGTAGTGGCCGATGGCGTGGCTGCAGTCGTACACGGCCAGGAAGCCGGCCAGGGCCACGGCCAGCCGGACCGGGCTGTGGCCAGCCAGGACCACGGCCAGGGCCAGCAGTGCGGCGCCGACGGCAAGGCCGGCGGCCTGGATCAGGTTGCCTGAGGCGATGGACAGCTTCATCCGCAGCGGCGGGCGGGGGGTAACGGGCTTGCTGGTGGTCATGGCTTTCCTCCGAGGTCAGGTTGCGGGCGCGGGTGGAAGACGGCGGTGGTCAGCGGTAGTGGCGGGGGGCCGGTCCCCAGCGCCGGCTGGCGAAGGCATCTGCGCTCGCGCCCCCGGCGATGAACCCGGCGATCAGGGCCGCGACGGCGCCGGCGCCGGACAGCAGGCCAGCGTGCGACTCGATGCCGATGATGGCCAGCAGCGCGATGGCGCTGGCCGCCGCGGCCAGACCCGCAGCCGGCGCGCTCATCCGGCGCCAGGCAAGGTCGGCGGGCAGGCCGGCGGCTGCCGCGGCAGCGGCGCTGACGAGAAAGACGATCAGGACGGTGATCATCGGGGGCTCCCTGGTGGGTGTGGGTGCGGTGTGGTGACATCAGGATGCCTCTTCCCAACACTGTTGTCAACATTGTGGACCATGCTGTTTTCCACGGTGTAGACTATGCTGTGCGGATCACGATCTGAGGAGGCGACGTGCCAGCGCGCACAGCAAGACCAGCCCGGACCCCGCGGGGCTCCCTGTCCCGGGACAAAGTGCTCGCCGCCGCGCTTGAGCTGGCCCGGGGCGGCCTGGACGCGGTCAGCATGCGCGCGCTGGGGGCCCGGCTCGGCGCCGACCCGACCGCGGTCTACCGGTACTTCCGCACCAAGGACGAGCTGCTCGACGCCATGGCCGACGCCGTGGTCGCCGGCGACCGGCCGGTCCCGCAGACCGGGCGGCCCGCCGAGGATCTCACTGCCGCCTTCGAGAACTTCCGCACCTCACTGCTGGCCCACCCCGCGCTGGTGCCGGTCGTGGCCCGGCGGCCGCCGGGAGGCGAGGCCACCCGGGAGGGCGCCGACCGGGTACTCGCCCTGCTGGCCGGCGCCGGCCTGGACGCCGCCACCGCCGCGGCCGCCTACCAGGCGCTGCTGTTCTACACCCTCGGGCACGCGCTGCTCGAGGCCCCGTACGCGCTGATGGGCCCGGACGCCACCGGCACCGAACGCCAGCAGGCACGCGACCAGCTCGCCGCCCCCCCGCCCGGCCACGACCACCTGGCCGCCGCAGCCGGCCGCCTGTACACCGACATGGACCGCCAGTTCCGCTACGGCCTCGACCTCATGCTCACCGGCCTCGGCCTCCGCATATCCGCGGCATAAGGCCGAGGTCAACCCGGGGGTTGAGGCCACTATCAACCCCTACTGCCACCCGTGGGCCGACGCCCCGGCGGGGTGCCCGGCGGCACCGTAGATGGCATGAGCATCAACATGTACGTGATCAACGCAATCCTCGTTCTCATGGTCATCCGGCAGATCCGCGAGCACCCGCTCGACGCCCGATCCCTGGCCATTCCGGTGCTCGCCGTAGGCGCCGCCGCAGTGATGTTCCTGCACTCGGTGCCCGCCGGCGGCAACGACCTCATGCTGGAAGCGGCGTGCGTGCTGGCCGGCGCGGCCATGGGCGCGACCGGCGGACTGGCCACCCGGCTGCGGCTGGGTGCCGACGGGCGGCCGCTGGGCCGCGCCGGCTGGCTGGCCGCTGGCATGTGGGTCGGCGGCGTCGGCGCCCGGCTGGCCTTCGCCGTGGCCGCGAGCAACGGCGCGGGCCCGGCGATCGCCCGGTTCAGCATCGCGCACCACATCACCGGCTCGTCGGCCTGGGTGGCGGCACTGGTCATGATGGCGCTGGCCGACGTGCTCACCCGGCTGGTCGTCATCTGGCTGCGCGGCCGCCGGCTGGCCGCCGGCTCACCGGTCGCCACCGCTGCCGCTGCCGTCCCGGCCGGCGTCCGCGCCTGAACCGGCACCTGCGCTCGCCGCGGCCCAGACCGTGCCAAATGACGGTACGGTCTGGGCCGCGGCCTGCCGTATCCGGGCATCGATGCTGGCCGGGTGACACAGCGGGTTATCACCCGGCCAGCTCTTCCGATGTCCCCCATGGGGGACAAAACCGATCTCTCCCATGGGAGACAAACCAACGGGACGAGTTCAATGCCATGCTCAGCGGCCAGGATGACCGCTTCAGGGCTAACTTGCCTGGCGCTCGAAGGCGGCAAGTCCCAGCCGGACGATCTCGCTCGCGAACTCGGGATACGAAAGCCTGGGATTCACGTGCATGCGCTGGTATAGCCAGGAGCTGTTGAGAGCCGCAGCGGCCGCCGGGCGCAGGCGGATTGTCGTCGCGACCCGCTCCTCCACTGCCAGGGCGGGCGGCGAAGGCGCCGGGATCCCGCGTCCTGGTGCCGGCCGGGTCGGCTCTGCCCGACTCACTGCCTGTCCCCCGGGCTCGCCTGCGGGCCATCGCAGCGGCAGCTGCGGCCGCTCCGGCACGTTCTCAGGAGTCATGCCAGCAGTCTGCTCCTCAGAATCGCTGTTCAGAGCTCAACGGAAAGGGATCATGCATCTTTGTCTCCCATGGGAGACAAAGATGCGGGGGGACGGGCTCGCCAGGCAGCCATCGGCAAGCTCAGGAACCACTGGCCGTTGCTTAGTCGCCCCGCGAGCGGGGCGGGGCGGGCGGCGTGGTCGTGAGCGCGTTCTCGGCAGCAGGCGGGAGTCCCAGGGAGCGGCGGAGTTCTTCCTCCGTCGTGCCAACCAGGTCCTGGGACCGGCTGAGCAGGAGTGCCACGGCAACGCGGATAAGCGTGTTCGTGGTTATCCGCTCCCCCACTCCCCTGCGGTTCCTGTTAAGTACCCGGGCGAGGATCGACAGTTTTGTGATCTGGTCCGGCCAGATCAGCAGCTCCTTGCGTTCCAGGCGCAGGTACTTCGGCAGGCCCGGGATCTCTGCCGGGGGCCGGGGCTCCGGGGCTGCGGCCTGCCGCACGCCCTTCGGCCGGACTGCCTCCGGAGTCTGTACTTCCGAACTCCGTACTTCTGGAGTCCGTTGCTCCGGAGTCTGTGTGTCCGCAGGTGACGCGGCCGGGCGCGCAGGCAGCGGTGGCGGCGCGGCGGGTACTGGCTGCAGCCCGGCCAGCGACCCGCGCTTGGCCGGACTCATGCCGGCGTCCTCTCGGCGAGACGGCCGAGCTCGATCAGCAGCTCGACCTGGACGCGCCGGACGTCATCCACTGCGGCACGCCACGAGCGGTCACCGCGGTAAGCGGTCACCGGCAGGCCGTCGAGCTGGGATTGCGGGTGCGCGACGTACCGCCGGACGAAACTCCGGAAGTACGGCAGGCTCTGCGCGTCTAGCAGTTCCCGCAGCTGCTCTACCGGCGCCGGGCCGCGCAGCGGGTCCACCATGTTGCACAGGATCTTGAACGGCAGCCGCTGGTCCGCGACGATCTGCGCAGTGCGCTGGGTCGGCAGGATCGCCGCCCGTTCCGGTACCACGGGGATAACGGCGAAGTCGCTAGCAGCCAGAACCTCGCCCAGGATCGGCGTGTCCGTGAGGTTGCCCGGCAGGTCAATGATCACCGTGTCCAGGCCGCGGACCTGGCTGATGGAGGCGAGCTCGGCCACCGACAGGGCCGGGCGGACCTCGAAAGGCAGCAACCCCGCAGCCGCGATCTCCATCGCGCTCTGCTGCGGGTCGGCGTCGAACACGATGACGCTGCCGGAACTGTCCTCGATAGCGGCGGCCAAGTTGAGCGCGACGGTCGTCTTGCCGACGCCGCCTTTCTGGTTGGCCACCGGGATGCACCAGGGGCGTGGGGCGGATATCTCGGTCATGCCGCGATGCTACAGAGTCCGGAGGTCCGGAGCCTGTAACTTGGCTGCTGAACGGCGTGTCGGGCCCGGACGCCGTTCAAGGCCTCGGAGGCCAGGACCTGAAGGACCGGCCTCCGGCCAGGCTCATCATGCAATCGCCTGGAGGAGGGCGCTCCCGGCGCAAGCGGGAGCAGGCCTCGGTATAGCACCAGACCAAGGGGACCCGCCCAGCCCGGGAAGGACAGCTGGGCGGGAGCTCCTTGCCGCGGCTACACCGGGCTTGTGGCGCGGCTCACCGGCGGGAGTCAGGCGTCGTACTTAGGCGACGTGGAGGGGGGGATCCGGATGGTAGTGGATCATGGGCCCCCCCGGGTTGTAGCGCGGGTAGAGCCAGGTGATCCAGAGGGTTTCCCGGGCCGGGAGCAGCTCGGCGTGCTCCAGCTCCAGATCCTGCGCCGTCACGGCAGGCGCAGCATGCGCCTCAGTAAGTACAGCAGGCATGGGTCCTCCTTAGGGATGAGCTGCCCGAGGCCACGCAGGCCCCAGGCCTGAAGGGGGGCGGCAGGCGGCATCATTCACGGACGAGGCCGTAGTAGCCGTAGCGCGTATTGAGCTTGCAGAGCAAGAGGGTTTCCCGGGCCGGGAGCAGCTCGGCGTGCTCCAGCTCGAGATCTTGCGTCGTCACGGCAGGTGCAGCGGACGTCATGACAGGTACGGCGGACATGGGGAGCCTCCTTAGGGGAGAGGATTGGCCCCCGGGCGGGGCAGGCCCGGGGGTGTCGTGTGGGCCCCGGGCTACCAGCCACGGAGCTGGCCTTGCAGGGTCCAGAAGGCGGCCAGTCCCGCCAGGGCCGCCAGGCCGGCCGCGCCGGCCAGGAGGCGGCGTGCCGGGCGGCCGGCGGACCAGCGGCGGCCAAGGACGGTGAGCCGCCGCACCAGCCCGGTCACCAGGTAGAGCGACCCGGCGACCGACAGGGCCACCAAGGCGACGTCGATCGCGTCGACCGCGGCAACCGCGTAGCGGTGGCCGGCGACCTCGGTGGTCATGAGGTGCGCCGACACGCTGGCGGAGTGCCACAGCGCCCGGTTGACGGCGGGCAGGTACAGCAGGAGAAATCCCATGCTGAACATGAGCAGCGGGATGACGCACAGCACCCAGGCGGTCACCACGATCCGAGCGCGGCGCCGCAGGCCAGTGACGCGCGGATCCCGGCGGGCTCCCGGCAGCGCGCTTTTCACGATGGGGGCGACACGGGCGAACAGGTCCGGCACGCCGACCAGGTCGCTGAGGATGAAATAGCCGTCGAAGCGGGCAAACGGCATCAGCTGCTCCAGCATCTCCAGGTGCGTGAAGGCGATGACCAGGAGCAGGACCTCAGATGAGGTAGCCACGTAGAGGCCCGCCAGGGCCAGCATGAAAACCGCGTTGAAGTACAGGCCGCCGAGGTCAGTGCGCAGCCGGCCCGCCCGGGACAGCCGGTAGGAGTCGGTGACGTTGGTGAAGAACGCAGGCCAGACCATGTAGATGCCGACGCCGATCACGCCGGTCCGCGCGCCGCCGTACCGGCAGCCGGCCGCGTGCCCGAACTCGTGGAACACGGCGGAGACCAGGGACAGGCCGATCACGACCAGCATGTCCGCCGGGTCACGCAGGACCTGCCGGACCCCCCCGCCCAGCCCGTGCACGGCGAACAGCCACCAGTCCACGGCCGTGACGCTGGCCACCACGGCCACCACGACGGGCCACCGGAACAGCGGTGCCAGCAGCGCCCCGGCGGCGTTCGCCGCGCGCTTGGACAGCAGCGTGCCCCGCGCTCGCAGCGCGAGCAGCGGGTTGGCCGTCGGCGCGGCGGCCGGGGCGCCCTCGGCGGCGATGATGCCCAGGGGCAGCAATTTGGCGGTTATCAGATAGCGGACCTGGCCGGCGGTCAGGGACCGGCCCAGGTCGGTGCTGACCAGCTCCGCGATCGCGGCCGAGTCGCGGGAGCCGTCGATCCGGCAGGCCACCCCGTATAGCAGCGGGGACATCTGGATGACCTGGCCGTCGGGGCGGCGCACCAGTGACGGCGGCTGGGCGTAGCCAGAGTCCTTGTACTCGCCGAGCAGCTCGACCCCGTCGGCCAGCCGGGGTACCTGAACGGGCCCGGGCGCATCCGCGGGAGGCAAGGCGGGCGCCGCGTGCCCGGCGGTCACGTGCCCTGCGACTGCGGTCACGGGTCTGCTCCTCCCTCGTATGCCTGCCCATCACCCGGCGCCGGACGGCTGGAGGGCCGCCCAGGGAACCCAGGGGCGGCCCTCCTTACCTGCCGTGCCCCCTCAGGTGTGCACGGCAGGCAGCTGTGCGAGCCGGGTACTACAGGACGACGATGTTGTTGCCGCTCGCGACGCCGTTGAGATTGCCGTCGGCGATGCCGCCGCTGAGCGGCCCGTACCCGCCGTTGCCGTTGCCGTTGCCGTTGCCGTTGTGGCTCGAGTTCCACTGGTTGATGCTCACGCTCGAGCCGTGGTTCGAGCAGGACGGCTTGTAAACACACAGGGTTTCCCGGGCCGGGAGCAGCTCGGCGGTCTCGAGCTCGAGCTCCTGCATCGTGATGGTGGACATGGTGCCTCCTTGGGCGATCGCCCCCCGGGCCAGGCAGCCCGGGGGATTTACCTGCTCGGCACCCCTATGGCGCCGGGCCACGGACTTGGTGTACGCTATCTGTCGAACGTACTGTACGGTCACCACCGTACACTACCCATTTGTGGTCAGTCAATGCCGGCGAGCCACGACTAATCTCGGGAAATCATGACGGGGCTCCTCTGAGGAAGGCGGGCTAAAGTTGGTGGCCATGACCTCGCAGGCGACGGGGGACGAGCAGGACCCGCCCGCCGAGCAGCCGCGCCCCGCCGCGCCGCTGGAGCCTGTGCTCAACCCGCTCCAGCGGCTGATCCAGCAGCGGCTGCGCGAGCGGGGCTGGTCCTACCGCGAGGTCGCCCGCCGCGGCGGCCTGCCGCACTCCACCGTCCACACCCTCGCCGCGACCCGGAACCTGGCGCGCCCGCCGCGCCCGGCCACCATCGACGCCCTGGCCAAGGGCCTGGACGTGCCGGTCTCGGCGGTCCGCGCCGCCGCCGCCGCGTCCACCGGGCTGCACTACTACGACGAGGCCCCCAGCGAGCCGGAGAACCCCGGCGACCCGGAGCGGGAGCTCCTGATCGCCAGCATCGACGAGCTGACACCCGAGGAGCGGCGCCACGTGGCCGCGCTGGTCGAATCGCTGCGGAACAGGGCCGAACGGGAGCCGGGAGGCTCGTAGCGCCGCGGGCCCGGGGCGGGCCGGGCATCCGCCCGGCCCGCCCCCCGGGCACTGTCATCTCATCGGCAGCCCCGCGGGCACGCCGAGCTGGTCAGCCAGCTCCTCATAAGGATCCTCCGGCAGCACCAGCCGGGCCGCCCGCAAGATCACCCGGGGATCCGCACCCGGCGGCCGCAGCACGTAGACCGCGCCATCGCAGGGGCTTCGCGTCACGACGACCCGGTCATAGTCGGCCACGACGATCGGCCAGCTGGCGGGCATGCCCAGCTGCTCGGCCAGCTCCCGGTAGAGGTCCTCGGGCAGCACCAGCCGGGCCGCCCGCAAGATCATCCTGGGATCCTCACCCGGCGGCCGCAGCACGTAGACCGTGCCGTCGTGCAGGCTCTGCGTCACGACGACCCGGTCATAGTCGGCCAGGACGATGCCGGTCTCCTCCGCGGCGGGGCGCCCCGGATCCGGCTCCCGGCCGTCGCGCGGCGACGGCACGAGCACCGGCTCCCGGGCCTGCTCCGGCACGGCCGCAGCCCGGGCCGAGGCCCGCCGGCGCCGGCGCCGGAGCACCAGCAGCACCGGCTCGGCGAGGAACGCGACCCCCACGACCAGGCCAGCAGCCAGCAGCATGGTCTTCAGCCACTGCGGCATGCCGCCGGTAGCCGGAGCGCCCGTTCCCGTCGGCGCGGGACGGTGCCCGCTGCCCGCCGACGGCGAGGGCGGCGGTACCGGGTGCGGACGGCCCGGGCGCGGCGCGGGCGGCGCCGGCGCCGGGCGCCGGACCGTCAGCACAGTCCCGGGACGGATCGTGTTCGGGTCAGGACCGATGACCCGCCGGTTGGCCGCGTACAGCGCCGGCCAGCCGCCGCGCACGGCGAACATGGCGGCGATGCCCGCCAGGGTGTCACCGGCCGCGACCGTGTAGCGGACCGGAGCCATCCGGCCAGGCAGCACCAGGACAGTGCCGGGGCGGATCGTGTTGGGATCAGAACCGATGAGCGGCCGGTTGGCCGCGTACAGCGCCGGCCAGCCGCCGCGCACGGCGAACCGCGCGGCGATGCCGGACAACGTGTCACCAGGCCGCACGGCATACCTCGAGACGGGGCGCGCCACCGTCTTCGGCGCCGCGGCCACGCTCAGCGTGCTGGCCAGGGTGACCTGAGTAGTACTACTCGCAGTGCGTATGTTCGCCTGAGCTGGGGGGACGGATCCCTTCATGCCGGCCGCCACCAGGACGACCAGGATGCTCCAGGCGAGCACGGCGCACGCGGACTTCAAACACGCATGCACTTGTGTGCCTTTCCTTCCGAGGGGGATTCAGCGCCCGAACGCTGCTGGCCCGGACGCGCAGAACGGACCGATTGGAAGGAAAGGACTTAAGCTGGCGGCACCTCCGGCAGGTAGGCACGCCAGATCGGCACCGCGGAGGCGCGACGCGCCAGCCGCAGCAACACCAGCGTGAGCAGCGCGATCAGGGCGGCGCCGATACCGCCCTGCACGCCACCCCAGCTGTTCCCGGCGCCGCTGCCAGAGCCGCTGACGCCGTTCGCGCTGTTCGCGCCGCCGCCCGGCACAGCCGGGCAGCCCAGAAGACGCCGGCGCCGGCGGCAACGGCGCACCGCCGCCACTACCTGCCCCCGCCAGCGGCAGCGAGGACGAGCCGCCCGGCGCGGCCGCAGCGGCTCCAGCCGACGCGCTGGCAGCCTGAAGCGGCCCGGTAAGACTCCCCGCGCCAGGACCGAACCCGCTCAGCGGACCAGCCGCCGGGGCAAGCGCACCAGAGGTAGCATTCGCGACCGGGCCCACCGCGTTCACGGCCGGGGTCACGGCATTCACGGCCGGCGTCACGGCATTCACGACCGGGCCCACGGCCGGGGTCACCGCGTTCACGACCGGCGTCACCGCGTTCACCACCGGGCCCACGGCCGGGGTCACCGCGTTCACGACCGGGGTGACTGCGTTCACGGCCGGCGTCACCGCGTTCACCACCGGGGTCACGGCCGGGGTCACCGCGTTCACGACCGGCGTCACGGCGTTCACGACCGGGGTCACGGCCGGGGTCACCGCGTTCACGACCGGCGTCACGGCATTCACCACCGGGGTCACGGCCGGGGTCACCGCGTTCACGACCGGCGTCACGGCATTCACCACCGGGGTCACGGCCGGGGTCACCGCGTTCACGACCGGGGTGACTGCGTTCACGGCCGGCGTCACCGCGTTCACCACCGGGGTCACGGCCGGGGTCACCGCGTTCACGACCGGCGTCACGGCATTCACCACCGGGGTCACGGCCGGGGTCACCGCGTTCACCACCGGGGTCACGGCCGGGGTCACCGCGTTCACCGGCCACGGCCGGGGTCACGGCATTCACCACCGGGCCCACGGCCGGGGTCACCGCGTTCACCACCGGCGTCACCGCGTTCACCACCGGGCCCACGGCCGGGGTCACCGCGTTCACGACCGGGGTCACGGCCGGGGTCACCGCGTTCACGACCGGGGTGACTGCGTTCACGGCCGGCGTCACCGCGTTCACCACCGGGGTCACGGCCGGGGTCACCGCGTTCACGACCGGCGTCACGGCATTCACCACCGGGGTCACGGCCGGGGTCACCGCGTTCACGACCGGGGTGACTGCGTTCACGACCGGGCCCACGGCCGGGGTCACCGCGTTCACGACCGGCGTCACCGCGTTCACCACCGGGCCCACGGCCGGGGTCACCGCGTTCACGACCGGGGTCACGGCCGGGGTCACCGCGTTCACGACCGGCGCCACCGCGTTCACGACCGGGGTCACGCGTTCACGACCGGGGTCACGGCCGGGGTCACCGCGTTCACGACCGGGGTCACGGCCACCGCGTCACGGCGTTCACGGCCGGCGTCACGGCATTCACCACCGGGGTCACGGCCGGGGTCACCGCGTTCACGACCGGCGTCACCGCGTTCACCACCGGGGTCACGGCCGGGGTCACCGCGTTCACGGCCGGCGTCACGGCATTCACCACCGGGG
>CAWJDK010000012.1:0-221166 GCA_963841585.1 uncultured Actinomycetes bacterium
TGGGGGCGGTGTCGGAGGTGGGGGCGGTGTCGGCGGTGAGCTTGGTGTCGGCGGTCGCGTACGTGGTCACGTCGGAGGCTCCCAGTCTTGACTGAACGTTCAGTCTAGGCCGCGGTAGCGGCCGCCGGCAAGGGCCTTAGGAGAAGAGGCCGGGGCGGCGCCCCAGGCGGGGCAAAGCCACGCACGGACGCGGCACGGACGGGGGTTCAGGATCGCTGGTTACTTGCGTCACTCCGGCACCACCCGTAGCGGCCCTTCCGGCGTGGATGACCCGCCCCCTGTCGTCAGAACGCACTACGGCCTGGCCTGTCGCCGCGATGCGGCAGAACGCGGACGCGAGAGCGAACTCCGTCACTCTGGGATCGGCCGTACCAGGCCATAAGGCGTGAATGTCCCATTCATGCACCTATAACGACATGAATGGGACATCCACATCGTATCCGCGGGGCATGCCAGGCGGGCGGGATGAAATCAGCAGTAACAGAAATACTAAAGGAACGCAAGAGCACCAGGGGTCACAGGCCGGGGCAGGCGCACGGGCCCTGGGGCACGGGCCCTGGGGCGCTGGCCCGGGGGCGCGGGCCCGGAGGCACGGCCCGGAGGCACGGGCCCGGGAGCGCCCTGGGGCACGGGCCCGGAGGCGCGGGCCCGGGGCGCGGGCCTGGAGGCGCGGGCAGCTCGCCCGCCATTGCTTGGCCAGACGGCGTTGCGCTCCAGCCGTGCGGTTCACCCGCCAAACTCCGGCCGCTGGGGCGATTACGGACCGGCGGGACAGCGGCTGGGGCGATTAGGCACCGGTGGGACATCTGTGCCCGCTGGCGTTGGGATCGCGGCGACTGGTGGCGAAAAACCGCGGACGGGGGTTGACCGGGAGGTGTGACGGAGTTAACTTATCTGGTATTCGGAAATAAGTTTTCACAATACGGAAATAATGAGTGCCGCTGCGGACCGCGCAACCGGCCGATAGCCCGAGTGGAGCTGTGATGTCACTGACCAACGCACCCGAAGCCGTGCCGCCCGACGCAGGGGAACGGCCGCCGGTTCATCCCGTGGACGAGGTGCTGCCAGCGCCCCGCCTGTTCGTCCTGGGACTCCAGCACCTGTTCATCATGTACGCGGGCGCCGTGGCGGTGCCGCTCATCGTGGGCGGGGCCCTGAGGCTGCCGATATCCACGATCGGCCTGCTGGTCAACGCCGACCTGTTCGTGTCCGGCGTCGCGACGATCATCCAGAGCGTCGGCATCGGCAAGATCTTCGGGGTCCGGCTGCCGGTGGTGGCCGGCGCCACGTTCACCGTGCTCAGCCCGATGATCATCATCGCGCAGCAGTACGGCCTGCCCGCGGTGTACGGGGCGATGCTCTGCTCCGGGGTGTTCGGCCTGCTCATCGCCAAGCCTTTCTCGATGATGATCCGCTTCTTCCCGCCACTGGTGGCGGGCACCGTCATCTGCGTCATCGGGCTGTCGCTGATCGGCGCCGACGTCAGCCTCATCGCCGGGGACAACCCGGCGGCCAAGGACTACGGGCAGGTCTCCCATATCGCGCTGGCCGGCCTGGTGATGCTGCTCATCGTGGTGATCACCCGGTGCTTCAGCGGCTTCATCAGCCAGATCGCCGTGCTGCTCTCCATCGCCATCGGCTGCCTGGTGGCCTGGCCGATGGGCCTGCTGGACTTCTCCAGCGTGCACGCCGCCAAGTGGGTCGGGTTCAGCGGGTTCTTCCGGTTCGGCCACCCGAAGTTCGAGGCGGCGGCGATCATCTCGATGTGCATCGTCATGCTGGTCACCTACACCGAGTCAACCGCCGACATGCTGGCCGTCTCCGAGATGGTCGACAAGAAGCTGACCCAGAACGACCTGGCCCGCGGCCTGGCCACCGACGCCCTGTCCGCGGTGCTGGCCGGGTTCCTGAACTCCTTCCCCGACACCGCCTTCGCGGAGAACGTCGGCCTGGTCGGGCTGACCCGGGTGCGCAGCCGGTGGGTGGTCACCGCCTGCGGCACCATGCTGCTCCTGCTCGGGCTGCTGCCGAAGATCGGCCAGGTGGTCGCCAGCGTGCCGGGACCGGTCATCGGCGGGGCCGCGACCGTGATGTTCGCGATGGTCACGGCGGTCGGCATCCAGACCCTGCACAAGGTGAACTTCGACGGCAACAACAACCTGCTGATCGTGGCGGTGTCGCTGGCGGCGGGCCTGCTCCCCGCGGTGGCGCCCAGCTTCTACGAGCACTTCCCCAGCAACTTCCAGGTCATCTTCGGGTCCAGCATCACCTCCACGGTGATCGTGGTCTTCACCCTGAACATCGTGTTCAACCACTGGTCGTGGCGGCGTCAGGGCACCGAGTCCGCGGTGGAGGTCGCGGTGCGCGAGGGCGCGGTCGCGGTGGACGTCCCCGACAACGGAGTCAGCGCGGACAAGGTGAACGTCTCCGGCCACGCGGCAGGCGGTGAGGATAAGCAGTTCTGACTCAGAGCGGCCGGGGAGGCGCGGGGATGAGCTACGGCTCAGCCCGCGCCCTCGGCCGCGATGGTCTCGGAGATCTCGCGGGCGGTGCGCTTGAGCGCGGGCACGATGCGGGCCGCGGCGTCGTCCGTCATCCGGGTCTGCGGCCCGGAGGTGGAGATGGCCAGCGAGCTCGGCACGTCCGGCACGGCCACCGCGAAGCAGCGCACGCCGACCTCCTGCTCGCCCTCGTCGGCGGCATATCCCTGCTTGCGGATCACCTCGAGATGGGCGATCAGCAGGTCCGGGTCGGTGATCGTGGCGGGCGTGTAGGCGGGCATGCCATCCCGCTCGAGCAGCGCGCGGGCCTCGCCCGGCGGGAGCTCGGCGAGCAGGGCCTTGCCGACCGCGGTGCAGTGCGGCTGGACCCGGCGGCCTGGTTCGGTGAACATCCGCATCGAGTGCGGGCTGGGCACCTGGGCGATGTAGACAACCTCGTCGCCGTCGAGCATGGCCAGGTTGGCGGTCTCGCCGGTGAGCCGGACCAGCTGGGCCAGGAACGGCCGCAACCAGGTACCGAGCGTCCGGCTGGAGATCTCGCCGAGCCGGATCAGCCGCGAGCCCAGCGTGTACCGCCGCGACGCCTCCTGGCGGACATAGCCCCGGTTGACCAGGGTGCGCATCAGCCGGTGCACGGTGGGCAGCGGGAGCCCCGAGACGGTGGAGAGTTCGGACAGGCCGAGCGCGCCGCCGGCGTCGGCCAGCATCTCGAGCAAATCGAAGGCCCGCTCGATGGACTGCACGCCGCCCGCGGCTCCCGCGGCGCGGCCGCTGCCATTGTGACCAGCCGGCGCGAGCCCTGCGTCGTGGATCGAATCGTTCACGTCTTCCATGATACAGAAAACGCAATTCGTATATCAGAAGTGCCCGGGCGGATGGTGGCCCGGAAGGGCCCGGGCGGATCGCCAGCCGGAAGTGTCCGGGGGCGGGGAGCGGGGTCGTGGGAGCGGGTCGTGGGTAGAAGACTACTCGTGATGCCGGCGAAAGGACACCGGGACGGTTGACGGGTCGCCGGCCGAGGTCTAGTCTAATCCAAGAAACGGAAAAGAAATTTCAGGATACGGAAAAATGTCTGATCACTTGCTTCCTTACCTGGCCAACTGCTCGCTGCTGTTCACCGAGGAACCGCTGCTCCGGCGCCCGGCCGCGGCCCGCGCCGCGGGGTTCGGGGCGGTCGAGTTCTGGTGGCCGTTCGCCACGCCGGTACCCTCCGACCGCGAGGTGGACGCGTTCACCACGGCGGTCCAGGAGGCTGGCGTGGCGCTCGTCGGCCTGAACTTCTTCGCCGGCGACCTGGCCGGCCCGGATTGCGGCGTGCTGTCGATCCCCGGCCGCAGCACGGAGTTCCGCGACAACATCGACGCTGTGGCCGGCATCGGCGAGCGGCTCGGCGTGCGCGGGTTCAACGCGCTGTACGGGAACCGCGTCGAGGGCGTGGACCCGGCGACCCAGGACGAGCTGGCGGCGGAGAGCATCGGCCTGGCGGCAAAGGCCGTGGCGGAGTTCGGCGGCACGGTGCTGATCGAGCCGGTGAGCGGGCCGAAGCCCTATCCGCTGCGCACCGCCGCCGACGCGGTGGCCGTGGTCCGGCGCGCCCGCGCCGCGGGCGCCGCCAACGTCGGCTTCCTGTGCGACCTGTACCACCTGGCCAGCAACGGCGACGACCTCGACGCCGCGATCACCGCGTACGCCGATTTCGTGGCGCACGTGCAGATCGCCGACGCTCCGGGGCGCGGCGAACCGGGCAGCGGCCAGCTCGACCTGGACCGGTACCTGGACGCCCTGGCCGGGCGCGGCTACCGGGGCTGGGTAAGCCTGGAGTACAAGCCCACCAGCACGACCGAGGCCAGCCTGGCCTGGCTCCCCCGGGAGCGGCGGGGCGGACGGACGGAGGAGCAATCATGAGCACGAAAATCGGGTTCATCGGGCTGGGCATCATGGGCGCGCCGATGGCCGCCAACCTGGTCAAGGCCGGCTTCGAGGTCACCGGGTACAACCGCAGCCCGGACCGGATCGAGCAGCTCGTGGCGGCAGGCGGCCGCGGCGCCAAGGACATCGCCGAGGCGGTCCGGGAGGCCGATGTGGTCGCCACCATGGTCCCGGACTCCCCCGACGTCCAGGAGGTCCTGGCCGGCCAGGGCGGCGTCTTCGAGAACGCTCCGGCCGGGGCGCTGATCATCGACTTTTCCAGCATCCGGCCCGACGTGGCCGCCGCGCTGGCCGCCGAGGGCGCCGAGCGCGGGTTCCGGGTACTCGACGCGCCGGTGTCCGGCGGCGAGGCCGGCGCGATTGAGGGCGCGCTGTCCATCATGGTCGGCGGCGCCGCCGAGGACTTCGAGGCGGCCAAACCGGTGTTCGACGCGGTGGGCAAGACCGTCGTGCACGTCGGGCCCGCGGGCTCGGGTCAGACGGTCAAGGCCGCGAACCAGCTGATGGTGGCCGGTCACCTCGAGCTGCTGGCCGAAGCCATCGTGTTCCTCGAGGCCTACGGCGTCGACACCGAGGCGGCGCTGCGCGTGCTGGGCGGCGGGCTGGCCGGCAGCACCGTCATCCAGCGCAAGGGGGCCACGATGCTGGCCCGCGAATTCAAGCCCGGCTTCCGGATCGCGCTGCACGACAAGGACATGGGCATCGTCACCGCCGCCGCCCGCGAGGCCGGGGTGGTGATCCCGCTCGGCGCCGCCGTCGCGCAGCTGATCGCGTCGCTGAAGGCGCAGGGAGACGGCGGTCTTGACCACTCGGCCCTACTCAAGCTGGTCAGCCAGCTGTCCGGCCGAACCGAACGACAGGAGTAAGGAACCATGCCACGGATGACCACCGCGGACGTCACGGTCGCGATCTTGCGCCGGGAGGGGGTCAGCTGCGCCTTCGGGCTGCCCGGCGCGGCCATCAACCCGTTCTACGCCGCGATGCGCCGGGACGGGGGTATCAGGCACACCCTGGCCCGGCACGTTGAGGGTGCCTCGCACATGGCCGAGGGCTACACCCGGGCCCGCGCGGGCAACATCGGCGTGTGCGTCGGCACCTCGGGGCCGGCCGGCACCGACATGATCACCGGCCTGTACTCGGCGAGCGCAGACTCGATCCCGATCCTGTGCATCACCGGCCAGGCGCCGGTGGCCAGGCTGCACAAGGAGGACTTCCAGGCGGTGGACATCGCGGCCATCGCCGGCCCGCTGACCAAGATGGCGATGACCGTGCTCGAGCCGGCCCAGGTGCCCGGGGCGTTCCAGCAGGCGTTCCACCTGATGCGGTCGGGCCGTCCGGGCCCGGTGCTGATCGACCTGCCGTTCGACGTGCAGCTGGCCGAGATCGACTTCGACCCCGAGACCTATCAGCCGCTGCCGGTGTACAAGCCGGCCGCCAGCCGGGCCCAGATCGCCAAGGCGCTGGACATGCTGGCCGCGGCCGAGCGGCCGATCATCGTGGCCGGCGGCGGGATCATCAACGCCGACGCCGCGGACCTGCTCACCGAGTTCGCCGAGCTGACCGACACCCCGGTGGTGCCGACGCTGATGGGCTGGGGCGCGCTGCCCGACGACCACCGGCTGATGGCCGGCATGGCCGGCCTGCAGACCGCGCATCGGTACGGCAACGCCACCCTGCTGGCCTCGGACTTCGTGCTCGGCATCGGCAACAGGTGGGCGAACCGGCACACAGGCGGCCTGGCCACGTACACCGCGGGCCGGACGTTCGTGCACGTCGATATCGAGCCGACCCAGATCGGGCGGGTCTTCGCCCCCGACTACGGGATCGTCTCCGACGCCGGGGCGGCGCTGCGGCTGTTCGTCGAGGTGGCACGCGAGCGCCGCGACGGCGGGCAGCGGGCCGACCGCACCGCCTGGGTCGAGGAGTGCCGCCATCGCCGTGCCACCATGCAGCGGCGCACCCACTTCGACAACGTGCCGATCAAGCCGCAGCGGGTGTACGAGGAGATGAACCGGGCGTTCGGCCCGGAGACCCGGTACGTCAGCACGATCGGCCTGTCGCAGATCGCGGCGGCGCAGTTCCTGCACGTCTACCGGCCGCGGCACTGGATCAACGCGGGGCAGGCCGGCCCGCTCGGCTGGACCACGCCGGCCGCGCTCGGCGTCTGCGTCGCGGACCCGGATACACCGGTGGTGGCGCTGTCGGGCGACTACGACTTCCAGTTCATGATCGAGGAGCTGGCGGTGGGCGCACAGTTCAACCTGCCCTACATCCACGTGCTGGTGAACAACGCCTACCTGGGCCTGATCCGGCAGTCGCAGCGCGGCTTCGACATGGACTACTGCGTGCAGCTGTCCTTCAACAACGTCAACGCGCCCGAGGTCGGCGGCTACGGCGTCAACCACGTCAAGGTGGCCGAGGGGCTCGGCTGCAAGGCGCTGCGGGTGACCGAGCCAGGCGAGATCGGGCCCGCGCTCGAGGAGGCCAAGAAGCTGATGGCCGAGTACCGGGTGCCGGTCGTGGTCGAGGTCATCCTGGAGCGGGTCACCAACATCTCGATGGGCACCGAACTCGACAACGTGGTGGAGTTCGAGGAGCTGGCCGAACGGCGCCAGGACGCGCCGACCGCGGTCGTCGCCCTGCTGGATTGAGGGGGGCTGGACTGACGATGAAGATCGTCGTCGCGCCGGACAAGTTCAAGGGATCGCTGCCCGCTACCGAGGTGGCGACGGCGATCGCCACGGGCCTGCGCGCCGGACGGCCCGACGCGGAGCTTGTCACGATCCCGGTCGCCGACGGCGGCGAGGGGACGGTAGACGCGGCCGTCGCGGCCGGCTTCGAGCGGCGTGCCGGTGACGGCGGCCGGGCCGACGGGCGACCCGGTGCGGGCCAGCTACGCGCGCCGACGGCGAGGTCGCGGTGGTCGAGCTGGCCGGGGTGTGCGGCCTGGCCCGGCTGCCTGCCGGGCCGTGGTCATCGCGGGCGGCGCCGCTCACCGCGTCCAGCTTCGGCGCGGGCGAGGTGCTACGGGCGGCGCTGGAGGCAGGCGGGCAGAGGATTATCCTCGGCGTCGGCGGCAGCGCCAGCACCGACGGCGGCGCGGGCCTGCTCCAGGCGCTCGGCGCCCGGGTGCTCGACACCAGCGGCGAGCCGGTTCGCCCGGGCGGGCCCGCCCTGGGAGGCGGAGGCCTGCGCGAGGTGGCCGCGCTCGATCTCTGCGGGTTGCACCCGGGGCTGCGCGCCGCCGACATCATCCTCGCAGCCGACGTGGACAACCCGCTGACCGGCCCGGACGGCGCGGCCGCGGTGTACGGGCCGCAGAAGGGCGCCTCGCCCGCCGAGGTCGCGCTACTGGACGAAGGGCTGCGCGGCTGGGCGGCCGTGGTGGCCGCGGCCACCGGCACGGACTGGTCGCGGGCGCCCGGCGCGGGCGCGGCCGGCGGGGTCGGCTTCGCCGCCCTGGCCGTACTCGGCGCGACCAGGCGGCCCGGCGTCGAGCTGGTGCTCGGCCTGGCCGGCTTCGAGGACGCGCTGGATGGCGCGGATCTCGTCATCACCGGCGAGGGCTCGCTCGACGCGCAGAGCCTGGCGGGCAAGGCGCCGGTGGGAGTGGCCCGGGCGGCCGCCCGGCTCGGCATCCCGGTGGTCGCGGTGGCCGGGCGCAGCACGCTGACCGAGGCCGAACTGGCCGCGGCCGGGATCGCCGCGGTGTACCCGCTGAGCGACCTCGAGCCCGATCCGGAACGGTCGCGGGCCGAGGCGGCCCGGCTGCTCCACCAGGCCGGCCAGATGATCGCCCGGGACCGGCTAGCCGAGGCTGTGACCAAACCTGGGGTCCGGGCATGAACCAGGTACCAGGCAACGAGGCAGGACGGTAAGGGAGGACATGAACACCGAAGACAAGCAGGCATGGCCCGACCTGGCCGGCCGGGCGCTCGGGGGCAGCGTGATCTACGCCAACGACGAGCTGTTCGCCGAGCGGGAGAACCTGATCAAGCCGGAGGAGCCGGCGTTCCAGCCGCATACGTTCGGCCACAAGGGCCAGATCATGGACGGCTGGGAGACGCGTCGGCGCCGTGAGCAAGGCAACGACAGCGCGATCGTGCGGCTGGGCTGCGGCGGCGTGGTGCGCCGGGTCGTGGTCGACACGTCCTGGTTCACCGGCAACTACCCGCCGGAGGTGTCGGTCGAGGCGTGCGGGGCGGAGGGCTACCCCTCCCCCGCCGAACTGGCCGGGGCGCACTGGACGACACTGGTCCCGCGCAGCCCGGTGGCCGGCGACGCCAGGAATGACTTCGAAGTCGAACCGGGGCGACGCGCCACGCACGTTCGGCTCACCATCTACCCCGACGGCGGGGTGGCGCGGCTGCGAGTCTACGGCGAGCCGGTACCCGACCCGCGGCTGCTGCCCGCCACCATCGACCTGGCCGCGCTGGAGAACGGCGCGGTCGTGACCGGCTGCAGCAACATGTTCTACTCCTCCCCCGCCAACCTCCTGCTGCCCGGCCAGGCCCGGGTGATGGGCGACGGCTGGGAGACCTCAAGACGGCGCGACCAGGCGAACGACTGGGTGGAGGTGCGGCTGGCCTGCCCCGGGTCCGTTGAGGTGGTCGAGCTCGACACCTCGCACTTCGTCGGCAACGCCCCCGGCTGGGCGACCCTCAGCGGCGGCGGCCCAGGCGGCAGCACGGCCCTGCTGCCCCGCACCGCACTGCAGCCGGACACCCGGCACCGCTTCGCCGTACCGGGCGGCCCGGTGACCGGGCAGGTCAGGCTGGACATCTACCCGGACGGCGGCATGGCCAGGCTGCGGGTGCTCGGCAGGCCCACCGCCGAGGCACGGGCCGAACTGGCCGCACGGTTCCTCGGCGTGCTGCCCGAGCCGCAGCTGGCCGGCCTGCTGCGCGCGGCTGGCCTGCCGCCGGCCGAGGCCGCGCGGCAGGCGGAGGCGCGTCCCGGCCTGGACGGCCTGCCGCCCGCGGCGCGGGAGCTCTTCCGGCTTTCCTTATCCACATAGCGACATCCAATTTCCGTAATACGAGATCCATCGCGGGAGCTAATCATGGCCATCACCTTCGGCGACAACCAGTACGGCAAGGCGGAGGTCCGCCTGGTGCACATCACCCGCGACGGTGACCGGCACCGGATCAAGGACCTCAACGTGTCCTCCGCGCTGCGCGGCGACTTCGCCGACGCCCACCTGACCGGCGACAACGCCAAGGTCGTCGCCACCGACACGCAGAAGAACACCGTCTATGCCTTCGCCCAGCAGTTCGGGGTGGGCGAGATCGAGGAGTTCGCGCTCCGGTTCGGCCGGCACTTCGTGGACGACTTCGAGTGGGTGACCGGCGCGAAGATCAGCATCGAAGAGTACGGCTGGGACCGGATCTCGGTCGACGGCGCCGAGCACGGGCACGCGTTCTCGAGGGCCGGCGGCGGCACCAGGACCACCGATGTCACCATCGACGGCTCGCAGGCCTGGGTCGTTTCCGGGCTGACCGACCTGGTGGTGCTCAAGTCGACCGGCTCGGAGTTCTGGGGCTTCCCGCGGGACAGGTACACCTCGCTGGCCGAGACCAACGACCGCATCCTGGCCACCGCGGTCACCGCGCGCTGGCGCTACGCGGGCACCGACGTGGACTGGGCCAAGAGCTACGCCGACATCCGGCGCATCCTGCTCGAGTCGTTCGCGGTCAAGCACAGCCTGGCGCTGCAGCAGACCCTGTACTACATGGGCGAGCAGGTGCTCGAGGCTCACCCCGAGGTGGCCGAAGTCCGCATGTCGATGCCGAACAAGCATCACTTCCTGGTCGACCTGAGCCCGTTCGGCCTGCCGAACGAGAACGAGGTGTACTACGCGGCGGACCGCCCGTACGGGCTGATCGAGGGCACGGTGACCCGCGACGACGCGCCCGACCCCGGCCGGGCCTGGCAGGCCGTGCCGGGCTTCTGCTAGTAATATCCATCATGCGGAAAAAAGTTTTCATTCTGATGTGGCTATTTAGACGGCAACGAGTTATGGTCAGAAGGTAGATACAAGGACGCGCCGGTGCGTTCGGCCGGGCCGCCCCAGAGTGGTGGCAGGGCGACGCCGGCGGAGGCAGGAGCGTGTGCGGTGGAGCCTCGACAAGCAGAGCCCCGGACGGCCGGGCCCCGGACGGCCGGGTCGCGGAGGGCCGGGCCCGGGGTGACGGTCAACGGCCGGACTCGTGAGCTCGGCGAGGTCGGCGGACACGTCACCTTGCTGGATTGGCTGCGCGGCGGCGGGCTGACCGGCTGCAAGGAAGGCTGCGCCGAAGGCGAGTGCGGCGCCTGCGCGGTGCTGGTCGCCCGGGACGACGGGCCGGACCGTACCAGCTGGGTCGCGATCAACGCCTGCCTGGTGCCGGCCGCGGCGTTCGACCAGCAGGAGGTCGTGACGGCGGAAGGCCTGGGCCAGTCGGGACGGCTGCATCCGGTCCAGCGCGAGATGGCCGACCGGGGCGGCTCGCAGTGCGGCTACTGCACGCCGGGCTTCATCTGCTCGATGGCCGCCGAGTACTACCGCAAGGACCGCCAGCCGGCCGTCACCGACGCGCCTGGTCATGGCCCGAACGGGTCGGGAATCTCCGCCGCCAACGGTGAACGCCCGGCCGGGGACGAAGGCGACGACGAGCACGGTCCTAACGGTTTCGACCTGCACGCGCTCAGCGGCAACCTGTGCCGGTGCACCGGCTACCGGCCGATCAGGGACGCGGCCTACGCCCTCGGCCAGCCCGAAGCGGACGACCCGTTCCTGACCCGGCTGGGTGAACCCGCGCCGCATCCCGCCGCCACCGCGACCTCGAACGAGCAGGGCCGCTACCTGCGCCCGGCCAGCCTGGGCGAGGCCCTCGACCTGCTGGCCGCCGAGCCCGGCGCGCAACTGGTGGCCGGGTCCACCGACTGGGGCGTCGAGCTGAACATCAGGCACGCCAGGGCCGCGCTGACCATCGGCATCGAGCGGATCCCCGAGCTGCGCGAGCTCACCGTGAGCGGTGACCACATCGACCTCGGCGCCGCGCTGAGCCTGTCCGAGATCGAGGCCGGGCTGGCGGGCCGGGTGCCGCTGCTGGACCAGCTGTTCCCGCAGTTCGCGTCCCGGCTGATCCGTAACGGGGCCACGCTCGGCGGCAACCTCGGCACCGCCTCGCCGATCGGCGACACTCCGCCCGCGCTGCTCGCGCTGGACGCCGCCCTGGTACTGGCGTCGAGCCGGGGCGAGCGGGAGGTCCGGCTGGCCGAGTACTTCACCGGCTACCGGCAAAGCGTCAAGCGCCCTGATGAGCTGATCAAGACGATCCGCGTCCCGCTGCCGGTGGCCCCGGTCACCGCCTTCCACAAGATCGCCAAGCGCCGGTTCGACGACATCTCCGGTGTTGCCATCGCCTACGCGATGCGGCTGGCCCCGGACCGTTCGGTTGAATCCATCCTGATCGGGCTGGGCGGAGTGGCCGCCACGCCCATCCGCGCGGTGGCCGCCGAGCAGGCGCTGGCCGGGCGGCCGTGGACCCGCGAGGTGGTCGCGGCGGCCGCGGAGGAGATGGCCCGGGCCGGCACCCCGATGAGCGACCACCGCGCCAGCGAGGCCTACCGGATCGCGATGCTGCGCAACTCGCTGCTCAAGTTCTATGCGGAAACCCATGAGGTCGAAGGGAAGGCACGGTCATGAGCAAGGGATACGGACCGCTGGCCGACCGCCCCGACCGGCCCGCGGTGGGCCTGGCGGTCTCCCACGAGAGCGCGGACCTGCACGTCACCGGCGCCGCGCTGTACACCCAGGACCTGGTCGGCCGCACGCTCGGCACGCTGCACGCCTGGCCGGTCCAGGCACCGCTCGCGCACGCACGCGTGATCAGCATGCGGACCGAGGCCGCCTACGACGTGCCCGGCGTGGTCCGGGTGCTGACCGCCGAGGACGTGCCCGGGCTGAACAACGCCGGCGAGAAGCACGACGAGCCGCTGTTCCCGAGCGAGGTCATGTACTACGGGCACGCGGTCTGCTGGGTGCTCGGCGAGACGCTGGAGGCGGCCCGGCAGGGCGCCAATGCGGTCGGGGTCGACTACGAGCCGCTGCCCGCGCTGGTCAGCGTGCACGACGCCATCGAGGCCGGCAGCTACCAGGGCCACCAGCGGACGGTCAGCCGCGGCGACGCGGCCGCCGGGCTGGAGCAGGCCGCGTACCGGTTCAGCGGCGAGCTCGAGATCGGCGGACAGGAGCACTTCTACCTGGAGACCAACGCCGCGCTGGCGCTGGTCGACGAGAACGGCCAGATCTTCGTCCAGTCCAGCACGCAGCACCCGTCCGAGACCCAGGACATCGTGGCGCACGTGCTCGGCCTGCCCGCCCACGAAGTCACCGTGCAGTGCCTGCGGATGGGCGGCGGCTTCGGCGGCAAGGAGTTCCAGCCGCACGGGCTGGCCGCGGTGGCCGCGCTCGGCGCCACGCTCACCGGCCGCCCGGTAAGCCTGCGGCTGAACCGGACCCAGGACATCACCATGACCGGCAAGCGGCACCCGTTCTTCGCGACCTGGGAGGCCGGCTTCGACGCGGACAAGCGGCTGTGCGCGCTGCGCGCCACCCTGACGTCAAACGGCGGCTGGAGCCTGGACCTGTCCGAGCCGGTGCTGGCCCGGGCGCTGTGCCACATCGACAACGCGTACTGGATCCCCGACATCGAGGTCACCGGGCGGATCGCCAAGACCAACCGGCAGTCCAACACCGCGTTCCGCGGCTTCGGCGGGCCGCAGGGCATGATCGTCATCGAGGACATCATGGGCCGCTGCGCGCCGCGGCTCGGGCTGAGGGCGCACGAGCTGCGGCACCGGAGCTTCTACGCGCCCGGCCAGGCGACCCCGTACGGGCAGCCGGTGCGGCACGCCGAGCGGCTCGAGGCGATCTGGTCCGAGGTGCTGGAGCGCAGCGAGTTCACCCGTCGCCAGGCCGAGGTGGCCGCGTTCAACGCCGCCCGCCCGGACACCAAGCGCGGGCTGGCCATCACCCCGGTCAAGTTCGGCATCTCCTTCAACCTCACCGCGTTCAACCAAGCCGGCGCGCTCGTGCATGTGTACAAGGACGGCTCGGTGCTGATCAACCACGGCGGCACCGAGATGGGCCAGGGCCTGCACACCAAGATGATCCAGGTCGCGGCGACCGCGCTGGGCGTGCCGATGAAGACGGTCCGGCTGGCGCCGACGCGTACCGACAAGGTGCCGAACAGCTCGGCTACCGCGGCCAGTTCCGGCGCGGACATCAACGGCGGCGCGGTCAAGAACGCCTGCGACCAGATCCGCGAGCGGCTCGCCGTGGTGGCGGCCGGCGGCTCGGCGTGCACCCGGACGACGTGCGCTTCAACGACGGCGTGGTCACCGGCATCGGTTTCCACGACCAGCAGATCGCCTGGGCCGACCTGGTGCACGACGCCTACTACCGGCGGGTCCAGCTGTGGGCGGCCGGCTTCTACCGCACGGCCGGGCTGCACTGGAACGCCGAGCGGATGCAGGGCGAGCCGTTCAAGTACTTCGCCTACGGCGCCGCGGTGGCCGAGGTCGAGGTGGACGGGTTCACCGGCGCCTACCGGCTGCGGCGCGCGGACATCGTGCACGACGTGGGCGACAGCCTGTCCCCGCTGGTCGACCTGGGCCAGGTCGAGGGCGGCTTCGTGCAGGGCGTCGGCTGGCTGACGCTGGAGGAGCTGCTCTGGGACGAGACCGACGGCGAGCACCGCGGGCGGCTTAACACCCAGGCCGCGTCGACCTACAAGATCCCGAGCTTCTCGGAGATGCCGCCGGTGTTCAACGTGCACCTGTTCGAGCGGGCCACCGAGTCCGGCGTGGTCTACGGCTCCAAGGCGGTCGGCGAGCCGCCGCTGATGGAGGCGTTCAGCGTGCGCGAGGCGCTGCGGCAGGCGGTGGCCGAGTTCGGCCCGGCGGGCTGGAGCGTCGACCTTGGCTGCCCGTCCACCCCGGAAGCCGTCTACTGGGCCGTCCAGGCCGCCCGCGACGCCGTGGCCCCGGCCGGGCAGCCGGCTCCTGCGTACGCGGGGGTCTGATCATGGACTGGCTTGGGGCCGCGCAGGAGTTGCGGGACGAAGGGCAGCCCGGCGTGCTGGTGACCGTGGCCGAGGTACGCGGGCACGCACCGCGCGAGGCGGGCGCCAAGATGGTGGTCGGCCGCGACCGCACCTGGGGCAGCGTCGGCGGCGGCAACCTCGAGGCGACCGCGGTCGCCCGGGCCCGGGAAATCATCGGGTCCGGAGACACCGGGCCGGAGATGCTCGAGGCCAAGCTCAACCCGCACGCCAGGAACGAGCACGGCCGCCAGTGCTGCGGCGGCGTGGTCAGGCTGCTGCTCGAACCGCTCGCGGTGCGGCCGGTCATCGCGCTGTTCGGCCTGGGACACGTCGGCTACGAGCTGGCCCGCATCCTGTCCCGGCTGCCGGTCCGGCTGCTGCTGGTCGACTCGCGCCCCGAGCAGCTGGACCGGGTCCGGCTGGCGGACGTGATCGACGGCACCGCGGACGTCGGCATCCACCGCACGCTGCTCGGCGAGCAGGTGCTCGAGCAGCTGCCGCCCGGCGCGCACGTGCTGATCATGACCCACGACCACGCGGAGGACTACGCGCTGTGCGACGCGGCGCTGCGGCTGCCGCAGCCGCTGGGCAGCATCGGCCTGATCGGCTCGGCCGCCAAGTGGGCGAGGTTCCAGGCCCAGCTGGCCGACGCCGGGCACGGCCCGGCGGCGATCGGCCGGATCACCTGCCCGATCGGCCAGCCCGGGATCAGCGGCAAGGACCCGGCCGTGATCGCCGTCGCGGTCGCCGCCGCGCTGCTGGCTGTCCTCCCCGCGAGCCACAGGGGCGCCGGTGCCGACTGGACCGAGGAGCGACGGAGGAGCGACGAGGGAAGGAGGCGCCTCGTAAGCGCCCCGGAGGCGAGCGGGAAAACAGGGCGAGCGAAATGACCATATATGGAGCTCACGTGGTCGACACGCCCGGCGACCCGTTCGCCGCAGAGCCGGGGGCCGCGCTAGCCGAGGACGGCGCGCTGCTGGTCCAGGACGGCGTCATCCGCGCCCGGGGCTCGCTCGCCGCGCTGTGCGCCGCTCACCCCGGCGAGCCGGTCACCCGCCTGGACGGCGGGCTGCTGGTCCCCGGCTTCGTCGACACCCACGTCCACTTCCCGCAGATCCGCGCGATCGGCGGGCTGGGCCTGCCGCTGCTCGACTGGCTGGAGCAGTGCGCGCTGCCCGAGGAGAGCAAGCTGGCCGACCAGGCCTACGCGCGGGAGGTGGCCGCGGAGTTCCTCGACGGCCTGGTGGCGTCCGGGACAACCAGCGCGCTGGTGTTCGGCTCGCACTTCGCCCCGGCCATGGACGAGCTGTTCGCCGCGGCCGGGCAGCGCGGCCTGAACATCACCTCCGGCCTGGTGCTGTCCGACCGGATCCTGCGCCCCGAGCTGCTGAACTCGCCGGAGACCGCGCTGGCAGACAGCGCCGACCTGATCCTGCGCTGGCACGACCAGGGACGGCTGCGCTACGCGGTCACGCCGCGGTTCTCGCTGTCGGCGTCGGACGAGATGCTCGACGCTTGCGCCCAGCTGCTCGGTAAGGGCGTCTGGTTCACCTCGCACATCAACGAGAACCTGGCCGAGATCGCGACCGTGGCCGGGCTGTTCCCCGGGGCGCGGCACTACCTGGACACCTACAGCCGGCACGGCCTGGTCACCGCGCGCAGCGTGTTCGCGCACAACGTGCATCCCGGCGACGCCGAGCTCAGCTTGCTGGCCGAACACGGCGCGTCGGTCGCGCACTGCCCGACCAGCAACAGCGCCCTGGGCAGCGGGCTCTTCCCGCTGCGCCGGCACGTGGAGCACGGAATCCACGTCGCGCTCGGCACCGACGTGGGCGCGGGCTCGGGCCTGTTCCTGCCCAAGGAGGCGCTGCAGGCCTACTTCATCCAGCAGCTGCTCGGCCCGGCCGGGCTGAGCCTGACGCCGGTGCACCTGCTGTACCTGGCGACCCGGGCCGGCGCGCGGGCGCTCGGGCTCGAGGACCGGGTCGGTGACCTCGCCGTCGGCAAGGACTTCGACGCGGTGTGGCTGCGCCCGCCCGACCGGAGCACGCTCGCGGTCAACCTGCGTCACGCCCGCGACACGGCCGACGCCCTGGCGCGGATCTTCGCCCTGGCCACCCCGGCGGACGTGGCCGGGGTGTGGGTTCGGGGCGTCAGAGCTGAGTCCGCCGCTTGTCCGGACCCTCGCTGAGCGCGGCGGCGCGGTAGGCCCGCCAGCCGCCGTGGCTGGTGATGTCTTTGTGGAGGCCACCGGCGTGCTCGGCTTCCCGCAGCAGCATGGCGAAGGACAGCGCGCCGTCCTCGAGCTCGATGATGGAGAGCTCGAGCTCGGGGGGTTCGGTGGCCAGCAGCGCGCTGAGTGGTTCCATCGGCACGTCGTACAGCTCGCCGAGCACTGGCTGGCCGCCCTCGGCGACCGGGTAGAGGGCCGGGAACTCGTCGCGGACCGAGAAGAACCGGTACCGCGGTGCGGTGCGCCGCTCCCCCACCAGCGGCACGCCCTCGATCGTGTAGTGCGCCCGTCCTCCGCGCATCCCATCCCCGTTAAGGAACATCAATGCCATCCGCGCCTCCGGCAGCCGCGCTCGAGGATCGTGGACCATTTACCCCCTGGAAAGCGCGGCTTTCTGTCCACGTTAATCGCTGTGTCTGGAGTTGCAAGACTGCTGGGGCAGGTGCGTCGGGTGAGGTCTGGTTGGTGACGCTCGTCGGGGGCGGCGGGGCACGCGCCCGTCCGTTCGGGATAATGATTTCTCTTGATCTTGCAGGCGCGGACGAGGAGTGCCGGAATGAGACAGATGACCGTGGCGGCGATGGCCGTGATCGCCATGCTGGCGACGAGCGCGGGCCTGGCGGGCTGCGCCAGCGAGAGCTCGGGCAGCAGCGCCGCCTCGGGGACGAGCAGCAGCGCCAGTGCGGCGACCACGGCGAGCGGCGCGTCCTGCAGCAACTCAGCCATCCAGAGGCAGCTCTACGCCAAGGGCATGCTCACCGTGGCGACCGACAAGCCGGTCTACCCGCCGTGGTTCGTCAATAACAAGCCGACCAACGGGCAGGGCTACGAGAGCGCCGTGGCCTATGCGGTGGCGGCCCAGCTCGGTTTCAAGCCGTCGCAGGTCGCCTGGGCCTACGAGCCGTTCGACAGCTCGTACGCGCCGGGGCCGAAGAAGTTCGACTTCGACATCAACGAGATCTCCTACAGCACGCAGCGGGCCCAGGCGGTCGCCTTCTCCGACAGCTACTACGACGTCCAGCAGGCGCTGGTGGCGCTGAAGAACAGCCCGATCATGACCAAGCACAGCCCGGCCGACCTGAAAACCTACGTCTACGGCGACCAGGTGGGCACCACCAGCCTGCAGTTCATCAACAGCCAGATCCAGCCCACCCAGACGCCGAAGGTCTTCGAGACGCTGAACGACGTGAAGCAGGCGCTGCAGACCAAGCAGATCGCGGCGCTGGTCACCGACACGCCGACCGCCCAGTTCATCTCCTCCTCGGAGATCCCCGGCTCGGTCATGGTGGCCCAGTTCCCGTCCACCGGCGAGCACTACGGCCTGCTGTTCGAGAAGGGCAACCCGCTGGTCACCTGCGTGAACAAGGCGCTGGCCACGCTGAAGAGCAACGGCACGCTAGCCAAGCTGACGACGCAGTACCTGAAGATCTACACCAGCGTCCCGACCATCCAGCCGTAACTTGGAGGCGCAGCGGCTTCCGGAACAGGGGCTTCCCGACCTGTCGGCCCGGCGGTCCCGGCTGCTGGGCGCCGGTGATGACCGTCGCGGACTGATCCTGTCCACCGCGAGCACCACCGTGGTGCTCGCGGCCCTGCTGGCGATCTTCCTGCTGGCGCCGGGCAGCGGCCAGGTCAGGACCACGTTCTTCAACCCGACCGACATGTGGCGGGCCTTCGCGGGCGACCCGAAGGCGGGCTACTACTCGGTCGGTGCCGCGCTGTGGCTGAACATCCGGATGTTCGTCGCCGCCGAGATCCTGATACTGATCGTGGCGCTGCTCGTCGCGATCATCCGGCTGTCCGCCGGGCCGGTGCTGCTCCCGCTGCGGGTGGTCGCCACCGTGTACGTGGACGTGGCCAGGGGCGTGCCGCTGATCCTGATCATCTTCGCGATCGGGTTCGGCGCCCCGGCGCTGCGGCTCACGGTCATCTCGGACCAGTCGGCCGCGGTGTACGGCGTGGCCGCGCTGGTCTTCTCGTATTCGGCCTACGTGTCCGAGGTGTACCGGGCCGGGATCAACTCGGTGCACCGCAGCCAGGTCGCGGCGGCCCGCTCGCTGGGCCTGTCGCAGTGGGCCTCGATGCGGTACGTGATCCTGCCGCAGGCCATCCGCACCATCATCCCGCCGCTGCTCAATGACTTCATCAGCCTGCAGAAGGACACCGCGCTGGTCGGCCTGCTCGGCGCCATCGAGGCGAACAAGGCGGCCGAGATCTACAGCGACACCACGTTCAACTACTCCAGCTACGTGGTGGCGGCGATCTTGTTCCTGATCCTGACCATCCCGCTGGCTCGGTTCACCGACCACCTGATCCGCCGTGACCAGGCGCGCCGTCTCGCGGGGGCGGGGCCATGACGGACCCGGTCCCCCGTGTCACAGACACGGCCGAAGCGCTGCGGATCGAGGGACTTCGCAAGTCGTTCGGGCCGCACGAGGTTCTCCGCGGGGTGGACCTGGCCGTCGCCGCCCACGAGGTCATCTGCCTGATCGGGGCCTCGGGTTCAGGCAAGTCGACGCTGCTGCGCTGCGTGAACCTGCTCGAGCGGATTGACGCGGGGACGATCTGGCTCGATGGCCAGGAGATCAGCCGGCGGGGGGTGGACGAGAACAAGGTCCGGCGGCACATCGGCATCGTGTTCCAGGCGTTCAACCTGTTCCCGCACATGACCGTGGAGCGGAACGTGACGCTGGCCCCGGTGAAGGTGCTCGGCCTGTCCCGGGCCGAGGCGGCCGCGCAGGCGGCGGACCTGCTCGACCGGTTCGGCCTTGGCGAAAAGCGGGCAGACTACCCGGACCGGCTCTCCGGCGGGCAGCAGCAGCGGGTGGCGATTGTCCGGGCGCTGGCCATGCGGCCGCGGCTCATGCTGCTCGACGAGGTCACCAGCGCGCTCGACCCTGAGCTGGTGGCCGACGTGCTCGACGTGATCAGGGAGCTGGCCGAAGGCGGGATGACGATGCTGATCGCCACGCACGAGATGGGGTTCGCGCGCGACATCGCCAGCCGGGTGTGCTTCCTGGCCGACGGGGAGATCGTGGAACAGGCGCCGCCCGACCGGTTGTTCAGCCAACCGTCGGACGAACGGACCCGGCGCTTCCTCCGGCGCATTACCGATGCCGGGCGGCTGTGATGCTGCAGGAGACCATCAGTGAGTGAATCGTCGTCAGAGGCGTCTAAGGTCATCGAGGTAACCCCTGAGGACCTTGAGGCCGCTAAGGCGTCTGCCGAGGCTCCTGAATCAAAATCTGAATCTGAATCTGAATCTGCTGAGGAGTCCGGGGGGCCGTTTTCCGGGCGGACGGCTTGGGCGCGCCGTCTGGAGACGCCGCTGCGCACGTTCCTGCGCACCGAGACGGGCAGCGCTTCGGTGCTGGCCGGCGCCACCGTACTCGCCCTGATCTGGGCGAACATCAGCTACTCCAGCTACTCCAAGCTCTGGGCGACTCATCTGTCCGTGACAGTCGGCAGCTCGGGCATCGCCATCGACCTGCGCGAGTTCGTGAACTCCGGGCTAATGGCGTTCTTCTTCTTCGTCGTCGGGCTGGAGGCGCGACGCGAGCTCGACGTGGGCGAGCTGCGGGTCCGGAGCAGGCTCACGTTGCCAGTGCTGGTCGGGCTGACCGGCATGGCCGTGCCCATCGTCATCTACCTGGTCGCGAACGCCGGGCGGCCCGCCATGCACGGCTGGGGCATGGCCATGTCGACCGACACCGCGTTCGCGCTCGGCGCGCTCGCGCTAGTCGGCCGCAGGCTGCCCGATCGCGTCCGCATCTACCTGCTCACCTTCTCCGTCGTCGACGACCTGGCCGGGCTGGCGGTCATCGCGATCGCGTATAGCGGGAGCATCGACGCGGTGCCGCTGCTGGTCGGCCTCGGGCTGATCGGCGTGGTCCTGACCCTGCGGGCGCGCGGCGTCAGGAACGGGGTCTTCTACCTGATCGTCGGTATCGCCTGCTGGGTGGCGTTCCTCAAGTCGGGCGTGGACCCGATCGTGGTCGGCCTGATCTTCGGGCTGCTGACCTACGCGTACCCGGCGCCCCGGGAGTCCCTGGAGCAGGCGTCCGAGGCGTTCCGGTCGTTCCGCGAGCAGCCGACCGCCGAACTGGCCCAGTCGGCGCGCAACGTGGTGCGCACCGCGGTCTCGCCGAACGACCGGCTGGAGCAGCTGTACCACCCGTGGACCAGCTACCTCATCGTGCCGCTGTTCGCCCTGGCCAACGCGGGGATCGTGCTGAATGCCGGGTTCCTGGCCAGCGCCTACACCTCGCCGGTCACGCTCGGCATCGTGGTCGGCTACCTGGTCGGCAAGCCGCTGGGCACGGCCGGGTGCGCGTGGCTGGTCACCAAGGTCAGCCACGGCCGGGTGCGGCCTTCGGTCGGCTGGGGCGCGGTGGCCGGCGCTGGCACGGTCGCCGGGATCGGCTTCACCGTGTCCCTGCTGATCGCGTCGCTGGCGCTGGGGGGCGACACGCTGGCCGAGGCCAAGCTCGGCATCCTGTCCGCGGCGGTGGCCGCGTCGGTCCTGACCTGGATCGTCTTCCGGGTGATCAACCGGCTGCCGGTGCGGACCAGGCTGCGCGCGCTGCTAGGTACGGCCGAGGTCATCACCGACCTGGCGGTGCCAGTGGACCCGGACCGGGATCACATCCGCGGTCCGGAGGAGTCACTGGTCACCATGGTCGAATACGGGGACTTCGAGTGCCCGTACTGCGGCATGGCCGAGCCCGCGGTGCGGGAACTGCTGCGGGATTACGGCGAGGTCCGGTACGTGTGGCGGCACCTGCCGCTGAACGACGTCCACCCGAACGCGCAGCTGGCGGCCGAGGCCGCCGAGGCGGCCGCGAAGCAGGGAGCGTTCTGGGGGATGCACGACCTGCTGCTGGACCACCAAGACGCGCTCCACCCCCGCGACCTGATCGGGTACGCCGACTCGCTCGGACTGGATACCCGGCGGTTCGCGGCCGACCTGCGCAAGCACGCGGGGCTGGCGCACGTCAACGAGGACCTGGAGTCCGCCGACCTGTCCAACGTGTCGGGGACCCCGACGTTCTTCATCAATGGCAAGCGGCATTACGGCGCCTATGACATAGACACGCTGAAAAAGGCGGTAAAACTCGCCAAGGCCCGGGCGATTATCAGTGCCTGAAGGCCAGCGTGACCGACGAGGAGGAGGTATCGCGTGAACGCACAGCCAACCGCCGCGGCGGCCGGGACCATCGACGTGGGCGGCGACCTGACCGTAAACCGGCTCGGGTTCGGGGCCATGCGGATCACCGGCCGCGGCATCTGGGGCGACCCGCCCAGCCGGGATCAGGCCATCGCCACGCTCCGGCGGGTGGTGGAACTCGGCGTCAACTTCATCGATACCGCCGACTCTTACGGGCCCTCGGTCAGCGAAGAGCTGATCGCCGAGGCGCTGCACCCCTACCCGGACGACCTGGTTATCGCGACCAAGGGCGGCCTTATCCGGCCGGGCCCCAACCGCTGGGAGGCCGACGGCCGCCCGGCGCACCTCCGTGAGGTCTGCGAGGGCAGCCTGCGGCGGCTCAGGCTCGAGCAGATACCGCTGTACCAGTTCCACCGCCCCGACCCGGCGGTGCCGCTGGCCGACTCGATCGGCGCCATCGCCGAGCTGAAGAACGAGGGCAAGATCCGGCACGTCGGGATCTCCAACGTGTCGGAGAGCCAGCTGCGTGAGGCGCAGCGGATCGTCCCGATCGTGTCGGTGCAGAACCGGTACAACGCGGCCGACCGCCGGTCCGAGTCGCTGATCGACCTGTGCGAGCAGGAACAGCTGGCGTTCCTGCCGTGGGCGCCGGTGCAGGAGGCCGGCAAGAACCCGGCCGTGGTCGCTGCGGCCAGGCGACACGGCGTGACCCAGCACCAGGTGGTGCTGGCCTGGCTGCTGGCCATGTCCCCGCAGATCCTGCCGATCCCGGGGACCGGCTCGGTCGCGCACGCCGAGGAGAACATAGCCGCCGCGGCGGTCCCGCTGAGCCCGGGCGAGGTCGACGCGATCGGCAAGGGCGCGTTACCGGTGGCGCAGACTATCGCGATCACCGGCGGCCGGGTCGTGCCGATCGAGGGCGCCCCGATAGACGGCGGGACGGTCCTGCTGCGGGACGGGACGATAACGGCGGTCGAGGGTCCCGGCTTCGCGGTGCCGAACGGCGCGGAGGTGGTCGACGCGGCCGGGAAGTGGGTGCTGCCCGGCTTCATCGACGCGCATGCCCACGCCGGGGTGTCCGAGGAGGCCGAGGGCTGGGCGGGCCAGGACACCAACGAACGGACCGATCCGGTCACCGCCCAGGTCCGCGCGATCGACGCGATCAACGCGGCCGACCTGGGCTTCCGCGACGCCATCGGCGGCGGGGTGCTCGCGGTCAACGTCAATCCTGGCTCGGCCAACCCGATCGGCGGGCAGACCGTGGCGATCAAGTGCTGGGGCCGCACCGTGGACGAGATGGTCCTGCGCGAGCCGGCCGGAGTGAAGTCCGCGCTAGGCGAGAACCCCAAGCGCGTGTACGGCGAGCGGCACGAGACCCCGGCGACCAGGCTGGGCACCGCCGCGGTGATCCGAAGCGCGTTCGTCGCCGCGCAGAACTACCAGGCCAAACACGCCACGGCCACGGCCACGGTCGGGTCCGGGCCGGCGGAGCGGGACCTCAAGCTCGAGGCGCTGAGCCGCGTGCTGCGCCGGGAGATCCCGTGGCGACAGCACTGCCACCGCGCCGACGACATCGCGACCGCGATGCGGATGGCCAGGGAGTTCGGCTACGACCTGGTGATCGACCACGGCACCGAGGCGTACCTGATTGCCGACCAGATCGCCGCCGCGGGCATCCCGGTGGTCATCGGCCCGCTGTTCACCAGCCGGTCCAAGGTTGAGCTGCGGAACAGGTCGCTGGCCAACCCGGCCCGGCTGGCGGCCGCCGGGGTGACGATCGCCATCACCACCGACCACCCGGTGGTGCCGATCCACTTCCTCATCCACCAGGTCACCCTGGCGGTCAAGGAGGGACTGGACCCGGTCACCGCGCTGCGCGCGGTGACGATCCACCCGGCGCGAATCATCGGCTGCGCCGACCGGATCGGCTCGCTGGCCGCGGGCAAGGACGCGGACCTGGTGATCTGGTCCGGCGACCCGCTGGACGTGATGAGCCGGGCCGAGCGGGCCTACGTAGACGGACGCGAGATCTACCGGTACGACTACGAGCGGCGCGATGGCGTGTTCGCCGACGTCTGGGCCCGCTAGCCGCGACACCGTAAGCCCCCGGCGGCCGTGTAAGGAACGGCTAGCGCGGGAGGTAGCCTGGCAGAGCCGGGTGGCGTTGAGCGGCACCCGGCCCGGCTGGAGGTGCGGGGGATGGGAAGCCGGGAGGCGGAGGTGCCGGAGGCGGGGAGCCGGCGGCGGCGCGCGCAGACGCTGGTGCTGCTCGGCTCGATCGTGGTCTCGTTCCTCGCCGCCTCGGCGGCGCCGACGCCGATGTACGCGCTGTACGCCAGGCAGTGGGGGTTCTCGGCGCTGGCGACGACGGTGGTGTTCGGCGTGTACGCGGTGGCGGTGCTGGCCGGCTTGCTGACGTTCGGCCGGCTGTCCGACTACACGGGACGGCGGCCGGTGCTGCTGGTCGGGCTGGCCGTGCAGGCGGTGGCGACGGTGCTGTTCATCACGGCCGACGGGTTCGGCACGCTGCTGCTCGCCCGGGTCGTGCAGGGCCTCGCCACCGGGGCGTCGCTGGGCGCGATCGGGGCCGCCATGCTCGACCTGGACCGGCGGCGCGGGGCGGTGGCCAACTCGTTCGCCCCCGGCGTCGGCACGGCGTCGGGCGCGCTGGTCTCGGCGCTGGCGGTGCAGTACCTGCCCGACCCGACGCACCTGATTTACCTGGTGCTGCTCGGGGTATTCGCGATCCAGACGGCCGGCGTGCTGGTCATGCGGGAGACGGCTCCGCGGCGGCCGGGCGCGCTGCGCAGCCTGGTGCCGGACGTCAGGCTGCCGGCCGCGCTGCGCGGCGAGATCGCCATCGCCGTGCCGGTGCTGTTCGCGGTGTGGGCGCTGGCCGGTTTCTACGGGTCGCTCGGCCCGGCCCTCACCGGCGCCCTGCTGCACTCGACGTCGGTGGTCTACGGCGGGCTGAGCCTGTTCATCCTGGCCGGGGTGGCGGCCGGATCGGTGCTCGCCTTCCACCGGACCGAGCCCCGGCCGGTCCTCTACCTGAGCATCGGCGCGCTAGTGGCTGGCGTCGCGGTGACGCTGGCGGCGGTGTCGGCTGACTCGGCGGCGGGCTTCTTCGCCGGCACCGCGATCGCCGGGGTCGGTTTCGGCGGCGGCTTCCAGGGCGGCATCCGCCTGGTCGTCCCGCTGGCCGGCCAGCAGGAGCGGGCCGGGGTGCTCTCCCTGCTCTACATCGTCTCCTACCTCGGCCTGGGCATCCCCGCGGTGGTCGGCGGGGTCCTGGTCACCGAGGTAAACGGGGTGCTCGAGACGGCCCGGGAGTACGGCCTGGCGGTGATCCTGCTCGCCGCCGCGGCCCTGGCCGGCCTGCTGGTGCGGCGCCCGGCACCGGTCCCGGCCGACTGCGAGTCCTCAGGCTAACGTCAGATCGCCGAAGGCCCAGTTCAGGAGGCGCGTGGCGTCGGCCACATTGATCGTGTTGATGGAACCGGGGCTGTGCAGGGTGACGCCGATGACGGAGTGGCCGTTCCTGGTCGCCTCGAACAGCAGGCACTGCCCGGCGGCCCGGGTGTACCCGGGCTTGATCCCGATCGTTCCCGGGTAGCGGCCGATCAGCGGGTTGAGGTTCTTCCACCGGTAGGCGTGGTGCCCGGAACCGGCGGCTAGCCGGTAGCCGCGCTTGGCCACGACCGCGCGGAAGACCGGGAGCAGCATCGCGGCACGCCCCAGGACCAGCAGGTTCGCGGCGGTGGAGTAGTTCGAGTACGGGGTCGGGTAGGCCAGCCCGTCAAAGTTGCTGACGTGCGTCCGCCTCATGCCGAGCAGCCGCGCGGTGGCATTCATCCTGGCGACGAACGCCGCCAGGCCCGGGCCATAGGCCTTGGCCAGGGCGTAGGCGGCGTCGGCGCCGGACGGCAGCAGCAGCGCGTAGAGCAGCTGGCGGGCGGTGAGCTTGTCCCCGGGATGCAGGCCGGCGTGGCTGGCGTTGTGTTCGCGCACGTACCCGGTGACGGCGGCCGGGATGGTGATCGTGCGGTCCAGGTGACCCGCCTTGATCACCAGGAAGGCGGTCATCACCTTCGTGATGCTGGCCATCGGGCGCTCGGTGTTCAGGCCACGGCTCCAGAGCAGCCTGCCGTCGGCCGCGTTCTCCACCGCGGCCGACCACGCGCCGACGCCGGATGGCCCGGCGGAGACGGCGATGCTGATCCTGGCCGTGGCGCGCGCGGCGGGAGCCGCGGCAGCCAGCGCGGCCGACGCAGCCAGCGCCGTCCCGGCCAGCAGCCCGCACACGCGAAGGCTCAGGCGGGCCCTCATCGCCATGCTGCTCCCTGCTCGATAGCCGCCGAGCAACAGGGGCCAGGCCTGTCACTTACGGCACGCTACGGCAGACGTACCCCAGGAAGGACCGGCTAATCCGCCGGCCACGCGAACACCGGACCGCGCGCGCGTAGGGTCACGGCGGTGCCGGACGGAAGTTGAGGACCGGCCGGGCGGTGCGGTCCGCCGGTGATGCGGACTACGACCGGCGGGGACCCGACGCCTCCGGCCTCGGGCTGGACGCAGAGGACGGCGTCATGGCCGTGGTAGCGGTAGGAGATCACCCGGGCAGCCAGGCCGTCCTCGTTCGGCACGATGTCTATCTGCTCCGGCCGGATCAGGACGGTCACCTGGCTCACGGACCCCGTGATGGTCGCGGCCGGGTCCAGCGGCAGGCAGCCGAGCAGCGTCTTCACCGTGCTCCCGCTGACGACTCCCTCGACCAGGTTCGCGTCCCCGATGAAGCTCGCCAGCCCGGGGTCGACCGGCCGGCAGTAGAGGTCCTCGGGCGGTGCGCACTGGGCGATCCTGCCGTCGCGCAGGGCCGCGACCCGGTCGGCGACCGACAGCGCCTCGTCCTGGTCATGGGTCACCAGCACCGCCGTGGTCCCGGCGCGGCGGAAGATCTCCTGGACGTCGGCGCGGACGCTCGCCCGCAGGTGCGCGTCCAGCGAAGCGAACGGCTCGTCGAGCAGTACCACGGCGGGCTCGATGGCCAGCGCCCGGGCGAGCGCGACCCGCTGCTGCTGGCCGCCGGAGAGCTGATGCGGGTACCGCTGGCCGAAGCCGGCCAGCCCGACCGTCTCGAGCAGGGCCTCGACCTTGCCGCCCCGGCGCTGGCGGGCCCCGTGCTGGCGGGCCCCGTGCTGGCGGGCCCCGTGCTGGCGGGCCCCGTGCTGGCGGGCCCCGTGCTGGCGGGCAGGGAGCCCGAAGCCGACGTTGCCGGCCACCGTCAGGTGCGGGAACAGGCTGCCCTCCTGCGGGACGTAGCCGATGCGGCGCCGCTCCGGCGCGACGTAGACGCCGGGGCCGTCGACCAGGACGCCGCCGATACCGATCGTGCCGGCGTCCGCGCGCTCGAACCCGGCCAGCAGCCGCAGCAGGGTCGTCTTGCCGCTGCCGGACGGGCCCAGGATGGCCGTGAGGGAGCCGGCCGGCACCTCCAGGTCCAGGCCGGCCAGGATCGCGTGGGCACCGAAGGCCTTGTCCAGGCCGGTCACCGTTACATCCCGCATGACCTCATCCTCGCGTCACGGCCGGGCGCTGGAAGAACCGCCCCAGCAGGTAGCTCGGCACGGCCGCAACCACGATCATGACGAGGGCGAACGGCGCCGCCTGGCTGTAGGACAGGTTGGTCTCGTACGACCAGAACTGCGTGGCCAGCGTCTGCGTCCCGGTCGGGATGAGCAGGAGGGTGGCGGTGAGTTCGGTCACCACGGACAGGAAAACCAGGCAGAACGCGGCGACCAGGCCGGGCCCGGCGAGCCTCGCCGTCACCCGGCACAGCACGGCGAGGCGGCGCTGGCCCAGAGACCTGGCCACCTCGTCGAGGCTGACCGGCGCCCTGGCCAGCGACGCCTTCACCCCGACCAGGGCCAGCGGGAAGAACATGATCGCGTAGCAGCCGACTAGCAGCGCCGCGGTCCCGTAGCCGAACCCGGCCAGATAGCGCTCGGTGAAATAGGACAGGGCGAACGCCACCACCACGCCGGGCATGGCCAGGACCAGGTAGGTGCTGCGCTCGAGGAGGTGGCGCATGCGGCCGGCGTACCGCACGGCGAGCAGGGCCACCGGAAGCGCCAGCACCGTGGCCAGCACGCCGGCCGCGCCGCCGTATCCGGCGGTGTGCGCGGCCGCGTTGAGCAGGGAGACGTTGGCCCCGCCGGACAGGGCCGGCGGCAGCCCGGCGGTCATCCAGTACAGCGTCGACGCGACCGGGATGCCGAGGGCGAGCACGACCAGGGCGGCGAACAGGGCGAGCACCGGCCAGCGCATGCGGCCCAGCCGCTGCGGCGGGCTGACCCGCTGGGTGGCCGGGCCGATCCCGGTGATCCGGCCGCCGCGGCCGCGGAGCGCGCCCTCGCCGGCCAGCACCAGCAGCCCGAGCAGGACCAGCACCAGGGACAGCGCGCAGGAAGCGGCGAAGCTGTACCCGTGGAACTCGGTGAAGATCTCGGTGGTGAAGGTCTGGTAGCCGAGGATCTCGAACGCGCCGAACTCGGCCAGCAGGACGAGCGCGACCAGCAGGCAGCCGCCGAGGATGGCGCCCTTGGCCTGGCCGAGCGTGATCCTGGCGAAGGTTCGGACGCGGCCGACGCCGAGGCTCCGGGCGACCTCCTCCTGGCCGGGGTCGGCGCTGCGCAGGCTGGCCGCCACCGGCAGGTAGACCAGCGGGTAGACGGCCAGGGTCATCACGATGACCGCGCCGGTGAAGCCGCGGGCCCAGGTCCACAGCGAGTTCCAGCCGAAGCTCACCACAAAGTCGGGGATGGCGAGCGGGATGACGACGAGCACCGCCCAGACCCGGCGGCCGGGCAGGTCGGTGCGCTCGACGCACCACGCCGCCGCGGTCCCGATCACCGCGCAGGCCACCGTCACCACAACGCTGAGCCGCACCGTATTCCACAGCAGGGACCAGGTCAGCGGGCGGAAGATCAGGCTCCTCAGCCCACCGGCCCCGGTCCCCGCCGCTTCGATCAGCAGGAAGACCAACGGGACCGCCATGAGCGCGGCCACTGCGGCGGCGGCGGTGAGCAACGCCACCGGACGAGACGTCCGCCGCCCGGCTCTCGTCTTGGCGGCTGGCTTGACGTCCGCCAGCAGGGTCACAGCAGGCCGGCCTGGCGGAGCAGGTCGATCGCCGTCGCGCCGTCGCCGAGCTGGGCGATCGTGATCGGGTTGGGCTGCAGCTGGCCGAACGGGGTCTGCGGGGCCGAGGTGGTCACGCCGGACCCGATCGGGTACTCATAGCTCTGCTCGTCGCCGCCAGCCCGGCCGATGATCTCCTCGCCCTTCTTGCTGACCAGGAACGCCAGGAACTTCTGCGCGGCCGCCTGGTGCTGGCTGGATTTCAGCACCGCCGCGCCGGAGACATCGATCACGTACCCGGGGTCGTGCGGGGCGAAGTAGGTGATCTGCGAGTGCATCGCGCTCGCGCCGATCTCGGCCTTGAGCCGGTACCAGTAGTACTCGTTGATGATCCCGAAGGCGACCTGCCCGCGGTTCACGTCGCTGACCAGCGTCTCGTTGTCGGGGAAGGTGTGGCTGGCGCCGTTCGACTTGACCTTCTCCAGCCAGCTCAGGGCGGTGGCGCGGCCGTAGGTGCGCATCACTGAGGTGACGATCGGCTGGAAGTCGGTCTCGCTCGGGGCGATGCCGAGCTTGCCTTGGTACTTCGGGTCGGCGAGCTGCATCACGCCGGCCGGGAGCTGGTTCCTGGCGATCAGCGACGGGTTGTAGACGATCACGCTGACCCGGGCGGACACCCCCACCCAGTCGCCGGCCGGCGAGTCGTACTTCGCCGGGGTGTCCGCCAGCGTGCCCGGGCTGACCTTCGACAGCAGGCCCTTCTCCTGGAGGAACTCGAGCGGGGGCGAGTTCTCGGTGAAGAAGACGTCGGCGGGCGAGTGCGACCCCTGCACGGCGATCAGGTTGGCGAGGGTGTCCTCGTCGTCGTTGCGGACGCTGACCTTGATCCCGGTCTGCTGCTGGAACGCGGCGACCAGGCCGTCGGTAGTCTGCTCGTGCTGGCCGCTGTAAAGGGTGATCGACTCCGCCTGGCCGCCCGTGCCCGTGCCCGTGCCCGCGGCCGCGCCTGCCGCGCCGCAGCCGGCCAGCAGCCCGCAGGCGAGCAGCCCGGAGGCGACCGCTGGGACGCGGCTGCGCCGTGGGGTGCGCAGCCCGCGGCTGTGCCGCGCGGGGCCCGGCCCCCGGCTGCGCCCCGCGGGGCGGCGACCGGAGGGAGGGATCTGCGGTTCCTGGGGGTTCTGCTTGGTCATCAGCCTTCCCTGGGGTCATTGCAGCATCATCCGACTCGAGCCCGGCGATTGATTAGCTTAGGCTAACCTAACCTGCCGTACCAGTCTTATCGTGAGACGAGTCCGGTAATGCTGGCGGCCGATCCCCCCGGATGATGTGCATCCTTGATCAACTAGGGCTAAATAGTGGAGACAGGCCCAGGCGATGTGGCAGTGGAGGGACGGATGAGCGAGACAGCGCAGCACCCGGTAGTCCGGCTGAACGATGGGATGGTCCGGGGCCGGGTCGACTCCGGCGTGGCCGCCTTCCTCGGCATCCCTTACGCGGCACCGCCGTTCGGCCCGAACCGGATGCTCCCGCCCCAGCCGGTACCGGCCTGGGCGGGCGAGCGCGACGCGACCTCGTTCGGCCCGACGGTGCCCAAGGGCGACTACCCGCCGCAGTACGCCTCACTATTCCCCGAGGTGGTGATCCCGGGCGAGGACTGCCTGAACCTCAACGTGTGGACGCCCGACGCCGACGCGGGCGGGCTGCCCGTGCTTGTCTGGATCCACGGCGGCTCGTTCATGAACGGGTCGGGGTCGGTCGGCGCGTACGACGGCGCGGCCTTTGCCCGGGACGGCGTGGTGTGCGTGACCATCAACTACCGGCTGGCCGCTGAGGGCTTCCTCTTCCTCGGCGACGGCACCGCCAACCTGGGCCTGCTCGATCAGCTCGCGGCCCTGCGGTGGGTGCAGGAGAACATCGCCGCGTTCGGGGGTGATCCGGGGCGGGTCACCGTGGCCGGCGAGTCGGCCGGGGCGATGAGCGTGACCACGCTGCTGTCCATGCCACTGGCCTCGGGACTGTTCGGCCAGGCCATCGCGCAGAGCGGGGCGGGGGCGCACACGCTGACCGAGGACGAGGGCCGTATGGTCAGCGGTTACCTGGCCCAGGCGCTCGGCGTGCCTGCCGACCGGGACTCGATCAAGGCGGTCCCGCTGGAGAAGCTCGTACAGGCGGCGTCGGATCTGGTGGTCGAGGTGCAGACTACCCCGGACCCGGCCAGGTGGGGGCGGCTCACGCTGAGCCTGCTACCGTTCGCGCCCACCGTCGACGGCTCGGTGCTCCCGGCCGCGCCGCTGGCGTCGCTGGGCGCCGGCCAGGGCGGGAACGTTCCGCTGCTGATCGGATCGAACCGGGACGAGGCACGGCTGTTCCTGGTCGCAGCGAACACCATCGACCTCATCGACGAGCCGACACTGGCGGCCGTGACCGGCGCTTACGGGCTGCCTGGTGAGGCACTCGCTGTTTACCGGGCGGGCCGGCCGGGCGCCAGCCCGGGCGACCTGGTGGCCGCGGTGATCACCGACTGGTTCTTCCGCATCCCGCCCATCCGGGTGGCCGAGGCGCGGGCCGCTTCTGGTGCAAGCGACACGTGGATGTACCGGTTCGACCACCCGGAGCCGGGAGACAACCACCGGTTCGGCGCCTGCCACGCGGCCGAGATCCCGTTCGTGTTCGACACCGCCGCCCGGCCCGAGCTTCGCCCGTTGATCGGCGATGCGCCCTCGGCGGCCGTGGCGGACCGGGCGCACCGGGTGTGGGTGGACTTCATCGCCAGCGGAGACCCCGGCTGGGCGCGCTATGACAGCACCCGGCGCACCACCGGGCTGCTGGGCGACACCGTCTCGGTCGCCGACGACCCGGCCGGCGACGAGCGTGCCCTTTGGGACGGCATCCGGTAGGCGTTTGCTCGTTGCGTGGCGGTCCTGGGCTCGCGGAGTCAATGGTTGTGGCGTTCTACCGAATCTATTTGACAGGGGCGCCACAACCATTGAATCCGGCTTGTGGCTTGTGAGGTGAATGGGAGTCTTTGGGGTTGGAGTGGCTCGGGTCGGGGTAGGAGCCTCCAGGCAGGCTGGCGCGGGCCGAGGTTGCCGGTTGATTTCGATGGCGGAAGGTGCCGGCCTGGTGCTACCGGTCGTGCGCTGCTGTAACACCTGCCCCGCTGGCCTCATCCGTACCGCGGCGTAGGTTGCCGGCCCAGTGCTGCGGGTCGTGCGTCGCTGCTGCTGTGTCGCCTGCCCCGCTGGCATCATCCGTAACATGTCATACGATGTGAATGTCCCATTCATGCAGCTAGAACGACATGAATGGGACATCCACATCGTATGAACGGCCAGGGGCAGCGGCCGCCAGGCCGGATCAAGAGCCACCACAGCCACAGGGATCCCTCTACGGGCATCCAGCCCCGGATGGGCGGGTAGCGGATGGGGCGCGGTGCCGGATGGGCCCGGGTAGCGGATGGGGCGCGGTGCCGGATGGGCCCGGGTAGCGGATGGGGCGCGGTGCCGGATGGGCCCGGGTAGCGGATGGGGCCGGGTAGCGGATGGGGCCGGGTACGGTACGGGGCGGGTATTTGAAAAGCGGAGCAATGAGGTAGCGTCGGGTGAGTGGGCGCTACCGGAGAATTCGTACGGGATACCAGGTACCTGAACCAGCGGATCACGGCGGACGGGCGGGACGGGACGCTGCCGGCCGAGGCGGGGCGGTACCGGCTGGTGGTGGCGCGGGCGTGCCCATGGGCCAACCGGACGATGATCGTGCGGCGGCTGCTCGGACTCGAGGGCGCGCTGTCGATGGGCATCTGCGGGCCTGAGCACGACTGGCGGAGCTGGACGTTCAACCTCGATCCCGGTGAGGTCGATCCGGTGCTCGGCATCCACTGGCTGCGGGACGCCTACGAGAAGGCGGTGCCGGGCTACGACCGGGGCGTCACGGTGCCCGCCGTCGTGGAGGTGGCCGAGGGCGCGGTGGTGACCGCCGACTACCGGCAGATCACCCTGGACCTGGAACACGAGTGGACGGCGTTCCATCGCCCTGGCGCGCCCGAACTGTACCCCGACAAGCTCCAGGACGAGATCGAGGAGATCGGCGCCGGGGTCTACCAGGACATCAACAACGGCGTGTACAGGTGCGGGTTCGCCAGCACCCAGGCGGCCTACGAGGAGGCCTACGGCAAGCTGTTCGCCCGGCTCGACCAGCTGTCCGAGCGGCTCGCCACCCGCCGCTACCTGGCGGGGGACACGATCACCGAGGCGGACGTTCGGCTGTGGCCGACGCTGGTCAGGTTCGACGCGGTCTACCACGGCCACTTCAAGTGCAACCGGAACAAGATCACCGAGATGCCGGTGCTCTGGGCGTACGCGCGGGACCTGTACCAGACGCCCGGGTTTGGCGACACGATCGACTTCGCGCAGACCAAGGCGCACTACTACAAGGTGCACACCGGGCTGAACCCGTCGCAGATCATCCCGGCCGGGCCCGACCTGTCCGGCTGGACCACCCCGCACCACCGCGAGGAACTCGGCGGGCGCCCGTTCGGCGACGGAACTCCCCCGGGTCCCCCGCCGCCCGCGGAGCGGGTGGCGGGCCGAGGGGGTCTGGGGGGAACGGTTTCCCCTCAGGATCGGGGGGATCCCGGAGGGTCGTCCCCCCGGGGCTAACACCGCGCAGGCCGGGGGCGGGGTGAGGCTGGCCAGGCCGGCCAGCTGAGCCGCGTCGTCCTGGTACAGGGCGTAGCTGCGGCCGCTGCCCAGCACGGTCACGCTGTCGAAGTACTGCGCGACGCCGTGGTCAGCGGGGATGGGCGTGCGCGCCATGGCGCGGCCGGTGGCCGGGCTGGCGCAGACGAGCTCGCGCGAGCCGCCGACCCAGACGACGCCGCCGCTGTAGGAGGGCAGCGACGTCAGGCCGCCGCCCGCGCCCTGGCTGACCCGGAACGAGCGGGACAGGTCGCCGCCCGGGGCGAACCAGACCCACTCGCTCATCCCGGTTCCGGTCGTGCCCCAGACGCCGCCCGCGGTGGCGAGCAGGTTCCCGGTCCCGCCCGCCGGAATCCGGGACGAGGACACCTCGATACCGGTGGCGAGGTCGTAGACCAGCAGCTGGAAGGAACCAGTCCCCACATACAGCTTGCTGCCGTCGGGCGAGACCGCCACCGAGCTGGCCTGGCCCGCGGTCAGGTGGATCCGGTGCGTCACCTGGCGGGCGGCCGGGTCCACGGTGGCCACGGTGTAGCCCGCGGCCAGGTAGAGCCGGCCGCCGGGCCCGGCGGCCAGCACGCCCTGAGCCTGGTTAGACACGCCGCCGATGGCGGGCACCGGCACCGACGCGACCTGGGCCAGCGTCCGGACGTCGTAGCCGTGCAGGACGATCTGGCCGCCGCCGTAGGACCACACCACCCACACCGTGTTCCCGGAAACCACCGGCCGGCTGAGCAACGGCGGGGTGTACGGGGTGCTCCGGACGATGGCCCCGGTGTGCGGGTCGATCCGGTCGAGGCGGCCGCCGCCGACCGCGAACAGCGAATCCCCGCCGCTGGTCAGCGAGCCCTGGCTGAACAGCTGGTGGTTGATCAGGCTGGCGCCCCACATCCCGCCGGCCACCCGTTGCGTTGCACCGGCCGGGGGCGGCGACGGCGACGGCGCGGCCGGCGCCGAGGTATGGCTGCGCTGCGAGGTCGCGACGGCCGCGATCCCCGCGCTGCCCCCGGCGATGGCGAACACGCTGAGCGCGGCCAGAACCGGCGTCCAGCCGCGCCCTCCCCGGATGACACCTCGCCGGAAGCTACGCCGCAGGCGCGGCTCGCGCTGGCGTTCGCTGGCCACCCGGAACGCGACATCTTCCACGGTGACACGGCGCGGCGGCTCGGGGGTGACCCGGTGCAGCATCTCCGCCAGCTGCCTCTCCTCGGTGTTCACGAGGCCACACCTCCGGTCATGAGCTCGGCCAGTCCGGGCGCATCTCGCAGCCGGGCCAGCGCCTTCGACGCATGCGCCTTCACCGCGCCGACCGAGCAGCCCATCGCGGCCGCGGTCTGCGCTTCGGTCTGATCGGCGAAATAGCGGAGCACCACCACGGCCCGCTGCCTGGGTGGCAGCCGGTCCAGCGCCGCGATCAGCGCCTGCCTGGCGTCGATCTGCGCGAACGCGTCCCCGGCCGCCTGCATCTCGGGCAGCCGGCCGGTGGCGATCTCGCCGGTCCAGCGCCGCCGCCGCCAGCGCAGGAACGTGTTCACCATGATCTTCCGCACGTAGAGTTCCGGCGCGTCCGGCCGGGTCAGCGTGGCCCACCGGGGCCAGGCGGCGGCGAGCGCGGTCTGCACGAGATCCTCTGCACTCGGCCAGTCGCCGGTCAGCAGCCAGCCGGACCGCAGCAGCGCGCTCGACCGTGCCTCGACGAATTCACGGAACCCGTCCGGTTCAGGCGGATGACCATCCACCGGCAGCACCTCCACCTCCCGTGTCTTAAGAGTCGCCGGCCGGGCGGGATGGTTTACTCCTTCAGCCTGCCGAGTTGCCCGGCCGCCCGCTGCTGCCGGGACTCGGCCCGGTAGGACCGCCGCCGCGCCTCGGCGAGGCGCTGGCGCGCGTCGGTGAGGTCGGCTTCCAGGCTGCGGACGGAGTCCTCGAGGTCGCGTTCGGCCGAGATGGCGGATTCGAGGTCACGATCGGCGTCGGCCAGGGCCCGTTCGGCCTCCTTGATCCTCTCCCGGCGGCGGGCCTCGCGCTCGGCCGCGGGCTCAGCCGGCGCCTTGGTCTTCGGCGGCGCCGGCGCGGGCAGGGCGGCGGCGAAGGCGCCGAAGCCGGCGTACTGCGCGGGGCGGACCAGGGTGCCGAGGCTCGCGGCCACCTCCGGGTCGGCGATGGCCGCGTCGAGGGTGGCGGTCACCTCCTCGCGCAGCGCCGCGGGCGGCGCCGGCAGCCCTTCCAGCGCCGTCCGGGTCAGCTCGTCGACCAGCCGGGCGCGGGCCGCGGTCAGCTCCCTGAGCCTGCTGCCTCCGGACGCGTCCCGCAGGTCGGCGGCCAGGCGGCCGAGCCGGGACCGGACCTCGGGGTCCGACCGGACCAGGCGGTTCACCACCCAGGCCGAACGAGTGGGTTTACGCAGCGCCGTGATCTTCTTCGCCGCGGCGGGCTCGCCCGCGTCGCGGGCGCGCTCGGCGAGCTCGGTCCGGCGCGCGGTGAAGCCGTCCGGTTCGGCCGTGTACAGCTCGGCCTCCGCCTCCGCCAGCAGGTCGCCCACGCTCGCAGGATAGTTCAGCGGCGCCCGGCGTAGAAGGAGCCGACGGGGCCGTGCTACAGAGGAAAGATGACTGACATCGTGCGGCCGGGGCAGGGGCACCTGCTGACCGCCCGCGGGAACGTGATGGCGTTCAAAGCCGTGGCGGAGCAGACCGGCGGCGACTTCTCGCTGATGGAGCGGACCGTGCCGCCCGGCGCCAGGACCCCGCCGCCGCACCGGCACGTCACCTGTTCCGAGGCGTTCTTCGTGCTGGAGGGGACGGTCACGTTCCGGCTGGACGACGCCGAGCTGGCCGGCGGCGCCGGGGACTTCCTGCTGGTGCCGCGGGGTGCGGCGCATACGTTCGGGAACGGGGGCGAGTCGCCGGCCCGGCTGCTGGTGCTGCACGCGCCGGCCATGGACGCCTACTTCGAGGAGCTGCACCAGCTGTGGTCGGCCGGTGAACCGCCGACCCGGGAGGCCGAACGGGCGCTGATGAGCCGCTACGGGATGGAGTCAGCCTAGAAATGTCAGGGGCGCGACGTAGGGTGGGGAACTATGCCGACGACTGCCGCCACCGAGATTAGCCCGGACAAGCTGGAGCAGTACCGCCGGGAGCTCACCGGCTACTGCTACCGCATGCTGGGCTCGGGTTTCGAAGCCGACGACGCCGTGCAGGAGACGATGCTGCGCGCCTGGCGTGCGGCCGACGGGTTCGAGGGCCGGTCGAGCGTGCGGTCCTGGCTGTACCGGATCGCCACCAACATCTGCCTGGACATGCTGCGCGGACGGCAGCGGCGGGCGCTGCCGATCGACCTCGGCCCGGCCTCGCCGCCGGTCGAGGCGCTGCTCGGCGACTGGCACCCGGACGACGTCTGGGTCTCCCCGATCGCCGACGACAGGGTGGTGCCCGAGCACGGCGACCCGGCCGAGATCGCGGTGGCCAGGGACACGATCCGGCTGGCGTTCATCACCGCGCTTCAGCACCTGCCGGCCAGGCAGCGGGCCACGCTGATCATGTGCGAGGTGCTGAAGATGCCCGCGGCCGAGGCGGCGGCCACCCTGGGCACCAGCGTGCCCGCCGTGAACAGCGCGCTGCAGCGGGCGCGGGCCACGCTGGCCGCGCTGCCCGAGGAGCAGCGCCCGGCGTCGGTCGACGCGGACCAGTCCGAGCTGCTCGCCAGGTACGTCGACGCGTTCCAGCGGTACGACATGGACCAGCTGGTCACCCTGCTGCACGACGACGCGCTGATGACAATGCCGCCGTACGCCATGTGGGTCAGGGGCGCGCAGAACATCACCCGCTGGATGCAGGAGCCGTCGCCGAGCCTCTGCCGGGACTCGATCATGGTGCCAGCCGGCCAGGTCAACGGGGTGCAGGCGTTCGCCCAGTACAAGCCGGACCCGGCCGGCGGCCACGCGCCGTGGGCGCTGCAGGTGCACGAGGTGTCCGGCGGCCGGCTCAGCCGCCTGACGTTCTTCCTGGACACCACGCGGATCTTCCCGGCATTCGGGCTGCCGCCGCACCTAAGCTAAGCCGGGTGAGCACCCATACTCCTGGCGGGATATCCGGCGTAGGACAGCCGGGGTTCGTGGCCCGCAACGGGCTGGCCGGCCGGGACCGGCCGTACGATGTCGACGAGGTGGCGGCCCGGATCCGCGAGCTCGGGCTGCGCACCGTGCGGCTGGCCGTCATCGACCAGCACGGCGTGCCTCGCGGCAAGATGCTGTCGGCGGAGGCCGCCATCGCGGCGATGTCCGATGGGCTCGATTTCTCGGGCGCGATCTACAGCCTGGACACCGGCAACCAGGTGTTCGTGCCCGCATTCGCGCGCGGCGGCGGGTTCGGCATCGCGGAGTTCACCGGGTTCCCCAACGTGGTCGTGGTGCCCGACCCGGGCACCTTCCGGGTGCTGCCGTGGGCGGACCGGACCGGCTGGATGCTGTGCGACGTCTACTTCGGCAACGGGCAGCCGATGCCGCTGGATGGCCGCGGCCTGCTCCGCCGGACACTCGCCGTGCTCGGCGAGGCCGGCTACGACATCCTGGCCGGGCTGGAGTTCGAGTTTTCCGTCGTGGTCCGCTCGCCGGAGGAACTGGCGCCGGAGAACGCCGGGTTCACCCCGCCCCCGCCGCCGGTCAGCGTGTTCGAGCGCGGCTACCAGTTCCTGTCCGAGGTGCGGCTGGACAGCATGGGCGAGACCCTCGAGGCGATCAGGGACGCGCTGTACGACATCGGCCTGCCGCCGCGGTCGATCGAGGACGAGTGGGGCCCGGGCCAGCTCGAGTTCAGCTTCGCGCCGATGGCCGGGCTGGACGCGGCCGACGCGGCGGTGCTGTTCCGGTCCGCGGTCAAGCAGGTCTGCCAGCGGCGCGGGCTGCTGGCCACGTTCATGTGCCGCCCGGCCCTGCCGAACTTCTTCTCTTCCGGCTGGCACCTGCACCAGTCGCTGCTGTCCCGGGCCGACGGCTCGAACGCGTTCGCCAGCGACTCGGCCGCGCTGTCCGACCTGGGCCGGCACTACGTGGCCGGGCTGCTCGCGCACGCGCGGCCGATGGCGGCGTTCGGGGCGCCGACGGTCAACGGCTACAAGCGCTTCCGCCCGTACTCGTTCGCCCCGGACCGGGTGTGCTGGGCGGTGGAGAACCGCGGCGCGCTGGTCCGGGTCCAGGGCTCTCCCGGCGACACCAGCAGCCACGTGGAGATGCGGATCGGCGAGCCGGCCGCGAACCCCTACTTCTACCTGGCGTCGAACATCGCGGCCGGACTGGACGGCATCCAGCGCGGCGCGGAGCCGCCGCCCGCGGCCGACGCCGACCCGTACGCGCTCGAGGCGCCGCCGCTGCCCGCGTCGCTGGCCGAGGCGGTCGACGCGCTCGACGCGGACGCGTTCTACCGGAAGGCGTTCGGCGACACGCTGGTCTCCTACCTGGTCATGATGAAGCGCCACGAGATCGGGCGGTACACCGCCGCGCTGGCCGAACGGCCCGTCCCGGACGGCCAGGACGTCAGCGACTGGGAGATGCGCGAGTACTTCGAGTTCTTCTAGCCGGTTTCGACCGAATACCAGGTCGTGGGGTCGGCGGGGACGGGCTGGAAGTCGTAGCGCAGACGGCCGTCCCTGGTCAGGGCGACCAGGCTGACCGACGTGCTGCCGTACACCCGGCCGTCGGGTAGCTCGTGCCGGACGATGATCGCGCCGGCTCCGTCCTGGCCGTCGCCGGCCAGGGTGAGCCAGTCGGTCCAGGCGTCCTTGATAGTGGCGGTTTCCGGGTCACCGGAGGGCCGCCGGGCGGCGAACCTGGGGCCAAAGCGGAGCGCCTTCTCGTCCGCGGGCTTTTCCTGGTTGTCGCGGCCGGGCGGGTACATGTGACCGGCGTTGGTCAGCATGTGGGTGCCGGGGCCCAGGTCGGTGAGCGCGGCTTGGCTGCCGTCCCAGCCGAGCATCAGCACGGAGTCCGGATCGGCGCAGACCAGGTAGAACGGGTCGTAACGGGCTAGGGCGCCCGGGGCTTGGTGCAGTTCCTTGAGCGCCTGCTGCCCCTCGGCCGCGGTCCGCAGCGGGAGCTCGCCGCGGGACCGGCGGCGGTCCGGCGGAGCGGCCCGGCCCCGGCCGTTCAGGATGCAGCTGACCCGGGACGCGCCGGGGTGCACCGCCAGCCAGGTACCGCCCGCCTGCTCGTCGAGCCCGCCGATCAGCGCTGCCCATCCGGGATTATCCGGTCCGGTCCAGTGCCGGGCAGGCGGCTGCCAGGGACGGCCGGTGAACTCGTCGCGGATACCGAGGAGCAGCAGCGGCACCGGGGCTTCCAGCGCCAGGCTAACCACGACGGTACACATCGCTTCGAGTCTGCCATGCGCTGATCATGGGGACGGACGTGAGCCCCAGATCGTTCGGATGAAAAGTAGGCTGGATCGGGACGGAACGCGCGGCTCGGCGCTGGCCCGTGCGGCGGCCGCGTTGGTGAGGAGGAACGATGAGCGACGAGCCGGACCTGCTCAGGTGGCTGCTGTTCCCCCGGTCGATGTTCCCCCGGCCGCGGCGGCGGCCGGGGCGCAAGCCGTGGGACGAGAAGCCGGACGAGCCGGGGACGTCGTGGGACGAGATGCCGGAGGAACCGGGCAGATCGTGGGATGAAGCGCCGCCGCGGTAGCGACGGCCAGCCCGGCCGCGCCGGCCTGGAGGGACCATGAGAACCTGGTCAACCTGCTGTACCGTGCGGACTGGACCCGGCTGAGACTGGCCGCCGACGTGACCACCAGCCGTGACTTCGACCTGGACCGGACCCGGTACGGGGCGGACGGGCCCCCGCCGTTTCTCGGCGCGCCGCGGCCCGGGCACGTGTGGGAAATGGCCACGGATCAGCTGGGCACGAGAACGGACCGGTCCACGCTGCTGGTCGAGCCCGGTCGGCGCTACCGCGAGCAGGGCGAGGACCACATCAGCGGGTGCGACGGAGACCGGAGCTGGTCCGCGGTCCGGGAAGGCGACGGCTGGAAGGTCGATACTGGCGGCGGACCCGAGCCGCCGCTGCCGCTCATGCTGCGGCCGTCGTGGCTGCTCACCGGCTTCACCCTCGAGCCTGGTGGTCCGGTGACGACGGGCGGGCGGGAGGCGCTGCGGGTGGTGGCCACGCCACGGCCGGGCGTCTGGCGCCGGGCTTCGGCCTGGCGTCGCCCGCTGGACCGGGTGGAGGTGCTGGTAGATCTGGGGTTCGGCATCCTGCTCCGGCAGGAGGAGATCCTCGACGGCAAGACGCTCGGCGTGACCGAGCTGACCGGGATCCGCACCGGCCCTGACCTTATGACGCCGGCCGGCGGCGATCAGTTCCTGCCACCGGGCGGCTGGGACTCCGTCCCGGGCGACGCGCCGCGGACCACGCCCCGCGGCGCCGCGGACAGCCCCGCGGCGGGCGGCCCCGCCGCGGGCGGCCCCGCCGCGGGCGGGTCTGGCTGGGAGGCGAGCAAGCTGATCGCGGACCTGGCCGCGGGCGGTATCAGCGCGCTGGTCAGGTCCTCGCGGTCCCGGTCCTTCGAGCAGGCCACGCTGGAGGAGCCTGAGGCAGAAATGCCGCCCGACTGTGAATCGGTGCCGGCGGACGCGCCGGCCGTCACCGAGGAGGTGCTGCACTTGCTGCACGCCAGCCGGGACCGCTGGGCGCCGGGGATCGCGGCCACGCTGCACCAGTGGCACGACATCGCCGCAATGCTGGCCCAGGTCCCTGACGGCGCGCGGCGCGCGGGTTTCGGCGGGCTCGGCCATCTCATCGACGCGGCGGGCGAGCGGGTAGCCACCTTGCACATGGTCTTCCGGCTCAGCTTCGACGGGTCAGGCCGGTACCGGATCGAGCCGGCCGTGCCGGCGGAGCCCGGCGCGCGTTCGTTCCGGCCCTGGGCGGAGACGATCATCTGCGACGGGGAGCGGCAATGGCGGTTCTTCGCGGACGAGGTGACGGCCCGGCCCGCCGGGCCGCCGCCGCAGGAGATCGCGAAGCTGCTCGACGCCTCCTGGCTGCTCGGACACCACCTGTCCGGCGGGGCCGAGACCATGACCGGCGCCCGGCCCGGCTACCGGTTCCGGGTCGCGGCCGGCGAGCCGGCCTGGGACGCCTGGGGCCGGTTGCTCTTCCCCGACCAGATCGTGGTGGACGCCGGACTCGGCATCCTGCTGCGTTCGGTCTGCCACGCGGGATCCAGGCCAGTGTCGCGGTACGAGCTGCGCGATGTCGTCCTCGGCGAGCAGGGCGACTTCCGGGCCGACATCGGTGCGGGAGTGCGGGTGGAGGAAGAACCGGACGACGAGCCGCCCGGGCACGTCAACGTCCCGGTGCGGGTGGCGAGCCTGATCGCCCGGCAGGCGGCCCGGGACGCGCGATCGGCGGTCAAGAGCGTGCTCGGCGGCCTGCGGCGCTAAGCCAACCTGAGCGGGACCGGCAAGACGCACACCGTGCGCTACCTCATCAGCCAGCTGCCCGGCTTGACCGTGATCGTCATATCCGGCCGCGCCCTCGGCCGGATAAGGGGGCCTGCTCGGTCGCCCGGTCACTGCAGCCCGCCGTCATCGTGGTGGAGGACGTGGACCTGATCGCCGAGCAGCGCGAGGCTCGCCCGGGCGAGCATCCGCTGCTGTTCCAGCTGCTCAACGAGATGGACGGGCTGAATTCGGCGGCCGACGTGACGTTCCTGCTCACCACCAACCGGGCCGACTTGCTCGAGCCCGCGCTGGCCGAACGCCCGGGACGGGTCGACCTAGCCACCGAGCTCCCGGTACCCGATGCCGACGCACGGCGACGGCTGATCCGGCTCTACCAGGGAAACCTCGTACTCGATCGGGCCAGGGAGGACTCACTGATCGAGCGGACCGAGGGGGTGACCGCGGCGTTCCTCAAGGAACTGCTGCGGAAGGCGGCCCTGCTCTCCTGCGAAGGCGAGCCGGGCGATGGGCCGATCCAGGTGACGGATGCGCATCTAGAGACCGCGCTCGACCAGCTTCTGGACAGCCGTAACCAGCTCACCCGGGTGCTCCTGGGCGGCGGCCAGCCCGAGGACTCTTCCTCGGGCCGTTCGGCCAAGGACCGCTAGGTGCCGGCCCGGGCTAATCGCCGAAGGTAGCAATGCCGTAACTGTGTGACATCAAACTTCTGGTGCCTCCGGGCCCCCAGTTTGTTGCCGTGACCGGTGATACGTACCCCGTCGCCGCGTCGTTCCGATTCATACGGCGTGGATGTCCCATTCATGTCGTAGTAATAGGACGACGCGCTAGGGGCGGTTGTCTTGTGGTGATGCGGCTGGTACAGGAACGTCCTCCTGGTGCGGTAGTACGGGCTTGGTGTCCCAAACGCAGAAGGAGGACGTTCTGATGGGTAAGGGTAGCGGCATGACCCGGGGGGATGCGCGGCGGAATGCGCGGCGGGAGCGGCTGCGGGAGCTGCTGCCGCGCGATGGCGCGGTGATCGGGATCGACCTGGGGGATCAGAAGCAGGCGCTGGCGGCGGCCGATCATGATGTGCGGGTGCTGGCGCGCCGGACGGTGCGGGTGCCGGCGTTCCGGCTGGGTGAGGCGCTGGACTGGGCGGTGGCGCAGGCCCGGGTGAAGGGGTTCGCGCACGTGGCGGTGGCGTGCGAGCCGACGGGGGCGCGGTGGATGCAGGTGCAGCGGCTGTGCGCGGAGCGGGGGCTGCCGCTGGTGTGCGTCCAGCCGCTGGTGAGCCATATCGCGCGGGAGCAGCAGGATTACACGCCGCACAAGGCTGATGAGTCTGATTGCGTGCTGATCGCCCGGCTGGCGGCCGAGCTGCACTGTTATGTGCCGGAGGAGCTGGATGAGACCTGGGCGCACCTGCGGCACCTGGGGCGGCGGCGGGCGCAGCTGGTCACCGCGGCGACGGCGTCGGCGGCCCGGGTGCGGGATTTCTTGTCGGTGGCCTGGCCGGTGGTGCCGGGGGCGTGCGCGGAGCCGTTTAAGTCGGTGACCTGGCTGGCGGCGGTGCAGGTGACGGCGGGCCGGTGCGGCGGGCGGCCGGAGAAGCTGGCCGCGGCCGGGCTGGGCGAGTTCACCGCCGCGGTCCGCGCGGCGGTGGGCGGCTGGGGTGGCAAGCGGGTCAGCGGCCGGGTGGCCCGGGCGGTGTTCGCCGCGCTGGCCGATGCCGAGGGCGCGGTGATCTGGTCCCGCCGGGGCCTGTTCCGCCGCATCGCCGACGAGCTGGGCGACCTGGCCCGGATCCGGGCTCAGCTGCGGGCGGTGGAGGCGGACATGGCCGCGGTGCTGGGCGAGCTGGGCCTGTCCCGGCTGGGCGACATCCCCGGGCTGACCGCGGTGGGCGCGGCGGCGATCTTGGCCGAGACCGGCGACCCGCGCCGTTATGACAGCTCCTCCTCGCTGGTCAAGCATGCCGGGCTGTCCCCGGCCGGGAACGCCTCGGGCGCTTTTGAGGGCCAGGCGCGCATCTCCCGCCGCGGCCGGCCCGGGCTGCGGCTGGCGGCCTGGCGCGCGGTCTGGCCGATGCTGGTGCACAACCCGGTCCTGGCCGCCAAGTACGCCGCGCTGGCCGGAACCGCCGCGGCCGATGAGCCGGCCGGCCCGCCGGCCCGCGGCGCGGCGCGGCGGCCGCGGCCCGCGCCCGGCGCGCGAAAGCCCGGGTGGCCTGCGCCGCCTCGCTGCTGCGCTGGATCTACTGCCTGGTCGTCCACGGCACCAGCTGGGACCCCGCCGTCGCCGCCGGCCTCGCCTGCCAGCCGGAGGCCGCCTGACCAGCGGCGGCGCCCCGCGCCGCTCACCGGCGCCCTAGACCATCCTCCCTGATGAGAGGGGGGACAGCGAGCCCGTCATGTCGTTGAGGACCACCTCGGCTGGAACCCTGGGCAGCTGTCCCCCGGGCCGCCGGGGCCTTCTCACCAGCCCGGTTGAACGCTGTCGGGGCAGGCCCGCCCGCACCCGCGGGCGGGCCGAGCCCGCTTGCACTACGTAGGGCGAGAAGACCCCGGCCACGGGCACCCGCACCGCCCCGGCACCAGCATCCCGCCAGGGCGGCACTCCGCCATGCCCGCACCCGGCAACCCCGCCGCCACCGGCCCCACCCTCAGCGATAATCCCAGCTCACAGACCCGCCACAGCATCACCGGAAACGCTTGACACACCGCCTCTTACGCTGGTTCCAGCTGCATGAATGGGACATTCACATCGAATGATTCGGTACGTACGGTGCCAGAGTGACTGAAGTCCGCTTTGCCCGCGCAGGGCGCAGAGTGCGGGGCGGCAGTGGCTTGGGGCGGGTTAGCGGAGGACGATGCTGGCGATCTTGCCGGGGATGATGACCAGGCGGGCTATGTCGGCGCGGGGGTAGGCGGGGTGGCCCGCGGTGTGGAAGCGCAGCGCCGCGAAGTCCTCGCGGACCACGGCGATGGTCTGGTGCAGCAGGCGCTCGGTCGCGTCATCCAGGGGCTCGGCGGGGCCGGTCGGGGGCTCGGCGGGGCTGGTCAGCGCAGCCCGGACACCTCGGCGGCCTGAGTGCGGGTCAGGTACGAGCCCATGGTGGCGATGATCTCGACCGGCGAGCGGCGCGGGCCGCCACCGCGGTCCGCGAAGCCGGAAAGGGCCAGCATCCAGGCCGGACGTGAGACCGCAGGCATCCGCTGCACGCTTGCCCCCAAGAGCAGAGGTTGACACGGGACAAACAACGCTCAACGAACACATGGATACCTGTCAAAGGACATGTGTCCCATAGAGCCAGTCGGTATAGGAGTAGTCATCGGCGGCCCTGCGGAGAAACAGTTCGTCCCGCAGGAGCGCCCCCACGCCGTCGACATGCCAGATGTCGCCCCAGGTACGGGCGGTGCGCTGGACCCGCGCGGCGTGCGGGGCACGCTCGGCCTGGTATCCGGCCAGCGCCTTGCCGATCAGCTGCGGGCCCGGGCAGGCGGCCAGCCCGCGGGCCAGCGCGGCGGCGTCCTCGATGGCCTGGCAGGCGCCCTGGGCCAGGTACTGCAGCATGGGGTGCGCCGCGTCGCCGAGCAGCGCGATCCGCCCACGGGTCCAGCTGGCCAGCGGCTCCCGGTCATACATGGGCCACCACCGGTCCCGCCACAGGTACCCGGTCGCCTCGCGCACCTGTGCGCAGCAGGGCCGGAACGCCTCGTCCAGCTCGGCGGGGCCGCCCCACTCGCCGTCGGCTAGCCCGGGGTCGGCCGCGTACCGGCGACTGCGGAACACCGCGACCTGGTTGTAGATCTGCCCGGCCCGCAGCGGGTACTGCACGAAGTGCAGGTCGGGGCCGATCCAGGCCACCACCTCGTCTAGCTCGGACCGCGCGGTCACCTCGTCGATGCTGGCCGTGCCGCGGTAGGCGGCGAAGCCCGAGCAGACCGGCTGGTCGGCGGAGAACAGCGCGCGGATGCCGGAGTGCAGGCCGTCGGCGGCGACCAGCACCGCGGCCCGGTGGCTGGTGCCGTCGGCGCACTCGGCGGTGGCGGCGCCGTCGTCGCCGGTCACGGCGCGGACGTCCTGGCCGGCCTGCAGACCGACCCCCGCGGCCCGGCAGGCGTCGTACAAGATGGCGAGCAGGTCGCTACGGTGCATGACCACGTACGGCGCCCCGTACCTGGCCCGGAACGGCTCCCCCAGGTCCAGGGCGGTCAGCTCCCGCGCGGTCAGCGCGCTGCGCAGCAGCAGCAGGCGCGGCCGCACGCCGGCCTCGAGCACCCGGCCGAGCACCCCCAGGCCAGCCAGCACCCGGGTGGCGTTCGGCGCGAGCTGAAGCCCGGCGCCGAGCTCGGCGAACTGGGCCGCCTTCTCGAGCACCAGGACCCGGTGCCCGTCGCGGGCCAGCGCGAGGGCGGCGGTCAGCCCGCCGATGCCCCCGCCGACGATCAGGATGTCCGCCTGCATCGCTCGCCTCCCAAGATCCGAGGGTAAGCCCGTCCTAGCCGATGGGTATAACGACGCGGTGAGCTATCAGCCCGGTGATCCGGAGGACGCCGCCCGGCTGGCCGCCGAGGCGTCCCGCGCGCTGGCAGCGGCCGGCCAGGCCGATATGGTCTGGGGGCACGCCAGCGTCCGCGACCCTGGCGGCCGCGGCGCCTGGATGAAGAGCGCAGGCTGGGGCCTGGAGGAGATCGACGCGGCGAAGATCGTCCTGGTCAGCCCGGACGGTGAGGTGGCCGGCGGCGAAGGCCCGCGGCACATCGAGTACCCGATCCACACCGAGATCATGGCGGCGCGGCCGGACGTCGGCTCGGTCGTGCACACGCATTCGCCGGCGGCCAACGAGTTCGCCGCGCTGGACGAGCCGCTGCGCCCGCTCGACCACGCCGGATCGCTGTTCTGTTACCCTGACATCCCGCGCTTCACCCTCACCGGCGGCCTGATCAAGACCCGGGAGCTCGGCGCGGCGCTGGCCGGGGTGCTGGGCGGCGCGCGGGCCTGCCTGATGCCGCAGCACGGGATCGTGGCTGTCGGGCCCGACGCGGCCGCCGCGGTGATGACCGCGGTGCTGCTCGACCGGGCCTGCCGTACCCAGCTGAACGCGATGGCGGCGGGCCCGCTGCGGCGCTGGGGCGGCGCGGAGGACACGGTGGCCAAGCGCGCCGACGTCTGGTCCGACCGGCAGCTGCGGGCGGGCTGGGAATACCTGCTGCGCCGGGCGGCGCAGGCCGACTGATCCGGCGACGGGCACGGTGACGTATCCCCGGTGAAGTCCCCCGGGTTGCGGAAAGGCACGGTGATGGCGGCGGCTCAGCTATGTCTCGACCCCCCCGGCGCCGGGATGATGACGCTGGGGCATTGCCCGCGAGCGGGCTCGCACGCTAGCGTCCGAGAGATGGAGGGGAGCGACGCCCTGCTGGCGGCGCGATTGGCGGCTGGAGACGACCGTGCTCTGGCCGAGGCGTTCGATCAGCTAGCACCGAGTGTGTACGGCGGCGCGCTGCGGGTCCTGGGGAACGGCGGCGCCGCGCAAGACGTTGTGCAGGACGTGTTCGTGGAGCTATGGAGTCATCCGGACCGGTATGACCCCGCGGCCGGGTCGCTGCGCACCTACCTGATCGTGCTGGCCCGGCACCGGGCGGTGGACCTGCTGCGCAGCGAGTTCCGCCGGGTGGCCAGGCAGGAGCGGCACTACCGGCTGACCCCGGCGGAACCGCCCGGGGCGATCAGCGACCAGGTGGTGGCGGCGGAAACCGCGTCGGTGGTGCGCGCGGCGGTCCAGCTGCTGCCTGACGGGCAGCGCCGGGTCGTGGAGCTGGCTTACTTCGAGGGGCTGAGCTGCCGCGAGGTGGCGAACGCGATGGGCATTCCCGAAGGCACCGCCAAGTCGCGGCTCAGGCTGGCGATGGCCAAGCTGGAAACCGTGCTGGACCGGCAGCTGCTGGAGTCGACATGAGCACGGTAGACCGGGACCAGGCGGCCCTCCCGATGGGCCTGCGCGAGCGGGTCATGGCGGCGTCCCTGCTGGCGCGCGGACCCGGCCGGACGGTGCCCGCCGTGCCGGAGATCTCCGCTGATGAAGCGTTCGCGCGCGCTGCGGACGCGTTCTACGGCCTGCTCGGCGCCCTCAGCGACGAGGGCTGGCGGACGGAGGCGCTACGCGGGCTCGACGTGCAGGGGCTGGTCGGGCACATGATCGGGGTCGAGCACGACACGCAGCGCGCCCTGGCCGGTGATCCGGCCGTCGCCGACGCGGAGCACGTCGAGTCGACCCAGGGCTCGGCGGTCCGTCAGGCCGACCGCTCCCCCGCCCTGACCAGGGACGAATGGCACCGCGCGGCCGAGGTCACGCGGGAGCTGACGCGCGCGGCCGGCGGCGCCACCCCCCGGCTGGCGATGCACCGCATCACGCTTCCTCTGGACGACCTGCTCGTGGTCCGGGCCTTCGAGCTGTGGGTGCACGACAACGACATCCGGCGCGCCGTCGGCCTGCCGCCGTCGGTCCCCGATCCGCCGGTGCTGCGCCTGATGAGCGACCTCGCGGCCCGGATGCTGCCGTACGCCGCGGCCCGGATGGGCCTGCACCCGGTCGACGTGCACCTGGTGCTGACCGGCCCGGGCGGCGGCACCTGGGATGTGGCCATCGGCCAGGAGGCGGACGGCGGCCCCGGCCAGGAGGGCGTCGCGATCGTGGCCAACGCGGTCGGCTTCTGCCTGCTGGCGGCCAACCGGGTCACCCCGGCCGAACTCGGCCCGCACATCACCGGAGACGAAGGCCGGGCGGTCAGCGTGCTGGCCGCGGCGACCACGCTGGCGCTGGACTAAGGGTCGCACCGGGCTGACACCTGGGTTATCGTGCCTGGGTGCCAGCCGATTACGAGAAGATCCGCGAGGAGAACATCGCCAGGTACGGCTGGGACACCGCCGTGCTCGACCTGCTCGGCCAGCTGTACAGCGAGCGGACGCACTTCATCTTCGAGCTGATCCAGAACGCCGAGGACGCGGAGGCGACCGAGCTGGCCTTCGAGCTGTTCGCGGACCGGCTGGAGCTGCGGCATGACGGGCGGCCGTTTACCGAGGCCGACGTCCGCGGCGTGTGCGGGGTCGGCAAGAGCGGGAAGTCCGGGGATCTCACCGCGATCGGGACGTTCGGCATCGGCTTCAAGTCGGTGTACGCCTACACCAGGTCGCCGCGCATCTCCAGCGGGGACGAGCACTTCAGGATCGAGAACTACGTCCGGCCGTTCCCGGCGGAGCCGCTGACCCGCTCGGGGACGCTGTTCGTGTTCCCGTTCGACCACGACAGCGTGCCCGCGGCGGTCGCGGCCCGGGAGATCGCGGCGGCGCTGACCGCGATCCGGCCCCGGATCCTGCTGTTCCTGCGGAGCATCGAGCGGCTGCGGGTGAGTCTGGGGGTGGGCGCCGGGGTGTCCGGATCGGTCATCGAGCGGTCGGTCAGCACGTGGCCAGCCGCGGCCGGGCCTGGTCCACGGCAGGTCACGCTGTCCAGCGATGGCAGGCCGGCCGAGGAATGGCTGATCTGGCAGCGTCAGGCCGTGGAGCTGGCGCCGCCGGTCGAGATCGCCTTCCGGGCCTTCCGGGACGAGGGCGATCCCGGCCGGCCGCGTCTCGTGCCGTGCGACAGCTCGCCGCTCATCGTGTCCTTCCCGACCGATAAGGAGACGTTCCTCGGCTTCCTGGTGCAGGGGCCGTACCGGACGACGCCCGCCCGGGACAACGTTCCCGGGCACGATCCGTCGAACCAGCTCCTGGTGCGCGAGACGGCCGCCCTGCTGTGCGACGTGCTGCGGCAGCTGCGCGACGAGGGCCTGCTCACGGTCGGCGTGCTGACCGCCCTGCCGCTGGACGCCGGGCGCTTCGCAGCCGGTTCCATGTTCCGCCCGCTGTTCGACGCGGTGGGCGAGATCCTCGTCACCGAGCCGCTGATCCCGGTGGCCGGCGGCGGATACGGGGTGACCGTCGACCTGGCCCTGGGCCACCCCGAGGTGCACGAGCTCCTCACGCCCGGCCAGCTGGGCGCGCTGGCCGGCGCGGACTGGCCCATCCGGTTCGCGGATGAGTCCATCACCGAGCACCTCACCCCGGTTCTGTGGCGCTACCTGCGGGACGAGATCGGCATCGACGAGATCACGCCCGAGGCGGTGGTGGCGCTGGTCACGGGGGAGTTCCTGGAGGAGCAACCGGACGAGTGGATCACCCGCTTCTACGCGTTCCTGTTCGCGCACTCGGCCCTGTGGCGGGAGGCCCGGGCCAGGCCGATCATCCGGCTCGAGGACGGGAGCCAGGTCGCGCCGTCCGACGCCGAGGACCGCCCGGCGGTCTACCTGCCCGGCCCGGCCCTGCCTATCTCCGGGCTTATCTCCGGCAGCAGCCTGCCCACGGTGCGCCGGGCGATCGCCGGCTCACCGGCCGCCCGGCCGTTCCTCGAGGCGCTGGGCCTCACCGAGCCGGACCTGATCGCCGAGGTGCTCCAGATCATCCTGCCCAGGTACGACGGGCTGGACCCAGATTCCCCCGAGGACCTGGCCGGCCTGGACCCGGCCCGGCACGACGCCGACGTGCAGTGCGTCGTGCGGGCACTGGACGACGCGGCGGCCAGGCGGCGAGAGGAGCTGCTCGAGCGGGTGCGGCAGGCGGCCTTCCTGATCGGGGAGAACGCCGCCGACGGGTCCTTGCGGTTGATGCCAGCGCCGGGTCTTTACCAGCGGAGCAGGGAGCTCGAGGCCTACTTCGACGGGAACCCGGACATCTGGTTCGCGGCCGACCGCTACGGGCCGTGGCTGGCTCAGCTGCGCGGGATGGGCGTGCGACCGGCGGTCGAGGTCCGCGCGCGGATCCCGAACGAGCTCGGCTACGTGCTGGTGACGCTCGAGTTCGGCCGGAACGAGCGCGGTCTTGACGGCTTCGATCCGGCCGCGGAGATCGACGGTCTTGACTTCGCGCTGAGGCACCCCAGCCACGCCCGTTCGGAATATGCCTGGAACGTTCTGCTCGCCCCGAACCAGCGGCTGGTGGCAGGCGTGGTGGAGCGGTCGGTGCTCCCGTCGTTCTCGGACGTGAGCCAGGAGCGGGTCACATCGGCGATCGCGGCCGTCGCCGAGCGCGCAGCCTGGCTGCCGGGCCGGGACGGGGCGTTTCACCGGCCGGGCGAACTGTCCCTCGATGACCTGCCGCCGACCTACACGCGGGACGAGGGCCTGGCCGAGGCGCTGGGCATGCTCCAGCCGGTCGTGGGGCTGGCGGCCCGGCGCCTCGGCGTCCCGGCGGAGGTGCTGTGGGGGCTGAGCGCCCGCCCGGACCTGGTCGCGATGGTCGAGCGCGAGCTGTCGGACGAGGCCGGCCACGTAACCGGGTAAAGCCGTCGGCACCCACGGTCACCTCGGCGGTCTGCTTCTGGGGTAGCAGCGGCCGCGGGCGGCCGGCCAGGTCGAGGACGGCGCTGGCCTCGGTGTACCAGGATTCGACTACCGGGTGGCCCCAGAAGTCCCGACGGCGCGGGTCGCGGACCGACCAGCGCAGCACCGGGTGGCCGGGGTCACCGGTGTAGTAGTCGCTGGTGTACAGCTCCACGCGGTGGCCGTCCGGGTCGCGCAGGTACAGGTAGAAGGCGTTGGATACGCCGTGCCGGCCGGGCCCGCGCTCGATCTGGCCTTCGGCGTGCAGCGAGCCGAGGATGTCGCAGATCCGCAGCACCTGGTGCGACTCGTGGGTGAAGAACGCCACGTGGTGCACCCGCGGCCCGGCTCCCCCGGTGAACGCCACGTCGTGCACGGTCTGCTTGCGGAACATCCAGGCGGCGTACAGGGTGTTCTCGTCCTCGATCGTCTCGGACAGGCCGAAGCCGAGAGAGGTGTAGTACTCGTAGGCCGCGCGCACGTCGGGCACCACGATGTTGAAGTGGTCGAGCCGGGCGGGTTCGGCTCCTCGGCGCAGGTCGTAACGCTGCTGCAGGCGCTCGGCATAGTCGGCGTGGTGGAAGAACTCGACGGTGAAGCCGAGCGGGTCCTCGGCCCGGACCGTCTCTCCGATCCCGGGCGTGACGCCGGCCGGGATCCGCGCCGTGCGCGCGCCGAGGGCGGCGAAGAACGCCTCGGCCAGGTCCAGATCGGCCGCGGTCCGCACCCGGTACGCCAGCCGGGCCGCCGCGGGCTCGGGACCGGCCCGCAGGATCAGGCTGTGGTGGATGAGCTCGTCGTACCCGCGCAGGTACAGCGCCGTGTCCGACTCGGCGCTGACCACGAGACCGAGCAGGTCCACGTAGAACCGCCGCGCCTCGGCCATGTCGGTGACGACGAGCTCCGCGTAGGCCGCGCGGACGATATCCGGGGGCACCAGGGCCATGGGCTACGCTCCGAACCGGGGCACGTGGGTGTCCCCGAGCGGGATGTGGACGATACGCGACTCGGTGTAGAAGTCCAGGCTGTGCGGGCCGCCCTCGCGACCGAGACCGCTCGCCTTCACGCCGCCGAACGGCGTGCGCAGGTCTCGCACGTTGTGCGAGTTAATCCAGGTCATGCCGGACTCGACGGCGTGCGCGACCCGGTGCGCACGGGCCAGGTCCCTGGTCCAGATGTAAGCGGCCAGCCCGTAGGCGGTCGCGTTGGCCAGGGCGACCGCCTCGGCCTCGTCCTCGAACGGGGTGACGCATACCACCGGCCCGAAGATCTCCTCGCGGAAGATCCGCATCGACGGCTGTACGTCGGCGAACACCGTCGCGGCCAGGTAGTTGCCCGAGCTGAGGTGGGCCGGACGGGTTCCGCCCGCTACCAGCCGCGCGCCTTCGTCCTGCCCGGCTCGCACGTAGCCGAGCACGCGCGCGTAGTGCTCGGGGTGCACCAGCGCGCCGAGCTGGGTCCGCGGGTCGGCGGGGTCGCCCACCCGGATCCGTTCGGCCCGGGCGGCGAGCCGGGTGACGAGGGCGTCATACACCGCCCGTTCGGCCAGAATCCTGGAGCCGGCCGTGCACCGCTCGCCGTTCAGCGAGAAGACGCCGAACAGCGCGCTGTCGGTCGCCTGGTCCAGGTCGGCGTCGGCGAAGATGACGCACGGGGACTTGCCGCCGAGTTCCATCGACAGGCCCTTGAGGTGCGGCGCGGCCGCCGCCATGATCGTCTGCCCGGTGGTGGTCTCGCCGGTGAACGAGATGCGGGGGACGCCGGGGTGCCCGACCAGGGCCGCTCCCGCCACCTCGCCGATGCCGTGCACCAGGTTGAACACCCCGGCGGGCAGGCTGGCCTCGGTCATGATCTCAGGCAGCAAGCTGGCCGACAGCGGTGTCCACTCGGCCGGCTTGAGCACCACCGTGCAGCCCGATGCGAGCGCGGGCGCGAGCTTCCAGGTTTCCAGCATGAACGGCGTGTTCCACGGGGTGATCAGGCCGGCCACCCCGGCCGGCTTGCGGATCACGTAGCCGAACTGGTTACCAGCGCCGAAGGCGTCTTCGTGGAGGGTCACCGTCATGTCGGCGAAGAACCTGAAGTTCTCGGCCGCCCGCGCCGCCTGGCCGCGCGCCTGGGTTACCGGGAGCCCGGTATCGAACGTCTCGAGTTCGGCGATCCGGTCGGCGCGGGCCTCGATGCCGTCCGCGATGCGGTTGAGCAGGCTGGCCCGGGCGCGGGCGGGCAGGCCGGGCCAGGGTCCATCGGTGAACGCTTCCGCGGCGGCGGTGACGGCGCGGTCGATGTCCTGCGGCCCGGCGGCCGCCACGCTGGCGTAGGGCAGGTTGCTCACCGGGTCGGCCACCTCGAAGGTGGCGCCGTCGGCGCTGGCGGCGTGCGCTCCGCCGATGAAGTGCCCGAGCTTGGCGGGCAGGCCCGGCGGCGGGGTCATTCGTCAGCCGCCCTGGCCTGGCGCCAGGCCTGGTAGTCGGCGCGGCGGGCGTCGCCGAGCGGGTAGAGGCCGTCGATGGACTCGCCCCGGGCTACCCGGCCGGCGATGAACTCCTCCTGGCGTTCCTGCTCCCGGGCGTCGGCCAGCACCTCGGCCGCGATGGCCGGCGGGAGCACGACCACGCCGTCGGCGTCGCCGACGAGGATCTCGCCGGGCCTGATCGTCACGCCGGCGCAGGCCACCGCGACGTCGGACTCCCAGGGGACATGCCGCCGGCCCAGGACGGCGGGGTGCACGGCGGCGTGGTAGGCCGGGATCTCCAGCCGGGCCAGCGCCGCGCTGTCCCTGATGGCGCCGTCGGTGACGATGCCGGCCGCACCGCGGACCTGGGCGCGCAGCCCGAGGATGTCGCCGATCGTGCCTGCGGTGGCGTCGCCGCGGGCCTCGATGACCAGCACCTCGCCGGGCCTGATCTGCTCGATCGCGCGCTTCTGCGCGTTCATCCCGGCGTACCTGTCGTGCAGGTCCTCGCGCATAGGCAGGTAGCGCACGGTCCTGGCGTACCCGGCCATCCGCACGTCGGGGCGGGTGGAGCGCAGCCCGTCCAGGGTGAGGCCGTTCAGGCCGCGCTTGCGCAGCAGGGAGGCCAGCGTGGCGGTGGACACCTCGCGCAACCCGGCCAGGATGTCCTGCGCACGTTCCCGCCGGGCGCCCGGCCGGCCGTAGGCCGCCGCGCGCACGGCCTCGCCCGCCTGAGGCATGGCACCGGGCGGGTCGAGGCGGTAGTCCGCCTCGACGACGGGGCTGCGCAGTATTCCCGAGGACTGCTCAGTGTTCTCCCCCGTGTTCTCCCCCGCGGTGACCTCGACCTCAACCACGTCGCCGGGGTTCACCACGGTCGATCCGGCGGGCGTGCCGGTCAGGATGACGTCGCCGGGCTCCAGGGTGGTCAGCCGGGACAGGTCGGCGACGATATCGCCGAAGCCGAACAGCATGTCCGTGGCCGGCCAGGCGTCCTGAGCCAGCTCCCCGTTGACCCAGGTGCGCAGCCGGACCGTAGCCAGGTCGAGGGCGCGCGCGTCGATCAGTCGCGGGCCGAGCGGGGTGAAGCCGTCGACGCCCTTGGATCGGACGTTGGCGCCGCGGTCGGCGTACCGCAGGTCGTGCACGCCGAAGTCGTTCGCGGCGGTGATCCAGGCCACGTGCTCCCAGCCGTCCGCGGGGCTGACCCGGCACGCGCGGCGGCCGATGACCAGCGCCACCTCGCCCTCGAAGGCGAGCAGCTCGCAGCCCGGCGGCCGGGCGACCGGGTCGCCGTCGTCGGCCAGTGTGGAGGAGGGCTTCAGGAAGTACGACGGCCAGGCGGGCATCGTGTCACGTTCGGCCGCACGACTGCGATAGCTGAGGTGCACCCCGACGACCTTGCCGGGAACGCGTTCCAAGGCAGGCATGGTGCGAAGATCATATCTGACCGGTCCGGGCCGACCTGGCGCGCCGAGGCAGGGCCGGGTCACCGGGTGGGGACGCGCTACAGTCGCGCTATGCGATTCGCCACGATCCGGACTGATCGAGGGACGACCGCGGCGCGGCTGGACGGGGACGTGCTCGTACCGCTGGCCGCGGACGACGTCGGGGACATGCTCGCGGCGGGCGGTGCGCCGGAGCGGGACGGCGCCGCGGCCGTGCCTGCGGCCGAGGCGGACTTCGCGCCGGTGGTCACGCGGCCCGGCAAGGTGATCTGCGTCGGGCTGAACTACCGGTCGCACATCCTGGAAACCGGGCGGGAGCTGCCCGAGTACCCGACGCTGTTCGCCAAGTTCGCCGAGACGCTGACGGGGCCCCGCGACGACCTGGTCATACCGTCGGTGAGCGAGCGGGTCGACTGGGAGGTCGAGCTCGGCGTCGTCATCGGCCGGCCGGTATACCGGGCCACGCCCGAGCAGGCTTCGGCGGCCATCGCCGGATACACGGTGATCAACGACGTATCGATGCGGGACTGGCAGCGGCGCACGCTGCAGTGGCTGGCGGGCAAGATGTTCCAGCACTCCACCCCGGTCGGGCCCTACCTGGTCACGCCGGACGAGGTGGGCGACGGGGCCGACCTCGAGGTGCGGTGCGAGGTCGACGGCGCCGTGATGCAGCGGTCACGCACCTCGGACCTGCTGTTCAAGCCGGCCGAGATCGTCTCCTACGCCAGCCAGGCGATCACCTTGCGGCCCGGTGACCTTATCGCCACCGGCACCTGCGGCGGGGTGGGTGACGCTCGCAAGCCGCCGGTCTACCTGCAGCCGGGCAACCAGCTGCGCACCTGGATCGAGGGCCTGGGCGAGTGCCTGAACCAGTGCGTCGCCGAGAATAACGGTTAGCGAACAAGGCTGAGCGTGTCAGCCGTTCCCGATCACCACGACGTGCCAGACCCCGCCGTTCAGGTTGATGTTGTTCCCGCCGTCCTGGCCGGGCGCGTGATCGCCGATGTAGGTGTACAGCGGGTGCCCGTCGTAGGTGGCCTGCGAGGTTCCGTCGGTCCGGGTGATCGTGCCGATCGTCCCGGTTACCCCGGGCCCGGCCGACATATCCCCCGGCACCGGCGGCCAGTAGGTGGCGCAGTCCCCGTAGCAGACGGACTTGTTCACGCGGTCCGGGGCGAACGTGTAGAGCGTGATGCCCTTGGAGTTGGTGAGCAGGGCCTGGCCGTCGACGGTCCTGGCGTCGAGGGTCTGCCCGCTGCCGCCGACGGCGACCGGCGGCGGGGTCCTCGGCGTAGCCACGAAAACGCCCGTCAGCGCGAGCGCGACGACCGACACGGCGCCGACGACCCCCATCACCCGGCGGCCCACGTCCAGCCCTGACACCGCGCCGCAGCCGAGTACCGTGAACGCGGCCACGTCGATGATCGCGGCGACGATGCCCGCGGTCGTGCGCACCTCGGTGAAGCCGAACAACCCGACCTTCAGCGACAGCAGGTACCCGCCCAGGGTTCCGATCGCGAACGCCGCGCCCGCCGCGTACGCCAGCCGGTGGCCGGTGAGGGGAATCGCGATAGCCAGCACGAAGGCCGCGATTATCTGCAGTAGGAACAGCGGACCGATGGTCGGAATCGAGTTGTACCCGGTCAGGTACAGATCGAGATGGATGGAGCCCGATGCGATCAGGAGTGCCGCCCCGGCGATCCCGTACCAGGACCGCCGGGGCAGTGACGCCCCCCTCATGCTCCCCACACCATTGACCACGTGATCGCCTGCGTTCGGGTTCAACGGAGTTTGTAACAAAACGGCAAGCTAGCGCCGGCTCCGCGCGAGGGCCCGAGCGGCGGGCGCCGGAGGCGGCGGCGCGGCGGCGCGGCGGTCGATCTTGGTGAGGGCGGGCAGGGCCAGGACCCCGCAGGCCAGGGCGGCCACGCCGCCGATGACCAGCGCCCAGCGGGCGCCGATCGCCTGGCCAGCCCAGCCCACGATCGGCCCGCCGATCGGCGTCGAGCCAAGCCAGGCCAGCGCCCACAGCGCCATCACCCGGCCGCGCATCTCCGGCTTGGCCGCCAGCTGGAGGGTCGTCTTGGCCAGCGAGTTGAACGTGATGCTGCCGTAGCCGACGAAGACCAGGGCGGCGAGTTCGAGAGCCATGCTGGGCGCCACCGCGGCGGCCAGGATCGCGATGCCCCAGCCGACGGCGGCCAGGCACAAGGCGCGGGCCCGCGGGCGCGAGCGAGCCGCCGAGATCAGCCCGCCGACCACCGCGCCGCCGCCCATGACCGAGGCCATCACCCCGTAGGAGGCGGCCCCGCCGTGGAACACCTTGCTCGCCATCAGCGGGAGCGACACCTGGAACTCCCAGGCCAGGGTGCCGATCACCGCGATCATGACGAGCGGGATGAGCAGTTCGGGCGTGCTGCGCACGTAGCGCAGGCCCTCCCGGACCTGTCTCTTCTGCCGGGTGACCCGTTTGGCCGGGAACAGCTCGGAGGTGCGCATCGCGGCCAGCGAGACCAGCACGGCGGCGAACGAGAGCGCGTTGCAGGCGAAGCACAGGGCCAGCCCGATGGCCGCGGCTATCACCCCGCCGAGCGCGGCGCCGAACACGCGGGCCATGTTCATGGCCACCGAGTTGAGGGTGACCGCGTTCGGCAGGTCCTCGGCCGAGACCATCTCGGAGATGAAGCTCTGCCGGGCCGGATTATCGAACACGTTGACAAAGCCGAGCGCGATGGCCAGCAGGTAGACGATCCAGAGCCGGATGCTGTGCGTGGCGACGGTGACGGCGAAGACCGCAGCAAGCAGCCCGGACAGGGACTGGGTCAGGTACAGCACCCGCTTCCTGTCCATCCGGTCCGCGAACACGCCGCCGATCGGGCCGAACAGGAACATCGGCAGGAACCTGGCTGCGCTGGTGAGGCCGAGCTGGGTTCCGCTGTGAGTCAGGTCGAGCACCAGGAAGGACTGAGCGACGCTCTGCATCCAGGTCCCGGCGACCGAAACCAGCTGGCCGAAGAAGAACAGGCGGTAGTTGCGCTGGCGCAGCGACGAGACCATCTGCCCTGGCCTGAGTGGTAGGCGGCGCACCGGCTCCCTCTCGCTAAATTGTTAGTTGCGCTAATTAACTTTACCACTCGGGCGTGGGCGGCCGGCGGGGGTTACCGCGGGACGCGCCCGGGTCGGACGGTGATCTCCGGCGGGCCGGGGACCGCTAGATTGGCTGGGTAGGTTCCGCCCGCCGATAAGGAGCAGACGGTCATGTCTCTCTTCCAGAGGGCCCACGACATACTCGCGGCCAAGACCAACAAGGCGCTCGACGCCGCCGAGAAGCCCGACGAGATGCTCGACCTCTCCTACGAGCAGATGCTCGACCAGATCACCAAGGTCCGGCAGGCCCTGGTCACCATCGCGGCGTCCCGCAAGCAGATCGAGCTGCAGGAACAGCAGCTGCAGCACTCGGTGGATCACCTGCAGGAGCAGGCCAAGACCGCGTTGTCGCTGGGCAAAGAGGACCTGGCCCGGGAGGCGCTGACCCGCAAGGCCACCGCCCAGGCGCAGATCGACGGGATGGAACCGCAGCGCCAGCAGCTCGCCGAGCAGGAGGAGAAGCTGGGCCAGACGCTGCAGGCGCTGCAGCAGCGGGTGAACACCTTCCGGACGCAGAAGGAAGTGCTGAAGGCCCAGTACGCGGCGGCCAGCGCGGAGACGTCGGTGAACGAGAGCGCGGCCGGGATCTCGGGCACGCTGGATGATTCGGGGGCAGCGCTGCAGCGGGCGCAGGACAAGATCGCCACCATGCAGGCTCGGGCCGGGGCGGTGGACGAGCTGCTGCAGTCCGGGGTGCTCGAGGACGTCGGCGGCAACACCGACGACATCCAGCAGGAGCTGGACGAGGCCGGGACGGCCGCGGACGTGGACAACGAGCTCGCCGCGCTGAAGGCCGAGATCGGCCCGGGCCACCCTCCGCAGGAGCTGACCAGCGGCTGAGAACGCGGGGCCAGACCGGGGGCGCACGGATCCGTGGTTTTGTGAGCGCTACGGTGCGGACGGAGCGCGAGCGAACGTTTGCGGGAGCCGCAAAATGTCGCTTACATATCTTTTCTATATCGATTTCCTGCGTTACTCTCACCGGGAGGCGGCTCGTCGCAGCCGCAGCTAGCCCGACAAATACCTGCAAGAGCTCTCGTAATGGGCACGATCTGCCAGGCGGCCGGATGCGCTGCCGACAAGCAAGGAGCGTGAATGCTACGACGATGGGGCATCCTGCTGGGCATGCTGGCCCTGGCAGGCGGCATGACCGTCGCCGCGGGCAGCGCAGCGGCCGCCACCGCGGGGTTCAGACCTGGCGGCCCCATTCATCTCGTCGGGTCGGCCGCGGCCGTCCCGAACGCGCTCGGCGGCCTCCGCCACCAGGCGAAGAGCACGAACTGGTCGGGATACGCCGCCACCATGGGCAGCTACACCAGCGTCTCGGCGAGCTGGACCGAACCCACGGGCACCTGCAGCGGGAGCGCCACGTACTCCTCATTCTGGGTCGGCCTGGACGGCTACTCCAGCAGTTCGGTCGAGCAGACCGGCAGCGAAGTCGACTGCTCGGGGAGCAAGGCCGTCTACTACGCCTGGTATGAGCTGTATCCCAACCCCTCGGTGTCGTACACCAGCAGGGTCCGGCCAGGTGACCACCTCAACGCCTCGGTGAGCTATACCGGCAGCGATCAATTCAGCCTCTTCATCCAGGACTCCACCCAGGGCTGGAGCCACACCACCTCGGGCACGCTGGCCGGGGCGTCGCGGTCGTCGGCCGAGGTCATCGTGGAGGCGCCGTGCTGCACGGCCAGCGGCGGCATCCTGCCGCTGGCTGACTTCGGCACGGTTCACATCGCCGGTTCCCTGGCCAACGGAGCCGCTCTCGGCAAGGCAGGCGGCGTGACGGAGATCGTCATGATCGGCAGCACCAGAAGGGATGCCATAAGGGATAAGGACACCGTCTCCTCGCTCTCCGGCGGGGAGAACTTCAGCGCGACCTGGCTGCGCAGCCGCTAGGCCCCGCAGCACTGCGCCGGCCCGGGCCGATGAGTCTGGCCGGCCTGGTGCGTCTATCAGTGCAGATCTCCGATCCGCCGAGAGGGGCAGACCATGGCCGAGCCGAAGACTTACACCCTGGACGCGCCGGGGGCGGTCCTGCACTACGACGTGCGCGGCAACGACTCCAGCACCGGGCCGGTCCTGCTGATCATCGGGTCGCCTATGGGGGCAGCCGGGTTCACCACCCTGGCCGGGCACTTCACCGACCGCACCGTCGTCACCTACGACCCGCGCAGCTCGGGGCGGAGCAAGCGCACCGACGGCGCCACCCAGACGACGCCCGACGAGCACGCGGACGACCTGCACCGGCTGATCTCCGCGCTGGACGCCGGCCCGGTGGACATCTTCGCCAGCAGCGGCGGCGCGGTCAACGCGCTGGCCCTGGTGGCTCGAGCACCCGGAACAGGTCCGCACGCTGGTGGCGCACGAGCCGCCCGCCTCCCAGGAAGTGCCGGACCACGAGGCCGTGCTGGCCGCGTGCGCCGGCATCCGCGAGACGTACTACCGCAGCGGCTTCGGGCCGGCGATGGCGAAGTTCATCGCGATCGTCAGCCACGAGGGGCCGTTCCCGGACGGCTACGCCGACCAGCCTGGACCTGATCCCGCCATGTTCGGGCTGCCGACGCAGGACGACGGATCCCGGGACGACCCGCTGGTCGGGCAGAACATCATCACGTGCAACGCCTACCGGCACGACTTCGACGCGCTGCGCAAGGCACCGACCCGCATCGTGATCGGCGTCGGCGCCAAGTCCGGGCAGCAGCTGGCGGGCCGCGCGGGCGCGGCCGTGGCCGGACGGCTCGGGATCGCGCCCGTCACCTTCCCGGGTGACCACGGCGGATTCCTGGGCGGCGAATACGGCCAGACGGGCGAGCCCGACGCCTTCGCCGCCACCCTGCGCGAGGTCCTCGCCGGCTGACGCCCCCGAGGGACGCTTTGCCTCCCTTTTACACGCAATCCGCACTACTGTTGGACTTAGCCAGCGTCAGGACGCGTCGCCACGGCCATCCGGGCCCTGACCGCAGTGTGGATCTGTGGTATGTGTAAGTGCTGCGAACCGGCGCAAGCTGGCGCGATGCATGACAGTTAGGTGGGGGTGACCAGTTTGGCGGCGCTACAGCCCGGCGATCCCCAGCGCATTGGGCCCTACGTGCTGCTCGGCAGGCTCGGCAGCGGCGGAATGGGCCGGGTCTACCTCGCCCGCTCCCCGGGCGGCCGCATGGTGGCGGTTAAGGTTATCCGCGCCAACCTGGCCGAGGACGCCGGCTTCCGCGCCCGCTTCGCGCGCGAGGTCTCGGCCGCGCGCAAGGTGGGCGGCTTGTTCACCGCAGCGGTCGTCGACGCCGACGTGGACGGGCCGGTGCCCTGGCTGGTGACCGCGTACGTGCCCGGCACGTCGCTGTCCGACGCGGTCGAGCAGCAGGGCCCGCTGCCGGAGAACTCCGTGCTCGCGCTGGCCGCCGGGCTGGCCGAGGGACTGATCGCCATCCACGCGGCGGGCGTCATCCACCGCGACCTCAAGCCGTCCAACGTGCTGCTGGCCCAGGACGGGCCGCGGATCATCGACTTCGGCATCTCCTCCGCCGCGGGTGCCACGTCGCTGACCGGCACCGGCTTCATGATCGGATCGCCCGGGTTCATGTCACCCGAGCAGGCCGAAGGCCTCACCGTGGGCCCGGCCAGCGATATCTTCAGCCTGGCCGGCGTGCTCATCTACGCGGCGAGGGGCGAGGGCCCGTTCGGCAGCGGCGACACCGCGGCGTTGCTCTACCGCGTGGTGCACGGCAAGCCGAACACCGATAACGTTCCCGACAACCTCAAGCCGCTGATCAGGCGGAGCCTGTCCCGGGACCCCAAGCGCAGGCCCACGGCGACCCAGTTCCTGACCGACCTGTCGGCCGCCTTCCCCGCCGCCGCCGACCTGAGCAACTGGCTGCCCGCGCAGATCCTCAGCGAGAACGCGGCCAGGTCCGCCCCGTCCGAGGCGAGCCTGCACCCTCCGGGCGGGTCGCTGGCCGGGGCTTCGATGGCGCGCCCGCCCTCGATGGCGGACCCGGTTGCGCCAGCCGCGACCGGTCGCGCCGCTCGCGGACCCGGTCGCGCCGCTCGCGGACCCGGTCGCGCCGATGGCCATGGCCGCCGGCGCGGCGGAGGCCGACCCCGGAGCCGACCCGCCCACCCGCACCTCGCTGTCCACGCCGACCCCGCCGCCGCCGACCCCGTATCCCACTGGCCCGCAAGGCTATCCGTCGTCGACGGGGCAGTCGGCCCAGGGATACCCCGGGCCGCAGAGCTACGCGGGACAGCAGGGTTACCAGGGTTACCAGGGACAACAGGGGTACCGGGGAGAGCAGTACCCTTCGCAGCAGGACTACCCCAGCCAGCAAGGCTTCGCCGGCTCGCAGGGATACCCGGGGCAGCAGGGATACCCGGGGCAGCAGGGATACCCGGGGCAGCATCAGTACGCCGAGCCGCAGGGCTACCAGACAGGCCAGCGGGGCCCGGCCGGCCCGGTCGCACCGGGCGGGTCCCAGGTCGGATGGTGGGGCGACGAGCAGGCAGGAAGCGCTCAGCCCGACGTGCCCGGGGAGTGGTACTCGCCGGGCGCGCCCGGGGGCACCACTCCCCAGCCGCCGCGCAAGCGGCCGAAGTGGCTGATCCCGGCCGGGGCGGCCGCGGCCGTCCTGGTGATCGCGGTGGTCCTGGTGACCCTGGGATCCAGCTCCTCGAAGAAGAACGCCGGTTCCTCCACGAGCGCGCCCCCGACCCAGAGCGCCTCGGCCGCCGCGACCCCGACCACCGGCAACCTGCAGGTCTCCCAGTTCCAGGTGGGCGACTGCCTAACCGGGGCGAACCTGCAGCTGAACCAGAACACGCCGTGGCCGAAGCTGAGCCTGGCCGTGCCGTGCAGCCAGGCCCACACGGCCGAAGTGTTCTACGCGAACGACTACTACTGGTCGAAGAACACCGCGTTCCCGGGCAATCAGGCCGTCGCGCAGGCGGCCAGCGCCGAATGCAACAAGGCGTTCCAGTCCTATGTGGGGATCGCGTACTCCCAGTCGAGATACACCTGGACCGTCACCGTCCCGAACCGGTCGAGCTGGCCGGCCGGGGACCGGGCCATGCACTGCATGGCTTACTACAAGACGAGCGCCGTCCCGTCCGGGGAGACCATGCACGGCTCGATCAAGGGCACGGCCAAGTAGGGCTCCCAGGTCTGCGGCCTGGTCTGCAGGCGGGGCACGCGCCCGGCTCGTTCGGCGCCTTATTGACGCGGGGCGGCCGGTTCCGGGTCCGTACGGAGTCCAGCCGGGCTGATGTCCGGCTGGTCGCGGACGCCGAAGATGTCCCGCAGCGCGGTGAGCGCGGCCAGCTCGCCGCAGCGGCCGTGCACCCCGGGTACCGGCGGGGTGGCCGAGGAGCACAGGTAGACACCGCGGGCCGGCGTCCGGTAGGGATTCCACCTGGGCACCGGGCGCAGGATGGTCTGCCGCAGCGTCTGCAGGCCGACGCCGATGTCACCGCCGACGTAGTTCGGGTTGCGCGCCTCCTCGTCGGCGGCGGTGCGCACGGACCGGGCCAGCACCAGGTCGCGGAAGCCGGGCGCGAACCGCTCGATCTGCGCCTCGATCCGGTCGGTCATGTCCACCGGCGAACCGGACGGCACGTGGCAGTAGGTCCACAGGGTCTGCAGGCCGGCCGGGGCGCGGGCCGGATCGGCGACGCCGGGCTGGACCACCAGGACGTAGGGGCGGTCGGGGTGTTTGCCCGCGGCGACCTCGGCCTCGGCCGCGGCGACCTGCTCGAACCGGCCGCCCAGGTGCAGGGTGCCGGCCCGGCGGCAGCCTGCGTTGGTCCATGGCACCGGTCCGGACAGGGCGTAGTCCACCTTGCAGACGCCGGGCCCGTAGCGGTACCGGCGCAGTGCGGCGCGGTACCGGCCGGGCAGCTCGGCGCCGGCTAGCTGAACCAGCGTGCGCGGCGAGACGTCGAGGAGGATCGCGCGGGCCGAGGGGAGTTCGGCCAGCGAGCGCACCCAGCGGCCGGTCTCGATGCGGCCGCCGTTGGCGACGATGGCCGCGGCCATCGTGTCGGTGATCCGGGCGCTGCCGCCGGCCACCACCGGCCAGCCGACCGCGTGCGCCAGCCCGATCAGCATCAGCCCGATGCCTGCCGTCGGCACCGCGGTGAGCGGCATCATGGCGTGCGCCGCGGCGCCGGCCATGATCCCCCGCGCTTCATCGGTGTGCCAGCGCCTGGCCACCGCCGAGGCCGGCAGAATCGCGCGGCGGCCGTAGTCCGCGGCGGCCAGCGGATGCGCGGGCAGCTTGCGCAGCGGGGCCAGGATCGCCTCGAGCACGTCGTCCATGTGGCTGGTCAGCGGGCCGAGCAGGCGACGGTAGGCGGGCCCGTCGGCGCCGAGCCCGGCGGCCGTCCCGGCCACCGAGCGGGTCACGACCGCGGCCCGGCCCCCGTCCAGCGGGTGGGCGAACGCCACCTCGGGCCACGCCAGCGTGACGCCGCGCGCGGTCAGGCCGAAACGCTGGAAGAACGGTGACGCCACGGCCAGCGGGTGCGCCGCGGAGCAGACGTCATGCCGGAAGCCGGGCAGGGTCAGCTCCTCGGTCCGGCAGCCGCCGCCGATCGTCGGCGCACCCTCGATGACCTGCACCCGCAGGCCGGCCGCCGCCATCGTGATGGCGGCGGCCAGGCCGTTCGGCCCGCTGCCGACGACTACCGCGTCCACGTCCATGGCTGATCTGTTACCCGCTGGCCTGGCCCTTAACATTCCGGGACGGGGTGGCGGTCTGCATGACGCTGCGCACCATCGAGTTGTGCCAGACGTTGCGGGCGTGGCGCCACTGCCGCCTGGAGTCCACGCAGGTAGTGCTGGTCTCCACCTTCGGGTCCTGGACGCCGAGCCGCTGGCCGAGCGCGGTCAGCGCGGCCGCCCAGAACTTGTCCTCGTTGCGGTGCCCGCCGCAGGCCATGGCCATTTCGTACAGCGGATCGTTGGCTCGCATCAGCACCTGGGCCTGGACCATGGTCGCGTCGTTCACGCGTTCGGCCGAGAAGGTGATCCAGCCGGCGAACATGTGGCCCTGCGGGGTCATCAGGGTGAACGACTCCGCGTCGGCGTACAGCACGAACACGCCGGTGGACAGCTTGACGCCGCCGCCGATGGCGAGGTCGAGCAGGGCCACGTCGCCCGGGTTGATGCCGGTGAGAGCGCCGGCGAACCGGTTGCCTTTCGGCCAGAACTCGGGGAAGTGCTCGCGCCAGGTGGTGATGGCCTCCTCGGGCGGGACCTGGCCGCCCTCCCTCCGGTAGGTCTTCTGCCACATCTTGCCGAATCCCTGCACCGGCCCGGTGAGGCGCCGCCCGGCCACGTTGGTGCCGCGGACGCCCTCCCGCGGATCGACCTCGAGGCGGTCCACCTTCTTGGCCCAGCTGGCCGCGTCCCTGGGAGGGCTGGCGGTAGCCTCGCGTTCGGACCTTCTCGGCCCCAGGCTGAGCAGGCCCACCAGGCTGCCCGCGGCCGACCACTCCCGCCAGCCGTCCGCAGTCAGCCGCAGGAAAATCTCCTCCCGCGTCTCGAAGTACCGAAGCAGCGCCGACTTGTGCATGCCGACCGCCTCGGCGATCTCGGTCAGCGTGACCTGCCGGATGCCGCGCCCTCGACGTCACCGACCCGGCCGCGGCTGTCTCGGCCATCACCGAGGCCGCAAGCGCTTCGGCCGGCCGGACGTGATCGTCAATAACGCCGGCTACGCGAACGTCTCGCCGATCGAGACCACCACCGACGAGGACTTCCGCGCCCAGTTCGAGACCAACTTCTGGGGCGTCTACAACGTCTCCAAGGCGGCCATCCCCGTACTCCGAGAGCAGGGCAGCGGGATCGTCATGCAGGTCTCCTCCATCGGCGGGCGCGCCGGCGGCTCGCCCGGCATCGCCTCCTACCGGGCCGCCACGTTCGCCATCGACGGCTTCAGCCGCGTGCTCCGCGCCGAGACCGCCCCGTTCGGCGTGCAGGTGATCGTCGTCGAGCCCAGCGGCTTCAAGACCGACTGGGCCGGCTCCTCGATGACCGTCCACGACATCCCCCCGGCCTGCGCCGGGACCGTCGGCGCCATCAATCGGCCCGTACGGCAGAACCCCGAAGGCCCGGCCGGCGATCCCGCGCGCGCCGCCGAGATCCTTGCCCAGGACCGCACATGGCGCGCCGTCAGCCGCTCCGCCGACTTCGCCGAGCCCTACCCTGTCGAGTTCCCGCCCGACACGGCCGGCTGAGCAACCGCCACGACCCCGGCTGGCCCGGTTATCCGGCGGGCTTGCGGGCCAGCCAGACCGTACGGCTGGTGCGAACCGTCAGGTCATCGCGGGTGGACAGGGCCGGGGCCAGGGCATCGAGTTCCGCGATGTCAGCGGCACTGAGCTTGTCCTCCAGGCCATGCCGGGCGCGGCAGAGGGTGACCATGGCGTAGCGGGTCACGGAGGCGGCCATCGGCGAGTCCGGCGGCGGCTGCAGCGCGATCACGAAGCGGCGTTCGGACTCGACCGCGAACCCGGCTTCGACGAAACGGGCAGGCCAGTCCTCATGCATGTGCATGCCGGCCTCGTTACGACGCCGCGCCATGGCGGTGTGGATCCGCTCCTCGAGCGCCGCGGCCACCGGGTCGGTGAGAAAACGCGGAAACGACTCCAGCTCCGTGACCGCGAGCAGTCCCCCTGGGCGCAGCACCTGGTAGATCTGCGCGACCGCCCGTGCGGGATCGCCCATGTGGTGCATCGAGTTGGCGGCCCACACCAGGTCAGCGGGCTTCAGGCCATCAGGCCATGGTTGATCGAGGTCGGCTTGGACGGTGCGGATCCGCCCGGCGAGCCCGGACGCGCGGGCTTTGTCCTGGATGTGCTTCAGCATCTGTTCGTCGACGTCCAGCGCGATCACCTCGGCGTCCGGCAACTGCCTGGCCAGCGCCAGGCTGCCGGTGCCCGTGCCGGCACCGACGTCGATGACGCGGGCTCGTTCGGTGAGGTTGGCCGAGACCCATTCGGCTACCTCCAGGTGGTACTCGCTGAGGACCTCCGCGTCGAGGTCGAGCAGGTCAGCCAGGTGTTCATGTGCCATGTCCTCGACGGTACCGCCGGCTTGCCGTTACGGCATACGATCTTGCGTATGAAGCAAGACGCCGATCTGGACGCTCTTGTCCGGCAGCGCATCCGGGGCCTGCGCACGTCGCTGGGCTGGTCGCTGGACGAGCTAGCAGCCCGGAGCTACCTGAGCCCGTCCACGCTAAGCCGGATCGAGACCGGTCACCGGCGGATTGCCCTGGATCAGCTCACGCCGATCGCGAGGGCACTCGGCACCACGCTTGACCAGCTGGTGGAGTCCGACGACGACGCCGACGTGGTGATCAGGCCACTGCGGGACGAGGCACGGGGCATGACGACCTGGCTGCTGTCGCGGACCGGTGCACCGCGGGGCATGACGATCGCGAAGCTGCGGGTGACCAGGAAGGTGCCCGCCAGGCTGCGCGTCCACCCGGGCCGGGACTGGTTCACGGTCCTGTCCGGCACCGTCGTGCTGCGGCTGGGCGAGCGGACCATCCTCGTGCGGGCCGGCGAGGCGGCCGAGTTCTCCACGATGGAGCCGCATGCGTTCGGCGTGCGAGAGGGAGCCGCGGAGATCCTGTGCATCCTCGACCACGACGGCACCCGCACCCACCTGGGGCCGGGTAGCCCCTTCCCCGAGACCGGCCCCGAGGAAACCTGACTAGCCGGAGGACGATAAGGACCACAGCTCGAACCGGGCCGCCGTCCCCCGGTGTTCCCGCCAGTTTTAGCCGAGAAGGTCACGGGCTTCGGAATCAAGCTGGCCAGCCCGTGCCAGGCGGTCAAGCTCGACACCGACCGGATGGGCGACCTGCTCCGCGTGCACCTGCAGGACGGGGAGGTCATCGACAGTAAGGCCGTCGTCATCGCGACCGGCGCCCGCTACCGGGCCCTGCCGCTGGAACGCTGGCCTGACTTCGAGGGCGCCGGCATCTATTACGCGGCCACCGAACTAGAAGCCCGGGGGCGCGCGGGCAGCCCAGTCACGGTGGTCGGCGGCGCGAACCCCGCGGGTCAGGCGGCGCTGTACCTGGCCGGGCGAGGCAGTGAGGTCTCCCTGGTCGTCCGCGGCCCGGACATCGCGACGGAGATGTCGGCCTATCTCGTCGACCGGCTGCTGGCCCACCCGCGGGTGACGGTGCGGTGCCGGAGCGAGGTCACCCGGCTCGATGGCGGTGACTTCCCCGAGGAAGTCACCATCACCGACCGGACAGCGGACACCGCTCAAGCCCAGCCGTGCTGGGGCTTGTTCTGCTTCATCGGCGCCGAGCCCGCCACGAGCTGGCTGACCGGGATCGCTACCGGAGACGACGGTTTCATCCGGACCGACGTCCAGCTGACCGGCGATGACCTCGGACCGGCCTGGGACACGCTAGGACGGCGGCCGCTTCCGTTCGAGACCAGCATTCGCGGCGTGTTCGCGGTCGGCGACGTCCACTCCGGCTCGATGAACGGGTCGCCGCAGCCACCGCCGAAGGCGCCAGCGCCTTCGCCTCGGTACACAAGGCCATCGCCGCGCTGGCCTAGCGATCAGCTGGCAGCGGTGACGGAGCGCACTCCCGTAACTCCGAAACCACCCGCACCAGGCCATAAGGCGTGAATGTCCCAGCCATGCACATAGAACGACATGAATGGGACATCCACGTCGTAAGACCTGGGAGGCGGGCATATGCAGGGGCACCTACCAGCAGTCACGCAAGCTCGTCAGGAGCGCATGAACACCACGGGCCACGATGATTCGCACCGCATCGGCCGAATCCGTCCAGCCGCCATCACGCAGGCCGCGAACGTAGCCGCGGATCGTCAGCTGGCCAGGACCTTGTCCGGGTCGTGCAGGACGACCGTGCCGGCGATCCAGTCGTGCAGGGCCTTGTGCTCCCTGCCCGCAACGAACAGCACGAACGAGGTGAGCAGGGTGACTATGCCCAAGGCGTGATTGATGATGCGCCCGGGAATCTCACGCAGCGCCATGAACCAGAAGCTGGCTACGCGGTTGGTCTCCGGCCGCCAGGCCCGCATCCCGAGCACCTGCAGCGCCGGGGTCTGCCCGTTGCCCCAGACGATCAGGCCCCAGATGATGTAGCCGACGCCTAGCGTGACGATGGCCAGCGGAATCGTCAGGAAGCCAGCCCCGATGCGGCGGCCGACGCTGGCAAGTTCGGTGCCGTTCGGCAGGAGGAGACCGGACACCTGATCGACGTACATCCCCGGCGGCACGGGGATCGCCGGATACTGTCCGTAGCCGTATCCGGCGGGTACCGCGGGTCCGGCCGTGAACCCGAGCGGCGGCGGCTGAACTGCGTCCTGGCCGGAGCCGGGTCGCTGTGCTGATCACCAACCGGCCCGGCGAGGCGGTGGCGATGCGCGGCTAGTCCAGCTGCATCTCCAAGACCATGAACGAATGCGGGGAGAAGCTGATGTCGACGTGCTCGCCGTCCACCTCGCGTTTGGCGTTGCGCACGCTCACCGCATCGGGACAGGCGACGGCGCTGACGGCGTCCGGGCCGTCTCCGGTGACCTCGTGGACGATCATCACCCCGGTTGCCGTGGCGTCGAGCAACCGGACACGGGTCCGGACGGCGCGGCGCGGATCGCGGTTGACCACGGACAGCGTCAGCCTGCTCCGCGCGGGGTCGGTGGTGGCGGCCACGTCGAGCCGCTGGAATAGGCCGAGGTCAGCTACCCGGTAGGGCCAGCGCTCGCCCGGCCGGTCCCGGTGCATCCGGACGCCTGAGTCGGTGTAGGTGTCCACCGCGACCTGCTCGCTGGCCGCCGCCATCAGCTGGAACGGGTGGTAGATGCTCTGGCCGGGGGGGACGACGCCGACGATCCGGGCCAGGTTGGCCATCCGCACGGTCCACGACTGGCGCACGAACACGTTGAGCCAGGTCGCGACGGCCAGGGCATCGGCCAGGGTGTAGCGCTCCTCCAGCTGCCCGTCGTCGGTCCGGTACCAAACGTTCCACTCGTCGCACGCCACGGGAATTTCGTGCTCGACGCGCTGCACGTACCGGGCCCGGTCGATGAGCGCACCGGCGACCGACAGCGCCCGCTCGGCATAGTGCGGCGCGAGCACATTGGACCAGTAGTCCGCCGAACCGGTGTACAGGTGGATGCCGTGCATGCCGATATACGGCGCGAGGCCGTCGATGACGTCGCGGTCCCAGTCGTCCATCCCGGTCTGGCCGCAGCTGATCAGCCGGATCCCGGGGTCGAGCCGCTTGATGGCCGCGGCCCACCGCCGGGCCTCGGCGACGTACTCCGCCGCGGTACGGCGCCGGTACATCTCGCGGCCCAGGCCCCAGTACCCTGACACCGAACGGATCGGCGTGCCCGCTCACCCGCCGGCGGCACGCCCAGTAGCTGTCGCCGCCTCCGTTGGCGTACTCCACCCAGGCCAGCGCCTCGTCCAGGCTGCCGGTGGCCATGTCGAGGCCGAGCACGGGTTCGACCCCGGCGGCCGCGCACCAGGTGATGAACTCGCCGGTGCCGAAGCGCTCGGACTCGCCGCCGGGGCCTGCCGGCAGGGGCCAGCGGACGTTGGTCACGCCGAGATCGCGGACGGCCGCGAGCGCGCCGGTGCGCAATCCGCCGGGCGGTCCCGCGTCGAAGATGGCGCCGGAGACACGGCGCCCCAGATGCTCGGCGACGCTCCCGAATATCCGGCGGTCGACGAGGCCGACAGGACGGCCGGCCAGCACATCGATCTGAGCCACGGTCCGCTCCCTCCAAACGAGAGCCTGATACCCTCCGGGCGCTAGCTAAACAGGAAGGGCAGGCCAGATGCGGGCGGCGGGCGTGCAGCGGATCGGATCAGGTGCGGGCGGTCAGGGACGGCGGCCGGCTCGCCACGATCACGGGGGACCTTCCGCCGGCCGAGCGCGGCATTACCCTGTCCGACGTGGTGGTCGTCCCGGACGGGGCCCGGCTCGCGCGGATGGTTCGGCTGCTCGGGGCGGGCGTGATCACGGTCGGAGCCAGCTACCCGCTGGCTGAGGCGGCCGCGGCCATGGCGCGACTGCAGCAGGGCACGCACGGCGCCGCGGTCGTGCTGGAACCCTGACCGGTCCAGGGCAGCGCGGACGCGGTCACAGTACGCTGCGCGGACCGGCCGTCGTGGTCACGGCGGCGGCCAGGACCGGGTCGCCGGCCGGCAGGCCGAGCGCCGTGCGGGCGAATTCGGCCGCGATCGCGTGCCACAGGCGCGCGCGGCGCAGCATCGCGTGGTCACCGTCACGTACCTCGACGGCGGCCACCTCGGTCACGACGCGGGCGCGTTCGGCGAAGGCCCAGGTTTCCGCGGGGCTGGTGATGCCGTCGGAGGTGCTGTGCACGAGCAGCACCGGCCGTCCGGCCAGCTGGCCGGACGGCTCGCCCGGCGGCAGCCAGGGCGCCAGCCCGGCCACCGCCGAGACCGCGGGATGACCAGCGGCGCGGACCGCGGCGCGCGCCCCCATGGAGTGCCCGACCAGCACGACCGGAACGGGCCCGAACCCGGCGGCGATCGCGTCGAGCGCCTGGTTCAGGTCGCCGACCGGGGACGCCTGCGTACCGTTCCAGCCGCGTACCCGGAAACGGGGCCGCCGCACCACGGCGCCGCTCCCGCGCAGCGCATGCCGGATCGCGGCCCCGACCGGGATCATGCGGAGCACGGCGGGCTGCAGGGCCGAGGTCGGCTCGGTACTCGAGGCCTGGCCGCCGTGCACGACCAGGACGATGCCTGTCGTGGTGCCTGAAGCCGCCTCGCCGCGCGGGAGCGTCTCGCCGCTCGTCATCTGCTCTCCTCCGGGCCGGCCTGGCCAGGCTAGCAGGCTACGGAGCACACTAGTGCGGTGAAGGCGCAGGCGAACGGGTGGGACCTGGTCCTGCGTGGCGGCCGGGTGATCGATCCCGAATCGGGTCTGGACGCGGTGCGCGACGTGGCCGTGACGAACGGCCGGATCGCGGCGGTCGGGACCGGCCTGACGGCCAAGGGCGACATCGACGTGGCCGGCCAGGTGGTGACGGCCGGGTTCATCGACCTGCACAGTCACGTCAGCGACCTGGGCGGCCTGCGGTTGCAGGCCCTGGACGGCGTGACCACTGCGCTGGAGCTCGAGGCTGGCGTCACCCCGGTAGCGCAGGCGTACCGCCGCGCCGCCGAGCAGGGGCGGCCCATCAACTACGGCTTCGCCGCCTCGTGGGCGCTGGCCAGGATGGAGGCAGTGGCCGGGCTGCCGCCCGACGCCAGCCTGGGTGCGTTCATGGCCAGGATCTCGGATCCGGCCTGGCAGCGGCCGGCCGAGCCCGCACAGGTCAGCATGCTGCTAGCCCGGCTCGCGGCCGATCTGGCCGAGGGCGCGCTCGGCATCGGCGTGCTGCTCGGCTATGCGCCCGGGACCAGCCCGGCCGAGTACCAGCGCGTCGCCCGGCTCGCGGCCGAGGCGGGCGTGCCCACGTTCACCCACGCGCGCGACCTCATCGAGATGGTGCCGGCCACGCTGGCCGATGGCGCCGAGGAGATCGTGCGGGCCGCCGCCGAGACCGGCGCCCACATGCACTACTGCCACGTCAACAGCACCTCACAGCGACACATCGACCGGGTCCTCGGCCTGGTCGCGCGCGCCCAGGCCGCCGGGTCGCGGATAACCACCGAGGCGTACCCGTACGGTTCCGGGATGACCGGCATCGGCGCGGCGTTCCTCGCGCCCGAACGGCTCGGCGAGCGAGGCCTGTCGCCGTCCTCCCTGACCTACGCGCCCACCGGCGAGCGCGTCGCCAGCCCGGCCCGGCTGCGCGAACTGCGCCAGGCCGACCCGGGCGCACTGGTGATCATCGACCTGCTCCGCGAGGACGTCCCGGCCGACCGGACGCTGCTGATGCGGTCGCTCACCTTCCCCGGCGCGGTCGTGGCCAGCGACGCCATGCCGCTGACCTGGACGGCTCCCCCGGCGGACCCACGGGTCTGGCCGCTGCCCCCGACCGCCATCACCCATCCGCGCACCGCGGGCACGTTCAGCCGGGCGCTCCGCCTGCTCACCAGGGAGGGGCCGCTCAGCCTCGCCGAGACGCTGGCCAAGTGCAGCCTCGAGCCGGCCCGGCTGCTGCAGGACCAGGTACCGGCCCTGCGCCAGAAGGGCCGGCTGCGGACCGGCGCCGACGCCAACGTCGTCGTGTTCGATCCCGCCGCGATTACCGATCGGGCCAGCTACCAGCACAGCACCCTCCCTTCGGCCGGAATCAGGCACGTCCTGGTCAACGGCGCCTTCGTGGTGCGAGATGGCGGCATCGTGGCCGAGGCGCGGCCGGGCCGCCCGGTCCGCGCCGAGCCGCGCTGACGGGGCCCGGCCGGACTCGGGCCGCATCCGGCTGCCGCCCGGACGCCAGGAGCATCGTTCGAACGCGCTAAGCTGTACAGACAAATACTTCCCTCGGTGATCGATCTTGTGTTCTAATAAGTGACATGGGTCGACCACGCGAGGCAGGAGTGCGGGCGGTGCGGCCAGTCGCCGGCCAGCCGCCGCCCCCGTTCTCGTCCGGGCGCATGCCGCCGCCTAGGTAACTGCCGCAGGCAGACGGCGTACCGGCCGCCCGTCCCGAGTGTCCAGTTCACATCAGGCGCTGGAGGTGAGAACGATGACCAATGAGTTCGAAAACCTTAACGATCAAGACGAAGAATGGCTTCACGAGCTAGAACTCAGAGCCACTGACCTCGAGAACGAGCTGTTCGACTGGCGTGAGGCCCACGCCAGGGAGCTCGCGGACAGCGGCTACGGCCGGGACGGGACACCGCACCGCTCTAGCGCAGGCCGGCCAGGGATGCTGCGCGCTCAGCCCAGGAAGACGCCGCCCCGGCCCGCCAGGCCGCTTGACGACCTGCCGGATGAGACGCTGCATCACGTCATCGAGGACGAGGAACCCGACGACGAGCTGACCGCCTTCACCGGCACCGGAGGCCGGCCGGGCTGGCCCGACCCGACGCGCCGCCGGTCATCGGCGCAGCAGCGCACCCAGGCGCTCATTGATCGCGGGCGGCGCAGTACCGGCCGGGCCAGGAAACGGAAGTCGCGTAAGACCTTGCTGATCGTGGCCGGGATCGCCGCGATCATCATGCTCGCGTTCGTCTTCATCTTCCGGCCCAGCGCAGGCTGGCCGCCGAGCGTGGCGACCGTGCAGAGCCAGATCGAGACCGCCTGTCAGAACCCCAACATCGCCTCCGAGCCAGCCCAGGTCAACTTCTCCTGCGGGAAGGACACCAGGCAGATCCTGTGGGTGTTCGCGTTGATGACCAGCGGTGACAATCCCCAGTACAGCGACCCCAAGACAGGCCGCCAGGGTCTGGAGCCGATCACGCCGACCCAGGGCGGCCAGGTGGCCTGGTCACTGAACATGCATCACCCGTACGACCCGATGGCCCCGGTGGATAGCCTGCAGGTCGCGGCCAGGGCCATCAACAACATCATCGGCGGGGCCACTCTTACCGGGACCAATGGCAAGCCGGTCGTCCAGCCCGGGCTGGAGAGCGACCCGGCCAACTGCGCCAAGTACACGGGATCGTCGGCCATCGTCTCGCACGCGGGCTTTCCGAGCCTGTGCGCGCTGCCGGTTAGCAGCCCGACCGGCCAGGCTGCCCTGGTCGCTGATACGTACCGGCAGTGGATGGTCGGCGCCAACGCCGCCTCGGCCTACGACGTGAGCGTGCTGTTCTCCAACGCCAACAACCCAGGGAACCCGCAGGTCGAGGCGATTCTCAAGACGCTTCCCACGGTGAAGTAAGGAGCAGGAAACCAAGATCAGAGCACCTTCCGCGCAGTCATCCAGCCTGCACGCAGACGAGGAAGAAGGTGATCCGGTGCCCAGGGCGAAGCCGACCTGGCAGCAGGCGACCGCGCTGGTCAGCCTGAGTACGTGCGGCGCGATGACCGGGTTCGCCTTCGCCCACGGAACGGTCGACGAGATGACGTCGCCGACCCGCATGCCGGTGAAGCTGATGGCCATGGACGATCCCGCCAGGCCGGCGAAGCCCGCGCAGACCGGCGAGAGCGCGCTGCGGTCGGCCATCGTCAAGGTGGCGAGAAACTACCTCCGCATGGCGCAGTCGAAGAGCCCGGCCGAGATGCAGGCGCTGATCTGGGGAGTCGCCAGCTCGGACGGCGCGGACCACGGCGAGTCCTGCGCCGCCTTCGCCAGCCTCACGCTCGCGCTCGGCGCCCAGGCCACCGGCCAGCAGAGCTGGGTCGCCGGCGGGACCACGTATCCATGGCCGCTCCGCCAGTGGGCCGACGTGCGCGTCGACCCCAATCCTGACTCGCCGCAGATCACCTCGGTCATGCAGGACGCCCAGGCCCATCACCGCTGGCACCCGCTGGGCGACGGCTACCAGCCGCAGCCCGGCGACTGGGTGCTGTTCGACGGCCACGTCGAAGTGGTCACCGGCTACTCGCCCGGAGCGCTCCGCACGATCGGCGGGGATTCCGCGCCGAACCTCTCCGTCAACGCGCACACGTTCACCGGCTCGCTGGCCGCGCAGGGCGTCACCGGCTTCGTCAACAACGGCCAGCTACTCAGCGCGGTGAGCTCGGGTAACGGCACGTCCGGCGGTTCCGCGGCAGGCCGGTCGGCCGATGCGGAGACAGCCGGAATCGTGGCACCGGGCCGGGCCGAGGAGGGTGGCGCGGCCGTGCCGGGGACGGCCCTGACAGCAGTCAACGGCCAGGGCGCGACGCCGACGAAGGGTGCGACCAGGATGGCGGGCACCGCAGCCCAGGCGCCGGGCCTGGTGCAGATGCCGGGCATGATGGCCGATTTCGGCACCCTGACCGCCGGCACCGGCACCGGCCATGGCGCACCCCAGGCGCGACAGGCGTCCCAGGCGAAGCACGCATCCCAGGCGAAGCACGCATCCCAGGCGAAGCACGCATCCCAGGCGAAGCACGCATCCCAGGCGAAGCAGGCCCCTCAGCCACGGCAGGTACCTCGGGCGCGGGCAGCCACCGACACCGGCACCGCAGCGATACCCGGCCTTGAGGCACCCTCGGCCGGCACATCCGGCCGCCCGTCCTCCGCTGCGGCGCCGTCCTCCGCTGCGGCGCCGTCCTCCGCTGCGGCGCCGTCCTCCGCTGCGGCGCCGTCCTACACCAGGCACACCCCGTCGGCCGAGTCAACGCACGTCCCGGGTACCGCCGCTCAGCAGGCCTTCATCAGCCAGGTGGCACCGGGTGCGCTTGCCACGCAGAGCCGGTACGGCGTCCCGGCGGCGGTGACGATCGCCCAGGCGATCGACGAATCGGGCTGGGGCCAGAGCGCACTCGCGATCAGGGACCACAACCTGTTCGGCATCAAGGGCACCGGCCCGGCCGGCACCGACATGCTGCCGACGCAGGAGTACCAGAACGGGCAGTACGTGACCATCAGCTCGCCGTTCCGCGTGTACCACAACGTAGCCGAGAGCATCGCTGATCACGGCAAGCTCCTGGCCACCAGCGCGAGCTACCAGCACGCGATGTCCGACCGGCATCTCCCGGACTCCTTCGCCACCGACCTGACCGGCGTCTACGCGACCGATCCGAACTACGGCTCCAACCTCATCGCGATCATGCGGCTGTACAACCTGTATCAGTTCAGCACGTCGGCGCCAGCGCCGGCCCAGCACGTCTCCACCGCTCCGAAGGGCGGCGATCAGGAAGAGACGGCCGGCCCGACCGGTACGGCCGGCCATGGGGGCACGTTCGGCCTGGGCGGCATCGTCAACGTAGCCGGGCCGGCGGCCCAGAAGCAGGCTCGTCCGGCCGGGCATGGCAGCGGCACGGCGACGATTCCCGGCGTCCTGGACGCGTACGAGACGGCACCGGCGCGGTCCGCTCCGGCCGCTCCAGCCGCTCCGGCGGCCATGGTGGCGGCCGCGGTCGCGGCGGCGCCGCTCGCCCGGGCGCGGCGCGCCAGCCGCCCGGCGGCGCGTACCGGCTCGGCCATGCCACGCCAGCCGCGGCCGAGCCGGTACGTGCCGCAGATCCCGCGGGACGTCACGACCGCGTTCGTCGCCTCGGCCAAGGCGCCGCTGAGCCGGGCCGAACCGCTCTACGACGACGTGGCCAGCCGCAGCGGGATCCGCTGGCAGCTGCTGGCCGCCTGCGACTGGATGCAGTGCCAGGCGCGGTCCCGGTACTCCCCCGTGTACGGCGAGAAGCTCGGCGCCGTCAACGCGGGCGGAACCGTGTACCGCACCAAGTCCGAGGCGCTGGGCCAGTGCGCGTGCGACCTGATCGAGCTGGCTCTGGCGGTCTACTGGATCGACATCACCGCGAGGCGCCCGCTGTCCGTCCGCGACCTGGCCAAGGTCTTCGCCGCGTTCCGCTGGGGCGGCCTGCTCAAGCTGCATGGCATTTCCGCCATGGAGTTTCCGTACTCGGTGGCGGGCCTGACCGAGCAGCACGTCAAGATGCGCTGGCCCGACATCAAGGATCCCAACGCGCCGGACAAGCCGGGCACGCGGTTCCGGCCGCCTTTCGGGGCGGTACCCACGGCGCTCTGCCTCGGCTACCCGGCCATCGCCTAGCTCGAGAGGGTGGGCCCGATGCTGCGCTTGCTGATTCTCCTCGCGGGGATGCTGTCCACGCACCGTCCGGGGGCGGCGCCCCCGCGGTCGGCCCGCACGTACGGCTACGCCGAGGACGGGCCGGACGACGACGGCGTGTGGTTTCATGCGCCCTGGCCCGAAGGGCTGCCGCAGCCTCACCGCGAGCCGCCCGCGCGGCCGCTCCGGCCAGGGCGGCGACGGCGTGTCCCGCGCAAGCTCAAGTGGGCCGCGGTCCTGGTCCTGGCGAGCCTGATCTTCCGCAAGGCGATCGCCTGGGCAGCGCTGACCGCGCTGAGCGCGACCTTGCACCTGGTCGGGCTCAACGTTCACCTGCCGCACGTCAATCTGGCGTGGCCGTGGCAGTCGGTCAGCGCGGGCACCACCACTGACATCGACATCGGGCCCTGGGTGCTGCAGGAGATCCAGGGCATCTCCCGGCCGGCTCTCGGCACTGAGAACTTCAACTTCACCTTCACCCACAAGGTCTCCAAGAGCATCGGCATCTGGCCCTGCTGGTACTCCAGCACGTTTGCCACCGTCGGCCACGCATCGGCCACGGTGGACCTCAACCCCGGACCAGGCTGGTGGACCCCCGCATCGGGCCACTACCGGCTGCAGGTGCTCAGCCGCCCGGTGGCCGGCGCGCCCGGGCGGGTCGGCGTGGCCATCGTGCTGCCCCAGCCGCAGCTGCCGCAGTCCGCGCACGACGTCACCGTGGACAATACGATGTCGCATCCGATCGACGTGCAGCACAGCTGGACCTATCCCGGTCTCGGCTGCGGCGCCTTGATCCGGCCGCAGTTCTCCGTGTCGGTGCTCTACGCCCAGGCCCAGAGCCTCGCGTTCGAGCAGGTCCGAAGCAACCCGAAGGTCACCGGTCCGCTGATTAGCGCGGCCGAGGCCCAGGCCGCCCTGATCATCAGGAACAACTTCGTCCAGCCGACCGTGAACGCCCTGGGTTACACGCTGGCCGGCTTCACGATCCGCTGGTCCGCAGCGTCATGACCGGGAGGGAGGCCTTCCGGCGTCGAGCCGCGCTTTGGCCTCGTCGGGAATCACGGACGCTTTTCTCTCGCGGCGCACAAGCCCGGTGTCCGCAAGCGGCGTAAGACAAGAATTGGCCGAGCCAGCGGCATAGTGACGAATAACGATTTATCGACCATTCTGAGTGATTATCCGCCGGTCTGTGCGCTTTCAGCGGCGCGCCAGACGGGCCAGCTCCGGGACGAAGTACCGGGCATTCACCGTCCCCAGGCCGACCGCCAGGTTGTACCCGCCGCTGGCGCCGAAGCCGTGCACGGTGCGCGAACGGCCGCCCTGGCGGAACGACACCGTGGTGTTCCCTGACCGCACGCTCACGAGCCCCGGGGAGTGCTCGGCGGCCATCTCGCACAGGGCCGGGTTGATCAGGCCGAGCGGGTGGCCGGCCACCTGGCCGGCGAGCGCCACGATCCCGGCGAACAGAGGCGTGGCCTCGCTGGTGCCGCACTGAGGTGGTGCCTGATCACGTACTTCTCGGCCCTGACGATCTGGTCCATGCTGACCGTCCCGGCCTGCCCGCCGCCCGGCGTCTCGGCCAGCAGGATCCTCGCACCGGGCGCGATCGTGTGGGCCCACTCCACGTCGAGAGTGGTCTCGCTGGCCCAGCCGACCATGTTGGCGTTGTCCCGGTTGAAGGCGGGGACCTGGCCCGCGGGCTTGATGATCCGCAGCGAGGGCGGGTTGGACACACCCTCGGTGCTGTCGAAGTTCCGCAGGTCGCTGGCGATGGTGGGCGAGCCGTAGGGGTCGACGATGACGATCGTCGCGCCTTTGCCGGTGATCCCGCGGGAGTAGAGCGCGGGCAGGTGGTACGCCCGCTGGATCTGCGCCGCGTTGTAGCAGGCGATGTGGATCGACTGCTCGCACTCGGCCGTGCTCGACGGGCCTCGCCTGGGCTCCCGCAGCTGGTGCTGCACCCCGGGGGCGATGGTCACGCTGGCCCCGGCCGGTGCCGCGGTGCTCGCTGGCGCGACGCCGAACGCTACCGCCCCGACGCCGAACGCTACCGCCGCCAAGGCTCGCGCCCCGCCAGCCAGATACACGGCGCTCCCCGCAGAGTAACAATCCAGGCAATTCCCGAAATAGGGATCGGAGGTAATAATTCACGCCTATCCGGTAGAGGACCATAGCATTAGCTAAGGCCCGACGGCGCAAAATCGCGCATGGCCGATTCGTGTCTAGAGGAGGCACCGTGGCCGAATCGCGCTATAAGGTCGTTCCCGTCGGCTGGGTAGAGTCACCGCTGACCGAGATGGCCCAGGCGCCCAGGCAAGCCGACGAGGGCGCGCCGCCGGCGTGGCTGGTCTTCGAGGCCGCCGTCACCGACGCGGCCCGAGACCTGCGGCCCGGGACCGAGATCATCGTGCTGACCTGGCTCGACCGGGCCGACCGCAGCATTCTCCTCACCATCCCGCGCGGTGATCCGCGCAACCCGACGACGGGGGTGTTCAGCACCCGCTCCCCGGACCGGCCCAACCCCATCGGCCTGCACCGCGTCCGGGTGATCGCGGTCGACGGGCTGCGAGTGCAGGTGGATCACCTCGAGGTCCTGGACGGGACGCCGGTAATCGACGTGAAGGCGGTGCTTGACGAGATCGCCGACCGGTAGACGGCATCCAGGCCCGGATCCCGCGGCGGGATCCGGGCCTGGAGCTGGCCGGGTTAGCGGACCGCTTCGAGTTCGCGGGCCGGCTCGGCGGCGACGCTGGACGATTCCGCCTTCTTCAGCCGGGGCAGGAACAGCGCGGCCGCCGCGGCGACGGCCACGGCCGCCGCGCCGACCCACACGGCCGGCGCCAGCCCGGAAACGAACGCCGTTCCGCTGGCGTAGCCGCCACGGGCGGAGAAGACCGCGCCGAGCACGGCGATCCCGAACACACCGCCTAGCTCCCTGATCGCATTGTTCGCACCGGAGGCGATGCCTTCCTGATCGCGCCGGACCGAGCTGAGCACGACGTTGGCGACGGGCGCGAAGAACAGGGACATGCCGACGCCGGAGACGACGAACGCCGGGACCAGAGTCAGGTAGGGCACGGTGGGGCTGGTGACCGCGGCCAGCCAGCCGAGTCCGATGGCCTGCAGGCCCAGCCCGGTAGCCAGCAGCGTACGCCCGCCGATGCGGTCGGACAGCGCGCCCGCGATCGGGGCGATGAACACCGGCATCGCCGTCCAGGGCAGTGTCCGCAGGCCGGCCTGCAGCGGGCTGTAATGCTGAACGACCTGGAGGAACTGCGCGAGCAGGAAGATCGAGCCGAACATTCCGAAGAACATCAGCAGCGAAGCCAGGTTGGTCACGGTGAAGCCGCGGCTGCGGAACAGGTGCAGCGGCAGCATCGGCTCACGCGCCCGCATTTCCCAGCCGATGAACGCGGCGACGAGCAGGACGCCGATCACCAGCGGCGGCAGGACGGTGGCGCTGGTCCAGCCGTGGTCGTTGCCGCGGACGACGCCGAGCACGATACCGAGCAGGCCGACGCTAGCCAGGACCAGACCCGGCAGATCCAGGCTGGTCGAGGGCCCGCGGCTCTCGGTGAGCCGGAGCCGGGCGATCGGCAGCAGCGCGATGCCGATCGGCACGTTCAGCCAGAAGATCCACTGCCAGGAGGATCCTTCCACGACCGCCCCGCCGACGAGCGGGCCGATCGCGATGGCCAGGCCGCCGACGGCACCCCAGGCGCCCAGGGCCAGGCCGCGGCGTTGCGGGGACACCGCTGCCGACAGCAGCGTGAGGGTCAGCGGGATCACGATGGCCGCGCCGACTCCTTGCACCGCCCGGGCAGTCACCAGCGCGCCGATGCCGGGCGCCAGCGCGGCGGCCGCCGACCCGGCGGTGAACAAACCGAGGCCGATGGTGAACAGGCGGCGGCGGCCGTACCGCTCGCCCAGCGTAGCCCCGGTGAGCAGCAGGACGGCGAAGGTGAGGGTGTACGCGTTCACCGTCCACTGCAGGCCTTCCAGCGAGGCGCGTAGGTGATCCCGGATCGACGGCAGCGCGGTGGTCACCACGAGGTTGTCGAGCGAGGCCATGAACAGCGCGGCCGAGGTCACGGCGAAGGCCCACGCGGTGCGGTGCCTGACGGTCATCGCTATCTCCTAATAAAGTGAGTAGTCACTAACTTCTTGGGCTAAAAAAATATCCGGTCGGGGTGCGGCCGGGGACTGATCAGTGCTCGGGGGCGTCCGCGTCCTTCGGGCACCAGCTCGTCCAGCGCTCATCGACCGACGGCAGGTCCATGGCGGCCGCAACGTTCATCAGCATGCCGACGGCGAAGAAGTCCACGACGGTCTGGAAGGGCAGCCCGGTGATCCGCTCGACCATCTCCCACAGGCGCTTGTAGGCGGACCGGGTCGCGGCACGGATCTCGGGATCGCTGCAGGCGGCGTAGATCTGCATCTGCAGCAGGAGCAGGGTCCGGTCATCGAGCAGGCGCGTGTACGAGTCGGCCATTGCCGCCAGTGCCTCGTCGCCGGTCAGATCGCCGGCCGCCGTGGTGAAGGTCTCCTGCACCCGCTCGAAGCACCGCTCCACCAGCGCGAGGAACAGCGCCTTCTTGGTCGGGAAGAGCCGGAACAGGTAGGGCTGGCTGATCCCGGCCCGCCGAGCGACATTCTCGGTCGAGGTGCCCGCCAGCCCGTGGACGGCGAACTCGGCCACGGCCGCCTCAAGCACCATCTCGCGACGCTCGGCGGCCGGCATCCGCTGCCTGGTCATCACGGTCATGAGGGTTAAGTTAGTAACCACTCACTACTTTTGTCAAGAGGCTGGACGGTAGAAAGTTCAATCGGGGTCAAGTACGGCGCCACGTCAAGCACGGCGGCGCCTCACGCACGGCGGCATCCCGAGCACGGACGGCGCCTGGGGACGCATCGAGGGCACGGGGCGAAGCTAAAGCGATTCTTCAGTCACTCTGACATCATTCGTACCATATCATACGATGTGGATGTCCCATTCATGCAGCTGGAACGCAATGCCAGGAAACTTGAGGAAGCCCTGTGTGGCCTTTTCCGGGGGGTTTCTGCTGGTCAGGGTCCTTCACCGCGAACGGGACGGCGCCGCGGAGCGGCGCGGGTACCCGCCGGCCTGCGGTAATGCGGCCGGCTGCTGCCCGGCCGCGCCGCAGCAGGCCCGTTATATCCCGCTACGTCATGATTTCAGGCCGGGGCATTCCGGGCGCGGACCATGATCGCGGGCAGTTTTGGCCGTATATGCGCCTAAACTGCCCGCGATCATGAAAACAGCATGGTGCGCGGATGCCGGCTTAAGTTCCTGGCATTGAGCTGGAACGACATGGCTTGGACATCCACGCCGTATCCCGCGAGGGGCGGCGGGCGGGCGTGGGGGCGGCGGGCTGGCCGGGGGCGGCGGGCTGGGCCCGGGGGCGGCGGGCTGGGCCCGGGGGCGGCGGGCTGCGCGGGCGCGGGGGCGGCGGGCTGGGCCCGGGGCGGCGGGCTGGGCCCGGGGCGGCGGGCCGGGGTGGACCTGGTGCCGCCGGACTGGCTGCTAATCACGCACGGCGCGACGATGGGGGTGCCGTGGCGCCGACCGGGATCGTCGCGTCCAGCAGCAGGGTCGAGCCGGCCGGGCGGGTCACCATGCCGGTGGTCCACTCACGCAGGCGCTCGAGGAACTCGCAGTCGCCGAGCGGAACGGTGGCCTCCAGGCGGTGGCTGGCCTGCACCTCGGGCAGGTCCATGACGGCGTCGACCAGCTCCGTGCGCCAGCCGGGGGCGACGTGCCCAGCCGCCGCGCGGAGCGAGGTCCGGGCGGTGCCCGCGGCCGGCATGGTCACGTCAGCCGCCGCGACGACCTGGCCGCCATGCCTGATTTCTACGTGATGTGGCGTCATCGTGATGCTCCAGGGATCGCGGATACCGGGTCAGCCGCCCTGCTGCCACAGACTGAGGCTGTCACAGGTCGGTTACTGCTTTGCCCGGCGGGCGCCCGGACGAAACAGGTCTATACCACCCAATCGCCGGCTCCGGCGGTCCATGACGTTAGGGTGGGCGCATGGCGGATGCGGACGGTGCTCCGCCGCGGCGGGTCGCCTGGGTGACCGGGGCCAGCCGCGGCGTCGGCCGTGGCGTGGCGGTGGCTCTCGGGCAGGCCGGCTGGGTGGTGTACGTGACCGCGCGGTCCTCCGCGGACGGGAGGACCGGGCACCTGCCCGGCACGGTGGAGCAGACCGCGCACGCGGTGACCACGGCCGGCGGGCTCGGCGTCCCGGTGCCATGTGATCACCGGGACGACACGGCGGTCAGGGCGGTCGCGGCCCGGATCACGGCGGATCACGGCCGGCTGGACCTGCTCGTCAACAACGCGTGGGCCGGTTACGAACGGCTCAACGCCGGCGGGTGGGAGGAATGGAACGCGCCGTTCTGGGACCAGCCGCTGGAGTTGTTCGACGCGATGTTCGGCGGCGGAGTGCGGACGCACTACGTCGCGGCGGTGGTGTCCGCGCCGCTGCTCATCGCGACCCCGCGCAGCCTGGTGGTGACGGTCTCCGTGGCGGTGCCCGAGACCGAGCAGCACGCGTTCGGCGCCGCTTACGCGATGGCCAAGACGGCGGATGACCGCCTCGCGCTGGCCGCGGCGATCCAGCTGGGTGAGCACGGCGTGGCCTCGGTGGCGGTGCACCCGGACTGGGTGCGCACCGAGGGCGTGCTGCAGTTCGCGGAGCAGGCGGACCTGGCCGCGTCGCAATCCCCCGAGGGGGTCGGGCGGGTCATCGCCGCGCTGGCCGGTGACCCGGAGGTGATGAGCCTGACCGGCCAGGCGCTGACCATCAAGGCGCTCGCGGCGCGCTACGGCGTCGACGTGACCAGCTGAGCTGTGCTGGCTGAGCTGGCTGGCTGAGCTGTGCTGGCTGAGCTGTGCTGGCTGAGCTGTGCTGGCTGAGCTGTGCTGGCTGAGCTGTGCTGGCTGAGTCTGGGCTAGCTGACGGGAGGCGGGGTCCCTTCGGCGCTGGCCGCCAGGGCCGGGTCCCACCCGCACACGATACAGGCGTGCCGGAAGGCCGAACGGGCGAACTCGAGCGCGGTCGCGAACGGGTCATCCGCGGTCCGTACGTCGTCCCAGTCCAGGACGTACTCCCCCAGCTCGCCGTCCCAGCGCCCTCCGGGCAGGGTCGCCCGTTCGAAGCCGGGCGGGGCCGGGTGCGCGTAGGCGTAGAACGCCGCCCGGCCGTACCGTCCGTCGCCCGGCCACCAGCCCACCGCGACCTCCTGCGCGTCCATCGCGTTACGCATGATGAAGTCCTTCGACGGGGGTTCGGCTGGCAGCCCGGAGAATAGGCTGACGGCCAGGTCGAAGGATCCCCACCAGGCGTTAACCGGGGTGGAACGCCCGCGGTACGGCGCCCGGTAGGCCGCCAGCACCTGCACCGCCACGGTCGCCGCGGCGAAGTACCCGGCGACCTGCTCCGGGTCGTAGTGCGCATGCTCCTCGTCGGCGTCCAGCGGCGCCTGCCAGGACACCTCCTGCGGCGTCGGGTCGATCTGCACCGGGCCGCCCATGTCGCGCACCGCGGCCAGCACGTCCCGGGTGACCGCGCCGACCGGCCGGTGCGGGGTGAGCGGCACGCGGGCGGTTCGGCCGCCGCTGTGCTCGACCACCACCTCGTGGATGCGCAGGTCAAGGACGACGACTAGTGATCCCGAACGGTCGGGAGCGGGCAGCGGCAACGTCTCCCAGCCTCGCGCGGTCAGCCGCAGCGCCGCGTGCTGGAGCTGCGGCTCGGGCGGGGCGAGCGTCGTCGCGAGCTTGCCTAGTACCTGGGTGTGAGCGTGCAGGGTGTCACACGTCTCGCGCCATTGCTCGTAGTTCACCTCGGGCAACATGACGACAGGCTACGGGAGGGCGCGACTGAGGAAACGCAGCAGGTCCTCGTTGAAGACATCCGCCCGCTATGGCCATGATCATGCTGGTCAGCTGCTCATCGGACTCGGGCCGTCGTCATGGTCGCGGCGGCTGGCGTTCCCAGCTCCGAGGTGACCGTGGGCAGGCGGAGCTGCCCGGCGACTGGAACGAAGACGTCCGAGGGCGATGGCCGCCGTTCATGATCGTGCTCTGCCTGCGTGCCGGACGCTGTGAAACCGGGCTCTCATGGCGTTAGAACGCGCTGGATCCGGGGTTTCATGGCGTTCCCGCGGACCCGGGGGCCGGCGACTGGGTGGATGTGCCGCGGCGGCCGTCAGCGGAGGAAGTCCCGGAGGGCGGCGGTGACCAGGTCCGGGGCCTCTTCGGGCAGGAAGTGGCCGGTGGGCAGGGCTTCACCGCGGACGTCGATGGCGTACTCCCGCCAGACGCTGAGCGGCTGGTAGCCGCGGCCGACGAAGGCCTGGGTTCCCCACAGCACGAGGACCGGGCATTCGAGCTTCCGCCCGGCGGAGAAGGTCTCGTCGTCGTGGACCAGGTCGATGCCCGCTGCCGAGCGGTAGTCGGCGCAGGAGCCGGCGATGGTCCGCGGGTCGCTGAAGCAGCGGATGTAATCCTCCATCACCTCGGCGTCGAGGCTGGCGCCCGGGCCGAGCAGCGGGCCGACGATGGACCGGATCCAGTACCCGGGGTCCGCGCCGATCATGTGCTCGGGGATGCCGTTCCCGACCGGGAGGAAGAACCAGTGGTAGTACGCCGAGGCCATGTCCCGGTTGACGTGGTTTAGGACGTGCCGGGTCGGCACGATGTCGAGGACGGCCAGCCTGGTGACGGCCTCCGGGTGGTCCAGCGTCAGCCGGTGCGAGACCCGGGCGCCGCGGTCGTGGCCGACCAGCTGGAACTGCGCGAAGCCGAGCTGGCGCATGAGACCCAGCTGATCGCGGGCCATGGACCGCTTGGAGTACACGTCCCCGGCGGCGTCCGGGTCGGGCTTGCCCGAGTCGCCGTAGCCGCGCAGGTCGGCGAGCACGACCGTGTGGTCACGGGCGAGGGCGGGGGCGACCTGGCGCCACATGAGGTGGTTCTGCGGATAGCCGTGCAGCAGGAGCACGGGCGATCCCGTCCCCGCGACCGCGCAGTTGATGGTGACGTCCCCGACGTCCACGCGCCGGTACTCGAACTCAGACGACAGCATGATCTCCCTCACGTCACCGGCCATGATTGCGTTCTTCCCGGATCCGCATCGCCAACTCGGCCTTGACCTGCGCCGCGAATTCGTAACCCCGGGCCGACGCCGACCCGGAGATGTTCACGCCGGCCACGCCGGGGATGGTCAGGAGCGCGCGGGCCTCACGAGCCGCGGCCGCGATGCCGGCCGCGACCGGATCCGGATCGTCCAGTACGCGGCGGACGACGTCCGGATCGAGTTCCAGGCCGGGCAGTCCGCTGAGCGCGGCCGCCGACGGATCGTCGGTGAAGATGGGGACCGAGGCGATGACGGGGACGGTTACCCCGGCCCGTTCGGCGTCCGCCATGAAGCTGGTCACCGACGCGACCGTGTCATGGTTGAGCACCGCAACCGCCGCCCCGGCGCGCTGCTTCTGGGCCAGCCGGAACGGACGCAGCCGCCGGGGTGGTGCGGACGGGGTCTCAGCGACGGCCGCGCAGATCCCGACAGACGCGGCGAGCGCGGCCAGCCGCGGCCCGTCGAGGTCGAAGACCTGCGTCACGTCCGGCCGGACGTCGTAGGCCCGCGCATCGCCGGTGACGCACAGGACGGCGTCGACTCCCAGGTGGCGCAGGCCGGACAGTTCCTGCTCGAGCACGATCCGGTTCCGGTCCCGGCAGGCGAGCGTCATCCACGGCCGGACGCCGGCCTCCTGCAGCATCGACGCCAGCAGCGCGGGCGGGAAGTCGGGCCGGTCCTGGTGCTCCCCGACCAGGACGGCGTCGCTGGAGGGCGCCAGCGTCTTCGCCACTGTCCCGAGCATCCGCACCGAGTAGGGCTCGGAACTGAAATCGGTCAGGATCAGGGGCACCGTGTCCAGCGGGACTGGCGTCACGGGATCGGCCCACCGGGCCGGGACCGGGAACACGCACGGATCCGGGACGACCTCGCAGCTGCCGTCGGCTCGCACCCCGCCGCACGGGCCCAGGACCATGTGCTTCGGGCAGGAGCCCGTCATCAGGTGCCCGGCGGCCACGGACGGCCCGCGAGGACCGCGAGGTGGAGCGCCACGAGGGTGTCCTCGAGCTCCGGCAGGTCATCGATCCGGTCCGCGTGGACCATGGACCGGACCAGTTCGGCGGAGGCCCCGGCGAGCGCGAGGTAGGCCTCGGGCGGGACAGCCGGCCAGTCCGGATGCCGCTCACGCGAGTGCTCGTGCCATCTTCGATTCAGCGCGGCGAAATGGCGGGTGGCGGCGTCGAGCCGGCTGACCGCCCGGCCGCCCGCGGCCGGCATGTGGATGTAGAAGACCCGGGCGAAGGCGGGCTCGTCGGCGAGGAACGCAAGGTATCCCCGGCACGCGGCGCGGAGCAGGTCCTCACTGCTGGCCCCGGCGGGCAGGGTGCGGGTCTCGGAGACTATACGCTCGATCATGAGCCCCCGGCCCTCGCCCGTCGCGGTCAGGAAGCACTCCTCCTTGTTGGAGAAGTGGGCGTAGAAGGCCTTCCGGGATACCCGGGCGCGTCGCACGATGTCGGCGACGGTGACGACCGGGTAGCCGCGCTCGGACACGGCGGCGATCACCGACCGCAGCAGCCGCTCCCGCTGCGACGCGCTGACGGCCGGCGGCGGCAGGTGACTCCGGCCCCGGGGCAGCCCGGGTTGGCCCTCGTGCGTACGGGCCAGCGTCCCTGCTTGCCTGGTTTCGGCCACAGGGTTACAGTATCCGGCATGACCCTAAAGTACGGATCCGTACTTTAGCTGATGACCATGATCAGCGAATACGCGATGCTGAGCGAGCTTGCCGCCGAGTTCCCCGGCTATGAGTTCAGCACGCAGCGGACCTGGGAGGGCGTCTCGCTGATCGCCGTACGCCAGGACGGCTGCGAACGGCCCGGCCTGTGCGTCGTCATCACCCCCGACCTCGACGAGATGCGCCGCGCCCTGCGGGATAATACGGGGTCATGACCTCGGATGCTGACACTATCGCGTTGCTGGAACGCGCCCTGGGCCAGACGGCCGGGTTGATCGCGGCCATCGACGCCGACCAGTCGGGGCTGGCGACGCCCTGCGCCGGTTCCTGATGACGCGCCGGTATACGACCGGCTCGCGGGCTGGTTCGGCCGGGATCCGGGCTGGACGCCGGCCGGGGCTGTTACCCGATGACGCGGAGCAGGTCGGTACGGGCGGTGGCGAGCGAGGGGCCGTACCAGGTCAGCAGGCGGCCGGCGAGGAGGACGACGCGCTGGGCGGGGAACTCTTCCGGGCCGTCGCCGGCGCTGAACGGGTAGGGCTCGTCGGGTAGCAGGATCAGGTCGGGCGCTGCCGTCCGGATCTGTTCGGCCGGGACGTGCGGATAGCGGTCCGGGCCCGCGCCGAACACGTTGTCCAGGCCGAGCCGCGCCAGCACGTCGCCGGTGAAGGTGCGCGCGCCGACCACCATCCACGGGTCGCGCCAGACCGGCACCGCCACCCGGCGCGAGGGCAGCCAGGGCCGGGGCGCGGGTCCGGCCCAGGCTCGCTCGGCGGCCGTCAGCCAGGCTGGCACGTCGAGGCCCAGCGGCCCGGTAAGCAACCGCCGCAGCGACGCCATCGCCTCGGGCACCGACTCGATCACGGTCACCCAGACGGCCAGGCCCGCCTCCCGTAGCCGGGTGACGTCCAGCTTCCGGTTCTCCTCCCGGTTGGCGATGACAAGGTCAGGCGCGAGGGCGATGATCGCCGCCCGTTCGGGATTCTTGGTCCCCCTGACCCGGGTCACCGCAAGATCGGCCGGGTGGGTACACCAGTCGGTGGCCCCTACCAGCAGGCCTGGTGCCGAGACCGCTACCGCCTCGGTCAGCGAGGGTACGAGGGAGACCACCCGCCGCGCCGAGCCGGTCAGCTCCACCGGGTGCCCGAGGTCGTCGCGCCACACCGTCACCAGACGATCCTCCTATAGGGTGCGCTTATGGCGGGACGGCTGGATGTCCAGATTCGCACGCCCGACGGTCACAGCCGCGGGACGCTGCACGTCCCGGACGGGGACGGGCCGTGGCCGGGGGTGCTGGTCTTCCCGGACGCCGGCGGAGTGCGGGAGACGTTCGGCCGGATGGGCGACCATCTGGCCGGCCTGGGCTACGTCGTGCTGATCCCGGACATCTACTACCGCGCCGGCGAGTGGGCCCCGTTCGACGTGGCCACCCTGTTCACCGACCCGCAGGAACGGGCCCGGATGGGCGGCCTGGTCGGCCCGCTCACCAATGACGCGATCATCGACGACGCCGGCGCCTACGCGGACTTCCTGATGGCGCGGCCCGAAGTGAGCGGACCGGCGATCGGCACCACCGGATACTGCCTGGGCGGGCGCATGTCGCTGATCGCGGCGAGCGGGCTCGGCCGCACAATCGCCGCGGCGGCCTCGTTCCACGGCGGCCGGCTGGCCGTGGCCGGCGACCCGTCGAGCCCGCACCTGGCGGCGAACCGGATCACCGCCACGGTCTACGTGGCCGGCGCGATCGAGGACGGCTCGTTCACCACCGAGCAGGCCGGGCTGCTGGATGGCGCGCTCACCGATGCCGGAGTCGAGCACACCATCGAGTTCTATCCCGCCCGGCACGGGTTCGCGGTTACCGACAACCCAACCTACGACGCCGGAGCGGAAGCCCGGCACTGGGAGGCGCTCGGCCGGCTCTACCGCGACCACCTGGGGACCTGAGCCCGGCCGACCGCAAGCCCGGCCGGCGGGCACCGCGCACCGGGCACCGCGCACCGGGCACCGCGGCACCGGGCGCCATGAAACCGGGCTTTCATGGCGTTAGAACGCGCTGGATCCGGGGTTCATGGCGTTCCAGGAGGTCCGGGTGGGGCGGATCGTGATGCCGGCCAGTTAGATGCCCTCCGGGAGACGCCGCGCGGCGGATAAGGCGGACTTCCGTCACTGTGGCATCACCCGTACCAGGACATAAGGCGTGAATGTCCCATTCATGCTGCTCCAGCGACATGGCTGGGACATCCACGTCGTATTCGCGGGGCTGCGGCCGGGCCGTCGTGCGACGCGGACGTCTGGCGTCTCGCTGTCGTTCTCAAATATCGGTCAGCTGACCGATGTCTCTCACTGCAATTTGCAGCAACATTTTTCTCGCAAGCGGCACCGGGCAGTTCATTACGTCGCCGGGACCCGGAAGCAGGCGCGCATAGTACCCGCGCTCTGCGGGCCAGCGCCAAGAAACGGCCACCAGTCAACCCGGCGAATCGCTGGTGCAGGGCCCGTCCGACCGGACAAGACCGGTGCCGCTTGCGGCCGGGGGAGATCCGGCCCTGAGGAAGACCGGGCCTGAGGAAGACCGGGCCTGAGGAAGACCCGGCCGTGAGGAAGACCCGGCCGTGAGGAAGAAAGGAACCGACGATGCCACGCAGGTTCACGCGGGCAGTCCGGGCCGTCGAGATACTCGGCGCCGTCGCGGCCGTCGTCGTCCTGGCGATCCTGTTCGTGCCCAGGCTCTCCGGCGGCGGGAACGCCGCCACGCCCGGCATCGAGCAGGCCGACCTCAACGTCGCAGTGGTGCCCGCCGTCGATTCCGCCGGTTTCTTCGTCGCCATGCACGAGGGCCTGTTCACGACGCACGGCCTGCACGTCACCTTCGTCCCGGCCGTTAGCTCCGCGACGGTCATCAACGCCCAGGCGCTGGGTCTGCCGCACAACCGCGTCGACATCTCCTGCGGCAACTACGTCAGCTACATCCAGGCCCAGGAGAACTACGACCTGGGCAAGAGGCCGTCCTCGGCCGGCGATCCCATGGTGGCCGCCAACCTGGATATCTTCGCCGAAGGATCGGTCATGGAACCGGGCGCCCAGGGCCTGTACGTGATGCCAGGCTCGGGCGTCCGGACGCTGGCCAACCTGGAGGGCAAGACCATCGGTGTCAACGCGCCGGGGAACATCCTGTACCTCCTGGCCGCCTCCGCGCTGGCCGACCACGGGCTGAACGTGTCCGGAGCGCACTTCGCGTACTACCCGCTGCCCAGGATGGCCGCGATGCTCAAGGCCAGGAAGATCACGGCGGCCGTGCTGCCCGAGCCGTTCGCCAGCCAGGCGGAGCTGTCGATGGGCATCACCCAGCTCGCGGACCTGGATCAGGGCGCGACCGACGCGTTCCCGGTCCAGGGCTGCGCCGTCACCCGGCAGTGGGCCGCGCTGCATCCGGAGACGCTCGCGGAATTCCGCGCCGCGTTCGAGCAAGGCCAGCGGATCGCGAACACGAGCCGGCTCGCGGTGGAGCAGGCCATGGAGGCGCTGCCAGCCCCGTTCGGCCTGACTAAGGTGCAGGCCGCGGTCATGGCGCTCGATTCCTACCCGCTGGGCGCGGTCGACGTGACCAGGCTGCAGCGGGTGGCCGACGTCATGCACCAGTTCCTCGGCTTCCCGGTGTTCAAGGTCAGCCAGATGACCGCCGGCTGACCGGTCCGGGCGGCGGTACCCTCGGACCGGGAGGCGCGGACATGGAGCTGGTCGTTGAGGACGCTGTTTTCGTCACGATGGCGGCGGAGGCCGGACCTGCCGACAGCATGCTGATCCGCGACGGCCGGATCGCGGAGATCGGCCCGGCCGAGGTGGTCCGCGCGGCCGCGCCCGGCGCTGAAGTGGTTCGGCTCGGCGGGGCGACCGTCATCCCGGGCCTGATAGACGCGCACTGCCATGTCGCCGATATCGGCTACCTCGCGGCCGCGGCCGACTGCAGCCAGCCGGCCGCGCCCGATATCGCGGCCATCCAGGCCCGGCTCAAACAGGCCGCCGAACGGACTCCTGACGGCTCCTGGGTCACTGGGGGCGGGTACGCGGAGTACAAGCTCCGTGAGGCCCGGCACCCGACGCGCACGGAGCTGGACCAGGCCGTGCCCGGCCGCCCGGCCGTGCTGTACCACACGTCGCTGCACGCCTGCGTGCTGAACACGGCCGCGCTAAGGGAGGCGGGATTTGCCGACGGGCAGCCCGACCCTCCCGGGGGCGCGTTCGGCCGGGACAGCCAGGGCCGGCTCGACGGGGTGGTGTACGAGGCGCCGATGTTCGAGCTGTTCGCGCAGAACCTTCACCGGGACATCGCCCGGATGGGCGCCGGCGCGGACGGCGGGCTGATCCAGGCGGCGGGCCGGCGGCTGGCGGCGTTCGGCCTGACGGCGGCGTGCGACGCCGACATGCGCCGCGATACCTTCGCCGCGTTCGCCGAGGCGGACGCGGGCGGCCTGCTCAGCCAGCGGATCTACGGCCTGGTCGTGCACGACCAGGTTGGCGCCGTCCGGCCGGGCCGTCATTCCGGCCAGCTGGCCACCGAGGCCGTGAAGATCTGGGCCGACGGCGGGATGAGCAGCCGGACCGCGGCCATCCACGGAACCTACCCGGTCCCGCCACACGGCTCGGGCATCTTGTACTTCGAGCGCGACGAGCTAACCGAGATGGTCCGTGACCTCGACGCCCGCGGTCTCCAGGTCTGCATCCATGCTCAGGGGGACCGGGCGATCGAGATCGTGCTGGACGCCTACGCCGCGATCCTGACCCCAGGCGCGGGCAACCCGCGCCGGCACCGTATCGAGCATGGCGGCGCGATGTACCCGCCGCTGACGGCCCGGGCCGCGGCGCTCGGGATCGTCGTGGCGAGCCAGCCCGGATTCCTGTCCGCGCTGGGCGACGGGTTCGCCGCGGCGTTCGGTGATCGCAGCGACCAGCTCTACTCCTTCGCCTCCTGGCAGCGTGCCGGCATCACCGTGGCGGGGTCCTCCGACGCCCCGGTCATCACCGCCGACCCCCGGATCGGGATCCGCGATGCCATCCTGCGCCGCACCGGCGACGGCCGCCTGCTCGGCCCGGCCGAACGGCTGCCCGCCCGGGACGCGCTCGCCCTGTACACGACCCGGGCCGCCTTCGCCTGCCACCGGGACGGCGAGATCGGCTCGCTCGAGCCGGGCAAGCTCGCCGACTTCGTCGTCCTGGACAAGAACCCGCTCGAGGCGGAACCCGAGCAGATCCCGGGGATCGGCGTCCTGGCCACCGTCCTCGGCGGGACTTCCGTGTACCAGGCCGGAGACATCTTCCCCGGTCGCTGACTCGCCGCTCTTCCAGATTCCTGGAAAAGACATTGCACCTGACTGGGTATCGCATTACCCGGGTATGCTTCCTCGCGTATACCAGTGTTGGCCAGCAATCGTTACTGCCTTCTTTACGTTTAATACATTGGAGGCCCAGATGCACATCGGATCGGTGATTCTTGCCATCTGGCTGGTCATCGGCGGTATCGCTGCCGGTCAGCGCGGGGATTTCAAGGGATCCATCGGGTGCAGCAGCGCAAGCACGATCGTGGTAACAATTCTCGCCGGCCCGCTCAATTACACGGGCGTGAACCCGGATATCAACTGCACCGTGCGGCACCCCAGCAATTAATCTCGTCCGGCATCGTCCGTACCGCGGCATACGATGTGAATGTCCCATTCATGCAGCTGGAGCGACATGGCTGGGACATTCACGCCGTATAAACGGCGGGGCCGTGGCCGCCGGACCGGATCAGGAGCCACCACAGCCACAGCGACCACTCGCAGCGGCCAGGACTTCTTCATAAGATGCGGTGCCCGCGGTGGCGGCGGGGCGGGGGACGCGGGGGCGGCGGGGCGGTGGCGGCGGGGCGGGGGACGCGGTGGCGGCGGCGCGGGGGCGCGGGGCGCGCGGGCCCGGGCGGAGGGTTAGCTTTCTGTCATGGCCGCAGATGGGGTGGAGGTTGAGGTCGGGAGCCGGTCGGTGCGGATCTCCAATCCGGACCGGGTGTACTTCCCGGCCCGCGGGGAGACCAAGCTGGACCTGGTCCGTTACTACCTGTCGGTCGGGGATGGCATCGTGCGCGCGCTGCGGGAGCGGCCGTGCATGATGCACCGGTTCCCGTCCGGGGTCGCCGGGGAGAAGGTGCACCAGAAGCGGGTCCCGCACGGTGCGCCGCCGTGGCTGGAGACGGTGCGGGTGCACTTCCCCCGCTACGGCCGGCACGCCGACGAGCTGTGCGTGACCGAGCTGGCCGCCGTGATCTGGGCGGTGCAGATGTCCACCGTGGAGTTCCATCCGTGGAACTCCCGCCGGGCCGATACCGAACGGCCCGATGAGTGGCGCATTGACCTGGATCCCATGCCGCGCTGCGAGTTCGGCACCGTGCGCCGGATCGCCCGCGTCGTGCAGGAAATCCTCGGCGAGCTCGGCGCGACCGGGTGGCCGAAGACCTCGGGCGGCAACGGCCTGCACGTCTACGTCCGGATCGAGCCGCAGTGGGGCTTCGCCGAGGTGCGCCGGGCCGCGCACGCCTTCGCCCGCGAGGTCGAACGCCGCGCGCCGGATGCCGTCACGACGACCTGGTGGCGCAAGGACCGCGACCCCGCCATGTTGTTCGTCGACTACAACCAGAACGCCCGCGATCACACCATCGCCAGCGCGTACTCGGTGCGCGGGGTGCCGGAGGCCATCGTCTCCACTCCCATCAGCTGGGATGAGATCGACGACGTGGATCCGCGCGAGTTCACCATCGCCACCGTGCCGGACCGGTTCGCCAGGCTCGGCGACCTGCACCGGGGCATCGACGACTCGGCCTACCGGCTGGACACCCTGCTGGAATGGGCCGACCGCGACGGACTCGACTAAGCCTGGACCGGGCGGCGGCACCGGGACCTGGATACTCCGGAGATGTCAGCCCTGGAGCGTTTCTTCAGTAAATACTCAGGTCTGCTGCAGTCGATAAGGATGTTACCTAAAGGTAGGTTCCAGTAAAAGTCCAGGTTCATGGCCGATTATTCTGACTGGTTACCTCCGGTGCCTTGCCGTCTTGGCCGCACCGGGTATGCGCCCGAGAGCACCCCGCCGAGATCCCCTCTCCCCCGTGTCGGCGGGGTCTCTCGCCAAGCTGCTTAGGGTCCACGGCGGAAGGCCGGGCTCTTCACCCGGAGAAACGAGCGCGTCCGTGACAACCGCCGACCTGCTGGCCGTCATCGAGCGTGGCAACGGAGAGCTCAGCCATAAGCAGTTCCGGACCTGGGTCGTGGCGCAGGCCGTTCGTAACGCGCTGCAGACGTTCCACGGGTGCTGGGGCTTCGACCCGGACAACCCGGGCAGCGGGGAGGGATTCATCAGCGACCGGCAGATGCGCGCGCTGAACATCACCATCCGCCGTGCGGTGCACGAGGCGATGCGCAACGCGGACATAGCCTGCAACGCCGCGAAACTACCGCACCGCCGGACGCTGCGCGCCAGGGAGCAGGAAGCGCTGGACTTCTGCCAGTTTCAGCTCGGAACGATCCGCGACTACATGGAGCCGCCGGGTTCGCCCGAGCTGAAGGAGGCCTACCAGCGTTACGTCAGCGACCCTGACGTCAATCGCTGAGACCGGGCGGGGTCACTGGCCCGGTGCGGTGACCCCGCCTGCCGCCGCTAGCGGGTACCCCGCGCCGCGTACTCGGCCACGGCGGCTACGTTGCTGGCGGCGGATGGCAAGGCCCGTAACCCCGACGTTAAAGCACACGGCACCTGGCCGGCCGGAAACGACGCTGCCTGGCCCTGGGCGAATTGCCCGTGCAGGCCCGGCGGACGGCTGAGAGGTGACGGGTCCAGGGCCATCCAGTACCGGTCGGCCACGGCGCCGGTCCAGGCATAGCCGGCCAGGTCGGCAGTGCCGTCCGCGCCGGTCAGCCCGGTCGCCCACACCTCGTCGGGCCGCGGGTCCGCGGTCGTGCAATCGCTGCCGATCAGGTCATAAACAGTGCCCGGCGTCCCCCCTGTGATGACGGCGGACACCGTGAACTGCGCCCGGACAGCGCCGGGCAGGACACCGGCGGTAATCACCACCGTGCCGGCCACGCCTCCGCTCGCGGGCAGGCGCAGCACCGCACTGGTCACCTGGGGCATGGGGGACGCCGACAGGCTGGTCGCCTGCGGGACGCCGAGACCGAGCCTGCTGGTCTCGGTGCGATAGTGCACGGCGACCGCGACCGAGACGGCCAGCGCGGCGGCCTGTACGCCGACGAGCAGCCAGACCAGGCCGACCGGTCGCAGCGACCGTCTCCGTGGTTCGCGGCCGGACACGATGACATCGGCATCCTCATCGCGCATGCTGTCGGCCACCTCATCATTGCAATGTGGCTGCTCAGGCGATGTCAACTAGCGGTGGGCCCGCGGGGCCAGGCAGGATCTCGCGGGCGGCGGCTGGCTGCGGGACGCGTCCGATGGCAAGGTAGGGGGCGTCAGGTCCTGGGTACGAGGAGGCTGCCTGGTGATAACGCTCGTCATAGGAAGCGACGCTGTAGGTAGCGACGGGTACCACGGCGAGGTGCTGGCCGTGGTCGTCGACCCAGCCGCCCGCACGGTGACCCATCTCGTGGTCGAGCCGGAGGGCCGGCAGGGCCTGGCCCGGCTGGTGCCGCTCGACCTCGTCGATCTCACCGCTGCCTCGCCGAAGCTGCTCCGGCTCGGCTGCACCGAGGCGGAGTTCAAGAACCTGCCGGCCGCCGAGGAGACCCTGGCCGAGTTCGTGCCCGGCTCCCCCGGCCCGGTCCAGCTGCTTCCGCCCGGCTGGCGTGGCGCGGACGAGCCGCCCCTGGACGGCAGCGCGATCCCGCGGATCCCGGAACAGGAGACCATCGACGTCATCCCGACGGGCGAGGTAGAGGAGCACCGCGGCGAGCACGTGCACGCCACCGATGGTGACATCGGCCACCTGCGTGCTCTCCGCATCGACCCGGGCAGCGGTCAGGTTACCCACGTGCTGATCAGCGAGGGGCCGGTGTGGGGTCGCAAGGACGTCGCCATCCCGGCCGCTCAGGTGGCCGGGTTCGACGACGGCATCCGGCTCAGCATCACCCGGCGGCAGGTCCGCGACCTGCCGCCGGACAGCATCGACCACCCTGCGGGTTAGGCCAGTCCCGGCGAGGAGCCATGGACCTTCGTGAACGCATCGCGAAACTGATGAGTCAGGTACGACCCGAACTGGCGGAGCTCGTGGCCATCCGGTCGGTGGCCGATCCCCGCCTGTTTCCGCCGGACGAATGCGTCCGCGCGGCGCAGTGGGTGCGGGACGCCTTTGCCGGTGCGGGGTTTTCCGACGCCCGGCTGGCGGAGATGGCGGACGGGAGCCAGGCCGTGCTCGGCAGTCGGCCGGGCCCGGATCCGGACGCGCCGACCGTGCTGCTCTACGCCCATTACGACGTCCAGCCGCCACTGAACGAGGCCGACTGGCGGACGCCGCCGTTCGAGCTGACCGAGGCGGGCGGGCGCTGGTATGGCCGCGGCGCGGCCGACTGCAAGGGCAACATCATGATGCACCTGACCGCGCTGCGCGCCCTCGGCGAGGCGGTGCCGGTCAACCTGAAGCTGATCGTGGAGGGGTCCGAGGAGACCACCGGGGCCCTTGAGGACTGGGTGCCGGGCCACGCCGACCTGTTGCGCGCCGATGCGATCCTGGTCGGCGACGCCGGGAACGCGGCCGTGGGCCACCCGGCCGTCACGGTGAGCCTGCGCGGCGTGGCCGACGTTATCGTCCACGTGGAGGCACTGGCGTCGGAGCTGCACTCGGGCACGTTCGGCGGAGCGGCTCCCGACGCGCTGGCGGCGCTGGTCGCGATGCTGGCCACGCTGCGCGACGCGCACGGCAACACCACAGTCCGCGGGCTGGATAACACCCAGGTCTGGCCGGGCGCGCCCTGGACGCCCGAAACGTTCCGGGCGGACGCGGGCGTCCTCGATGGCGTGTCGCTGCTCGGCGGCGGAACGGTGCCGGACATGGTCTGGTCGCGCCCGGCGGTCACGATCTGCGGCATCGACTGCCCGCCGGTGCTCGGGTCGGCGGCGGCCATAGCGCCGCGCGCGAGCGCCCGGCTGAACCTGCGCGTCCCGCCCGGGACGCAGGCCGGCGACGCCGCCCGGGCGCTGGTCAGCCACCTTCACGCGGTGGCCCCGTGGGGGGTGCGGGTGACGGCTGACATCGAATCGGCCGGATCGGGATTCCAGGCGAGAACCGGCGGACCTGCCTACCAGGCCATCGCCGCGGCCATGGACGAGGCCTACGGCCGGCCGATGGTGACGTTGGGGGAAGGCGGCGCGATCCCGCTGTGCAACGTGCTCGCCGACAGCTACCTCGACGCCGAGCTCATCTTGCTGGGCGTCGAAGAGCCGCTGGCTAACATCCACGCCCCCAACGAGAGCGTGGATCCGGCCGAGATAGCGGCGATGGCCCTGACCGAGGCGCTGTTCCTGCAACGCTACGCAGGAAGCTGAGCCCGGGGCGTGGGTCAGCTTGCGATCCAGGCCGGGCGCCCACTTCCGTCACTGCGGCACCGTGCGTACCAGGCTCTTATGGCGTGGATGTCCCATTCATGCAGCTCCAGCGACATGACTGGGACATCCACGCCGTATCCAGGGAGCCGGGCCTGGGTGACGGGGCGGGGATCAGCGGTCAGGAATGTCCTCAGGAAGCGAAGAGCACAATGTTCCCAGGGGTGTTGGCCCAATGCCATTTAGAAGAGCATGTTTACGGTTGAGGGTGCCTGTACTGGCGCGGATCGGCCATGGTGACACTGGGTGAGCTCAGGGCGATGTCCCGGACGGCGCTCCGGGTCGGCGGCCGGTTCCACGGTCGGCGTGCGCGTGGCTGGGCAGGATCGTGACGGGTGCGGGGTCAGGCTGCGGTGCCGCAGACGCTGATCTGGGCGGGTGCGGTGAGCGTGGGGATGCGCGGGCCGCCGTGCGGGAAGCCGAGCCGGGCCTTGGTCTTGCGGTCGCGGTGCCGGTTCCGGTCCACGGTGATCCGGCACCGGGCCAGGCTGGCCAGGATGCGGGCCCGGTTCGCGCTGATCAGGCCCGCAGGCAAGCTGGCGGCGGCCGCGCCGGACTGGGTGGTGGCGATGATGGCGCGGCGGGCGGCGGTGAACGAGATTTCCCGCGGGTGGACGGGCAGCCCGGCGCGGCGGCCCTTGCGGGCCGGAGCGGCGACCGCGGCGGCGTCCCGCGCCATGGCGCGGGACAGCTCGGCGGAGATGACCCAGGCGGCGTGTTCCTGGGCGATCAGCTGCGGGGTTGCGGAGCGGAGCATCGGCCCGGCAGATGGCCCGGATTCCCGGATCGCGGACTTGGCCTCTTTCAGGGTGGTCTCGGAGCCGATCCACCGCCAGTGGTAGGCCTCCGCGAGCATCCCGGCCGGGTAGGCCTGCCAGTCGTCCAGATCGGTGATGAGGCAGAACAGCTCCGGGCTGTCGTGCCCGGCGACGCTGACCTGGTATTCGATCACCCGGATGGCCAGTTGCTGGCCGCCGCCGCAGATGAGTGCGGGATAGGACCCGTCGGGCAGGAAGTCCCCGGTGCGGGTGAGCGTAATGCCGTCCTTGATCCGGATCAGCACGTGCGTCCCGGCGGCGAGCATGGCCTTGATCCGCGGCACGCCGGGAAAGTTGCGATCCATTACCCATATCCGGTCCGGGGTGAAGATGGCCGGGTATCTGGCCAGCGCGCCGTCCAGCAGCTTCTGCTCGGCCTCGCCCTTGTCCCGGCCGCCGCCGGCGCCGGACGGCCCGGTGACCACGCCCACGGTGGCGCGGGTGGAGGCGACCGAGCAACGCAGCTCCCGGACCTGCGGGTAGGGCGCGGACCCGTCGGCGGTGCCCGCGGACCCGAACGCGTCCCGGTTCTCTGGCGTGTCCGGCACCCGGGTCAGCGAGCCGTCGATCGAGCCCACGTCCAGATCCCCCACGGTCACCGCGCGGTAGCCGTGCTCGCGGTGCTCGGCGTCGATGCCGGCCAGCGCCCGGTCCCGCAGCTGCTCCAGCGGCGCCGGGCCTGCCGCGTCCCGCCAGGTGCAGGCCACCGCGTCAGTGGGCACCCGGTACGGCCGGTGCCACGGCACCAGCGGCAGGTCGCCCAGCAGCGCGGCGATCGCCTCCGCGTAGCACGAGCCGGGCATCAAGGTCATCAGCAGCACCAGCCGGATCGTCAGCGCGGCCGTCATCGCCCGCCGCGCGGTGCCCTTTACCCGGCCTTCCAGAGTGGCGCCGGCCGCGACCTTATCGATGATGCCGGGCTCGCCGCACAGCGCGTCCAGCCGCTCCTCGGCCACCCCCAGCCGCACGTGATCAGCGGGATGGCCGGCGGCCTGCACCCGGCCGTCGCGGCGGACTACCGCCGCCGCGACCGCGACCGGCTTGCAGAACACCACCAGATCCCCGGTCCGGACCGGCCCCGCGCCTGCCGCCACCAGCGCCGTCCGGCCATCTTTCCCCAGGCCCTTCCGGGCCGGGGACGCCAGGTCCGCGACCCCGACAGCGACCATGCCCACCCGCCCGAGCAGCTCAAGCCCCGCCTGCCCGCCCGGCTCGCCGACGCTGGCCGGCAGGCACCCCGTTATGCCAGACTGACCAGGCGAAGCTCCCTGGCCTATCAGGATGTTCGACACAAACCCTGACAGCTAGCGGAGCTTCGCCATGCTCTCACGCCTGACACGCCGCCGCCGCAAGATCGTTACCAGCCGCCCGCCCCGTCCCAGTGATCACGCACAGTCACCGAGATCGGGCGCCCGCATCCACGACAGACCGCCAAAACAAGCTCTTCTAAATGGCATTGGGTGTTGGCCTGCGGTTAGCCAGTTGCCGTCGGGCAACCGGCCTCGTGCTGGCTGGTCTGGATATAGGCGACTAGGGCGTCGTTGCGGAACCCGCCCCGGGCTCCCCGCTGGGCGGCTCGCCATAGGCATCGGGACTATTAGTAAACGGTTCACGAATTCATCATGAACGATCGACCGCGAAATCAGATGGCCAAGCTCATTTCTAAGGGCCCAGGGCTCCTGACATAGTCGACTGGTGACGCAGTGTCACGAGTCTGGTGACCTGGTTCTTTCTGGTGTTTCCCGACATATCTCTCCATGTCGTCACGCCCGGAGCGGTGAAAATAGATGCAAGGTAATTATGTAAAGCTGCAACACCTTTAAGCTTGTGACCTTGGGAAACGTGGCGGCTGCAGCTCGATCTGAACCTCTTCGAGTTATCCACATCACACCGAATTTCACTCCATGTCAGGAGTCTGGGGCCCGAGAGGCCGAGAAATAGCCGGGAATTCACCCTTCGAAGGTGACGACACACGAGTGGCAGGCGGTAGAGGATCGGATTGTGATTCGGTCCCGCACAGGGGCGGGGACCGCGATAAGGGCAGGTGACTACTGCGCGCCGGGACGCGCCCTAGCTGGTCCGCAGGCGGGACCAGGCGTCGGCGCCCACCGCTATGAGCAGGATGCCGCCCAGGGTGATCTGCTGGTACAGCGGGTTGAGGCCGAGGAGCACGAAACCGTTGCCGATCAGCGCGATGAACAGCGTGCCGACGACGGTCCGCCAGATGGCACCCTCGCCGCCCAGGATGCTGGTGCCGCCGACCACGATGCCCGCCAGCACGGTGAACGTCAGCGCAGTTTCGCCGTTCGAGGCCTGCGCGCTGAGCACCCGGGACGCGTCGATGATGCCGCCGAGGGCGGCGGCCCCGCCGCTGATCACGAACGTGGTCAGCTTGATCAGCTGCACCCGGACGCCGGCTAGTCGCGCCGCCTCGGCGTTGCTGCCCGCTGCGTACATGTACCGGCCCGCGATCGTCCGCGATAGCACAACCCCCAGCGCGATCACGATCGCCAGCATTTGGCGGATGACCACGTGCAGCGCCTTCGCATCCGCCCGGGACAGCGCGGCCGTCGGCTCGTCCATCACGATCAGCTGGGCCTGGCGGCACAGCGCGCGCATGATCTCGACCTTCTGCTGGTCGGTCGTCCGCAAACTGCCGACGTGGCTATCGCCGTCCAGCTCGAACCCCACGGACGCAGCGAGTTCGGTGTAGCGCCGGCGCAGATCACGCCGGTTCTGGAAGCCGGCGCGGCGCGGCTCGACGCCGAGGAAGACATTCTCGGCGACGGTCAGCGACGGGACGGTGGCCAGCTCCTGCGCGATCAGGATGACGCCGCGGGAGATGGCGTCCCGGGGCGAACGGAACCGGACCGGCTCGCCCGCCAGCAGGAGCTGGCCGTGATCCGGCAGGTGGACCCCGGCGATGATCTTCCCGAGAGTCGACTTGCCTGCGCCGTTCTCGCCGACCAGGGCATGAATCGACCCGTGGCCGATGGCAAGACTGACGCCCTCCAGGGCGTGCGTGCCGCCGAAGGACTTGGAGACGTCCTGCAGCTCGACATGCACGCCCTGGTGAGGTTCGGCCGACGGCACGATCAGCCGGGCCCGCCTTCGTATGAACCTCCACTCTGAGACGGCAGACAGTGCTCAGGACTCCGGACATAGGGCAAAAGATCATGCAGGGCCGGAATGGAGCTTGACCTCGTAGCGCAGGAGCAGATCGGTGCCGGGATAGGTGCATCCGGCCTGGTTGAGCTGGTCGCAGAGGGCGGCCAGCGCCTGGGTGCGCCGGGGGGCGGTGAGCGGGTCGAGCCGGATGAGCAGCTGGCCGGGGACGGGGTGGATGTCGCCGGAGGTGGCCAGGGCCTCGCGGATGAGGGCGTATGCCTCGTCGCGGGCGCGGGCGTAGTGCCCGTCCAGGGCGCGGGCGAGGATGGTCTCGGCGTTATAGGCCGCCATCCGGATGGCGTGGGTGATCTGCTTGGTCTCGGCGTCCAGCCGGACCATGTCCGGGGCAAGGTCACCGAGCCGGACCCGGGCGGGGATGGCCGCGGCGGCTGCCTCGGCCGCTTCCAGCTCGTCATAGGCAGCCCGGACGGGGGCGTTGAGCTCGTTAACCTGCTGGTTAGTCAGGAGCGCGGCGTGGCCGGGGGCGGGGCTGCGCAGCTTGAGCAGGCTGGCGTCCCGGCTGGCTTCGGCCGCGCCGATCGCGGCCTCAGCCCGGCGCACCCGCGCGGCGGCGGCTTTCTTCGCCGGGCTGGGCACCAGCCGGTCCGGGTCGTCGGGGACCGCGGCGTAGGAGTCGAGCGCGTCGAGGGCGAAATGGGTGCGGGCGTAACGGAAGTAGTTCTCCTCCCGCCACCGTGAGCTCATCCGCCAGCACACCTCACCGGCGGGCACGTCCGTGCGGGAAGTCAGGGTGTGCACCTGCCGGACGGACCCGCCGGAGGCGGGCTCGCGGCGGGTGACCTGCCGCAGCGTGACGTGCTCGCCCTTGTGCGGGCCCTCGCCGATCTCCAGCGCGACCGTGGTGTCGGCTAGCTCGTACTCGTGGCTGCGGCCGCGGTCATCGGTGCAGGCGACCGTGGTGAACGCGGAGCCGGGCAGGTCGGCGACCGGGCCTTTGCGGTAGGTGAGCAGGTCGAACCCCGCGCCGGTGATGTCGGCGAACAGCGCCGGTGACCAGCCGCCCCGGTCGAAGCACACCGTCACCCGCCGTCCTTCCCCCGCGACCTGGCGCAGCTGCGGGAGCAGGCCGCGCAGCTGCCCGGCCAGTGACTGGGACGGCTCGGCGATGACCATGAACACCGGGTCGCCGGCGGCGTCGGTGACCCAGGTCTCCTCGGTCGCCGGGCCGGGGAACTTCAGCCGGGCCACGTGTATTTTCTGCACATCGCGGGTGCCGAAGTACGCGCGGGCGTGCCCGCCGGCGTAGAGGAACCCGAGCGCGGCCGGCCGGATGGCGGCGTGATGGCGGGCCAGCGCCATGATCAGCTCCGCGGCTTTCCCGGCCCCTGCCAGCCCGGCGAGCTTGCGGCGGATCGTCTTGACCTCCGGCGCCCGGTCCAGGCCGGGCACCCGGCCCAGCGCGGCCGGCGAGACCCGGGTCGCGCCCTCGGCCCGCGGCTCCCGCAGCAGCGCCAGGAACACCAGCACGACCAGCATCACCTCCAGCCCGTAAAACCCGTTCCGCACCCGGCCGTAGGTGGCCCGGGCGCACTCCAGCAGCCCGGTGGCCTCCAGCGCGGGCAGCGCCAGCAGCAGCCCGGCCAGCGGATAGCGGGCACCGGGCGTGAACACCGGGGCGGCGCCTTCGCCCAGCAGCCCGAACCGGGCCAGCACCCGCTCGCCGTCCCGCGCCACCGGGTCAGGCAGCACCGGCAGCGTCTCCTGCTGCCCGCCCGCGGTCTCCTCCCCGGCCGCAGCTGGATCATCGGCCGGCCCAGCGACAGCGCCCTGTCCGGGACGATCGCCCCCGGCCGGGCGCAGCACATTACGGACCGACGATTCCGACACCCCGGTCGCGGCGGCGATCCTGGCCTTGCCCAGGCCCTGCCCGTCCAGTTCCCGGATCCGCGCCACCACGGCGGGGGTCAGCTTCGAGGCCCGCCGCGGGCCCTTGCGGTCCGGGACCAGGCCCGCGACCCCGCCGGCCGCCAAGCTTTCTCCCACCGCCACACGCTCACCGGGATCACCCCGAACGCCTCCGCGACCTGCGCCTGGGTCGCGGCCTTCAGCTTCCACATCTGCACCGCCGCCAGCCGCCGCCCGGCCTCATCCCCCGCATCCCACGCGAACGTGGCCAGCCCATGCACCCACATCACCCCGCTGCCGTCCGGGCCGGTCACCATGCCCACGCCCGGGGCGATCTCCGCCGCGTCCCCGGGCAGCAGCGGCAACGGCACCTGGGTCAGCATCCGGGCCATCATCCCACCCTCGCCAGCGGCATCAAACCTTTCATTTATTATTGCGGACCAACGCCGCCAGAACGCGCACCGACACGGCCGGAACAAGGAAAATAACCAGATCAGCAGCCCAGCGACATCCTGTAACCGAGCCGCTATGTCAGGAGGCCTGGTGCTCCGAAGGGGTTCGGTATCGCGGACCATTGTCCGTTAAACGGTCACATGAGCTTGTCGGAAGCGTGGCTGTTTCTCCGGCAGGTGTCAAGGGCCAACATCAGCTGCATGCTCAAATGAGACTTACCGGCTATGTCCGCCATGCGGACATAGCAGCCAGGTGCCATAAGAACAGGATTGCTCACCAGTGCACGCGAGCGCTCGGCGGCGCGCCACGATGGCCGAACGGCCGGTCGATCCGCAATGTCGCATAGCTGTCCGCTAGACGGACACGGCCGCATTCCCGGCTGATTCGGCTTCAGTTACTGGTCAGGCTGCGCCGGTCAGTGCCCGCGGGACCGGTCAGTGGCCGCGGACGATCCATTCCTGCAGGTGCGGCCGTTCGGCGCCGATAGTGGTGTCCGGCCCGTGACCGGTGTGGACGATCGTGTCCGGGTCGATGACCAGCAGCCGGTCGCGGATCGAGTCGATGATCGTGCCGAAGTCGGAAAAGGAACGCCCGGTCGCGCCCGGGCCGCCTGCGAACAAGGTATCGCCGCTGAACAGCCAGCCCGGGCCGGGCAGGTGGAAGCATACGGCGCCGCGCGAATGCCCGGGCGTGTGCAGCACCGTGAGCGCGGCGCCGGCGATGGTCATCGTCTGCCCGTCGGCCAGGTCCCGGTCCGGGGCCCGGCCCGGGTAGGTCTGATTCCAGAGCTCGCGGTCGGCGGGGTGCAGCCAGATCGGCGCGCGGGTGGCCTCGGCCAGGGCAGCGGCGGCGTCGATATGGTCGTCGTGAGCGTGGGTGCACAAGATAGCGGTGAGCCGGCGCGGCCCGACGGCGGCCAGGATCGCGTCCGCGTCGTGCGGGGCGTCGATGACCACGCATTCGGCGTCGTCGCCGAGCAGCCAGACGTTGTTGTCCACGTCCCAGGTGCCGCCGTCGAGGGAGAACGTGCCGGAGGTGACGAGATGGTTCACAGTGAGCATCAGCCTGATCTTAGCCAGCTGCCCGGGACGCGGATCGGCAACCGCCCCAGGCGGGCCGTGCCCGCCTGGGGCCTCGTCATTCGCGTTCCACCGCGCGAAGACCCCGTTGCGGCGTCCACGACTCGACGACCAGCAACGTCGCCTCCGGGTTCAGCCGGGTGATGACGATCTCGGAGATGTCGGCGGCAAACAGATCCCCATCAGGTGACCCCTCGCCGGCCGCCCCGGTCACGACCACTCGCCCGGCGATCTTCGCCTCGCCCGGCCACTCAGCCTCGTGACCTTCCTGCGGGTGAAACGACGGGCCGTGCAGGGCGAACCTCGGATCACGCCGCAAATCCGCCCCCTTGCGCGCCCCCGGCATCGACCCGAACCTGAGCTCCCCGTCAGCGAACTCGCACTCGATGCCCGAGATCCGCGGCGAGCCGTCGGCCCGCAATGTCGCGATCGTCTTGTGCCTGCCCGCGTCGAACAGCCGCCGCACCCGCGCCGCGAACTCCGGCTCCGCCTGCTCCACGTCCTTCCACGCTGCCATAGCCGCAGTATGCGCCTGATCCCCGTGGCGCACACAGTAACCTGCCGTCATAGCGGGGCAGCGCTGCGGCAGGCCCGGGTGCGGCAGGATACGCAACGATTTCAGCAGACCTGGACGGCCGCGGGCGCCGAAGCCCAGGGCATCCACGTCACCTCACACTCGGGACAGGTCATCCGGCTGCCGATACCAGGGACTCCCCGCTGGCCGCAATTCCAGCAGAGCTTCGGATCGGCCTTTTGCTGGCTTCTGCTCATATGTCTTCGCCACCCCGTATCGACCATGCATATACATGACGGAGGCCCGTCCGCCGGGGCTGATACATCCCGTGACCGCCGGCGGTACGAGCCGGTCGCTGAGCGTCGCTGGCGACCAGCGCGGTTCCGGTTTCACCACTAGACTGGGCGGTTGCGCCGTCAGGTTCCCGAACCGTGCTGGGCCTGGAATTCGGCTTCTGGAGGAGGATCTGGCCATGAGAGACCACACACCGGCGCCGGGAGACGCCGATGACCACCTTGGCAGCGAGTCAGACTTGTCGCACACCGCCGAATTCGCCAAGATGCGGGCCGTGATGCGGGCATCGGAAAAGCACCGGGAAGGCGGGCTGGACCCCGAACTCGAGGTCCCGGACGCAGATCCCGACCCGGAGACCTGAGCCCGGACCAGGCGGCTTCCGGCGCCGCCACCACTACGTGCCGGGGACCATCTGGTCGTAGGCGCCGCGGGCGGTGTGCACTTGTCGTCCCCGATAGCGACGCGGTCGCGTCCGCGCCCCGCAGCGTGGCACCTGCCGAGGCGTCGACCGCCGCCTTGCGCGGCACGCGCGTGCACAACGTGTGGATCCACACCGACGGGCCGCGGCTGGCCGAGCTCGCCGCACTCGTCGACGCCGGCCGGCTGACGCCGCGGGTAGCCGGAACCCTCCCACTGGAACAGGTGGCCGCGGCCCATCAGCGGGTCGCCGACGGCGGGCTCCGGGGCCGGATCGTACTCACCCTGAACGCCTAAGACGGCTATCCTGGGCCGCCACGGGCTGGCGGGGAACCGTCCGGTAGCGGCGGGGAATCCCGTTCGGCGAGGTGGAACTCGATGCGAGCGGCGGGGATGCGTTCCTGCTCGCGGGCCAGCAGGGCCAGCGCGCGGGCGTCGGCCGCGGTTGGATGGTTCAGGTCCAGGGCGCGCGGCCACAGCCGGGCATAGCGGACGGCCGCGACTTCGGCCGCATAGACCAGCGCCTGGCCGACCAGGTACAGCAGCGCGAACATGCCCGCCACGGTGGCGAAGCTGCCGTAGACGGGCCCCGCCTTGGCCACCAGCCTGGCCAGCAGGTGCGGGCCGACGTTGAGCACGATCGTCACCACCACCGCGCCCAAGACCGCTCCCGGCCACAAGGCCCGGACCGGCGCGTGCCGTGCGAGCAGCAACTTGGCGCCCAGCAGCAACACCGCGAAGACGACCACTGCCGATCCGAGCACCGCGGCCGCCCGTTGCACCCCGGGCTGGCCGGGCAGCGCCGTGGCCACCACCGTAAACGCACCGGCGGCCAGCGCCCCGAGCATCAGTATCGCCAGCACCACGAACACGCGGACGTACCGCGAGAAGAAACCGGCCCGGAAGCGATAGCGGACCGCCGCGACATTGTTCAGCGTCTGGTAGGCGGAGAACACAACGCCAGTGCCGGAGAACAGCAAACCGATCAGGCCGACCACGAACGGGACGGCCGACGTCGGCACGGCGACCAGCGAGTGCTCGACCGTGGATCGCAGCGCCTCCGGGACGATCGCGGCGATCAGCCGCTCACGCAGATCCTGATGATCGGCCAGCACCCGGGACAGTATCGCCACCCCGAGCAGCAGCAGCGGGAAGATGCTCAGGAACCCGTAATAGGTGATGAGCGCCGCCTGCCGGCCGCCCGCATCGTCGCCGTACTTCTTCACCACCGCGTAAGGGAACCCGAACACGCCGTGCTCGCGCTGCACGCGGTCTGCCCACGCGATGATCCGGTTCATCAGGCCGCTCAAACCCTCCAGGTTCATGAGCCAAGCCTGCCCGGCACCGCCCCGGCCGGTCATCACCCGGGTATGGTGGCCAGCCGTTGCTTAGCCGACGGCCAGGGCCGACAAGTCGATGCCTGCGGCGACGGGTCAATCCGGTACGCGGGCTGGGGCTACCGGCCGCGGAAATGCGGTTCGCGTTTTTCCGTGAAGGCTCGAGCGGCTTCGCGATGATCCTCGGTGAGCCCGGTATGCACATGGTGGGTCACTTCCAGATCCATGCACTCACCCAGCTCGCCGGATACGGCCCGGTTCAGGTTCTCCTTCATGTAGCGGTAAGCGATCGACGGCCCTTGCGCCAGCCGGCGAGCACGGTCCATGACCTCCCGCTCGAAGTCGGCCGGCGGGAAGATGGCGTTGACGATCCCGAGCCGCTGGGCTTCCTCGACGCTCAGCCGTTCGGAGAAGTAGTAGAGCTCTTTGGCTCTGCCGCTGCCCACCAGCCGGGTAAGGAACCATGTCCCGCCGTAGTCCCCGGCGAATCCGACCTTGGCGAAGGCAGTGGTCAGCACGGCCCCAGGTACCGCGTAGCGCAGATCGCAGGCCAGCGCCAGAGACAGGCCAGCGCCGGCCGCGGGCCCGCCGATGGCGGCGATGGTCGGCTTGGGCATGCTCCACAGGCGACCGCTGGTGGCCCGCTGGTTCAGCCGCTGGCGGTGGATGCGAGCGTCGAGTGACGGGCCGGCGCCGTTCCCGCGATCCGCCGCCGGGGCGGCCATGCTCTTGACGTCGCCGCCAGCGCAGAAAGCGCCGCCCGCTCCGGTGAGCACGATGCAGCCGACCGCTTCGTCGGTCTCCACCCGGGCCAGGACCGCACCCAGGGCGGAAACCATAGCCGGAGAGAAGGCGTTCCGCCGATCCGGCCGGTTCATGGTGATCACCGCGACGCCGCCGTCGATCTCGGCGCGCAGATCCTCGGTCCCGGTCTCGAGCGCGCTCATCTCATTCCTCCTCGCCGGCGAAGCGAACCCCGCCGATCACCCATGGCCCCCCACCCATCTCCCCCGCCCCCTTCACCGGCAGTCCGGCGATGGTCATCTCGGTGATCCCCTCGCCGCGGCCGCCCCGGGCTGGCACGAACCGCAGCCGCTGGCCCTGATCCGGCAGCTCTACCACTACGGTGTCCCCGCTGTCGGCAGCGGAGATCCCGAGCACCGCCGCCCAGCGCCGGGCCGCGGCGGGCGGGTCGCTGACCTCGATCGTCAGCCCGGTTACGCCTCCGGGGGCATGGTCGGGAACCCGCCCCGTCCACGACGGGCCCGCCCACCGCCACGATTGCTCCGGGGCCGCCCAGTCCAGGGACACGATGGCGCCGGGGACATCGCCGGGATGGAGGTGGGTCGCGGCGATGTCGGGCAGGTCGGCGGTCCAGACCACCCGTACTCCCAGGCTGGCGACTCTGCGGCGGGCCGCCGCCAGGTCCGGGACCTGGAATATCGCCATGTACCCGCCGTCACCGCCCCGCCGCTCGAGGTACCGGCCAGCGGTCGTACCGGGCTGGGCGGGAGCCACGACCTCAACGAACGTGTCGCCGGCCGCGAACACCGCGTTGGTCAGGCCGAACTGTCCCACTCCCGGATCGTGAAAGGGCGGCGGCCAGCCGAAGGCCTGGTGCAGCTGGCCAGCCACCTGGGCGCAGTCGTGTGCCACCAGGGCCACCTGGCGCAAGCGCGGTCCGCTCAGCACACCCCAACAATAGGCATGCCGCTTGCCTGCCGTCGCGGTGGGGCACAAGGCGGACGCGAGGGCGAACTTCCGTCACTCCGGCACCGCCCGTACCAGATCATACGATGTGAATGTCCCATTCATGCAGCTGGAGCGACATGGCTGGGACATCCACGCCGTATCCCGCGGGCCGGACCGGACGGCTGGCAGGGGACACCGGTCACGTGAGCGTTCAGCGAGCGCAGGAGCACCAGGGGCGCTGCTCAGGCTGGCGGCTCAGGCTGGCGGCTCAGGCTGGCGGCTCAGGCTCGCGGCGCAGGTTGGCCGCCGTGTCCCTGACGCCGCTCGCGACGGCCACCGTACCAACCCGTATGCCGACCGCACCGCGGGGTGATGCCTCTAAGCTCATCGCATGGCCAGGTACTTCGACATCCATCCGGCCAACCCGCAGCGGCGCGCGATCATCCAGGTCGCCGATATCGTGCGGGCCGGTGGCGTGATCGCCTACCCGACGGACTCCTGCTACGCGTTGGGGTGCCAGCTCGGCAACCGGGACGGCATGGCCAGGATCAGGTCGATCCGCGGCCTCGGCGACCGGCATCACCTCACGCTGGTGTGCCAGGACTTCGCCCAGCTAGGCCAGTTCATCCACGTGCCCAACCCGGTGTTCCGGGCGATCAAGGCAGCCACCCCCGGCAGTTACACCTTCATCCTGCCCGCGACCAAGGAGGTGCCGCGTATCCTGCAGCACCCGAGGAAGAAGACCGTCGGGGTGCGGATCCCGCGGCACGTGGTCCCGCAGGCGCTGCTCGCCGAGCTCGGCGAGCCACTCGTCTCGAGCACCCTGCTGCTGCCCGGCCATGACGAGCCCATGACCCAGGGGTGGGAGATCGTCGAGGAGCTCGACCACGAAGTGGACGCGGTAATCGACTCGGGCGAGTGCGGCACCGAGCCGACAACGGTGATCGACTTCTCCCAACCCGAGCCCGAGATCATACGCCGCGGGGCAGGCGACACATCCGGTTTCGAGTGACGCCCGGGGTGGTCATATGGGTGCCATCTAAGCCTGGACCAGCCTGAGGTTGTTGCGCGCCCGGCTCGCGGTCTCAACCCCCCAAGCGCGAGCTGCCCTAATCTGAGCGCGCTCTGGACCCTCCGGCCGGTGTCTGCCTGGCTCATGCCCCAGTGAGGTCAGGCGGACGCGGTCCGCGCGGCGTCACCCCCCGGTGCCGCGCGGGCCCGTCAACCGTCCATCTTGCCGGTGGTCCCTGACTAATAGCCGTTCCAGTTCCTCAATAAGCCAAAGGAGCAATACGATCAGGCTCCGGAGGTGGCCGGGCGAGGCCGGAACCGGGCCCGGGCGCGCGCTGCATGCCGTGCGGTGAACATGGCCCACACGATCTTCCCGGCATCGCTGGGCTCGGTGTAGCCCCACAGGTCGCTGAGCGCGCCGATCATCTGCAGCCCGCGCCCGGTCTCGGCCAGGGAACCGGAGCGGCGCCGCACCGGCGCCGCCTGGCTCGGGTCGGCGACCGCGCACAGCAGCCAGGGCCCGTACTCCAGCAGGCCGAGGTGCATCTGTCCTGGCGGCCCAGTGAGGAGGCCGACTTCGGGCAAAGCGTGCCGCAGCGCGTTAGTCACCAGCTCAGACACGACGACCGTAATGTCCTGGCTGCTGTGCGTCGTGCACCACCGGCGCAGGGTAGCGACGGTGAAGTCCCGCGCGGCACGAACCGAGCGCGCCTGTCCGCTGAGCGTGCAGGTGGCCATCCGCAGCGGGAATTCACAGGCTGTCCGGGCCGGATGCGGTGATGACGGCCGGCCGTCGTTCACCAGGCCCGCCATCTCCGCGGCGAGAATCAGCCAGTGGCTGGCGGTGCTGCCGATGGACGGTCCCGGGCCGTCGGGCTCCAACTGCCTAGCCGGCCTGACGGGAGCCGTCCGCAGGTCGCGGACGGCCCGGACGGCGGTCAAGACCCCCGCCGCGGGTACGGAGGGGCCGGCGGGCCGGCGGTATTTGCGCCGCACGCGGCGGCGGCCCGGGCGACGGCCGTATGCCGGTCCCATGGGACGACCTGACTGGTCGCCCAGAAGCTCGGATCGGTCTGCTGGCATTGCGGACAGGCCAGCCGGCCCAGGGCGTCGACGCGCCAGCCGGCGCTGATCGCGCGGGCCCGCGCGTCGGCCTCGCCCAGCGCCGCGGGATCGGAACACCAGGAGATGCACGACCCCATCTCGCACCACATGATCGGGACCCGCAACTCATCGCCGATCACAGGCCGCACGGTATCGGCAGCTGGGGCAGGAGCCTCAGCCGGGCCAGGCTCAGCCGTGGCTCCTGGCTCGGCCGTGGGTCTTGGCTCGGCCGTGGGTCTTGGCTCGGCCGTGGCTTCCTGCCCGGCCGTGGCTTCCGGCCGGGGATCACCGCCGTCCGCGGGCTGGGCATCGTCATCGCTGGCCGGCCGGGCGTGGTCATCGTCCCGGATTTCGGCCAGCCAGCCATCCATCTGATGCCAGTTGGGCTCTTGGAGCATGTCAGGATCGTTCGGCCGGATCTTGATTTTCATACCGGGCCCCTCTCCCATTGAGCCAGCGGCGAGCACCGTATAGCGGCGGATGACCTTTCCGAGGCCAGGCACGTACACGGGGGTGAGGTACCGGGGGCGCTACGCGCTCCCGGACGTGCGGGCTACGGGCGCTGTCTCGACGGCATATACGGTCATGCCGGGCTGATACCGGCAGGCACAAGAATCGCGGCCTGCCATCAGCAAGCGCCTGTTCGCCCCGGTGCACGCGTGCCGCTGTCGCGGCTTGCCCTCCCCTTGTGAAAGTGCCCTGGGCTCACCGTCTGGGTTTTCATTAAACGACGGTCCCGGCCCAGAATCACGACTGTATTTACTTACGATAAACGTTCGGCTTATTTATTAATCGTCACCGTGTGGCGTGTGGACAATTACAGATTCTTCCTTTATGCACAGGCCCCGGGTCGCAATCTCCCAGGTGAGCGCCCTGTCATGTGCACCGCAGGGCAGCACAATCCCCAGTATTTCTCCCGGCACGCACAGGCTCGGCGTCGTTCTGCACAAGTAATCCACACGGCCGTGCACAGCAAGCCAGCGTGACCGCTTGATGATCGAGTTCGGCGCTTCTCGTGCGTATCACGGCCGGGCGCACGGCCTCCGAGGTTGTGAGCGCGGGCAGGAGCCGGCCGAGGTGGATGCCGGTCTCCTGACGCCGGAGTGACGGGGGATCATCAGCATGCAGCGGGCAACGGCAGGAGGCCGGCGTTTCCGGCGAGCCGCCGGGAGAAAATGGCCGCCGACCGCAGTCGGGGCGACCCTTATCGTGGGGTCCGCCATCGCGTTCGCGCTGGACGGGCCGGTGGCGCGGGTCGCGTACCACAAAGGCCTGGACCCGGCCACGTTCGGGTTCTGGCGGGCCTCGGCCGGGGTGCTGGTACTCGGCGGCTGGCTGGCCACCCGGCTGCGGCCAGGCGCCCTGGCCGCCATCGGACAGATGCGCCGGACGGCCGCCATCCGCCTGGCACTGGCGGCGATGGCCGGGCTCGGCCTGAACCTGACGTTGTTCGAGGCGTTCGCCCAGCTGCCGGTGGCTGTCGCGGTGGCCGCTTTTGGCTGCTACCCGCTCTTCGTCGCGGCCTGGGAGGCGGCATCCGGCCGGTCTCCGGCAGGCGTGGCCGGGCTGGGCCTGGCGGTGGTGGCCATCATCGGGCTGGTACTGCTGATGCGGCCGGATCCGTCGGTCTCGGCTCCCGCGGCCGGGCTGCTCCTAGCCCTGCTGGCTGCCGTCCTGCACGCGGGCTACATTCTGCTCGGCCGCGGCGGGTGGGGCGAGATCGGCGACAGCACGGCGGCATTCCTGATCGTGGCGACCGGCGCGGCCGGGCTCGGCGCGATGACGGCTGTGACCCGGCCGTCGACCGTGCTGGCACCCGTCACCGACTTCGGCCTTACCGGGCTGCTCCTGTTCGAGGGCGCTCTGGCCAGCGCGGCCGCTCCGCTGCTGTTCCTGGCTGGCCTGCGGCGCATCGGAGCCACCCGGACGGCGGTGCTGTCGCTGTGCGAACCCCTCACCGCGACGCTGCTTGCCGCCGTCATGCTCCGCCAGCTGCCGGCACCCACGCAGCTGCTGGGGGCCGCGCTGCTGGTGGGAGCCGGCATCGCCGTGCAGATAGTGGCCACCCGCTCCAGCACCGTCCGTACCAGAACATGAACGGGCGGGCCAGGTGGCGGGCCCGGGATCCGGCGGTCACAGGAATATCCGGGAACGCAGGAGCACCAGAGGTCGCAGCCGACCGCACGCCGCTCGCCCAGGGTCAGCCGAGGATAAGCCCAGGACCATGCTTTCGGCGGTGCCGGAAGGCTCGGGGTCGGGGAGGCGCACCATGCGGAGCGAGTTGAGCAGCCCCAGCCCGCCGGCGAGAATCGGAATGAGGAGGGCCACCTGAAGGGCTAGGTGCCTCGCACTCGTATTAATCCGGATGATCTCATCCTGAGTTCTCTCGGGGTGGCTGGCGAGCTGCTCCTCGAGCTGCGTGTTGCTCATTATCTGGGCGTCAGCCTCCAGCGCGTGCGAGACCTGCTGCTGCTCGGCCGGAGAGAGCACGGTGCTCGAGGTGGCCATGCTGGTAAAGCCGAGGGAGAGCGTGGCCAGCATGATGGCGCCGGCGAACGCCAGCCCGAACGACAGTCCGAACGAGCCCGCGGCCGAATTCACGCCCGCGGCCTCGCTCACCCGTTCATCGGAGATCGGGGCGAGCGTGTAGTTGTTCAGCTGGGACACCAGCAGGCCTAGCCCGCACCCGGCGATCATCAGCGGAACCAGCAGCCACCAGCCGGAGTCTGCCCGGGGCACGATCGGGATCAGCAGGGTCAGCCCGATCGTCAAGATGGCGAACCCCAGCCGGATGATGCCGCTCGGGCGGCGCCTGGCCGCCCTCCGGCCGGCCACGACCGCCACCGCGAACATGGTGAGCGAGAGCGGCGCGAGGGACAGGCCCGCCTTCAGCGCGTTGTACTCCAGCACCATTTGCAAGTAGATCGGCAGGACGATCATCGTGCCGCCCAAGGCGACCTGCTGGAGCATCTGACCGGTAACGCCGGACTCGAAGACCCTGGACTTGAACAGTTCCGGGTCGAGAAGCGTCGGTTTGCCCTGGCGCTTCTGCCGCCTGATCCAATAAACCAGCAAGACGAGCGCGGCCGCGCCGATGGCCAGGACGGCGACAACGGATTCGCCGCCTTCCTGCCAGACCAGGATGCCCAGCACGATGCCGCCCATGGCCAGGACGGACAGGATCGCGCCAACCACGTCAACCCGCCGGGAGCCGGTGTAGGGGACGTCATGCACGAGCCTGATGCCGGACAGTACGACCGCGATTACGGCGACCTCGAAGAGAAACCCGACGCGCCACGACAGGTAGGTGGTGACGAAGCCGCCGAGCAGCGGCCCGACGGCGGCGGCGATCGCGGCTGACGCCCCGACCAGAGCGTAGGCCCGCTTCTGCGCGGCACCTTGGAAGTTGCCGTGAATCAGGGACTGCATGGCGGGCAGCAGGAGCGAAGCGCCGAGTCCGCCCACCACGGCCCAGAACACGATGATCGCGGTCAGGCTCTGGGCGAAGGCCATCGCCAGGGCGCCGACGGCATAACCCAGCAAGCCCAGGATGTAGGCCAGCTTCCGCCCGATCAGGTCACCGACCTTGCTGCCGATCAGGATGAACGCGGCGGAGACCAGCGCTTCGAGCGCGATGGCCGACTGGACCCCGCTGACGGTGGTGCCGATGTCCCGGACGACCGCTGAAATCGACACGTTCATCAGTGACGTGTCGACCACGAGTACAAACATCGCCATCGCCAGCAGGATGGCGAGCCGCTGGTTGCTCTTCGGCGTCTCCGGGATGGCAGTAGCCTGAGCCGCTGGTTCATGCATCTCGCCAGCGTGTCCGCCGGTGGCGCTCACGTCATCACCCTCCCGGGGGTGACCCGGCGTGCGTCAGATCAGCTCGAGCTCACGGGCGCGCAGCACCGCATCACGGCGGCGGCTGGCAGGAAGCTTGCGGTAGATGGCGGCCAGGTGCGTCTTGACCGTGTTCACCGACAGGCACAGCTCGTCGGCGATCTCCATGGTCGACATGCTCGTGGCGAGGAAACGCAGGATGGTCAGCTCGCGCTGGGTGAGCGGGTCCGGCAATCCGGCCTGGACCGCCGGAGCAGGCTCGGCGGCCAGTTCCGGCTGCGGATCGGTGCGGGGCACGGGCCACTGGGCCGCGACGGCAGGGTGCCGGGCCAGCAGGTCGGCGAATACGTCCTGCAGCTGCAGGAAGGGCAGGATGATCTCTTTCCTGGCCATCTCGATGGCCCAGATGAGCATCTCCAGGGTGCGCCCGGGATCCTCGCTCAGCTGCGCGATCCGCGCACCGCAGAGCAGCGCTTCCACGAGGGTGAAGCGGCCCGTCTGCGTGCTGGCGGTGGCCAGCACGTTGCGGACGCAGTCCTGCGCGCTGCGCAGGTCTTTGAGCGCGAGGTGGGCGCGCGCCCGCGGCATCGCGGTCACGGTGGCGAAGTCGCTGGCCCGGTAGCCGTGCAACAGCCGGAGCGCCGCATGCGGCCGCCCCAGGGAGGTTTCGATATCCGCCAGCATGGCGTCACGCTGAACGGCCAGCACCGGCGGGATATGGCGGCCAGCCTCGCGCAGCATGATCCGGGCCTCGTTCACCTGGCCGCAGGCCAGCAGGATACTGGCCTGCCCGAGCACCAGGGCCAGCGTCAGGACAGGATCCGAGCCGACGGCGTCGGGCAGCAGGATCCGCTGCAAGGCCCGGGCACGGCCGCCGAGGTCACCTGCTGTCACGGAACGAAGCGCGGCCGCAAGCTCAAGGACCGCCGGTTCGGTCAGGCCCCTTTGCTGGGCGAGGGCATGGGCGCGCTGCGCCGCTTCTTCCGCGCGGTTCATCCGGGCCCAGTAGGTCTCCACGAACGCCATCATGCTGAGCGCCTCGAGTTCCAGACCGGGCAGTCCGTCTCGTTCCGCCCTTGCTCGTGCCTCGTCCAGCAGCGAGCCCACGTCCTCGTGCCTGCCGTGCCACACATGGGTGCTCGCCTGCGCCAGCAGCACGGCCGCCCGCACCCCGGGCATGACCGGCGCAGATGCGTCGCCGCTCCGGCCCAGGAGGCGATTCGCGGCCGTGTCCACCGCCCGCAGGTCGCAGGCCTTCTGTCCGAGGACGAGTTCGACCAGGTCAGAGGCTACAAGCAAGTCCGCATCGGCCAGGGCCTCGTCCGATTTCACTACGGGCACGCGCTTGAGTCCCAGTGCGGCCGCGTCGCCGTCGGCGAAGACCGTCTCGATCACGGCATTGGCCACGGCGAACCCGGCCGCGTCGGCGGCATTCGCACCGTCGGGCAAGCGCAGCGGCAGCAGGTCGCGCAGGCCCAGACCGGACAGATCCTGCCGGTGCACGAAGGCGTGCACGAATCCGCCCCGCGCCAGGAGCCTGGCCACCTGCCGCCGGTCCCCGACCCGCACGGCCCAGTAGATCGCGTTGCCTAGGTCGCCGCCGTCTTCGTACCAGGAGGCCGCGCGTTCATGCAGCCGGGTCACGGCCTGGCCCATGCGCCGTTGTAGCAGGTAGCGGAGGATCTCCGCGAATAGCTGGTGGTACCGGAAGCGGGTTTGGGCGGCATCGAGGGGGATCACGAATGAGTTCTCGCGGGCGAGGTCCGCGAGCAGGTCCCCGCACCCGGCCAGACCGGTGACCGCGTTGGCCAGCGGTCCCGTCACCTCATCAAGGAAGCTCGTCTCGATCAGCAGCCTGCGCTGCGCTTCCGGCTGCTGGCGAAGCACCTCGTCCACCAGGTACTCACCGATGCTGCCGGGATCAAGCGCGAGTTCCGAGACGAAGTCTCCGGGATACTCCGCGCCCTCCATCCGCATGGCGGACAGCCGCACCCCCGTGACCCATCCTTCGGTCCGCGCCGCGAGGATGCCGAAATCCCGCTCCCCCAGGCTGACACGGTGGACCGCGAGCACTTCCCGGATCTCCGCCGCGGTCATGGCCAGGTCCGCCGCCCGCAGCTCGTGCATCTGCCCGGCGAGCCGGTAGCGGTGCAGCGGCAGCAGCGGGTCGCTGCGCGCAGCCAGCACCAGGCGCAGTCCCGCCTGGCTGGCCCGTATCAGGCTGTCCAGGCCCTCCAGGACTTCGGCGTGGGTGAGCACGTGCGCGTCATCGATGATGACCACGAGCGGGGCGGCCGACTCGGGCACCGCGCTGAACAGCGTCTGGACCAGGTTGATGCCAGTACCCCGCGGCATCGCGACCGCCGCGCCGTGCTCCGTGCCATCGCATTCCCTGAGGGCCGACACGAGAAGGCGCCAGAATCGCGACGGATCGGCGTCGGCGGCCGTCGGGTTGAGCCAGGCCACCCTGGCGCCTCGGCTCCGGACCCAGTCGGTGAGCAGCGCGGTCTTGCCGGCCCCAGGGCCGGCCGACAGCAGGGTAAGCGGCGAGTTCGCGGCGTTATCCAGCTCCGCGAGCAGACGAGGGCGAGAGACGTGCCGAGGGGGCAACTGGGGCACGATCAGACGGGAGTCACGCACCGTATTCGGCACGGCCCGGCTCCCGTGACCGTGATCCAGGCACGCCGCGGGCTCGGCGAGCAAGTCGGTCATGTCCTGTCCTGTCCTCTGCGCTCACTCGTCACACGTTCTGATCCAGTTGCTCGAGCGCGGCCGCGACGTCATAGCCGAGCGCGATCGCCAGGTCAGGTGCTGCGGCGGCGATCCGGCCGAGCCCGGCCACCGGGGCGATCGCCACCAGCACGTCAGCGATCTCGTCCTCCGTCGCGCCCGCCGCCATCGCCCGGGTAGCGCTCCATTGCAGGCATACCGCCGACGACCCCATGGTCACCGATGCTCCTACTTGAAGTAGCGCCGCGGTCTTGGGATCCAGGGCGGATGTCCCGGCCGGGCCGAGCGCGAGCCCGGCTTCGTCTTCGACGAAGCCTTCGTCGATCATCGCCAGCCGGCGCAGGGTTTCCCGGAAACGTGCTGTCTGGGTCATGCTCCTCCACGTGCCGTCTGCACCATCGCACCTCATGCCCGGCTGGAATTCATCACGCAGATCGCATGAAAGCTCAGCTGAAGGGAGCAGCGTCAGCCCTCCAGAGATCGAGATCGCTGGGCCGCGCAGAAGGATTGGGACCCTGTTCCCAGGCGGGGGGGCTACCCGAGGACAGGGCTTGGCGCCAAGGCGCTCGTTTAACGACACCCCGGCGACTACTGGCCGGTGCCGCGGCGCCCGCGCTCACCACCAGATGGGATTATTGTAGCGCCTCGGTGACAAGCGTCATAGAAACGGCACACAACGCATGGACACGATCTGCCCCGAGGCGGCCTGGTCATGACCAGGCCGCCTCGGGGTCCCACCGGGCGGCGCCCCTCCTGGCCGCCCGGCGAACATCAGCAGTGAACTGGCCTGCTCGATGCGATGTGATGCGGACGATCGTGCCCGCGGATAACGGTGTTCGCGCCACGGAGGCACCGTGGTATTTGGGGGTATTCGGGCGGGCTTACCCGTCAGCGGGCGCGAGAGCCGCGCCGGGTGAGGGTGCCGACGCCGATCACGTGTTCAAGAGCCGCCGCGAGCCCCAGCCATCCGGCGAAGGGGTAGACGGCCTGGCCGTCCAGCAGCCGTCCGCACGGTGGGTCGGAGCCGTGCTCGAACTCGAGGGTGACACGCACCGTCTGGGGCTGGTCCACACTGGGCAGCATCGCAGCCGGAGCGGCGGGTCGCCTCACGGCGTCACCGTTGTTTTTCCTGTTTCCCGTTTTCCGCCCGCCGGGGCTGGGCCCCTCCTCGACCTGCCTCCTCCCGAACCGTCCCCTCTCCCACCACAGAGCGCAGTGCGGCTGGCAGCTGGCCACGGGAGCTGATGGAGAGTTTCTGGTAAACGTGGCGCAGGTGGCCTTCCACGGTATTGAGCGTCACGAACAGGGCCTGGGCGATCTCGGGGTTGCTCAAGCCGGCCGCGGCTAGCTCCGCGACCCGCCGCTCGCTCGTGGTCAGCGCCTCCAGTCCGGTCAATGCCCCCCGGCGGGGTCTGGCGCCCGCCGCGAGCAGCTCGTCCCTGGCCCGCTGCGTGAGCCGCGTCGCGCCGCAGCGGTGGGCCAGGTCCAGCCCGGTGCGCAACGGCTCGCGGGCGGCGGTGCGCTGGTTGGCGCGCCGCAGCGCCGCACCGAGCTCGACCAGGGCACGCGCGTGCTCGAGTCGCGCGCCGGATGCCGCGGCCAGCTCGGCAGCCTCGCGCAAGTCGTCTAGCCCTCGCTCGCCCCCCTCGAGCATGCCGAGGATGCGCAGGGCGATCCCGGCCGGCCGCGGCAGGCCGGCCTGCCGCGCGTCCTCGAGTTCGCTGGTGGCCAGCCGTCGTGCCTCGGCGGAGTCCTCGGCCGCCACCGCGAGCGCGAGCGCCGAACGCCAGCAGGATGCGCCGGGATTCACCAGATGCAGCGTCTCGTACGTGCCCGCCGCCGCCGTTAGCTCGGCCCGGGCGGTGCGGAGGTCACCTGCGGCCAGCGCGAGCCGCCCCCGGACCTCGCGCAGGAGCGCCCCGCTCGCGGTCCGGGCGAGATCCGGCGGCAGCGCGGCGGTGTCGGCCAGGGCGGCGAGGTCGGCCAGCCCAGGCCGCTCGATCAGCGCATCGGCGCCGTACCACAGGGCCGAGGGAATCGCGAACGTGATGCCGTATTCGGCCGCGATCTCGATGACCGTGCGCACATCGGTCTCGGTATCCACCAGCTCACCGCGACGGGCGCTGACCCCGGCGTGCATGCAGCCGGCGATCACCAGCCCGACCACCGAACCCCGCGACCGCGACTGAGCCAGCAGCTGGCCGGCGAGCTCCTCGGCCTGCCCAAGCTGCTCCAGCATGACCGGGCTGAACAGGGCCTGAGCGGCCATCAACGGGGCGGAGTCGACCCGGGCGAGAAGCCGGCCGTGGTCGAGCGCGTGATCGAGCAGCGCCAGCACCTCAGATTCCGGTTCGCCCCGCCAGGCGAGGACGCCCCCGAGCAGTCCGGCCAGCATGCGCGACCCGGCATCTGGTCCGCGCGCCGCTGAGCGCAGCTCGCCCAGCCGGTGGTCCAGCTCACCTACCAGGTGGGGGTCGTAGGCCGACAGCCCCGCCCACCAGGACCGCAGGCGAGCAATGGCGGCCAGAGCGGGTTCGCCGGAGGGCACGTCACGATCCGCCAGGTCGGCGAGCGCCTCTTTGAGAAGGGTCGTGCCCGCCTCCCACTGCCCGGCCAGGATCAGCAGCTCGGCCAGGTCCGGCACGATGGCGGCCCGCATGGCCGGGTCGCTGGTGAGCCGCAGCGACTCGCGCAGGTGCCCGGCCGCCGCCGGGTCGCCCAGCACCTTCTCGGTCCGGCCCAGCTCATGCGCCAGCCGGGCACGCAGGCTCGCATCGGCCGTCTCCGCCATGGCCCGACGCAGATAGGCAGCCGCGCTCTCGGGCGCGCCACGCCCGACCGCCCGCGCCGCGGCCGCTCGCAGACGCTCCACCACCTCAGCAGATCCGGTCGGCTCGCACACGAGCAGGTGCGCGCACACCGCGTCCAGGTCCGCGCCCTCGGCGGCCAGCAGCCGTGCCGCCTCGGCATGACGCAGGCCCCGGCTGGCCCGGGGAATGTCGTCGTGCACCGCCGTGCGCACGATCGGGTGCACGAACCGCAGCGGCGTGCCCGGCTCGAGCACCCCGATCCCGGCCAGCCCGTCCGCTGCCGCCGCGGCCTCGGCCAGGCCCACCCCGGCCAGCGTCGCAGCGTGCCGCAGCTGCGACCCGTCTCCGAGTACCGCGGCCGCCCGCGCCAGCTCGCCTGCCGCCGGCCCCAGCCGCGCGACCCGCAACGCCACGGCCCGGGCGACCGATCGCGGACCCAGGGCCGCTACCTGGGCGGCGGCCTTGGCGTTGGGCTCGATTCCGTCCGCGCGCAACTGCCGGATCAGCTCTCGCAGCAGGAACGCATTACCGCCGGTCACCGCGCGGCACGCCTCGGCGAACCGTTCGGCGGGCGCGGCCCCGAACTCCCGGGACAGCAGCGTGCGCACACCGCTCCGGCTGAGCGCGGTCAGGGAAACGATGTCGCCCGCGGCGATCTGCTCGAGGCGGGCGAGACGATCCGGGCCGTCCCCGGGCTCAGCCGCCCGCCAGGAGAGCGCCAGTGCCAGTGGCAGCCCGGCCAGCCGGTCGGCCAGGTAGAGCACGAACCGCAGCGACGCCTGATCGGCCCAGTGCACGTCGTCCACGGTCACCAGAAGCGGCCCCGCCGCGCTGGCGTTCACCGCCAGCCAGTACAGGCCGTGCACTACCGCGAGCGGCGGCTCGCTCTCCGCCTCCAGCGGTACCGCACCGGCCTGGTCCCGAGAACCCCGAAAATCCTCGAGCGCGATCAACGCCCGCCGGGCCGCGCCGGCCAGCAGCGCCTCCCGTTCCGCCGCGCTGGCACCGGCGAGAAGCGGCTCGAACAGCTGCCGCGCCACACCGAACGAAAAACCGCTCTCCAGCTCTCCGCCGCGACCGGCCAGCACCCGCATTCCCGCCTGGCCCGCGCGCTCGCGCGCCGCTTCCAGCAGCACGGTCTTACCGATCCCAGCCGGGCCGGTGATGAGCAGCACACCACCGCGACCGGCATGCGCAGCGGTAATCAGCGCATCGACGCGCGCCAACTCGTCCTCACGCTCACACAGCTCGACCGGCACCACGCAAACGCTCCCTGGCATCAGGCAGACTCGGCCAATGCCCATCCCTTTAGCGGCATTATGTTGAGCTTAAGTTGATCTTGATCGAGCGGCCCGGCTGGGCTGTGGCCCGTGGTGTTCGTGCGCTTTTGGCACACTTGCATGACTGGTGATAGTGCCTGCCTTCCCAATCTTACGATGTGAATGTCCCAGCCATGTCGTTCTATGTGCATGGCTGGGACATCCACGCCTTATAATCTGATACGGATGGTGCCGGAGTTACGGGAGTGCGCTCTGGCGTTCGGGCCGCCACTCACCGGGCCAACAAGCTAAAGGGCTCTTGCGATGAGGACTACCGGCGACGATCAGATCGAGAACCTGCCGCTGTTCGTCTACGGAACGCTCCTGGAAAGACCCATTCGCGACAGCGTGCTAGGCGCGGCCGTTCTCCGTACAGAACGCGCAGCCGCGAGGGGACGATGGGAGAATGCGACGGACTATCCGGCGGTTTCCTTTCGCGATCCGGTCTCGGAAATCAGCGGTGAACTCCTATGGCTGATGCCGGAACGATTGGAGGTTTCCCTTCGGCGTGCTGACCAGTATGAGGGCGCCCCGTGGTTGTACCGCCGCGTGCTGATACGCGTCCGGGTCGGAGAGAAGGAGGTCCGGGCCTACGCCTACGAGTGGGCTAGATCTGCATAGGTTCTTCCCGGCGGAGAATGTTCGCGTGCACGATTGACGATGGCACGAAAGTTCCTGGAACATTGAGGCACTGCAGGTCCAGGGGCGTCACCGGCGGCACCGGGCACGCCAGCCGAAGCCTGACACCCGCCCGCCGGTCGCCAGGCGGGAAGGGGGCCGGTCGCGAGGCGGAAGGGCCGCGGCCTGAGAGGCAGCTGCGGGGATCGTCGTTGCCGTCGTCACGGTTGTTAGGGTAACTAATGAGCCTTGGCGGGCTAGGGCAGAGCTGCCCCCGATCGAAGGGCCGCACCGATGAAGCTACCTCCTGTTGAGTACGAGGCGCCTACGACCGTCGCCGAAGCTACCGACTTGCTGGCTGAGCACGGTGACGAGGCCAGCGTGCTGGCCGGCGGCCAGAGCTTGATACCGCTGCTGGCGCTGCGGCTGGCCCGTCCCGAGGTGCTCATCGACGTCAACGGCATAGCCGAGCTTTCCGGGGTGTCGGCGGAAGACGGCGAGGTGGCGATCGGCGCCACGACCCGGGAGTACGTGGCCGAGGAATCCGAGATCGTCGCCGATGCGGTGCCGTTGCTGGCGGCTGCCCTGCCGTTTATCGGCCATGAAGCAATCCGCAGCCGCGGCACGATAGGAGGCAGCCTGGCGCACGCCGATCCGGCCGCCGAGTTGCCGGCCGTCGCCAGGGCGCTTGATGCCGAGTTCGTGGTGCGTGGCCAGTCGGGGGTGCGGGTGATCCCGGCGGCGCAGTGGTTCGAGGGTTACCTCACGACGTCGCGCAGTCCTGACGAGCTCCTGGTGGAGGTGCGGTTCCCGGCCGCAGGACAGGGCACGGGGACTAGCTTCCAGGAGGTCGCCCGGCGCCACGGCGACTTCGCCATGGTCGGCCTGGCGGCGTCACTGGTGATGTCTGGCGAGGTGATCACCGAGGCCCGGCTGGCCTTCGCCGGCGTTGCTGACGTGCCCGTCCGGGCCGCCGCGGCGGAGAATCTGCTGGTCGGCGAGAGGCCGTCGGCGGAACTGTTCGATGAGGCGGCTCGCCGTGCGACCCAGGATCTCGACCCGCCGGCCGACCTGCACGGGTCATCGGACTACCGGAAGACGGTCGCGGCCGTGGTGGTGCGCCGCGGCCTGCGAGCAGCAGCGGACAACGCCCGCGAGAGGCAGTGACGGCAGATGGACATCAGCCTGAGGGTCAACGGTGCGACGTGCACGGGTTCGCCTGAGGCGCGCATGACGCTGGCGGACTTCCTGCGGGATGACCTCAATCTCACCGGCACCCATGTCGGCTGCGAGCACGGGGTCTGCGGCGCGTGCACGGTCATCATCGACGGCCGGGCGGTGCGCTCGTGCCTGATGCTGGCGGTCCAGGCCGCCGGCAGTGAGGTAACAACGATCGAGGGGCTAGCCCCGGACGGCGGGCTGGGCCCACTGCAGCAAGCGATGTGGGACTCGCATAGCTTCCAGTGCGGTTTCTGCACGCCGGGGTTCGTGATGCAGGCGACCGCGTTCCTCAGCGATCACCCTGATGCCGACGAGCAGCAGATCCGCGAAGCGCTGTCCGGCAACATCTGCCGGTGCACTGGCTACCAGAGCATCATCGATGGCGTCCTGCTGGCCGCCCAGCGTAACCGGCAGGGCGCAATCGGCAGGGCGCAATCGTGAACGCTGAGCGAGGGAATGACCATGGCAGCAATTGCGGCTGAGCGCTACACCGGCGCCAGCATCAAGCGCTCGGAGGACCCGCGCATCCTCACCGGCGCAGGCCGGTACGTCGATGACATCAAGCTGCCCGGGATGCTGCACGCCGCGTTCGTGCGCTCGCCGATGGCTCACGCTCGCGTGCTGTCGGTTGATGCCTCGGCGGCGCGGACGCTGCCCGGCGTGGTCGCGGTGCTCACCGGAACGGAGCTGGAGACGATGACGGTCCCGGGGCCCGATGCGCTGATGGCGCTCATGGGCTGGACGGGGCCGACCCCGGAGTTCACCCTGATCGCGACCGACAAGGTGCGCTTTGTTGGCGACCCGGTGGCGATCGTCGTCGCCGAGAGCCGTTACCTCGCCGAGGACGGCTGCGAGCTGGTGGAGGTCGACTATGAGGACCTGTCTCCGGTCGTGGATGCCGCCCTCGCGCTCGACCCGGGCAGCCCGCCGCTGTTCGCCAACTTGGGCGACAACATCGCCCGCACGCACACGCGCAGCGAGTTCGGCGACGTCTCCGCGACGTTCGCCGGCGCCGATCTCGTTACCGACTTCCACATCGATGTGCACCGCCACCAGAACGTGCCCATGGAGGGACGCGGCTGCGTCGCGAGTTATGACGCCGACCTGGGCGTCATGACCATGTATGCGGCCACGCAAAGCGTTCACGTCACCAAGATCGCCGTCGCCATGCGCCTCGGAATGGAGCAGGACAAGGTGCGTGTCGTGGCCGGCGATATCGGCGGCTCGTTCGGCCTGAAAATCGGCGCGTCACGCGAAGAACTCGCGGCCGCGGCCGCTTCGCGTGCCCTCGGCCGGCCGGTCAAGTGGGTCGAGGACCGAGGCGAGAACCTCACCGCGTCGGGGCAGGCACGGGAGGAGAGCTTCGACGTCCGGGCCGCGGTCAGCAAGGACGGCGACCTGCTCGGGCTGGACGTGAAGATGGTCATCGACACGGGCGCATACCCGGGCATGGGCGCGATGGTCCCGGACATCATGCAGGCGATGCTGCCCGGTCCGTACAAGCTCGCGGCCATGGGTTTCGAGTCAACCGGGGCGATCACGAACAAGGCGTCGTACGTCGCCTACCGCGGACCCTGGGCGTCCGAGACGTTCGTGCGGGAACGCGTCCTGGACCTTATCGCGAAGGATCTCGGCCTGGATCCGGTCGAGATCCGGCTGCGTAACGTCGCCCCGCGCACCGATCCGCCGGCCATGATGATTACCGGGCGCCCGCTGGTGGGAGTCACGTCGAAGGAGTCACTGGAGCGGGTCGCCCAGCTCGTGGACTTTCCCGCGTTCCGGCGCCGGCAGGCGGAGGCACGAGCGCAAGGCCGCTACCTCGGCATCGGCGTCGCCACGTTCATCGAAGCCGCCCCGGGGCCGCGCTCGCCGGAAGGGGCCAGCGGCCCCATGGGGCTGGAGTCCATGCGCCTCCGGCTCGAGGAAGACGGCATCGTCGCGCTGTTCACCGGCCAGATGCCGCACGGCCAGAGCCACCAGACGACCCTGGCCCAGATCGCCGCGGACGAGTTCGGCGTGCCGTTCGAGCAGGTCCGCGTGGTAGTCGGCGACACCGACGTCGTCCCGTTCGGGCTGACCGGCGGCAGCCGATCGGCCACCATGACCGGAGGAGTGGCGCTCCACGGCGCCCGGCAGCTCAAGGTCAAGGTGCTCGATTTCGCGGCGCATCTCATGGAGGCCAGCGCGCAGGACCTGCTGATCACCGACGGCAATGTCTGGGTGCGCGGCGACCCCGCGAGCGCGATCGCCGTAACCGCCGTCGCGGAACGCGCGGCATCGGGACAGTTCGGCGCCGACGTGGACACCAAGCTCGAGGTCGAGGCCACGTTCGACGGCGGCGACGGCGGATGGTCAGGCGGCACTCACTGCGCGATCGTCGACGTCGACGTCGAGACCGGCATCGTGAAGGTGGAGCGGTATGTCGCGGCCGAGGACTGCGGCGCACTCATCAATCCCGCCGTTGTCGAGGGCCAGATCCGGGGCGGCATCGCGCAGGGCATCGGCGCGGTGCTGCTCGAACGATCGGCGTACGGCGAGGACGGCAGCTTCCAGTCGGCCACGTTCATGGACTACCTGATGCCAACCGCCTGTGACGTTCCCCGGATCGAGATCGAACACCTCGAGACCGTGCCGCTCGACGCCGACGTCAACTTCCGCGGCGTGGGCGAAGGTGGCATGATCGTCGCGCCGCCGACGATAGTGAACGCCATTGAAGACGCACTGTCGCCCTTCGGCGTGCGGATCTACGAGCAGCACGTGCCTCCGGCTCGCATCCTGGAACTCATCAGCACGGCGGATCGGGGAGGCGCCCGGCCCGGATCTCCCGCTCCAGGATCTTGACCGCTCAGGTGACGAGCGGTCCCGACTCGGCGCCGTCGAGGCCGTACTCCTTGCGCATGCGCAGCCAGGTCTGGACCGAGCCCAGGACCCGCAGCAGGCCGGCCACGCGCCGGACGTCGTGCTGACCGAGACTGTGGCCTCCGACGTGCATCAACGGGCTGCATTGACGCTCCGAGTGGTGACACGAGCATGCCAGCAACGCGGCGGATCGTCTGCTGCTGCTGTCCCGCCTGCCCCGCTGGCATCGTCCGTACCGCGGCGTACGATGTGAATGTCCCATTCATGCAGATGGACATGGCTGGGACATCCACGCCGTATGAACAGCCGGGGCAGCGGCCGCTGGCGGGTGAGCTGCCTGCGGTGAGGGGATCTGCCGTGACGGTACCGGTTTCGGTTCATCTCAGTGATTCCGGAACGCCTCTGGATCCGGGCGCGCGGAGGGTCCTGGAAGGGTCTTTCGCGGTTGACCTGAGCGGGATCCGCCTGCACGCCGGCCCGCGGGCCGATGCGTTCCTGCAGGCCCGCGGCTACCCGGCGGCCACGTGCGGGCACCGGGTGTTCATGCCGGCCAGGCGGCCGGGCGGCAGTGCGCGCTGGTTGCATGTTCTTGCTCATGAGATCGTCCACGCGATCCAGCAGGCACAGGGCATCGAGCGGACCGGTGGTTTCTGGGAGCGGCACGCTGAAGCCGGGGCCATGGCCGTCACCAGCGGGCGCGTCTATCCCGATCTGGGCTTGCGGCCGCCGGGGCGGGGACACGGCGCGGCTGTGCTGGCTGGCTTCAACTCGTGGGAACACCGGCTGATAGGCGATGTGCCTAGTGTTGACCTGGTTCGCGTTGCGACCAGGACGGCAGGCTGGCAGGACGTCGTCGCGCAGCAGATCGGGCTGGTGCGCCTGTGGCAAGACGGCGGTACGGAGGTCACCGTGCACACCATCCGCCGCATCGTGCCTGATATCGGGCTGGTTACCCTGCCCGGCAGCGGATGTCTGGCCAGCTACGGGGAGATCAATGCCGTGGCAGACTATGCGGCCAGCGCCGAAGCCGTCACTACGCTACCGGCGAGATATATGTTCGCGTTCTTGCAGCAGATACGGCAGGAGAGCTTCAACTACCTCAGCGGATTGCTCGGGATCAGGCCCCAGAACCCGGACTTCGCCGGCGCGGTCACGCCTTACCTGGACGAAAGCGGGTCCGGCGCCGCACGTGAGACCAGGCTCATCGACACGTTCACGTTGCCGCTGGGCGTGAACCACTACCGGGGCCTGCTGGCGCGAAACGCGTGCCACTTCGCGCCGTTCGCCTGGCAACGCTGGAGGCAGGCGCATGCCGCCGCTCGTGACCTGGCGCGCAAGGCGTGGGAGGCTGCGGATCCCGGTGAGACGGAGCGGCTGGCGAACCTGGCCTGGGTCGCCCAGGGCTACGCGGACCACTTCGTGCAAGACTCGTTCGCACCGGGGCACCTGGCGAACAAGACGCTCATCATGCAATGGTTCGTCGAGTGGGCGGACGATTCCCTTTTCGTCCCGGTGAAGGACTGGGGCGACGTGCGCTTCGTGACGGCAGGCAACCAGCCAGCGCTTATGGGGGCTCCGCTATACGACAGCCGCTGCCCTGGACCGTCCAACGATCCGCAGGCCGCCGAGGAGCAGGGTGACCCCGCCGCGCGTATGGCGGCGACCGGCATCAGGGCCTACGGGAGCATCACGCGGGAACAGGCCTACCGTCAGTACCTGAGATTCCTCGAAGCAACCGTCGTCCAGCTGTCCTCCAAGAAAATCCACGACCATTTCAATGAACACGGGCTCGATGTGACATCGTCGGGCCACCCGGGCGTGTTCCGTATCTACGGGGACGGGAAACTGCTGAGCAACGGCGCCGATGTCAGCATTGCTGCCGGTACCGTCGCCGCGTCGCGGGCGGTGATTTCGGACATAATCGCAAGCGGCCACAGCCGCACCCCGCCGTGGGAGATCATAGACATGCTGCCGGCCTGGGTCGTCGGCTCCTCCGGCAGGCCGGTATCGCTGCCGGATTGGCACGATAGCGACCTGAAAAATCAGGCGCCGGACCTATTCAGGGACGCGAGGTCCATGTTCCGCGGCATAACGTCGCCGAGTCTCGGGATCGTGTCGGAAGATCACGAGACAGCCGGACCGTTAGGCCATACCAGCCACAGAACCCGGGTGGCCGCGGCTCACCTTTCCGGCCAGTGCGGTATCCGTCAACCGCTATCCGAAACGAGCGATTGCGACATCTCGGGCTAGCTGTCCGGACGTCGCGGCGCGGCCGCCCAGGCCGGAGTATCGTGCCGAACGTGACCGAGACCAGCAGCGCCGCGCCTGCCCTCCTGGCCGTGAGCAAGACCAACCTGTCGGTCCGCCGGTACCGCAAGAGCGTCACCGGGCTGACGGCCGCCGACCTCGCCGCGCTGCGCAGCGCGCTAGCCAAGATGATCGCGCTGTCCGACGACCGGGGTTTTGAGTACTGGGCCGGCATCCACGGGTTGCCGTTGCCGGTCTCCTGCACGCACGGCAGCCCGTTGTTCCTGCCCTGGCACCGGGCCTACCTGTACTACTTCGAGCAGCACCTGCTGGACCAGATGCCGGCTGGCCAGTCGGTCAGCTTGCCCTGGTGGGACTGGTCCACTCAGGCCGGCATCCCGGCCGCGTACGCCGAGACCAAGCTGCCCGACGGCGCGGCTAACCCGCTGGCCGGCGCGCCCATCTCAGGCATCCCCGCGGCCCAGTTCAACGACGAGAACGTGCCGCAGGCCGAGCACACCTTCCGCCAGCCCGGGCCGACCGGCCCGAACCACGGACCGGCCGGGCTGCCCAGCGCCCGGCAGGTCGCCGCAGTGCTGGCGCTGAAGGATTTCGACGACTTCACCGTCCAGCTGGAGGATCTGCACAACCAGGTGCACGTCTGGGTCGGCGGGACGATGAGCGAGATCCCGCTGGCCGCCTTCGACCCGGTCTTCTGGGCTCACCACACGATGATCGACCGGCTGTGGGCGCTGTGGCAGCTGGCCCACCCCGGCGCGGGGGTCGGGTCAGTGCCGCTGAACCGTCCGCTCGGTCCCTTCCCGACGCTGACCGTGGCCCATACGCTGAGCACGACGGCACTCGGCTACGACTACGCGGCCGCCACCAGCTCGGCCGCTACCAGCTCGGCCACCCCGGCGTGAGGACCAGGAGCGGACATGGCACAATTCGTCGCGAACCCGCTGACGGTGACGCTGACTGCGCCCGGCGAGCCGTATTACCGGGCTGACCTGGAGTTCCACGGCGTCGATCACTCCAAGGCGAGCTTCGAGGGCCGGCTGTTCATCAACAACCCTGACGCCGGGCCGGACACCCCCACCGACGACGACAGCTACGCCGGGTCGTTCTGGATCTTCGGGCACGGCGGCTGCGCGGGCGAGGAAGGGCACTGCGAGCCGACAGCCGAACGCCGGGCCTTCGACTTCCGGCCCGAGCACCAGCTGACCACGGTGTCCAAGCGGGTCATGATCACCGACAGGCTGCAGGCACTGGTCCAGCCGGGCCAGGACTTCACCGTCCGGATCGTGCCCTACATCCGGCCTGAGCTGGCCGAGCCGCTGCCCGCCAACCTGGTCACCGACATCCTCCAGCTAGACCGGGTGGACCTGCTCGCCTACCAGTGACCCGCCCCCGGCCGAACGTGGTCACGGCCGGGGTCTCGGGTGCGCGGTGAGGCTGGTGATCGTATAGTGACGGCCATGTCGGCTGCACAACCTGTTCCGGACGCGCCTGTCGTCTCGGTTGCCGGGGCGATCGCTCGCATGGAGGCGATCGCGACGGCATGGCCGGCGGCAGATGGGCTGGCGTGTTTCAACCGTATGTACCTAAACGTGACCCAGCAGGTGAACAGCCGGCTCGGCCAGGGCTTCTTCGCTGACCCGGCGTTCATGACCCAGCTGGATGTGGCGTTCGCGAACCTGTACTTCGCCGCGGCCGACACCGCTGGCACCCCGGCGGCAGTGCCGCTGGCGTGGCGGCCGCTGGCCGAGCAGCGCGGCGTGGCGGGGATCGAGCCGGTCCAGTTCGCGCTAGCGGGCATGAACGCCCACATCAACCACGACCTGCCGATCGCGATGGTCAGCACCTGCACGGCCCTGGCCACCACGCCCGGCGCCGGCCCGCATTTCGCTGACTACCAGAAGGTCGACCAGCTGCTGGACGCGGCCGAGCAGTCCATCCGGCAATCGTTCGAGTCCGCCGCGGAACTGGCCGCCGACCGGCACCTGACCGCGGTGGCCAACCTGGTCACCAGCTGGACGATCGGCAGCGCCCGGGACCTGGCCTGGAACAACTGCCTGCTGCTGTGGGCAGTGCGTCATGACCCGATCGCGCGCGGGCTGTTCCTCGATGCCCTGGCCGCTTCAACCGCCCTGGCCAGCAAGTTGCTGCTCGTGGCAGTCTGAGACCGCCTACCTGCTCGAGCAGCGGGGCGAGCCGTACGCGCTGCTCGACCTGGACTACCTGAGCTGGGCGGGTACTGGCACCGGCGATCGCGATGGAGAGTTCGGGTTGCTGCTGCAGAACCTGGCCGCCGTGGCGGGGAACTACCGCAGGGCCGCGATCGGGCGGTTCGTGCTCGCCTACGTTGCCCGCAGCCCCGGCGAGGTGGCCGGCGTGCGGAAGGCGCTCGGCTGCCGTTGCGGGTGGTGCGGCTGGAGGTTCCGCTGCCCGACATCGAGAGGCGGCTCGCGGGCGGTGGCACCAGCGGCCGCCGCGACGATCTTCGTGCGGCTGCTTGCATCAGCCGTGCCTCTGCCCGCTCGCTCCTGTGATGCCGCCAGGGGGTCGTCACCGATCCGGCGGGACAGGTCGGGCTCAGTCGAAAGTCTTGGCCTGGCTGGTCAGTTCTTCCAGGACGGATGCGTCGTGGCCGTAGACCATGGTGGCGTTGTGGCGGTGCTGGAGCTGCCTCATCCACCGGTGTGACCGGTGCCAGGTGTGGGAGTCGCGGCCGCAAGGCGCGCCCGGTGGCAACCTCCAAGCTCTCCCTCGCTCGGCTTTCCTGGTGCGGCTGCGCTGCCGGCCGCCGTCGAGACGGCCACGCGCGCACTTGACCAGCTCGGCGTCGGGCCCGGGAGCACGCTGCTCGTCAACGGCGCCTCCGGAAGCGTCGGCAGCGCCGCCGTCCAGCTCGCCGTGGCACGCGGCGCGCGCGTGATCGGCACCGCCAGTCCCGCCAACCACGATGACCTGCGCTCGCTGGGCGCCGAACCCGTCGCCTACGGCGAGGGCCTGGCCGGTCGGGTTCGCGCGCTCGCGCCCGGCGGCGTCGACCTGGCGCTCGACGTCGCCGGGAGCGGTGTCCTGCCCGAGCTCATCGAGCTCGCGGGCGGCCGGGAGCACGTCGCGACGATCGCCGACTTCGCTGGCGCGCGGGAGCACGGGGTGAGGTTCAGCAGCGGGGACGGCGGCCGCGCGGTCCACGCGCTCGCCGGGATCGGCGAGCTGATCGAGTCCGGCCGCTTCTCGCTCCCGGTCGCGCAGACCTTCCCGCTCGCCGAGATCGCGGAGGCGCACCGCGTCGGCGAGACCGGTCACGTGCGCGGGAAGCTCGTGCTGGTGGTCGGCTTAGCGGGTGTCTGGGTTCCCAGACGTAGGATGGGTATGTGGGAGTAGTCCCGGCGGCGGCGCAGGCGCTGGCCGTACTGCAATACCTCGGCACGCAAGCGCAACCCACCGCCGCGGCAGCCATCAGCCGTGACCTTGGCCTTCCGCGATCGACGACCTACCACCTGCTCGACACGCTGGTCCAGGCCGGATTCGTCGTCCACGTGGCCGAGGAGCGGCGCTACGCCCTCGGCGTAGCCGTGTACGAACTGGCTTCCGGCTACAGCCGGCAGACATCGCTGCAGCGGCTGGCACGACTGCCGCTGGCGGTCCTGGTGGACAGCGTGGGCCAGAACGCGCACCTGGCGATCATGCACGGGCGCGACGTCATCTACGTCATCGAGGAGCGCGCGACCGGCCGGCCTCCCCTGATCACCGACGTCGGCGTGCGGCTGCCCGCCCAGCTGACGGCCAGCGGCCGGGCGATGCTGGCTCGGATGCCCCGCGCGCAGGTGCGCGCGCTCTTTTCCGAACCCGGCCATTTCGTCCTGCGCAATGACCGCGGGCCGAGGTCGTTCGCTGCGCTCAGGCAGCTCCTGGCCGAGACCCGCCGCCGGGGATTCGCGTCCGAGGACGGTGAGGTGACACCCGAGTTCGCTTCGGTCGCGGTGGCGGCCAGCGACCGCACCGGTTACCCGGTCGCGGCCGTGGCCGTGACGTTCCCGAGCGCGGAAGCCGACGCGAAGGAGCGCGAGCGCCTCGCCGCGCGGGTGGCCAAGACCGCCACTGACATCAGCCGCCGGCTTGGCAGCTCGCCACAGCCGCAGCCACAGGCACAGCCACAGGGAAAGGGCACCCCGCTGCGGGGGTCGCGCAGGAATCTGTAATCCCAGACAGAGTCGGCTGCGGAGGAGGTCACAAACGGCGGACTACACCTCACTATGGAGGTATGAACGAGATCGCAATCGGCGTCGAGGCGCTGACCGAACAGCAGGTGCTCGCCGTCGCGCGTCATGACGCGCGGGTGCGGCTGAGCGACGAGGCACGCAAGGCGATCGGCGCGAGCCGGGACATCATCGAGGAGCTGGCCGGCGATCCTGAACCGCACTACGGCATCTCCACCGGGTTCGGTGCCCTGGCCACCAAGCAGATCGCACCGGACGACCGCGTGGCCCTGCAGCGTAGCCTGATCCGCTCGCACGCGGCGGGATCCGGCCCCGAGGTCGAGCGCGAGGTCGTCCGCGCGCTGATGCTGCTGCGCCTGTCGACGCTGGCCACCGGCCGCACCGGCATTCGCCTGGAGACCGCCGAGACCTACGCGGCGATGCTCAACGCCGGAATCACGCCGGTCGTGTACGAGTTCGGGTCACTGGGCTGCTCGGGCGATCTCGCTCCCCTGGCGCACTGTGCGCTCGCCGCGATGGGCGAGGGTACCGTCCGCGTCGGCGGCGAAGCGCTGCCAGCAGCCGATGCGCTCGCCGCGGCCAGCATCACGCCGGTCGTGCTGCACGAGAAGGAGGGCCTGGCCCTCACCAACGGCGTCGACGGCATGCTCGGCATGCTGACGCTCGCCACCCACGACCTGGCCATGCTGTTCCGGACGGCCGACCTCGCCGCCGCGATGAGCGTCGAGGCCCAGCTCGGGACCGATGCGGTGTTCGCCGCGGACCTGCAGGCGCTGCGCCCGCACCCCGGCCAGGCCGACAGCGCCGCCAACCTGCGGGCGCTGCTGGCCGGCTCCGGCATCATGGCTAGCCACCGCACCGGAGAATGCACCCGCGTGCAGGACGCCTACTCGCTGCGCTGCTCGCCTCAGGTGCACGGCGCCGGCCGCGACACGCTCGCTCACGCCCGCCTGGTGCGCGACCGCGAGCTCGCCAGCGCCGTCGACAACCCCGTCGTCACGTTCGACGGCCGGGTCGAGAGCAACGGCAATTTCCACGGCGCGCCGGTGGGCTACGTGCTCGACTTCCTCGCCATAGCCGCGGCCGACCTCGCCTCGATCGCCGAGCGGCGCACCGACCGGTTCCTCGACCGGTCCCGTAACCACGGCCTGCCGCCGTTCCTGGCCGACGACCCGGGCGTCGACTCCGGTTACATGATCGCCCAGTACACGCAGGCCGCTATGGTCTCGGAGCTGAAGCGCCTGGCCGTACCGGCGTCCGTCGACTCGATCCCGTCCAGCGCGATGCAGGAGGACCACGTCTCGATGGGCTGGTCGGCCGCCCGTAAGCTGCGCCGCGCCGTCGGCGCGCTGACCCAGGTGCTGGCGATCGAGATCCTCACGGCCGCCCGGGCACTCGACCTGCGCTCGCCGCTCACCCCCGCCCCGGCGACGGCCGCCGCCCGCGACGCCCTGCGCCAGCAGGTCGCCGGCCCCGGCCCGGACCGCTACCTAGCCCCCGACATCGCAGCCACCGTGGAGCTCGTCCGGTCAGGGCGTCTCATCACGGCCGCCGAGGCCGTCTGCGGCCCCCTTAACTAACCCCCACAACACCGAGGAGAAACCCGCCATGGAAGGCGCCCGCCCCGTCCGCGCTCCGCGCGGCACCACGCTCACCGCACGCTCCTGGCAGACCGAGGCCCCGATGCGGATGCTCATGAACAACCTCGATCCCGAGGTGGCCGAACGGCCGGACGACCTCGTCGTCTACGGCGGCACCGGCCGCGCCGCCCGCAACTGGGCCAGCTACGACGCGATCGTCCGCACGCTGACCGACCTGCGCGAGGACGAGACGATGCTCGTGCAGTCCGGCAAGCCGGTCGGCGTCATGCGTACCCACGAGTGGGCGCCGCGCGTGCTGATCGCCAACTCCAACCTGGTCGGCGACTGGGCCACCTGGCCGGAGTTCCGCCGCCTGGAGCAGCTCGGCCTGATGATGTACGGCCAGATGACCGCGGGCTCGTGGATCTACATCGGCACCCAGGGCATCCTGCAGGGCACCTACGAGACGTTCGCCGCCGTCGCCGAGAAGCGCTTCGGCGGGACCCTGGCCGGCACGCTCACCGTCACCGGCGGCTGCGGTGGCATGGGCGGCGCGCAGCCGCTCGCGGTGACGCTGAACGACGGCGTCTGCCTGGTAGTCGACGTCGACCCCGCGCGGCTGCACCGCCGCGTCGAGCACCGCTACCTCGACGAGGTGGCCAACGGGCTCGACGACGCGATCGCCCGGTGCGAGCGCGCCAGGGCCGAACGGCGCGCGCTGTCCGTCGGCCTGGCCGGCAACTGCGCCACGGTGCTGCCGGAGCTGCTGCGCCGCGGCGTCGCGGTCGACATCGTCACCGACCAGACGTCGGCCCACGACCCGCTGTCCTACCTGCCCGAGGGGGTGGAGCTCGGCGACTGGCACGACTACGCGAGCAAGAAGCCCGAGGAGTTCACCGACCGGGCGCGGGCCTCGATGGCCAGGCATGTCGAGGCGATGGTGGCGTTCCAGGACGCCGGGGCCGAGGTATTCGACTACGGCAACTCCATCCGCGACGAGGCGCGGCGCGGCGGGTTCGACCGGGCGTTCGCGTTCCCCGGCTTCGTGCCCGCCTACATCCGCCCGCTGTTCACGCAGGGCAAGGGACCATTCCGGTGGGCGGCGCTGTCGGGTGACCCCAAGGACATCTACGCCACCGACCGGGCCGTGCTGGACCTGTTCCCGGACAACGCGCGGCTGCACAAGTGGATCAACGCCGCGCAGGAGCGCGTCGCGTTCCAGGGCCTGCCTGCCCGCATCTGCTGGCTCGGGTACGGCGAGCGTGACAAGGCGGGCGTTCGGTTCAATGAGATGGTGGCCTCCGGCGAGCTGAGCGCACCGGTCGTCATCGGCCGCGACCACCTCGACTGCGGCTCGGTCGCGTCACCGTACCGTGAGACCGAGGCCATGGCCGACGGGTCCGACGCGATCGCCGACTGGCCGCTGCTCAACGCGCTGGTCAACACCGCGTCGGGTGCCTCGTGGGTGTCGCTGCACCACGGCGGCGGCGTGGGGATCGGCCGGTCGATCCACGCCGGCCAGGTGACCGTCGCCGACGGCACGCCGCTAGCCGCGGCCAAGATCGAGCGGGTGCTCACCAACGACCCCGGCATGGGCGTCATCCGGCACATCGACTCCGGCGACGCGGCCGACGACGCCCCGCTGCAGGCGCACCCGCAGGGCGGAGTCTCGGTGCCGATGGGGCGGTCATGAGCTTCGACCGGCTCTGGGACGACCTCGCTCCGGTCGGCCGCGAGGGGTCGACCGGCGGGTACCGCCGCTACGCATGGACACGGGCCGACGCGACCCTGCGCGAGTGGTTCGCCGGCCAGGCGGCCGCGAGGGGGCTCGATCTCGTGGTCGACCGGGCCGGCAACCAGTGGGCGTGGTGGGGTGACCCGGACGCGTCAGGACCTGGAGTCGTCGTCGGCTCGCACCTGGACTCGGTGCCCGACGGCGGCGCCTTCGACGGGCCGCTCGGCGTGGTCAGCGGGTTGCTCACGATCGATGCGTTGCGCGCAGCCGGATTGCGGCCGTCACGGCCGATCGGCGTGGTGAACTTCGGTGACGAGGAAGGCGCGCGGTTCGGCGTCGCCTGCGCCGGGTCGCGGATGGTGACCGGCTCTCTTCCGCGGGATCACGCCCTGGGGCTGCGTGACGGTGACGGGACGTCCATGGCCGAGGCAATGTCGGCGGCCGGGCACGACACCGCGCACGTCGGGCGGGACGAGGAGACGCTGCGCCGCATCGGGTGCTTCGTGGAGCTGCACGTCGAGCAGGGCCGCGGGCTGATCGACCTCGGCCGGCCCGTGGCCGTCGGCACCGGCATCTGGCCGCACGGCCGGTGGCGGATGGAGTTCGCCGGCGAGGCCAACCATGCGGGCACCACCCGCCTTGAGGACCGTCACGACCCGATGCTGGACTACGCCGCCGCGGTCTTGCAGGCGCGGGAGCTCGCCGGGAAATACGGCATCGTGGCCACCTGCGGCAAGGTCGCCGTCGAGCCCAACGGCGTCAACGCGATCCCGTCGCGGGTGCGGGGCTGGCTCGACGCGCGCGGCGCCGACGCCGGCGCGGTCCTCGCCCTCGTCGCCGAGCTGTCCGAGGGCCGCGACGTTCATGAGGAGTCCTGGACGCCACCCACCCCGCTCGACACCGTGCTGGGCGACCGGTGCGCGGCGGTCCTCGATGACGCGCCGCGGCTGGCCAGCGGCGCCGGGCACGACGCAGGCGTGCTCGCGCAGGCGGGCGTCGCGGCCGCGATGCTATTCGTCCGCAACCCGACCGGGATCTCGCACTCCCCCGCCGAGTTCGCCGAACGGGACGACTGCCTGCGCGGCGTGAAAGCGCTGACCGCGGTCGTGACCGACCTCGCCGTGGACCCGAGCATATGACGACGCTGTTCGCGAGCCACGCTCTGCTGCCGTCGGGACCAGCACGGGACGTCCTCATCGAGGTCGCCGACGGCAGGTTCGCGTCGGTGACGCCGAACGCCACGCGATCGGGCACCACCCCGCCGGACGCCAGGCGGCTACGTGGCGTCGTCCTGCCCGGTTTCGCGAACGCGCACAGCCACGCGTTCCACCGGGCGCTGCGCGGGCGCACGCACGCCGGCGGCGGCACATTCTGGACCTGGCGCGAAGCCATGTACTCGCTGGCCTCGCGGCTGGATCCGGACAACTACCTCGTCCTGGCCCGGGCGGTGTACGCGGAGATGGCCCTGGCCGGCATCACCGCGGTGGGTGAGTTCCACTACGTCCATCACGCGCCGGGCGGCCGGCCATATGACGACCCGAACGCGATGGGCCATGCGCTCCAGCAGGCCGCAAACGACGCCGGCATCCGGCTCACCCTGCTCGACACCTGTTACCTGGAGGGCGGGCTCGACGCCTCGGGTCACCTCCCGCTGGACGAGCTCCAGCTCCGCTTCAGCGACAAGACCGTTGATGCGTGGGCGTCCCGTGTCGGCGATATCGAGGCCCGGCCCGGCACGGTCGCCGGCGCGGCCATCCATTCGGTCCGGGCCGTCGCATCGGGTGACCTCGCCCAGGTCGCCGTGGCGAGCGCAGGCCGTCCGCTGCACGTTCACCTGTCCGAGCAGCCGGCCGAGAACCGCGCCACGCTGGCGTACTACGGCCGTACCCCTACCGCGCTGCTCGACGAGAGCGGCGCGCTCGCGCCGCGCACCACGGTCGTGCACGCGACACATCTCACCGAGCGCGACGTCCGGGTCCTCGGCGACGCCCAGGTGACCGCCTGCTTCTGTCCGACCACCGAGCAGGACCTCGCCGACGGCATCGGTCCCGCCCGCGCGCTGGCGGGTGCCGGCGTCCGGCTTTCGCTGGGCAGCGACCAGAACGCGGTCGTGGACCTTATCGGCGAGGCACGGGCGCTCGAGTCCGGCGAGCGGCTGGCTTCGCTGCAGCGCGGGAGGTTCCGGCCAGATGAGCTGCTAACCGCCGCCACGGCGCATGGCTCGCTGGGCTGGACGGACACCGGAGCCATTGCCCCGGGCCTGCGGGCTGACCTGGTATGCATACGCACCGACACCGTCCGCACGGCCGGCGCCGACCCCGCCCAGATCCTGCTCGCCGCCACCGCGGCCGACATCGACTCGGTGTGGGTCGACGGTGCGCCAGTGGTCTCCCGCGGCACGCACCGTCTTGGCGATGTGGCCGGGCTGCTCTCGAACGCGATCAGCGATCTATGGGAGGAGTCGTGACCCGCAGGTCTTCATGATCGCGCCTGAGGGGACCGGGAAGCACTGGATCACGACCGGCCGGTACGATCCCGGGTAACCAATGCGGAGGGGGGTGGCCGATGCCGTCCAGTGCTACTGAGGATTCCCGGGAGGTGGAATCCCCCACGCACGGCGATCAGGAAGCCCGCTCGCGGCCCGCTCTGGCTGTCTCTGGGATGCTCATCTACGCCGCGCTACGCGTTCTCAGCCTGGTGGTCGCCGCGCTCCTGCTGCACCAGGGCAGATTCCGGGCGATCCACTGGTCGTTGACCCACCTGGTCGTGTCATGGGACAGTGGCCGCTTCCTCTACATCGCGACCCACGGGTATGCCTATGTGCCGGGCTACCTGCATCCCGATTCAATTCTCGCCTCGTACCCGGGTTATCCGCTTGTCATCGACGCGATCGCCTGGATACCCGGCCTCGGCCTGAAAGGCGCCGGCTTCGCCGTCACCATGGCCGCGGGCCTGGCGGCGGCGTGGGGACTGACCAGGCTCGGCATGGCCCTGATCGGTGACCGGCGGCTCAGCCTGATCATGGTCGCGGTCTGGTCGGTGGCGCCCGCCTCGTTCGTGCTGTCCATGGTGTATTCCGAGGCCTTGTTCTGCGCGCTTGCCATCTGGTGCCTCGTCGCGCTCGTCGAGCGCCGCTGGCTGACGGCCGGGGTCCTCACGATCGGCGCCGGCCTGGCGCGCAGCAGTACGGGCGTGGCCTTGGTCGCGGCGGTCGCGGTCGCAGCGCTGCCCACCGTGATCGCGGCGGCCAGGGCGCGCCAGCCTGCCGCCACGTGGTGGCGCCCGGTGGTGGCGATGCTGCTGGCCCCGCTCGGCGTGCTGGCCTACTGGGCCTATTCGGCCGTCAGGCTGCGCCAATTCGGCGGATTTATCTCGCTCGAGAAGAGCGGCCACGACAGCTTCGACTGGGCGCAGGGCGTCTTCCTCGCCGTGAAGGACGCGCTGTTCTACCACCCGTCCGCGGTCGAGGTCATGACCCTCCTTGTGATCGCGGCCGCGATCGTGCTCACCATCTGCAGCCTCACCGAGAAGTTCCCGTGGTGCGTGCACGTCTACACGCTGGTGATCGTCGTCATCGCCCTGGGCGTGGGACCCCAATACCTCGGCTCCAAGCCGCGCTTCCTGCTCCCCGCCGTGCTGCTCACCGTGCCGGTGGCGCGGCTTCTTGCTCCGCTGCCCGGGTGGCTGCTGGGTATAGTGATCGGCGTGCTCGGCGCCGCGTCCGTGTGGTTCTTCCTCTTCCTGATGGCCGGAGGCTCGGCCCCGTAACGCACTGTCGCCCGCGGGGTGTGCTCGGCCTGGCGCCGCTGCCCCGGCGGAGGGGGTGGGCGCCAAGATCTGGATCGAAGACCGGGTCAATTTCGCCGATCCGGTTAACCTGGTGCCGCTTGCGGCCGGCATCACTGCCGGCATCGGTAACCTGACCATCAAGGTCACCAGCACTTTCTCGATCGCCGGCATCGCCACGGCACGCTGATGGTGATCATCGCCTATCACGCCGTGAGGCCGTTCGCCCGGCGGCTGCCGGATGAGCCGCAACCTGGCGGTGGGGCGGACGATTTGCCGACAAGGTTAGTGCGGAAGGCTGGAAAGCGTTGTTATCGTCGACGTGCCAGCCGTCGGCGAGCCGTCGGCTGATGGGCAGGCTGGCAGGTAGGAGACTGCGCCGGGCAGCCAGGCGGAGATGGTCACATTTCCCGAATCGCCCGGCGGGCTCACCCGAAGGCGCGCGTACGATGCGGGACAGTGAGCGTTTACTCGGGTTGGCTTATCGGCGGCTGCCACAATCGCGTAGGCGGAGTCACCTGGGTGGAGTGTTATTACCGGTGGCGGGGCGGCATAGTGCCATGCGCCGAACATGCTCGATTGCATGTGCCGGAGGCGCGTGGCCTGTCCTGCGGCCGTCACCCCTATCACGGTAGGCCAGCCGCTGATGCGGCACGGGGTACCGCTGTCGTTGGTGAACTCGAGGTAGCCGCCGGCTTGGCCCGCCAGAGCGCCGGTGTTGGTGAGGCTGATTTTCAACCGCGATGTGACGCAGGTGTCGACGCCGGCGGCTGACGGCGAACCTGGCGACTTGGCCGTATCGGCCGGCGATGTCGCGGACGACGCCGTGCCGGGCGCGTGCTGACTGCCACATGCGGTCATGACTAGCGCGCACGCCGTCACGGCCATGACACCGAGGGTGATCGTACGGCAGCGGGCCGCGGCTCGGCTGAACGTGCGGTCGGCCACCGGTCGTGCCCGCGGATCACGGACTGTGTGAAGCCTCATAGCGTCTCCTTCCGTTGGGCCGAGGGCTTACCGGCCTGTGATGATGACGCGGTATTTCAGCCAGGACATCGGCTACGGTGATGGCCCGGGCCGGCGAGCTCGTTCCCGCCGTTCGGGAGTCCCGCAGCGACGCATGGACGGCAAGCTGTGCACCGGACGCTCTCCGATGGACCTGGAATACCACGGCCTGGCTGCCCTGGCCAGCCAGCGCCGTGAACCAGAATTCGTCCGTGCATCCGGTCCGGCGATATCGCGCCACGGGCCCGAACGGTCCGGCCGAATCGGCCATCGTCGCGAACACCTCATGGCTGGCCAGCGCGCGCAGCGTGGTGTGCGTCGCGCGCCACAGCGGCCTGCGGCACACGGGAGTGCGCGGGAGCCCGGGCATGCTCAGCAGCACCAGGACCGTTACCCCGGCCACGACCCCGGCACCGAACCAGTAGTGGCGAGGCGCGTTCGTTGCACCGGCTGAGACCACCGTGTACGCGATTCCGACGCCGAGCAGCATTCCGCTGCGGGCCATTGCCCGCCAGGTCAGCGTTTCGGCCGCGGTCTCGGTCGCTGTGCGCCACGTGATGCATCCGCAGCCGCCAGGAATCTGCCTGACGAGCACATATGCGAGCAGAGCGGAGAACACCGCCCCGAGAGCGGCCAGGCTGACGCCGCCCAGCACCGGGTACGCTGCGCTGCACACTACTGCGCCCGTTACGCATTCCGTGGCTCCGGCGGCCAGTCCGAACAGCCTCCACTGGCGCCGCGGCATGCGCAGCGCCCGCTGGATGGCGGTCGCGTCGTCGAGCCGCCGCAGGCCGCGGTACAGCTTGCTCGCCCCGGCCACGGCGAGAAACGCGCCGCAGCTGGCGGCACAGCCCGAAATGACGGACCCTATGACCTGATTAATACCGATCACCCAGCTGCTTTCTAATGGCCGGAACTTGAGGCGGAAGCAATGGTTGGCCAACGCGAACCCAGGGGCGCCCACGTCGAGGTCGACATCGGCCGAGAGGTGGCACACGTTCTGCTCGCCGAATTGCCAGAGCCGGGTGGGTATCACGGCACAGTGCGCCGCGTTCCAGCGGGGCGTCTTGGTCAGGCTTCCGCACGGCTCGGGTGTACTCGACCAGATGGCGATGGGCTTATTGACACCTCGTGATTTGGCGATGGTCGAGCAGTTAGGGTACGGCGAAAACGGGGCACAGTAAAGGGCGGGGTACAGCGGGTAGGTGCCTAGGCCTGCGAAATTATAGTCTGCTAGGTAACTCGCCCACGCGTTCCAGTAGTTTGAGCTGAGCGATGTCGAATACTCCTGGTCGAGCCAGCAGTAGAGCTGACCGCCGGTGGGCAGCAGGAGCGGGTGGACCGCATGGTAGGCGGTGAGCATGGCCGCCGCGAACGCCTGCGCGTCAGCATGGCCTTCGGCGGCGGATCCGCTCAGCCGGGACTGCCTGGGCGCGGAAATGCAGCCCACGTGGGGGCCACCGCTGTCCCAGGCACCCCGGCTTTCCGTTAGGGCGTCCTCATGGAACAGGTCGGCGGCCGGCGACGGGGTGAAGTAGCGAATCCAGAAGCTCGGGTTCGCGCCGAATTCACGATGCGCGGACTGATAGGTGTCCTGGATCCGGACTGCAGTGTCGTATCCCGCCATAACCGCCATTCCTACGTCAGGGGCCTGGTACCTGCATGCTGCTGCGCTAATAGATGGCCGACACGTGAAGGTTCGTATCAGCCGTTCCGAGTGGGCTGAGGTCAGCCGAGAAAAACGCGAGCCGCGGGTTCTCCGGCCGCGTTGCGAGCAAGGCTCCGCTAGGCAGCTGGTAAAGGCCGTAATACTGGCGGCCCTCGCTATAGGTGGCGGCCAGCTTGCCGGAGCCCACCTCGTAGGCGCACAGGCCGCCGGTGGCGGCCGGGCCAAGGACATAGATGGTCTCACCCGCTGGTGACAGCACCGCCTTGCTCCACGGAGCGCCGAGCGGCGACGCCGGGACCGGGAACTGAATGTGGGTCTTGGTCCGGAACGAGTCCGCCGCATCGGCTACCACGGCCACCCCGGCCCCAGGCTTCGTCATGAACACGGTGCCGTCCGGCCGGACCTGCATGGTGACGGCGCTCGGCTTCGCACGCCCTTGGCGGAGCGCTGGGATCTCCAGCTCGGTCACCTCTCCGGTCCGGGCCGAGCACACCTGCACATGACGGCCCCTGACCAGGCGCGCTATGTCACCGGTTGGCAGCGTCGCGACGGGTTCCCCGCCTGGCCACGGCGCCGGCGCCGGCATCGACAACCTGGCTTTCCCGCTACCCAGGGGAAATACGCTCAGCCGGGACAGCGATGCTTGCGCCCGAGTCGCGGCTGAATCATCCGGCTGCGGTTCCCTGGTTGTCCACAGCAGCAGATCCGAGCTATTAGCGGCCGCCGTGGACAACGCCAGGGAGGGCTCATCGGAAAGGTGGAACGGCCCCGTCATAGCCCCGCTGCGCTGGTCGAAGTAAGCCAGCGCATGATGCGACCTCCAGGTTGTCGCCATCCGGGTCATGGGGCGGCCCGTGTCCGGGTGCGCCTTGCGTACCATGTGCTTGCTCACGGGCGCCGTGATCGCCAGGACCAGGGAAACGATGGCCGAACCCGGAGCGAAGACTGGCGTCACTAGCACGTGCGCATCGGCCGGGACGCCGGCTACCGTCACCGACCCCTGCCTGGCGACGGTAGCCGCGGTAGCGTTGAGAAGCGTCAGCGTTATTCTGGCCCCGCCGTGCACCATGTCCACGGTGGCCAGGGCCGTGACCGTATGGTCCGGTGACGAGACCGGCGCAGCCGCCAGCTTGATGGCGACCGGGACCGGTCGAGTCGACGCCGCCCGTGAGGGCGGGCACATCGCAGCGACCAGAGACCCGCTCGGGACGTCGTCCACATCCGGCGTACCGTAAACAAAGGCATACCGGGCCGCGGCCTGGCCAGCTGCGCCGGGCTTGACGTCCGAACGGACGGCCGAACGGACGGCCGAGCCCAGATCCGGCAACGCCAGGAGCGCGCCGGTGCCAATACCGCCTGCCAGTACCTCGCGACGGCCAAGCGCAGCGCCACCCCCGGCCGGGCCGAAAGACCGGACTGAGTTTCTCCGCTTCCGAGAACGCACGAACTCTGCTCCTGACAACTTAGCGAACTAAGTAATGCGCTGAACGACACGATCTTCCTGTCATTCAGCGCTCCTGCAACGGCCTGGACTGCATATCACCGCATCCCGTATGTTCAGGTCCCGATCAGGCCTTATCAACGTCGCCAGCTTAGCGTCATGCATACTCAGGCCTATTTGCCACGCCGATGCAGGCAAAATTTAATGAGCGTCAGCGCCGCCGGGCGAGAAGTGGCAGCGCTCCGGAAAGGGATGCGATAGCCGGTTTATGGCTGTGTGTCCGGTTTCGCGTGCGCCTTCGGGGCCGGCGTTGGCGCCAGGGCTTCGTTCAGGCTGGCGTAGCCGGGGATCACGCGGCTGAGTCCGGTGATGGCGAAGATACGTTGTACTGCGGCGCCCGCTACGACCAGCCGCAGCTCGCCGCCCTCGGCCAGGGCCCGCTTGTGCGCTGCGACCAGGGCATGGAGCCCGGCCGTGTCACAGAACTCGGTCCGGCTCATGTCGACTACGACTCTGCCGTGCCCATGCCCGGCCGACTCGACCAGCGCTGCGCGCAGGCCGTCAGCGTTGGTGATATCGATCTGCTCGGGCGTAATCACCACCGGCACGCCGCCGACTATCTCGACCTGGAACATGGCGTCATGCATCGTCATCATCCTCCGCCCGCGGTCTGATCATCAGCAACGCGACGTCGTCGCGAGCCGGTTCGCTGCCGATCAGGGCAGCCATCACGGCGGCAGAGACGGCCTCCGGGTCCTGTGCCGCCACTATCTGGCAGAGCCTGGCCAGCCCGTCGTCGATCACTTCGCCCGGACGCTCGATAAGACCGTCGGTGAAAAAGCAGAGTAGCGCTCCTGGCGGAAGCGTCACCGTGGTCACCGGGCGCCGCGCGGCGCCGCCCACCCCGATCATCAGGCCCGCTGCGGCGCGGACCGGTTCCGCGGGCCGCCCCGGAGGGGCGATGACCGGGGGGAAGTGCCCGGCCAGGGACAGGCGCATCTGCTCGTGCGCCGTATCGATAACCGCGTACAGCACCGTGGCCAGCGCATCGGGCTCGAAGTGCCGCATCTTACGGTCGAGCCGATCCAGGACCTCGCCCGGGTCGCTGGTTTCCAGCGCGTAGGCGCGCAGCGCACTGCGCATCCGCCCCATGATCACGGCCGCGGCCAGGCCGGATCCGGCCACATCGCCCATCACCACGCACAGCTCCCCGGACGGCAGGGTGAACACGTCATACCAATCACCGCCTAGCACGCCACGGCCCGGGACGTAACGGGCGGCCATCTCCATCCCGGCCACCGCCGGCAGTGCGGAGGGAACCAGGCTGAGCTGGAGCGCGGTCACGGCGACACGGTCCGCCTGAGCCATCATCGACTTCACCGCGGCGGCGGCGCGGTCCGCGGCCAGCTGCAGCAACTCGGTGTCGTAGCTGGTGAACTGGCGGGGCACCAGCGAACCGACATGCAGCACGCCGATCACGTCGTCGCCCGTCGTCATCGGCACGCCCATCATGGACTTGATCCCCTTGGCCCACAAGATCGGGTTGAGCACGGTGGTGTGATCGACATGATCCAGGATCACCGGCCGGCGCTCGGCGGCGATCCGGCCGGCGAACCCGCGGCCCACGGGGATATGGACGCCCTGCCGTACCTCTTCCTCGAGCCCGGCGGCCGCGGTCGCGATCAGCTGCCCGGACGAGGGATCCAGAAGCAGCACCGCAGCGGTGTCGACCTGCATGATCTCCCTGATCCGGTCAAGCAGCTCGGCAAGCAGCCCGAGCTCGTCGAGGCGGGACAATGCCGCGTCGGTGATCGACTGGATATCCCGGAGCCTGGCCTCAACCGGCACCGGGTCTAGGGCTGTCACCTCGATGCCTCCCACCACGTCCAGGTGATTCGAGATCCCTGCCCGCACCGTCGGAGCCGAAACCGCAGGCGGCCGGCGAACGGGCCCGAGCTGGGCGATCAGGGCCGCGGCCGGCAAATGCCCTCCGCAGACCAGTGACCGGCGGACGCTGACCGGATTACGCTGTGAATACAGGTGGGAGGCGGCGGTGGGACCAGAACCGGGAGCCCAAGCGGCAGCGGCGGGAATGCGAGCCTCGCGCGCCGACCGCGAGCGGGTGATCGACCTGCTCAAGGCCGCATTCGTGCAGGGCCGGCTGGACCGGGACGAATTCGACGCGCGGATCGGCCAGGCCGTCGCGTCGCGCACCTACGGGGAGCTGGCAGCGGTCACGGCCGACCTCCCGGCCGAGCTGATCGGAGCGCTGCCGCGCCGCCCGCCCGTCCGGGCGCGGCACCGGATCCCCTTTAATACCGCCGTCACCGGGGGCGCGTGCATGGCCGGGCTGGTGAACCTGGGCATGGTGGCCGTCCTCCTCAGCCGAAGCTCGGTGGCCGTAGTCCTGTTCGTCGTGCTCACAGTCATCGGGACGATCCTGGCCATCGCGGCCATGATCGTCGCACCTGAGCGTCGATCCACCGACCGATAGGGCCGGGCTTTGCGCAGGATCGGCCGGGCCTGTCCGGCCCGTGCTGGAGGCGGGCGTGTGCGGAGTGATCGCTGTGGCGTGGTGGCTTCCGATCCGGCCTGGCGGCCGCTGCCGCTGGCCGTTTATACGATGTCGATGTCCCAGCCATGTTGTTCCAGCTGCATGAATGGGACATTCACATCGAATGCCGCGGTGCTGATGATGCCAGTGGGGCAGCTGGTGGCAGCTCGCATGGTGGGTTTCGCGCCGTGGTGAGGCCGGAGGAACGCGGTCAGTCTTCTACGCGGACGACCACGGCGGCGCCGGTGTCGCCGGCGGCGCAGCCGGTGAACAGGCCGATCCCGCCGCCGCGCAGCTGCAGCGTGTGGAGCAGTTCGACAATGAGCCGGGCGCCGGTCGGGCCCTGGGGGTGGCCGTAGATCAGGCTGCAGCCGTAGGCGTTCATCCGCTCCAGGCCGATGCCGGTCTGCTGGCTGAACCACAGGTCGTTGACTGCGAACGGGTTGTGGGTGGTGACCGCGTCCACGTCGCGGGGGTCGAGCCCGGCCTGGTCCAGGGCGGCCAGCGCGGCGGGGACCGGGGCCTTGGGCATCTCGCCTCGGCCGGCGCGGGCGACGCCGGTGCCGAGGATGCGCGCGATTCCCTCGCCGCCGGCCAGTTCCCTGGCCTGGGCGGCCGTCGTGACCACCAGGCCGGCGGTGCCATCGGCAGGGTGGGTCTGGGTCCCGTACGTCACCACGCCGCCGGGCTCGGCGGGCGCCAGCTTGGCCAGGCCCTCGGCGGTGGTCGGGTGGACCCCGACGTCACCGTCGATCACCACCGGCTCGCCGCGCCGGGCCGGCAGCGTGACCGGGACCATGTAGCGGCGCTGGAAGGCCCGGTCACCGGCGAGCGCGGCCTGGTACTGCTCGTAGCGCAGCAGGGCGACCTCGTCCAGGCGCTCCCGGGTCAGGCCGGCCTCGGCCGCGACCCGTTCGGCGGTGGTCACCATCGACAGGCCGCCCCACGGATCGCGGCGGAAGTTATCGAGTACCCAGGTCTCCTGCTGGGGTGCTCCGCCCGGGGCTGACGGCGCCGGGTAGGTGAGGACCGGGCCGTTGGAGGTGCGGTCCGTGGTGATCACCACGGACAGCTCGTCCAGGCCGGCCTCCACCCGCAGGGCCGCCGCCTCCAGGCACGCCGCCGAGGTGGCGCAGGCCTGCGACAGCATGGCGCCGGTGGCGTGCGGTGCGCCGATCCGGGCGGCGACGGTGGAGGCGCCGTAGAAGATCTCCGGCTGCGGGACGGTCCAGCCGAGCACGATCCCGGTCACCTCGGCGGCGGGCAGGCCGGATCGGGCCAGCGCGTCGGTGGTGACCCGGACGGCCAGGTCGAGGCTGGAGACCTCGGCCAGCGGTCCCTGCCAGCGGGTGAACGGCGAGGACCAGCCGAGGCGGACGGGGATGCAGGCGTCGCGGAAGGACATCGGCTCACTCCATTTTCATTCGGCCGAACGGACCGTGGCGCCCGCTCCCCCGGCCGGCTCACGTACGTGCAGCAGCGGGGTCTTGTAGGTGGTGCGGGGCAGCGTCTCCGGATCCAGGATCGTGACGTCCGCGCGGATCTGCAGCCGGACCCGGAGCTCCCGCTCGATGGCGCCGGCCACCTCCGGGTAGTGGTCCGCGGGCAGCCCGGGCGCGGCCTCCACGTCGACCGGGATCGGGGTGTCGTAGCGGACCTGGTCCGCGTGGTCCTTCCAGATGCGCAGGTACGGTTCGACCGCGCCGGGGAAGCGCTGCAGCACGACGTCGCGGATCGCGCTGGGGAAGACGTTCATCGCCTTGTAGATCAGCATGTCATCGGTGCGGCCGACGCAGCGGATGCGCGGGGACGTACGGCCGCACGGGCAGCTCATCGCGGTCACCACCAGGTGGTCGGCGGAGCGGTAGCGCAGCACCGGCGTCGCCTCGCGGGCGAACGTGGTGTAGACGGCCTCGCCGCGGGCCCCGTCCGCCCAGGGCAGCACCGCGCCGCTGGCCGGATCGATCAGCTCGACCGCGACCGACCGCTGGCCGCAGAAGTGCATGCCGCCCTCGGCCTCGCATTCGGCCCACAGCAGGGCCATCACGTCGCCGAGGCCCATGACCTCGCAGGCCCGCTGCAGGCCCCAGCCCCGGATGATCTTGTCACGGATCTCCGGCTGCCCCATCCCCGGCTCGCCGCCGCCGAGCAGGGCGCGGACCCCAAGCGCCGAGGCGTCCTGGCCGGTCAGTTCCTGGCACCGGTCAGCTAGGTAGGTGCCGAACGAGGTGGTGGACAGCACCGCAGTGGCCTGCAGGCGCGGGATCAGCGCGATGATCCGCTCGGTGGGCAGGCCGCCGATCCAGGCCAGCGTCGCGCCGATGCGCCGGAACCCGTCGGCGTACGGCAGGCCGCCGGCCACGCCGGGCAGCCCGACTAGGTGGGCGACCACGTCATCGGGCCTGATCCCGGCGGTGTAAAAGCCGGTCGCGATCCCGTCCCGCCAGGTTCGCAGGTCGGTTTCGGTCAGCGCGTACATGACGGGCTCACCGGTGGTGCCCGAGGAGGACAGGGTCTGGACCACCGCGCGCAATGGCACGCCCTGGTGACGGCCGAACGGCTGGCCCGGACGGCCTTCGGCCTGGGAGCGGCGCATGTCGTCCTTGGTGGTGAACGGCAGGCCCGCGAGGAACTCGAGCCCGGCCGCCGCGTGTACCGCGGGCCCGGGACCGAGCAGGGCCCGGTGGTACTCCGAGCGCGCGGGCAGGGCGCGGACGAACGGCGCGGCCCGGGCCGCCTGCCAGGCCAGCACCTCGTCCCAGGGCATGGCCTCCAGTTCCGGGTCCCAGTAACGCCGAGCCACGGCTCACCCTTCGGCCAGCGCGGCGGTCAGCTGCCCGACCGCCGCCCGGCACTCGGCGAACCCGCCCTGGACCGGGCCGAGCGTGGTGGCCAGCGGCGCCCCGGCCGGTCTGAGGGTCGACACGGGCCAGGCGGCCGGGTCGGCCTCCAGCGCGATCCCCTGGCCCGGGCCGGCCGCCGCGGGCGGCAGGCACACCACCGCCCCGCGCGGCGCGAGCGCGGCGTCGGCGGGATCGGCCAGCACGACCGCGGCCGCGGCCTGGCGGAACCGGGCCATGTTGACCAGCGGCGTGACCGCCGAGCGCCAGCCGCCGGCGGCCGCAGGGGGCACCGGCCCGGCCTCCACGACCAGCAGCAGATGGGCCCCGGCCTCCAGGAACGCCTTGGCCAGGGCGAGCAGCACGGCACCGCACTCCTCCAGCGCGGCGGCGTCGGCGGGCGGGCGGGCGAGCTGAGCGGCCAGCTGCACGGGCCCGCACAGCGCGGCGGCCAGCGCAGCGTGCTCGGCGGTGGCCGCGAGCCGCCGGGTGGCCTCGACGGCCGCCGCGACCCGCGGGTGCCCGGTCGCCGCCGCGGGCAGATCGCCTGCCGCGCCCGCCGCCGGAGCGGCCGAGGAGCACGCGGCCACGGAGCACGCGGCCAGGTCGTCGGCGGCGGCGGTGACGATCACGTCGGTGCCGAACGCGTCGTGCAGGGCGCGCAGCCCGTTGGCCAGCTTGGTCGGGTCGGTGAGGAACTGCCCGGGGGGCAGCGCCTCGATCTCGGCGGCCTGGGCCAGGACCAGCGGGCAGACCAGCGCGGGCGTGGTCCCTTGGCCCCGGTCCACGGCACCGTGCCGGGCCAGCTGCCGGGCCCGGCTGCGGGCGCTGGATGCGGGCACGGGTTGGCCGGCCGGGTCAGGGGCGCATCAGCGGCTGCAGCGGCTTGGCGTCGGGCCAGCTTCCGTACCAGGTCAGGATCTCCTCCGGCGGCTTGCGCTGGAGCCACTCCGCCTCGAACTCCGCGTACGGGCGGCCGCGCGCGATCCGGGCCTGCTGCTCGGCGGCGCGGCGCTCCTTCGTGGCGGTCGCGTCGACCCGCCTGCGCTCGCCGTCCCAGACCACCTGGTACACGTGCTCGGCGGCCCACTCGGAGACCAGGCCCTTGTCGATGTCGTCGCCGACCGATTCCGGGTCGCGCTCCAGCGGGTCGCCGTAGCCGGCCCCGCCGGTGGCAAACGCCACCGTGATGACGTCGTTCTGCATGTAGGGCCGGGGGGCCCGGCCCTGGAACTCGTTGCCCCACTCGCCGCCGATGCTGCGCGCGCGGAGCACCTCGGTGATGTCGAGGTCGAGGGTGTCCCCCGCCTCCAGCCGCGGCATCAGGTCCGCGTGGGCCACGCTGACGCCGGGGATGGTGCAGGGCGCGTAGCCGCCGAACAGGCCCTGCGGCGTCTGGATCTTCGAGTTGTCCGCGATGGCCATCATGACCACCCACGGCACGTGGTGCGCCACCCACAGCTGGGCGGTGCCGACCCCGCCGCGCTGCTTGCCGTGGCCGGCGGAGTCCTTCCAGTGCGAGGAGATGGGGATGAACAGCGGGAACTCGTTCTCGACCAGCTCCACGTCCGGGGCCCGGCCGGCCGGGCACCAGGGGAAGCCGAACGCGTTCATGCCGTCCATCTCCGGCAGCGCGCCCTGCCCCTCGGTGTTGATCGAGTAGGCCAGCATGTCCGCGAACGGCGAGTTCCACTGGGACATGCCGGCCAGCACGACCGCGTTGCCGCCGTTACCCTGCGAGGCGCCGGCCTGCCGCCAGTGCTCGGTGGAGAACACGGCCCGCGCGAAGGTGTTGTGCACTGCGCTCATCACTCCGGTGGCGATCATGACCGAGTTGCTGGTCGCGGCGCGGACATCGGGGTACAGGCAGGAGCCCGGCTCGAACTTGAAGTCGATCGGGGCGAACGTGCCGTTGCTGATCGGCAGGTCGTGGAACAGGTACTCGTACACGTAGTTGGCGAAGTGTCCGATCGCGGCCTGCGGGTGGGCGTTGTAGGAGGACGGGGTTTCCGGCCCGGTGCCGCTGAAGTCGACCAGCAGATGGTCACCGTCCTTGGTCAGCGTCATGCAGCAGCTGCGGACCAGGCCCTGCTTCAGCCCGACGGCATCGGCGAAGTGGGTGGACCGGTACACCCCGTCGGCCCAGGTGCGGATGCGGGCCCGGGCACCCTGCTCGGCCACCTCGAGCATCCGCCGGAACAGCGCCTTGACGAAGTCGGCGCCCTCGCGCTCGCAGAACTCCAGCAGCCGGGTCCGCACCCGGTCGGCGGTCGTGCAGCGCGCCTTGAGGTCGACCGCGACCATCTGCGGCGCGCGGATGCCGAACGCCTCGAACATGGTCACCACGTCGTCGCGGAGCTGGAAGTTCTCGCCGATCTTGGTCGGCGGCAGGTTGAGGCCCTCCTCGAACCGGGCGGTGGCGCCGATGGGCATGCCGCCGGGCTCGGACGCGCCGGTCTCGGTGGTGTGGACCAGCGCCGCGGTCCAGGCGATCAGCTCGCCGCGGAAGAACACCGGCATCGCGACCATCTGGTCCGGGTTGTGGATGCCGCCGTAGACCGCGTCGTTGGCGAACCACAGGTCGCCGTCTTTGATGCCCGGGTTGTCCCGGTAGCTGCTCAGGATGAACTTGATGATCAGCGGAGGGATCACGGCGTGCAGATAGGTGCCGCAGGAGCCGTTCACCATGTCGCCGTCGGCGGTGAAGATGCCCACCAGGGAGTCGCCGGCGATGCCCATCGCGCTGCGGCAGGACCGGACGAACACCTCCATGCCCTCGTCGAGGATGTCGTTGGTCCGCTGGAAGCCGATCTCGAACTCCCCAGGGCCGAGCGTCCGGCCGGAGGAGGTCCGGTCGGAGACCGGGGCGAGCTTGAGCCAGGCCAGCTTCTGTTCCAGCGTCGGGATCATCGCGCCGCTCCGTTCTGGTCGTTCTGGCTGGGCTGCAGCAGGCCGAGGCCGTGCCGGTCGATCCGGTACCCCATGCCGGGCGGGACCACCACCGTGGTCAGCGCGGCCTCCACGATGGCCGGGCCGCCGAGCTGATGACCCGGCCGCAGCGCGTCCGCGTCGTAGAGCGGTGTCTCCACCCAGCCGTGGCCCGGCCACCAGGCCGGGCGCTGGCCGGTCCGGGCCGTCGCAGGATCCGCGCCGTCGAGCGGCAGCTCGGGCAGGGCAGGCTTGGCGGTCGGGACGGTGACCTTCAGCACGAAGTTGTCCAGGTAGACCCCGCCGGGCTTGTTGACCACCAGCGGACTGAAGGCCTCGGAGAACTCCCGCTCGAACGCGTCGTACAGCGCCTGGACATCCTGCGGGCCGCGCAGGTGCAGGACCGGACAGGCGGTGCGCTTGACGTTGACCTGCCCGCCGTAGAGCATGTCGAGCTCGAGGCTGAACTCGGCCCGGTCCGCGGGCAGGCCCTCGGCGGCCAGGTCCGCGCGGGCCTGCTCCATGAGCTGGTCGACGACCCCGTTGAATACCTGGTACTCGGTGGCCAGCTCCTGGGTCATCGGCGCCATCACCAGCATCCGCCGGGAAGTCTCGTAGACGTGGACGATGTCCATGATCGACGAGCCGAGCGCGCAGAACACCGGCGCGGCCTGGAAAATCACCGCCCCGGCCAGGTCGCCGAGGAACCCGGACACGTGCGTGGGCCCGGCCCCGCCGAACGCGAACAGCGCGAAGTCCTCCGGGTGATAGCCGCGCAGGTGGATCTCCCGCTTGATCGCGCTGTACATGTTCGCGTCCACGATGTGGCGGATCAGCGCGGCGGCCTCCTCGACCGGCAGGCCCATCGGTTCGGCGATCTTCTCGCGCACGGCCCGTTCGGCCTTCTCCCGGTTCAGCGGCATCCGGCCGCCGTAGTAGGTGTCGGGGTTGATATAGCCGAGCACCACGTCGGCGTCGGTCACGGTCGGCTCGGTGCCGCCCTGGTCGTAGCAGGCCGGGCCGGGGTCCGAGCCCGCACTGCGCGGGCCCACGTTGAGGTGGCCGCCGAGATTGTGATCGATCCAGGCGATCGATCCGCCGCCGGCCCCGATCGACAGGGTCTGGAGCATGGTGATGCCGACCATCCAGCGGTCGATGATCGGCCGGAACTCGTAGTTGCGGACGCTGGCGTCCACCACCAGTCCGATGTCGAAGCTGGTCCCGCCCATGTCGCCGGCGACCACGTTCTTGTAGCCCAGCGAGGTGGCCAGGTGGTAGGAGCCCATCAGCCCGGAGACCGGCCCGCCGTTGTAGGTCCGGCTGGCGGTGGTCTTGAACACCTCGCCGCTGCCGCCGGAGTTGTGGATCATCAGGAAGCTGCCCTGGTAACCTCGCGCGCGCAGCCGGTCCCACATGGCCGACAGCTCGTTCTGCATCAGCCGCTGCAGGTAGGCATCCAGGACCGCGGTCATGGTGCGCTCGTACTCGCCGAGCTTCGGCACCACCTGACTGGACAGCACCACCGGCAGGTAGCCGATGTGGTACTCCTTGTACTCCTCGCGGATGATCTCCTTGACGCGTTCCTCGTGCCGCGGGTAGGCGAAGCTCCACAGCAGCGAGACGACGATCGACCGGGCGCCGCGGTCCATCAGCACACGGAGCTTGCGCCGCACATCGTCCTCGTCCAGCGGCCGGACGACCCGGCCGGTCGAGTCGACCCGCTCCTTGACTCCGACGATCATGGTCCGCGGGATGAGCGGCGTCGGCTTGCGCTGCCGGGCCAGGTTGCGCCGTTCGGCCAGGCGGGTACCGTCGGTCCACTGGGCACCGCGGCCGATGAGGATCGCATCCTCGTGGCCCTCGGTGGTGATCAGCCCGACCCGCGGGCCGCGCCGCTCGATGAGCCGGTTCATGGCCACGGTGGTCGAGTACCTGATCACGTCCAGCCGCGGCAGGAGCGCTTCCAGGTCCTCGCCCGCCTGGTCCGCGACCTCCTCGATCGCGGTGACGAAGCACACCGACAGGTCGTAAGGGGTCGTCGGCGCCTTGCCGATCCAGCGCCGGCCGTCCAGCGTGAGCACGGCGTCGGTGAACGTGCCGCCGACGTCGATGTCGACGGAGTTGAGCTCGGCCCTGCCGGTAATGGACTCAGCTAGCGGTTCGTGCGTCATCGCGCGCCTCCGTCGCCATGTCCTTCACCGTGTCCATCACCGGCGGGCACGACCAGGCGCCCGTCGCGGATCTCGATGTCGCCGGACGACAGCCGCCGCTTGAGCCGGTCGATGTCGATGGAGATGTCCGGCGTGATCGGGTGGCCGGGCGGCAGGTACTCGGTCTCGATCTGGACCCCGCAGGAGGGGCAGTAGAACTCCAGGATGCGGACCCACTCCGGATCGGGGGAGAACGTGTAGTCCCCGTCGATCAGCGGCGGATGGATCTCCCGCGGGTCGCGGTCGTAGACCAGGCAGCCCCGCTTGTACAGGTCGCGGGCGGAGGTCAGCGCGGCGTCACAGCGGTTGCACCGCCACATCTCCGCGTCCAGGTCGAGGTCGAGGTACTCGGTGAAACGCAGCCGGGCCGTCATTGCGCCTCGCTAATCTGGCCGCCTGCGGCGGCGGGCTCGTGGGCCGAACGGGCGGGCCGCAGGGCGGCATCGCCCAGGTCATCGACGTCCAGTACCCAGCCGGGCGGGACCAGGCAGGTCATGCTGCCGCCCGCCGCGAGCGCCGGGCCGTCCACGTGGGATCCGGGGGCCAGGCCGGCCCAGTCGCAGACCGGTACGCGCGCGGTGCTGCCGTCGGCCAGCAGCAGGTCGCGCTCGGCCGGCGCGGCGGGGTCCGCGGCGGCACCGGCCCGGGGTGGCGGCTCGCAACTGGCCAGGTGCCGCCGGACACGCACCCGGACCACGTCGACGCGCGTCGCGCCGCCGAGGCGATCCAGCGCCTGACTGGCGTCGGAACCCTGGACCGTTCGGTATTCTCCGCCGTCGCGGGTGTCCAGCTCGACGTCGGTCTCGGCCTCGTCGGGGTCGAAGCCCTCGCCGGCCAGATCCCGCCGCCCGGCGGCCGTCATGTCATCGGCCGCCGCGGCTACCGCGTCGTGACCCGGCCCGGCGGCCACGCCGAGGCTGCGCTCGTAGACGTGCACCACGTCGGAGACGGCCGAGCCGAACGCGGACAGGACCGGGCCAAGGCCGAAGACCCGCGCGCCCGGGATGCTGAGCCGTTCCGCGACCGGCGCGGCGAACAGGCCGCCGTTGCCGCCGTAGGCGAACAGCACCGCCTGCGCCGGGTCGATCCCGGCGCGGGCCATGGCGGAGCCGACCAGTTCGGCGACCGTGCCGACCGCGGAGTCGGCGATCCGCCGGGCCGCGTCGTCCACCGCTACTCCCAGCGGGCCGGCCACCTTCGTCTCCAGCGCCGCGCGGGCCGCCTCGACGTCCAGCCGGCGTCGGCCGCCGAGGAACCCGTCCGGGTCGAGGTAGCCGACGACGAGGAAGGCATCGGTCAGCGTGGCCTGGTCGCCGCCTAGGCCGTAACAGGCTGGCCCCGGCGCCGCGCCCATGCTCTCCGGGCCCAGGGTCACCCCGCCGCGGCCGTCCGGCCGGATCACGCTGCCGCCGCCCAGCGGCGCCGACCGCAGCAGGGCCAGCGGGACCCGGACCGGGATGCCGAACAAGCTGCCGTCGCGGGTATAGCGGGGCTGGCCGGCCTCCACCACGCTGGCCTTGGCCGTGGTCCCGCCCACGTCCAGGCAGACCACCCGGTCCAGCCCGTACCGGCGGGCGTACCAGGCGGCGGCGTAGGTGCCGAACACCGGCCCGGACTCGATCGTGTCGACCGCCTTGGTCTTGCCGACCCGCGCGACGCCTCCGTTGGTGTGCCCGACCAGCAGCGCGCCGGTCCATCCCTGCTCGTAGCGGAGCAGGTCCTCGGCCCTGAACAGGGCGCTGGCCAGCTGACTGTGCACGTACGCGTTGATCAGCGCGTAGTGCGTCCTGGTCTGCGCGTCGTCGACCTGGGCCATGTCGCTGGCCAGCAGGACCGGCACGGAGCCCAGGTAGTGGTCGCGATACTGGGTCTCGACGGTCCGCTTGACCGCCTGCTCCTGCGAGGTCTCCGGGAAGCTGTCCAGGCTGACGCAGATGCGGCGGGCGCCGTCCTCGAGCAGCCGGCGGACCGCCTCGAGCACGGCCTGCCCGTCGGCGTCGGGATCGACGCCGACCACGTTGCGTTCGGCCACCAGGGTGCCGACCGCGGGCGAGGGCCCGTCGCCGTACAGGCTGCGCTCGCTGCCCGGCTGGACCAGCAGTCCCAGCTTGGCGCCCTTGCGCTCGCCCAGGGCGTTGGAGGTGATGGTCGAGGACCAGCGGATCAGCGCCACCTCATCCAGGAAGGCCTGCAGGTCGCCGTGGCCCAGCTGGCGGGCGGCCTCGCTGAGGATCTCGCGGAACGCCACGACCAGATCGTGCGGCGTGGTGTCGACCTTGACCGTGATCATGGCTGACCGGTTCGTCCCGTCCCACACCAGCCCGTCGGTCATGGTCCCGCCCGTGTCGATGTCGACGGTGTACATGCCCCTCCCTCGACTCGCGCCTGCCTTGAGCAGCAGCCTCGCCCGCGTCGGGGGCTGGCTCCATGTGTCAGTGCCACATGCCTAGCGACAAACGGTTGTTACGATGCCCCAAGGGCGCTGTCGTGGAAGGGGGAAGGGGTGCGGCCGGTGCGGGCTGAAGCCGAGGAACGCCGGGTCCACGCGCTGATGCAGGTCGGCCGGGCGATGGCGTCAGCCGCGGACTACGAACAAGCGCTGGCCACCCTGATCAGGACGATCAGCGAGCTGCTCGACGTGGAGACGGCCGGATTCCTGCTGTACGACCCGGAACGTTCGGAGCTGGTGCTGCAGCAGCCCGCGTTCGGCATCGACGACCCGGAGCGGATCGCCGCTTACCACGTGGCGCTGCGCGACGGCGGTAACGCGGTCAAGGTGTTCCTGTCCGGCCGTCCCTACCTGACCAACGACGCCCCCAACGACCCGCGGCTGATCCGGCGCTTCGTGGACCTCTTCGAGGCCCGGACGAGCCTGACCGTTCCGCTGGTCGTCGAGGACCAGGCCATCGGCGTGTGCCACGCGATCAACAAGCGCGGCGGCCGGTTCAGCGACGGGGACCTGGAGCTGCTCAGCCTGATCGCCCCGCTGCTGGCCGTCAGCGTGCAATCCGCGGACCTGTTCCGCAAGGTACGCACCCAGGGCCGCCAGCTGGAGCGGGCCATCTTCCTGCAGCGCGAGCTATCCCGGACCGCGTTCGATGCCCCCGGCATGGGCCCGCTGGCCGAGCGCCTGGCCGACCTGGTACGCCGGCCGGTCATGGTGCTCGACCCGGCGCTGCGGCCGCTGGCCGTCAGCGGCTGGCCCGACGAGCTGCAACCGGACGGCCGCTGGCTCGACGACGGCCAGCGCGAGATCTGGTGGCGGCGCGGACGGGACCGGGGTGACCGGCCCGCGCTAGCCCTCATCGCCGTGGGTAGCCACCTCGGCGGTTACCTGGCGGTCTGGGACGGCGCCGAGCCGCTGGACGAGATCGACGCCCGGGCCATCGAGCACGCCGCCACGATCTTCGCCCTGGAGATGCTGCACGAGCGCACCGCCTACGAGCTCGAGGCCCGGCTCAAAGGGGACCTGCTGCGCGACCTGTCCAGTGGCGTGGACCACGATGACCGGGACGTCAACCGGATGCTGACCGATCTCGGCTATACGATCGCCGGACCGTGGCGATTCGTTCAGGTGCACGCGAGCTGGGGCCGTCCGCCCGGCAGCCCGCAGTTCCGCTGGCCGGACGAGGTTCAGATGCCCCAGGCGCGCCTGTACCCGGCGGTGCAGCGCATCTGCCTGGACGTCGCCGGCGCGGCCGCGGTCGTCCCGTGGCGATCGGGGTTCCTGCTTCTCCTGCCGGCCGCTCCGGACAACCTGGCCCGCGACCTGGACGTCGCCGCGGACCTGCTCGACCGGGTGCACGCCGCCGCCGCGCAGGTCGGGCCCGGTGCCCGCGTCCACCTGGCCATCAGCTCACCGGTGCGTACCGCACGAGAGCTTGGCCACGGCCTGCACGAGGCCGACCAGGCCCTGGAGCTGGCCCGCAGGCTCGGCATCGCCGACCGGCCGCTGGCCTTCGAGCACCTCGGGGTCTACCGGATCCTGCTCGACGGCGGCGGATCGCAGCACCGGCGCAACTTCGTCGAAGACGCCCTCGGGCCGCTGGCCCGCTACGATGCCGAACGCGGCACCCAGCTGGTCCCGACGCTCCGGGCTTACGTGCAAGCCGACTACAACGCCAACCAGACCGCCCGGCAGCTCTACGTGCACGCCAACACGCTGGCGTACCGGCTGCGGACCATCCGCCGCCTGCTCGGCGGCGATCCGGCCCGCGGCGACCTGCGCCTGACCGTGGAGCTGGCCCTCAAGCTCAACGACCTGCCCCGCCTGTCGGGCTAGCCTCTCCGGCGTCGCCGGCGAAGGGGATTGCCTCGGACGGTTCCAGGACCTCAGCCAGCCGGTGGTGCAACTCGCGCGGGTCGTGAAACCTGGCCAGGGCGAGAATGGGCGTTCTGCACGCCGACGCTGCTGCCAGTCTCATCACCATCGCCTGCTCACCGTGCATAAGGGGGAGAATAGGGGGGTGACCTCGGATTCCTTGCGCCCGGTGACCCTCGCCGAGCTGGTGGCGACGCTATCGCTCGTCGCGGATCTGGGGATGGGGCGGCCGATGGAGCGGGTGCTGCGTCAGACCGTGGTCGCCATGCGGCTGGGGGCGGCGGCCGGGATGGATCCGGCTGCCTGCGTTTCTGCGTACTACGCCTCGCTGCTGACGTGGGTGGGATGTGCCGTCGACACCACTGAGGTGGCGGCGCTGTTCGGCGACGAAATGCAGTTTTACGCCGAGACGCGCGACGGGGACCTGGGAGGTATCAGCCTGGCGGTCTTCGTCGCTCGTCATCTGGGCCGCGGTAAGTCGGGTTTCCACCGGGTCGGGATGGTCGGGAAGTTCCTGGCGTCCGCGGGCCGGTCGGTGCAGCGGGTGATGGAGGAGCACTGCCAGGAGGCTAGTGATCTTGCCGATCAGCTCGGGCTCGGCCCGGCGGTGTGCGATCCGTTGCGGCAGGCCTTTGAGCGGTGGGACGGGAGGGGGGTGCCCGGGTCGGCTGGCGCCGATGACCTGGCTCCGGCCATCCGGCTGGTCCACCTAGCTGACAGCATCGAGGCGTTCCATCATGCTGGCGGCGCCGAGGCCGCGCTGGCTGTGGCCCGTGAGCGGCGGGGTACACAGTTCGATCCGGGCCTGGTCGACTGCTTCTGCGCTCGGCACGCGGAGATTCTCGCCGGGCTGGGCGGCATCTCAGCGTGGGAGGAGGTGATCGCGCTCGACCCGCAGCTCGGCACGGCACTGCGTGACGCCCAACTCGACGTAGCGCTCGGCGCGTTCGCCGATTTCAGCGACCTGAAGTCGCCGCTGCGCCTGGGCCATTCCCGGGGAGTCGCCGAACTGGCCGGGCAGGCCGGTACGAAGCTCGGGTTGCCGGCCGCCGATGTCGTCATGCTCCGCCGGGCGGCGCTGGTGCACGACATCGGCATGATCGGCGTCCCTAGCGGCGTCTGGGACGAGCCTGGCCAGTGGAGTATCTCCCAGCGTGAGCGGGCTCGGACCCACCCGTACCTGACCCAGCGGATGCTGGCCCGCACCCCGCTGCTGGCTCAGGTCGGGCAGTGCGCGTCACTGCACCACGAGCGGCTCGACGGCTCGGGCTACCCGCACGGGCTGCGGGGCGATGCCATCTCGCTGCCGGCACGGATCCTCGGTGCCGCCGACGTCTACCACGCTCTGCGTCAGCCGCGTCCTCACCGCGGGGCGCTTGAGGCCGGCGATGCCGAGCGGGTGATGCGCAGCGAGGTGCGCGCGGGACGGCTCGACGGAGACGCGGTCCAGGCTGTGCTCGAGGCCGCCGGCCACCGGTTGCGGCGCCGGGCCGGCCTGCCGTCGGGACTGACGGCGCGCGAGGCCGAAGTGCTCGTGCGGCTCGGCCAGGGCCGGTCCAACCCCGAGATCGCTGCCGAGCTGCACGTCAGCCGCAAGACAGTCTCCTCTCACGTGGAGCACATCTACGCCAAGCTGGGGGTGAAGACCCGCACCGAGGCCGCCTTGTTCGCCATGCGTCATGGCCTGATCGGGATGGCGGGCAACCCGGAACCTGACAGAAAAATCGGGTAGCTACCCGATTCGCCACCGTCAGCGGATCCGTACAAAAGATCCATGACGACCACATCCCACAGCCGTAGCACAGCAACCGCGGTGCCGCAGTTCGCCCTCGCCGGGTCGTTCCTCGAGGGCCTGGCCGTTCAGGACTTCGCCCGGCTTGGCCGCGCGCTCGCCGCTGATGCCTGCATGCGCGCCTTGGTGCCTTCGGGCTTGCGGGAGTGGACCGGCGCCGACGCGATAGCGGACCGGTTCGCGCACTGGTTCGGCGACACCCACGATTTCGATCTCGTCGAGGCCACCGTTGGCGAGGTCGGTGGCCGCCTGCACCTGCACTGGCGGATGCGGCTGCGGGCGGAGCGTCTCGGTGCTGGCTGGTTCACGGTCGAACAGCAGGTCTACGCCGACACGGACGACAGCGGCCGCATCGCCGGGCTCGACCTGCTCTGCACGGGTTACCGGCCGGAGGGCGGTCGTGACTGACACCGTGACCAGCTGGGGCGGCTGGGAGCCGGCGATTCGCGATGACCCGTTCGGCCACTTTGCCGAGGCGCGAGCCCGGTGCCCGGTACAGAAGGTGCGCCTAGCCGACGGTCACCCGGCCTGGGTCGTGCTCGGCTACGACGCGGCCCGGCGGGCACTCAACGAACCTGGCATCTCCAAGGACATGCTCGCCGCCTTGCAGCAGGCCGGCGACGTGGTAGCCGAGGGACTGCCGGGGCCGGAGTTCGCGCGGCACATGCTCAACGTCGACCCGCCCGACCACACCCGGCTGCGGCGGCTAGTGTCTAGGGCCTTCGTGCCGGGCCGGATTGCCGCGCTGGAGCCGGCCGTCCGAGCGATCGCAGACCGCCTCCTTGACGATCTGGATGCCGCCGGCCCGGGTGCCGCGGTCGACCTGATCGAGGGTTATGCCTACCCCTTGCCGTTCGGGGTGATCGGCGAACTGCTGGGTATCCCCGCAGCTGACCGCCCGCGCCTGCACGCCTGGTTCCAGGTGCTGCTGACCGGGTGGGCCGGTGACCCGCCGCCCGAGGTCGTGCAGGCATCGGACGGCATCGTGGCCTACCTACGCGCGCTGGCCGACGTCAAGCGCCAGAGCCCAGCCGACAACCTGGTCAGCGTCCTGGTCGCCGCCACCGAAGGCGACGCGCTCACGACCCAGGAGCTGCTGTCGAGCCTGTTCCAGCTCATCGTCGCCGGCCACGACACCACAGCCAGCCTGATCGGCAACGGAGTGGTGGCCCTGCTGGATCACCCGGCCCAGCTCCAGGCGCTGCTGGCTGATCCCGGGCGCCTTCCCGCCGCGATCGACGAGCTCATCCGCTTCACCGCCCCGGTACCGCACGCCACGTTCCGGATGACGGCCGAGCCGGTGACGCTCGACGGCGTGCAGATCCCCGTCCGCGAACAGGTGCTGGTGTGCCTCGGCTCGGCCAACCGCGATCCGGCCCGGTTCCCAGCCCCCGATGTCCTGGACATCGGCCGGGGCGACGGGCCGAACCTCGGCTTCGGCCACGGGATCCATTACTGCCTCGGCGCGCCTCTGGCCCGGCTCGAAGCCCGGGTCGCCTTCGAGACCCTGCTCAGCCGCTATCCGGACCTGCGGCTGGCCGCCGACCGTGACGCGCTGGCCTGGGCGCACGGCGACGGCCTGGTCCTGCGCGGCCTCGTCTCGCTCCCTGTCGTCCTCGGTCCCGGCCACAGGCCGGGATGACCCCATCCGATCCACCGCAACTCAAGGAGAAACCTATGACCATCACCGACAGTCCCGTCGACAATGGCGTGAACGTCCAGGCCCTGCTCGGGGCGCGCGAGGCGCTGTCCGCCACGCCCGAAGCGGCCGAGTTCACCTGGCGCGCCAGCTGCACCTGGCGCAACGGCACCCACAGCCGGTCTACCGTGGACGGCTTCGCCGGCCTGGGCGCCGAGCAGCAGCACCGTGTCACCTACGAGTTCGACGTCGATCACCCCGAATGCTTCGCCTCGGAGGACAACGGCGCCACGCCGGTGGAGTACGTGCTGGTCGGCCTGGCCGGCTGCCTGACCGCAGGCGTCGCCGCGGTCGCCCAGTTCCGCGGCATCCAGCTCCGGTCGGCCACCGCCGCCATCGAAGGCCAGATGAACGTCCTGGGCATCCTGGGCGCCGACCCCGGCGTCCGCAACGGGTTCGAGGCGATCACGGTCCGGTTCGCGATCGACGCCGACGCCTCCCGCGAGGACCTCGAGGCGCTGATCGCCCAGTCGCAGAAGCGGTCGGCGGTCTTCGACGTCGTGGCCAACCCCACCAAGGTCCTCGTCGAGCTGGCCTGAGCCTACGCCCGCATGATCCAGACCACGGCCGCCGTCGTCGGTGCCGGGCACGCCGGCCTGGCCATGAGCCGCCGCCTCACCGAACGCTCGATCGACCACGTCGTCCTCGAGCGCGGTGCGGTGGCGAACTCGTGGCGGACCCAGCGCTGGCCGAGCCTGCGGCTGCTCACCCCGAACTGGCAGACCCGGCTGCCCGGCCACGACTATGCCGGCGACGACCCCGACGGGTTCATGCCCGTCGCCGACGTCGTGGCCACCATCACCCGCTACGCCGGCCACGTCGGCGCGCCGGTGCGCACCGGCACGGCGGTGACCGCCGTGCGCGCCGCGCCTGCGGGCTTCCAGATCCGGGCCGGCGAGGATCTCCTCTGCGCCCGGGCCGTGGTGCTGGCCACCGGGGCGTGCAACCTGCCCGCGATCCCCGCCGCCGCCTGTGCCGTCCCGGCATCGATCACGACGCTCACCCCGCTCACCTACCGCGATCCCGGCCAGCTCCCCGGCGGCGGGGTGCTGGTCGTCGGAGCCTCGGCCACCGGCGTCCAGCTCGCCGCTGAGATCCACCGGTCGGGCCGCCCGGTGACCCTGGCGGCCGGCGAACACGTCCGCCTGCCCCGCAGCTACCGCGGTCGCGACGTCTTCTGGTGGTTGCAGGCGACGGGCCTGCTAGCCGAACGCTACGACCAGATCGACGACCTGACCCGGGCTCGCCACCTGCCCTCTCCCCAGCTCACGGGAACCCGCCAAGCCACGATGACCGACCTCAGCACGCTCGCTGCGCAAGGGGTCCGCGTCGTGGGTCGCCTCGGCCGTATCGCCGACGGCGTGGCCCAGTTCTCCGGGTCGCTGGCCAACACCTGCGCGCTCGCCGACCTGAAGATGAACCGGTTCCTGAACCGGGCCGACCAATGGGCCACGGCGTCGGGCCTCGATGGGGAGCTCCCGCCACCGCACCGCTTCGCGCGCACCCGCGTCGATCCGCGCAGCCCCCTCGAACTGGACCTCACCCGAGGGGAGATCGCCACGGTACTGTGGGCGACCGGCTTTCGCCCGGACCACTCCTGGCTCGACATCCCCGTGCTTGACCGCACCGGCCACATCCGCCACGACGGCGGCGTTGTCACCGGCGTCCCCGGACTCTACCTTCTCGGCCTGCCGCTGCTCCGCACCCGCGCCTCCACCTACATCCACGGCGCGGCCGCTGACACCGACGCCCTGGCCGGCCACCTCCACGTCTACCTCGGCGGCCGATGTCGATAAGAAGCCCGCGGCGTTGGAGCGCCAGGGCTTGTAATCCGGGCTAATGGCGGGCCAGTCAGCTGGTCGGCGGCCGGAAACACTGGGAACGTTGGTCCGGCCGCCTGCCCTAAGCCAGCAACTGCCATACCGCTTCCCGAGGACACGCTCCGACGAACGCTACGCGAACTTCTCCTTGCCATGGACGGACTCCCCTGGCGCGTCACAGGCGCCAGCGTGGACTCATGCACGTTGAGCGGGCTTGACATTCCCGTACTTCGGGCAGGCACTCGCCTGACGCAGCAACTGAGGGGAACTGATCTTCGATGACCAGGTACGTGATCGGTCCGGACGTCACCATACGCCTGGCACACGACCAGGCCGCAATCCGCAGCGGACACGGGTGCCACGATCAGGACGTGGCCGACTACGCCGTCGGCCTGCGTAACCTTCTGGCCTGGCGCGGCATCATCGACGCTCTGGCCCCGTCCCGCGACGGGTCATTTCCGCGGTGCTCGACCGAGCTGACCGCCCCGCCGATGGTCTGTTCCTCACCTGCCACGCAGTCGGTGACCAGGTGGGGAAAGGTGACAATCGGCCGCATGGCCGACAGATTCGGCGTGGTCAGAGCCACGGGCGCCTTCGCCTGAGTCGCCGTCTGTCCATTGGCAATCTCGAGGCGGCCACCGTTACTCCAGGCCTTCCGGTCCTCGCCGGAACAACGGCGTCCGAGCGCATCATAGAGTTGACCCGCCGTACCTTAGACCACCCGGTTCATGGTCTCCATGGGCGTCTAGAGCCGATTCGCTAGAGCTCGATCCGCTCGGGAGGGGCTGCGGCAGGCAGCTTGCGTGAAGTTCTTCGGTACGCCAGCCAGGCGGCGGCCAGGATCGGGAGCACCGTGGCGGTATTGAGCCAGGCGAGCGGGAGGTCGAATCCCCACCAGAAGATCGCGCTGAGCAGCATCCCTGACGGCACGACCACGAATCCCGATGGCCGCAAGAGGATCAGCAGGATCCCTCCGGTGAGCTGTACCGCGCAGGCCGCGAGGAAGGCCGCCATGAGCAGGAGCACGGTGGCCCGGGTCGCGGTCTGCTCGAGCGGGGCGATGCCGTACGGCTGCCCCAAGACGTGATCGCTGTACTGAGTCCCCCAGACGTAAACGATCCCGTTCCCTCGAGCGACGCTGACGATCGAGGGAATCGTGAAGGCCCCGAAGCCCAGCGGGCAGATCATGCTGTATGCGCCGGCGAACCGGACGAGCCAGGTGGCTGGGCCCCTCAGAGGGGCGCGGCAGGCCCGGGTGGTGGCGCGGCGCATGGCTAGCTGGCCTGGCCGGCGACCGCGCGGCGTTCGCCCGCCACGACCGCCACTCCGGTGACGCCGGCGACCGCCGCGGCCCCGGCCCCGCAGCACTGGTCCGGCCATCACGTGGTGACGGCGTGGGTGAACCCGCCGGCGCCGGCCAGCACCAGCAGGATCACGGCCGCCGCTCCCGCGATGCCGAGGGCCCGGATGATCCGGGTGCGCAGCCGCCCCTCGGCCCCGCGCAGCAGCGCCACCAGGACCGCGATCGCGCACAGGGCGAGCTGCCAGCCGAGGAAGAACCACGGCGACCCGCGCAAGGCCGTGACGTGGCCGGCGCTGATGTCCAACGTGAAGAGGGCGAACGGCGCGAACAGCCGCAGCACCGCGACGGGCGCTGAGTCCGGATACGTTATGGTCAGCCACGTCACCAGGTTTATCCAGACGGAGAGAAGCAGGAACAGCACGAACGCGGCGCCCGGGAACCGCACCCAGCGGCCCAGCGCGATGCCGAGCAACGGGCCGCCGAGCGACGGGACGACGATCTGCCCGACCAGGACGGCGATCCGCGCTGGCTGGCTGAACGCCCCGTACACCGGCTCGCTGACCGGGTAGAGACGGACAAACCAGAGCAGGGCCAGGCAGCCGCAGAGGAATGACACGATCGCGACCGTGCAGAGGGCGGCGGTGCGGGCTGGCAGCGTGACCGGGGTGACGCCGACGACCGGTTCGCTGGCCCGCATCGACCGGGTCAGCCCGAACGCGGCCATCATGCCGAGTCCGCCGAAAAGGGTCGCCGCGATCGCGTTTACACTGTCGATCTCGGTGACCGTGCTTCGCTGCCCACTCCAGAGTAGGTAGGCGGTGAGCCCGATAGCGGCGAGGAAGAGCGGGTTGAGGACGAACCGGCGCGTCTCCCGTGCGGCGAGCGCGGCGAACGTGATCCGGGCGGGGCCGGCTCCGGGCCGGGCGGGCGCGAGTGTCGCCGTCATGACGCCACCTCCCCGGCGGGCTCGTCCTCCGGTGACCCGCCGCGCAGCAGCAGGTAGGCGTCTTCGAGGGATGGTTCGACGTGCTCGACCCCGTCCCGGACGCGGGCGCCGACGTTGCGGTAGCGGCCGGTGCCGGTCCGCCACGACACGCTCGCGGCCGGGTCCGGCTCGTCGGCCAGCCAGACCCGGCCGGCCGCCTGGCCGGTCAGGCCGGTGACCGGGCCGTCGTAGCGGATCCGGCCGCGGTCCAGCACGATCACCCGCTCGCACAGGGCCGCGACGTCCTCGGTCTGGTGGGTGGACAGCACCACGACCGAGGTGCGGGCGAGCTCCGCCAGCACGGCCCGCAGGACCACCCGCTGCTCCGGGTCGACGCCGGTGGTCGGCTCGTCCAGGATCAGCACCGGCGGCGAGCCGAGCAGCGCCTGGGCCAGCGCGACCCGCCGGCGCTGGCCGCCGGACATGGCCCGGATCCGCTTCGCGCCCAGGCCGGACAGGCCCACCAGGCCGAGCACCCGGCGCACTTCGGCGTGCCGCGCGGCCGGCTCGGTCCACTCCTTGAGCAGCGCGATGTAGTCCACGAACGCGAAAGCGGTGAAGCCCCGCGGGAAGCCCACCTCCTGCGGCAGGTAGCCGAGCCGGCGGCGGATGCCGGTGCGTTCGGCCGGCGCCTCCGGGTCCAGGCCCAGCACGCGCACCTGTCCCCGGGTGGGCGGCAGCGCGGTGGCCAGCAGGCGCAGCAGCGTGGTCTTGCCGGCCCCGTTGGGGCCGAGCAGCCCGGTCACGCCGGGTTCCAGGTCCAGGCCGACGCCGGCCAGCGCCCGGGTGGCACCGAACGTGCGCCCGACGTCGCGCAGGCTGATCGAAGCGGTCACTATCGCTACCTCCACGGTCGAAGCTGGCGCAGCCAGCGCCGGCGCAGGAGAAAGATCATCAACGAAGCCGCCGCCAGCGCCAGGAAGCCCGCCTGGGCCCGGGCCTGGAGCACCGACTCCGGCGAACCGGGCCGGGCCGCCAGCAGCCAGACCGTCGCGAGCCAGGCCAGGCTGACCGCGATGGCCGCGCGCAGCGGGCTGACCCAGGTCGACGCGGCCAGGACCACCGCGACGAAGCCGACGGCCGGCAGCAGCCAGGCGAACGCCGTCTCCCCGGGTACGGCCAGCCCGAAGAGCAGCACCGCGGGCAACGCGAGCGCGAGAACCGCGATCGTGCGGAGCAGGACCAGCCGCAGCGCCGGGTACGGCGTGACGAGCTCCGGCTCCAGCGCCGGGTCCACCCACGGGTCGTAGCCAGCCGCGACCACCAGGCACGGCACGACCGGCGCCACGGCCAGGAACAGCCACACCCCGCGGGCGTGCCCGAGGGCCGCCGCGAGCGCGGCGAACGCCAGGACCGCGGCCACCCCGGCCAGCCACACCCCGCGGAAGGCGCTGGCCACCGCGACCAGCCGCGCCTCGGCGGCGGGCAGGCCGGCGCCGCGCAGCAGCCGCTCGAACACCGACGGCCGCGGCACTTCGACGGCATCCCGGGTGCGGTCCCACACCGCGGCGAGGTCGATCACGCAGAGTCCGGCCACGCTGGCCGCGGCGGTGACCCGCGCCCGGCACGGCTCGCAGCACAGCAGGTGCTGCTCGGCCGAGGCCCCCTCGGCCAGCGAATCGGCCCGCCCGACGTAGCGCCGCAGCGCGTCGTCGTCCAGATGCCAGCCGGTCATGACGATCCCTCCGCCAGGGCGGCCCGCAGGTGCGCCTTGGCCCGGTAGAGCCTGGTCTTCACGCTGCTCACCGGCACGTGCAGCAGCTGCGCCGCCTCCCTGGCCGTCAGGCCGTCCAGCACGACGGCCTGGATGACGGCGCGCATCTCCGGCGACAGCCGGGCCAGCGCCTGGCCGATGTCGCCGTACTCCACCGACAGCAGCACCTGGTCTTCCGCAGCCGGCGCGGCTCCGGGATGCTCGAACACGGCGGCGACGCTGCCGCCGGTCCGCAGGCGGCTCACCAGCCGCCGGATCGCGATCCCCCACAGCCAGGCCGCGATATCGCCGTCACCCCGGAAACCCCGCGGTTTCTGCCAGACGGCGACGAAGGTGTCACCGATCGCGTCCGCCACCAGGTCACGGTCATTGCACCGCCGGGCCAGCCGGACCGCCAGCCAGCCCGCGTGGCGCTCATACAGCGTGCGGAAAGCGCCCATATCCCGTTCGGCCACGGCGGCAAGCAACATCTCGTCGCCCGGGCCGCTGTCCACGTTCTAACTGTCGCGCCCCCGGCCCGGAAAAGATTCACCTGCGGCCGGAAATTTCCGGGCCGGTCCCTCCGCGACGTACGCGCTGGCCAGCCGTTCGAGCACCCGCTGAGCGTCAGCCTGCGCGAGGACGCGGCCACCGGTCACGCAGACGCCCAGCGCCGGCCTGAACCCAGACCCGCCAGCCCGCCCCGGGAAGCCCTCGACGCGCTCGCCGCCACCCTCCGGGGCGGCGTACGGGCCGGGATCTCCAGCAGGCGCCCAGGGCCGCGACCTCACCGTCACCTACGCCGCCGGCCGTTGGGTAGGCCCGCACAGCCTGACGCGAGGGGACACGCTCACAGTGCCTCGCGGCTCGCGTCTCATCATGCGCAACCAGACCGACGGGCCTATCCTGGCCGTTATAAAAGATCTCGCCTGGACCAGCTAGGCCACCACCGCCGCCCAGGTCACCACGTTGCAGGACTTCCGTGATCTGTTCAGCTCCGAGGTACTGGCGCCGGACCAGCAGCTTGGCATCAGCCACATCGCCTTGCTGTTCAGTGACCTCAAAGGCTCGACCCGGCTATACGAAGGCCTCGGCGACGCACCGCTTACAGCCGTGTCAGCCGGCATTTCGATTTCATCAGGCAGGCGGTGAGCCGCGGGAACGGCAGCATCATCAAGACCATGGGGGACGGGGTGATGTGCGCGTTCCACCGGCTCGGTGGTAGTTCGTGCGTTCTGTACCCTCCGTAACAGGCTGCCTGTCTCGGGGCACTGGCCCTGACTGGTGCGGCTGGGAGGTCTGGCGGCACGCTGCGGCACCAGCTGGCTCAAGGCTGCGCATTGCGCGGCTCGGGATCAGCGGGCCAGCGGGCGGCTGTGCGGTTCACCAGTTCAGCGGCGGCCACGGTCACGGCCGTGACCACGGCGACCGAGGGCCATGCGCCGATACGCCTGGCCAGGGGATGCGAGCCGCCCATCGCGGCCACGTACACAGCGGTCAGACCGGCTGCGGCCGCCGACCCGGATGCGCGGTACCAGTCTCGCGCGCACCAGGCGCCGGCCGCGGCGAACAGCGCGCCGCCCAGGTCACGGCGGCCGGTCCGCCGTGCGACGAGGAACCCCCCGGCTAGGCCGAGGGCGGCGACCGCAGACGACAGGGACGTGGGAGTGCCGCTCATGGTCTTTACGCTATCTGCTGGTGCCCGCCGGCCAGTACCACCGTGGCCGACCCGGCTGCTGACACGTTCCCTCTCGCGCCGGACTCGCCGCGGTCGCCCCCCGAAATACCTGAACTCAGGGATGCTGGCCCCGTGCCTGGCCGGCAAAGTTCCAGTCATGGACACAACGACCGATGACGTGGTGGTGGTCGGTGCCCGGTGCGCGGGATCACCGACCGCCATGCTGCTGGCGCGCGCCGGGCTCCGCGTACGGCTCCTGGAGCGATCCGGGCGCCTAGGCGACGTCGTTTCCGGCCACCTGATCAAGCCGGCCGGGGTGGCCCGGCTCCGCCGGTGGAACATGCTGGACGCCGTGCTGGCCACCGGCTGCCCTCAGCTCGATGACCGGGTGCTGTGGCTCGACGGCACGCCGCGTCGTCCGCCGGCGCCCGAGCCTGGCACCGGCACGATAGCACCGCGCCGGACGGTGCTTGACCCGATCCTGCTGGCCGCGGCCGAGCAGGCGGGCGCCAGGGTCGAGATGGGGGTATCCGTGCACGACCTGCTACGCGACGGCGAGCGTGTTACCGGAGTCAGGACGTCGGCGGGTGAACGGCACGCGCGCCTGGTAATCGGCGCGGACGGCCGCAACTCCCGGATAGCCCGGCTGGCCGGGGCACAGACCTACCATGACCAGCCGCCGGTCACGTTCGGCTACTACACCTACTGGCGTGGCTGCCCGGTCACTGCGGTGCACGCCTTGCTGGAACCTGGCAGATTCTTCGGCGCCTTCCCGGTCGGGGGCGGGCTTGTGCTCGCATTCGTGCAAGGACCACGCGACGAATACCTCACGTTCCGCCGCGACCCTCTCACCGCCTACGTCAGCGAGCTGCGATCGCGTCCGGCGCTGGCCGGCCTGCTCGCCGATGCTGTCATCGCCGAGCGATTGCGGGGCACCGCCGCACTGCCGACATTTTTCCGGGTCCCTTCAGGGCCAGGCTGGGCGCTGGCCGGCGATGCGGGCCATCACAAGGACCCCCTGATCGCGCGGGGGATCGCCGACGCGTTCCGCGACGCGGACCTGGTGGCCTCGGCCGTTGTTGACGGCTGGGACGGCGATCTGGACGGGGCGCTGGCCGGCTACGGGCGTCAGCGCGACCGATGCGCCATCCCGCTGAGCGACGCCAACCTGAGCGTCGCACGGCTGGACCTGCCGGCTGAGCAGCTGGGAACTGCCTGGTTTCAGATGGCCGGGCTCGAGCAGGCACTCGACAACCCCGCGACCATCAGCGACAGCAACACCAGCAGCACGTGCCGGACCAGCAGGGCACGAGCTGCCACACGCTGAACCCCGACCCGAACCCATCCCGCACACAGAACAATCACTCCTGCGCGTCCCAGCCGCCCAGCGACGGAACAACGTAATCGACGCAGATCGGCGGCAGTGTGCGCTCAATGATGGAGCAGGATCGATCACACAGCGTGAGACGAAGGCGGCTGGGCGACGCAAGCCGGGCGCCGGCTACTTCCGGCTGCCAAGATGAGCTCCGCGGCTCGGCAACTGCGCGCAGGCGCTCGGGTTCGGGCGTGCCTACTTCGTTCCGGCGATGCAGCGGGCCACGCCCGGAATCCTCACCCTGCCGTCTTGTTCGTAGGTGCTGGCCTTGGCGATGACGGCTTTCGCGATCCGCTCCCGCGCCGGTTCGCCGACCTGCGCAAGCGCCGCAACCGCGAGCGAGACGTGCTCGCTGATCATCTCCCAGTACTGCGCGGGCGAGTCCGTCACGAGTTGGACGCCGACGTCCCACTCGGCAACCTCGCGCAGCCCCGCGGCCTGGTACAGGGCACTGACATATCCCGGGGCAGCGCACCGGAACATGCCCGGCCCGTCCGGATCGGGTGGCGCCAGCACCGCCTCCGCCGCGATGGCCTGCATGGCGATCGTCGTCCACGGGTTTTCCCCGGGGCCAGCCCATACCGACGAGCACACACGTCCGCCCGGCTTGAGCACACGCGCGAACTCGGCGGTCGCCTTGGCGACGGATGACCTAGTCCCACTTCTCCCAGCCCGCAGAAAGCCCGGCCCACGCCGCCCGCTGAACGTCCCGGATCTCATCGCCGCCCGGCATCGGCCCCCCACTATCAGATGCACCCGCCGAACACGAAGGCACACCCTGGCGAGAGTACATAATGCCTGATATGTGCCGGCGAGAGACCGAGAAATCCGGCACAGAATCCGCGCCGGACGGAGGACCTCGTGTTACCGATGATCCGGTAGTCACGTTGTGCAGCGAGGTAGGGGCGGCGCTGGTGTGACAGGGGCGGGTTCTGCTGCACGGTGGTTGTCAGGCGCCGGGGATGGGGAACGAGGCCCAGATGCGTCGGCAGGCACCGAAATCGCAGAGATCCCCTTCAGGCTAGTGGCGGCACCGCGCCTCGCCGGGAATCGTGGCCGCGGCGGGCCTGCTAACGGACGCCGTCTCCGCCGTGTTCGGCCCGGTGATGGCCGCCAGGCCCCAGTTCGCGCCGCACAGCGCGTGGGCAGTGGCTGGAACCGCCTCAGGCCTCCGTTTGGGTCAGGCCGGTTCCCTGACCCAGACGGAGGTGCCGGGCGCCGTCAGGCGGGCCGGATGTTGGCGTTGAGGTGGAACAGGTTGCCCGGGTCGTACTGCGCCTTGATCTGGGCCAGCCGTTCGTACTTGGCCGGGCCGTAGCTGTGCCGCAGCCGGTCGTCGGAAAAATCGGTGATGCCGTTGATGTAGCCGTCCCCGCTGCCGATGGCGTGCGGGCGCAGCGCCTCCCACAAGCCGCGGACCCAGCCGCGGTCGGCGTCCAGCAGCCCGGCGTCGGGGGCCAGGCCCACGATGAAGACGCCGTACCGGGGCGAGCGCCCGCCGCTGAACGCCGTCTCGTCGTCGCCGACCTGGCAGTAGGCGCCGTCGAGCCGGTAGAACAGCAGCACCGACATGGGTGAGTTCTTGCCCGGGACCTGCTCGGTGATCACGTCGATGACCGGGTCGGACAGCTCCTGGACGTAGGTGCCCTTCTCGTAGCCGTGAATGCCCCACGCGTTGGCCTCATCCAGCAGCTTCTGCAGCTCGACGTAGGGCATCGGGGCGACCAGGTCGAACAGCGGCGGGAGGCTCTCGCGGATGCGGGTGACGAGCTGGGCGTGCTCAGCTCCGGAGCCGAACCCGGTCAGCAGCAGCACGTAGCCGGGCGCGAAGTGGTGCTGCTCCGGGACGAACGGGGCGGGCGGCGCGTTCAGCGCGCCGGCCACGGCGTTGATCTCCGGCGGCATCGCCGCGGTGATCTCCCGGGCCAGCCGCAGCGCCTCGCGGCCCTGGTCCAGGGACCAGAAAAACAGCCCGAACTGCACGATCGGGTCGACCTCGTGCAGGGCGAACTCGAAGGCGGTGACGACGCCGAAGTTGCCGCCGCCGCCGCGGATGGCCCAGAACAGGTCCGGGTGCTCACCGGCCGAGGCCCGCAGTATGCGGCCGTCGGCGGTGACCACCTCGGCCGAGACCAGGTTGTCGATGCTGAGCCCGTACTTGCGAGTCAGCCAGCCCATGCCGCCGCCCAGCGTGAGCCCCCCCACGCCGGTGTGGCTGACCAGCCCGGCGGGCACGGCCAGCCCGTGGGCCTGGGCGGCGGCGTCCACGTCGGCCAGCAGCGCGCCGCCGCCGACCGTGGCCCGCCGGGCGCCCGGGTCGACCGTGACGTGGTTGAGCAGGCTCAGGTCGATCATCAGGCCGCCCTCGCAGACGGCGGTGCCCGCCGGGTTGTGAGCGCCGCCGCGTACCGATACCTCCAGCCCGTGCTCGCGCGCGTACGTCACCGCCGCGGCCACGTCGGCGGCCGAAGCGCACCGGGCGATCACCACCGGACGCCGGTCGATCCCGCCGTTCCATACCCGGCGCCCGTCGTCGAAGCCAGGGTCGCCGGGCTCGATCACCGGCCCCTCCATCACCGCGCGGAGCTGACCGATCGTTTCCGCGGCCGTCTGCGTCATAACCATTCCCCTCCTGAACGTGGACTAAGGTCCCCCAGGCCAGCAGGCCCAGGTGAAGGCCGGCTGGCGGAGATGCGGAGATCACATGAAGGCAAGCCGCCCTGCACATCCGGAGCACGCGCCGGCCGGTCTTGATACCCAAGGTGCCGCTACGCGTGGTACGTCACCGGGACCGGCAACGGATGACGGGAACAAGTGACCGCGCATATCATCGCCTTATGCGCGCTCGGGATCGCCAAGAGCCGGCACCTGAGAACCGTCAGATAACGGCGGATACTAGCGCGCTGGCGCCGACCGGGCGCTGGTCACCGAGTGTCACCCGCTCGTGGCCCAATTCCGCGCGGATCGCCGACTATTTACTAGTCCCGGCGCGGCCGGTGGCTGCCGCCACGGCGCACAGATCCGCCAGTTCGGCGTCACCACCCGTGCTCGGTAGCTGCCGTGAGAAACTCGGGTCTTCGACTCGTTAAGCGGTGCGCGCGACGAGGTCGAGGCTGATCTGCCAGAACCTGGCCGCGGCGGCGGTGTCGCGGGAAGCCGGGCTGGAGGACCTCGGCTTGCTGTCGGCGAAGTACGTGCCGGTGACGCCCTCGACTCCGCGGGAAGAGGCCAGGTAGATCGAGGTGGCCGCGCCCTTTTCAGGGGTTTTCAGGAAGAGCCGTATCAGGGGAAGGAAGACCTTCAACATCGGCGAGGGATCCTCGGCGGCGAATCGGGTGCGGACCACGCCCGGGTGCAGCGCGGTAGCGGTTACGCCGGTGCCGTCCAGGCGGCGTGCCAGCTCGTAGGTGAACAGGATGTTGGCCAGTTTGGACTGGCTGTAGGCCTGCTGCCCGAGTAGCGGCGCTCTCCTCGCAGGCCACCGAAGTCAATCTTCCCCGCTGCGTGGGCACCGGAGGACACGGTCACGATCCGGGCCGGGGCGCTGGCCTTGAGACCTGATGCTGATGCTCGGCTGATGCGCCATGGCCACCTCGGCTTGGCTGCGCACTAGGCGCTGCCGAGGTCCAGAGCAGCAGGAAGAAAGTTGATCTCGGTTGACGCAGGTGGCGATTATCACATTCTGTTCAAGACGGTACGGCCGGGACGCCGGCGAGACAATGGCCAGGCAGCAGCACGGCACGCTTTCATAACCGCCAGTTGCGGATCCTGGCAGGTCACCGGCCCGGCCTTGGGCTGGGGAATGGCCCGAAGTCGCCGAGCACCCGGGGAGCGCTGGGAGAAGAGTTAGAAGCATGGGGGCGGTCCCTTCGTGTGAGCTGCCACCGTGACCAGTGCCCGCGGTGCCGCGCCGGGGTTTGTCCTAGACGGCTCTGACGTCCCGGTGCCGGGCACTGCCCGTGCGGACGGGCAGGGGGCGGGCCCGGCTTCCGGCGGGAAAGCGCCGGACGATCGGCAGGAGCGGGAACAAGAGCTCGAACAGGCCCTGGCATGGCCGGCGGCTGCCGCGGTGACAACTTCGATGTGGTAGCGCTCCCAGTTCATCTGCTGGTGACTGGGACCTTGGCTCGCCGTTCCGGTGATGGCGTCGAGGTCGGCGACGGCGAGCCCGAAGGCCGGGTCGGCGTGGACGGCGAGCCGCAGCGCCGTGGGGGCCAGGCGCGAGCCGGCTGCGCGCTGTGCCTGCCGGTACCGCGCAGCGGCCAGCCGGTTTGCGGTGACCACGCGGCCGTGGACGTCAACCGCAGGCCGGGCAGCGGCCAGGTGGTCATGGTGGCTGGGGTTCTCGTCCCGCATCGGCTGCATGAGTATAAGGTTGCCCGGGTGCGCTGAGGTGGCGCCGAGGTGATGCTGAGGTCAGCTGGCCCGCAGAAGGTGGCCAGAGCTTCGGCGTGTGGTTGGCCGAGGATCACGCCGCCGGCGCCCGAAGGAACGCGGCGAAACGACCCGCGGCGAGGGCTGTCTCTCCCAGGCCGGGCCGCTCAGTGAGCGGCCGGCGATGTCCTCGATGACATCGCCGGCCGGCCCATCGGCGAGGAAGCCGGGCTGCACGGCCCGGGCGCGGTCGGCGAACAACTCCACGGCGGCCGGGATGGCCAGGCCGCCCACCGGCACCAGGACCTCACCGGGTATGCCGAGCGCCTCACGGCTCGTGGCGATCAGCCGCAGACCCGGCACCGCCCCGGCGAGGGTGTCGGCCAGCGCGGCGGCCTCGGCGATGACGTGCTCGCAGTTGTCCAGGACAACGACCAGGCACCGTCCGGCCAGGTGGCGCACGATGAGCTGCGCGGCCGATCCCGCAGGCTGAGGGCTCCAGGGCGCCGACGCCACCGCCCCGAGCGCGCCGGCTGCGGCCGGCCCAACCCCGTCAGGCGCGGCGACGCTGGCGAGCTCGACGAGCCAGGCGCCGTCTGGGTACTCGGCGCGCAGGGCGGCGGCGGCCTCCACCGCCAGGCGGGTCTTGCCCGTCCCGCCCGGGCCAGTCAGCGTCACCAGCCGGCTGGCCCGGACCGACCCGAGCACCTGGTCCAGCTCAGCGTAGGCGCGCAGGGCGTCGGCCTGCCGTCCGGCCCGGTACAGCGCCAGGATGAGCAGTTCCCACAGCCGCTCGCGCAGCGGATGCTGCCGGCAGCGCGCCTCCAGCTCGCCGGCGAGCTCCCCGTGGCGGCCCAGCGCCAGATCCGCTCCGGCCCGGATTTCGATCGCCACCAGGATCAGCTCGTCCAGCTGCGCCCGTTCGGCCTCGGCGAAGCCGGCGTAGGCGAATTCGGCCAGCGGCTCGCCCCGCCGCAGGCCAAGCGCCTCGCCCAGCGCGGCAGACGCCTGCGCCATCTCACCCGCCTCCGCCAGCCGCCGTCCCTCCCGGGAACCGCAATCCTGCACAACCTCGCGCTGGTAGCCATGCTTGTCGGTAGGCGTCCGGTACTGGTTAATATGCAGATGAGCGTGCGTCCCTGCCACCAGGGGTCACCGAGGCGTGCCGAACGCTTGATTCTGCGCTCTTCGCGGCTGTGCACTCCCTAGAAGGTGCCGACCTTAGCGATCGCCTTGTTTGGTGAATCTGCCGGGCGCGGTCCGGGTAACTGCCTTGGCCGTGAGTCGCGCTATGTCAGCCCGGCCGGTCACACTGCCGGTATGACATTCACGACTCGGATGCTCACGCCGGAGAACTGGGACGACTTCGCCGCGCTCGTTGAGGCCAACAACGGCGTGTGGGGTGGCTGCTGGTGCATGGGATTCCACCCGGAGGGCGTGGGTGCCGGCCACACCCGGGAAGGAAACCGGGAGGCGAAGCGCCGGCACGTGACGCGCGGAACGGTCCACCAGGTGCTGGTCTACGACGGTGACCACTGCGTCGGCTGGTGCCAGTTCGGCTCGCCGCTGGAAATCCCCAATATCAAGAACCGGGGCGCCTACGACCGAGGGGCCGACGATCCGCCGGACTGGCGGATCGGGTGCGTCTTCACCAACGCAAAGGACCGCGGCAGGGGCGTCGCCGCCGCTGCGGTCGCGGCGGCACTCGACGAGATCAAGCGGGCCGGCGGCGGCGTCGTCGAGGCCTACCCGGAGCAGACCGGGCAGCGGCCGCCGCAGCGTGGCGCCTATCTGCACACAGGACCGGAGGAGTTGTATGCGCAATACGGCTTCACGCGGGTCCGGAAGATCGCGAAGTGGCGGTGGGTCATGCGCACCAAGATCTGATTCCGCCGCTCGCCGCCGTTCTCGCAAGGTGATGCTTCCGTGAGCCGGTAACAACAGTTTGCGGCACCTCGACATCGACACGATCGACCTGGTCCGTGCCCGCCCCGAACCCAATGCCATGGGCTTTAGGTATTTGACCGGTTGTGGGTAGTTCCTGTTTTTGGTTACTGTGGGTAGTTTCCTTCCGGCGGGCATGCCGGAGGCCGGCGTGTCGCGCCGGCTGCGGCCGGGTCCACAGCCCGGCGGGGTCCTCGTTCGGGCGGGTGCGCGATGTTTGTGCTGCTCAGGCCGGGGTGTTGGCCATGGTGATGACGGCGGGGGCGGTGCGGGTGACGGTGCCCGCGGGTCCCGCGTGCGCGAAGGACGAGGGGGACTTGGACTTGCGGGCGCGGTGCCGGTCCCGGTCGAGGGTGTTCCTGTACTGCCCGATTTCGCTGGTCACAGCCTTATAGCAGTCGTGCCCGAGGCGGATCGCGGACAGGACCACCCGGACGGCGCGGGCGAAGGACAGATCGCGGGGCCGGACCGGGAGCCCGGCGCGGCGCCCTTTCCCCGCGGGCACGGCGGCGAGCGCGGCGTCGAGGACGACGCCGCGGGCCAGCCCGGTGGCGGCGGCCCCGGCGGCGAGTTCCTGAGCCACCAGGTCCGGGGACCCGGAGCGGAGCATCGGCCCCGTGCCGGGGCCGGCGCCGCGCAGCGGCGCCTTGGCCTCCCGCAGCGCGGTCTCCGACCCGTCCCACCGCCACTTATAGAGCGCGGCGAGCTCGGGGGCGGGATAGTCCTCCCAGTCCATGAGGTCGGTGACCAGGCAGAACATCTCCGGGACCTGCTGGCCTTCCACGTCAACCCAGTACTCGATGACCCGGACCTTCACGGTGACGCCGTTGCCGGACAGTTCCGCCTCATAGGAGCCGTCGGGCAAGATCGCCGAGGTCCGCTTCAGCGGGATGTCGCTCTTGAGACGGGCCAGCACGTGCGTAGACCGGATCATCCGGGCGATCCGGGGCGCGCCGTGGTAGTTGCGGTCCATCAGCCAGATCCATCCCGGATCCAGCAGGGCGGGGAAGCATTCCATGGCCTCATCCAGGAGCTTCTGCCCGGCGGCGGCCTTGTCCGTCCCCGCGGGCCCGTGCGGCATCGCGAACAGTGCCCGGCACGAGCAGCAGGTCAGCGGGAGCGCCCGCAGGCACGGGTACGGGCCGGAGTCATCTCCGGTGCCCACGGTGCCGAAGAACGCCCTGTTCGCGGGCGTGTCCGGCACCCGCAGCAGCGTCCCGTCCAGCGACCCCGCCCGCAGCGGCCTCCCCTTCCCGGTCGTCACCGCGCCGGGCAGCCCCGCTCCCGGTGCTCGCGCCAGGCCTGACCCAGCACGAGGTCCCGCAGTTCTTCCAGGGGGACCGGGCCGAGCGCGTTCCGCCAGTCCCCGGCCGCCCGCGCCGACGCCGGCCGCCACGGCCGCGCCCACGGCACCAGGGCCAGGTCCCCGGCCAGCGCGGCGATCACGTCCCCGATGCGGGCTTGCGGCATGAGCGTCATCAGGACGATCACCCGGATCATGAACGCCCTGGCCAGCAGCCTTTCCCGTTCCCCCTTCACGAACCAGGCGCCCAGCGGCGCCCGCCCCGCGATCCGCCGGCGACGCCCGGCCCGGCCTGCGATTCCAGCCGTTCCTCCAGCGGCCCCAGCGTCGCGTGATGCACCGGGCTGCCCTTCGCCCGGACCTGCCCGTCCCTCTTGACCTGCGCTTCCGTGACCGCGACCACCTTGCAGAACACGACCGCGCCGCCCGTGCGGATCTTTTCCGTGCCCCCGATGACCAGCGCGGACCGGTCCCCGCCGCCCAGGTCCCTGCCGCTCCTCAACGGCGACGCCGCCAGCTCCAGCGGCACCGCGATCATCATCCCCGCGCAAACGGGCACGGCACACCACGGGACGGGTAAGAAGGCACGTGAGGCTCCTGCAGGCGAAGAGATCTAGGCAGTCCCTCTTGTAGCAGGGGCCTCACCCATCTCGCAGGAAACCTGACCAACAGACCAGCAGCCAGCAGCAATCACACAGCGCAACCGGGAACAGAACCAGTCCTCAACCGTTTCGCCCTAAAGCCGCTGGCATTGGCCCCGAACCTCCCGGTCGAGAACTTGGCCGGCGTAATTAATTAAGGGAGTTCGTCGATTCTCGCGCTTATCTGCCGCAGCTCGTATGTTGGCCGCGGCGGATCTTAAGGCTTCCTGGCCCGCACGATGAGGAAGCAGGGGCGATCCGCGTGTCAGCGACCTGCGGGCAGCTGGCGGCGGTCTCCTCGTCGGCGCAGGGCTCCGCGATCGCCTCGATGACCAGGCTGGCGCCCAGTATCAGCGGGGTGCGGCGGAACATATGCCGTCGCCGCGTATTAAGGCCATGCCCGGCGAGGCAGGGGAGGCCCGGTCGTACGGCCGCCCTGCGCGCGAGTCAGCCATATGACGGGGAAGGGAATCCCCGGCCTCGCCATCTGACCTATCCTCGCCAAACTGTGCCAGCGGCGGCGGGATGCGTGCCGCTGAACCTCCCGCCGTCCGCATGGCGGTAAGCGTAAAGTTACACGAGGAGGCTGACGAGCGAATTGACGGCACGGCAATGCATACTCGTCTGCCGCGAGTAGGTAATGCAGCCTGGTCGTCTGGTCGGCGCCACTGCGTGTGATGCGGCTCGGGGACTGCCAGTGAGGCACCTGCTGCAGCCCGCAGACTGGAGCAGCCCAGGGCGGTGGTGAAAGAATGCCGCTATGGCCATAGAGTCCCAGCAGGTGCGCTGGCCAGCGCACCTCCCCGTAGGCGCGCTACGGGTCATGCGGTGGAGCGCGCGTTACGAGGAGACGGTCACCTTCTACCGGGACACCGTTGGGCTGCCTGTCCTGGAGACCTTCCACGGCAGCTATGGCCTGGACGGGACCGTCCTCGGGCTGGGGCGGTCAGGTTCACCTGGAGATCGTCCGCGCCGGGCAGGCATCGTACCCGGGCGGCGGGCTGGACCAGCTCGTGTTCTACCTGCCTGATGCAGCCGCCCGGGAGCAGATGGAGGCCAGGCTCGCCGCCGCGGGTGGCCGCCCGGTTCCCCAGATCGACTACCTGCTCGGCGTCGGCGTGCGCAGCGAGCTGATCTACTGCTGCAGCCTGGACAAGCAATACGCAGCCGAGGTGCCCGGCGAACCCTGGGAGACCTACTACGCACGCCAGACCCAGAGGCATTTCCCGCCGCCGGGCACCTGACAACCGGTCGCCGCAACCCATCGCGCGCTGAGCCGGCGAACATCAGTCGTGCAGCGATGACGCCCATCCGGGGTCTGGCGCCGGTTCCTGGTCGGCCTGGGCGGCATGTCTGACGCATGCCGCCGCGGTCGACATGGCTCCCGAACCGGCCTGTCATTTTCCTGGCGGGCCGCCAGCTGCGCGTCCCGGCACCGCATGGGCCGGGTCCCTTACCAGCTGAGCCCGGTAGCGTGAAGGTCCGAGTGGAAGTACGATCCCAGAGCGCCGGTCAGGTAGCTGTCAGGCGGCGAGCTGGTAACCGTCGGTGACGGGCTGGCGGGCGATGACGTGGAGGTTGTGGACGACGGCGACGCGGCGCAGGTCGAAGAGGTTCTTGCGGGTGCCGCAGGTAGCGGGCGCGGCGGCCTTGCCAGTGGCCGACGTGCGCGAGGGCGTGCTCGACCTGGATGCGTTCGCGCAGCTTGGCGCGTCCGGCCGGGGTCTGCTGGCGGTGGCGCAGCTCGGCCAGCAGCGCCTCGTCGGGATGGATGGCGACGCTGCGCCCGTGGCTGCTGGTGGTGCAGCGTGCTCGCAGCGGGCACGCGGCGCAGGTGGCTGGCGGGGAAGCGGACGGTCTTGCCGGGCTGGAACGGCATGGCTGACCCCGGCGGGGCAGGTCAGCTGTCCGGCGGCGAAGTCGAGGCTGAACTGGTCCTTGGCGAACCGGCCGCCGGTGTTGCGGACCCGCCAGGCTTTGCAGAAGATCGCCAGATCCGGGCCGCGGTCGCGGACCAGGGCCGAGGACAGGTAGGCCCGGTCGATGTGCAGCTCGGACAGGTGTCAGCCCGGCCGCCTCCAGGTCGGCGGCGATGGCGCGGTGACGCTGGCCTCCGGCGCGTTGGCCGCAGTGATGCCCACGGCCGGCACCAGCCCGGTATCCAGGTCGCGCAGCACGTGCCGCTTGTAGCCGTCGAACAGCACCGAGCGGGACTTGCGGCCGTGCCGCATCTGGGCGTCCTCCACGCTGATCCGCCGGTCTTTGGCCACGCCGCGGCGCAGCGACGGCGCCGGCCCGGCCAGGTCCACGTCCTGGTCGCGGACCTGGCGGGCCACCGCCACTGCCGTCGCCGGCGGCCTGATCGCCCGCCAGCCGGCGACGAACGCCTCCGACCTGATCGAGAAACCCCAGGACCTGGGCCAGAGCCGCATCCCGGGCGGCCGGGATCATCCCAGTCCAGGTCCAGCGCGGCCTTCAAGCTGGAGGCGGCCAGCTGCGGCACGCCCGCCTGCGCCGCCAGGAGCGGTCCCTGCGGCCTGCCCCCGCCCCTGCAGCACCGCGATCACGCCCAGGGCCTTGCGCAGGGCGTGTCCCACAGGTTAAAGGTGTCCTCCACCCGGCCCGCGCCCCACAGCGGGGATGGAATCCAGCGCCGCCCGCAGCGCCCGCGCGCCCGAACCCGCCCGTCCGCGCGGCCAGCTCCACGGTGCGCTCGATCAGCCGCCGGTCCAGGTCCTTCTCGATCAGCCGCTTGCGGAACCCCGCCAGGGTGCCCTTGGCAAACGGCGGCTCCCCGGCATCCATGCAGTCCAGGACCAGCTGCCAGCGCCGGTCCATGACCGTCGCCTCGATCACCTCATCGTCGGACGACCCCGGTATAGGCCTGCAGGATCGTGGCCAGCGCCAGCTGGGCCGGCGGCACCGGCGGCTGGCCCTTCGGGCTGTCCGCATAGGTCTCCGCCAGCTCGGCCTGGAACGGCTCATCGAACAGCTCATGACGGTGCAGCCGCAAGAACACGAACAGCTTCGCCCGCCGCACCGCCGTGATCACCGCCTGCTCCGCCGGCGAGGGCTCCGCCGGCGGCTGCCACACACCGGACGTACCAGCTTCCTCCCTGACTGTAGCCGATCCTTCACTACCCGCTACGAACAGGAAATAGCACACCGACGACCGTAACGGCACAGAAAGAAACAACGCTACTTGACGGCGTCAGGGCCGTTCCTGACTAATGAGAGTTACCGGGTCGGCGGTCCGGCAGACTCGGGTCTAGTGGCCGCCGGCGGGTGAGCACTCGACCTGACTGGGCCCTTGAGCCCTTCAGCCCAAGACCGTGCCCCCGCCGGTGTCCAGGAGAGTTGATCGCTGCTGCGATGTCGTGCCCGCCGCCTGGCGTGAGCACTGTTCATTAGTCTGCTGATGGTTCTTGGGCCACAATTGAGGCCTGAGCGGCGGCGTACGTTGCTGACCTGTGGGTTCATCTCCGGGTCGGGCGGAATCTGCGCTCTGATTCAGAGTACCAAGGTGGCCCGGTGGCGTACGTGCGGACCGTCTTCGCGGTCTATGAGGTCGCGTGCGTGACGCAACCGCGCCTGTTCCTCCGGTGGCTACGAGCCGCGCATATGACCCGACCGCTCAGCGCCTCGTCTCGTATCTGGTCAGCACGATGCCGCCAGGGAACGTCCGCGTCTCCACCAGGTTCAAGCTGACCCAGCTATCCAGCGCCGTGAAGAACGGCGTGCCGCCGCCCACCAAGACCGGGTAGGTGGCCAGTGCGTACTCGTCGATCAGCCCGGCCCGCATGGCAGCCCTGGCGAGCGTCGCGCCGCCGATGCCCATCGGGCCGCCATCCTCGGCCTTGAGCCGGGTGATCTCGTCGACCGCGTCGCCGGCGACCAGGCGGGTGTTCCAGTCGACCTTGTCGATCGTCGAGGAGAACACCACCTTCGGTGTGTCCCGCCAGTTTTGCGCAAACGCGATCTCCGCCGGGGTGGCGTTGGGCTGCTGGTCGCCGGCCGGTCAGTAGGAGCTCATCGTCTCCCACAGCTTGCGCCCGTACAGCGACAGGCCGCTCGCCCGCTCCTGGTCGAGCCACCACTGGAACAGTTCGTCGCTCGGCGGCCCGCTCCAGCCGATGTCGTCGCCGGGTGCGGCGATGTAGCCGTCCAGGGTCAGGTTCATGCCGTAGATCAGTTTCCGCACGACGCCAGCCTCCCGTGAGTCGGTCTCCGGTGTACAGACCGGCGCGGAGCGAGAAAGTCATCGGTATGACGATCTTGGGCACGCGGGTAGTCCTCGTGCTCCGGGCTCAGGCGGCGTACCCGGCCCAGCGAACACGCATTCGCCGCCGCCGACCCGCTACCCGACCATATCCCGCGGATCATCGAAGCCATCAAGACCCGAGCCGCTGCGCACTAAGTTGGCCCAACTCGGGTTTCCCTGGCGGGCCGCCAGCTGCGCGTCCCGGCACCGCATGGGCCGGGTCCCTTACCAGCTGAGCCGGTAGCGTGAAGGTCCGGGTGGAAGTACGATCCCCAGGGCGGTTCAGGCAGGAGATACCGGTAGTCATCATTTCGTTGTCACCGCTGGTCACGCCCCGGCTTCGATGGCCAGGTTATCTCCCAGCGGGATGTCCCCGCGCGTGCCTTTCCTGGCAGACTGCTGGCGTGAGCAGTGATAACCCGCCAGACCTGCATATGCTCAACGTGATTGTCCGCGACATGGCCGCCAGCCTGGATTTCTACCAGCGGCTCGGGATCGCGGTACCCGGGCCCGGCGATGACACCGGCGCTCATGTGCAACTGAAGATGCCAAGCGGCTTCAGCCTGGAACTCGACACGGCCGAGTCGGCCCGGCTGTGGCACGCCGGCTGGCGCGCCGACCCGGCCAGCACGCAGGTGGTCCTCGGGTTCATGCTCCCGACCCGCCAGGCCGTCGATGAGCGCTACGCCGAACTGACCGCGGCAGGCTACCGGGGACGGCAGCCGCCCTTTGACGCCTTCTGGGGCGCCCGGTACGCGATCGTGGCCGACCCCGATGGCAACGACGTCGGCCTGATGAGCCCAGTAGAACCATCCCGCCGGACATGGCCACCTCAACCATCTCCCGCGTCCTGACCGGTCAGGCTGCACATCGCCGGGCGGAAACTACAAAAGGGCCGCAGCCGTTGGCCGAACGCTACACCACGCCCCGGCTCCTGCACGCCGAACCACCAGAGCGGCGCACCCTACCTAGGCCACCGACACCCGCCATTGCAGATGAGCGGTCGCTAGCGGCAGCGCAACGCGCGGGTGGCTAACTCCCGGACAGGTGCCCGCTCTGGCCTGCTAACCAGACCTGTTGCTGCGCGTACTGGCAGACCTGACTCGTTCTGCCTGAGATTTGACACCGGTGCGGCAGGTGCCGCGGCCGGCGGCCTACGATTCGGTGGTGAGCTCCTCGCTGGCTGTTCGCCCGGCCAGGGTCGAGGACGTCGCACAGATGGCGCGCGTGAATGTGCGGTGCTGGCAGGAGACGTACCGGGGACTCCTGCCGGACGCAGTGCTCGACGACCCAGGCGTCCTGGCCGCTCGGGAGCGGTTCTGGACTGCCGCGCTGACCGACGAGCGCTATCGCGACAATCGCGTGCCTGTCGCCGATCTTCAGTGCCTGAGCAATGGAACGTCCTAGCAGCGTCCTCGTTGCTGTGGTCTGCTTCTTGCTACCGGCTGTTCATGAGGCGCTCTCCCGGATGCCTGCCGGGGGGAAGCGCCCGCAAGCATTTCTGAACGCTAGTGCCGTCTGAGGCCGCTAGGCGTCCCGGACAGATTGGTAGGTGAGGTAGGCGATGCCGCCCTCGGGGGTCTGGGTGTCGAGGAGGCGCATGGGTTTCTTGTCGCTGGTCTCGCCGAACAGGCGCTCACCGGCCCCGGGGGCGACCGGGAAGATCTTCAGCCGCAGCTCGTCGACCAGGTCGTGCTCGATCAGCGTGCATACGAGCTGAAAGCTGCCGGCGATGACGATGTCCCCGTCTATGTGCTGCTTCAGCGTCGAGACCTGCCACCGCGCGGCGAGCCACTGGTAGCTTCGCCGGCCCTGACGCCTTCGTCACCGGCCGGGTCTTGGATGACTCCGTCGAGCGTGACGTTCTCGCTCACGACGATCTTTCCCATTTCGGTTCGGCGCCCCGCTGGAGCAGCCGGAAACAGACGCTGGCGGCGCGCCCTGCGAGCCCGCCGTGCCTCGCGGAGCAGCCGGTCTCGTTCGCCGGCCCGCCGGGCGTCATCCTGGACGGATTTGATGAGGTATTCGTGGATGGTCATGGTCTGCTCCTGCTTCTGATTGGTGTTGTCAGCTATCGCCGCCGCAGGCGGCGTGGGTGGTAGGAATCGGTGCGCTGTTCCCTCATTTCGTTCCTGACCTGATCACCACGTCTCCTGCGGCAGCGGCATCGGCCGCCGGGTCCGGCCCTGGCAGCTCGTGCGCTGGCTTCCGATCCAGAGCAGCGCCACGATCGTGATCGTGCCGTCCAGGAGCACCATGAAAAACGCGCCGCCTAGCAGCGCGAGCGCCCACCAGCGGCGCGGATCCAGAACGGCGGACGCCACGCGCCCGGCCGATGCGGACGATTCCATCGTCAACCTCCCGAGTCGTTCCAGCTGCCGCGGCACGATCCGGCGCTTGGATCGTTCGGGCGGTCGGTGATGCATACACCGCGGCGCCGGGAAACTGGGCGTCCGCGAGCCGCCCAGTTCGCCCCCCGGGCGGTGTATATACCGGGGTGGAAGCGCCACGTGATTCGGAAGGAAGGCGCGCAGGATGGTGACAGCCGATCTGCTCTCACGGGCACAGGCCGGAGATGGTGAGGCGTTCCGGGAGCTGACCGGGCCGCACCGGAGGGAGCTGCAGGTGCACTGCTACCGGATGCTCGGATCCTTCGCCGACGCCGAGGACGCCGTCCAGGAGACGATGCTGGCCGCCTGGCAAGGCATCGGCGGGTTCACTCAGGAACGCGCCTCGCTGCGCACCTGGCTGTACAAGATCGCCACCAACCGGTGCCTCAACGCGCGCCGCGCAGCGAGCCGGCGCCCGGCCAGGAAGTGGGACGTGCCTCAGTCCGGACCGCTCGTGCCGACCCCGCGCGACGAGGCCGTCTGGCTGCAGCCGTTTCCTGACGCCCTCCTCGAGGGTGCCGTCGACGTGCCGCCTGGGCCGGAGGCCCGCTACGAGCAGACCGAAGCCATCTCGCTGGCCTTCGTGACCGCCCTGCAGCTGCTGCCGCCACGCCAGGTCGCCGTCCTCATCTTGCGCGACGTCCTTGGATTCCACGCCAGCGAGGTGGCCGGCATGCTGGAGGTGACCCTCGAATCGGCCAACGGTACCCTCAAACGAGCCCGCGCCAGCCTCCAGCGCCAGCAGCAGCCGGCCGTCGGCCACCAGCCGGCGCCGGCCGCTGGCTCACCCGCCGAGGACGCGATCGTGGCCAAGTTCGTCCGCGCGTGGGAGTCGGCCGACCTCGACGCGCTGGTGGCCCTGCTGACCGACGACGTCTTCATCGCGATGCCGCCGATACCCTTCGGATACGAGGGCCGAGACGTCGTGACCCGCTACTGCGCCAGCCTGTTCGCCGCGGACCGCAGGTTCGACCTCGTGCCGGCGCGAGCCAACGGCCAGCCGGCGTTCGGAGCCTACCTGCGCGGCCCGGCCGGCATCCGCCATGCGACCGCCTTCTACGTGCTCACCCTCACCAGCAGCCAGATCTGCGCCATGACCCGCTTCGAGGCCAGCGTGCTGCCGTGGTTCGGGCTGCCGCGATCACTCCCGGGCCGGTAACCGGCCTCCGGGCGGCCCTCGCTCATAGCCGACACGTGTTCCCCGCCATCCGCTGCGCCGCCGACTGCCAGAAGAAGCCCGGATCCGACCGACAGTTGCCCGGCCACGTGCACACCATCAGCAGATCTGGTTAAGCCGGACAAGGCTAACCGATCCCCTGACTGCCCCCGCCGATTCGGCCGGTTCGTCGGCGCTCTGGAGCGCCAGTCGCGCAGCGTGAGGGTCGCTGGCAGCAACCGTTGCCTGTTAACTGAACGACTGAGACGTTGCCGCAGCTCAGAGACCTGTATGACCGCCAGGATGATGCCGCGGCACTGACCGGAATGTCCCGATCGGCGACCTCATAGACCTGGCCCGACGTCGGTGGCGGCTCGAGCACGCCGACCAGGTACCTGACCACGTCATCGACCGCGATCGGCTGCGGGCGGGTGGCGACCCACCGGGGGTCACTATGACCGGCAGGTACTCCACGAGCTGGCGGGTCAGCTCCCAGGAGATACCGCCGTGCCCGATGATGATCCCGGCCCGGATGACGGTGACCGGCACGCCTCCGGCGCCGAGCAGGTTCTCGACCTCGCGGCGGCTGCGCAGGTGGGCCGACAGGCTATCCGCGTCGTCTCCCAAGCCGCCCAGGTAAATGATGCGGCCCAGGCCAGCCCAGGCGGCCGCCTCGCCGAACGCGGTAGCCCCGGCGGCGTCCTTGCGCTCGAAGTCCGCGTCCTGCAAGGAGTGCACCAGGTAGTACGCGGCCCGGCAGCCGGCCATGGCGTGCCCGCTTCCCGGTACCTGGCCGGGTTCCTGGTCATCGCGGCCACGTGATGGCCGGCCTGCTCCAAGGCCACGCATAACCGGCGGCCCACGAAGCGGACCCGCCGGCCACCAGCACCTTCACCGAACCCCCCGAGCCTTCCGTGGTCAGGCCTGCCTTGCGGCCAGGCCGGACCTCCCGAAACCAGGACGCACCCCGCTTACCCGCAAGCCCGGGGTTGATGCACCCGGCCGCCACAGACGGGGGCCGGATCGGGACCGCCCGCGCGACCGCCCGGGCCGCCAGACCCCAGCGCATCGATCAGGATGGTTCCGCTCTGGAACGCCAGTCGCACTGCGTGACGATCGCCGGTCACGGTCCCGCCGCACGAGATCCGCCTTACCTGCATCTGCCTGTGACCGCAAGCGTTCGATTCGGGGTTTCTGCGGTCATGATGTTGTGTCATGATCACCCTGGTCTGGGGATGGCTGAGTCTGCTCCCTGTCCCCCTGATAGCTGCCGGGTTCTGCGAGCGGGCGGGCGGGTCAAGGGGGCGCGCAGCGCCCGCGTGCGGCGCCGCAGGCGCCCTTGACGCGGCTGCCGGGGAGCGGATCATGCCGGGCGGCGGGGGCAGGGAGTCCCTGGTGGTGCGAGATGCGGTTCAGCGGTTCAGGCGGGCGGCCTTTCTGTGCGGGGTGATCAGCCGTGGCGGCCGGGGGCGGGGCCAGGAGCAGCCAGCCTTACCTAGGTCCGCGGGGCGCTATCGCCGCCCCGGCGACATGATGATTGATCGGGTGTCCCCGCCCTGCGGGGATGCGGCCGCTCAGTCTAATCAGGCCGTCCGCCTGGCCCGGCAGGGCCGGCAGCGGCTGACAGCGGCTCGGCGGGAGCTGGCCGCGGTGGTCCCCATCAGGTGAGCGAGGCTGTGCCGGGCCCGGCCGGGCCGCGCGGTCACGGGCTGGTCACCGTGTCATGGATGAGTGGTCTTCAGGCGGCGGCGAACGCGTCGTCGCCGAGCTCGGCCAGGATGTGGCAGGCCTGCCGGAGGATCTTGCGGGCCTCGGACAGCGCGGCCCGCTTGCCGCCCTGCCGGTCCTTGACCTGGGCGTAGTAGGTGTGGTCCGGGGCCGAGGCCCGGGCGTGGGTCTTTCCCGCCTCATACACCGCCCAGCGCAGCACCGGCGGTCCCTGCCGGGACAGCCGCCCGGGCGGCCCCCTTGCGGTCCGAGGACCAGACGGTGACATCCAGCCCGGCGAACCGCACCGCCTGGCGGGAGGAGGAGAACCGGCCCGCCCCGCCCAGCCAGCACGTCATCGCCAGCGCGGCGAAGGGCCCGGCCCCGTACAGCCGCGCGGCCAGGACCTTCGCGCCTCTCAGGTGCCGGGCCTCGGCCAGCAGCTGATGCCGCACCGCGTGCAGCCGGGCCTCCAGCGCCTCGAGCACCTCCAGCGCGGTGGCCACCTGCAGCTGCCCGGCCGGCGACAGGTGCGCGGCCGAGACGTCCCGCAGCGCGGCCAGGCCCTGCCCGGTGCGCAGCGTCCCCTCGCCCAGCGCCGGGGCGCCCTGGTGGAACAGCACCGCGTGGATCCGCTGCACCCAGGCGGTGTGCTCGGCCCGCAGGTCGTGATACAGCTCCAGCAGCGCCCGGCACTCCAGGATGCGGCCGGGCGGGATCCAGCACTCCGGCAGCCGCCCCTCGGCCAGCAGCAACCTGAGGTGCCGGCAGCCGGTCCGGTCGGTCTTGGCGTGCCGCTTGCGGCCGCGGGCGAACGCGGTGCCGGCCGGCTCGGCCAGATGCGCCGCGACGCCGGCCGCGGCCAGCTCTTCCGCGACGTACCGCCACCCGGTACATCCCTCGACCGCGAACGCGACGTCCTCGCGGCCGTTGAACCGCGCCAGCCAGGCGCGCAGGTGCTCCCGGTCGGCCGGGCAGATCTGGCCGCGCCGCACCTGCCCGGTCTCGGTGTCGAGGTAGTCGAAGGTGATCTGCTTCCGGTGAATATCCAGCCCGCCTACGATGGGCATCGGGACCTCCTCAAGCTCCGGAGGGCGCGCGCACGCCCCCCAATGTGAACTGCCTACGCGGTCAATCCTGACCCGCGCCTGAGCTGAGGAGGTCTCCCGGCACCCGGCCGCCGGCCGCCGGCCTCAGCTCAGTCCGGCCCGATGCATGTCATCTAATTGTTCCGGTCTGATGGCACTCGATGGCGGCGAGTTCGGGCACGCCGAACATGTCGTTCTTGCACGAGAAGAGATCGCAGCGCTACTCCAGCGGGTTGCGGGGCAGCACCAGGGCTCCAGGGATCAGTCCGCCAGTCCGGCGCCGATCGTCGCCGCGAATGTCGATCGGCGAGGCGCCCGCCGCCTGCACGGCGAGGGGCCCGCCCGGCCCGGGATGATGCGGGAGCACGTCCCGGGCCTCGATCAGCAGATCGTCCACGGTCATCCTCATCTTGCTTTCCCCTGTGTATCGGTGTGATCGCGCCGATGATGGGCGTCGATGACGATGGCGGGTCAGGTCCTGGCCACCAGGTAGCGGAACACGTTCTCTTGCCGGTAGCTGCCATCTGGCTTGCGGCTGCCAGCGAATGCCCTGGTCAGCGCACCGCGGACGGCCGGAAGCCCGGAATGCTGGATGGCTGCGCGTGCCGGGCCCGAGCTGAGCTGCGTGCGGACCGCGGTGGCGAGGTCGGGGTAGATCAGCGGGTTGGGCACGTCTTTGACGGCCAGTGGCGTGAGGCCAGCCGTGTCGGCGAGCTGCTCGAGCTGGCCGTCTTCACTCCAGGCGATGGCGCCTGGTGCGCCGGGGGGCGCAGGCGGCATCAGCGGGCCCAGCTCGGTGAACAGCACACCGCTCTCGCACTGCGCGGGCGGCCCCCAGACCACCACGCTGATGAGTCCGCCGGGCTTGGTCACGTGGCTCATGTTCTTGAGGGCGGCGACCGGGTCGGCGGCGTACTGCACCGAGTTGAACGCCGTGACCACGTCGAACTCGCCCGCGTCGAAGGGCAGCGGGTCTTCGAGGTCTGCTACGGCGAGGGAGGCACCGGGGACACGCTCGCGGACGATATCGAGCAGCGCCGGGGCGGCGTCGATTCCCGATACCGTGGCACCCCGTCTGGCGGCGAGCAGCATCGCGAATCCGCCCCCGCAGCCGACGTCGAGCAGCCTGGTGCCGGGGCCTACTCCGGTCGCGTCCAGGACCGCCTCATAGAACGGCGTGCACATCGGCTCGTTGTAGTCGGACCAATCACGCGCTCCTGGGCCCCAGAGCCCGGCCTGTTTGTTGCCTGTTCCCATGACCGTTTCCCTTTCTTGTCCGTGGCAGAACCGGCTCGGGCGCCGTGGCTTCCTGTCCGGTCCTGCGGCCTTTGCCTATCGTTGGCTGGCCCGCTGACCAGGCGCATCGGTAGCAACGCGTATCCGGCCACGCATTCGGCGGGCGGGGACCTATCGCGGCCCAGCGCTGGCAGGCCGGCCTCTCGGTGGAAACACGTATCCGCGTACGCATCCCGGCGGCAGGGGCCTGCTGCGCTAAGGCCCGGGGCTGTTGCGGTCGCTGTTCGCCCGCTGCGGCCGCCCCACCTTGCCGCGAAGCATAATGATCTAGTGACGGACCTGCTGTGTCCCGTACTCATCGGCCGTGATGCGGAGACCGCGCGGCTGCGGTCCGCGCTCGCGGCAGCCCGGGACGGCGCGGGCGGGGTGATGTTCCTCACCGGCGAGGCGGGGATCGGCAAGTCCCGGCTGGCTAGCGAACTGGCCGCCGAGGCGCGGGCGTGCGGGGCGACGGTGCTGGCCGGCCGGGCTGTACCCACCAGCGCCAGCATCCCGTACCGGCCGCTGACCGAGGCGCTGCTGCAAGCGCTGCGCGAGCGCGCGTTTCCCGGCGACCCCGGCCTGACGCCGTGGCTGCCCGCGCTACGGGCGGTGATTCCCACGATCGGCGGCTCTGAGGGTGATGGTCGCGGTGACCACGCGGCACCGGTGCGCGGCGAGGCCGTGCTGCAGCTGCTGCGGCGTTTCGCCGGAAGCGCCGGCCAGCTCATGGTGCTCGAAGACCTGCACTGGGCCGACCCGGACACGCTTGCCGTCGTGGAGTACCTGTGCGACAACCTGTCCGCCGAGGCCGTGCTCTGCGTGGCCACCTGCCGGGGTGACACCGCGTCGGCGGGAGCCGAGCTGGTGACCCGGGTGACCGGCCGCCGCGCCGCCCAGCACCTGGCTCTGGGCCGGTTGACCGCAGGCCAGGTTGCCGCCATGGCGCGCGCCTGCCTGCCGTCGGTCCCAGATGAGGTCATCGCCCGGGTCCAGCGTGCTGCCGACGGGATTCCGTTCCTGGTCGAGGAGTCGCTCGCTGCCCCCGGCGTGCCACGGTCGTTCGCCGCTGGAGTCCGCTCACGGCTGGCCGCGCTCAGTGATGACGAGCGCCTGGTAATGCATACCGCTGCGCTGCTCGGGCGGCAGTTCGACTGGCGGCTGTTGCCGGCCGCCACCGGGCTGGACGCCGACCTCGTCGCTGGCGCGCTGGAACACGGTATCGGAGCACAACTGCTCGCCGTCGACGCCGATGTCTTCCGGTTCCGGCACATGCTGACCAGGGAGGCCGTGGCCGCCGAGCTACTCCCGCCCCGGCGGGTCACCCTCGCCGCCCGCGCGCTCGCGGCCCTGGAGGCGGCTCACCCGGGGCTGCCCGGGGAAACCGGGTGATCTGGCCGCGAATCTAGCCCTCCAGGCCGGCGACCAGGACCGGGCCGGTGGCCTGCTGCTCGCGTCTGGCCGGTCGGCGCTGAACCGTGGCGCGCTTGCCACCTCCATCGATACGCTGCGCCGTGCAGTGGAGCTGCTCAGTGACCGCGAGCAGCGCGCCGAAGCCGACATGGGCCTTGTCGAGGGCCTGGCGCTAGCTGGCCGGGTGGACGAGGCGATGCTCGTCGGCGACCGCCTCATCGCCCAGATGCCGCCCGGTGCCAGCGCAGCCGCCGCCCGGGCGGCGGTGCATCTGAAGCTGGCCCATGCGGCGGTGGATGCAACCCGGTGGGCCGCCGCGAGGCGCCAACTCGCACTCGCAGGCGACCTGCTCGCCGCCGTCCCGCAAGCCGGCCTCGCCGCCGAGACGGCCACCCTGAACGCCGAGGTCGCATTCGCCGGCAACGACATCGACCAGGCTCGCGTCCTCGCCGAGCAGCGCCCTGGCCTCGCCGCAGGCAAGTCCCCAGATCCGCTGCCACGCGCTCGAACTACTCGGCCGCATCCTGCGGGGAACGGATCTAGATGCTGCCAGGGACGCATTCGAGCAGGCCCTGGCGACCGCGGATGCGGCAGGGCTCGCCGTGTGGCGGCTGCGTGCCCTCCATCAGCTCGGCACCATCGACATGTTCGACGACGCCCGCACCGACCGCCTCTCCCAGGCCCGGCGTATCGCCGATGACCTGGGAGCCGCCAGCACCGGCGCGGTCATTGACCTCCAACTCACCGCCGTCGCGATGTTCCGCTACGAGCTCGGCGCGGCCGAACATCACGCCCAGTCCGCAGTGGCCACCAGCTCCCGGCTCGGGCTGGCCAAGCCCCATGCCATCGGGCTGCTCTTCCTCGCCGAGATACAAGCATTGCGCCGCGACCACGCGGGCATGGATCGCTTTCTCGCGCTCGCCTATGCCGCCGAACCCGGCGACCCGGAAATCGAAGGCAGCGCGCTGGCGGGCGCGCACGGGATGCTTGCGCTGCTCGACGACGACAGAGCGGGCGCTCTGGAGGGCCTCGGCCGCGGTGTCAGCCATCCTCGACACGCTGCCCCAGCAAGGCCCGGCCCCGTACCGTGCGATGTGGCCGCTGCTGCTGGCCGCGAACAGCGACGCCGGCGCGGCCGCCGCGATCGGCGACGCCCGGCGGACCGGCCTGACCATCAACCGGGTCAACCGGGGAATCCTGGGCTACGCCGACGCGATCCTCGCCGGCCGCGCCAGGGACCAGCACCAGGCCACCGAACTGGCCGTCGCCGCAGATAGCGAACTGCGGCACTATCCGGTCTGGGCCGACCTGACCCGGCTCTACGCCGCCGAGCCAGCACTGGCAGACGGATGGGGGCAGCCGCGGCAATGGCTGGCGACAGCGGCCGGCACGTTCGCCCGGCACGGGATCGAGCCGCTAGCGCTGCGGTGCCGCCGACTGCTAGAACAGCCGCAACCGAGCCGCTGGTCCAGGCTGGGCATCACCGACCGGCAGGCCGACGTACTCCGGCTCGTAGCCGAGGGCATCTCCAACAACGAGATCGCCGCACAGCTGCATCTCTCCCCCCGCACCGTGGAGAAACACATCGAAAGCCTCCTCCGCAAGACCGCTGCCCGCTCCCGAACCCAGCTAGTGGCAATCGCCGGCCCGGAATCACCCATAGACGCGCGCCAGTGGCGAGACCCTGCGTGACCATAACAGCCACTGAAAACACCATTTACCCAGCACCCTTGGCTGCAGACTGGCCACCAGGCCAGGCACACAGAAGCGGCAAATCTGTGCGCAGCCACCTCATGATCAAGAACCGGACGGACGGCCATACAAAATCGATCTGTAATTGTTCGAACCAATAACGATGTCCGGCTTGTCACGCTACGCAACCGCGAACGCTAACAGAGCCTGTTGTTCTGCGCCTGGATCCCTTCGATAATATGACCTTCCGCTCTTCAGGAGGTCTATCATCCCGAGGGCATTTACGTACTTGCGCCTGCGTGGCCCGGTCCCGGCCAGGACCAGCGGACAGCCGCCGCGGACCGGTCCCCGGCCCCTGTCCCGCCGGTCCGGGCTGTGCGGTCCTGGCCGCCGCAGATCCTGGCCGCCGCAGGTCCTGGCCGCCCTGGCCGCGGCCGAGGTGTGGTCCGGACCAGGCCAGCCCGCCGACGGAATGTCAGACCTAAACGTGAAAATAGGCCCCACTGAAACGTGAAGACCTCAACTGGAGGTGAGGTCTTCACGTTTAGGGCTGGCCTGGGAAAACGGGGTCTGGTTGGGGTGCCGCCCACAGGTTAAGCGGGTTCTGTCCGCACTTTCCGGAGGGCACGGGTCCGGTTCTGGCCGGCTGGCTGATGCGCGCCGGCGGCCTGGCTAGCGGTTCCAGCGGGGGTCGTTCTCGGCGATGTCGAGGCTGAGTACCTCGAGTTCGGCGATGAGCTCGCGCAGGCGGCGGTGGTTGTCGAACCAGGGGCCGTAGTCGGCGAGCTGGTCATCGGACAGGATGCGGGTTGAGGTCCTGCCGTTTTTCTTGCGGGTCCACTGGTGGTAGGGGCCGTGCGGCCGGGGCGGGTCGGCGCGGCAGCGGCAGCCGGGGTGGCCGCAGCGGGTCATCCGGTCGGCGACGGTACCGGGCAGCGCGAAGCTGACGGCGGCCAGGCAGGCGGCGATCTCGGCGGTGATGGCCGCGGCGCGGGCGTGCTGGGCCGGGGTGGGCGACACGCTGTCATTGTCGCAGCCGGGTTCTGGCATTTCGCGCATCTCGTTAAGTATAAGTGCTGTATGCATTGATGACGGTGCCGCCTATACCGGGCGGTGGGAGCCGCAGTCGGTGACCGCAGAAGCGGCGGCGTTCGCCAGGGACGTGATCAGCCGGGTCGCCCCGGGCGGACGGGAACGGGCCAAGAACCTGCTGTGGGCGGCGGGCAAACTCGCCGATTACGCGATCGGGCTGGGCCTGGAGCCGGTCCCGGACGTGGTGCTGCACCCCTCGGTAGCCGAGCGGTTCAACCGGTGCGCGCCGGGGCTGTCGCCGGCGGCACGCCGCACGCTGCGCACCAACCTGCGGTTCATCGGCCGCCGGGTGGAGCCGCAGCTGTATCCCGCCGATTTCGCCGCTGCCCCGGGAGAGGTACAAGCAGCCGTACGGCCCGGCGCAGATCGACGGCTACCTGGCGCTCGCCGGTGCCCAGCCCAGGGCGGAGCGGCGGATGCGGGCGGCGGGGCTGGTCTGCCTGGGCGCCGGCGCCGGGCTGATCCGGGGTGACCTGCGCGAGGTGCGCGGCACCGACGTCGCGTGCCGCTCCGGCGGCGTGCTCGTGTCGGTGCGCGGCGCCCGCCCGCGGGCCGTGCCGGTGCTGGCCCGCTACCACGCCCGGCTGCTGGCCGCCGCGGCGTTCGCCGGGACTTCCCTGGTCTGCGACGGGACTGATCCCGGCCGCCGGAACCTGACGAACCCGCGCGGCCGCGGGCACTGGCTGCTGGTCCGCCGGTCGCTCAGCGACCCGGCCGAGATCGCCTATTACGCCTGCTACGGGCCCCGCCGCTCCAGCACGGCGGACCTGGCCTGGATCGCGGCAAGCAGCTGGCATATCGAGCAGTGCTTCCAGCAAGCCAAGAACGAGGCCGGGCTGGACCACTACCAGGTCCGCTCGTGGCGGGCGTGGTATGCCCACATCACCTGTCCATGCTCGCCCTGGCCTGGCTCGCGGCTAGCAAGGCGCAGGCCGAGAAAAAGGACTCGGCATCGGCGAGCCGGGCCTGATCGGCTACACCTTGCCCGAGATCCGCAGGCTGCTGGTCTGCCTGGTCCACGCCTGCGTACCCGATCCGGCCTGCGTGTGGTCCTGGTACTGGCGCCGGCGACGCCAGTACCAGGCCCGGCTGCGTCATTACCGGCGCCGCGGCTACGCGCTGACCTAGGCGGGCCCGACGGTCAGACCGCACTCGCCGGGCATCCTGTGGTCATGCTCATCCATCTCGACACCGATCTTGGCGGTGACACCGACGACGCCTGCGCGCTAGCCTTCCTGCTGGGCCAGCCGGAGGCGGAACTGGCCGGCGTCACCACCGTCGCCGACCGGGCCGGCCGCCGGGCCGGGTATGCCCGCTACTGCCTTGGCCTGGCCGGACGCGACGGCATCCCGGTGGCCGCGGGAGCCGGGCTGTCGATGACCACCTTGCAATCCGCCTATCCCGTGACCGGTGATGAGCGCTACTGGCCGGACGGCCTGCCGTGCTCCCCGTCATCGCCGGGAGCCGCCCTTGACCTGCTGCTGCGCAACATCGAGCGGGGCGCGACGGTGGTGGCGATCGGCCCGTGGACCAACCTGGCCCTGCTGGAGATCACCCGGCCTGGCAGCCTGGGCCAGGCGCCGGTCGTGGCCTCGGGCGGATGGACCGGGCTAGGCGCCGGCCTGCCCCCGTGGGGGCCGGAGATGGATTTCAACGTGCAGCAGGACACCCTGGCCGCCGAGATCGTGGCCGCCGCCGCCGATCTGACCCTGGCCCCGCTGCCGGTCACGCTCACCGCACACCTGCGCGCCGCCGAGCTGCCGCGCCTTCGCGCCTCCGGCCCGCTCGGCGAGCTCCTTGCAGGCCAGGGCGAGGCACACGGCCATGACTTCCAGATGGCCGCGATGGGACGGCGCCACGCAGGCTTGCCCGATGACCTGCTCAACTTCCACTACGATCCGGTGGCCTGCGCCGTGGCGCTCGGCTGGCCGGGCGCGGCCATTGACCAAACACGGTTGCAGCTCATTCACGACGGCGCGCTGGTACGGTTCGAGCCCGCGGATGCCGGACGGCCGATGCGGATGCTGACTGATCTGGACCCGGCCAGTTTCACCGAATACTGGCTCAACGCGGTTGAGACAGCTCAGTCATCAGCATGATGCCTGCCGATCTACAAGTGCCGTTGCAGTACTAAGCCTCGATCCACGTGCGCCGTGAGGCGCTGACGATTCGAGTGGAGGTGAGAGACCTTCCACCGCCAACCCTGTCGCAGCAGGGCGGCGAAGCTGGGGGCAGCCTGAGTGCGCCACGAGGCGCTGTTGTTTACGGATGGAGGTGGAAGACCTCGATCTCTTCGCCGCCGCAGCGGTGGGGTGAAGCTGGAGGCAGCCCGAGCCGGGGGTCACCGGTGAGGACGGGAGCAGCCTCGACAAAGTCGCGTCGGCTCGGTACTGCCGGATGAGCCGGGCGCGGTGAGCAAGACGGGAAGGTATACGCGAGGAACCGGTGTCGTTACGCCTCTTGAGCCTCTCGCCAGCTCTAACCCGGTGGATTCGGGCTGGATAGCGGTGCGCACCCGCCCTTCATGACAGGCGGGGAACTCCGGGCAGGGTATTCAGGGTCTGGGTCCGGAGGCCACGGTGAATTGCCTGCGGCAGTAACCGGGGCGAAGCCGCAGGGGTAAAGCCGGGTGCCTAACCCGTTGACCGGACAGCAGTGAACGTGGGAACCATCCGCGTGCGTTCCGCGCCTTTTCACCCGGGCCAGGGTGGCGGGGCGGGGATAGGTGTGACGCCTGCCGAAGGCGCGGGTGGGACGGAGCCGCCGTAGTACTCCGAGCCGGGGAAAGCCCGTGCGCATGGGGAAGGGCGGCAGCGTGTCAGTCAAGGAGAGGATGCAATGCCCGAAGATGCGCCGGTGAATACCGGCGGCGTGGCGTGGCCGAGTGCAGACTCGGCATACTTCGCGGTACGGGAGATGCAGATCAAGTTGCACCGCTGGGCGGGAGAAGATTCTTCCCGCCGGTTCGGTGACCTGTTCAACCTCGTCTATGATCCGGCGTTCCTGGTGCACGCGTGGGAGCGCGTGTCCACCAATAAGGGCGCCAGGACTCCGGGTGTCGACAAGGCCACGGCGGCCCGGATCGAGACCTGGATCGGGGTCGAGGCTTTCCTGCGGCAGATCCGGGACTCGCTGAAATCGGGCAGGTTCCGGCCGGTTGAGGTACGGCAGGTGATGATACCTAAAGCGAATGGGAAACTCCGGAAACTCGGAATTCCCACTATCGCCGATCGGGTGGTGCAGGCAAGCCTTAAACTGGTGCTCGAGCCCATCTTCGAGGCGGATTTCAAGCCGTGCTCGTACGGGTTCCGCCCGAGTCGGCGCGCACAAGACGCGATCTCCGAGATCCACCTTCTCGCTTCCAGGCCCAGCAATTATCAGTGGGTGCTGGAGTGCGACATCAAAGCCTGTTTCGACGAAATCTCGCACACGGCTTTGATGGATCGCCTCCGGGCGAGGATCAAGGACAAGCGAATATGCGCGCTGGTGAAGGCGTTCCTCAAATCCGGGGTCTTCACCGAACTCGGAGACCGGGAAGACACCCTGACCGGGACCCCGCAAGGCGGGATTCTCTCGCCGTTGCTCGCCAATATTTCCCTGTCGGCGCTGGACGAACATTTCGACCGGCAATGGCATCAGGATATGGGCACCAGCAGGCAACGCGCCAAACGCAAGGCAAAGGGCCTCGGAAGCTGGCGGCTCATCCGCTATGCCGACGATTTTGTCCTGATGGTAACGGGTGACCGGCACCATGCCGAGGCGCTGCGGGAGGAGGTGTCCGCCGTGCTCGCACCCCTGGGGCTGCGGCTGGCACCGGAGAAGACCAAGGTGGTCCACATCGACGAGGGCTTCACGTTCCTCGGCTTCGATATCCGCAGGCTGCGGAAACGGGGAACGGGTAAGTATTACGTCTATACCAGGCCGTCCAGGAAAGCCGTCCAGGCGATCAAGGACAAGGTGAAGGCCAGGACGTACAGGTCAACCCGCCACCAGGATCTCGGCGAGCTGATCCGCAGCTTGAACAGATCCCTGGCGGGCTGGGCGAACTACTTCCGGCACGGAGTGTCCAAGGCGGTGTTCAGCGCCATCGACAGCTTCACCTGGCTGCGGCTGATGCGCTGGATACGCCGCAAGTACGAGGGCAAGCACCGGCTCGGGATGAAAGAACTCCGCCGTCGCTTCTGCGACAAGGGGTGGAGGTTCGCCTGCAACGGGGTCGTGTTCACCGGCGCATCCAGTGTCACGGTGACGCGCTACCGCTATCGCGGCAGCAGCATCGCGACCCCATGGACCCCGGCACCGGCAGCCAGCAGCGGCTGACCAGCGGGCAAGACACGCGGAGCGCCCGTTGCGGCGAGAGTCGCACGGCGGGTGCGGGAGGGGGCTCGCGGGAGACGACCGGTGGCGACATCGGCACCGCGCCCGCGGGCCTACCTCACGCCGGGGGTCGCCGGGGAGGGTGGGAGCAGCCCCGACAAAGCCGGGACGTGTCAGTACTGCCAGATGAGGCGGGTCCGGCGAGCGTGATGGAGAGGAGTACGCGAGGAACCAGCGTTATTACGTCTCTAAAGGCTTACCGGCTCCAACCCGCCGGTATAAGGGCCGGAAGCGGCGCGCACCCGTTCCCTGCGTTACGGAGCCGAACGCGCCGGTGGCCGAAGCGGCCTCAGCCGGGCGTCGGGGTGTCCAGGCCAGTGAAAGCTATCGCGGCCGTGATCACGTTGGAGATGTCGTGCTGGCTCTGCGGGGCGTCGTGGTGGACCGTGTACTGGATGACGAGGCCGTCGACCGCGGCGACGAGGAATCTGGTGAGCTGGTCCAGACTGATCGCTGACGAGGCGGCGTCGTGCTCGGCGGCGGCGCCGAGTGCCTCGGTGGCAGCGGCTATGTAACGCGCGTACTGCCAGTCAGCCAGCCATTCCAGTCCCGGCGTGCGGCGGCAGTAGATCACCAGCTCGTACTGCATGAGCTGCAGGCCGTCGTCGGACAAGACATGTTGCCAGAAGGCCTGTACCGCGTCGCTGATCGCGGCCGCAAGCCCCTTGCGCGGGTCAACGGCGTCCCGGAGCACCTGCTCGGCCTGCTGGGTGACGGTGCCGATGACGGCTTCGAGCAGCTCGGTCTTACCCCGGAAGACGTAGTGGAAGATGCCCTGGGGTGCGCCGGCCTCGTCCGCGATGCGCCGGGTCGTCGCACGGTCAAGTCCCTCGCGGGCCATGACCCTGATCGCGGCCTCGACGAGCTCCTCGCGGCGCGCTTCCGCGTTGATACGGGTCAGAGTCACCGCCTCCTTCGCGTCATGGGAAGCCAATGGCTTGACTTCCAGCCCAATCTACCCTATCTTGACCATTTGACTTGGTCAATTGCCCAACTTAGGAGCTTCAAATGAATCTAACGCGACAGCTCGACGTCGCCGTCGTCGGCGCCGGCCTAGCCGGACTGTCCGCCGCACGCCGCCTACATGAGGGCGGCGCGGACGTGATCGTGGTGGAGGCGCGCGACCGGGTAGGCGGGCGGACCCTGTCGGTGACCGAGGACGGCGGTCGGCTGGTGGAGTACGGCGGGCAGTGGGTCGGGCCGACCCAGGATCGCGTCCTCGCGCTCATCGACGAGTTCGGCCTGGCGACCTTCGCGCAGTTCATCGACGGCGACAACGTGCAGGTCACCGGGGGCGCCCAGCTCCGGTACCAGGGCGCCATCCCGACCGGGCACCCGGTGCAGGCGGCCGACCTGATGGACGCCATGGTCGAGCTCACTACCCAGGCCATGGCGGTCGACCCGGAGCGGTCCTGGGCCCACGAGCGGGCAGCCGAGCTCGACGGTGTCACGGTCGAGACCTGGATCGCGGCGGCCCCGTATTGCGCGGGCGCCAAGCGGTGGCTGCGCGCCCTGACCCGGGCCCTGTTCCCGGCTGAGCCCGGGGAGATCTCGCTGCTGCACGCGCTGTTCTATATCCGGTCCGGCGGCGGGCTGGAGAAGATGATCGGTACTATCAACAGCGCGCAGGAACGGCGCCTGACCCGCGGCTCCCAGCGGCTGTCGGAAGGGCTGGCCGGCCTGCTCGGCGACCGGGTCCGCCTGCAGTGCCCGGTGACCCGCATCGACCACGACAGCGGCGGCGTCGTCGTCCACCACGACCAGGGCACTGTCCGGGCGCGCCGCGCCATCGTCGCGATCCCGCCGGCGCTGGCCGGCCGGATCCGCTACTGCCCGGCGATGCCGGCCCCGCGCGACCAGCTCACCCAGCGCTCGTTCATGGGCTCGGCCATCAAGATCACTGCCGTGTATGACACGCCGTTCTGGCGGGCGTCCGGGCTCAGCGGCCACATGACCGCCGATGCGGGGCTCGTGCAGCTCACCTTTGACCAGACCCACCCGCTGCGCGACGAGGGCGTCCTGGTCGGCTTCATCGATTCCGCGGCGGCCCGCAGGGCCGCCCGGCTTACCCCGCAGGAACGCCGGCTGGCCGCCCTGGACGACCTGGCCCGGGTCTTCGGTAAGCCCGCGCGCCACCCGGTCGCCTACTACGAGAAGTCATGGCTGGATGAGGAATGGTCACGCGGCTGCTACGTCGGGATCATGGCGCCCGGAACCTGGTCCACGCTCGGACAGGCCCTACGTGATCCCGTCGGGCCGATCCACTGGGCAGGCACGGAGACCGCCACCGCCTGGAACGGCTACATGGACGGCGCCATCCGCTCCGGCGAGGACGCCGCAGCCGCGGTGCTCGCCGAGCTCGCCAGCCTGCCGGTCACCGCCGGGGCGGTGACGGCATGAGTCACACCAGGGAAAGCGTCGGCGCTGACGAGCTCCTCGACGCCCTGCTGGAGTACGCCGCCAGGGCGAACGCCAGCCCCCGCGTCCGCCGGACGCTCGCGGGATGGACCTGCCGCATCCACATCGAGGCAACCGACACCGAGGCCGCCCGCTTCACCCTCGAGGTGGCCGGCGGCCAGGCGGGTTCCCCCGCGGCTGGCCTGCACGGGACACCCGACCTGGTGGTGCGCGGGCACAGCATGGACCTGGCCGAGATCTTCTGGGGCGACGCCAACCCGGTCTCGAACTACATGCAGGGCGCCATCAAGACCCAGGGCCGCGCGGATGACGTGATGCGCCTGGACGCCATGGCCATGTTCATCTTCTTGAACCAGTAAGGACCATCCCGAAATGCCTGACCAGCAGCAAACCCTGAACCGCGCGCTGTCGTTCGGCGGCGCCTCCGCGATTTCCACCGGGCTGGCGTTCGCGGCGATCAACTTCCTCGGCATCGCGCAGATGCTGGGCTATGTCCGAGGCCCGCTCGCGTGGGCCGCTGTCCTGTGCGGCGGGCTGGTCATCCTGGCCGTCCGCGCGCTGTTCTCCGAGCTCAACGGGATGTACCCGACAGCGGCCGGGATCCGGCTGTGGATGGCCCGGGCCATGAACGACCGGCTGGCGCTGATCATCACCTTCACCTACATGGCGGCGATCATCCTGGTCATCGCCGCCGACGCGTTCATCATCGGCGAGGCCATCGCGTACGCGTTCAGCAACGGCCACACCGTCGCCATCATCTACGTCGCGGCGCTGCTCGGGGTCGCCACCTGGCTGAACCTGCGCGGCATCCGCCTGGTCGGCGCCGCGGAGAAGATCATCACCACGGCGGTCGTGGCCCTCACCATCGCCGTCGGCGCGGCCGCCCTGTTCCGTCACGGCAGCCCGGCGCACCTCGGCGCCGGCGTCAGCGGCTCCCCCGTGTCGGCGCTGATCCTGGGCATCTTCCTGTACACCGGATTCGAATGGGTCACCACCAACTCCGAGGAGGTCGTCAAGCCGACGATCATCCCCAAGGCGATGCTCGTCGCGATCGGCGCGCTTGCCGCCAGCCAGGCGCTGTTCGCCGTGGCCATGGGGGTGACCCTCGATCACGGCCAGCGGGCCACCGCCTACCCCCAGCTGCTGGTCGCGCAGGCGGCGCTCGGCCGAGCCGGCCTGCTGCTGATGCTCGCGGTCACCGGGCTCACCGCGGTGAACACGTTCAACGGGGGCTTCGTCACCATGTCGCGGTTCATGTACGCGGTCGCCCGCGAGGGCAAGCTCCCCCGCACCTTCACCTGCCTGAACCACCGGGCCGTCCCCGCCGTGCCCGTGCTGATCCTGGGCATCACGTCCCTGGTCGTCGCGGTCGGCGTCGCCGCGACCGGCACCTGGGCGATGATGGTCTCGGTCTGCGCCGCCCTGGAGATGATGATCTACGCCACCGCCGGGTTCGTGGTCTGGCGGCTGCGGCGCACCCAGCCCGGCACCGACCGCCCGTTCCGGTTCCGCGGCGGCCGCTGGCTGGCCCTGGCCTTCACGGTCCTGTTCGGCGTCCTCGGCCTGATGGCCAGCCTCACCGTCGGATCCAAGACCAGCATCGCCCCGCTCGTGACCCTAGCCGTCATCGCCGGGCTGGTCAGCATCTACGTCTATACGTACGTGCCACGGCTGGAACGCCGCGACGCCGCTGAACTCGCCGCCCGCCGCGCCGCGCGGGCCACCGCCCGGGCCGCACGCGCCAGCAGCCAGCCGCCCGCCAACCCGAACGCTCCCCTCGAGTCTCAGGATGCACCGGAAAGAACACCATGACCACCATCAGCATCGACGGCACAGCGCTCGACCGCGTAGTAAGCGGCATGCGCAAGCACGCGGCTGCGGAAAGCGGAACAGGATGCGCCGGGCGGTGAGATACCGGGAGATCTTGCGCAGGCTGGCGATCGTCGATGAAGGCTTCGCCGGCGATCATGCCGGGCTCGTGCTTGATCCGCCCGGCGCCTTGGTCCTGGATGCCAGGACCGCGTCGCTGGTGCGCGTCGGGGTGCTGGCGGCGATCGGGGCGCCGGAGGTCTGTCTGGAATGGAGCAGCAGCCGGGCGCTGGCGGCGGGCGCGACCGAAGAGGAGATCACCGGCGTTCTGCTGGCCATCGCCCCGGTGATCGGGCTTGGCCGGATTACCGGCGCCGCTCCCGGCGTCGCGGGTGCGTTCGGGTATGACATCGAGGCCGCGCTGGAGGACCCCGATGATCCCTGACGGCTCCCCTGGCCGGTCCGGCCGGCCAGCCGGCGCGCCGGGCCGAAGCCTGATCTGCTCAGCGGACGACGGCGCTCGGCGGGGTTCCAAAGACAGTGGACGGAAGCGGTGATCTGCACTCCTCCCTACATCCCGGGCCGCGTCGGACTGCTCATGCTCCGGTCGAAAAGGCCCTTCCCGCTCGGCGTCATCTTCCGCGCCGTTGGGCTGGGCAGGGGCGACCGGAGCCGTCAAGAGGGTCAGGATAACCGCCAAACTTGTCTCCGGGCGCAACACCGCCGGCACGATGATCGAGGCCTACGCCGCCGGCTACCCCATCCGGATCACGACCTACGGCCAGCCGTCCTCACCGCCCGGCGACCAAGCCGCCGTCGGCATCACCCGCCCCTGACCGCGGGCAAGGCCCGCCTCCCTCGTGCCCTTCCGGCGGGCCGCCAGCGATTGCCAGCAGCCGCTTATGCTTGCGTTCAGCTTGACCAGGTGATGTTCAGCCGCCACGATCTCGGCGGCTGGGAACTCCCGGTGGCGCTGTGCGCTGGGAATGCCAGGCGGCCCGCCCCCGGGCCCCGGGCCGAGGCGGCCGGCAGGACCGCCGCCTGCCAGGGGCGCCGGGGGCATACTGGGTACATGGGCCGGATCATCGGGACAATCCTCGGCGCAATCCTGGCCATCTGGCTTGTCGTCACGGTTGCGGGCGGGATCTTGGCAACGCTCAAGGCGTTCCTCATCATCGGGCTGATCGCGATGGCCGTCTTCATCGTCGTGTGGCTCGTGGCCAGGCGCCCTCGGCGCGGCTAGCGTGGCGCGTCCGCCGCGGTCACCCGACGCGGCCGCGGCGTATCGGCATCCGGCCTGGCCGCAGGCTCCGGGCAGCAGACCGAGCAACCGCATAATCCGGGATGAGCATGGCCACCAAGGACGCGCGTCCGCGGTGATGGCTGCCCCCATTCCGGCCCGGCCCCTGGCGCCGGTCTCCTCGCTCACCCGCGTGCCTGCCACCTCCGGGGCTATGGACCGACCGGCGGGCACGGCTGTGCCCAGGCGTTGCTGGACCTGCTCGCCGTGGACAGCGCGCGCTGAACGGGCCGGATCGCGCCGGAGCGATACTGGCTGACACCGGCGCTGCGTGTCCCACCGATCTCGAAGACGCTCCAGACCGCCGGTTTTGCGCTGTCGTGACGAAGCTGGATGGAACTGGCGGTAAGGCACCGATCTGCCGGTTCTGCATGAGGATAGGGACGGGGTCAGATAGCCAGGACCGGATGGCCCCCGGGCATCAAGGGCCGGATCCGCGCCGGGAGGGAGGTCGGCCTTGGCCCGACTGCCGCTGGTATCGTCACGGGTCCCGCGGCCCGCAGCCACGGGCGCATCCGGCCGGCTGACGTGCTGCCGTGGCGACGCGCTGGTCACCGGGATCATCCGGCCGCTTACCTGACAGACCCGGGCTGTACTGCCGGTATGGCGTACGGCCGGGGCTGGTTACGGGCGGATCGCGCGGAGCAGCAGCTAATCAATGATCTGGCGTTGCCAGAGCAGGTTGACCTGCCACAACAGCAGGCGGGCGGCGGCGCGCTGCCCGGCGGGCGCGGCCGTGGTGTTCTCGAGCCGCTGCGCCGTGAGCCGCAGTGCGGGGGCGATGACGCGCTCGCCGCATCGCTGGACCTGCACCTCGGCCAGGCCCGCCGCCCGCGCTTCCGCGGCGATCTGCCCCGCTGTCATGGCCATGGCGCGCCGCAGCCCGAACACCCGCAGCTGGGTCAGGCCGGCCAGCAGCTCGGCGGGAGTGACCGGCCATCGCTGGACCGAGATGTCAGAGATACTCAGCACCCCGCCGGGACGCAGCACCCGGTAACACTCGGCGAAGAACGCCCTGCGGGAGCGGAAGTGGAACGCCGCCTCCACGCTGATGATCCCGTCCACGGCCTGCCCGGCGATCGGCAGCCGGACGGCGTCGCCCGCCACCGGCGTGGCCGCGGAATTCCCGAATACCTTACGCTCACGTCGTCGACGGCAGCCGGGTTGGCCTCCACCCGGGTCTGCCCGGCCGCCTCCCCCTTGGCGCGGCGGCACCTCCAGCTCGAAGACCGGGATCCGGTGTTCTCAGGGACATCGACTCAGGGGGGACGGATGGACCGTTGATCGTAATGACGAGCGATTCGATGGTTACAGTACCTTCTACGATTCGAACTGCCGGGTAGCCCCGATGCATTGCTGCACCGGGGCCCCCTCAGATCCGTACGTGCCACTTGTCGCGGCATACGGCTCAAGCAAGCCCTAGGGCGCTCAGGTGTAGAGGTGTGCTGGTTCTTTCGAGGCGCCGGTTGCCCGGCGCTGGCAGTGCGAGTGGACGAGGCGGGTGCCGCCCGGTGTGCCCGTGTCCCGCTGGGTGGTCACGTACTGCCTGGTGATCGCTTTGCGGGTGACCCGGTGCCACTGTTCCCACTCGGTGGGGCTGGATGGCTCGTGGTCTGCGTGCAAGAGCAGGTCCCTGCACAGGGGGCAGCGGCCTTTCTGCCTGGCGAGCAGGATCAGGACGCTGCGGTCGAGCAGGGGTGCGTTCTTGCCTCGTCGCTGGGCCCAGTAGCCGGTCAGGGCGGGGTCGTCCGGGGACGCCGCGCCGAGGACCAGGCTATGCCGGACGATCTTGGTCCAGCCGAGCCTCGGTAGGTAGGCCCCGTTGTCGCGGTTGCCGAACACCCATCGATCCTGGCTGGCGGGGTTGAACCGGCCGTAGTACCTGGAGACGATCCAGGGCTTCGGCTTGTTCGCGTGGCTGTAGCAGGCCCACTTGTAAGTGAGCTGCCACAGGTAGTGGTCCAGGGCCGCGAAGGTCCTGGACGACGCCGCTCCCCGGTAGTAGTTCGCCCATCCCCGCACGATCGGGTTGATCGTCGCGAGGACGGCCGCCGCGTTGCCGCCGCGCAGGGCGCGCATCTCGGCGGCCAGGCGGTGCTTGACCCGCTTGACAGCGGCCTTGCTCGGCCTGGTGATCAGCTTGCCGGAGTGCCGGCGCACCGTGAACCCGAGGAAGTCGAAGCCGTCCTCGAGCGTCACGATGCGTGTCTTGGCCTCGTTGAAGGACAGGCCCCGCGGGGCCAGCCACCCGGCCATGCGCGCCTTGACCCGCTCGGCCTCCTGCCTGGTGTGGCACAGGGCGATCATGTCGTCGGCGTAGACCACCAGGGCCGGGCAGCCGCGTTTCGTGCGAGCAGGATCGCTCGCCTCGTAACGGACTCCGGCCGCTTCCTCCAGCCCATGGAGCGCGATATTCAGAAGGCACGGTGAAATCACGCCGCCTTGAGGGGTCCCCTCATCTGTGGGTGCGAATCCCTTGCCTTTCTCGAACACGCCCGCCTTCAGCCAGCCGCGGATCATTCCCTTCCCGGGAAAGGATCCGAGCTTGGCGAGGAGGTGGTCGTGGTCGATCTTGTCGAATGCCGCGGTCAGGTCTGCGTCTAGAATCCACCGGCGCCGCGGGTTTTTCCCGCAGCCCATGACGTGGATGACTGCGATCGCGTCCTGACAACTCCGGCCCGGCCGGAACCCATACGTTCTGGGCGCGAACCGGGCCTCCCACTCGGGTTCCAGCGCATTCCGGCAGCGCGCCTGGTGAGCGCGATCAGTTATCGCGGGAATTCCGAGCGGCCTTTGTTTTCCATTGGCCTTCGGTATGTACACTCGGCGGACTGGCAGGGGCTGGAAGGACCGTGCTGTGCGGTGCACCTGCACGGCCAGGCCCATCCTGGCCCGGGCGGTCAGCGCGACCTGCCCGTCTACCCCCGGGGTTCCGCGACCAGCGTTGCGCTGCGTTACCTGCCGCACGCTGACCAGCGTGTTCGACCAGCTCCGCAGCATCATCCTCTGCAGGTTCCTGACCGTGGCCAGATCCTGCTCCTTCGTCGCCTTGAAGATTCTTTGCCGTAGCCGCCGTACGTTCTCCTCATGCACGGGCCACACGATGGCGTCCCAGCCGAGGGTCTCGTCCTCCGGTCCGTTCACCGTCTCGGCGTCCAACTTGCCCTTCGGTTCCGGTGGTTCCAGCACGTTCTTCTTCAAAGGCTCACCCACCACACGTCAGCCCGCTTTCGCGGCCGGGCACCAGGCCCGGTATCCGGCCAGTTATACAGATGCCCGCCGGCTGGAGATACCGGTGACAGATGGCTCCGCTTTCCTGTTTCCTTTCGGCTGCCGGCATTCGCTTCTTGGGTGTCCTGTTCCCGCCCCGGGATTCCGCCTCCCTTGCGGTTGGCCTACCACCACGCCGGTGCGGGCGTGATGGACCTGACGGGGTTTCCACGTTCCACACGCATGAGATACGACCGGGTCGGGTGCCACCTGTACCCCGGGAGCGGCGGTGTCCACACGACCGTCGGACAGTCCTCGGTCGCCGCCTGCCGATTCTCAGCGGCTCGCTCCTTATCATCTCCGCCAGCACGACCCGACGCGGGGAGTTGCCGTAACGAGGCATCCGCGGTAGTTCACTGGTATTCACCCTTTCGGTCTTCCCCTCACCTGTAGCCCCCGGTCGGAGCGGGCGCCCTTGAGCTTTCCCCCGGGCTTCGCACCCGGTCATTACTGACCACGCACGCCGGGGCGGGGACCGGTCCTGGACACTGACCGGAGTCACGTCTTCGACATCAAGTCGAACCTCCAATCGACGGACTACTCACAACGTGCGACCTCGTGTCGCAGCTGACAGCGGCAGATGAGGACGTTGGTCCCGACGCCACGTAGCACGTTATATTCAGCAGTCTTGCGGCGCAGTAAGCAGGACCGGGACGGCATATCGGTCCGGCCGGGATCAGACGTGCAGCTAGCCAGTCGCTGGCATCCTCGGCAGTCTCGAACTGCCCCGCAACGGGATCTGGCGGATTTTTGGCCGGTCTGACCAGGAGCGGGCCGGACCGGTACTAGCTGGCAGGCGGGCACAGCCCGGAAGCTAGCCAGTGACGGCTCGCGGACCGTGCTGGCATGGTCATGTGCCTGGCGTCTCGTCGCAGCTTCAGCCGTCCGGCCGGGCTGTCTGCCCGGGTTCCGTGAGCGTGAGCCGGACGGCCGCCTGGTATCACTCGGGCCTGGGGTCCCAGCGGAATCGCCTGATCGCGACAAAGCCGCCCGCTACCCCCCAGATCGCCAGGACCAGCAGCTGGCGGCCCGCGAATCCGCGGTCCAGGGCGAACGGGTTCAGCAGTGCCTGGTTGAACGGCCGGACCGGGAAGACACCCGCCAGGTCATTGAGGAACCGGGAAGTGATCAGGAAATAGGTGCCGGAGATGAACACAAGCGGGAAGAAGATGAACTGCACCACCGCGGGCGCGGCCTCCGCGTTGCTGATGAGGCTGGCGACCGCGACTCCCAGCGCGCAGAACGCGGCCGCGCCGATGACCAGCGTGACGATGATGGCGGCCCAGTGGCCTGGCATCGGCACCCCGTACAGCAGGCCCATCCCCACGATCAGCGCCGCGTCGATGAGGCTGACCATGACGCAGTGCGCCACCAGCCCGACGAACATCACCCAGGCGGGCAGCGGAGTACCGCGCAGCCGCTTGAGTATGCCCTCCTGGCGGCGCAGTGACAACGTGACGGCCAGCTGCGAGTAGCAGGCGCCCATCACCGACACCGCTACGATGGTGGAGCTGTAGTACTGCAGCCCGGTGACAGGCCTGCCGCCGATTCTGGCCAGCGTCACGTTCCCGAACACGCCGGCCAGAATGGCGAAGAAGACCAGCGGGAAGGCGAAGATGAAGAAGGCGCTCTGCGGATTGCGCCAGAAGCTTAGCTGCTCGTAGCGGACCTGGTGCCACACCAGGGCCGCGGTGTTGCGGCGCGCCGGCGCCCCGGCGGCCGCTGCCTGGCTGCTCATCCGCGCCTTCCCATCCTGCGCCGGGGCGCCGGTGCGTCTTCGGGCGCGGCGGCGGCGTCCTGCGCGGCCGTCAGGCCCAGGTAGATGTCCTCCAGGCTCGGCCGGTCCACGGTGAGCCCTGGCAGCGTCGTACCGTGGTCCAGAGCCCACCCAGTGAGCCGGTGCAGCAGCTCGGTCGGGTCGTCGGCCTCGACGACCAGCCGGCCGTTCTCGTCGGCAGCGGCCCGGACCGGAAGCTCCGCCGCGGAATACCCGCCGGGGAGGGCGAAGCTGATCCGTGCGCGGGCCTGGTCACGCCCGCCGAGCGTGGCGGGCGTTCCCTCTTCGATGATCTTGCCGCCAGAGATGACGGCGACCCGGTCGGCGAGCTCCTGCGCCTCGTCCATGTAGTGGGTGGTGAGCAGAATCGTGGTGCCCAGGCCGGAAAGCCCCCTGATGACCTCCCAGGCGCCCCGCCGCGCGCTCGGGTCGAAGCCGGTCGTCGGCTCGTCGAGGAACAGGACCCGGGGGTTCCCGATGATGCCGAGGGCGAGATCCAGCCGCCGCTTCTGCCCGCCGGACAGCGACTTGACCTTGCTCTTCTCCTTGCCGGTGAGGCCGACTAGCCCGATCACCTCGCCGACATCGCGCGGATTGGAGTAGTAGCCCGCATTGCGGGAGATGGACTCGCGCACGGTCAGGTACGGCTCCACCGCCAGTTCCTGGAGCACCAGGCCGATCTGCTCGCGCAGCTGCCGCCCAGTGCGCCTGTCACCCGGATCGAAGCCCGCCACCACGACCTTGCCCTGGTCCGCCTGCCGGTAGCCCTCGAGGATTTCCAGGACCGTCGTCTTACCAGCGCCGTTCGGCCCGAGCAGGGAAAATATCTCCCCGTACCTGACGGTAAAGCTCACCCCCGCCACGGCGCGAATGGCGCCATAGCTCTTCCGCAGGTCCTCCACGACTACAGCGTCCACGGTCTCCTCCTGGACGTCTCCTGAGCACACCGCTCGGAACTCGCATCGCCAGGGTCTGGAGCAACGAGGCCGCGGCCAGGGCCTACCCGCCACGACCGCACCTGCTCTACGGTACCTCCATCAGACGGCCCCGCAAGGCCGACGCAAGGCGAGGTCTCCTGAGTCGCGTTATGCAAGTTGACGTCTAGTCAGCGCGGGCGGGGCTGGACGATATGCATGCGGAGATATTCTTCGCCAAAACGCAAGAGTTGGCCGTTTATTAAGCGTTAGGGCGTCCACGATAATGGCGGCAAAGGCTGAGCTTCCGGTCGCCGCGATCGTTGTTAACATCCAGGGCAGCGCAAAAGCATGCGAAGGTGGAACGTCCTCATTTCGGCATGATCGGATGCTCTGAACCGGAGCCGCGACTGGGCCGCCCATAGCGTGCGATGGACCTGGTCCGGCATAACCGGCTGAAAATGAGAACATATACCGGTGACGCGATTCACGATCAGGCCCGCGGCGGCCGACGACGGGCGAGCCATGGCGGAGCTTTTCGCTGCGGTGGCCGGGGAACGCACCGGGATCGCGACAGAGCCGCCAGTTGACATCGACGAGCGTGCCGCGCAGTTCGCCCGTACTGCCGCCGCGTCGCTGGTCGCAGCGGCCGACGGCCAGATCGTCGGGATGCTCCACATCGAAGCCAGCCGCCACGGCTTCGGCGAGCTCGGCATGCTGGTCGACCGTGACTGGCGGGGCCGCGGCGTCGGTTCGGCGCTTGTCCGGGCGGCTATCATCCGGGCGCGCGGCCAGGGGCTGCACAAGCTCTGCCTGGAGGTATTCGCGCACAATACTGCCGCGATCGCCCTGTACCGCAAGTCCGGCTTCGTCGAAGAGGGCCGGCGCGCCAGGCAATACAGGCGGGCCAGCGGCGAGCTCTGGGACTCCATCATCATGGGCCTGGCGCTGTAGCGCCCCGCATGCGTGATCACGTTCCGGGCTGCCCGCGGGCTATCACCCGGGGCGCGACACGTGCCTGGCCGGCCAGCACCCAAGGTCGCATAGCCTCAGCGGCTCGGCAAAGCTCACAGCGGCAGAAGAGCACGGGTAGCGTGGCTTTATCGGAAGGACCGGCGATGCAGGTTTTCTTGAGACGGAGGATTGAAATTGCGGCAGTTCGCCATGGCCGATGCGGATAACTGGTGAATCTGGATGCCGATCCCGGTGTCATGCGCTTTGTCACCGGCGGAATGCTCACGTCCCCACGAGGAGATCAAGGATGAGTTCCTGCCCGCGTTCCTCGGCTATTATCGGCGGTACCGGGGCTACGGATTCTGGGCGGCCATAGAAAGGCAACCGGGGAATTCCTGGGATGGTTTCATTTCCGGCCGCGTGGCGGTGCCGCTCCCGGCGAGGCCGAACTCGGTTACCGGCTGCGCAAGTCAGCCTGGGGCAAGGGTACGCCGCTGAGAGGTCGCGTGCGCTGATCCGCAAAGGCTTCACCGAGTACGGTGTGCAGCGCGTGGTCGCGGAGGCGATGGCGATCAATCAGGCCTCGCGGCGGGTGATAGAGAAGGCGGCCCTGACACTGGTGCGGACCTTCCTTCAGCCCCGGCCTTACCCCGTTGACGGTGACCAGCCGGCGTCGTGGAGCATGCGCTGGACAAGACCGGATGGCTCCAGCAGGACATCGCCAGCGGTAGCTCAGCCTGATCGACGGGCACCCGGGGATGCGCATGTCCGGGAGGGCGCTTACGCGGGACAGCTAGCCTGTGCAGGAGCCGGGATGGCCGGCTCGGTGATCAGCCCGTCGGCTCGGCTGCCCCGCGTGTCGCGACAGGCCAGGAGCTGGCCTGTCTCTCGCGTGTGGGGCCGTGCGGCGATGGTAGATGAAACTCTGACGGGGCGTGCCCGTTTGCCGCCGGCCCGCCGCTGAAGCGAGGAGAACCCGATGAACTCACCGCAGTCCGGCCCTGCGCACAGCCCGGACGCCGCGAGGAAGCCGCGGATCGCGGGCAACGGGCGAAATCCGGAGCGGCCGCCCGTTCCAGCTGGCGCGTCCGGCGGCGTGCTAGGCGCCCGGCCGCTGACGGCCCAGACGTTCCACGGCGGTGATCCTGACACGGTGGCCGCATCGGCTATCTGCGATGTCACCCCGACCAGGTGCCAGGCACGCACGCGGCTTTACCGAGATGGCAGGCTTGAGCTTGAGGGTTTCCCTGTTACTGAGATCAGTGACCACCTCGCCGATGAGGCGGTCACCATCTGGCTGGACCTGCGTGACCCTGACCACCGTGACCTGGCTGTGCTGAGCGAGGAGTTCGGGCTGCACCCGCTGGCCGTGGAGGACGCCGAGCATGAGCACCAGCGCCCGAAGCTTGACCGCTACCGCACCCACCTGTTCCTGAACGTGTACGGAGCGCGGCTGAACACCGGTACGGGAGAACTGGCCACCAGCGAGCTCGCCGCCTTCGTCACCGCGCGGGCGCTGATCACCGTCCGCAAGGATGACGGGCTGGATATCGGTGCCGTCGTCGAACGCTGGGACGCCAGCCCCGATCTCACTAGATTCGGCGTCGGCTACCTGCTGTACGGACTGCTCGACTACATCGTAGATGGCCACTTCGAGGCGGTGCAGAGCCTGGACGACTCTGTTCGAGCTGCTGGAGGACCAGCTGTTCTCCGACGTTCCGCAGGATATGCAGGTCCAGCGGCGCAGCTTCGAACTGCGCAAGAGCCTGGTCCTGTTGCGCCGGATCGTGATCCCCATGCGTGAGGTGGTGAACGCCCTGATGCGGCGTGACCTGCACGTTGTCGGGGACGAGCTCATGCCCTACTACCAGGACGTCTACGATCACGTGCTCCGCGCCTCCGAATGGACTGAAAGCCTGCGAGACCTGGTGAACAGCATCCTGGAGACCAACCTGACCATCCAGGGCAACCGGCTGAACGTCATCACCAAGAAAGTCACGAGCTGGGCCGCGATCATCGCGGTCCCGACATTTATCACCGGCTTCTACGGGATGAACGTGCCCTACCCCGGCTTCAGCCGGCAGGCTGGCTTCGCAGCCTCGATCGCCATAATGGTCATCGCCGGGATTGTGCTCTACATTATCTTCAAACGAAAGGACTGGCTGTAAAACCAGGCCTGGGCCCACGCTGACCTCCGCGACGGCAGCCCGCTTCAGGCATATGCGCGCCCCGAGTGACATACATGCCGAGCAGAGGACGCAACAGCTGGGTAAGTCGGCGGCCGGAAAAGCGCACCAGAGCCGCACTCACATCGGCAGGTGAGCCCTCCAACGTTGCTTCGAGCCCCGTCGGAACGCCGTCAGGGCTCCGGCGTGTTCCGGAGTTACCCCGTTTTGTCTGACATGTGACTAACAGGACGGAATCGCACTGTTGATAGGCGCGGGCACGCCACCCGATCATGTAGGTCTCTGAGGTCTACGTGAACGAGGTGTGGCATGCCCGCAATGGCATTGTCGCGCGTGCTCGACCGCACCGGCGGCCGTCGTTCTAGGAGCAGAGCCGCCGACGCGGTAGGGCAAGCTGCGGGTGGCCCGGGATGAGATCACGCAGGGGACGGCGCCGGTGCCGCCTGTCAGCATCTCCTGCGGTGGCGGCAGCTTCCGCTGGGCGGCTGGATTCCGGCGCTCCGCTGGATCGCGGGGTACCCCAAATGGGAGCCTATCTGGCTGCCAACGGCCACAGGCTCCTAGCCACACCCGGCCACATCGAGCCCCAGAGTGCCAGCTCAGACGGCACATTCAGCAATATCTGGCATTACCCAGCCACCCTGTGAGATCGACTGACCGTCAAGCAGGTCTATGAGGACTGCGGTCCGACGTTCCGGACCCGCGACATCGACGCCATCGCCCCTTTCGGGGATCACGCAGGATGATTATGGCGCCGCGTCACCGTCACTGCGATCAACCGAACTCTCCAGGCCATCGGACGCGGGACCCGCATGCTCAGCTACCTACCGCTATAAGACCCGGATCACAAACGACTTTGCCGATCCCGTGGGGTGACAGACCTCTGATTAGCGGAAGGTCAATAGTTCAGGAATGGACTTAGCCATCAGCATGGAGCCCGCTAGATGAAATTGGCTAGCCGAGAAGATCTTGTCCATGACTTCGGGACCAGTGGTGATGACCGGCCGCAGCTCGCGGCGGTATACCACCTCAGTGGTGCGGGTGTTGGCATGCCCGACGAGGCGCGCGATCTCCTCCACCGGTACGCCAGAACCGGAAATGAGGCTGACGAATGAGGTCCTGAGCTCGAGGGGCTTCCAGTTCTCGCCCAGCCCGGCCGCCTTCGTGATCTTCTTGAACGCCCGGCGCACGTTGGCCGCATCCAGCTGGGTCCCCACCGAGGAAGTAAATACCAGACCGCGATCATGCCACAGGTCACCAGCCATCAACCGCTGCTCGGCCTGCCGCGCTCTATGCGTCCGCAACGCGGTGACCGCGCGCTCGGGCAGCCGCAGCGTGCGCTTGGACTTCTCGGTCTTCGTATCGCCATGGGCACGAACCGACCGCCACACGGCGATATGTGGGGGGACGGGAGGACCCGTGGTGGGATCTCCGTCGAGGTCGACGTGCTCCCACGTCAGCGCCCTGCTTCCTCGGCCCGGATCCCGGTCATCAGGCATAGAATCACGTACGCGCCAAGCGGGGACCCGTCAGCGGCGGCCATCAGCGTGTTGGCCTGATCGAGGGTGAGCGACTTGGACGGCCGTCCGGGCTGTCCTGACGGCGGCCGGACCAGCGACGCGACGTTGCGCCGGACTTAGTCGTTGGCTTCCGCGTGCCGGATCGTGCGCTCTATCGCGTTCTGTGCAACCACGACCGTCCGGCTCGAGCGCGTGGCGGCGATGTCTGTCAGAACCTGACGGACGTCCTGCGCGGTCAGCTCGCGCAGCGCTTTCTTGCCGATGTGGTCAGCGAACGGCTTGAGGGCGCCGCGGTTGAGCGTGACGGTCTTCTCGGCGTGGCCATCGAGGCCGTCGCGCAGCCAGTCCTCTATGGCCTGGCCGACCGTGTAGCGGCCGTCCGATGCCGCGATCCCGGCGCTGAGGTCGGCATGGAGTGCCTCGAGCTTGTCCTTGACCCCTTGCTTGGTGCGGCCGCCCACCTTGCGGCGAATCCGCTTGCCGTCCGGCCCGTAGCCGAGCGACACCACCCCGCGCCAGCGCCCAGGGCACCCTTTGTGGTAGCGCGCATCGCGGCAGTCGCCGGTGTGGTCGAAGTAGATCGCGTCGTCGCGAAATCCACGTCTACTCATGTCGGGAGCGTAACACTTGGCTCCCACATTGGCTCCCAGCCTGACTTAGAGGGGGGTGCGCGACACATTCGTTGGGATCCCACATCTGGGCAGGTTATGATGGCAGTCTGGTTGTGCTTATAGCAACCAGATGAGAGGTGCCCATGACTGAGCCGTCGCTTCCGGAGCTGGAGGCCGAGCGGGACCGCCTGTATGCGCAGCTCAGCACGGCTGGGGACTTCCGGCGCGGGTCAGTGAGCGAGAACTACCGCAAGTGCGGCAAGCCGAACTGCGCCTGCGCCGCGGCGAATCATCGCGGGCACGGGCCGCGGTTCTTGTGGACCAGGTCAGCCGGGAGCCGCAAGACCGTCGGCCGGCAGCTGGCTGCGGCGGAGGTGGAGAAGGTGCGCCGCGAGATCGCCCGGTACGCGGAGTTCACGGCGGCCGTCGAGCAGATCGCCGAGGTGAACGAGCGGATCTGCGAGGCCCGGCCGGCGGCCCGGACGCAGGCGCCCCCGGTGCCGGAGGGCGAAAAAGGGGGCTCTTCACCGCGCTCGCGGGAGCCAGGTCCGCCGAGATAGCACGGCTGGCGGCCGAAGCGGCCCGGGCGCTGGGCTGCGACGGCGGGCTCGGGGCCGCCGAGACTGTGCTGCGCGCCGGGCTGCTGAAGCTCGGCGGGAGCATGCTGGGGCAGCTGCTGTCCGCCGACCCCGGCCAGCGCGGCCCGCGGGTGCCGTGCGGCCAGGGGCATGAGGCGGAGTTCACTGACTACCGGGACAAGACGTTTGATACGGTCCTCGGCCCGGTCACGCTGTGCCGTGCCTGGTACCACTGCGCGGAATGCCAGCACGGCTTCGCGCCGCGCGATGCCGAGCTCGGCGTGGCCGGCACGTCCCTGTCCCCGGGCCTGGCCGCGATGAACGACATCGCCGCGGCCACCGGGCCGTTCGCGAAGGTGGCCGGGCTGCTGGAAGACCTGGCCGGGGTGCAGCTGACCGTCAAGCGGGTCGAGCGCGCGGCCGAGGCCAGCGGTGCGGCGCAGGCCGCCGCCGTCCGGGAGAGATCCGCGGCGATCGCCGGCCGGAAGCTGGTGCCGCTGCCGCCGCAGCCGTGCCCGGACATGCTCTACGGCGCGATCGACGGCACCGGCGTGACCACGACCGCCAGCGAAACAGCCGGGCGGGAAGGAAAAGGCGAGGACGGGCGGGCCCGCACCCGCGAGGTCAAGCTCGCCGTGTTCTTCACCCAAGACGACGCCGGCGAGGACGGCTACCCGGTGCGGGACCCCGGCTCGGCCAGGTACATCGCCACCTTCGAGCCCGCCGCCGTGTTCGGCGGCATGGTGAAGGCAGAAGGCATCCGCCGCGGCGCCGATCACGTCCGGCAGCTGACCATCCTCGGCGACGGCGCCGCCTGGATCTGGAACATCGCCGCGGACAAGTTCCCCGAAGCCACCCAGATCGTGGACCTGTTCCACGCCCGCGAGCACCTGAACAGCCTGACCCGCAGCCTGGAGTTCATGCTGCTGGACCGCAAGGACCAATGGCTCGCCGCCCGCCTGGAAGACCTGGACTACGGCGACATCGACGGCATCGAAGCCGCCGTCCGCAGGTATCCCCTGGAAGGCGTCAAGAAGGACGAGGTAGAGAAGGAACTCGGCTACTTCCTGAACAACGCGCCCCGCATGCGCTACCGCTGGTTCCGCTCCCGCGGCCTGTTCGTCGGCTCCGGCGTCGTGGAATCCGGCTGCAAGGCGGTCATCGGCCAGCGCCTCAAGCTCTCCGGCATGCGCTGGACCCTCGCCGGCGCCGATGCCATCGCCACCCTCCGCTGCCAGCAGGCCAGCCGCCCCGAAGACCGGATCTGGCCCGCACCTCACAACCAGACAGTCCCCGCCTGAACAGCTACGCCAGCTAAACGATCTTGCTCACCCACAAAATTGTCGTGCACCCCTTAGGGGGGAACCGTCTGAGCTTCTGACTGGTG
>CAWJDK010000013.1:0-67284 GCA_963841585.1 uncultured Actinomycetes bacterium
ACCTGGCCGGGCTGAAAGGTTACCTCACCAACCTGGCAGCCTGCCCCGACGGGACGCCGGTCACCGCGGACTTCGTGATCGGCAGCTACCACGAGCTATGGAACATCGAGAAATCGTTCAGGATGTCGAAGTCGGACCTGCAGGCCAGGCCCGTTTACCACCGCAAACGCGACTCCATCGAGGCCCACCTCACCATCGTCTTCGCCGCCCTCGCCGTCAGCCGCTGGATCGAGGCACAACCGGCTGGTCAATCAGGAAGTTCGTCCGCACCGCCCGCCGCTACCGCACCATCCAGATCCAGGCCGGTCGGCAGACCATCACCGCCGCCGACCCTCTCCCCGACGATCTCCGCCAGGCCCTCGACGCCATCAGCCCCGATAGCTGACTTGAGCACTAGGATGGCCCAACTCAGGCATTCCTCGTAGGGGATCTGGCTGGCCAGACAGGATGACGGCGAGCTGGTCGCCGTGGAACTTTCGGGACTCGGTTGAGGAGCTGGTATAGGCAGCGGAGGATGTGCTGGCCGTGATTGGGCAGGGTGTGCCAGGCGTGCGCTCCGGTGATCATCACCAGGTTGCCTGTGACCTTGACCGCCTCGTGTATCTGTGTCGCGGTGTCCCGGGTGCGGTGCCGACCAGGTCAGCAGCGGGATCTCCATCAGGTTGCCGTAATGCAGGACTCCTAGGTCCCGGTACGGCCGGGCGATGGCAGTGGCGGCGCGGGACTTGCCGGCACCAGGCCCGCCGGTGAATGCCATATTCTTCCAGGCGGGTCGGCTGATCTGGATGCCGGCATTTCGGCGGGCCTGCTCGGCCCGCAGCATCGTGATCAGCGGCGTGAGCTGCCCGGCGACCGTCTCGAGGCCGGGAAGTTCGGCCAAGCCGCCCGCGTCCAGGCCTGGGGTTGTGTGTAGCGCTGTCATCGTCCGGTTCAGCCTTTCCAGCCAGCCAGCCTGGCTGTGCTTGTCGGTCCCGGCGACACGGACAACCAGCACTAGTCGGGCATAGCTCTAACGGGCCGTGTCATCGAGCTGGGCGGCAGACATCAAGGGCCACGGCAATGAAGCCGTGGCCCTCTTTGTCGTCTTCAGGGGAGTTACCGCGTGGTGGTTTACTGCCCGACTGTCCACCCGCTCAGCGGGCGCTGACCGAGGTCGTGCGGAGGCTCATAGAACACCGTCTGTCTGAGCTGAGCATGGCAGGCATTGCAGATCGCCATGACGTGCCCCATCCCCCGGCCCCGCTCGTTAGCTTCCTGGGCAGGCGGGCAGACGCACGGTTTCCAGGACACCTGACAACCGCCGGGGAACAACCTGTGACCATATGGGCAGCGTTCGGGCTTGTTCTCGAACAGGGAGACTGACATCGAAGATGATCATGCCCGCGCACCGGAAGGTTAACCGAGGACAAGGCTGCGTCCGGGGCCTTGACGGGCTTCTCCGGCCAGATCACGGCAGTTCCTTCGGCCTGTCCCGGGCGTCCACCTCGATGGTGATGTCCAAGAGCCTGAGCACCTTAGCGGTGAGCCTGAACCGGCCGGGCTTGTTTCTATGCACCACGTAGAAGACGAGCGCTCCCCGCTCACCTGTCATGCGCCCATCCAGGCACCCGGCCAAGGCCGCCACCCGGCCAGGCAGGATGCCTGGCGCCGTGTCGACGCAGACAGAAGCAGTGCCCGGGCGGCCGGTCAGCTCAGCATGCCGAGTTGGCGCAGCGCGCCGAGCAGATCCAGCTCCTCCCAGTGCTCGATCAGCCGCCCGTGCCGGACCCGGTGGATGTGGATGCCGGTGACGGTGACCCGGCGGCCGGTGGCAGGCACGCCGCCGAAGTCCCCGGCATGGGTTCCGGTCGCGCTCCACCGGGTCACCACCATGTCCGCCTCGGCTACCTGATCATGCACGGTCACCTCCAGGTCGGGGAAGGCGGCGTGCGTCGCGTCGACCGCTGCGGTATAGCCCTGGCTCCGACGGCCGGGCCGCCGGAGACGTGGCTCACGAAGGAGGCATCAAGCAGCCGCGCGAGAAGATCACGGTCCCGCCCGGTCAGGACCGCCTGATAGTAGCGGCGCACCAGCGCCTTGTTCTCCTCCAGATCCACGCCGGCATACTCCCATCCCGCTCCCGGGCCAGCAACAATGCCGCCCAGCCGGGCACTATCTCCCAGGCCGACCGCCGTGCGGCCGGGCCAGCCGATCCCACCGAGGGCCCCACGTATCTCGCCGTCCTGGCTCTAGGCGGGATAGCACGCACCGCTCCCGGTGCCCTCCCCTGCGATGGCATGCCCGCCACGGCAACCGCGGCAGGAACCGGCGACGGACGGGAGCGTGAGGCCGCCGCGGGCACTGATGTCAGCGCGGTTTGGGAAAGGCTTCGACGGCAACAGAAAGCCCAGTTCAGCCGCGCGACCGCCAGGGCTTTTCTGCCCGGTCCGGTTCAGCCGCAGGATCCGCCTGACGTGCTAATCGGCAGCGCGTCACAAGCCTCCGGAGCACAGGCCTGCAGTCCCAGATCAGCGGCCGCGCCGTCTTGGTCTGTTACCTCGCGATTTCCAGCCACTCGCGCCAGTTCCTGTCCGCTCCCACGGCGGTGACGGCGGTCTGCGCGAGGGTGGCGTGAACCTGAGCGAGCGCGGCCCACGGGGCAGCACCCTGCTCATCGCCTTGGCCAAGGCGCTTGCAGGCCTCCTGCGCTAGCAGTTCTGCGCGGCTGTAATGGTCGGGTCCGGTCACTGGCGTTCTCCCTTGCTGGCGAATGGCTGGGACCTCTCAACGATGTCAACGGATACTGCAAGGAGTTAGCTCATTTGAGCTTTGAGTGACCGGCCCGGGCGTCGGCTCACTATCGGACCTGAATGATCTCGTCTCGCTCCCGCTCGGTGCCGGCACGCAGCTAGTCGAGCTCGCAGGCAGTGTCATCTCCGACTCGCACCGTCTCCGCGCGGGCATCCCCGGCGCGGACCTCGGCTGCGGCGCGCCGGTCGGCCAGCGCGGCCTGCGCGAGTACCTGGTCGCGGCCTCGTTAGCGGCATGGACCCGCGTCTCGACTTCTGCCCGTGCCCGCTCGATCGCCTCCTGCGCCTGCGCCGTCGCGTGGCGAACGCGCTCTCCGGCCTCCCCGGTAGCGGCGGCCCTATCCGCCTCGGCCTGCTGCGCCGCAGCGTCGCACCGGTTGCACTCGGTGCTGCGGGATGTGTACGACATGCTCGGCCCGCCGTTTGACGAATGCTCCGTGGAATCGGCCCGCGGCGAGGTGGCGGGTCTCCACGCCACCGACCTCATCGACTCCCTGGTGCAATCCTGCGCCTGCTGACGCACCGAATCCTTTAACCGCGCGCGGCCTCATAGTTGGCGCACGACCTTCTGCCGGGCTACGTGGTCACGCTTGGACCTCGATGGGCGGCCTGGTAAGGCCTGCCCGACGAAACGCCCGAGTCCGCCGGCACGGGGCGGGACTAGGGTGCTCGGCGAGTCTGGGAGCGGCGAGGTTGTCGTGCATCGGCTATTCTCGCTCGCGCCCAGCGGCGGGATGTGCGTCCGAACATCTGGGCGAGCCGGCGTTCCGATAGCGGGTTGCCGGCCTGCGCGCTGAGCCGGTATGCGGCCACCGCCGCGTCATTGACAGCGCTGGCCTCCAGCACCTCATCGTCACCCTGCCCGCCAGTAACGATGGGCGGCTGTCCGGAGGCCTGACCCGCGGGCCGCCACGCCGGGTCTGACGTGCCGCGATCGCTCCCTCCGGAGCGCTCGCCGTCACTGGCTGGGGCCGGGAAGGCATGGACCGCGGCACGGCAGGGTGCACCATCGCCGGGGCGTTCTGCTGATGGCCCGGGTGCTGCCGCCCCGCAGGTGCGGATGAGCCAGACCAGAAGTTCGTATGAGCCGGCCAGGCTGACCGCCGGCCAGGCCGCGACCACCGCCCCGACCGGACGGTCGGACCAGCCCTGTGCCATGTTCGCCGTGAGGGTGGCTGCGATTCCCAGCGCTAGTAGCCAGCGCGCCAGTGCGGGGGCCGGCACCCGGTGCCGGGCGGCGTACAGCACCGCCATCGAGCTGGCGTAGACCAGGCCGTCGATCGTGGCCTCGAGCCGGGCGGTGATCCCGGTCTCGCCGCGGGCCAGGACGACCGCGTAGGCGTGCCAGTAGGAGACATACGCCGCGATGCCCGCCACGGCGAGCACGGCCGCCGCGGTGGACAGGCGGATGGCGCGGTCGACGCCGCTCGCCACGGGCGCGGGCGGCTGATTGCCCGCCGGCGGGTGGCGGTCGGCGCCGTGTCCGCTGCGGACTGCTCCTGCAGGCTCTGCCTGTTCGCCAGCAGCATGTATCGAACACAGGTCGGGCCGGGTGAAACCGGGGTCGCGCATGGGCTCTTCCTCCGTGACCGGTTGGGAGGAATTTGGGAGGTTGCATCCGGCGCGAACCGCCTTGAACCTGGCCCAACCGAGCTGAAGCAGAGCCTCTGATCTGGCCTTCCGGCAAAATGCCTGGCCGGAGCGCTGATCGGAACTCTATGGTAAAGAGAAGGCCTGTGGTTCGATTCCGTAACGGGGCTCCAGCGAGGTCTTCACGTGGATGGGATCGGACACTTGTCCTGTCTCGTCCAATCTCAGACAGGCGATGGCGACGATAAGGCTGCCGAGTGAGATCGGGCAAAGGACCGGCCGGGCCGCTGGGTTGTTCCCTGGACGTGCAACGCGGACAGGCGTCGACGCCGCCGGCTTTCATGCTCGGGCGTGGTCGGCTCTTAGTTAGTTGTCGGGTCTGGACCGTCTGGTCAATTGGCTCTGATCCTTACACGCCATCTGCTCGCAGAGCAGTGGTTGCCGAGTATTGGCGAAGCGTGACGTCGTGATGATCATCGACAGCCGATGTCCGGAGAAGACTTCTGCTGCGCTTCTTGGAGCGTCCTCCTGCCAGATTGGTGCAGAGCTGCGTATGGTCGCAAAGTGAGTGTGTTCGCCTGGACAGTGATCGGCTCCGTGGGGACAGTGGTCGGCGCCATAGCCGCTGTATTCGGCATCATTCCACGTGTACGAAGTCACAGGCAGGCTTCGGAGTCTCCTGACAAGCACGTTGATGGCCGCAGTACAGTGCAGCCGTCAAGTGCGCTGCTTCCCACTCCCGTCCTGGATGTGGACGTCCGAGGCCGCCAACAAGTCGTTGGGGACCTGGTGGCACTCGCTTTGAATCCTTCGGGGCAAGTGCAGGTCCTGTGCGGGCTTGGTGGCTTGGGAAAGTCGACAGTCGCTAAGGCAGTAGCTGCACAGGTCGCTAAGGATCGCCGCGTGTGGTGGCTTCCTGCAGGTGATGCGGTGTCGGTAACCCAGCTATTGCTGGGCCTGGCCAAGGAGCTAGGCGCATCGCGTGGCCAGGTAGAGGAAGCGCTCGCCGGGCGGCTAAATCCTTCCGATGTGCTATGGCAGCAGCTCGAAGACTCACAGCGCTGGATACTAGTGTCCTGAGTCAGAGATAGCTTCCAGATAGTAGGCTTGGCGCATGCCGAGCCCGAAGCTTGTCCCGCTGCTGCTGACCGACGGTGAGCGCGAGTCGCTGGAGGCGCTGGTCCGCAAGCGGACCGCGTTGCAGTCGCTGGCCCTGCGGGCGCGGATCGTGCTGGCCTGCGCCGAGGACGGCGGGGTCGCGCCGCTGACCGCGGTCGGTGACAGGCTCGGCGTGTCGCGGGAGATGGTCCGCAAGTGGCGGGTCCGGTTCACGGAAAACCGGCTGAAGGGCCTGGCGGACGCGAAGCGGCCGGGGGCGCCGCGGAAGATCACCGACGAGCAGGTCGAGGTGGCGGTCACCCGGGTGCTGACCGAGAAAGGCCCCGGGCAGGACACGCACTGGTCGACCCGGGCCATGGCGGCCGAGACGGGCCTGTCGCAGTCGTCGGTCTCGCGGATCTGGCGGGCCTTCGGCCTCAAGCCGCACCTGGTCGAGACGTGGAAGCTGAGCGCGGACCCGCAGTTCATCGCGAAGGTCCGCGACGTCGTCGGCCTTTACATGAGCCCGCCCGAGCACGCCCTGGTCCTGGCCGTCGACGAGAAGTCCCAGATCCAGGCGCTTGACCGCACCGCCCCGTGCCTGCCCATTCTCCCGACGACGCCGGCCCGGATGACGCACGACTACGTGCGGCACGGCACCACCAGCCTGTTCGCCGCCTACGACGTGGCCTGCGGGTCGGTCATCGCCCAGTCTTACCGCCGCCACCGCCACCAGGAGTTCCTCCGCTTCCTGAAGGTCATCGACCAAGCCGTGCCGAAAGACCTGGACCTGCACCTGGTCCTGGACAACTACGCCACGCACAAGACCCCCGCGATCCACCAGTGGCTGCTGAAGCACCCCCGCTTCCACCTGCACTTCACCCCGACCAGCTCATCGTGGCTGAACCTGGTAGAGCGCTGGTTCGCGGAACTGACGAACAGGAAGCTGCGCCGGTCAGCGCACCGCAGCGTCACCGAGCTCGAGGACGACATCCGCCGGTGGATCAACGAGTGGAACAAGAACCCGAGACCGTTCATCTGGACGAAGACCGCTGACGACATCCTCGAGACACTCGCCGCCTACTGCGAGAGAATTGCCGACTCAGGACACTAGTACTGGACAATGCTGATGATCCTGCAGCCCTAGCAGTGGACGGTCGCCCAGCTAGTTCCGGTGCCGGCTGGCTGCGGTCCACGCGTTCAGGCTTGGTTCTGGTTACCAGCCGAACCGGTGACTCACAGGCGTGGGGGCCGATCGCACAGCTGCACCGGCTGAAACCGCTCAACGACGCCGAAGGCGCGCAGGTGCTCTTGGATCTTGCGCCGCGCGCGGGGATTACGCTGCGGCCCGGGGCCTGTCAGCAAAGCTCGGCGGCCTGGCGTTGGCGCTGCATCAGGCGGGCTCGTATCTTGCGTCTCCATTCGCCTCCGCCTCGACCTTCGGGCAATACCAGCAGGCCCTGTCCATGCGCTTCGCAGAACTGATGGGCCATGGGACTGAGGATCGGGCAAGAGTGATCGCGACCTGGGAGTTGTCGCTCGATGCACTGGCGGCGCACGGAATGGGACAGGCCCGGAAGCTGCTGCAGGTGTTGTCAGGCTTTGCAAGTGCCATTCCCATTCCGCCACTACTGCTAGACGTCGACGTGCTGGCCACGCTATGTGGGAGTGTGACCAAGGTAGAGAACGGAATGTTCGGTCTAGTATCGGTTGGCCTGATTGACGCGGTACCAGCCGCGGATGTCGGACCACAGGGTGCGAAGGTGCATACACTCGTGGCCCAAACGATTCGGTACCGAGCCGACGAAGCTCTGCCGGAGTCGCTGGATGTGGCAGTGAAGCTTCTTGATGCTGCCGTTCGCAAGCTGAATCACGATGATCCCGGACACGCCGCCGCGTGGGCCGCACTAGTCCCGCATCTGAGGGCGCTGCAATTTCTTGATGTCCGCCTGTCCGCCAAGACTGAGGCGACCTTGGCAGCAACGGCGGCGCGTCTATCGCTGGCCCTGGTCTGGGGTGGGTCCTATGTAGCCGCGATTGAGCTGGCAGAGTCGGGCTTGGAGCGCGGGCGTGGGTTGCCTGAAGATCACGAAGCTATCCTGCAGCTGCGAAGACGGCGAGCGTCGGCGGGCGGGTTCCTGGGCCGGTACGCCGAAGCGGAAGCCGAATATCGCGAGGTCCTGTCCGCCCAGCGGCGGGTACTGGGCGCCGACCACCCCGACACCTTGACGACCCGTTATGACCTCGCAACCATTTTGACCACCGAGGGCAGGCCAACTGAGGCCTTGGCTGAGTTCCGTCAGGTCCTGGCCGACCGGCAACGAGTGCTGGGCGCTAGCCATCCTTCCACCTTGGCGACCCGCCACGAGATCGCTCGGGCGTTGGCCGTCTACGACAAGTCCGCCGACGCCGAGGCCGAGTACCGGCAGGTCCTAGCCGACCGGCAAGGTGTGCTCGGCGCTAACCATCCCTCCACTTTGATGACCCGCCACGACCTCGCCCAGATGATCGCAAAGCAGGGTAAACCGGCCGAGGCAGAGCCTGAGTTCCGACAAGTCCTGGCTGCCCAGCAGCGGATACTTGGCGCCGACCATCCCGATACATTTATCACCCGTGGCAACTTGGCCAATGCCCTACGTGACCAGGGTAAGTTGGCCGAGGCTCTGGCTGAGCTCCGGCAGGTCCTGGCAGACCGGCAACGGGTGCTGGGAGCCGAGCACCCGTCGACCCTGATGACTCGCCATGAGATTGCTTACATACTGGCCGCCCAGGGCAAGTCGCCCGAGGCGGAGGATGAGTTCCGGCGGGTCCTAGCGGCTCAGCAGCGGGTGCTTGGCGCCGACCATCCTGATACGTTGACCACTCGCCACGACCTTGCCAGGATGATGGCCGCTCAGGACATGCGCGGCGAAGCGTTGGCTGAGTTCCGGCAGGTCCTGGCCGACCGGCAACGAGTGCTGGGCGCGGAACATTCAGCCACTTTGGCCACGCGTCATGAGATCGCCAATGTCCTGCTTGTTCAGGGCGAGTCTGCGAAGGCCTTGGCTGAGTTTCGGCGGGTTTTCGACGCTGAAAAGCGGGTGCTGGGTGCCGAGCACCCCTCGACTCTGACCACGCGCACCAACATTGCCTTGGCACTCGCCGCTCAGGGCAAGCTCGACACGGCCTTGGCTAAATTCCGGCAGGTCCTGGCCGCCCAGCAGCGGGTGCTTGGCGCCGAGCACCCCTCCACTCTGACTACGCGCCAAGGGATCGCTATCGTGCTGGCCACTCAGGGCAAGTCCGCCGAGGCCAAGGCTGAGTTCCGTCAGATCCTGCCCGCCCAGCAGCGCGTACTGGGCACCGACCATCCAGACACCCTAACCACAGTGGTCGCTTTGAATTCGCTCAATGGCCTACGATGAAGTGTTAAAAACGCCTCCTGCAAGCTCTCCTCAGCAGATGTACCGGATAACGTGCCCGAGTCGCGCAAACGGCGGTAGGCCGCCTCGCATGTGATCCCTGGCGGGCGTCCGCGTTGTATCGGATAACCGGCCATTACCGCTTCTGGTTCAATGAGAACGTAGCTGAGAGAGGACAAGATGACGAACTACCTGCGATTTGCCTCGGGGGAGGTAGACGCAGCCGAGGACCTGCCGGTGGCCAGCGAGCAGAATGCGGGGCTGCGCCAGTGGGCGCGTGATCAGGCCGGTGAGGCGGTCGCGGTGGCCCAAAGCGGGTTCGAGCAGGCCGTGCAGCGGGCGGTGAGCCTGAATGTCCGGGCCTTCCTCGCAGCTGCCGATGCCCTGGACAAGCCGCCCGCCGAGATGGAGATCACGTTTGTCCTGAAGGCCACTGGCGAGATGGGCAACCTGGCGGTCGGGAAGGTCGCGGGAGAGTCTAATTACCAGGTAAAGATGATCTGGAGGTGCCCGGCCGAAGAATAGCTGGCGTTGGGGGGAGCGACATGAACGAGCTTGGCGCGGGGCTGCCCGCCGCCGGGGTGGTGCGGGTCGTCGGTCCCGAGGAGGCCGGTGCGGGCTTCGTGGTGTCGGCCAGTGGCCTGATCGTGACCTGCGCCCATGTGCTGGCTGGCTGCGCACCTGGCGCCACCGTCAGTGTCGAGCCGCAGGTCGCCCGCCGGTCATTCCCGGCTACCGTGGATCTGCTCCAGGATCCGCCTGACGTGGCCGTGCTGCGACTCACCGGCCCGGTTCCGCGCGAGGTGCTGGCGCTTCCGCTGGGCCGGTCGCCTAGAACCCCGCAGCCGGGCCTGCGCACCTTCGGCTACCCGCAGATGCGGCCTGAGGCGGGGCTGCCGGGGGAACTTGCTTTCCGCGGTGTCACCACCGCCGACGGCTATGACCAGCTGGCCCTGCGCAGCGAGGAGGCGACGCTGGGCTTCAGCGGCGCGCCGATCTGGGACCCGGAGCTGGGCGTGGTTGTCGGCATGGTCAAGAGCATCGCCCGCGCAGATCCCGGCCAGCGGCTGGGCACTACCGCTATCGGCGTGCCGGTGGAGGTCATCCGGGACCTGTGCCCGGAGCTGCGGCTTCCCGCCGGGTGCCCCTACCGCGGCCTGGAACCGTTCACCGAGGAGCACGTCGAGTACTACTACGGCCGGGAGCATGCGACCAGTCAGCTGCTGACGAGCCTGGCCGCCCGCGACTTCGTGCCGGTGGTCGCGGTCTCCGGCGCTGGCAAGTCCTCGCTGCTGCAAGCCGGGCTGGCCAAGGGCCTGCGGGACCGGCCGGTGGTGGGCCTGGCGGAGGGGATCCGCTGTTATCTGCGGGTCAGCGGCCAGCCGCACGCCGAACTGCTCCAGAGCCTGGCCCAGCACGGGATACTTGTTCCCCGGCAGCTGGCCGTGACCCCTCCTCCAGAGCTGGCCGCGGCGATCCGCGCCGCCGCTCCTCGCGCCGAACTGATCGTGGTGGTCGACCAGTTCGAGCGGCTCTACACCGATTGCGAGGACGCGGAGCGGAAACGGTTCGTCGCGCTGTTGCAGTGCCTGGCCACCGAGAAGGTGAAGGTGGTGATCGGGCTGCGCGCCGACTTCTACCACCTGGCGCTGGCCGATCTGGGAGAGCAGCTCGCGGCCGGACAGGTCGCACTGGCGCAGATGAGCGAACAAGACCTGGGCCGGGCCATCGCCGCGCCCGCCGCGAAACTGCTGCGGTCATTCCAGCCCGGCCTGACGCAACAGCTCATCGCGGACGTGCGCGGCCGCCCCGGCGACCTGCCGCTGCTGCAGTTCGCGCTGACAGAATTGTGGGAACGCGACGCCGCGGGCGGCGTCCTGACCGAGCAGACCTACCGCGGCCTGGGCGTCCAGCTTCCGGACGGGGCACACCTGCCAGGCGCGCAGGGGGCGCTGATCCGCCGAGCCGAGCAGCTGTGGCACGACCTCGACCCGGCCGATCAGCCGCGGCTTCAACGCATCCTGCTCGGCCTCATCGCCGCGCAGCCCGCCGAGGTCAGCGCCGCGGACCTAGCGGCAGGCATGCGGGACCTCAGCCGGCCAGCCCGGCTCGCGCAGTGGGACCAAGACGACCAGCGCCTTATTCAGCGGCTCATCGACGCCCGGCTGCTCACCGCGGATAAGGCCCCCGCCGGTGGTCAGCCCACCGTCGAGGTCTCCCACGAGGCACTCCTCCGCGCCTGGCCCCGCCTGCAAAACTGGCTGAAGGAGCGCAGCCAGTTCGTGCAATGGCGCGCCCAGGACCTCGCCGCGAACCTGGAACGCTGGCTCGACAGCAAAAAGAATCCCGAGTTCCTGCTACCACGATCCCTGCTCGACCCGGCACTGCAGTGGCTCCGCGATTACCCGGACGAGCTGACGGGGCCACCGGCAGACTACATCCAGGGCAGTAAGCGGCCCCGCACCCGCCGCCGTGGTCTACTCACCGGCGCCGTCGCAGTCCTCGTCGCCGCATCACTCGCCGCCGTCGGCATCTTCTATTTCCTCCAGCAAACGGCTAACCAGCAGCGTGACCAGGCCATCTACAATCAGGTCGTCGCCGAAGCCCTCCAATTCGGTACGAGCAACACACCGCTCGCAGCGCAGCTGACGTTGGCCGCATACCAGATGCAGCCAACACAAGATCTGGTCTCACGCCTGCTGAATACGGAAAACACGCCCCTGTCCCGTCCTTTGAACTTCCGTTCCTTGAACGGCGCCGACGTCGATGCGGTCGCGTTCAGCCCTGATGGCCACACCCTGGCCAGCGGCGACTCCGACGCGACGGTCCGGCTGTGGGATGTCAAGGACCCGGCGCGCCCCCGGCCGCTCGGCCAGCCCCTTATCAGCGACAACAGCGTCGTGAATGCGGTGGCGTTCAGCCCTGATGGCCACACCCTGGCCAGCGGCTCCGGCGACGCCACGGTCCGGCTGTGGGATGTCACGGACCCGGCGCATCCCCGGCGGCTCGGCCAGCCCCCGACCGGCGGCGTCAGCGCTGTCTACGCGGTGACGTTCAGCCCTGATGGCCGCATCCTGGCCGACGGCAGCGACGACGGCATGATCCGGTTGTGGGATGTCAAGGACCCGGCGCATCCCCTGCCACTCGGCCAGCCCCTGACCAGCGGCGGCAACGGCAACGTTGTCACTACGGTGGCGTTCAGCCCTGATGGCCGCACCCTGGCCAGCGGCGACACCAACGGCACGATCCGGCTGTGGGATGTCACGGACCCGGCGCATCCCCGGCCGCTCGGCCAGCCCCTGACCAGCAGCGACGGCGAGGTCCATGCGGTGGCGTTCAGCCCTGGTGGCCGCGCCATGGCCAGCGGCAGCTATGACGGCACGATCCGCCTGTGGGATGTCACTGACCCGGCGCGTCCCTTGCCGCTCGGCCAGCCCCTGACCAGCGGCGACGGTACTGTCTACGCGGTGGCGTTCAGCCCCGATGGCGGCACCCTGGCCAGCGGCTACAACGACGGCACGATCCGCCTGTGGGATGTCGCGGACCCGGCGCATCCCCTGCCACTCGGGCAGCCCCTGACCAGCGGCAGCGACAACAGCGTCTACGCGGTGGCGTTCAGCCCCGGTGGCGGCACTCTGGCCAACGGCTATCGCGGGGGCACGATCCGACTGTGGAGCCTGCCCCTCACGGTCCTGACCAGCGCCAACGGCGCTATCTACGCGGTGGCGTTCAGCCCCGGTGGCCGCACCCTAGCCAGCGGCAACTCCGACGGCACGATCCGGCTGCGTGATGTCGCGGATCCGGCGCATCCCCGGCCGCTCGGGCGGCCCCTGACCAGTGGCGACGGCGCTGTCTACGCGGTGGCGTTCAGCCCTGATGGCGGCACCCTGGCCAGCGGCTACAACGACGGCACGATCCGCCTCTGGGATGTCGCGGACCCGGCGCATCCCCGGCCGCTCGGGCAGCGCTTGACAGACATTAAGGGCGGCCAGGTGAATGCGGTGGCGTTCAGCCCTGATGGCCGCACCCTGGCCAGCGGCGGCGGCGACGTCACGGTCAGGCTGTGGGATGTCGCGGACCCGGCGCGTCCCCGTCGGCTCGGCCAGCCCCTGACCAGCAGCGACGACGGCGTGGTCACTGCGGTGGCGTTCAGCCCTGATGGCCGTACCCTGGCCAGCGGCAGCGCTTCCGGCACGGTGCACCTGTGGGATGCCGCGGACCCGACCATCCCCGGCCACTTGGCCAGCCCCTGACCAGCGGCAGCAGCGTCAGCGTCAGCGTCACTGCGGTGGCGTTCAGCCCCGATGGCCGCACCCTGGCCAGCGGCTACCTCGGGGGCACGGTCCACCTGTGGGACGTCGCCGACCCGGCGCATCCCCGGCCACTTGGCCAGCCCCTGACCAGCGGCAGCAGCGTCAGCGCCAATGTGGTGGCGTTCAGCCCCGATGGCCGCACCCTGGCCAGCGGCAACAACGACGGCACGATCCGCCTGTGGGATGTCACTGACCCGGCGCATCCCCGGCCACTCGGCCAGCCCCTGAGCGACGGCAGCAGCGTCAGCGTAAGTGCAGTGGCGTTCAGCTCCGATGGCCACACCCTGGCCAGCGGGGACGGAGACGGCATTACCTGGCTCTGGAACCTAAATGTCCATAACGCCATAGAACGAATCTGCATCACAGCTGGAGATCTCACCCTCTCGCAATGGCACGAGTACATCCCCCGATCGAAGTATCTACCAGCCTACGTTGCATTGCCCTGAGGCCGCGGTGACTGGCCAGGCGTGATAACGGTCCGTTATCCGATCTTCCGGCGCGGAATCAACTCCAGCAAGCAGACCGCTCCGGTGATGCTGGGTTACCTCCGGGAGTCGCGGTACCCGGGCACCGTGTATCGGGAAGACCGGGCAGATCAGGGCTTCTGCGAGCCCCACAGAAACCCCACAAGCCCGCGACACGGTAGCCGATCCCCACAGGAATCCCACGGACGAAACGGCACACTCCGGTACACTTGTTATACGTGTTAAAGGTACGGAAAATAGCCGCTCGGCAGCGTCTATGCGCGTGAGCTGGGCTGTTGGCGTCTTTGCCAGGTAAGTGCTCTCAGGATGATAGAACGCCTGAAAAGCGGAGGGTCAGTAATCCAGGTTGTGGCCTACAACACGTGCGGCGGGCCGTGGTAATACTCCGCGAATGCGGTTTGATTGTAATTGTCCACGGACTAGGCACTTACATGGCATGCCCCTGGTGTGGATCTCCAGTGCTGCGGAGAGTGTATTTTCGCGGAACACCCCCCTGCCGACATGACCGCGCCAAGGGCCCGCAGCGCTACCGCTTCTGCGGTCGATCAACCGAAGATCTGATCCATGACTTCGGCTCCCTTGACCAGGACCGGGCGGAGTTCCTTCCGGTAGACGACCTCCGTCGTGCGCGAGCTCGAGTGGCCAGCCAGCCGGGCGATCTCCTCTACCGGCACGCCCGAGGCGGACAGGAGGCTGACGAAGCTGGTCCGCAGCTCGCGGGGGGTCCAATCGTCTCCGATGCCGGCACCTTGCAGATGCCTCTAAAGTACCGCCGGACGTTGGCCGCATCCAGCTCGGTGCCGACCGTGGTCGTGAAGACCAGATCGTGATCCCGCCACAGCTCCCCGGCGGCTAGCTTCTCCTCGTCCTGCCGCACACGATGCTCGCGTAGCGCCTCGACAGCCGCCTGAGGCAGTCCGAGGGTCCGGCGGGACTTGGAGGTCTTAGTGTCACCTCCGAGGCGCACCGACCGCCACACCGCGATGCTCGCGGCGTCCAGGTCCACGTGATCCCAGCGAAGCGCCCGGGCCTCCTCGGTCCGGATACCGGTCATCAGGCACAAGACCAGGTAGGCACTGAGCCTGGAACCCTCGGCGGCCTTCAGTACGGCGGCGGCCTGCTCGGCGGTCAGCGCCTTGCTCGGCCTGCCGGACCGTCCCTTCGGGGTGTCGACCAGCGCGGCCACGTTGTGCATGACGTGACGGTTGGCCTCGGCGTGGCGCAGGGCCCGGGTCAGCGCGTTGTGCGCGATCACGACGGTCCGGCTGGAGCGGACGGCCGCCAGCTGCACCAGGGCTCGGCGCACGTCGTGGGCGGTCAGCATCCGCAGCTCGATGCCGCCGATGACATCGGTAAGCGGCTTGAGCATGTCGTGGTTGAGCCTCACGGTCTTGGCCGACCGGCCGTCCAGGCCCTCGGCAAGCCAGTCATCTACGGCCCGCTGCACCGTGTAGGAATGCTCGGGCTGCACGCCAGAGTCCTGCTCGGCCTGGAGCTGCTTGAGCTTCTCCGCGACCTCAGCCCTGGTGCGGCCAGAGACCTTGTGCCGCCGCCACGTCTTGCCGTCCGAGCCATAGCCGAGCGAGATCGCGCCGTACCAGCGGCCCTTGGCCTCGTCCTTGTAGATCGATCCTTCGTTGCGCCCACGACGCCGGGCGCCAGCGGTGTGACCACCCATAATTAAAGGATAGCGGGCGGCTTGCTCCCCTGCTTGCTCCCCGATGATCATGAATGGGTCTCAGCAAGCTTCTGACTGGTGGAGCTAAGGGGATTCGAACCCCTGACCTTCTGCATGCCATGCAGACGCGCTACCAGCTGCGCCATAGCCCCTTACGCACGCCACTGGAGGATCTCATAGAGGAAGCCGGACCAGCGCCGCAGAGGGATAGCTTAGCACCTGCATCGCACCGACTCGGTAAATGACCTCTAGCCCGTCGTTCCGGCACTGTTGGGCGCGACATCTGGTGCTCCTGCGTTCCCGGGACGTTCCCGTGACCGGTGATCCCTGAGCGCTTGCCCTTAGGCGGGCTCAGCGGATACGGCGTGGATGTCCCAGCCATGTCGCTGGAGCTGCATGAATGGGACATTCACATCGTATGATCTGGTACGAGCGGTGCCAGAGTGACGAAGGTTCAGGCTGGCGTCCGCGGGCTGCGTCAGCGCGACGATCCGCGGGCTGCCTGAGCGCGACGACGAGCTAACAGCTCCGAGCTACAGGTGCATGGGGCATGGTCGGCGGCGGGCGCGTATCACGGGTCACGGCAGCGTGCCGGAGCGCAGGGGCACCAGGAGCCAAGGCCGGGTGCGGGGACCACAGGAGACAAGGGCGGTCGCGGGGACCACAGGAGGCAAGGGCGGGCGCGGGGGCACCGGGAGCCAGGGTGGGCGTGGGTGCCCCACGATCAGGATGGCGGGCACTCATGAAGGCGGGCACTCATGAAGGCGGGCACTCATGAAGGCGGGCTCTCGGGATGGCGGGTTTTCGGGGTGGCGGGCGCTTGGGATGGCGGGTTAGGGCACGGCAATTGAGGTCAGGCTGGCGCGGATGGCCTGTTTCTGGAGCTTGCCGGAGGCGGTACGGGCCAGGGAGGGGGCGAACGAGACGCCGACCGGGCACTTGAAGCGGGCCAGGCGGTCACGGGTCCAGGCGATCAGGTCGGTCTCGGACAGCTCGGCGCCCGGGCGCAGCCCGACGACGGCGTAGGGGGATTCGCCCCAGCTGGCCGAGGGGACGACGGCCAGCAGCCGCTGCGGGACCGTCGGCACCAGGACGGCGTGGGTCACCTTGCGGTCGATCAGCAGGCTGAGCACGCCCGCCAGGTCGGCCGGCTGCTCGAGCACCAGGTTGCCGCCGTTCAGGTTGGCGGCCAGCAGCATGCCGAGGCCGGCGATGTGGGAGAACGGGATGGGAGCGGCGCAGACCGAACCCTCGTTCAGGTCGATGCTCGCGTGCAGTTCATGCAGGGCGCAGCCCAGGTTGCGACCGGTCAGCTCGACGCCCTTGGGCGCGCCGGTGGTACCTGAGGTGTACAGGATGAGCGCGGTCTCGTCGGGTCCGGCCACCTCGCCGGGATCGCCTGCCGGGGGCCACGGGCCAGCCTCCCGCCAGGCGAGATAGTCGAGGTAGGTGACCAGGGTGTCGCAGTCGAAGCCGAGGGTGCCGACGCCGCCGACCAAGGGGACGGCGGCCGGGTCGGCGACGACCACGCGGGGTTCGGCGTCGGCCAGGATGGCCAGCACCTCGCGGGCCGGCAGCCGGTTGTTGACCGCGGTGAAGATCGCCCGGCACTTGGCCGCTCCGTACATGACCTCGGCGAACTCGGGCCCGCTGGCGCCGACGTCGGCAACCCGGTCGCCGGGGCGCACTCCCCCGGCTGGCAGAGCGTTGGCCCGCAGGGCCCGGGCGACCTGGCTGGACCGCCGGTCGAGTTCGGCGAACGAGGTCAGCCGGCCCGCCTCGGCCAGCGCGATCGCCGCGGGAGTCACCGCGGCCCGCTTCGGCGATGATGTCGGCCAGTGAGTAGACCGGCGAGCCGTCGGGGTAATACGACCAGGGTTCGGCCTCTGACATGACCGCTACAGTAAACGGAGCAGCGCTGGCCGTCCACGGGCTTCGCACGTGGACAGGCAGTGCGGAGGCCGACGACCATCGGGACCGAAGAGCAGCCGGGGTTCGCGGTGCGGTGAACCCGGCCCGTTCGGGCCAAACCGGCTAGGAGGGGAGCATGACGGACGGACCTCTGGCCGGGCGGGTGGCGGTGGTGTCCGGCGGCGGCCGCGGGCTCGGGCGGTCGTTCTGCCTGGCCCTGGCCGGGCAGGGTGCGAAGGTCGTGGTCAGCAACCGCAACCGGGTGACGGACGCGGACGGGCGCGGGCCGGCCGACCACGTGGTCGCCGAGATCGCGGCGGCCGGCGGGGAGGCGGTGGCGACTATTCGGACGCGGCCGACCCGGCCGGCGGGGACACGATCGTCGCGGCCGCCGTGGAGCGGTGGGGACGGCTGGACATCTGCGTGGCCAACGCGGCCATCGGCGTGGGCGGCATGTTCCACAAGCAGCCTGCCGCGCAGTTCGGCGAGGTGCTCGAGATCAACCTGCACGGCAGCGTCCGGCTGGCCCGGGCCGCCATGGCGGTGATGCGCCCGGCAGGCTACGGCCGGATCATCCTGGTCGCGTCCACCGGCGGGCTGCACGGTGACGCCGGGCTCTCCGCCTACGCGGCCAGCAAGGGCGGGCTGCTGGCGTTCGGCCGGTCGCTGGCGGCCGAGGGCGCCGGGAAGGGCGTGCTGACCAACATGCTGCTGCCGTACGCGCTGACCCAGATGACCAAGGCCCAGATGGCCGCCGACGGCGTGCCGGGCGCGGTCCGCGCGCTCATGGAGCCGGACCTGGTGGCCCCGGTGCTGACCGCGCTGGCCCGCCCGGAGTGCCGGCTGAACGGCGAGTACATCGTCACCGGCGGGGGCCGGCTGCGCCGGGCATCGGTGGTGGAGTGGGGCACGGTCCTGCTGCCGAACGGGCCTGGCTTGAGCCCCGGTCAGCTGCACGCCTTGCTGGCCGAGAGCGGGCGCGGCGAGCCGCGCGAGTTCCGGGTGTCCGTGGACGCCTTCCATGACCTGATGGACGGGGGCGCGTCGTGAGCTGGGGGCCGCTGCTGGTGAACCTGGTGGTCACCGCGGGCCTGGTCGCCGTGCTGATGCTGGCGACGTTCCTGTACGCGATGCGCACCCGGGTGCACGCGATCATGGACACGATCTGGCCGCTCGGGTTCGTGCTCATCGCCGTGGTGTCGTTCGCGCTCTCCGCCGGTTCGGGCGGGGCGGGACGGCGGGTGCTGGTGCTGGTCCTCACCGCGGTCTGGGGGCTCCGGCTCGGCACGCACATCTATGCGCGGAACCGCGGGCAGGGCGAGGACAAGCGGTATACGTCGCTGCTGCGGCGCAACCGGGGGAGCCTGGCCGCGTTCGTGTTGCGCTACATCTACTGGGCGCAGGGCCGGGTCATGTGGTTCGTGTCGCTGCCGGTGCAGGCGGCCATGTACGAGCACGCGGGTATCTCGGCGGTGACCTGGGCTCGGCGGCCAGGACGGTGACCAGCAGCCTGAGCTGGCCGGCCGGCAGCGGCGGTTCCAGGTCGCCCGGCGCGCGGAAGGCGCGTTCCCCGTTGTCCTGCTCGACCGAGAACGCCTTGAGCAGGTCGGTCGCGGTCCTGATGCCGACGCGCCTGAGGCACCAGTGGTCATCATGCACCCCCAGGGTCGCGCTCTCTACCAACCTGGAGCAGCTAACGCGCACCGCTGACACAGCCAAGTTGACGGGTTGTAGCGGTGGCGCTGCGCGGGGCTGATAACTACGGTTATGCTGCCCGTGCCGGGTTTCGCAGCGCTAGGGAGAGCTCATGCCTTACCGGGTGGCCGTCGTGGGGGCCGGGTTCGGCGGGATCGGCATGGCGATCGCGCTCAAGCAGGCGGGCATCGAGGACTTCGTCGTCCTGGACAAGGCGGACGATCTCGGCGGGACCTGGCGCGACAACAGCTACCCGGGCCTGTGCTGCGACGTGCCGTCGCAGCTGTACTCGTACTCGTTCCGGCCCTGGCGCTGGAGCAGGCGCTTCCCGCCGCGCGAGGAGATCCTGGCCTACCTGCACGGGCTGGTCGCCGAACGCGGCCTCGGCCCGCACCTGCGCTTCGGCTGCGGGGTCGCGGCGGCCGACTTCGACGAGAGCCGCGCGGTCTGGAACCTGACCCTTGACGACGGCGACACGCTGCAGGCGACCGCGGTCGTCTGCGCGGTCGGCCAGCTCGGGCGGCCGGCGCTTCCGGATATCGCCGGCCGGGAGGAGTTCGGCGGCCCGTGGTGGCATTCCGCGCACTGGAATCACGACGTCGACCTGGCGGGCCGGCGGGTGGCCGTGGTGGGCACCGGGGCCAGCGCCATCCAGTTCGTGCCCGAGATTGCCAAGGTGGCCGGGCACATCGACGTCTACCAGCGGACCGCCCCCTACGTGCTGCCGAAGGCCGACCGGCCCTACGGTGACGCCGAGCAGGCGCTCTATGACCGGCTGCCGGTGGTGCGCAAGGCCGACCGGCTGCGCCTCTTCCTCTACGGCGAGCTGCTCACCAGCGGCTTCGTCCTGTCGTCGAAGCTGCTGGCCGGGCCGATGCGGTTGTGGCGCCGCCAGCTCCGCACCCAGATCGCCGATCCCGGACTGCGCGCCAGATGCGTCCCTGACTACGTGATGGGCTGCAAGCGGGTGGTGTTCTCCAACGACTGGTACCCGGCGCTGGCACGGCCGAATGTCGAGCTGATCACCGACCGGATCGTGCGGATCGTCCCGGACGGCTTGTTCACCGCGGACGGCACGGCCCACGTCGCGGACGTGATCATCTACGGCACCGGGTTCCATGCGACGCAGTTCCTCGCGCCGATGCGGGTGTCCGGGCTGGACGGGCGGCGGCTGGAGGAGACCTGGCGGGACGGGGCCCAGGCCTACCTCGGCATCAGCGTCTCCGGGTTCCCGAACTTCTTCATGCTCTACGGGCCCAACACCAACCTCGGCGGCAACTCGATCATCTACATGCTCGAAGGCCAGGTCGGATACGTGCTCGGCGCGCTCCAGGCGCTCGAGGCGGAGGGCCTGGCCTGGCTCGACGTGCGTCCCGAGGTGCAGGACGCGTTCATTGCCTGGGCCCGGGCCGCCAGCCGGACGTCGGTGTGGGAGAGCGGCTGCCACAGCTGGTACACGACGGCCTCCGGCCGCAACACGAACAACTGGCCGGACCATACGTTCATGTACCGGTACCGGGTCCGGCGCTTTGACCTGGCCGCGTACCGGGTCATGCCGTCGCGGCCGGCCCCGACGGCCAGCGCGGCATGACCGCTCGCCGCTCTCGCCCGAAGCTCCGGGTGCCGCCCGCGGTCATGCGCGCCGGCGCGCGCCAGCTCGGCAGGCGCTGCCTCGATCCGGCCCTGCCGTGGCGGGTGCAGCGCACCCGGCTGGACCAGCTCGCCCGGCCCTTCCTGCTGCCGCGCGGCACCACGGTGACCGAGCAGACGCTGGGCGGGGTAGCTGCCGAGGTGGTGTCGGTCCGGGCACCGGGCTCGCAGCCTGTTCCGCAGCCGACGGTGGTCCACTTCCACGGCGGCGGGTACTGCATCGGCTCGGCCCGCACGATCCGGGGATGGGCCGCGCACCTGAGCGCCCAGGCTGGCTGCCGGGTCGTGCTGCCCCAGTACCGCCTGGCCCCAGAGCATCCCTATCCGGCGGGGCTGCAGGACGCCCTCGCGGTCATGGCCGCCCTGGAGGGCCCGGTCGTGCTGTCGGGTGACTCGGCGGGCGGAGGCCTCGCCCTCGCCCTGGTCCTGTCCATGCGTGACCGGGGGCAGGGGATGCCGGCCGGCTGCATCCTGCTGTCGCCGTGGCTCGACCTGGGCCGCGACCGCCGGGGCGATCCGGGGCTGGTGCGCCGGGACGTCCTGCTCACCCCGGACTGGCTGGACGCCTGTGCCCACGCCTACGCCGCGCCTGAGGCCTGGGCCGATCCCTCGGTTTCGCCGTTGCTGGCCGGCCACTCCGGGCTGCCGCCGCTGCTGATCCAGGCCGGGACCAGCGAACTGCTCGCCCCGGATGCCGAACTTCTCGCCGCCAGCGCCTCGGCCGCCGGAACCGAGGTGACCTACACCAGGTGGCCGCGGATGTGGCACGACTTCATGCTGCAGCCGGGCCTGCTCGCCGCCGCCGACAGCGCGCTGGCTCAGGCGGCCTGGTTCGTCGGCACGGTGACGGCTGGGCTGGCCTAGTATCTGCCGGGCCCGGCACCTGCCGGCCTAGTACCTGTCGAGGAAGGCCTTAGCCTCGGGGCCGGCGAACTGGGCGCCGTAGCCGGCGTTGACGACCAGGCAGGCCACGGCGATGTCCTTGGCCGGCTCGAAGGCGATGAGCCAGCTGTTGGGCTGCTCCTGGCCCTGGATGTCGGCGGTACCGGTCTTGGCGTAGACCCCGGGTCCGAACCCGACTCCGGCGGCGGTCCCGCTGGTGACCACGGCCTGCATCATCTGCTTCAGCTGATCGACGGTGCTGGCCGGCAGCGGGGTCGCGATTAGCTGCTTGGTGCCGGGCAGCAGGATCGGCTGCCTGAACGTACCGGTGGACACGGTGGCCGCCACCGAGGCCATCGCGAGCGGCGTCGCGGTCAGCTTGCCCTCGCCGAACGCCTCCTGCGCCAGCTCGGAGCCGCTCGCGCTGGCCGGCGCGTTGAAGTAGGTGCCGGACGCGCCGGTGATGCCGATGTTCCAGGGCTGGTTGAGGCCGAAATACGTCTTAGCGGCGTGGGCCAGGCCACCGCCGGACAGGTGTGGCCACTGCACGCTGAACGCGTTGTTGCACGACTGAGCGAAATCGGTAACGAACGGGGTGCCTGGCCCCAGGGACTCGTTGTTGTCATTGTGGTAGGTGATCCCCTGCACGGTGTAGGCGGGAGGACACTCCACCGCCGAGGACGCGGTGAGGGCGCCGGAGCTGATCAGCGCGGCGGAGGTGATCACCTTCATGGTGGAGCCCGGCGCCACCCTGGCGGTCAGCGCGTAGTCGTTGAAGCCGGCGTTGTTGGCGATGGCCAGGACCTTGCCGGTGGAGGGCTGGATGGCGACCATCGAACTCTTGGAGTGCATCGCGACGGCGGCGCGCGCCGCGGCCTCGGCCGTGGGATCGATCGTCGTGGTGAGGTTCGCGATGTTGTTCGGTGCGATGATCGCCGCCTGGCTGTTCTGGACCGGCCTACCCGCGGCGTTCTGGATCTCGACGTAAAGGCCGGGGGCGCCCTGGCCCGGCGGCGCCTGCTTCTCCAGCAGGTTAGCGATGGTGGTCAGCCCGGCGTCCTGGTACGACGTGATGTCCTTCCCGCTGGCGTCGCTCACGCCGGACACCTGGGGAGCCACCTTGACCGCCGCCAGGCGGGTGGACGTGGTGAGGTTGGGTGCCATGACGTCAGGCGCCCAGGCGATGTACCACAGGTTGGACTTCGGCTTGGCGTAGGCGGTCAGCTTCGAGTGGTAGCTCCAGGTCCCGTGCAGGGCGCCGGCGCCATCCGTGTCGGCCACCGTGGCATTGACCGCGAACGTCACCGATTCCCGCGTCCCGCTGCCGGACGCCGGGCCGACGGCCTGCGCGGTGCCGGTCAGCTTCCTGAGGTGCAGGTCCTTCCGGTAGTTGACGAGCGCCGCCTGGGCCGCGGCGGGCCGGTCGGTGTAGCGGGCGGCCTGATTGAGATCACCGGCCTGCCAGGCCTGCAGGAACGCGGTCGTGATCTGCTGCGCATCCTGCTCGGGCGAGCTCCCCGATGGCACGAAGCCCGTGGTGTTCGCGTTTCCGCCGGACGTGACCACCACCACGACTACGGTGGCGATCGCCACCACGACCACCGCTATCGCGGCGATGATGATGTTCCGACGCTTGCCGCCGCCGCCACGCCGGGCGTGCCTGGACGGCGGCTGCCCGACGACCGGTAGCGGCGAGGTCGGGGGCTCCGAGGCATACCACGGGCCTGACGATCTGCTGCCACCGGAGTCGCTGGTCACTCATGCGACGGTACCTACCAGGAAGTTACGGCACAAACGGTTCCGGGATGCTCGGGTACCGCGGCGGTTCGGGATGGCCCGGGCTGAAAGCCGGTGAGGTGGCGTGGCGGAGGGCCGTTCGGCCTCATTAGTTAAAAATCTTTGACATAATGTCTGAGGCCTTTTACATTGGTCATGTCAAAGTTCTTTTACATGGCCGGGTGCTGGTGCGGTGTTGTACGAAGAGAAGGGCACCTGGGTCTACCTCGTGACTAGCACGGGCTACGCGGTCTACCTGGCGATCATGGCGGGGCGGCTGGCGGGCGCCCCGGTCGCCGAGGTGCCGTACGTCCCGGTGCTGCTGTGGACGGCCGGCGCCTCGATCGTCGCCTCGATCGTGGGCCGGACCCTGGTCGAGACGGTCAGCCCGAGCGACAGCCGCCGGGGCGACGTGCGGGACCGGGACGTCAGCCGGTCCGGCGAGTACGCCAGCCGCTGGTTGCTGGTGGCCGGCCCAGCGGTGGCGCTGGTCATGGCGATGGCGAAGGTGGATTACTTCTGGATCGCCAACGTCATCTACCTGGGGTTCGTGCTGTGGGCGGTCGCCGGGTCCGCGCTGAAGCTCGTCGCCTACCGGCGGGGCCCGTAGCACCTCATGAGCAAGCCGACCAGGATCACCAACTCGATCCGCGCGCTGCGGTTCGCCCGCGGGGAGATGACGCAGGCCGACCTCGCCCAGCGGATCGGGGTGACCCGCCAGACCGTCATCGCCATCGAGCAGGGGCGCTACTCCCCCTCCCTTGAGGTCGCGTTCCAGATCGCCCGGGTGCTCCAGGTGCCGCTCGACGAGGTGTTCCAGTACCCCGAAGGAGAATCACGATGATGGCCGCCGTCTGCCGCCGGTACGGGGGCCCGGACGTGGTGACGGTCACCGACGTGCCCAGGCCGGAGCCGGGCGACGGCGAGATCCTGGTCCGGGTGCGCGCGGCCACGGTCGGCGTGGTGGACGGTCTGGCCCGCCGCGGGTCCCCGTGGTACGCCCGGGGTCACTTCGGCCCGCTGCGGCCACGGTTTCCCGTGCTGGGCTGCGACTTCGCCGGGCAGGTGGAGGCGGCCGGGCCCGGGGTCACCCGGTTCGGCGTGGGCGAGGCGGTCTTCGGCACGATCGCGCCCCGGTTCGGCGCCCACGCGGAATATGTCTGCCTGCCCGAGCACGGCGCGGTGGCGGCGAAGCCTTCTCATGTGACCTACCCGGAGGCGGCCGCGCTGGCCGACGCGACGGCGCTGTGCTTCCTGCGGGACAAGGCGGGCCTGCGGGCCGGGCAGACGGTCCTGGTCAACGGGGCGTCCGGGGCGGTCGGCTCTTTGGCGGTGCAGCTGGCCGTGCATTTCGGCGCATCCGTGACCGGGGTATGCAGCGGGCCTCATATGAGGCTCGTGCGCAAGCTGGGCGCCGAGTCCGTCATCGATTTCACCCGGGCCGACGTCACCCGCGCCGGGCAGCGTTACGACGTGATCTTCGACGTGGCCGGCACGAGCTCGTTCGGCCGCTGCCGCCGGGTGCTCGAGCCGGGGGGTGTGTACCTGACTACTGTCCCGGCCCCTGCGATTTTTGTTCAGATGCCGTGGACGGCGCGGTTCGGATCCCGGCGCGCGGTGGTCGCGTTCACCGGGCTGCGGGCCGCTGCGGAGAAACGTCGGGACCTGCTGGTCATCAGGGAGCTCGCCGAGGGGTCGGCGCTGACCCCGGTAGTCGGCGCGTGCTACCCGCTGGACCGGATCGCCGACGCGTACCGGCACGTCGACGCCGGGCGCAAGAAGGGCAGCATCGTCGTCACCATGTCCTAGCCTTGCCCATGTCCTAGCCTTGGCGCATGTCCTAGCCTTGCCCATGTCCTAGCCTTGGCGCATGTCCTAGCCTTGCCCATGTCCTAGCCTTGGCGCATGTCCTAGCCTTGCCCATGTCCTAGCCTTGCCCATGTCCTAGCCTTGCCCATGTCCTAGCCTTGGCGCATGGCCGATGCCGACGACGTGCGCCGGCTGGCGCTGGCGCTGCCGCACGTGGAGGAGATCGACTGCGACGGCTTCGACTTCCGGGTCGGCGGCAAGGGGTTCGTCTGGTCCTATCCCGAGCGCCATCCGGGCCAGCGCCGGGTGCTGCGGACCGACATCGCCGTGCTCTACGTCGGGGACGAGGCCGAGAAGCAGGCGCTGCTGCTCGGCGAGCCCGCGCTGTTCTTCACCACGCCCGGGTACGACGGCTGGCCGCTGGTGATGCTGCGACTGGCGGAAGTGGACGCCGGGCGGCTGGCGGAGCTGGTGACCGACGCGTGGCGGATGCGCGCCCCGGTGGAGCTCACCGCCGGTTTCGACGAGCCCGCCGGTTTCGACGAGCCCGCCGGGTTCGAGGAGCCCGCCGGGTTCGAGGAGCCCGCCGGGTTCGAGGAGCCCGCTGGGCTCGAGGAGCCCGCTGGGCTCGAAGAGCCCGCTGGCTAGAGCGCCGGTCGGGTCGTAGCACACCCTGTAGCGCAGCCAACCAGGGAATTTGTCCCTTTTGTCGGATTAGTGGGCTGATTACGGGGCAACCCCCCCGATTCGGCTGCCCGTACCCCGGACCCGCGATAGTCGTGATGCCGGAGAGGGCAGGGTTACACCGATTGCCTGACCGGCGCTCTAGCCGACGTCGCGCCCGGCGCAGTGCGCGCGGACAATCGAGGTTATATAGCCATGCCGTCAAGTTGCGTCGGCATTAGGGCGGGCGGCGCGGCTCCTGGCTGTGATCTTTTGGTGCTCCTGGGTTCACGGATGTTCATGTGGCCGGTGATCTCTAGCCGCCCGGTCCGGCTCGTTGGATACGGCGTGAATGTCCCATTCATGTCGCTGGAGCTGCATGAATGGGACATCCACATCGAATGATTCGGTACGTACGGTGCCAGAGTGACGGAAGTTCGCTTTTCGCTCTCGCGGCCTCGACCACGCCGGTGAGCGGGGCAGAAGGGGGTGCCGGTGCTTCGGCCGCGGCGCTTCGGCCGCGGCGCTTCGGCCGCGGTGCTTAGGGGGCGATTTCGGCGGCGAGCAGGGCGCCCAGTTCCCAGCAGGCCTCCAGGTCCTGCTTAGCCGGCGGTCCGGTGACGGTGACCGGCGGCCGGACCGCGCGCCACCGCAGGCCGGTGACGATCGACTCGACCGCGCGGACCGCGCCGGTGGTGTCCATCCCGCCGTGCACGTACAGGCCGTAGGGCCGCCGCCGGGTCGCCTCGAGGCACGGGTAGTAGATGCCGTCGAAGAAGTGCTTGAGCGCGCCGGACATATACCCGATATTGGCGGGGGTGCCGAGCAGGTAGCCGTCGGCCTCGAGCGCGTCGGCGGCTGCCGCGGTCAGGGCCGGCCTGATCACCACCTCGAGGCCGTCGATCTCGTCGGTCCGCGCCCCGCTCACCGCGGCCTCGAACATCTCCTGCAGCGCAGGCGACGGCGTATGGTGGACGACCAGCAGCCTCGGCATGATCGCTGAGCTTAACCGCCGCGGTGTAGCGTCGCGGTCATGACGCGCTTTACCGATCTGACGGGCTGCCGGGTGCCGGTGCAGCAGGCACCGATGGGTTCGGTGTCGACGTCCGCGCTGGCGGTCGCGGTGGCCGACGCGGGCGGCGTCGGGAGCATCACCGCCCTGGGCATGACCGCGGCGCAGGTCGACAACGTGCTGGCCGGCCTGGCGGCCCGGACGGCCGGGGTGCTGGCCGCGAACTTCCTGACCGGCACCATCGACCCGGAAGCCGTGGCCGCGGCGGCGGGCCGGGTGCGAATCGTCGACTTCTTCTGGGCCGACCCCGACCCGGCGCTGGTCGAGCTCGCGCACCGGGGCGGCGCCCTGGCCTGCTGGCAGGTCGGATCTCTCGACGAGGCGCTGACCGCGGCGGAGGCCGGCTGCGACGTGGTGGCCGTGCAGGGCACCGAGGCGGGCGGCCACGTCCGGGGACACAGTGAGCTGCGGCCGCTGCTGGAGTCGGTGCTCGGCCGGGTCGGGGTGCCGGTGCTGGCGGCGGGGGGGATCGGCGACGCCCGGGCGTTCGCCGGCGTGCTGGCGGCCGGGGCGGACGGCGTCCGCGCGGGCACCAGGTTCGTGGCCGCGGCCGAGTCCGGGGCGCACACGGAATACAAGCAGGCGGTGACGGCCGCGCCGGCCGGCGCCACCGAGATCACCGGTGCGTTCTCTGTCTGCCCGCTGTGCGCGACCTCGCCGCGGGCCCGCGTGCTGCGGTCCTGCGTCGGCGCGCTGCGCGACCTGGACGGCGAGACGGTGGGCGAGACCACGGCCGGCGGCCGGCAGATCACGCTGCCGAAGGGCCACGGAACGCCGCCGGGCATGGCCGCCACCGGCCACATCGGCGCCATGCCCATGTACGCGGGCGAGTCCGCCGCCAGCATCACTGCCGTCGAGCCGGCGGCGCAGATCATCGAGTCCTGGGCTACGGCCACCGAACGCCCTGGGTGAACCCCCGGCCTTCAGCTGCGGGGGCAGGGCACCTGCCGTCCGGGAGCCGCCGTCCGCGGCTGAGGCAGGGAAGTGCGGGAGCCGCCGTCCGCGGCTGAGGCAGGGAAGTGCGGGAGCCGCCGTCCGCGGCTGAGGCAGGGAAGTGCGGGAGCCGCCGTCCGCGGTTGAGGCACGGAAGGGCCGGCCAGCCGCCGCGGCGAGGGTGGAGGGACTCAGAGGAAGCGGATGAGCGTGTTACATAGCTCGCCGGACACGCCGGTGCCATGCTCCCGGTCGGTGGCGTGCACGTCGACGGCGACGATCCCGGTGCGGCCGGACCGGGCAGGCACGAGCCTGATGGTCGGGTGGCCGAACGACAGCACCGCGCCGTCCGCCGTCGCGACCGGGGGCCCGATGCCGATGATCGCGGCCCAGGTCTGCGCCATCGCGACCGGGTCTCGCAGGCCGGCCGCGGGATCGACGCCACCTCGACGGCGACGATGTCGTTGGCCTGGGCGGTCTGGGCGGCGTGCGCCGCCTGCGCGGCGGGCAGGTCGTCCCAGAACCAGGCGTCGCGCGGCAGGAAGGCGTCGAGCTCGAGTAGCACACCGGCGTCGAGCGGGTGCAGCTGAATGATGTCGTGGCCCATCGCCTGGGTCTCGACCGCGATCCGGACGCCGTGCTCGGCGGCGCGCTCCTTCACCCCATCCAGCGACGGGACCTGGACGGACAGCACCCAGCCGGACGAGCCGCCAACCCGGCTCAGCCAGCGGGCGACCGAATCGTCCGGCGTGGTCGGGGCGAGCACCTCGAGATAGGTGCCGGGGCCGATCGGGGCGGTGAAGTCGGCCAGGTGCAGCGCGGCCAGCAGCCGGTCGCCGAATCGCGGGCCGAGCACGAGCAGCCCGGTGGCCGTCCGCACGGCCACCGCGTGATCCAGCGCCGCGAAACCAACGTGGCGCAGCTCCGCCCACCGGTTCCCGGTCATGGCTACCGCCCGGTGTCCATGACCGTGGCCTTGAGCAGCTCGGTCATGCCGCGCTCGTAGCGGATCGGGTCCCTGGCGTGCCTGGCCCGCGCGTCGACGGCCATGAAATCGGTGTCGGTCACGTGCTCGCCGCGGTCGAGGGCATCCAGTCCCGTCCGGACAATGTCCCGCGGTCTTCCTTGCGCCCCTGGACGTGCGCGGCCATCCGGGTGTCGACCGAGCCGACGATCAGCGCGATCACCTCGGTGCCCTGGTCGGTCAGCTCGGACCGGGTGATGCTGGACAGGAAGAGCGCGGCCGCCTTGGCCGGGGAGTAGCGCCCATGAACGCCGCGGGGAAGGCGCCGGCCACCGACAGCACGTTGACGATGTAGCCGCCGCCGTTGGCGCCGAGCACCGGCGCGAACGCCCGGGTCATGCTCAGCACGCCGAAGTAGTTGACCTCCATTTCGCGCCGGGCGGCGTCCGGGTCGCTGGTCAGCACCAGCCGCGTATGGGTGAACAGGCCGGCGTTGTTGACGAGCAGGTTCACGTCGGGGCAGGCGTCGGCGGCGGCGCCGACCGCCGCCGGGTCGGTGACGTCCAGCGGTACCACCTCGGCCGGCAGCCCGGCGAACTCATCGGTCAGCCCGCCCGGGTCCCGCACGCCGGCGTAGACCTTCTTGGCCCCGCGGGCGGTAAGTTCGCGGACGAACGCCAGGCCGGTGCCGCGGTTCGCGCCAGTGACGAGCGCGACCGACCCGGCCGCCTTGCTGGGGCGCGGCACAGCCACCTCCGCAACGTCGGATCACCAGGCACGACACTACGATTACGGGAGCGACAATACCGGCCGCGAAGCCGGACGGGTAGAACAGCTGGCCGGTACCGAGATGGGTGCGGTGGCCGTACCGGTCGATGCGCACCACGTCGCCGGCCGGGTTCGCCTTGGGATCCTCGTTCAGCCCGCCAACCTGGTACTCGGTGGCATAGAACGCGCCGTCGCGGCCAAAGCCGCAGCCCTGCACGGTGGTCAGGCCGGTGGCCCAGACCGTGGGTGCGTGGCCGGGTACGACCCGCCAGATACGGGCGTGGCCCGGACTGTCGAAGCCGCCGAGCAGCTCGCCGACGTACAGCGCGCCGTCCGGTCCGCGCGCCACGCACGACGGCACCGAGGAGTCGCCTTTCGGTCCCTTGGGCACACCGAAGGGGCGGGCGCGAGCCCGCGCGGGTTGCCCAGGTGGTCGGCGATGATCGTGACCTTGTCGTGGTGACCCGGCGTCTTCGTCTGCGCCCCTGTGGCAGACGGTGCGGCCAGGCCCAGGATGGTAGCCACGCCCAGGGCCGTGACGCCGCCCGTCATGAAGAGCCGCCGGTGATTGGGTGCGGGCTTGCTCAATAGAACCCCTCCCTGCAAGCCGGTTTCCCGCCAGGGCCGGACTCCCGCGGCCCGGCGGCCGTCACGGCAGCAGACCAAGCCCCTGTGACGGCGAGCTGCAGGGCATGTGGAGATGGCGTGGAGGCTGTGCGAAAGTGATCGTTTGGCTCGCTGAGCGGCCGCGGAGGGGGCTACGAGCGGGACTTGGGCGGGTCGCCGCCGACCTGGATCTGAGAGCCGTGCAGCTCGCGGGCGCAGGACGAGCAGTGCAGGACGGGGTGAAACTCGCCGCCGCAAGTGGTGTGGGTGAGCAGGGTGGCGGGTCCCTCGGGGGCGCGGAACCACCGGTCACCCCAGTCGAGCATCACCATGACGTGCGGGAAGAAGGCCCGGCCCTTGTCCGTCAGCCGGTACTCGACCCGGCCCGAGCCGGCCTTGGCCGCGACCGTCTCCAGCACGCCCATCTGGCAGAACCTGCGCAGCCGGTCCGAGACGATGGTGGGCGGGGCCCCCGTCATCACCAGCATGTCGGTGAACCGCCGGGCGCCCAGGAACGCCGCGGCCAGCGCCGACGCGGACCAGCGGTTGCCGATCAGCTCGATGGTCTGCGGCACTAGGCCGGGCCCCGGCGAGCCGCCGGCCGACCGGCGCCGGGTGGTGGCGCGCGGCACCGACCGTTCGAAGCCGCCGCTCGGGCCGAACGTCCCGCGGACATCCCGGATGCCGGCCGGCTGATCGCAGGCCCCGCAGTACATGACCGGGGAGAACTCCTCGCCGCACTCGGTGTGGTACATCGACGGCAGCGGCTCGATGTGCTCGGTCACCCAGACCGCTTCCCACGACCAGATGGTCAGCAGCACCTTCCACAGGTCGCGGCCGCGCTCGGTGAGTACGTACTCGCTCCGGCGCGGCGCGGCGGAGTACTGCGCCATGGTGAACACGCCGGCCTCGGTGAGGCGGCGCAGCCGCGCGGTCAGCACCGAGTTGGCGATGCCGAGCCGGTCCCTGAAGTCCTTGTACCGGCGCACGCCGGACATAATGGCCAGCCTGACGATGGCCAGGTTCCACTCGTCGCCGATCAGCCCGACGGCGATGGCGTTGGAGTTCTCGGCGATCTCGGGCGTTGCTTTGTTGTCTGGCGTCGCGCTGTTCTCTGGCGTTCTAGGCATTTCCGGCTCGTGGACGTCTGGTTCAGGCCCCGCCGGTCACCAGCCGTTCACAGAGTCGCCCGGCGCCCAGCAGCTGTGCGTGCCACTCGCGATCCGTTCGGGGAGCTGAGCGCGCGCGATCGGGCCGCGGCCCATGTCGCTGGCGCGGAACACGACGCACTCGGACAGGTCACGGTTCATGTCGACCGTGAGCGTCACGAGGTACGCGTCGTCCTCCCCGGTCCCGCCCAGGCGGGGAGCCACGCCGACCTCGCTGCAGAACACGCCCGGTTCGAACTGGAAGCGCTCCTCGCGGCCGGTCAGCGTATCGTGCTTGACCAGCCCGTTGAACAAGAACCAGCCCGGCTCGTTGGTGGCAGCGTAATTGTACCGGTACCGCCGTCCGCCGAACCCGCTGTTGATGGTGCCGAACTCGGTGCAGCTGTCCGACAGGTCCTGCTCGCTGGTCGCCCCGGTGACCAGGTTCATCCGCCACCGGTGCAGCCGGGTCTGCATGATGTCCTGGGCCAGGAACCTGAACATCCGGTCCTTGGGACCGTTCGGCCCGGCGTTCCGAGGTTCCGGGCAGCCCTGGAAGAACCCGTCGATGACGACCTCGTCGCCCTCTTCCCAGGCGTTGACCCAGTGCAGCACGTAGGTCGGCTCGAACTCGAACCAGCGGATGTCGCCGGGGCCGCCGCGGCGCGGGATGACGCCGAGCCTGGACGGCAGCTCCGGGTGGAACCGCGCAGCGTACAGGCCGCGCGCGATCAGGTCGGGCTCCCAGAACAGCGGCATGTCGTTGAGGATCGCGTAGTGCTCGGTGAAGGCCATGTCGTGCGGCAGCCGCGGTCCTGGCAGGTCGACCGGCACGTAGTGCACCAGGCGGTCGCCGGTGTCGACCACGCCGTAGTGCAGGTAGGGCGCGGTCGTGGAGTAGCTGAAGAACAGCAGCTCACCGGTGTGGTCATCGACCTTGGTGTGCGCCGACACGCCGAGATCGCTCGGGAACGACCCGCCCCAGCTGCACTTGCCCAGATCATCCAGGGTCAGCGGGTCGAGCCGGTACAGGTCGCCGCACTGGTAGAAGCTGGCCACCGCGACCCCGGCGTGCACGATGACGTCGGTGGAGGCGGCGTCCTTCATCCGGCCGCGGGCACCCCACCCGTCGGCGCGCACCGCCGCCTGCGGGTTCTCGGCCAGCCCGGCCCACAGCGAGCGGCCGGCTTCCTGCTCGGCCAGCAGCCCGTCCGTGCGGACGAACCGGTTCCGGTAGGACACCTTCCCGTCGCGGAAGGAGACCTTGTGGATCATCCCGTCGCCGTCGAAGGGGTGATACCTGACGATCGCCGGGTGCAGCGGGTTCTCGGTGTTGCGCAGGTACACCCCGTACAGGTCGTCCGGCAGCTCGCCCTCGACGCGCAGGTCCGCCGCGTTGTACTCGACGTTCTGCGGGCGCCACGCGCCGGACCGGTACGGGTGGTCGTCGTCGTCCGGCAGCGTGGAGAGCATCTTGCCGTAGACCTCGACGTCGGCCATGAGATCACTCCTCCCGGGTAACGACGAAGCTGACCGTGGTGGTGAGGCTGCCGCCGATGTTCAGCGTGGCGAAGGTGCTGGCCCCCTCGACCTGGCAGTCGCCAGCCTGGCCGGCCACCTGGCGGGCCGCGTCGTGCAGCATGCGCACGCCGGTGGCGCCCACCGGGTGGCCGACGCCGATCAGGCCTCCGCTGGGGTTGACCGGGATCGCGCCGTCCCGCTCGAGCTCCCCGTTCTCGACCGCCTTCCAGCTCTCCCCCGGCTCGGTGATGCCGAAGTGGTCGATGGCCATGTACTCGGACATGGAGAAGCAGTCGTGGGTCTCAATGCCGTCCAGCGCACCGACGCCGGGGATCTCCGCCCGCCGGAAGGCGTCGGTGATGACCTGGCGGACGTGCGGGAAGACGTAGGGCTGCCCCTGGCTGCGGTCGAGCTTGGCCTGCAGCGGGAGCGCGGCGGTGCCGTGCCCCCAGCCGGTTATCCGGACGGCTGGCTTTCCCCGGCCCGTTCGGCCCTGAAACGGTCGGAAACCAGCAGCACGCCGGCCACGCCGTCGGTGACCTGAGCGCAGTCGGTGCGCCGCAGCCGGCCCTCGACGACGGGATTGTCATGGTCGTCGCCGGCGAAGCCGCCCGGGCCGAACGACCAGCCCCGGGTCTGCGCGAGCGGGTTGGCCTTGGCGTTGCGCATGTTGAGTTCGGCGATGGCGTGCAGGTGCGTGTCGTTGAGGCCGTACCGCCGGTCGTACTCGTCGGCCAGCTGGCTGAACATGTACGGCCACATGAACTTCGCGTCCTGGCCCTCGTGCCCGATCCAGGCGGCCGCGCCCAGGTGCTTGGGCGCGTCGGCGCCGGGCACGTTGCGTTCCTGCTCCACCGCGAGCACCAGCACGCAGTCGTACCGGCCCGCCTCGATCTCGGCGGTGGCGCTCAGGACCGCGACGCTGCCCGAGGCGCAGGCCGCATCGTGCCGGACGGCCGGCTTGCCCCACAGCCGGGGCTCGACGGTGGCAGGCATCGCGCCCAGCTGACCCTGCCCGGTGAACAGCTGTCCGAAGGCGTTCCCGACGTGGATCGACTCGACGTCCTCCGGCTCGAGACCGGCGCTGCGCAGGGTGCCTTGCAGCGCCTCGCCGATCATGTCGGAGATCTCCAGGCCCTCGCGTGCGTAGTTCCGCGCGAAGTCGCTCTGGTAGCTGCCGGCGATCCACGCGCTCGAAGTGCCCATGCCGCGCTCCCTGCCTTCCGTTCCGCACAGACTACAACAAATGGAGTGACCCTGCCAGGGACGAAACGCCCCGCGCAGACCGCGGCCGGACGGACCCTCTATTTCCCGGCACTCCCCCGGGCCGGCGTGTATCAAGCCCAGCCCGGGGCGCCTCCGGAGATAAGAAGTTACTTACCGGTAAGGGGCTGCCATGGGCCGAACCGTGCTGCGGCGGACGATCGTCGTGCTGACCGCAGCCCTGGTGCTCACCATCACCTTCCCGCTCGGCGCGCACGCGGCCGACGCGGGCGTGACCGCGTTGATGCTGGACACCGGCGACCTGCCCGCCGGGTTCACGCCCGACGCGTCGCTGACCGGCCCGCTGACCGGCCTGCGCGCCCAGGATCTTGGCCTGAACGCGGATCAGACCGGGTTGCGGGAGGCCTGGGTGGTGCGCACCTGGCTGGGCCCCGGCGGGGCCGAGGTGATCGAGACCGCGGTCGACGCCGGCACCGCCGACCAGGCCCGGGCGGGCGCCGCGTCGGGGGTGTCCGTGCTCCAGAAGCAGGGCGCGACCAGGCAGCCCGTGGCCGGCTTCGACGTCTACGGCGGGTACGTCGGCCAGAACTTCGAGCTCGTGCTCCCGCTGGCCCGCGGGCCCTTCCTCTTCGGCCTGCACGTCCTGGCGCCGGCCCCGTCAGCCGGTCGGCCGGCCAGCTGATGAGCGAACTCGGCGTCGCCCAGGTGCGAAAGGTCCCGGCCGATACGCCGGACACGGCAGCGGCTGCTCCGGCCCGCGACGCCCCCGCCGCGGCCGGAGCCGTGACCGGCGCCGTCGTCGGCTACCTGGTGCTGGCCGACGGCGTCGGCTACCTGCGCAATCCGCTGCGGCGCAAGCTCTGGCCGCCACGATCCCGGCGCGTCCGGCCGGAGCCGGCCGACGACGGCGCCGTCGATGTGTCGGCAGCCGCCAAGCGCAACCGGAGGATCGCCGTCGGGCGGCTGGCGGTCCAGCTGGCCGGCCTGGGCCTGGTGGCCTACGCGGCCGACGTGTTCCAGGTCCGCTTCTGGTACGCGTACCTGGTGGCCGGGCTGGCCGTCGTCTGGGCTGGCGGCAGGTTCATCCGTCCCGGCGGAGCGGATCTGGGCAGGAACCGCGCGGAGGCGCACCGGATGCTGGTCAGCGTCATGCTGGTGGTGGCGTCGGCGATGATCTTGTTCGGCCTGGCGGCCATCGTGTCCTATGGGGTGTATCGGACCCAGCCGCCCGGAGCCGCCGTGCAGAGCCTGTCCGGGGAGGGCACGATCACCCTGCAGAACCTGGCCACGGGCCTGGAAGTGGGCGGGCTGGGGCTGCTGGTCCTGGGCGCGATCATCTTCCGGTTCGCCCGCCGGCTGAGCTCGGCCGACGCGCGCCGGCTGATGCTGCGCGACCCGCGGCCCCCGGTGCTGTATCTGCGGTCGTTCGGCGACGACCGGCTGCGACTCTGGGCGGCCACGCTCGGCAGGCCCTCGCTGGTCGAGCGCTTCACGCTGCGCAGGTCCGACCGGTTCGAGGAGGTGCTGGTCCGGTACCTGTCCCGGTACGGTCCCGTCATCGCGATCAACCCGCCGGGCACCAGGCTGGCCCCGCTCGGGGCCGCGCGGGAGACCATCGATTCGGCCGACTGGCAGTCGGTCGTGGCGGGCTGGATGGCTCGGTCCGCCCTGATCGTCTTCCTGGCCCCGCCAAACCGGGTCACCGAGGGTCTGGAGTGGGAACTGCGGGCCGTCGCGGATTACGGCCAGTGGGACAAGGCGCTCGTGGTGGTCCCGCCGGTGCCGACCGCCCAGCTCCAGGCCAGGTGGCGGGCCTTCGGGACGGCGATCGGCTGGCTCTGGCCGTTCAACGTGGCCGGCCCGCTGGCGGATCCGGGGGCACTGCTGCTGGCGTTCAGGCACGGCCGGTGGGGCATGATCACCGCGGACCGGCGGACCGAGTGGTCCTACGCGGCGGCCCTGAACTGGGCGCTCGGCGATCCCGGCCGACCGGACCCCGCGGCGGCCCGCGAGCCCCAGCCGGACGCGCACCGGCCGGACACGCCGGGCCGGACCGCCGGCCGGACGCGCACCGGGGGGTGACGCTGCCCGTCGCGGCGCTCATTATCGTGGCGTCCGCCGTCATGGCGGGCGCGGCCACCTGGTACGCGGTCGGGCAGGCTTCGGAGGCTGCCACCCGGCCGCCGTCGACGGAGGCCGTCGCGGCCGCGCTGGCTCCGGCGGCCGCCCAGTACCCCGGCGCCACGGCGATCGAGGCCGTCATCAACCGGTACTTCCAGGCGATCAACGGCCGGGCCTACAGCGCGTACCTGGCCACGCAGAGCCCGGACAACGCGATGACCGCGTCGCTGTTCCAGACCGGGTTCAAGTCCACCCAGGATTCGGACGTGCTCGTCACCGGCATCACCACCGCGCCCGACGGGCGCCCGGCCGCCGACGTGACCTTTATCAGCCGGCAGCAGCCGCAGGACGGCCCGGATGGCCAGTCGTGCACGGACTGGCACGTGACGCTGTTCTTCGACGGCAGCGCCGGGAACTACACCATCGGAGCGCCGCCGGCCGCTTACCAGGCGTCCTACCAGGCGTGCTCCCAGGCGTGCTCCCAGGCGTGCTCCCAGGCGTGCTCCCAGGGGTGCTCCCAGGGGTGCTCCCAGGGGTGCTCCTAGGGCCGTATGGCGCGGGAACTTACGACATGGCTGGGACATTTACGCCGTATCCGCGGGCCGGGCGCGGGCCGGGCCCTTGCCTTCTGGTGCTGCTGCGCTCTTGGCACGCTGACGTGACTGGCGATACGACCGATCGCTTCGCCGGTTGTTGCGGTGAGGCAGCACGTGGACGCGAGAGCGATCTTCCGTCACTCTGGCACCGCCCGTACCAGATCATACGATGTGAATGTCCCATTCATGCAGCTAGGACGACATGAATGGGACATTCACGCCGTATCCTCGGGCCGGGCGCGTGCTCCGGCGTCAGCGGGGAGCGTAGACGGGGTCTAGCGGGGGGTGTAGACGGGGTCGGCGGGGGGTGTAGACGGGGTTCGGCGGGGAACTTGCCGCTGAGCCGCAGCACCGACAGGTCGGGGGCGAGCAGGCCCCGCATCCAGGTCTCGGCTTCCGGCGCATCGTGGTTCCAGTCCCAGATGAGCTGACGGTGCGCGATCCCCCAGGTCCTGGGGTCGCCGTCCCGGCGCTCCAGCCGGTCGATCATCCGGGCGCCGGTGAAGCTGTGGTGGTAGTCCCCGTCCGCCTTGATCCGGGCGAACGTGACGCAGTAGGACTCGGCCGTGGCCACGTCGCCGTCCAGCTCGATCAGCAGGTTGGTCAGGTTATGGCTCATCCGGGCGCGGGGGTGGGTCAGCGCGGTGGTGATGCTGTCCACGTACTCCTGGGCCGGCCCGTCGAACAGGCCGCCGTGGTCCTCGGTCGCGCCGGGCAGGTAGCACGAGCGCAGCGTGGCCACGTCGCCCCGGTCGACGGACCGCAGGTAGCGGGTCAGTCAGTATGAAACGGCCGGCTCCGGTTGCTGCCTGAAGCCTGTTGGCTCAGGTCGCGGGTCGCCTGACGCTGGAAGCTGCAACGTTCCCGTTGCGCAGGCGGAGCCGCAAGGCAGGAAGGAGGCCGGCCGTCATGACCAGTGTGGCATCGGCTGGAGAACGGATCTACCTGGGGATGGACGTCTCGCGGGACAAGATCGCGGTCGCGGTGCTGCGGCCGGGGGAAGATGTCCCGGCGGTCGAAGTGATCAGCCACGACCCGGAGATGGTGCGGCGGCTGATCGGCAAGTTCGCCGACCGGTCGGTGCTGCGGTGCTGCTATGAGGCCGGGCCGGGCGGCTATGAGCTGTACCGGCGGCTGGCTTCGGCGGGGGTGGCCTGTGATGTGGTGGCGCCGTCGCTGGTGCCGAAGGGCGGCTCGGACAAGGTCAAGACGGACCGCCGGGACTGCGTGCGCCTGGTGCTGTCGCACCGGGCCGGGCTGCTGACCGCGATCCGGGTCCCGAGCGAGCAGGAGGAGGCGGTGCGGGATCTGGTCCGCACCCGGGCGGACCTGGTCGATGACCGCAAGCGGATGATGCAGCGGATCGGCGCGCTGCTGCAGCGGCACGGCCGCGTGTGGCGGGCTCCCCGGTGGACCTGCGAGCACCGCGCGTGGCTGGACCGGCAGTCCTTCGCCGAGCCGGCGCTGCAGGCCGCGCTGCGCACCTACCTGGCGGCGCTGGATGCCCGCGACGCCGAGCTGGCGGTGCTGGAAACCCAGCTGCGCGGCTGCTGGGCCAGCGTGGACCCGCTGGCCTCGATGGTGCGGCGGCTGGGCTGCTACCGCGGGATCGCCGAGCTGACCGGCCTGACCCTGGCCGCCGAGGTCGCCGACTTCCGCCGGTTCCCCTCCGCCCCGGCGTTCATGGGCTTCACCGGCCTGACGCCCTCGGAGTACTCCAGCGGCGCCCGCACCCGCCGCGGCGGCATCACCAAGGCCGGCCCGCAGCTGATCCGCAGCACGCTGATCGAGGCGGCCTGGGCCTACCGGCACCGGCCCGCGATCGGGGCCACGCTGCGGCGCCGGCAAGCCGGGCAGCCGGCTGAGACGCTGGCCCGCTCGTGGAAGGCCCAGCAGCGGCTGCACGCCACCTACGCCAAGCTGACCCGCCGCGGGAAAATCCCCCCGGTGGCGGTGACCGCGGTCGCCCGCGAGCTCGCCGGGTTCGCATGGGCCGAGATGACCAGCTGACCCCGTTGACCACCACGCGCTCTCAAGCCGGGCGGTGCGCCGGGACGCACGCCGCGGCAGGGCCGATCCCCGCGGACTCCCTGGGCTACCCAACGCCCGATGTCAGTGCGGGGCCCCGCCCTGCGGAACACCGACCTGCGATCCCGACACGCGCATATGAGGCTGGCAGTGGCGCACGCCGCCACCATCCCGCCCCGGCGCACCGCCCCCACCCGCCGCGGCCGCCGCCGTCCCGCGGTGGGCCGCTGGCCGGGCCGGAAGCGTAACGGGGCCGCCCCTCCCGCGTCCAGGCTGCTGCGCATCGCCTGCGGCGACGGCCCTGCGGGCCGGCCTGGACGCCGGAGACCACTGCGGCCCCCGGGCAGGAAACCGCGGGCAGGCCCAGGCCTGCCCCAGCCGGCCGGCCCGGCCAGCGGCGGCCGCACGCGCCATCCCGCCGGAACGCCACCCCCGGGCGGGCAAGCCGACCACGCGCAAAACACCTGCGGAAAACGGACATTAAGTGATCAACCACCCGGCGACCTGCAAAAGCTTGACAGGGCCGTTTCATATGAGGAGTTCGGTGATCTCCTGCTTGTCGAGCAGGGCCTGCACGGCGGCGTCGGTCATGCCGTGACAATACAACTAACAGAGTGATAGAACGAGGCCGTGGGCAGTGAGGCGCGGGGCGGGCCGAGGCTGTCGGTGTCGCTGGGGCTGTGGCAGGACCGGCCGGCCGCGGAGGTGGTGCGCACCGCCGAGGCCGCCGACGCGCTAGGGTACGGCGAGATCTGGATCGGCGAGATGGCCACCTTCGACGCGTTCGCGCTGGGCGCGGTGGTGGCGGAGCGGACCACGCGGGCCGCGCTGACTATCGGGCCGCTGGCCGTGGCGGTCCGCGACCCGGTGATGATCGCGATGGGGGCGGGCTCGCTGGCCGAGCTGACCGGACGGACGATCAACGTGGCGCTCGGCTCGTCCAGCCCGGTGGTGGTCGAGCAGTGGCACGGACGCCGGCCGGAGCGCACCGCGCTCGCGCTGGCCGAGTCCGCCACGGCGGTCCGTACGCTGCTGGCCGGGGGCAAGGCGGACGTGCGCGGCGAGGTGATCCGCACCCGCGGCTTCCGGCTGCGGACGCGAGCGCCGGGGACGCCGCTGACCATCGCGGCGTTCGGCCCCGGCGCGATCCGGGTGGCGGCCCGGCAGGCCGACCGGATGGTCATCAACCTGGTCACGCCGAAGTCGGCGGCCCGGCTGGTGCAGAGGCTGCACGACGAGTGCCGGGCGGCCGGGCGGGCGGTGCCGCCGGTGGCGGTGTGGCTCGCGGCGGTCATTGATCCGAACGAGGCGGGTATCGAGCAACTGCGCCGGGGACTCGTGTCCTACATGCCGGCGCCCGGCTACGGTGAGATGTTCGCCGAGGCCGGGTTCGGCGACGTGGTGCGCTTCGCCCGGACCAGGCCGCATCCCGGTGAACTGCTGGCGGCTATCCCGGCGGAGGTGGTCGGGCACGTGTCGCTGACCGGCGACGAGCGGGCGGTGCGCGCGCGGCTGGCCGAGTACGCCGACGCGGGCGTGGACGAGGTGGCACTGGTGCCGGGGTCGAGCGAGGCGGACCCGGCCGGGGTGACGACGCTCACGGCCCTGGCGCCTTAGGGAGGAACGGTGGGATCGAAGGGGCTGCATCCGGCGGAGCGGGTCAGGGAGTACCGCGACAAGGGCTACTGGACCGACGACATGATCGACCCGCTGCTGCGCGAGCGGGTCAGCCAGTTCGGCGACATCGCGGCGATCACCGACCCGATGAACCGGGACGCGCTGCTGGACGGCCCGTTCCGCACGCTGACCTGGCCGCAGCTCGACGAGCAGGTCTCCCGGCTGGCGCAGGTGCTGCTGGAGGAGGGCGTCGGAACCGGGGACGTGGTCGGCGTCCAGCTGCCGAACACGGTCGAGATCGTCATCGCGTTCCTGGCCGCCGTGCGGATCGGCGCGATCGTGGCCCCGTTCCCGGTGCAGTACCGCGCCTGGGAGCTGACCCACCTGTCCAACGTGGCGCGGGTCCGGGCGTTCCTGACGGCGAGCCGGATCGGGCAGCGGCCCGCGGCGGCCGAGCTGGCCCGGCTGCGCCCGGAGATTCCCTCGCTGCAGTGGGCGGGGGTGTTCGGGGCCGGGCTGGACGAGCGGATCGCGGCGGCTGATGACCGCACCAGGCTGGCCGCGCACCTGGCCGGCTTCTCCGCTGACCCGAACGACTGCGTGACGATCTGCTGGACCTCGGGGACGGAGAGCACGCCCAAGGGCGTGCCGCGGACCCACTACGACTGGATGGCGATGTGCGCGGGCACGGTGGAAGGCCCGGACCTGACCGCCGACGACGTGCTGCTCAACCCCTTCCCGATGGTGAACATGGCCGGAATCAACGGGATGTTCCTGCCCTGGCTCAAGGTGGGCGGGCTGCTGGTGCAGCACCATCCGTTCGACCTGGCCACATTCCTGCGGCAGATCGAGCAGCACCGCGCGACGTACACCTGCGCGCCGCCGGCGCTGCTCACCGCGCTGCTGCAGAACGAGGCGCTGCTGGCGCAGGCCGACATCTCCTCGCTGCGCATCCTCGGCTCCGGCTCGGCCCCGCTGGCGCCGAGCCTGCTGCAGGGCTGGCACGACACGTACGGCATCGAGATCATCAACTTCTACGGCTCCAACGAGGGCATCGCGCTGCTCGGCACGTCCAAGGACATCCCGGACCCGGCGGTGCGGGCGCAGTACTTCCCGCGCTACGGCGCGCGGGACTGGGAGTTCACGATGGCCCGCACCACGCTGGCGCGGATCGTCGACCCGCAGACCGGCGCCGAGATCACCGAGGCGGGCGTCCCCGGCGAGCTGCGCATCAAGGGCCCCGGCGTGTTCCCCGGCTACCTGCCCGCCAGCGGCGTGCCGGACCCGTTCGACGAGGACGGGTACCTGCGGACCGGCGACATCCTCCAGATCGCCGGCGACGACCTGCAGTACTTGCAGTACGTCGACCGGTCCAAGGACATGGTGGTGCGCGGCGGGATGAAGATCTCGGCGGCCGAGCTCGAGGGCCTCGTAGCCGGCCACCCCAAGGTGGCCGACGTGGCGGTGGTGGCCTACCCGGACGAGGTGCTCGGCGAGCGCGCCTGCGCCGTGGTGGTGCCGCGCCCAGGGCAGGCCGTGACGCTGGAGGAGATCGTGGCGTACCTGCGGGACCTGGGCTTCGCCACGTTCAAGCTGCCGGAGCGGCTCGAGCTCCGGGACGAACTGCCGCGCAATCCGCTCGGCAAGATCCTCAAGCGCGAACTGCGGGCCGAATTGCGGACCTGAGCCTGGCCGCTGCTAGCAGTGGGCGGCGGGCGGGGCCACGTCCAGGGTGGGGTTGCGGTCGAAGAAGCCCGTCGGCTTGAGCACGAAGCCGCAGCGGGCGACCGGCATGACCGGCCAGTCCTCCGGGCGCGGCACGTGCGTGGGGCCGAACGTATGCCAGACTACGATGTCCTCGCCGTCGATCTCCCTATCGCCCGCGACGAACGCGGGCAGGCCCGCGCCGCCCGGGTTCTGGTTCACGTAGTCGCCAGCCGGCCAGCGCTGATCCGGGTCGTAGCGGGTGACCCACAGGTGGTTGGCCGCGAACCCGGCCCGGGCCGCCAGCGGGGAATCCGGGTCGGCGAGCAGCACCGGGGCGGCCTCCGGATAGAGCGTGTAGCTCGTCGGATGGCCGAACCGGTTGGACCGTTCGGCACTGATAATCCGCCAGGTCCGGCCGCGGGAGCCGTCCGCCCGGCGGCCGGCCTGTGACTCGCGGGTCAGCCGGGTCACCTGCTGCACGATGGCGTTACCGTACGGGTTGTCCGGCCCGATCGGCAGGCCGCTGACGTCCACCTCCTCCACCGCGTTGGCCCGCCCGTCCACGCTCACGTCCAGCCGCGCGCTGAACAGGTGCTGGTGAAACGCGCCGGCCAGGCCGGGCGCGACCTCGGTGGCGTTCGGGTGGCCGTCGCCTGGGTAGGCCGAGGTGAACAGCACCCCGGTCGCCTTGACCTCGAGCTCGATCGTGCCGTCCAGGTAGAAGTACCAGTAGAAGCCGTAGTCGTAGTTGCCCACCGTGGTGAAATAGGAGACCACGAGCCTGCGCTGGCGGCGGGACTGGGCCGAGCCGTTGAAGATGTCGGTGTGCTTCCACAGGATGCCGAAGTCTTCCTCGTGGATGCAGATGGCGTTGGCTATCGAGCGAGGCTGGCCGGTGTCGTCGGTAACCGTCGCGTCCAGGTAGGCGATCTCGCCCAGGCAGTCGCAGCCCAGCTCGAGTGAGTTGGCCCACTTGCCGACCAGGTACTCGCCGGTGTCGAAATAGGCCTGCCAGTGCCGGAACTTCGGGTCGCCGTAGGGCACGACCATCTCCGGGATCGAGGCCCGGTAGAGCACCGGGCGGCCGTCCAGGCTGACCTGGTGCAGGCTCAGCCCCTCACGGGCATCGAAGCCGATCCGCATCGACCAGTCCTGCCAGCGCAGCGCGTACCCGTCCAGGGTGAAGCTGGGCCCCTCGGGCTGGGTGATCTCGATGGGCTTGAGCGTGGTGCGGTGCGGGCCGCGGACGGCCTCGTCGTCGTAGTCGCCGGATTCGGCCGGCACCGGGAGCTCGAACTCGTCGGTGACCTTGAAGACCTTCTGCTCGATCAGGTCCACGTAGGCGGCGAGTCCGTCGACGGGGTGCGCCCAGGCCAGGTCGTGCTCGCGCTCCATGATGAACGCCAGCACCCGGACCATCCGCCGCCGGTCGTCCCCGGGCGGGCCGAACGCGCCCGCGGTGATCGGGCAGGTCCTGATCTTGCTGAGGTCGCGGTAGCCGCGCCTGGCCATGGCCGCGCGCCACTCCGGGTCGGCCTTGGTGATCTCGTCCACCCGGGCGAAGTCGCTGTCCAGGATGGGCATCTGGCCGTGCATGCCCGGGTCCAGGGTGCGTGTGCTGAGGACCTTCTGGTGGGTCAGCGACACCACCACGTCGGACGACTCGCCGGTACCGGTGTTGACCAGGTACGCGCGCAGCCTCCGGTCCGGGGCCTCGCCGGCCAGCACCTCGTCCTTGGGGGCCTCCTCCAGGCCGTAGTAGGCGAACCTGACGGGTGGGCTGTCACCCTCGGCCAGCAGCCCGGCGTCCACGATGATGTCCCGGCCGGCCAGGTACTCCTCCGCGCTCGCCGGGTCGAGTGGATGCGGGCTACTCATCGGCCACGATCGATCCGACCCGGTCGCCGATAGCCGGATCGCGTCTGACCAGCCAGACCGAGTAGAGGATGGCCACCACGATGAGGCCCACGGCGACCCACGGGAACCAGTCGTACGGCTGGGGCTGCGGCGGCTTGAACAGGTAGTAGATGGGGACGGCGACCACGATTACGCCGAGCGCCGGCAGCACGACGTGCTTGATGATGTTGAACTCATCCGGCCGGTACTTGCGGTAGTAGAACGGCAGCGCCACGTTGGCCGCGAGGTACACGAACAGGATCAGGATCGTGCCCATCGTGCTGGACTCGAAGAAGAAGGTCAGCGCGTCCAGGCTGTTGCCGTGCCCGCCGATCCAGTGGCCGAGGGCCCAGACCAGGGTGATGGCCCCGGCGATGGCGACGAAGGTAATGATGGCGTTGACCGGCGTCCGGCGGACCGGCTGCACCTTGCCGATCCAGCGCGGCAGCAGGCCCTCCCGGCCGGCGTTGAAGATCAGCCGGCACTGGGAGTTCACCGCGGCGATGAGCACGCCCAGGGTGGAGGTCAGCCCGGCCAGGTACGCGATGAAGGCCAGCCAGGCCGCCACGCTGTGGGCGACGCTGATGAACGGGATGAGGGGAGCCGTGAGCGCCGTGGCGTTGTAGTGAAAGCCGGTGACGGTCGCGTACGAGACCAGCAGGTACGTGGCCGCCATGAAGGCGATCGACAGGAAGACGGCCCGGGGCACGTTGCGCCGCGGGTTGTTCGTCTCCTCGGCCAGCGCCGCCGAGTTCTCCCAGCCGATGAACAGGTAGATGGCGAGCGGGAAGGCGAGGGCCAGGCCGCTGAAGTGGTTGGTGATGTGGCTGGGCTGGAACGGCACGCTGCTGAGGTGGCCGCCGTTCTTGATCAGCACGGCGATCGACACCACCAGCAGCACGACCAGCTCGAAGCCGAAGAAGAAGCCGGCCAGCTTGGTCGACACGGCCACGCCGCGGAACATCATGAACATGGCGCCGGCGGTGAAGATGGCGGAGAAGATGATCCACGGGATGTTCGTGCCCGTGTAGTACTGGATCATGATCGACAGGAACCCGCCGGAGATGACCAGCACCGACGAGATCGCGATGATGTACCCGGCGCCGGCCACCAGTGCCGTGGTCACGGCACTGGTGCCGCCGAACGTCTTGCCCACGAACGTGATGAAGCCACCGGTGCTCGGGTGCGCCCGGGAGAACTGCGACAACGTGTTGCCGAGCAGGGCTATGGCGATGACGGCGACGACGATGACTAGCGGCGAGCCGAGGCCGGCCGCGATCACGATGCCCGCGAAGCCGAAGTAGAAGCTGTAGGCCGGGCCGATGTTCGCCATCGTCGACGCGGATATGTCGACCAGCCCCAGCGCGCCGCGGTGCAGTCGCTCCGCGGACTCGGGGGCCTTCGATTCCGTGAACGGAACGTGCGCCGCTTCGCTCATGCGCTCATCTCCCTCGAGGGGCCTGTGTCAGCTGGCACGGCCAGGCCGGTGCGGGTACGCGTTCTGTACGGATCATGCGCGGGCCACGGTTGACAGTCAACGACTGCGGTCACCACCGTTGGCAAGCGCTTTCCGATTTGTGCGAAACGTACCTGATGAGAGCGCCGGCGCGCAAGGGTTGCAGGGCGGGCGGGCGGGCTAGCGTGCGGGGCTGGCGGGCCGGGTTAGCGGGCGGGGCTAGCGGAGGGCGGGTGCGGGAGCGTGCTCTCCCGCAGGATGACCTCACCGGGAACGGGGATGACCCGGGGCGCCGCCCGGAGGCCGTCGCCTGCCTCGGATAGGACCAGTCCCGCGGCCATCTCGCCCATCCGCGTGAGCGGCAGCCGCACCGTGGTCAGCGGCGGGTAGACGTCGCGGAGCGTGATGATGTCGTCGAACCCGGCCAGTGCGATGTCGGCGGGGACCTGCAGGCCGCCGGCCCGCACCCGGGCCAGCGCGCCCATCGCCATGACGTCGGTGACGGCGAACACGCAGTCCGGCAGCCGCTCGTCCGCGGCCAGCACGGCGCTCATCGCCTCGTAGCCGCCGTCCCTGGTGAAGCCGCCGTGGATGATCTGGTCCTGGCCGAGCGGCACGTTCCAGGCCGACAGGCCGGCCCGGAAGCCGTCCAGCCGGTCCCGCGCGGTCAGCAGGCCGCGCGGCCCGGCCAGCACGGCGAAGCGGCGGTGGCCGAGTGCGACCATGGCGCGGGCCAGCGCATCCGCGCCGGCTGCGTTCTCCGGCAGGACCGTATCCACGCCCAGCAGATCCTGGCCGACGGCCACGGCGCGGCCGCCCGAGCGGGTGAAGGCGGCGACCTCGGCACGCAGCGCCTCGCGGGCCGCGGTGTCGTCCGTCCGGCTGCCGATCAGGATCACCGCGTGCGCCCGCTGGGCTCGCATCAGCGCGACGTACTTGCGTTCGGCCTCTTCGGCGGCCGCCGTGCTCGACACGCAGACCAGCAGCTGCCTGGCGTCGGCGACCTCGATCAGGCCGGCCGCGATGGAGGAGAAATACGGATCGGCGATGTCGTGCACGACCACGCCGATCATCGTGCTCTGCCCGGTGGCGACCGCTCTGGCCTGCAGGTTGGCGGTATAGCCGAGCTCGGCGACGGCCTGGTTGACGCGCTGCGCCAGCTGCGGCCCGACCCGGCGCGAGCCCTCGTTGACCACCCGGGAGGCGGTGGTCAGCGACACGCCGGCCCGGTCGGCGACGTCCTGCAGCGTCACCCGGCGGACCTGCTGCACCTGTACCTCCTTCCTGGCCCCTCCTCGCTGGCACTCCTCGCTTGACCGGCCTCCTGGGCCACCCTAGGCTGGGAAAGCACTTTCCGAGTGCTCAGGGTAGCACCGAGAGCAAGGGCGGAGCCATGACGCGGAAAGTCGTCCACATCGCGCTCAACGGCGTCACCGGCCGGATGGGGTACCGGCAGCACCTGGTGCGGTCGCTGCTCGCCATCAGGGAGCAGGGCGGCATCCGGCTCGAGGACGGTTCCTCTCTCTACCCCGAGCCGATCCTGGTCGGGCGGAACGAGGAGCGGCTGCGGACCCTCGCCGAACGGCACGGCCTGGAGCGCTGGACCACCGACCTGGACGAGGTGCTGGCCGACCCCGAGGTCGGCGTCTACTTCGACACCCAGGTCACCAGCGCGCGCGAGGTCAGCCTGATGAAGGCGATCGAGGCGGGCAAGCACGTCTACACCGAGAAACCCGTGGCGGCTACGCTGGACGGCGCGCTGCGGCTGGCCCGTGCGGCCAAGGCCGCCGGGATCACCCACGGCGTGGTGCACGACAAACTCTTCCTACCTGGAATCCTCAAGCTCAACCGATTGCTCGGCAACGGCTTCTTCGGCCGGGTGCTGTCGGTCCGGCTCGAGTTCGGCTACTGGGTGTTCGAGGGGGACGAGATCCCGGCCCAGCGGCCGTCGTGGAACTACCGCGCGGACTCCGGCGGCGGCATCGTGCTGGACATGTTCCCGCACTGGCAGTACCTGCTGACCGACCTGTTCGGCCCGGTCAGCGCGGTGTACGCGCGGACCGCGACGCACATCCCGCGGCGCTGGGACGAGTCCGGCGCGCCGTACGAGGCGACCGCGGACGACGCCGCGTACGCGGTACTCGAGTTCGCCAGCGGGGCGTTCGCCTCGGTGAACTCGTCCTGGGCGGTCCGGGTCAACCGGCGCGAGCTGCTCGAGCTGCAGGTGGACGGCACGGCGGGCAGCGCAGTGTCCGGGCTGCGCGACTGCGCGGTGCAGCACCGGGTGTCCACGCCGATGCCGGTATGGAATCCCGACGTGCCCGATCCGATCGACTACCAGGCCCTGTGGTCGGACGTGCCGGACAACATGACTTTCGACAACGGGTTCAAGGTGGAGTGGGAGCAGTTCCTCACCTGCGCCTGCGAGGGGCGGCCGTTCGCCTGGGACCTGGTCGAGGGGGCCAAGGGGGTGCAGCTGGCCAACCTGGCGCTGCAGTCTTCGGCCGAGGGCCGGCGGCTCTCCGTACCCCCGCTGGCAGTCTGACGTGCGTGTCGTGTACCCCCCACCCACCTCCCCAGCCCCCTTCAGGAGCCGGAAGGTCTTCGCGGCGGCGCACGTGGCCGCGGTGGCCGGCCAGGACGCGGCGCCGGTGATCGACTGGGACTCGACCATGAGGTTCCGGGAGCACCTGTGGGCGCACGGGTTCGGGGTGGCCGAGGCGATGGATACCGCGCAGCGCGGCATGGGCCTGCCCTGGGAGCAGGCCAGGGAGCTGATCGCCAGGACCGCGGCCCGGGCCGCCGCCACGGGCCGGCTCGGCGCCCTGGCCTGCGGGGCGGGGACCGACCAGCTCGCCGACGGCACGGACCATCCGCTCGGCGCGATCGTCGACGCCTACGCCGAGCAGGTCACGTTCGTCCAGTCGGCGGGGGCGCAGGTGATCCTGATGGCCAGCCGCGCGCTGGCCGCGACCGCCCGCGGCCGGCGAGACTACCTGGACGTGTACGGTGAGCTGCTGAAACAGGCGGACCGGCCGGTGATCCTGCACTGGCTGGGCGAGGCGTTCGACCCGGCGCTGCGCGGTTACTGGGGCGACAGCGGCTTCGACGCGGCGGCCGCGACCGTGCTCGAGCTGATCGACCGCGCTGGCGGCCAGGTGGACGGCGTCAAGCTGTCGGTCCTCGACGCGGCCCGGGAGATGTCGCTGCGGCGGCGGCTGCCGGCCGGGGTCCGGCTCTACACCGGGGACGACTTCAACTACGCGTCGCTGATCCGCGGGGACGCCGACGGTACGCACAGCGACGCCCTGCTGGGGGCGTTCGCCGCGATCACCGCCCCGGCGGCCGCTGCGCTGGCCGCGCTGGACCGGGGTGACCTGGCCGGATACGACGCCGCGATGGAACCGACAGTCCCGCTCAGCCGGCTGATCTTCGAGCCGCCGACCTACCACTACAAGGCGGGGGTGGCCTTCCTGGCCTGGCTGAACGGGCTGCAGCCGCAGTTCGTGATGCTGGGCGGGCTCGAGCGGCGGCGCCCGGCCGGGCACCTGATCCGGCTGTTCGAGCTGGCCACGGCGGCCGGGGCGCTGAGCAGGCCGGAGCTCGCCGTCGAGCGGATGGGCGAGATGCTGGCTCGTTCGGCCCATACGGAGCCGGGGTGAACGGCGGGATCGGGCTGGACCGGCTGTCGCTGAACCAGGCGACGGTCAAGCGCCTGAGCCTGGCCGAGGCGGTCGCGCTGTGCGTCCGGCACGACATCCCGGCCATCGGGCTGTGGCGGGACCGGGTCGCGGAAGCCGGCCTGGCTGAGGCGGCGGCCGCGGTCCGCGCCGCCGGGCTGCGGGTCTCCAGCCTGTGCCGGGGCGGTTTCTTTACGGTGGCCGACCCCGACGGGCGACGGGCCGTGCGGGCGGACAACCTGGCGGCCATCGCCGAGGCGGCCGAGCTGGGCACCGGCACGCTGGTGCTGGTCAGCGGCGGGCTGCCGCCCGGGCAGCGGGATCTCGGCCTGGCCCGGGGGATGATCGCGGATGCGATCGGCGAGCTGGTGCCCGAGGCGTTGCGGCTCGGGGTGCGGCTCGCCATCGAGGCCCTGCACCCGATGTTCTGCGCCGACCGGTGCGTGATCTCCAGCCTGGGCGAGGCGGTGGACCTGGCCCTGACGTTTCCCGCTGATGCCGTGGGCGTGATGGTGGACACCTACCACGTCTGGTGGGACGCGCGGCTAGCGGACGAGATCGCCCGGGCCCGGCGGCGGATCCTCGGCTTCCAGGTGTGCGACTGGTTGCTGCCGCTGCCGCCGGACGCCCTGCTCGGCCGCGGCCACCTCGGCGACGGGGTGATCGACTTCGGTCCCATCGCGGCCAGCGTGGCGGCGGCCGGCTACCGGGGCGACGTGGAGGTGGAGATCTTCAACACGCAGGTCTGGAACGCCCCGCCCGATCAGACCGCGGCGACGGTCAGGGAGCGCTTCGCCAGTGTGCTCGGCGTCAGGAACGGCGGAGCCGGAGCGCCACGGCGACCAGCGTGAACCCGCCGCGGTTGGGGACACGGCAGCGGAGAGGTCCCCCGCATCGCCTCTCCGATGCCGTGTAACCCCCCCGTTTTCCCCGGTCTGGCACGGTTGGCACGTGCCCGACATTGACACAGAGCGGGCCTAGCCCGTACCTGATACACATCTGGGCGCGGAAATCTTAGGAGCCCCGGTGGACGGGACGGGACCGGGGCTGGAGTTGAATCGGGGGATGGGTCAGGTGCTGCCGCCGGAGGAGGATGCCGACGTCCCGGGGTTCTGCCGGGCGCTCGGGCTGCCCGGGCTGGCCGATATCCATGTTCACTTCCTGCCGCCGCGGCTGTTGCGCCGGGTCTGGCAGTACTTCGACGAGGCCGGACCCCTGGTCGGGGTGAGCTGGCCGATCCGCTACAAGTGGAGCGACGAGGAGCGGGTGGCGCACCTGCGGTCGATGGGCGTGCGGCTGTTCAGCGCGCTGGCCTACGCGCACCGGCCGGAGATGGCCGCCGACCTGAACGAGTGGACACTGGAGTTCGGCCGGGCCAACCCGGGATGCCTGCCGTCGGCGACGTTCTACCCTGAGCCCGGGGTGACCCGCTACGTGCGCGCGGCGCTGGACGCGGGCGCGCGCATCTTCAAGGTGCATCTGCAGGTGGGCGGGTTCGCGCCGGACGACCCGCAGCTCGACGAGGTGTGGGGCCTGCTCGCCGAGGAGCGGCTGCCGGTGGTAATCCACGCCGGGCATGCCCCGGTCGGTACCGAGAACACGGGCCCGGGACCGTTCGGCGCCCTGATGGCGCGGTACCCGGAACTGACCGCCATCGTGGCCCACCTGGGCGCGCCTGACTACGGTGCGTTCCTGCGGATGGCCGCCGACTACGAGCGGGTGGCGCTGGACACCACCATGGTCTTCACCGGCCTCTTCGACAAGCTGGCCCCGTTCCCGACCGGTTACCTGCCGCTGGCGCGCGAGCTCGGGATGGCCGGGAAGATCCTGCTCGGCAGCGACTTCCCGAACATCCCCTACCCCTACGCCCGCCAGCTCGCCGGGCTGGCCGGGCTCGGGCTCGGGGACGACTGGCTGCGCCGGGTGTGCTGGGACAACCCGGTCACCCTGTTCGGCCTACCGGAGCCGGTTGGCGGCGGCTAGCAGCCCGGTGACCCGGTCCCGGGGCAGGGCCGGGGTGCGATGCCCGTCGCGGCCGGTCATGTCCTCGTTGGCGACCAGCGCGTTGACCACCGCCTCCTCGGTTGCCTGCACGACGGCCTCGTAGTAGGGGTCGAGGCGCTCCCAGGGGACGAAGTCCAGCCTGGACATGGCCCGGTCGCCTGGGCGGAACGCGCCGGGGTTGGCGGTGGAGAAGGCCAGGAACAGGTCGCCGGAGAAGTGCGATCCGCTGGTCCCGGTCCTGGCCAGGCCGGCCGTGACCCGCCGGGCCAGCGCCTGGCACTGGTGCGGGAACAGCGGCGCGTCGGTCGCCACCACGGCGATGACCGAGCCCGAGCCCGGGGCGAGCTTGAAGTCCAGCATCGGGTTGTCGTCCGCGAGCGCGTCGCCGAGCGGCACCCCGGCTATGACGAGCTCCCGGCGGGCGCCGAAGTTGGCCTGGACGAACACGCCGACCGTGTAGTCGTTCACCAGGCGCGAGGCGGTGCCAGAACCGCCCTTGAACTCGTAGCAGATCATCCCGGTGCCGCCGCCGACCGAGCCCTCCTCGACCGGGCCGGGGCGGGCCGCGGCGATCGCCGTCACCACGTGGTGTTCGGTGACGTGGTGGCCGTTGATGTCGTTGAGGTAGCCGTCCCAGGTCTCCGCGGCGACCGGGAGCAGCCAGACCTCGGCCACCACCGGGTGGTGCGTGACCGTCCAGGCGATGATCCCGGCGTGCGCGACGCCGACCGCGTGCGTGTTCGTGATCGCGACCGGCCCGTCGAACGTGCCCGACTCGTTGATCCAGGACACCCCGGTCATCTCGCCGTTGCCGTTCTGGGAGTGGAAGCCGGCCGCCACCGGGTCGCCTGTCTTCTCCGGGCCGCGGGGGTGAATGGCCGTCACCCCGGTCCGCACGGCGCTGCCCTCGATCAGCGTCACGTACCCGACCTCGACCCCGGGCACGTCGGTGATGGCGTTCCACCGGCCGGGGCGGCCGCCGAACGGGATCCCGAGCGCGCGGCCCCGCGGCTTGCCGCCGGGCGTGGTCAGGTGCGGATCTGGCGTGGTCATGGTGACCAGGGTAACGATCCATGGCGCGTCGTCTCCGGATGTGCCGCGGGGACGGGCGCCGGTCCGGCATGATGTCGTGTGTGGACCGCAAGCAGCGGGTCAACGCCATACTCGAGCGCACCGTCGGGTATCAGTTCTCTCGCCCGCTGGCGGACCGGGCCTGGCGGATTCCGCCACCAAAGTTGCTGAACTCGGTGCTGGTGCGAGCCACCGGGTACCAGTTGTCCCGTCCCCTCGCGGACCGGGCGTGGAAGCTGCCTGCGGCGGGCGGCGGACGGCTGCTGGCCGCACCGGTGTTCATCTTCTCCGCGCCTAGGTCCGGGTCGACGCTGCTCCGGGTCATCCTGGGCAGCCACTCATCGCTGTATGCCCCGCCGGAGCTGCCGCTCAAGCACCTGGGGGTGCGCGCGGAGACGCAATGGATCCAGGCTTCCCTGGAGGGGCTCGAGCTTAGCGTTGAAGATCTCGAGCACATGCTGTGGGACCGGGTGCTCGCCGAGGCGCTGCGGCGCAGCGGCAAGGCCACGCTCGTGGTGAAGACGCCGAGCAACGTGCTGATCTGGGCGCGGATCGCCGCCTGCTGGCCCGACGCCAGGTTCGTCTTCCTGCTGCGTCATCCGGCCGCGGCGGTGGCCTCGCTGCACTCCTCGTTCGACCCCGCGTGGCGCCCCGAGGAAGCCGGGAGCATGGACGAGTCCGTGGCCCGTGGCCTGCGGTACATGGACGTGGTCGAGCAGGCGCGATCGTTGCTGCCCGGCCTGACCGTGCGCTACGAGGAGCTGACCGCTTCGCCGGAACGCGTCGTCCGCGAGCTATGCGATTTCCTGGGCCTGCCGTTCCAGCCCGACATGCTCGAGTACGGGGCGTTCGACCACGCGGGCTTCACGCCCGGACTCGGCGACAGCTCGCTGAACATCAGGTCTGGCCGGATCCAGCCGCCCGCGCCGCTCCCGGAGGAGATCCCGGCCGGGCTGGCCGGGATCTGTTCCGCCTGGGGCTATCCGCATCCGGACAACGAGCTGACCAAGGTCGGCTAGCCGACCTTTGACCAAGGTCGGCTAGCCGGCCGCGGCTACGGTGTTGACTATGTGTCGGCTACGGTGTTGACCGCGGTGTTGACTACGGTGTTGACCAGCTCGCCGATCGCGGTGATCTCGATGCTGACCTTGTCGCCCGGTACCAGGTACTTCGGCGGGTTCATGCCCAGCGCTACGCCGGACGGGGTGCCGGTCGCGATGATGTCGCCAGGCTCCAGCGTGATTCCGGCGGAGATGTAGGCGACGAGCTCGGGCACGCCGGTGATCATCTGCGCGCAGCTGGCGTCCTGGCGCACCTCCCCGTTCACCAGGGTGCGCAGCCTCATCTCGGCCACCGGCGGCGCCGCGGCCGCGTCCAGCAGCACCGGGCCGAGCGGGGCGAACGTGTCCAGCGCCTTGCCCCGGATCCACTGCGGCTCGTTACCCTGCAGGTCGCGGGCTGAGACGTCGTTGATGACCGTGTAGCCGCCCACGTAGTCCAGTGCGCTTTCCACTGGGACATCGCGGGTTTCGCGTCCGATGACGACGGCGAGCTCGCCCTCGTAGTCGAGTTCGGTGGTGATGGGCGGGTACCGGATCGGGTCGCCGTGCCCGATCAGGCAGGACGGGAACTTGGCGAACAGGACGATCCGATCGGGCTTGACGGCCCGGCTCTCGGCGATATGGTCGGCGTAGTTGAGCCCGACGCAGATGATCTTGCCGGGGCGGAGCACCGGCGGCGCGTACGTTATGCCGTCGGGGGCCACGGTGGCGGAGGCGGAGGCGGCAAGCTCGCGGAGCTGGTCCAGGGCGTCGGCGCCGCGGGCGTACAGGTCGCCCACGTCGCGCAGCCCGGCCAGGTCGGGACGGCGGGCAGCGGCCGCGAGCTCGTCCACCACCGCGAACCCCCCGTCGACGGCGACGTGCAGGCGGGCGTCTCGCGGGTCTTCCCGGTACAGTGCGGCCAGCCTCACGGGCGGCTCCTTCCGGAAGGAATATTTCGCTCAGCGAAATCGACGGTTCATTATAACGTGCAAGTCAGGGAGGACGCCGGGGCGCCGATGACGTGGATGACCGGAGACGGCGCCGCTCTGACGCCGCCGCCGCATGAATACCGGCAAGGCTGCCCGCTGCGAGGTTTCACAGGAAACCTTTCACCCGGCTTGACGGCCTGCCTCCGTGACAAATCCGGTTACAAGCGCAATACTTCGTCGGCGCGATTGACGCCATGCGGGCGCGGCGCGATTGTCGCCGTGCTTCGCCGGTGAGATTGTCGCGGTGCGGGCGCGGCGCGATTGACGCCATGCGGGCGCGGCGCGATTGACGCCATGCGGGCGCGGCGCGATTGTCGCCGTGCTTCGCCGGTGAGATTGTCGCGGTGCGGGCGCGGTGGACACAGGATCGGATTTCTGTCACTCCAGTAGTGTCCGTATCATCCCTTACATAATGCTGCTTAGCTTGCTGACATGATGAGTGGCTGAGCGAGCGGAAAGCGGACTCCCGTCACTCCGGTACCGCCCGTACCAGATCATACGATGTGAATGTCCCATTCACGTAGCTGGAACGACATGGCTGGGACATCCACGGCTTATGAATGGGCGACGGACACGCATCACGAGTCACGGGGATACGTATAAACGCAAGCGCACCACGGATAACGCTGCCCATGGCGACGCCTGGGAGCGGAATGATGATGACGAGGGCGCAGAGGTCAGTGGGACTAGAGTTACTGGAGTGGCGGGTTCGCGAGTGGCGGGTTCGCGAGTGGCGGGTTCGCGACTGGCGGGTTCGCGAGTGGCGGGTTCGCGACTGGCGGGTTCGCGACTGGCGGGTTCGCGACTGGCGGGTTCGCGAGTGGGGGGTTCGGGGTGGGTTACGGGAGAGCTAGGGTGACGGGGGTGGCGCGGGGAGGGGCCAGGACGGTGGCGGGGGTTTTCGATTCGCGGACCAAGGCGGTGAAGTGGCCGGGATTGCCGGTATTGCCGGCGATGCACTCGTAGTGCATGGGGATGACGTAGGAGGGGCCGACCTGAGCGCAGAGCCAGGCGGCCTCGGTCTCGTTCATGTTGCCGACGATCCCGCGGGCTTCCCGCATGTGGTCGCGGCCGTTGATGGGGATCATCAGCACGTCCGGGGCGAGCGCGGACAGGGTGGCGGGAAGCTCGGGATAGACCAGGCAGTCGCCGCAGTGGTAGAGGCGGATGCCGCCGATCTCGAGTACGTAGCCGAGGAACCGGGCCGGGCCGCCGTCCGGGGAGAACTCGTACACCACGGGCTCGTCGCCGCCGATCCCGTGCAGGGCCGGCACCGGGTGCACGGTCACGTCCCGATCGCGCAGCTCCTCCCCCGGCACCGCGCCGGCCAGCCGCGCGCGGTCGATCCCGCCCTCGGCCGCGATCTCGACTATTGGCAGCGGCACCACGATCCTCGCCCCGGGGTTGACCGCGCAGAGCTCGCGCAGGAACGGCAGGTCCAGGTGGTCCCCGTGCTCGTGGGTGCAGAGCACCAGGGTGATGTCGGCGAAGTCCGCCGCCGCGGCGGGCGGCCGGTAGCTGCGATCATCCCGGTCGGTCAGGAACGGGTCGATGAGCACCCGGCTGTTCCCCGCCGCCAGGCGGAACCCGGCCTGGCCGTACCAGGTGAGGGAGACGGATCGCCCGGCCCGTTCGGCATGACTGTCGTTCATCGGTCGTCGCTGAGCACCACGGGCTCGGGCAGGGTGCCCGCGTTGTGCTCGACGAGCCGCCAGCGGCCGTAACGGCGGCCGAGGACCGACCAGGAGCAATTAGACAGCGGGCCGAGCACGCCGAAAAGTTCTTCCGGCATGCCGAGCAGCCGGGACATGCCCAGCCGCAGCGCGGCGCCGTGGCTGACCACGACGGCCAGCCCGGTAGAGACGCCGGGTTCGGAGGCGGCGTCGGCGACTCGGAGCAGCGCGCCCGCCACCCGTTCGGCCACTACCGTAGACGGCTCACCGTCCGGCGGCGTCCAGTTGGCGTGCTCGACCGGATACCGGGTTCTGATCTCGGTGTCGGTCAGGCCTTCCCAGACGCCGCCGGACCGTTCCCGCAGGTCCTTGTCCAGGGTGACGTCCAGGCCCGTGAGGCGGGCGAGCGGGGCCGCAGTCTGAGCCGCCCGGGTGAGGTCGGAGGAGACGATCAGGTCCGGACGCAGCGCGGCGAGCAGCCGCGCGGCCCGTTCGGCCTGGGCCTGACCGGTTTCGTCGAGCGGGATGTCACTCTGCCCCTGAAACCGGCGCTCGGCGTTCCAGACCGTCTGGCCGTGCCGCCACAGCACCAGCCGAACCGGCGGGGGCGGCTCGCTCAGGGCGTCCTCACCGGGTTGATCGGGGGGGTCTGGGGGGGTCGTCCCCCCCGGCCAACACTGCCGACGAGCTCAGGCAGGGGGATCTGGGGGCAGTCCTTCCAGATCCGCTCGAGCGCGTAGTAGGTGCGCTCCTCGGAGTGCTGCACGTGGATCACCACGTCGAGGTAGTCGAGGAGCACCCAGCGGCCCTCCCGTTCGCCCTCGCGGCGGACCAGGCTCGCGCCCGCCTGGCGCATCCGCAGCTCGATCTCGTCGACGATGGCCTTGACCTGGCGATCGTTCGGCGCCGAGCAGAGCAGGAACGCGTCGGTGATAACGAGCTGATCGCTCACGTCATAAGCGATGATGCCGTCCGCGAGCTTGTCCGCCGCGGCCAGCGCAGCGGTCTCCACAAGCTCGACGGCCCTCGATGTGGCAGTCACGAGTGCTTGCCGGCCTCCTCGGTAGGGGTCGCTATCTGTATTACTCTCTCATGGCGGGGTGTCATTCACTTCCCGTACAAGCCGCGCTTGGCGATGTACTGCACCACCCCGTCGGGGACCAGGTACCAGACCGGCTGGCCCGCGCCGACCCGGACGCGGCACTCGGTCGAGGAGATGGCCAGCGCCGGGATCTCTACCAGGCTGACCTTCCCGTCCGGCAGGCCCGCCCCGGACAGCCGGTGCCCTGGCCTGGTACAGCCTACAAAATGCGCCAGGGTGAATAGTTCGTCCGCGGCGTGCCAGGTCAGGATCTCGGCCAGCGCGTCGGCGCCGGTGATGAAGTAGAACTCGTCCTCCGGGGCGGCCGCGGCACGCAGATCGCGCAGCGTGTCTATGGTGTAGGTCGGTCCGGGCCGGTCGATGTCGACGCGGCTGACGTGGAACTTGGGGTTCGACGCGGTGGCGATGACCGTCATCAGGTAGCGGTCCTCGGCCGGCGAGACCTGCCGGTGGTCCTTCTGGTAGGGCTCCCCGGTCGGCACGAAGACGACCTCGTCCAGGGCGAAGTCGTGCGCGACCTCGCTCGCGGCGACCAGGTGGCCGTGGTGGACGGGGTTGAACGTGCCGCCCATCACTCCGATCCGGCGCACGGCTAGCGCTCCCTCATGCCGTCGTATCGTACCGGCGTCGCATACCGGCCCAACGAGCCGGCGCGGGGGTTACCATACGAGATATGACTTCAGTGCCAGATCGCGCGCGAGTCCGGCTCACCGGCATCTCGTCCCGCGCTTACGAGCATCCCGCCGACCGCTCCGCGCTAGTGGCGCTGCGCAAGCTCAGCGGGTTCGACACGCTTCTGCGCAAGCTGTTCGGCCTGTTCAACGAGCGGGCCTTCCGGCTGACGTACCTGGCGGGCAGCGTCCGGGTGTCCGAGCGGCAGTTCCCGCACATCCACGAGATGGTCAGGGACGGATCCTACATCCTGGACCTGCCCGAGGTGCCTGAGTGCTACGTCTTGCAGTCGCCGCTCGTGAACGCGATGGCGCTGGGCCGGGACAAGCCGTTCATCGTGATCAACAGCGCCATGGTGGAGCTGTACGACCCGGAGGAGCTGCGCTGGGTCGTCGGGCACGAGCTCGGCCACGTCCTGTCCGGGCATGCGGTCTACCGCACCATGCTGATGTTCCTGATCCAGCTGGCGGCGCGGATCGCGTGGATGCCGCTCGGGTACATCGGCCTGCGGGGCATCATCTGGGGCCTGGAGGAGTGGTTCCGCAAGTCCGAGCTGTCCTGTGACCGCGCCGGGCTTCTGGCGGGGCAGGACGTGGACGCGGCCCGGCGGGCGCTGATGAAGCTGGCCGGCGGTGCGCAGCTGTCCGAGCTGAACCCGGACGCGTTCCGCGAGCAGGCGCACGAGTACGACGCGGTGCCTGACCTGCGGGACAGCGTCTTGAAGATCCTGCAGCTCCAGGGCAACACCCACCCGTTCGCGGTGGTCAGGTTCTCGGAGCTGGACTACTGGGCCACCCACGGCGAGTACGAGCGCATCCTCGGCGGCGACTACCCGCGGCGGGACAACGACAACACCGCCTCGGTCGGCGAGGAAGTCAGGAACGCGGCCAAGTCCTACCAGGACTCGTGGAACCGGTCCCAGGACCCGCTGATCGGGATCTTCCGCGGAGTGGCGGAGAGCGCGGCGCGGGCCGGCGGCGGCCTGTTCGATCGCCTGCAGCAGAACCGCCCCCCAGGCAACGGCGGCACCAACGACGACAACTAGCCGCTAGCTAGTGCGGCGGGGCCGGCCGGTCCGGCGGGGGCCGGCCAGTCCGGCGGGGTGCCAGGGCCGTTCGGCGGCTATCGGAAGAGCGACGCTCCGGGCTGGCGTGGCCCGCGCAGGGACCTTTTGGCCCCTGCGCGGGCCACGCGAATATGCGGCGGGCACCGTTGCCGGGCACCGTTGCGGGACGAAACCGTTGCGGGGACGAAACCGTTGCGGGGCGAAACCGTTGCGGGGCGAAACGCACACGGAGGGCTCCGTGGCCTGCCTTGGGCTAACAGAGCGGACTTTGATCACTCTGACACCACCCGTACCAGGACATAAGGCGTGAATGCCACATTCATGCAGTTAGAGGTGCATGAATGGGACATCCACGCCGTAAGATCGAGTGGTGGGCATGTATCACCAGTAACGTCAGCGTGCCGGGAGCGCAGGAACATCAGGGGCCAGGCCGGGCTCGCGTCACGCTCCGGCTAGCAACCCTCATTCATCACACGATCACCATGTCGTCGCGGTGCACGACCTCGCGCTCGTACTCCGGGCCTAGCTTGCTCGCCAGCCACCTGGTGGAGCGGCCCATCAGGCTGGGGATCTCGATCGCGTCGTAGTTCACCAGGCCGCGCGCGACGACGGTGCCGTTCTCGTCGCTGAGGTTGACCGGGTCGCCGGCGTCGAAGGTCCCCTCCACGCCGGTGATGCCAGCCGGCAGCAGGCTGGCGCGCCTGGTGACCACGGCCTCGACCGCGCCCCGGTCCAGGCGAAGGCTGCCGCGCGCCACCGCGGCGTGCTTGAGCCAGAGCAGCCTGGTCGCCGGGCGGCGGCCGCGGGCGGCGGCGAAGTAGGTGCCGGCCGGCCCGCCGCCGAGCGCGGCCGCGGCGCTGGCCGCGTCGGCCACGACGGTGGGGATGCCAGCCGCGGACGCGATCATCGCCGCCTCCACCTTGGTGGCCATGCCGCCGATACCCTGGGCGCTCTGGTTGTCCTGGGTCCCCTGACCCGCCTTGAGGCCGCGGCCCAGGCTGATCCCGTCCAGGTCGGCACGGTCGCGGATCTCGGTGATCCGCTGGGCCTCGCCGCGGCGCGGGTCGCCGTCGTACAGGCCGTCCACGTCGGACAGCAGGATGAGCGCACCGGCCCGGGTGACGTGTGCGACCAGGGCGGCGAGCCGGTCGTTGTCGCCGAACCTGATCTCGTCGGTGGCCACCGTGTCGTTCTCGTTGACCACCGGCAGGACGCCGAGCTCGAGCAGCCGGTCCAGGGTACGCTGGGCGTTGCGGTAGTGGGTGCGGCGCATCAGGTCGTCGGCGGACAGCAGGACCTGGCCGGTGCGGATGCCGTGCCGGGCGAAGGCCGCGGTATACCTGGCGATGAGCAGGCCCTGGCCGACGCTGGCCGCCGCCTGCTGGGTGGCCAGGTCGCGGGGGCGCCGGGACAGGCCGAGCGGGACCAGGCCGGATGCGATCGCCCCCGAGGAGACCAGGACCACATGGCCGCCGTCCTGATGGCGGGCGGCCAGCGCGGCAGCCAGCGCGCCGATCCTGTTGCCGTCGATCTCGCCATCCGGGGTGGTCAGCGACGACGAGCCCACCTTGACCACGACCCTCGGCGCGGTGGCGATGTCCGCGCGCCCGGCGCTCGCGGTGTCCGGCACGGTCATGGGGTCAGTCGGGGGTCGGTGCCGCGCGGGCCGAGGTGCTGCTTTCCCCTGGCGTGCCTGCTTGATCCGCTGGCGCCGCTAGCGCCGCTGGCCATCGGGGCGGCGGGGTCCCAGTCGAACACCACGGCGTCGTCCGGGTCGCCGATCAGTACCTCGGCGCCCGGTTCGGCGCCTGCCTCGGCGAGGGCCTCCTCCACACCCAGGCGGGCGAGCCGGTCGGCCAGGTAGCCGACCGCCTCGTCGTTGCTGAAGTCGGTCTGCTGGACCCAGCGTCGCGGCTTCTCGCCCTTGATGAGGAAGATCGCCTCGCCGATCCTGACTACCTCGAAGCCAGGCTCGTCGGCGGCCTGCACCTTGACCCTGACCCTGGTGCGTTCCGCGGGCTGCTCGACCGGGCGGGCGGCCCGGTCGGCGGCGACCAGCGCGGCCATCGCGAAGCCCAGCGGGCGGAGCCCTTCGCCGGTGGCCGCGGAGATCTCGAAGACCTGGTAGCCGCGTTTTTCGAATTCCGGCTTGACCAGGTCGGCCATGTCGCGGGCGGCCGGGACGTCGATCTTGTTCAGCGCGATCAGGCGAGGCCGCCCGAGGAGTTCGGCGCCGGTCACGTCGCCGTAGGCGGCCAGTTCCTCCTCGATCGCGGCCAGGTCGGTGACCGGGTCGCGACCCGGTTCCTCGGTCGCGCAGTCGAGCACGTGAACCAGGGTGGAGCAGCGCTCCACGTGCCGCAGGAAGTCATGCCCCAGGCCCCGGCCCTGGCTGGCGCCCGGGATCAGGCCCGGCACGTCGGCGACGACGAACTGGACGTCGCCCGCCTCGACCACGCCGAGGTTCGGGATGAGGGTGGTGAACGGGTAGTCGGCGATCTTCGGCCGGGCCGCGGACATGGCCGCGATGATGGAGGACTTGCCGGCGTTGGGGAATCCTATGAGGCCGACGTCGGCGATCGTCTTCAGCTCGAGGATGAGGTCGCGCCGCTGCCCCGGCTCGCCCTTGAGCGCGAACCCGGGCGCCTTGCGCCGCGGGCTCGCGAGGGCGGCATTGCCCAGGCCGCCGCGGCCGCCGGCGGCGGCCATGAACCGGGTGCCGACGCCGACCAGGTCGGCCAGCACCTCGCCGTCGGCCGTCTTGACCTCGGTCCCGTTCGGCACCGGGATGATCAGGTCGGTGCCGTCGGCGCCGGTGCGGTGCGAGCCCTCCCCCTGCCGGCCGTTACCGGCCCGGCGCACCGGGCGCCGGTGGAAGTCGAGCAGGGTGGCCGAGCTCGCGTCCACCTCGAGGATCACGTCGCCGCCGCGCCCGCCGTTGCCCCCATCCGGGCCGCCCAGCGGCTTGAACTTCTCCCGGTGAATCGAGGCGCAGCCGTTCCCGCCGTGGCCTGCCTGCACCTGCAGCGTGACCCGGTCGGCGAACTCCGCCACTCTCGTTTTCCTCGTTCTCGCATTAGAAAGGCGGGCCAGGTAGCCCGGCCCGCCTTCATGTTTACCTCTTACCGGCGAGCGCTACTCCGGCGGCTCGGCCGGGACGACGCTGACGGCCCGGCGACCGTGGAACGTGCCGAACTCCACGGTCCCGCCGACCAGCGCGAACAGCGTGTCATCGCCGCCGCGGCCGACGCCGTTGCCGGGGTGGAAGTGCGTGCCGCGCTGGCGGACGAGGATCTCGCCCGCGTTCACGACCTGGCCGCCGTAACGCTTGACGCCGAGGCGCTGGGCCTTCGAGTCGCGGCCGTTGCGGCTGGACGAGGCGCCCTTCTTGTGTGCCATCTCAGGCCTCCTCCGCCGTTGCCGCGGCCTTCGCCTTGGATTGCGTCCCGGCCTTCGGCTTGCTCTCGGTGCCGATGGCGGTGATCCGGACCTGCGTGTACCGCTGCCGGTGGCCGAGACGGCGCCGGTAGCCGGTCTTGTTCCTGTACTGAATCATGTTGATCTTGGGACCGGCCGCGTCACCGACGATGTCCGCCGTGATCTCGTAGCGGCCGACCTCGGCGGGGTCGCTGATGACCCGGTCGCCGTCCACCACCAGCAGGGCCGGGAGCGTTATGCTCGAGCCGACCTCGCCAGGCAGCTTGTCGACGGTGACGACGTCGTCCAGCGCGACCTTCTCCTGCCTGCCGCCGCAGCGCACAATCGCGTACACCCGAGAACTCTCTCTTTCCTTTGCGCTTCCTAGCGTGCCTCGGAACTCCGGTGTCACCACGGCGGGCTCGCTTGAACGTGCACCCGGGACCCGCGCAGCGGGCTACTCCCCGACCGCCAAGGCTACCAGACGTCAGTGCCTGTACGAACCCAGGTCGTTCGGCTGTCTGACCGGCCTTAGCGACTATACGCCACCCTTTTGTCCGATTTAGCGTGGAGGATCTGGCCTATGCGGAGGATTCGGTATCTCCTGGGGTACCAAATCCTCCGCATAACCCTAAATTTCCAAGTTCTTTTCGAACTCACACGACACATGTGCAATTATGCGGCGTGTGTGTTCGGTGGTGCGGGTGCTAGTCGATACCGTCTTGGGCTGTGGACGTATTCGCGGCCTGGGGTGCCTCAGCGGCTGACATCCCGGGATCGGCCGTGGCCACCGGGGCTGCTGCTGCCCCTGGGGCGTCTGCGGCTGCCGTCGTCTCCGCGGCTACCGTCGTCTCGGCGGTGGCCGAGGTCTCCGGGGAGGCTGGGATAACGGCGACAGCATGTGCCGCGGACGCGGGCTTGCGGCGACGACGGCGGCCGCCGCCGGAGCGGGCGGGCTCGGGCTGGGCGGCCGGCACCTGCCCGTTGGCCACCTGAGCGGCATCCGGCTGGGCGCCGGCTGGCTGGGCGTCGTCCGGCTGGACGCTGGCCGGCAGGGCAGCGTCAGGCTGGCCACCGGCCGCCGGGGCTGGGGTGGCGCCGTCGGCGGCGTCGGCGGCGGGGGCGGCCGAGTCCGAGGCGGTACCGTCGGCCGGGTCCGGGGCGGTACCGTCGGCAGGAGCCTGGGCGGCACGGGCCGGCCCTGTGTCGGCGGGGGAGGCGGCTGTGTCGGTGGCCGCAGGGGCCGTGGCCGCGGGGGCGCTGGCGGCGGCCGCGGGGGTCGTGGCCGCGGGGACGCTGGCGGCGGCGGGGGGTCGTGGCCGCGGGGACGCTGGCGGCGGCCGCGGGGGTCGTGGCCGCGGGGACGCTGGCGGCGGCCGCGGGGGTCTCGGCGGGGCGGGCGCGGGCGGCGACCGAGGCGGGGCTGGGTCCGCGACCGCCGTTGCCATGGCTGCCGTTGCCGTGACCGCCGTTGCTGCCGTGGCCACGGGGGTGCGCGTGCTGGGTGGTCTGACCGTCGGAGTCCGGGTCGAAGGTGAGGATGACGCCGCGGCCGTTGCAGCACTCGCACGGCGCGGAGAACGCCTCGAGCAGGCCGGCGCCCACCCGCTTCCTGGTCATCTGAACCAGGCCGAGCGAGGTCACCTCGGCGACCTGGTGCTTGGTCCGGTCCCGGGCCAGGCACTCAAGCAGCCGCCGCAACACCAGTTCCCTGTTGCTCTCCAGCACCATGTCGATGAAGTCGATGACCACGATGCCGCCCACGTCGCGCAGCCGGAGCTGGCGGACAATCTCCTCGGCGGCCTCGAGATTGTTCCTGGTGACGGTCTCCTCGAGGTTTCCGCCCTGGCCGGTGAACTTACCGGTGTTGACGTCGACGACCGTCATGGCCTCGGTCTTGTCGATGACCAGCGACCCGCCGCTGGGCAGCCAGACCTTACGCTCGAGCGCCTTGGCCAGCTGCTCGTCGATGCGGTACTCCGCGAACACGTCCCGATCGCCCGACCAGCGGGTAAGCCGTTCGGCCAGGTGCGGGGCGACGTACCTGACGTACTCGTCGACCACGTCCCAGGCTTCGTCGCCGGAGACCACCAGCGTGCCGAAGTCCTCGTTGAATACGTCCCTGATCACGCGGATGGTCAAGTCGGGCTCGCCGTAGAGCAGCGCGGGCGCGCTGGCCGTCTTGGCCTTCTTCTCGATCGCCTCCCACTGGGCGGCGAGCCGGGTCACGTCCCGGGACAGCTCCTCCTCGGCGGCGCCCTCGGCCGCGGTACGCACGATGACGCCCGCGTTCTCGGGCATCACCTTCTTGAGGATCTGCTTGAGGCGATTGCGTTCGGTGTCGGGCAGCTTGCGGCTGATGCCGGTCATCGACGCGCCGGGGACGTAGACCAGGTACCGGCCCGGCAGGCTGACCTGGCTGGTCAGCCGGGCGCCCTTGTGGCCAACCGGATCCTTGGTGACCTGCACGATCAGCGACTGGCCCGGCTTGAGCGCCGACTCGATCCGCTTGGGCTGGCCCTCGAGCCCGCTGACGTCGAAGTTCACCTCGCCGGCGTAGAGCACGGCATTACGGCCCTTGCCGACATCAACGAAGGCGGCCTCCATCGACGGCAGGACGTTCTGGACCTTACCCAGGTAGACGTTGCCGACGTAGGACTGGTGGCTGGACCGGTTCACGTAGTGCTCGACCAGCACGCCGTCCTCGAGCACCGCGATCTGGGTGCGGTCCTTGCGCTGGCGGACCACCATGGACCGCTCCACCGACTCGCGGCGGGCGAGGAACTCGGACTCGGTGATGACCGGCGGGCGGCGGCGGCCGGTCTCCCGGCCCTCGCGGCGCCGCTGCTTCTTGGCTTCCAGCCGGGTGGAACCCTTGACCGAACGGACGTCGCTGCTGCCTGGCCGGCTGTGCCGGTCTTGGGGTCGGGGCCGCCGTTCGGCTCGCGCACGTGCACCACGGTGTCCGGCGGGTCGTCCGAGCTGGCTGCGTCGGGGCCGTCTCCGGCCGAACCCCGGCGGCGCTTGCGTCGCCGCCGGCGGCCACTGCTGCCCGAGGCCTCGCCGTCGGCGTCGCCCGGCTCGCTGGCATCGGCATCGCCGTCGCCGCCGCTGTCCGCCTGAGCCTCTGCCGCGGGCGCTTCCGCCGGGGTCTCCGCACCTTCGCCGGCCGCGCCGCTCCTGGCGGTCCTGCGGCTTCGGCTGCGCGAGGACGGCCGTTTGCCTTCCCCCTGGCCGCCATGGCTGGCCGCGTCCGCCACAGGCTCCTGGCCCGGCTCGCCGTCCTGGGCCTCGGCCGTGCCGTCGCCGGCCTCTGCCGCCGTATCCTGCTCGCCGTTCCGGCCGCGGCCACGGCCCGACCGGCGCCGGCGGCGCCGCCCCGCGCCGGCGGTGTCGTCATCGTCACCGCCGCCTTCGGCGGGCCCGGCGGGCCCCGAAGACGCCGGCGGGCTGGCGCTTTCGGTCCGCGCGTGCGCAGGGGGTTCGGTCCGCTCCTGCGCAGGGGGAGAAACGGGATCCGGCCTCGCCGGCGGCGGCTGGAACATCACCTGCGGCGGCTGGAACACCGCCGCGGGCACCGCCGGGGTCAGCTCACCGGCACCACGTCCGCCCGTCGTATTGTCATCTGATTCTCTGTCGTGCAGCTCGCTCTCGAGCATCCGGGCAATCTCCAGTCAGGCTCCCGGGCGCGCGGTACCGCGGCGTTCCGCTAGCAGGCGGCGTTCCGCGGCGTGCCCGCACACCACACGGGAGCACGTTGTCAACGTAAGCCCAGGCTGAGCCGCACTGGCGGTCCTGAGCACGCGCGATCACCGTGCGAGCTCGGCAGCACCGGGCTGTTATCTCTGTCTTCACGGGTACGGCTCCCCGGCACGGCCGTGTCGCCCTCATGACGCGTCCTCACCGGCCAGCAGGGCTCGCGGGCCCTGGGCCAGCCGGGTGGTCATGGGGGGCGACGACGGCACGATGCCGCCCTGTCCGTGCAGCGCGGTCAGCACATCCTCGGGCCGCACGGCAGGCGCCGTATGCAAAACAACCATTCGAAGAATGACACAATCCTCGTTACTTGTTGCGGCTACGGGCTCGCCTACGCTCATCTCGACCACAGCCGCACGGGCGTCAAGCCGTCGGACGCCCTTGTCCGTGAGGCGCTCCACCGGCGCCTCGTCCCGGGCGAGGAACGCCGCGACGGCCCGCCCTGCCGCCGCCGGTCCCACGCCGGGCAAAACTACTTCCCACTCAGAGGCTTCCAGGTGACCGAACGCGGTACCGGCCCCGGGGGACGCTCCCCCGGAACCACCCTCAAGCTCCGTAACGTCGATCACATCAATCCCATCAGGCAGCGCCGCGTTCAGCCGCTGGCACACCTGCGTCTCCGCCTGCCGCGCGGTCAGCGCAAGGCTCAGGTACTCGGCCTCGCTCGCCACGCCGGTCGGCGTGCCGCCCGGGTACGAGATCTTCGGGTGCGGCGTGAAACCGGCGGAATAAGCGATCGGCAGCCCGGCCATGCGCACTCCCCGCTCGAAGGCGCGCGCCACGTCCCTGTGGCTGGCAAAACGCATCTTCCCGCGCTTAGCATACCGGACCACCAGATGCTGCACCGCAGGCACGGTGGGTGCCGGGCCGGTGCTGGCCGACGCTCTGCTGGCCGACGCCGTGCTGGCCGACACGGGCACGCTACCTCCCGCCAACCACGGGAAGCAGCCGCCTCCCGTCGAGACGCTCCCCCGTCGGACCGACCTGGATCTGGGTGCCCATGGCCGGACAGACCCCACATTCATAACACGGCGTCCAGCGACAATCTTCCACCTCGCCCGCGCCCTCGGGAGCGATGGAATCCTGCCAGTCCTGCCACAGCCAGTCGCGGTCAAGCCCCGCGTCCAGGTGATCCCAGGGGAGCACCTCGCTGTAATCACGTTCGCGCATAGTGTACCAGGCCAGGTCCACCGGCTCCGCGGCCAGCGCTTCCCCCGCGCATCGCTGCCAGCGCTCGAACGAGAAGTACTCGCCCCACCCGTCGAACCGCGCGCCGTCCCGCCACGCCGCCAGGATGACGCCGCCCACCCGGCGGTCGCCGCGGGACAGCAGCCCCTCGATCAGGCCCGGCTGCCCGTCGTGGTAGCGGTACCCGATCGATTTGCCGTAGCCGCGATCCGCGCGCAGCGCGCCG
>CAWJDK010000014.1:0-35462 GCA_963841585.1 uncultured Actinomycetes bacterium
ACCTCATCAACCGGCCGCGGACGAGGGTAGAAGGTGGCGTACATGGCGATCGTTTCACGCACGGTGAGATACCGGTCGATGCCGGTGGACTGCAGCACGATCCCGATGCGGCTCTTCAGCCTGGCTCGCTGACGGCCGGGATCCACGCCAAGAACGCTGACCTCACCGCGGTCCCGGGTCCGGTAGCCCTCCAGAATCTCGACCGTGGTGGTCCTTCCGCCCCGTTCGGGCCGAGCAGCGCAAACTCCTCGCCTACGCGACCGCTAGGTCGACGCCCCGGACAGCCTGCATGCCCGAGTAAGACTTCACCAGGCCACGGACATCCACCGCGAGCGTGCCCGCATGGCCGACCTCAACCGGGCCGGGGTGATCAAGTTCACTCATATCCTCTATCGTCCGACGCGAGATCACCCGCGCGTCAGCCCGTAGGTAGAACCGGCCCTCTAACCCAGGGTGGAGAACGGCCGGTCACCAGGCGGCGCTGTGATGGCGTGGACTGCGTCGCGCCGCGTTTCACCTACAGCGTCGCTCTTGACTCTGGTGCAGAAACGGCGGCCAGCTCGGCGGAACACCGGAATGGCTGCTGCCCGAGCGGGCCATCCTGGAGAGATGATCCTTCCCGGCGATCCGGGGCCGATTTCAGCGTCCGGGAGTCCTGCGGATATCGCCCGGAACAGCCCATGAATGTCCCGGTTATGGCCCCATCGGCACAGAGGACCCGCCCCCCAACGGGCAGTCGTCGAACAGGCGCCATAGACCCGGCGGCACCTGGCCGCGGCGCTGGCCGAATGGAGCGGACTGGCTCGGGCTCCGCGGCCCTCGGGGCCTGCACGGCGGTGAGGGCCCGAGCGGGGTTGGACGGCTGAATCACCCTTCCCCGGCGACAGGCGTCGCGCGGCGGACAGCCCGCTGCGCCGGATCCGCGCGACGCCAGCCAACACGCGAACAGCGCGGCGCCGTACGGACCGGCAACCTAAACCGGCCAGGCGTAGACCAGGTGGCCAGTGGTACCGAACGAACTGGTTGGAGGACCGCAATGAACACTGCGGGGCGACGGCTCGTCCGAGCCGGGCGGGGGTTGATGACGCGCGATCCGCTGGTACTTACGTCCGTGTTCGCGCTCCCGATCGTGACGATGCCGATCATCGGCGGCGCGTTCGGCACCAGGTCGGCTCTGGCTCGAGGGCCTCAACCCCCACGCGATGGGTACGTGGCGTCCTATCTCACCGTGGCGATCGCAGCGGTGGGGTTGGTGATGCTGCTGGCGCATGTGGCGTCCTACCGCGAGCGCGGTGTGTTGCGTCGCTTCGCTGCTGCTGGCCGTGGCGGCGCCCGTATACGGGATCCCGACGATGCACGATGCATGGCGGGTCGCGGTCGCGCTGCCGCTGGGCGCGGTGGCCTTCGTCGGCATCGGTGTGCTGCGCGGTTCGCTGCTGCCTCGGCCCGGTCCGCCCAGGCCGTCGGACTGCTGATGTTCTTCCCTCGTTCCTGCTCGGCGCGGGCGGTCCGCCGGCGAAGGTGATGGGATCCGTCGTCAAGATGGTGGCAGGCCCGCTGCCGCTGACCCAGCTGACCAACGCGGTGCGGGAGCCGTGGCTGGGGCTGGGGTCGGCCACCGGGTCGCTGGCGGCCGTGGCGGGCATGGCCGTGCTGGCCACCGTCGTGGCCGCGCGCCGGGCGAGGCTGTGACCAAGGCCACCGTGCCGCCCAGGCAGGCCTTTCGGTTGGGGCCGGCCCGCGCAGGTCATACCATCCAAGACATGATCGGCCGTGCGGGGACGTCCCGTCCCGCCGAGTTCCTGGCGGGATGGGCGCGCTGGGTGGCCCTGGCCGTGTTCACCGTGTTCGTCGCCATCGGACTCGGACGGATGAACCCCAACGCGGCCGTCGCGGCGGCCGCGGCGGTGGTGGCCGTGGCCGCGGGAGCGTTGCTCGCCTGGCAGCGGCGGCCGCTGCTGGTGTATGCGGCGGTAGCCACCGGCGGGATCGCCGTCCTCGGGCACGGCATGCCCAGTAACGTCGGCTGGTTCGCGGCATGCCTGCTCGGCGCGTGGTGCGGGTTCATCGGGGGCCGCCGCGACGGCCTGGTGTACTGGGCCGCCACGCTTGCCCTGTTCGCGGCCGAGTGGCTGTGGGTCCGCCCCGACCCGGGCTGGGGCGCCTGGATGGCAGGCGTCACGCTCTCCGTCGTGCTCGGCCTGCTGATCCGTCAGCAGCTCGACCTGGTCGCGCAGCTGCGGGAGGCCCAGGCCGGACTGGCTGAGCGTGCGAGGGCGGAGGAACGCAACCGTATCGGCCGTGGGCTGCACGACGTCATCGCGCACACCCTGACCGTCTCGCTGCTGCACATCACCAGCGCGCGGCTGGCCGTCGAGCACGACCCGGCCGACGCGGCGCGGTCGCTGGCCGAGGCCGAGCGGCTGGGCCGGGAGAGCCTGGATGAGGTGCGGCTGGCGGTGGGGATGCTGCATGAGCACGGGGACAGCGGCCGCACCACGCCGCTGCCGGGCGTGGATGACCTGCCCGCGCTGGTGGAGCGGTTCAGGTCCGCCGGCGCCGACGTCAGCCTGACCGTCGACGGTGACCTCAGCCGGCTGCACGCCACCACCGGCCTGGCCGTGTACCGCATCCTGCAGGAGGCGCTGACGAACGCGGTCAAGCACGCGGGCGGGGCGCCCGCCGCGGTGACCCTGACCGTCGACGCCGATACGGTGCGGCTGGTCGTGGACAGCGCGGCCGAGCCCGGGACCGGCGCCGGGCTCGGCGTGGTCAGCATGCGCGAGCGGGCCGGATCGATAGGTGGCAAGTGCCAGGCCGGGCCGGGCGGCCGGGCGGCCGGGGCTGGCTGGTTGAGGCGACGCTCCCACTCGCCGCCGCCGGCCGACTCCGGGAGGACGCCACGTGATCCGGGTGCTGCTGGTCGACGACCAGGAGCTGGTGCGGACCGGCCTGCGCGGCATCCTGCGCAGCCAGTTCGGCTTCGACGTCGTCGGCGAGTGCGCCGACGGCAGCGAGGTGGTCGCGGCGGTCGAGTCGCTCACGCCGGACGTGGTGCTGATGGACGTGCGGATGCCGGTGGTCGACGGGGTGCAGGCCACCCGCGAGCTGCGCAGCCGCGACGGCAGCCCGCCGGTGCTGGCCCTGACCACGTTCGACGACGACGAGGCGCTGGCCGGCATACTGCGGGCCGGCGCCTCCGGTTTCATCCTCAAGGGCGTGACCGCCGAGGATCTGCACCGGGCGGTGCGCGTGGTGGCCGAGGGCGGCGCCTGGCTCGACCCGGCGGTTACCGGCCGGGTACTGGCCATCTACCGGTCAGCCACGCCGCCTCGGGCCGGGCGGGACGCCGATCTCGATGCCCTGACCGGCCGCGAACGTGAGGTGCTCGCTCTCATCGGGCAGGGCAAGACGAACGCCGAGATCGCCGCGGAACTGTTCGTCGGCGAGAGCACCGTCAAGACGCACATCAACCACCTATTCACCAAGCTGGGGCTTCGCGACCGCGCCGCCGCCGTCGTCTTTGCCTTCGACCACGACCTCGTCACACCACTGCCGGATCGTGGGAGTCCCTGGCCCCGCCCCAGTCGGTGGCCGCGTCCCTGACCATCCACCATCCCACAGCACACCGGTGCGGCTCCCGCCGGTCCGGTGCGCCCGTTCCTTCCATGAGCCCGTACCGGATGGCGACCGAGATCATGACCCCGCCGCCTGCGCCTATCTGCTCGAGGCGCTCGACCCCGGCCGCCGATAGCCTCCACGGCAGTGGAACGGCCAGCTTCCGCGCCTCATCCAACACGTAGCTGAGCTGCTGGAAGACCGGCTCCGCCGCGGCCAGGTCCGTCGTCTATCCCAAGCCTGCCTGCAGGAGGCCGGAGACCAGCAACAACGCCGACGTGGATGCCTATCAGGCGCGATCGAACGCCACGCTCGCCCGCGAAGAGGTCGGGTATGAGCTAGAGCAACTGGCCAAACAGCAGGCTGAATCAGGCTCGCCGACATCGGCACGCACCGGGGTCTTCACGGCTAGGCGGCACCTCGAGCGCCCCGAGCACCAGCCAGGATTGCATCGCGAGCCAGAACACCGCCGATCCTGATCCGATCCGATCGGGTCGCTGCCCAGGCTCCCGCCGCTCGGCTGACGTTCAGGCGCGGCCCGGGTGATCGCATGCTGGGCTTGGCCGCGCCGCGCAGAATGCCCACATCTGCACGGTCCGAGTAATGATCGGCGTTGATCCGATGTCCGCGCATAGCGGCGGATATCGCACATCGTACTATCCCGTCCCTCACAACGCGTGACCGTTGAACCGTACTCACGGAGCGTTGCCGCTACATCACCAATAAGGAGATCGCTGACACTCGGGATCACGCTCAGTGCCAGCGAGCCAATGCAGTACAAGTCGTCCCCGCCAGGTCCCGCGGCAGCTGCGCAGTCGACACGCCCGGATGTGCTTTTGTTCGATCCCTGGTGTTTGCTACATTCTCCCTCGAACGTACAGACAAAGGAGATGCCGTGGATGCACCAGGCGAGCCCAAAGACGTAGAAGAACAATTCCCTGGGTGGCCTGCCTGGAACGTCAGCCTCCCCGATGGAACTATCAACTGGTACGCCCGGCCGTTTCCGCTGGTTTCAGCATCCAGCCTGGATGAGCTGCGTGCCGAGATCAGGATGGCTCACCAGACCCGCGAAGCCAACTGGCCATCGCTCGCTTCGCTTGAGGATTACGCTTCGCGCGCCCTGGGTTTCAGCGAAGACGCACTCCACTGAACACATGCGAGAGCCCTGGTACCCCTTGGAACACGAGGACTAAGGCTCTTTGTATTACGGGACCTAGTCATGTGGCGCGCTCAGGGCGCGGCGCAGGACCCGGCGGCGCGCAGGACTCGCAGGACGTTGGCGCCGACCAGGGCCTTGAAGTCGGACTCGGACCAGCCCCGGAGGAGCAGTTCGCTGAATAGGGCCGGGTACTTGCTCACGTCCTCTATTCCCGCCGTGACCTCGGAGGTGCCGTCGAAATCGCCCCCGATGCCCACGTGCTCGACCCCGGCCACGGAACGGACGTGCTCGATGTGGTCGGCCACCTGACTCAGCGTGGCGCGCGGAACGGGATGCGCGGCCTTCCACTCGGGTTCGACACTCCTGATGTCGGTGAAGCTTCGCGGGTCCAGGCCTCTGGCTGCCACGAACTCCTTCAGCCCGGAGAACCAGTCTGCGCACTCCCGGGACACGAACATCGGCACGAACGTGACCATGCACACGCCGTTGTTGTCCCCTAGTCGTTCCAGCACGTCGTCGGGAACGTTGCGCGGGCTGTTGCAGACCGCCTTCGCGGACGAGTGCGAGAAGATCACCGGCGCTTCGGCCACGTCCAGGGCATCATTCATCGTGGAAACCGCTACATGCGACAGGTCGACCAGCATGCCGATCCGCTGCATCTCGCGGACAACGTCCCGGCCGAACCCGCTCAGACCGCCGGCCTGCCGCTCGTCGGTCGCCGAATCGGCCCAGCCGACGTTGGCGTTGTGGGTCAGGGTCATGTACCGCACGCCGAGCGCGTAGAGCATCCGCAGCACGCCGAGCGACCCGGCGATCGCATGGCCGCCCTCGGCGCCGAGCAGCGAGGCCACCCGGCCGGAGGCGAAGACCTGCTCCACGTCGTCCGCGTTCAGCGCGAGGCCGAACGACCCCGGGTAGCGCGTGATCATCCGGAGGGCCAGGTCGATCTGCTCGAGCACGGCCGTGACGGCGGCGTCTCCGGCGAGCGAGGCCGGCACGTAGACGGACCAGAACTGTGCGCCCACCCCGCCCGCCGCGAGCCTGGGCAGGTCGGTGTGCAGGCCCTCGGCCGGCGCGTCCAGGTCGAAGACCACCTGGCTCAGGTCGCCGCCGTTCTGCATGGTCCGTTCGCGTAGCGCCCACGGCAGGTCGTTGTGCCCGTCGATCAGCGGGAACCGCCCGAGCATGTCCCGCGCCCTGGAGGTGAGGTCAGCGAGGTTGAGGTCAGCCACCCGGCCGTCGGCGGCCGTCGTCACTTGCGGCGGCGCGGGCCGAGGCTGCGCAGCTTGATGTACGCGAGCAGCGCGAAGACCACCGCCAGCCCGGCCATGATGCCCATGTCGCGGAGCCAGTTCGCCGATGTCTGTTTCCACAGCGGGTCGAAGGGCGGCGCCGCGCTGATCTGGTTGAGGTTCACCGTGCTCGCCGCCGCGGCCAGACCCCAGCGGGACGGCGCTACTACCGACAGCTGCTTGAGTCCCACGTTGTTGGCCAGAGGAACCACGTAGCCGGACAGGACGACCTGGATCATGGTGAACAGCACCAGGAAAGGCATCGCCTTCTCCGAGGTGCTGACGATGGCGGAGACGAACAGGCCCAGGCACATCGAGGCGACAGCAAGCAGGGCAATACCCAGGATCAGCTCGAGCAACGGGGCGGCGGTAAAGAAGGCGCCCGGGTGATGTATCGGCCGCCAGGACACGCCGAGCAGCACCAGCACGGTCGACTGCAGGGCGCTGATGACGCCCAGGACCAGCAGCTTGGATGTCAGGTACGCGCCGGACGACAGGCCGGCCGCCCGTTCTCGGGTCAAGATCGAGCGTTCCTTGACCAGTTCCCGCACCGAGCTGGCCATACCGGCCAGGCAGGCGCAGATGACCATGATCAGCAGCAGGGTCCCCGCGTCCGGGTTGCTGTGCGGCGCCCCCGCCAGGCCGAACGTGGCCGGCACCTGGGAGATCAGCACGCCGAGGAGGATCGGCAGCAGGGCCATGAACGTCAGGTAGCCGCGGTCGGACGCGATGACCCGCACGTACCGCCGGGTCAGCGTGCCCAGCTGCCGGAACGCGCCGCGGCGCTGCGGCGGCGGGGCGGCCGCCAGCGCCTGGCTGTCCGGCACGTGGGGTGCCTGTTGCCGCTGGCCCAGCACGTACTGGGCGTAGGCGGGCGAGGCGGCGTACTCGGCGGCCCAGTCGCGGTCCGGGTACCGCTCGAAGGCCTGGAATACCTCGGCCCAGCGGGCCTGGCCGAAGTAGGCGAGCCCTTCCTCGGGCGGGCCGTAGTAGGCGATCCGCCCGCCGGGGACCAGGACGAGCAGCCGGTCACAGGTGTCCAGGTTGTCCACGCTGTGGGTGACGACGATCACCGTGCGGCCGTCGTGGGCCAGATCCCGCATCTGCTCCATGACCGACTTGTCCAGGCCGGGGTCCAGGCCCGAGGTCGGCTCGTCCAGGAACAGCAGCGACGGCTTGGTCAGCAGTTCCTGCGCCACGTTCACCCGCTTGAGCTGGCCGCCGGACAGCCGGTCGGCGCGCGTGTTGGCGTGCCTGGTCAGGCTGAGCTCGCCCATGACCTCGTCGACCCGGCCGTCGCGTTCGGCAGGCTTGGTGTCGGCGGGGAACCTGAGCTCGGCCGAGTACTGCAGCGCGCGGCGCGCGGTCAGCTGGGTGTGCAGCACGCTCTCCTGCGGGACCAGGCCGATCCGGTACCTGAGCTCGTTGTAGTTCTGGTACAGGTCGCGGTTGTCATACAGCACCGTGCCGGTGGTCGCGGGACGCATCCCGGTCAGCGCGCCGAGCAGAGTGGACTTGCCCGCGCCGCTGGGGCCGATGACGCCGAGCAGGCACTTTTCCGGGATCGGGAAGCTCACGTGGTCGAGTAGCACCTTGCTGCCGGCCTTGACCACGAGATCCTGGGCGGTGAAGGTGATGTTGCCGTCGTCGACGAACTGCCTGAGCTCGCCGTCCTTGAGCCGGAAGGTGGAACTGCCGATGCTGACCAGATCGTGCTCGGTCAGCACCTGGCTGGTGACCCGCTGGCCGTTGACGAACGTCCCGTTGTGGCTGCCGAGGTCGACGATCTCGTAGCTGCCGGCGGGTGACTTACGCAGCTCCGCGTGGTACCGCGACACGTTGAGGTCGGACAAGACCACGTCGTTGTCGGGTACCCGGCCGATACGCAAGGCCTTGGCCGGCAGCGGCATCCGCGAGGTAGGCCTGCGGTCCACGCTCGGTAGCAGGTCCGCCTGAACCGCCGCGGCCGGCTGGTAGGGCTGGGCCGGGGCGGCGGGAGGAGCGGACCGAGGCGGTGCGCCCGCTCCGTGCCGCGGAGCATAGTCACGCGGCGCAGCGGGCCCGGGCGGGGCGGGCTCGGCCAGCCGGGCTGGGACGCCGGCGGGCGGCGATACCGGCCCGGGCTCCTGGGGCGACTGCCACCACGACTCGGCGTCGCGGCGCGGCGCCGATTCCGGGATGGCTTCCGGGACGGGCGGCGGGGCCGGCGGCGACGCGGCAGGCGTCGACAGGACGGTGCCCGGGTGATCGGCCGGGGGCGCGGCGGGCGCCGGGGCCGCGACCACCTGCGGCACGCAGCGCAGGACCGGGCCGTCATCCGGGTTGCCCAGCCGGACCACGCATTCCTCGCGGATCTCAACCCGGTCGAGCCGCTGCAGCCCGAGGAACGTCCCGTTGGTGCTGCCGAGGTCCTCGACAATCCAGCCGCCGCCGTCGATGCGGAGGTTCCCGTGCTGCCAGGACACGCGCGAGTCGGTCATGACGATGTCGGACTTAGGGTCCCGGCCAATGGTGTATGTGGTCCCGGGCGTCAGCTGGTGAACCGAGCGCCTAGTCCGTACTTCTAGGTCAGGCGGGGCAGCGGACCCGCCCGCCATGGGTGCGGATCCTTCAGCTTCGGCTAGCCCGGCGGGCGCGTGCCCGGCTGGGGACGGACTGGCCTGCGGCGGGCGACGGTCAGACCAGTCGAAACGCTCGGGTGGCATGTTTACAAAGTGTAGGGCCGGCGCGGCTAAACGGGAATCAGAAGAACCATTCAGGCTGACGGCGCGTTTTGACATATTGGGAGGCGGACACCCTGATACTGGAACGTCTGGTGCCGACCCCGAAACCGGACGACCGAAACCCGGGGTCATACCACGTCAAACGTTATATGTGACGCGCTGCTATCCCCAGTAAGCTAGATGACACTCTAGAGGCGGGGGAATGATGATCGTAGGTATAAATCGCGGAGGTCTGGTCATCATGGCCCGCACCACGGGAGGCGCGGCATGAGCTCCGAACCCACCCAGCCGGTTCCGCAGTGGTGGCAGCAACCGCAAGGCCCCAAGAAGGACAAGGGACCGCAGCGGGACGAGGGTGACCAGGATTACCAGGGGACGCAGGACCTTCACGGGAGCCAGCGATACCGGGATACTCAGGACGACTCCCAGGCCACGCGGCAGTATCCGACGAGGCAGGGATCCCCGGCCGGGCCGACCTTCACGCCCAGCCAGGGGGCCCAAGGGGCTCAAGGGACTCAAGGGGCCCAGCCCGGCCAGGGGTACCAGCCCGGCCAGGGGTACCAGCCCGGCCAGGGGTACCAGCCCGGCCAGGGGTACCAGCCGCCAGCCTCGGGGTTTCCGTCCGATTCGGGTTTCCCGTCCGGTCAGGGGTTCCCGTCGGGTCAGGAGGCCCCGTCCGGTCAGGGGTTCCCGTCCGGTCAGGCGTACCAGCAGGATCAGGACTATCGCGGTGGCCAGGGTTATCAGGGACCTCCCGGAGCTCAGACGTATCCCGCCAGCCAGGGCTTCCCGGCGGCGCAGGGCTACCAGAGCCCGCCCGCCCGGGCGAGGCGGCGCCGGCGGTGGCCGTGGATCACGCTCATCGTGCTCGTGCTCGTGCTCGTGATCGGCGACCGGGCCGCCAACGCGTATGCCGAGGACCAGATGGCCAGCCAGATCCAGTCGTCGCTGGCCCTGTCGGGCAAGCCGCATGTGACCATCCAGGGGTTCCCTTTCCTGACCCAGCTGGCCGCGCGCAACTTCAAGACCGTCGACGTCAACGCGAGCAACGAGACCGCGGGACCGGGCGGCCAGCTCGATATCGCCAGCCTGACCGCGACCCTGCACGGGCTGCACATCCACGGGACCAACAGCGCCACGGTCGACCAGTTCACCGCCTCGGCGCTGGTCACGTTCACGGCGCTGGCCAAAGCTGGCGGCATCCCGCAGGGCATCACGCTATCGGCTGACGGTCCGAACCAGATCAAGGCAACCGTCGACATCCTGGGCTTCGGCAGCGACGCCACCGTCAGGGTCACCCAGGTCGGCGGCAACGAGATCAACGTCAAAGTCACCGACTTCGGCGGTCTGCCGTCTGACGTTCTCGGCAACCTGGTGAACTTCAACATCAGCATCCCGAAGCTCCCGGCCGGAGTGACGATCCAGAGCCTCAGCGTCACGCAGCAGGGGCTCCGGATCACGGCGGCGGGCACGAACACCACCTTGAGCCAGTGACGGAGTAATAGCGGCAAACTTCTCGCCGCGGCCAGGTCCGGTGACCTACGGACAGTAGTGACCCGGATACGGAAGCCGAAGAGTGCACCCTTCACCGTTCCGTCCGGCCTGCCGGTTTATACGGCGTGGATGTCCCAGCCATGTTGTTCCAGCTGCATGAATGGGACATCCACATCGTATGATCTGGTACGGGCGGTGCTGGAGTGACTGAAGTGGCGTTGCGTCCCGGGGGGCGCCGGGCGGGACCGGGCGGGGGCGGCAGCGGGAGCAGGGATGGGAAACGAAGCAGGGGCGGGCAGCGGGAGCGGGGACGGGAGGCCGGGTCGTTCGGGACATGAGGGACGGGACCTGGTACGGCGGTAGGCTCTCGGCTGATGACCGCTACCTGTGTCTTCTGTGCCATCATCCGCGGCGAGCAGCCGGCCGTTACCATCCTGGAGACCGAGCGGCTGATCGCGTTCCTCGATCACCGGCCGGTCTTTCGCGGGCACACGCTGCTCGTGCCGAAGCAGCATATGCGGCTGCTCAGCGAGTTGCCGGCTGAGCAGGTACCCGAGTTCTTCGGCACGGCCCAGCGGCTGGAGCGCGCGGTGGAGGACGGCCTGGGCGCAGATGGTTCGATGATCTTGATCAACAACGTGGTGAGCCAGTCCGTCCCGCACCTGCACCTGCACGTGATCCCCCGGAACAAGCGAGATGGCCTGCGGTTCTGGCTTGGGCCGCGGCATCCGTACGACGACGCCCATCCGGCTGAGGCCTACGCGGAGAAGATCAGGGCAGCCCTGCCCGATTGAAGGGCCCGATTAGAGGGGCCCAGCTGACCGGGCCGCGCTGAACCGCGCGGCGCGTCCTGGCGTTACGGTTGGTAGTAGGCACCGGCCACCGGAGAACCTCGATGCCCGACGACCCCAACGGCTTCGCGCGTGATCTGTTCGACGGGCTCCCCACCCGGTACGACCGGCTCGCTGAACTCCTCTCGTTCGGGCAGAACGGGCAGTGGCGCGCCGAGATGGTCGGCCACGTCATCCCGGCGGACGGCGTGATCCTCGACGTCGCGTCCGGCACCGCCGGGTGGCCGCGGCCGGGCAGCGGGACCGGATCTCGCTGGCCGTCGGGCGGGCCGAGCAGCTGCCCCTTCCCGACGCCAGCGTCGACGCGCTGACCTTTACCTACCTGCTCAGGTACGTGCGGGACCCGCAGGCGACGCTGGCCGAGCTGGCCCGTGTGCTCAAACCCGGCGGGATGATGGCCAGCCTGGAGTTCTGCGTGCCGACCGGGCCGCTCTGGCATCCGGCCTGGTGGGCGTAGACCCGGATGGTGCTGCCGGCCGGCGGCCTGCTGCTCGGCGGCCGCGATTGGTTCCGGGTGGGCCGCTTCCTCGGGCCCCAGCATCTCCGCGCACTACCGCAGATACCCGGTCGCCTGGACGGTGCAGGCATGGGAGAAGGCGGGGCTCACCGGCGTTCGCACCCGGGTGATGAGCCTCGTCGGTGGTCTCGTGATGTGGGGCACCCGTGCCGGGGGGAGCATACGAGGCCCGCGTATTACGCAGCCGGGCCCGGGCGGTGGCGGGACTGGTGGACGCTCCTGCACCCCCCGTACACGGCCTGGCACCTGTCTTACGTGGTGATCGGCGCCGCGCTCGCGCCGAGGGTGCTGGCCAGCAACCTATCGCCACCGTGCTCGGGTTCTTCCTCGCGGTCGGGCTGGCCGCGCACGCGCTCGACGAGCTGCGCGGCCGGCCGCTGCGGACGTCCATCCCGTCCGCCGTCCTGATCGCCGTGGCGGGGCCGGCCTGCTGGGCGCGCTGGCGCTTGGCGCGTTCGGGGTGATCCGGGTGGGCTGGGCGCTGATCCCGTTCATGGTGGCGGGCCCGGTCCTGGTGATCGTGTACAACGCGGAGCTGTTCGGCGGCCTGATGCACACCGACTTCGGCTTCGCCATCGCGTGGGGCGCGTTTCCCGTCCTCACCGCCTACGTCGCGCAGACCGGGACGCTGGCCCTGGCACCTCTCCTGGGCGATCATCCTGCTCGCGGCCGCGCTGGCCGTCGCCAGGCTGGCCTGAACGAGGCGGGCTCTTTGTTGGCTACTTTAAGTGACTGATGATGATCGGTAAGTTATTTAATTCGCTTCAGATAGCCGGATGGCCGGATTGATCCGTACTTCAGGCGAGCTCCTTAGTCACCTGAGCCTCAGTTCAGTACTAGGATTGCGTCAACAAACCATAAAAACGGACTTTTCGGTATAAAGGTGAGTCATCGGAACTCCTGTCTGAACATGCCGTCCGTGGCCCATAATTGACAGGAGCGCAGCCTGCGATGCCATCAGGAGACCGTACGTGACATCCGGCATGTCGGCCAAGGGCAGCGCTCTCGGGACTGATGCTTCCGAGGGCGGTGCCGTGTCCAACCGCGCCCCGTTGCCCCGGGTCCCTGGCAACGGAACCAAGCAAAGCCGTGAATCGAGCACCGGCGTGAACTTCCAGGAGGCCGGGATCACCGATACCCCGGAGACCTCGCATCCGGCCTTGTCCTCGTCCGTCCTGACCCTGATCCTCGGGATCGACTACGACGGGCGCATCGTGCAGCACGACAGGAACGCGGCCAAGATCCTGGCGCGCAAGCCAGAGGATCTGCTCGGCGCGCAGCTCATCGAGCTCACCTCCGGCCCGCACGCGAACAACTCCCAGGACGGCGAGGCTCAGGCGAACTCGCGCGCCGGCCGGCAGGCCGACGCCGCGGCCGCGGTGGCCGGGCTGCTCGAGGCGATCCGTTCGGATCGTGAGGGCAGTGCGATGCTCACGATCGAGACCCACGACGGTCTTCCGGCCGAGGCAGTGGTGACGGTCCACCCGATGCGGGCCGGCGGGACCAGCCTGGCCGCGCTCGCGCTGCTCCGCATCCCCGCGCCGAACTCCGAGCGGTTCGTTGATCCCGCGCTCATGCGCAGGCAGATGCTGGACGACGCGCTCACCAGGATCGGCGACACGCTCGACATCGACGACGTGGCCCGCGTCCTGCTCGACGCGATCGTGCCGCACTTCTGCAACGTGGCCGGCTTGCTGCTGCTGGAGAGCCTGGCCGGGGACGACGAACTGCCGTCACATGGGCCCGAGGGGTCGCTGCCGCTGCGCCGGATCGCGCTGCTCCACGACGAGAAGGACCCCGCCTGGGAGGCGACCTTCCCGACCGGCGAGATCCTGCGATACCCGCCGAATACGCCGTACTTCCGGTGCATGGACACCGCCGCGCCGGTGCTCGAAGTGACGGTCTCCAAGAGCCAGGCGAGCGAGATCGCCAAGGCCTGGCGGCGCAAGCCGGTGGCCAAGCTGCTCTCGGGCGCCTCCATGGTGGTACTGCCGCTCATCGCGCGCGGCACGATGCTCGGCTTCTTCGTCTGCACTCGGCAGCAGGGGTTCCGGCGGTTCGACGCGTATGACGTGGAGATCGGCATGGACTTCGCGACCCGGGCCGCCGTGTTCATCGACAACGCCCGCCGGTACAGCCGGGAGCATGCCACCGCGCTGACGCTGCAGCGGAGCATGCTGCCGACCGGGCTGTCCGCGCCGTCCTCGGTCGAGGTCAGGCACCGCTACCTGCCCGGCAGCAAGATGATCGAGGTCGGCGGGGACTGGTACGAGTCCATCGCGCTGCCCGGGGGCCGGGTGGCGCTGGTGGTCGGGGACGTCGCCGGGCACGGCGTGCGCGCCGCCGTCACCATGGGCCGGCTGCGCACCGCGATCCACACCCTGGCCATGCTCGAGCTGCCGCCCGCCGACTCGCTGCTGCAGCTCGACGAGCTCATGCACACCCTCGGCGAGCGCGAACCGCACTTCGCCACCTGCGCCTACGCGGTCTACGACGCGGTCAGCGGGGAATGCGAGGTGGCAGTGGCCGGCCACCTGCCGCCGCTGCTCGTGCACCCGGACGGCAGCAACGAGCTGCTCGACGTGCCCCCCTCGCCGCCGCTCGGCATCGGCGACGGCGAGGTGGAGAGCCGCCAGTTCAAGGTGGAGGACGGCAGCCTGTTCGTCCTGTACACCGACGGCCTGGTGGAGAACAAAGGCCAGGACATCAGCGACGGTCTGGCCCGGCTGCGCGGCATCTTCGGCCCCGGCTCGCCGACCCGGCCGCTCGAGGACCTGTGCAAGGCCACGCTGGACGGGGTGTACTCCGATCACCAGCGCGACGACATCGCGGTGCTCATCGCGCGGCTGCGGCGGCTGCCCGAGGATAGCTACGCCTCATGGACGCTCGCACCGAAGCTGACGTCGGTGCGCGAGGCGCGTTCGGTGCTGGCCGAGCCGATGAAGCGGTGGGACCTGGAGGACCTCATCCCCACCACCGAGCTGCTCGTCTCCGAGCTGGTGACCAACGCGGTCAAGTACTCGCGCGGCGAGGTCACGCTCCGGCTCGTCAACGAGAAAGCGCTGGTCTGCGAGGTCCTCGACTCCTCCGGCGCGCTGCCGAGACTGCGCCAGGCCAACAGCGAGGACGAGAGCGGCCGCGGGCTGCAGGTCGTGCGCCAGCTCTCCCAGCGCTGGGGCACCCGCCGGACGGCGACCGGCAAGGTCGTCTGGTGCGAGCAGCCGTTGCCCGGCAGTGCCGGCATGGAGGAGCCTCAACCCTTCCACTGACCGGCTGCGGCTGCGCGTCCGCGCGGCAGCTGGCTCCGGGGCTGGGCGGCTGCGGCTGGGCGGCTGCGGCTACGCGGACGGAGCCGGCCTCGCGGCCGGGACGGCCTGGGCCAGCGGCGTCGGCACGCCCCCGGTCGCGATGCGAGTCTGGTTGCGGCCGGCCTGCTTGGCGAGGTAGAGGGCGGCATCGGCCGCGGCGAGCAGGTCGGTGAGCTCGGGGCCGATCCGGTCGATCGCAGCCACCCCGACCGAGACGGTCAGCCTGACCTCCGGTCCGGTGGCGGGGTCCTCGCCGACACCGATGGTCATCCCGGCTACGTACGTGCGGAGCCGTTCGGCGATGCGCAGCGCCTGGGCCTCCTGTGTCTGCGGCAGCAGGATCGCGAACTCCTCGCCGCCGAACCGGCCGGCCAGGTCGTAGCTGCGCAGTTGCTCGCTCAGGGCGCCGGTGATCGCGCGCAGAGCCTTGTCCCCGGCTAGGTGCCCGTAGGTATCGTTGACCGCCTTGAAATGGTCGATGTCGATCATGGCGAGCGCCAGCGGGCTCCGGGTCCTGACCGCCCGGGCGATCTCCCGCTCGGCCTCGCTTTCCCATGTGGACACGTTGAGCAGGCCGGTCTTGGTGTCGATCCGGGACTTGGCGAGGAGTTGCGGGTGCATCATGAACCGCCGGGCGAGCAGGACCGTGGGCACGGCGAGCACGGCCAGCACCGGCTGAACGGCCACCACCACGGTGATGAGGATGCCCAGGTCCATCTGGGCGAAGTCGCCCAGCAGCGCCTCGCGGTTCAGCGCGATGTCACGCAGCTGCGCGCTGGGGTCGGAGAGCTTCACCGCACCGACGATCAGGACGTTGTGCACCAGCCAGCCCACGATCTCGCAGGCGGCTACGGCGGCAGTCCAGGTGAGGGCGTGTCTCCCGGTGCCCAGTGCGCTCCCGGCGAAGGACGCGGGGATGGCGTGGAAGGCGAGCGACGCGGCACCGTAGGCCAGCCCGATCGCGGCGGCGGTGAACACGCGCCGGTACGGGGTGCCGCGGTGTACCCGCCATTGGGTGAGGACCAGTAGCGGGATCGGGGTCACCATGGCGTACACCGGTGGCAGCAGGATGGCCACCGGCAGCACCCAGGCAGTGAGGAAATCCCGCACCAGGCCGGCCTGGAGATAGGCGACCCGCGGGGTGGCCACCACCGAGATCGCGCCACAGCCGAGCAGCAAGAAGAATTTCACCAGGTCGCCCGGCGTCCATGTGGTGGACGCGCCCGCCAGGACGATCAGCGCGAGGGCCGCCGCCGGCACGGCGCCGATGTAGATCCGCAGCAATCCAGGAAGCCGCCACCACGCCCAGTCCCTGACGGGCAGGGCCGTGCGCAGCCTGACTGTGACGGACGAGGCTCGCATGACGCACCGTTCTGGATGAGGCGTGACAGGTCTTGTGAATAGTCGGAAGCTCACCGTAAAGGACTATTCGCGTATAGCTACCCTAACCCATCTTTACCCATTCAGTTAGCTATTACGGCAGGTTCGGTCACATGGCCTGACAGACAAGGCGCTAAATAGTGACTGACGAGCTGTGATTACCTTGCGTGCCTACGCTGCAGGCTTGTCACCAGCGCAGTACGAGTGCGCGAGAGGAGGACCGGGCCATGCGGAACACCTGGGTCTGAGCATTCTTAATAGTCTGCACACACATCACGGCGAGATCTCGCCGCATCTCATCCTGCCCGTTCCCGGCAAGGTAAAGCGCCGGTAAAATCAACCTCATGTAACGCATTGTGTAACTCCTCCGGCCGGGTATGACCCATTGTCGCTCAGTTAGCTGGCGCATTGCCGGATGAAGCGGACTTCAGTCACGCTGGCACCGCCCGCCCACATCGGATCCGCGGGCCGGACCGGGGTGAGGCGAGCGGGGAGAGCCGGAGGCCAGCGGGGGACGAGCCGGAGGCCAGCGCTACTCGACCGTGACGCTCTTAGCTAGGTTGCGCGGCTTATCGATGTCCCGGCCCAGCTTGGCGGCCACGTGGTAGGCCAGCATCTGCAGCGGGACGTTCAGCAGCAGCGGCTCGAGCTCGGGTTCGGCGCGGGGCACCCGTACAACGGCATCGGCCAGGTCGGCCGGCAGTGCGGCGCTCGCCACCGCGATGACCGGGCCGCCGCGCGCCTTGATCTGCTCGATCGTTGAGATGTTCTTCGACAGCAGCTCGTCGCTGGGCACGATGACCACGCTCGGCATGGATGAGTTGATCAGGGCGAGCGGGCCGTGCTTCAGTTCGGCCGCCTGATAGGCCTCGGCGTGGACATAGGAGACCTCCTTCAGCTTCTGGGCGCCCTCGCGGGCCACCGGCCAGCCGCGGACGCGGCCGACAAAGAACATGTGCTCGGCCGAGGCGAACCGGCGCGCGATCTCGGCGATCTCCTCTTCGGCGGCCAGGACCTGCTCGATCTGCCCAGGTAGCGCGCGCATCCCGGTCACGATCCGCTGGCCGGATGCCGCGGACATGTCGCGGACCCGCCCGAGCAGCAGGGCGAGCAGGGCGAAGGTAGCCGCCATGTTAGTCAGCGCTTTGGTGGAGCAGACGGCGATCTCCGGCCCCGCGTGCAGGAAGACCCCATGGCCGCATTCCCGGCCGATCGCGCTGCCCACCACGTTGACCGCGCCGATGACCTGCCCGCCCTTGCGGCGCAGTTCCTGCACCGCCATCAGCGTGTCGAGCGTCTCGCCGGACTGGCTGACCGCCACGTAGAGCGTGTCCGGGTCCACCACCGGGTTGCGGTACCTGAACTCCGAGGCAGGCTCGGCGTCGGAGGGAATGCGGGCCAGTTCCTCGGTCAGCACCGCGCCCATCTGCCCGGCGTAGTAGGCCGAGCCGCAGCCGAGGAACTTCACCTGCCTGATCGACCTGAGCTGCCGCGCGTCCAGGTTGATGCCGCCCAGCCTAGCGGTGGCGAACCGCTCGTCGAGCCGACCGCGCAGCGCCCGGCGCAGCGCCTCGGGCTGCTCGTGGATCTCCTTGCGCATGAAGTTCTCGAACGAGCCGAGCTCGTAGTCGCCGGCCTCGGCTTCAACCGTAGTCGGCTCCTTGCTCTGCCGCTCTCCCGGTGCGCGCCGGTCCCGCTCGTCGATGGCCGAGGTGAGGTAGTCGGCGGCGTGCACGGTGGCCACCTCGGCATCGTCCAGGTACACGACCTGCTTGGTGTAGCGCACCAGCGCCGCCACGTCGGACGCGACGAACATCTCCGCGTCCCCGATGCCGAGCACAATGGGGCTGCCATTGCGCGCCACGACCAGCTCGTTCGGCCGCTTGATGTCCAGCACGACCAGGCCGTATGTGCCCTCCACGTGGCGCAATGTGCGCCGGACCGCGTCCTCCAGGCTCATCCCGGCAGCGGCCTCAGCCGCGATCATGTGGGCCAGCGCCTCAGTGTCGGTGTCGCTGACGAGCTTGACGCCCCGAGCGGAGAGCGCGTCCCTGAGCTGCTCGGCGTTCTCGATGATGCCGTTATGCACGACGGCGATGCGCCCCTCGGCATCGGTGTGCGGGTGGGCGTTCACCTCGTTCGGCTCACCGTGGGTGGCCCACCTGGTGTGGCCGATACCGATGGTGGCGCGGGTCCGGTCGCTGACCCGGTCCCTGAGGTCCTGGACCCGGCCGGCCGTCTTGGTGACCTGGAGCCGGTTCCGGTGGATGACGGCCAGGCCGGCCGAGTCGTAGCCGCGGTACTCCAGGCTCCGCAGCCCCTCGAGCAGCACCGGCACCGCGTCCCTGCGGCCGATGTACCCCACGATTCCGCACACTTCGAGCTCACCCCTCTGGCTGGCGCTAGTGGTCGACGGATGGTGCTAGTGGTAGACGATGCGCCGGAGCTGGCGCTCCGACAGGGCGGGCGCCGCGAACCTGCGCTGCCCGAGCTCGGCCGCGATCAGCGGCCAGATCTCGTCGTTCTTGTGCTGGCGCGCATGGAGTTCGGCGTGCCGCCTGCGCACGTAGTCCTCGACCGTCTCTCTGAAGTACGTCGCCACGTCGGCGATGACCCGGGCCGCGGTCGGCTGCGGCAGGCCGGTCGAGGCGGCCAGGTAGCGTGCGAGGTCCTGCGGGAAGGGGTCCGCCGGAGCTCTGGGACCACGGGGACCAGACATGCCCCCTTCTTACTAGCCGGATCGCACTTAAGGCAAGGATCTTGCCCGATTCCGGGCAAGATCCTTGCCAATTGAGAGCAATATCGGCGGAACCGGGCGGCCCAGCCGCACTCGCCGGGGTCAGCGTCGGACGATGCACGATACGTGGATGCCGCGTTCGTGTCGTGCTGCCTCGGCATCGCATCGCATCGCCTGGCCTGGCCTGGCCTGGCCTGGGCATCGCCTGGGCATCGCCTGGCCTGGGCTGGGCATCGCGTCACCTGGAAGGTCAGCTGGAGGAGGCCCGGCCTCTGTCCATGATGCTATCGGGCCTGAAGGTCTCTACTGCGTCTGATGAGTAATCTATGAGGGCGGCGCGACGGCCAATCATACGATGTGAATGTCCCATTCATGTCGTCCTAGCTGCATGAATGGGACATTCACGCCTTATGATCCGGCTGCTGGCGCGATCGGCTGGGGCTGGTATGGCTAGAGGGATCCGAGATGATTGAGAGGATCGCCCCGCTAGGCGGCACGGCTCGGCGCGGAACACGAGGCGGCGGGGACGGTAAGAGGGCCGCGGGGGCGGGCGGCAGCGGCGTGGGAGCGGGGACAGCGGCGTGGGAGCGGGGACAGCGGCGTGGGAGCGGGGACAGCGGCGCGGGCGGGGCGGCAGGGGGGTGAGGGGTCCTAGGCGCTCTGCGAGGTTGCGGAGATTACGTGGGTCTTGTTACGGCCGGTTTCCTTGGCGTGGTACAAGGCGGCGTCGGCGGCGGCGAGCAGGTCGGTCAGCTCCCGGCTCTCGCCGTCCAGGGACGCGACGCCGACCGAGATGGTGAGTTGGACGCGGCCGGCCGATTCGTCCCCGTCATCGACGGGGATGGACAGCCCGGCGATGTGCGCACGGAGCCGTTCGGCCACGTTGAGCGCGTCCTGCTCGCGCGCCTGCGCCAGCAGCACCGCGAACTCCTCGCCGCCGAACCGCCCGGCCAGGTCGTAGCCGCGCAGCTGGCTCTGCAGGGCGTCGGTCACCGCGCGGAGTGCCTTGTCCCCGACCAGGTGACCGTAGGTGTCGTTGACCACCTTGAAGTGATCGATGTCCACGAGAGCCACGGCCAGCGGGATGTGCATCCGGACCGCCCGGGAGATCTCGACCTCGGCCTCCCGTTCCCAGGTGGACGCGTTGAGCAGCCCGGTCTTGGTGTCGATCCGGGAGGCGGCCAGCAGCCCGGCGTGCATGATGAAGCGGCGGGCCAGCAGCACAGTCGGGACGGCGGCGATGGCGAGCACCGGGGTGACGGCGACGACCACGGTGATCAGGAGGCTGAGATCGAACTCGGCGAAATCGGCCTGCAGCGCCTCGCGGTTCAGCAACAGCTCGGCCAGCCTCACCGCGGGGTCGCTCAGCCTGATCGCCGCCATGATCAGGAACTTGTGGCCGAAGCCGCCGACCAGCTCGCAGATGGCGACGGCCAGGACCCAGGTGATGGCGTGCGTCCCGGAGCCGATCGAGCTGCCGGCGAAGGAATCGGGGAACTGGCGGAACAGCAGGGACGCCGCCCCGTAGGTCAGGCTGATGGCGCCGGCGGTGAAGACCCGGCGGTAGACCACGCCCTTGTGCACCCGCCATTGGGTGAGCACCTGCAGCGGGATCGGGGTGAGCATGGCGTAGACCGGCGGCAGCACGATCGCCACCGGGAGCACCCAGGCGGTGAGGAAGTCCCTGGTCACGCCGGGCGTGACGTACGCGACCCGCGGGGTGGCCGCGACCGAGACCATGCCGCAGACCAGCAGCAGCAGGAACTCGAGCAGGTCATGAACGGTCCAGGTGGTCTGCGACGCCGCGTACGCCATTATGACGAGCGCGGTGAGCGGAACGGCCCCGACGTAGCCGCGGAGCAACGGAGGAAGCTGCCACCACGCCCAGTTCCGGACCACGGCAGGCCCAAACGGGTGCCGAGTGACGGACGAGGCTTCCATGGTCCACCGTTCCGGATGGGACGCGACAGGCTCCTGTCTAGCCGGCAGCTCACCGTAAAGGACTAGCTCCGTATAGCTACCTTAACCCATCGGTAGCCATCTTGGGCACTATTGCGTCCGATTCGGGTACAGGGCGTCATTCAGAGGCGCTAAATGGTGTCTGACGAGCCGCGATTACCCGGCGTACCCGCGCCAGGGTGGCTGTGGCATGGGTTCATCTACTGCCGGAGGGAGACGACTCATGCGCGCCCAGTGGACCTGAGTTCGTCCTCGATCGCATCAAGTCAGCAGGCCCCGAGAGGAGCGTTCGCGATGCGCGACACGTGGACTTGACCCCTTCGAACCCTTCGAACCTCGACCCCTTCAGATCTATCAGCACCCGCGGAGCGGCACCGACTTCCTGGCCGCGGCGTGGCCAGTGCGCCGTCTGGCGGCATGGCGGCCGCCGGGTGGTGACGCGTGACGCCACTGGAGCGTCAGGACAACGGCAATAACAGCCCCGACAGCTCCGCTAATAGCAATGACGACTGCCGGGGACATCACCTCGACTGCGGCGCCGGCCGCCACGAAGGCGGCCCCCTGGCCGACCACCACACCCATGTTGGCCAGGCCAAATGCCTGAGATCGCCGTTCGTTGGGCACCCTGATGACGAAGGCGGTATTGGCTGCGATCTGGTACGAGCCGAACGCGGCCGACAGGGAAAAGATGACAAGTGAGACGGCCAGACCCGGCTGGAAGGCCGTGAGGACCAGCGTCGCGCAGGTGAGTACGGCCAGCGGGCCCATCAGGGCCAGCCGCTGCCGGGCCCGGACGAACCGGCTGAACAGGGGGGTCACGATCGTGGTAGCGAGCACCGTGGACGCCAGCACCAGGCCGGTCGCGATCGGCCCTCCGCCGAGTCTCGCCGTGTACGGGGCGGCGACCCCCTCGGGGACCGTGTAGAAGGCCACCAGCCAGCCGAAACCCAGCAGGGTGCGCAGCGCCGGGTTGCTGAACACCAGGCGGAAGCCCTCCCGGACGCGCCCCCACGGAGACGACTGGACCGTGTCCGGCCTGGCGGCGGCGGGCCTGGCCCGGAGGCCGAACGCTATGAGCAAGCCCGACAGCACGAACGTGGCGGAGTCGATGGCCAGCGCGGGGCGGGTGCCGACGAAGGCCACCGCCACGCCCCCGCCGACCGCTCCGGCCACCTGAGCGGCCAGGAAGGTCGTCTGGGTCACCGCGGCGCCGAGGACGTAGAGATCACCCGGCAGGATGTCGGGGGTGACGGCGGCCCGCGCCGACTCGAACGGGGGGGTGAACATCGTGGTTGCGAACAACAGTGCGACCAGGGCGAGCAGCGGAACGCCTGGCACCGCCATGACCGCGACGAGGACGGCCCGCACCGCGTCGCAGGCGACCATCACCGTGCGACGGGGCCGCCGGTCGGCCAGATCGGTCAGGAACAGCCCGCCGATCACCCACGGCACGTAGCCGGCCGCATAGGTAATGGCCGCGAGCAGCGGCGATCTGGTCCGGTCGTATACCAGCAGGGTGAGCGCGACGAGGGCGAGACGGTCGCCCGCCACCGACAGGAGCTCGGAGAACCACAGGGCCCGGAACTCGCGGACCGCGAACACGTCGCGGAACGTGGCTCGCGCCGCCACGGTACCCTCTCGCTGGCCTTTGCTGACTGCTTCATCATGACCCAGGGATCCGGCAAATCGCAACAAGTAGTACGGGAACGGTCACCCTTGGTTCTTGGTTGGCCCGATGATGAGCGCAGGAGTTGATATGTGCCGTTCATCGGCATATACAAGTTCTGTGAGCAAGCAGTCCATGCAGGAGCCGACGTTCCTGATCCTGACCGCGCTGGCGGCGGGGGCCCAGCACGGTTACGGGATCATGACCGACGTGACGCGGATCTCCGACGGCCGGGTCAGGCTCCGGGCAGGCACCTTGTACGCGGCCCTGGACCGGCTGAAGGCGGACGGCCTGGTGACCGGCGACAAAGAAGAGGTCGTGGACGGACGGCTGCGCCGCTACTACCGGATCACCGACGAGGGGACCGAGGGACTCGCAGCCGAGGTGCGCCGTCTGCGCGCCAACGCCGCCGTCGCCGCTAGCCGTCTGGGCCTGGCCGGAGGGACGCGCATGATCGGACCGGAGCGGCTCGCCTACGGCGCGGGAGACACCAGATGACCGTCACCGCGACCAGGGACAGCCGGAGGGAGAAGCGCTACCGGCGACTGCTGGCCCTGTACCCCAAGGACCACCGGCGGGAGCACGCCGAGGAAATGGTCGGCGTGCTGCTCGCCGCCGACGGTGACGCGCCGCCTCCGGCGCCGAACCCGGTGGCCTGGGCGGTGCGTTCCGGCCAGCACGCGGCCGACGTCGCGGACCTCATCACCGGCGCGCTGCGGATCCGCGGCCGGATGGCGCTGAACCGCATCCGGCGGACGCGCTGGCTATCCTGGACGGTGCGCGACCAGCGCTGGAGCGACGCCCTGGCCGTGGTCAGCGTGATCGCGCCGCTGCTGCTGCTGGTGGCCGCGCTGACCGAATTCCACATCCCGCAGGCCGTGGCGAGCAGCATCACCGGGCATCCGCACTGGGGGGTCAGCGCGAGCCTCGGGCTGGCCGACCTGCCGATGGCCGTCGGCGCTCCCGGGGTCACCGTACTCGTGTTGCTGCAGCTACGGTGGCTGGCCGGGCTCGGCGCGCTCGCCACCGCGACCGGGCAGATCGCCGCGGGCGCCGTACCGGCCTTCGCCGGGTACGCGGACCCGGCGGTGGCGTTCACCGTCCTGCTCTCCTGCACCGCCGCGGTAGCGCTGCTCCTCTCCCCCGGCCCAGGCCGCGGCCTGGCCCTGCTCACCAGGAGCGGCGCCGCGCTGGTCGGCGCCGGGGCCCTGATCCTCGGCGCGTTCAGCGTGGGCGGCGACGCGTGGTTCGGCCCTCTAGGCGACGGGGCGCCGCCCCGGTTCGACCACTTCGGCGGCAAGGTGGCCGGCCTGCCCGCCGATCTGCTGATCGCCGCGGTCCTGATCACCGTCGCGGCCGCCTGCCTGCGTGCCCCGATCAGCCGGCGCGTCCTCGCGCTGCTGGCCATCCCGGTGATCCCGTATGCGTTCTTGTGGCAGGAAAAACTAGCCGCCGACCTGTTCGGCCCGCCGGGTGACGGCTCGGCGATCATCCCGTCCTCCATCCCCCTGCTCTACCTGCCGCCGCTGCTGGTGGCGAGCCTCATCCTCACCGGGACCTGGCTGGCCCGGCGCCGGGCGGGCGAGCGGGATCGTCAGGTGCGCTCGGCGACCTCCGGACACCGGAGCGCCGTGAGCGCCTGACCCGAGACGTGGTGGTGGTGGCGCCGGCCACCGCCGTCGCTGGCGCCGCCACCACCACACCCGCTATCCGGGTCACGCCCGTTCAGGACCAGCGCATTTCCGGCGACGAGCACATGGCCGGCATGTTTTCCCATTCTCGGGAAACTGCCACCCACGTCCGTTCGGGACGGAAATATATTCCGAACGGACGGTGCGCGTGCATAACCCGACGAGGCAGGAGCTGACCATGCCGGAAGAATCTCATCCCCTGGTCCAGCTGGCCGGCAGCGAGCGCGCACCGCTGGCCGGCGCCGCGCCGGCCGGCGAGCTGGACAGCTACGAGCGGGCCGAGCTGACGTTGGTGCTGCGCCGCCGGGCCGAGCTTCCCGACGCTATCCTCGAGAGCCACACCGTCCTGACCCGGGAGGAGCTGGCCGAGCGGTACGGGGCCGATCCGGCCGATGTGGACCTGGTCCAGCGGACGCTGACCGGCCTGGGGCTTGAGATCACCGCGGTGGATCCGCCCAGCCGCCGGATCAAGGTGGCCGGCCCGCTGGGGCAGCTGTCCAGCGCGTTCGGCACCGAGCTGCGGCAGGTCAGCAGCCCGGCACCGAACGGCCGCGGGACGGTCACCCATCGCTACCGGCAGGGCCCGCTGTTCGTGCCGGCCTCGCTGGCCGGCGTCGTGCTCGCGGTGCTCGGGCTGGACACCCGGCCGCAGGCCAGCCCGCACTTCCGGGTCAGGGACGCCGCGGCCGCGCCGGGCCAGACCTACACGCCGAACCAGGTGGCCGACATCTACCAGTTCCCGGCCGGGACCACCGGCGCGGGCCAGACCATCGCGGTCATCGAGCTCGGCGGCGGCTATTCCGGCAGTGACCTCGACACCTACTTCGGCGGTCTGGGCCTCGCTGTCCCGTCCGTCACCGCGGTCGGCGTGGACGGCGGGTCCAACGCGCCGGGGTCGGATCCGAACGGCGCCGACATTGAGGTGGCGCTGGACATCGACGTCATCGGGGCGGCCGCGCCGGGCGCGGCGCAGGTGGTCTACTTCGCGCCGAATACCGACAGCGGATTCGTCGACGCGATCGCCGAGGCCGCGCAGGCCACCCCGGCGCCGATCGCGATCTCGATCAGCTGGGGCCAGTCCGAGGACTCGTGGACCGCGCAGAGCCGCGACGCCATGGACTCGGAGCTGGCCGACGCGGCCGCGCTCGGCATCACCGTATGCGTCGCCTCCGGGGACAACGGCAGCGACGACGCCGTGGGCGACGGGCAGCAGCACGTGGACTTCCCCGCGTCCAGCCCGCACGCGCTGGGCTGCGGCGGGACCAAGCTCCTGGCCGACCCGGCCACCGGCGTGATCAGCTCCGAGGTCGTGTGGAACGAGACGGCGGCCAACGAGGGTGCGGGCGGTGGCGGGGTCAGCGATCAATACGACCTGCCGTCCTGGCAGGCGGACGCCGGCGTGCCGCCCCAGGCCGGCGGCTCGCCAGCTTCTGGGGTCGGGGCCGGCGGGCGCGGGGTGCCGGACGTGGCGGGCAACGCCGACCCGGCCACCGGCTACCAGATCTACTCCGGCGGCCAGGCTCAGGTCGTGGGTGGCACCAGCGCGGTTGCCCCGCTGTGGGCGTCGCTGATCGGCCGGCTCGCGGAGGCGACCGGCCAGCGGTTCGGCCTGGTCCAGACGCTCCTGTACGCGGGGGTTGCGCCCGGCGTCAGCATGGCGGGCTTCCGCGATATCACCAGCGGTGACAACGGCGCCTACAAGGCCGGCCCGGGCTGGGACGCCTGTTCGGGCCTCGGCAGCCCCGACGGCACCGCGCTGCTGAACCGCCTCCAGGGTTAGCTGGGGCCGAGCGGGAGGCGGGCGGTTATCTCGGGCGGGCGGGTCGCTAGGACACCAGGGCGGATGGATGCCCGTCCCCGGCGCCGCAGCACTCCCCGTCCGTGAAGAGCAGGTGCGGGCCCGGATGGCCCTTCGGGAGCTCGCAGCCGACCGGCCGGGCGGTGGCCCGGGCGCCGCATCGCGGCGGGATGCTGGTGTGGTCCTGCTCCTGGCACGACCAGCCATCAACGCATCCGGAGCCGTCCGGGTGATAGAGCCATGCCGTGTTCATGGTGCGCCTCCGGTCACATGGATCATGCGGCCGCTCCCGATCCACCTGCCGTTCGACCGCGCGCAGGAGCGCTGCGTACCCAGGCTGGCGTTCGGCCAGCAGCGCGCGCACGTACGCCCGGTTGTCCCTGGCTCGGTCGCGCCTAGCCTGAATGTTAACGCTCACAAGGCATCACCGGTCATGACGCTACCATCCGCCGTTAGCACGTCCGTTCCTGTCGCATCTCGAGACGATCGCACGCGATCCCGGCTCCCGGCTCCCGCCTCCCGTTCCCGGCCCCCGGCCCCGGCTGCCGGTCTCATGGCAGACCCGAAGTATTCGGTTGACACTACCAAATGACTGACGCATACTTTTGACAGTAACTTCCAAAAAGGTGTGACTGCCGAAGGGGTGTGACTGTCATGGCGGGGAACCCGGCTCGCAAGTGGTGGGCGCTGGTCGCCATCGCAGCCAGCGTGCTCGTCGTCGGGCTTGACCTGACCGTGCTCAACCTGGCATTGCCGACGATTGCGACCGACCTGCACGCCTCGAGCAGCGACCTGCAGTGGATCTCCGACGCATACAGCCTGGTACTGGCGGCCGCGATGCTGCCCGCCGGCCTGCTGGGCGACCGGCTAGGACGCAAGAAGGTCCTGCTGGCCGCGCTCGTCCTGTTCGGGATCGGTTCGGTGGCGTGCGCGTATGCGGCCAGCGCCGGCGAGCTGATCGCGGCGCGGGCGATGCTCGGGATCGGCGCCGCGGCCATCTTCCCGTTGTCGCTTTCGGTGATCCCGGTGCTGTTCTCTCCGGAGGAGCGGCAGAAGGCGATCGCGCTGATGGCGTCGGCCACCTTCATCAGCTTCCCGATCGGCCCGATCGTCGGCGGTTACCTGCTCGACCACTTCTGGTGGGGCTCGGTCTTCCTGATCAACGTGCCGGTGGTAGTGCTGGCCGTGATCGCCGTCGCGCTGCTCCTGCCCGAGTCGCGCAGCGCGGACCGGCCGGGGATCGACATCGTCGGCGTGATCCTGTCCAGTGCGGGGCTGGCCGGGCTGACCTACGGATTCATCAAGGCTGGCCAGGACGGCTGGACCGACGCCGCGGCGCTGGCCACCATCGCGGTGGGGGCCGTGGTGCTCGCCGCGCTGGTGGCGTGGGAGCGCTGGCTGACCGGGCGCGACCGGACCGGATCCGGCGGATCACTGCGCGGGGGCGCGATCCGCCCGCTGATCGAGCTCCGGTTGTTCCGGTCAGCCGGTTTCACCTGGGGCACCATCCTGGCCACGCTGGTTTCGTTCGCGATGTTCGGCATCTTCTTCGCGATGCCCCAGTACTTCCAGGAGGTCCGCGGGGCGGACGCGATGGGAAGCGGGCTCCGGCTGCTGCCGATGATCGGCGGCATGGTGATCGGCATGATCGGCAGCACCCGGCTGGCTTCGCCGCGGCAGGCCGCCGACGGGACCGCCAGGGCGCCGCTGGCCAGTGTGAAAGGGCTGGTCGCGGTGGGTTTCACGGTCATGGCGATCACACTCGGGTTCGGCGCCACGACCACGGTCAGCAGCGGTACCGGATTCGCGGCTGCCTGGTTCGCGGTGTTCGGTCTCGGCCTGGGGCTGGCCATGCCGCAGACGATGAACGCCGCCCTGTCCGCCCTGTCGGCGGAGCGCAGCGGCGCGGGTTCGGCCCTGATCTCGGCCATGCGGCAGGTGGGCGCCACCATCGGCGTGGCGGTGCTCGGCACCGTGCTTCTCTCGGTGTACCGCAGCCACCTGGTCGTGACCGGCTTGCCCGAAGCGGCCGCGTCGGCGGCCAAGAGCAGCGTGGTGGCGGGCGTCGCGATCGCGCACCAGGCCGGCTCGGCGTCGCTGCTCTACTCGGTGCGGCACGCGTTCGTCACCGGGATGGACACGATGCTCTGGGTCTGCGCCGGGATCGCGCTGGTCAGCGCCATCCTGGCGGTCCTCTTCCTGCCCCGGCGGGCCGACGGCACCGAAGTCGCCGGCCCGGAGGACGCCGTTCTTCATGAAAGCGGCCAGGAACGGGCAGAATTGGAAGCGTGACAGAAGTGTTCACCGCGAGCCAGGGCCGGCCAAGCGGCTTGCGCGAGCGGAAGAAGGCCAGGACGCGTGCTGCCATCAGGGAGCACGCGCTCCGGCTCTTCGGCGAGCAGGGCTACCAGCGCACCACCGTGGAGCAGATCGCGGCGGCGGCGGAGGTGTCACCGAGCACGTTCTTCCGGTACTTCCCCACCAAGGAAGACCTGATCCTGCAGGACGACATGGACACCCGGATGGTCGAGGCATTCGAGCGGCAGCCGCCCGGGCTCGGCCCGATCGCCGCCGTCCGCGCCGCCACCCGGGAGGTAGTCGAGTCTTACAGCGAGGCCGACCTCGACGTGCTCCGGCAGACCTCGACCTTCACCATGACCGTGCCGGAGGTCAGGGCCAGGGCCATGGACGAGTTCGCCCGCACAATCGCGGTGATCAGCGAGGCCCTGGCCAAGCGGACCGGGCGCCCGGCGGACGACCTGGCCGTGCGCGCCGTCGCCGGCGCGATCGTCGGCGTCATCATGTCCATCACCATGCCGTGGGAAGGCTGGTCGAGCGACCGGCAGATCGTGGACATGTTCGCGCGCATCGACCAGGGCCTGGCCCTGCTCGAGGACGGCCTGCCGCTCTGAGCTCTGCCTATCACGAGAGCGTTCAGGAAACGCAGGAACACCGGCCTTGTCAGCCCGGGTCAGTGTCGCGGGGGAAAGAAAACGGCATCAGTCACTCTGGCATCACCCATACCAATACATACGATGTGAATGTCCCATTCATGCAGCTAGAACAACATGGCTGGGACATCCAGGCCGTATGAACGGACCGGGCCGGGTAGCCAACGGTGAAACACCAGTCACGAGGCGCTCAGGAGCGCTGGAGCACCGACAAGCCCAGCCGGCGGTGCAGGGGCGGGGACGCGGGCGCGGGGGCGCGGGGGGTGTAGGGCGCGGGCGCGGGCGCGGGGGGCGGTGCGGGGCGCGGGCGCGCGGGCGCGGGGCGGTGTGGGGCGGGGGTGCGGGGTGCGGGGGCGGTGTGGGACGGGGGCGCCGCAGCGCTGGTCCTTGTTCTGTGCCGGCGGTACCGGGTGCGCCTCTGGGAGCCGGTTCTACGAGGTGTCGAATCCGGGCAGCGGCCTGTGCATCGGCTTCCCGGACGGCGGCGTCCCCGCCAACGGCGCCCGCCTGGTGCAGGAAGGCTGCGGCCAGGTTCCCGCCTGGCGGCGCGGATCTCGTGGGCGGGTTCGGACGCGGGCCTGGTGACCTCGGCGAGGCTGAGCTCCGTCAGGGCGTGTGGCATGCCAAGCACGCTAAATTCGCCGGGCCCGGGTGGCAAGCAACCACATCTAACGGTGCGGCCGTGCCCGTGACAAGATTCCGACATGTACCGTGGCGTCCTGTCATCGGGGCTGGGCTCGCACTGGCGCCGGGAGGTGCTGCGCACCAGCCTGTGGTTCGTGCCCGCCCTGGAGGTCGTGGCCGCGATCGTGCTGTTCGTGGCGACGATCGCCGTCGACCGGGGCGCCTACCACGGCGACTTCACGCTGCCGGGCTGGGTGATCAGCGGCAGCGCGGACGCGGCCCGGCAGATCCTCACCACCATCGCGGCCGCCATCATCACCGTGGTCGGAGTGGTCTTCTCCATCATCCTGGTCACCCTGACGCTGGCCTCGACCCAGTTCGGGCCGCGGATGCTGCGGAACTTCATCCGCGACCGCGGCACGCAGGTGACGCTGGGCACGTTCGTGGCCACGTTCGTGTACGCGGTGCTGGTGCTGGCCTCGATCGGGGTCGGCTCGCACGGCGAGTTCGTGCCGCACGTCAGCGTGACGGTCACGCTCGCGCTGATGGTCGTCGACCTGGCCGTGCTCATCTACTTCATCCATCACACGGCCATCTCGATCCAGCTGCCCCAGGTGATCGCGAGCATCGCCGCCGACCTGACCGAGGCGATCAGCGAGCAAGGCAGCGGGAACCCCGACCCGCACCCAAAGGCCGGGCCGACCGCGACCGAGCTGGTGGCCAGGACCGAGGCAGGCGGTGCGGTGCTGCTCGCGCCGGTCAGCGGATACCTGCAGTTCATCAAGCACCAGGACCTGGTCCGGCTGGCCACCGAGGCGGACGCGGTGATCAACCTGGAGTACCGGCCCGGGCACTTCATCGTGCGCGGGCACCGGTTCGCGACGGTCTGGCCGCCGGAGACGGCCCCGCTGGTCCGCCACGCGCTGGGCCGGGCGCACATCGTGGGCCCGTACCGGACGCTGAGCCAGGACGTGTCGTTCGGCATCGACCAGCTGGTGGAGATCGCGCTGCGCGCGCTGTCCGCGGCCGTGAACGACACCTTTACGGCGCTGACCTGCATCGACTGGCTCGGGGAGAACCTCTGCCAGATCGTGGCCCAGTGGCATCCGGCGCGGGTGCACCGGGACGACCGGGGGTTCATCAGGGTCATCGCGGCCGAGCCGTCCTACGACCGGCTGGTGCAGCGCTCGTTCGAGAAGCTCAGGCAGTCCAGCCTCGGCCAGCCAGCCGTGATGATCCGGATGCTCGAAGCGCTGGCGCGGATCATGGCCGAGACAACCACCGAGGGCCAGCGCCGGGTGCTGCTCGAGCAGGCGCAGATGATCAACCGGGCGTGCGAGCGCTCGGTGCCCGAGGCCAGCGACCGGGCCGACATCCAGCGGCGCTACGAGGCCGTCCTGACGGTGGAGTCGAGGCTGACCGCCAGCGGGCGGAATTCTTGAAAAGTTTTCCGCGGCCGTGTCGGAAACGGCGGCGCGGCGTTCGTGGAACGGATGCGGGGATGCCAGCGAGGCGCCCCGCGAAACGACACCGGGAAAATCGGAGGCAACCATGAAGTACGTCATCCTGCTGCTGAACACGGAGGCGGCCAGGAACATGACCGAGGCGGAAGGCCAGGCCTGGTACGCCGAGATCGGGGCCTGGTACGAGAAGGGCGGCGGCGGTTCGGGCAAGCTCGTCGAGACCGGGCACCAGCTGGCCTCGCCGGCCACGGCCAAGACGGTCCGCGCCAGCGGCGTCACCGACGGCCCGTTCATGGAGACCAAGGAGGCGCTCGGCGGGTACTCGATGCTGGAGACCGACACCATCGAGGAGGCCGTCGAGATCGCCAGCAGCTGGCCCGGGGTAGACAAGGGCTGGATGACGGTCGAGGTCCGCCCGATCGTGGAGATGTGACCGAGCCAGTCAGGTAGAGGCGGTCAGAACGAGAGGCGGCGGGCGAGCAGCTCGCGCTCGGCCGGGTTGCCGGCCAGCGCGAGCGCCCGCTCGCTGGCCTCGCGGGCCTCGTCGTCGCGGCCCAGGCCGGTCAGCAGGCCGGCCCGCAGGGCGTGGAACAGCCGGTATCCGTCGAGATCGGCGGCGAGCGGTGTGATCTCGGCCAGCGCGGCCTCGGGGCCGACCACGTAACGGGTGGCCACGGCCCGGTTGAGCAGCACGACCGGCGACGGCATCATGGCCTGCAGCCGGTCGTAGAGCAGTCGGATCTGGGCCCAGTCGGTGTGCTCATAGTCGGGGGCCTGCGCGTGCAGCGCGGCGATGGCCGCCTGGACCTGGTAGGGGCCGGGGGCGCGCAGCGCCAGCGCGCGGTCGAGCAATCCGGTGGCCTCCGCGATCAGCTCACGGTTCCAGCGGGTGCGGTCCTGGTCCGCGAGCCGGACCAGGCGGCCCCAGCCGTCGAACCGGGTCGCGGCCCTCGACTCGTGCAGCAGGAGCAGCGCGAGCAGGCCGAGGACTTCGGGCTCGCGCGGCATCAGCCGGTGCAGCAGCCTGGTCAGCGACACCGCCTGGGCGGCCAGATCCCGCCGGGCCGGCTGCTGGCCCGCGCTGGCCAGGTAGCCCTCGTTGAAGACCAGGTACACCACGGCCAGCACCTCGGCCAGCCGATCGGCCAGCTGGTCGGGGTCGGGGACGCGCATGTCTGCATCCGCGGCCCGTAGGGCCTTGCGCGCACGCAGCAGCCGCTGCGTCATCGCGGGCTCGGCGACCAGGAAGGCGGTCGCGATCTCGGCCGTGGTCAGGCCGCAGACGGCGCGCAGCGTGAGCGCGATCTGCGACTCGCGCGGCAACGCGGGATGGCAACAGGCGAAGATCATGCCGAGCAGCTCGTCGTCGGCGCCCTCGGTCTCCGGGCAGATATCGGTGGCGGTCGCCGCCAGCAGGGCCAGCTTCTCCTGGCCGGCCCGGGCCCGGCGGAGCCGGTCGATCGCCTTGCGGCGGGCGGTGGTGGCCAGCCAGCCGCCCGGGTTGGGCGGGGGGGCGTCCCGCCAGTGCTCGAGGGCCTCGACGAACGCGTCGTGGACGGCGTCGGCGGCGAGCCCCACGTCACCGATCCGCGCGGCCAGCGCGGCGGTGATCCGGGGCGCTTCGGCCCGGTAGACCCGCTCGAGCTGAGCCGTGTCCAAGATCTCGCCGGGGCCGGACGGCTCAGGCGCCGCGGAACCGGGGCGGCCGCTTCTCGGCGAAGGCCGCCAGTCCCTCAGCGAAGTCGCCGGAGGCGGCCATCTCCTTCTGGATGCCAGCCTCGAACTCGAGCTGGGCGTCCATGTGCTCGTACAGCCACTTGTTGAGCTGGCGCTTGGTCCCGGCGTAGGACCTGGTGGCGCCGGCGGCCAGCCGGTCGAGCAGCGCCTCCGCCTGCGACGGGTACTCCTCGTCCGGCCAGACGCGGTTGATCAGGCCCCAGTCGAGCGCCCTGCGGGCGTCCAGCCGTTCTCCCAGCATGGCCAGCTCGGCGGCCCGGGCGAATCCCACCCGGGACGGCACGAACAGCGACGAGCCGCCGTCGGGCACCAGCCCGATGTTGACGAAGGCGAGCGAGAAGTACGCGGACTCGGCCGCTACTACCAGGTCGCAGGCCAGCGCGAGGGAGAGCCCGATCCCGGCCGCGGGACCGTTGACCCCGGCGATGACCGGCTTAGGCATCCGCCGGATGCCGGTGATCAGCGGGTGGTACCGCTCGGTCAGGATCTTGTGCACGTCCACCGCGCCGCCGCCGGCGTCCTCGGCGGCTTCCTTCAGGTCGGCGCCGCTGGAGAAGGCCCGCCCAGCGCCGGTCACGAGGACCGCCCGGACGTCGGGATTCTCGGTGACCTCTGTGATAGCGTCACGCAGGTCGACGGAGAACTGCCGGCTCCAGGCGTTCATCCGCTCGGGGCGGTTCAGCTCGACCTTCGCCCCCGGACCGCGACGATACAGGTTGATCGTCTCATACTGGCGGTAAAGCTCATCGTCGCTCACGTCGGTCATACTAGTCGGGGGGTTCCCGGGGGTCGCCCCCCCGGCCAGCACAATCGCGGCGGGTTCCCCCGGGCACCGGCGAGAGGGCGCGGACAAGGGAGAACGCGGGGATGCCAGGCAAGGTCAAGGACAGCGGCAAGAAGGCGGCTCAGCAGCTCGACCATTCACGCAAGCTACCCAGGCACCTGTACGAGACCGAGCTGTTCCGCCTGCAGGGCGAACTGGTGAAGATGCAGGAGTGGGTGCGCGCGGAGGGCGCCAGGGTCGTGGTCATCTTCGAGGGCCGCGACGCGGCCGGCAAGGGCGGCACGATCAAGCGGGTGACCGAGTACCTCAACCCCCGGCTCGCCCGGATCGCCGCGCTGCCGGCCCCGACCGAACGGCAGCGCACCCAGTGGTACTTCCAGCGCTACGCGGAAAACCTGCCCGCCGCCGGCGAACTGGTCCTGTTCGACCGCAGCTGGTACAACCGGGCGGGCGTGGAGCACGTCATGAGGTTCTGCACCAAGGAGGAGTACAGCCGGTTCCTGCACCAGTGCCCGATCTTCGAGCGGCTGCTGGTCGAGGACGGCATCCTGCTGCGCAAGTACTGGTTCTCGGTCAGCGACGAGGAGCAGCAGCAACGGTTCGAGTCCCGGCTGCACGACCCGCTGCGCGGCTGGAAGCTCTCGCCCATGGACCTGGAGTCGATCACCCACTGGGAGGACTACTCCCGGGCCAAAGACGAGATGTTCGTGCACACCGACATCCCGGAGGCGCCGTGGCACGTGGTGGAGAGCGACGACAAGCGGCGCGCCCGGATCAACATGATCGCCCACCTGCTCAGCACGATCCCTTACCACCAGGTAAAGCAGCCATCACTGAAACTGCCGCCGCGACCGCCCGCCCAGGGCTACATCCGGACGCCTAGGGACATGCAGGCCTATGTCCCCGACCACGCCGCCGAACTGCTGACCGCGAACGGCAAAGCCGCCGCGCACCGGAGCTAGATGACGGCCGGCAGCCGGTCGCCGGGCCCGCGGATCTTGGCCCGGACCCGTTCGCTGTCGGGGTGCCCGAGTTCGTCCAGCGTGCGCAGCGCCTGAGTCCACGCCCAGCGGGCCGCGCGCCCGTCGCCCGCGCTGAGGTGGACGTCGCCAAGACGATCGAGCGTGCCCGCCTCGTTGTACCGGTCGGTGAGCTCCCGGCACAGATCGAGGGAGCGTTCGTAGCAGGTGACGGCGCGCTGGTGATCGCCGAGCTTGTGATGGATGTAGCCAAGGCTGTCCCAGGCGGCGGACTCCCAGTTGCGTTCCCCGGCGGCCCGGCTGCCGGCCAGGGCCTGCCCGCAGTAGACGATGGCCTGCCCGTAGTTCCCGAGCCGTGCGTGGCTGTAGCCGACGTCGTTGAGGCTCATGATCTCCAAGGTCTGGTCGCCGGCGGCACGGGATAGCCCGAGCGCCCGCACGGCATGATCGAGCATGTCCTCGTAGCGCTCCTGCTGCTCGGCGATCCAGATCAGGCTGCTGTGCCCGGTCACCTGGCTGCGATGGTAGCCGCCGGCCGCCTCGAGCCGCCGCAGCGACTCGCGGAACGCGCTGGCGGCGGCGTCACGACGGCCGGACCTGGCATCGCCGAGCGCCAGCAGGAGCAGCGCGTGCGCCTCCCCGGCCGCGTCGCCGGCCAGGCGGGCGGCGGCCAGGGCGGCCCGGCTGGCCCGGGCCTGGTAGTCCCAGCACCCCCGGCGCAGCAGGAAGG
>CAWJDK010000015.1:0-116103 GCA_963841585.1 uncultured Actinomycetes bacterium
GGCATGTGCCGGACCAGCCGCCGGTACTTGGCGCCCAGGAAGGTCTGGGTGAGGCCGGCGCCGATGGCGGCCTCGCCGAGCGCGGCGCCGATGTAGGGGTTGCCGGTGCCGGTGGCGTTGCGGCCCTTGCGCTTGCCGGCGGACGGGCTGACCTGGGGGCTGGCGGGCCGAGGAGCACAGGTGCCCGGCGGTGGGGAAGACGGTCATGTCGGTGCCGGTCTCGGCGATGATGTCCTGGGCGGTGATGATCCCGAAGCCGGGGATCGCGTCGAGCTGGGCGATCTGCCCGGGCGGTACGGCTCGCACAGCATCTCGATCTTCGCCGAGAGCTCGCTGACCTGCGCGGTGAGGTGGTCGATGTTCGCCAGCATCATCGCCAGGATGAAGGCGTGCTGGCTGGTGAAGAACGAGCAGTTCAGGGCCTCTTCCAGCTCGCGGATCTTGACCCGCATCCGGCCGCGGGCCAGCTGCGCGAGCACTTCGGGTCGCGCTGGCCGGCGATGATCGCGGTCAGCATGTCCCGGCCGGACACGCCGTGGATGTCGCGGATCACGCTGGACAGCTTCAGGTGCGCGTCTTCGAGGAGCTTCTCGCATCGCTCCTTCTCGCGGTGCGGGCCTGGATCAGGTGCCTGCGGTAGCGGGTATGGGTGCGCAGCCGCCGGATGTCCTCCGGCGGCACGAAGCTGCCCGGCAGCTGGCCGCGCTCGGTGATCTTCGCCAGCCACACCGAGTCCAGCTTGTCCGTCTTGGGCCGCCCGGGCAGCGCCTTGACCTGGGACGCGTGATACAGCACGCAGTCGAAGCCCTCGCGCTCGAGCAGGAAGTACACCGGCTTCCAGTAGTCGCCGGTCGCCTCCATGCCGACCTTGGTCACGCCCCAGCAACGCAGCCAGTCCGCCAGCGCCAGCAGGTCCTTGCGGACGGCCCGGAACTCCCGGGTCTCCTGCTGCCGGCGCCGCCCGCCATCGCCGGGCACCCGGATGGTGACCATGATCGCGGCCTTGCCGACGTCGATCCCGGCGACCCGCTCGGCGAACAGCGGCTCGTCCTCCACCTCTTCCACCATGAACTCCTATGATCAGAACGCGGATACGGTCGTGGCCGTCCGCGGGAGCTGTGGGCATGCGGAAATCTGGTCCTGCGGGCTCGAAGCACGAATTCACGGCCCTCAAAGCAGCTCCCGGCGTCCAGACTGTCGCCCGGGGTCAGGCCCGCCAGGCATCTTCGGCGTCAGCGGACGGCCACGTCCATCCTGGCAACCCCGCCACGCCCGCTCAGCCTGTTCCGGCCACGCCATGTCCCGCTCACCGCACCACAAACGCGGCAGCAGACCCCAGCCCGCCACGACGGGCCAGCCCACGCGATTTTTACGCCGCCACGGCGTCCCCCGGCCACCGACGACTGTCGCATAACCCGGCGGGCAGTTGGGTCCGGGATTCCGGCGGGCTCGGTCCGGCAGGCGAGGTTGGTGCTGGTTCCTGGGGATACGGCTAGGTTCCGGCCCGGGCTGGTGGCTGGTCAGGCGGCTGCCGGGGCGGGCTGCCGCGCGAGTTCACGCTGCTCGCGGCGGGCGCCGTCGCGGATGGCCTTGAGCATGTTGTGGACGGTGGCCCACAGGTGCAGCTCGGTATCGACCATGTTGCCGCGGTAGTGCAGGGCCCGGCCGAAGCGGGCGAACAGCTGGGCGAAGACGGGCTCGATGATGGCTTTGCGCTGCTTGCAGAGGGCCTGGCCTTGGGGGGTGTCCAGCTTGGCGGCCATGGCCTGCCAGCCGGGCCCGCCGCACAGCGGGGCCGTGCCGCCGGGCTGCCGGCCGGCCTGGACCGATTCGCGGGTGACGGCGACGTATAGCTCTGCCTGGCAGGGGGCGGTGAAGTTGTCCTCGCTGGCGTACCCGGCGTCCCAGAGCGCCGCGCCGATCTTGTCCGCGATGCCGGCGGCGGCCAGGTTCGCCGCGGCGGCGGCCAGCAGCGGGTGCAGCGCGTAGGTGCCGGTGGTGCTGTCGTGGGTGCCGATGGCGAAGATGACCTGCCGGCGGCAGGCGAAGGCCTGCAGGTTAAACAGCTGGTCGTAGCCGCCTTTCTTCAGCGGCATGACCCGGCTGGCCAGGTCGGTGGCGTTCGCCTTGGGCGGCCGGGCCGGGGCCGGCCCGGCGGCGGGGGCGGCGATCGCCTCCTCCAGCTTGCGCGCGGCCCGCGCAGCCGCATCCCGGGACACGCGGACATCGCGCTGCCGTTCCGCCGGCCAGGGAGCGCGGCCGGGCGGCCGCCGGCCGGTCCCGGCCGCAGCCGCCGCTTCGCGGCGGGCGTGCCGGTCGACCTTGGCCTGGCCCTTGGCCAGCTCCTCAGCGGCCCGGGCCTCCAGCCGGTCCTTCCCGGCCGCCAGCTTCGCGATCCGCTCCGCCCGCTCCGTCTCAGCCTGCTGGCCGCGGGCCTGCCGTCCGGCCTCCAGCTTCGCCTGCGCCGCCTGGCGGCGGGCCAGCTTGCCCGCCGTCCGCTTCCGGGCCGCGCCGGCCGGGGTCCCGCCTGCCGGCGGCAGGCATCACCGCCGCCGCTGAACACGGCGTCCTCGGCCTCATCGGCGGCGGCGGCCTGCTCGATCCACGCCTCGACCTCGGCCTCCAGCAGCTGTTCCAGCCCGGTGATCTCCAGCCCGAGCTGCTCCGCGGTCGCGTTGGCGGCCATCGACGCGTTCGCCTTGACCTTGGTGCCGTCCCCGGCCGTCACGTCGACCCGGACCAGGCCCTCCCGCGCGCACGCCACCAGGGACGCCACCAGCAGCCCCTTCAGCGGCTCCTTGTGCCGGCCCGTGAACCGGGCGTTCGTCGCGTGATCCGGGTGCAGCCCGCCGCAGATCACCCGCGCGCCCACGTCATCGAAGGTGGCCATCTCGATCGCCCGCGACGACCGGATCCCCTTGGCATAGCAGTACAGGATCAGCGCCACCATCATCCGCGGGTGGTAGGCCTTCTTGCCCTGCCCGTCGGCCCGGTAGGCGGCCAGGAACGGCGCCAGGTCCAGCTCCGCCGCCGCCCGCCGCATCGCCCACGCCAGATGCTGCGGCGGCAGCCAGTCCCGCGGATCCGGCGGCATCAAGAACACCTGATCCCCGTCCCCGCCGCCCGCGAAGTTGTAAGCCATGAACTCATTTTCCCAGCTCACAACCTCAAAAGCCGGCGAACACGCCGGACACAACGCTACCTTGACAAACCAACCTCACCAGCTATGCGACAGCCTCGATGGGGGGAGTTTGGACACTCAGTGATCCGCCCGGCTGCCGCGGCCTGGTCCGGCGGGGCTGGTGTGGCGGGTGGGGCGAGCCGCGCGGCGGCAGTAAGGATGTGGATCGTGGCGCGGGCGGCCACGGTCACTGGAGCGGGAACTCGACTCCGCGCTCCCCGGCCGGGCGCGGGCCGAAGATCCGCCGCTGGGACGCCTCGATCGCGACGTCGTTGATGCTGGCCTCCCGGCGGCGCATCAGGCCGTGCTCGTCGAATTCCCACAGCTCGTTGCCGTAGCTGCGCCACCACCGGCCCTGCGCGTCGTGGGACTCGTACTGGAACCGGACCGCGATCCTGTTCTCGCCGAACGCCCACAGGTTCTTGCGCAGGGCGTAGTCGAGCTCGCGGTTCCACTTGGCGGTGAGGAACTCGATGATCGCGGCCCGCCCGGTGAAGAAGGCGTCGCGGTTGCGCCAGGCCGAGTCGACGGTGTACGCGCTCGCGACGCGCTCGGGGTCGCGGGTGTTCCAGGCGTCCTCGGCGGCCTGCACCTTGGTCAGGGCGCTTTCCCGGTCGAACGGCGGTAGCGGCGGTCGGTCGGTCATGTGCGGACTCCTTGCTAGGTTGCTCACGCTTCTTTAATTAAAAATTTTTAGTGATAGAGTCTCGATCATGAGCCTATCACCCGGCGGCCAGGATCTGGCCTCGCTGAGCAGCCTGGACGATCCGCTGCGCCGCCGCCTGTACGAGGTCGTGACCAGCCGCCCCGGGCCGGTGAGCCGGGACGAGGCGGCGGCCGCGGCCGGGATCGGCCGGGCGCTGGCCGTCTACCACCTCGACAAGCTGGTCGAGTCCGGGCTGCTGACCGCGTCTTACCAGAGGCCGCCCGGGCGGAGCGGGCCGGGGGCCGGCCGCGCCAAGGTGTACGCCCGGTCGGACCGCGAGTTCGCGGTCACCGTGCCGCCGCGGGAGTACGAACTGGCCGCGCGGCTGCTCGTGCAGGCGGTCGAGGCCGATCCGAGCGATCGCAGCCGGGCCGCGCTGGCCGAGGCGGCCCGCCGTCTCGGCACAGAGCTGGGCAGTGCGGCCCGGCCGTCCCCGGGCGGCAAGGACGCGGGCGGGCGGAATGACGCGGGCGGGCGGAATGCGGCCGGGCGGGACGTGAAGAGCGTGCTGACCCAGCAGGGATACGAGCCATGCGGCGGCGACGACGACGGCGTCATCCGGCTGCGGAACTGCCCGTTCCACCAGCTCACGGAGCGGCACAAAGAGGTGGTCTGCGGAATGAACCTGGCGCTGGTGGAAGGGCTGGTCGAGGGGCTGGGCGCGGACGGCTGGCGTCCGGCTCTCGACCCGCGGCCCGGTTATTGCTGCGTCGCGATCGGCGGTGAGCGGTCATGACGGCGGGACCGTCGCTGCACATCGCGCGGGACAGCACCGGGGTCGATGTCGAAGCGGCCGAGCGGGCGGCGGCCGACTTCCTGTCCGCGCTGGGGATCGACGTGGACCACGAGGACCTGCGGGAGACCCCGGGCCGGATGGCCCGCGCCTACGCCGAGCTGTTCAGCTCGCGGCCGCTGCGGCTGACCACGTTCGCCAACGATGAGGGCTACGACGAGCTCGTGCTGGCGCGGGCGATCCCGTTCCGCACCGTCTGCGAGCACCACCTGCTGCCGTTCTCCGGCGTCGCGCACGTCGGCTACCTGCCCGGCGAGCGCATCGTCGGGCTGTCCAAGCTGGCCCGGCTGGTGGACCACTTCGCGGCCAGGCCCCAGGTCCAGGAACGGCTGACCAAGCAGGTGGCCGAGTGCCTGTCCACCCGTCTTCGCGCCCCCGGCGTGGGCGTGGTGCTCGAGGCCGAGCATTCCTGCATGACGCTGCGCGGGGTTCGGGCGCTCGGCGCGAAGACGGTCACGTCGGCTCTGCTGGGCACGTTGCGGACCGACCCGGCCAGCCGGGCCGAGTTCTTCGCCCTGGCCGGCGTGCCGCGCTTAGTGAAGGCGCGCCCGGAGGGTGCCGCCGGAAAGGATCACGATCATGGCCGATCAACTTGCGGACCTGAGCAGCCGAGGCGTCTCGATCTGGCTCGATGACCTGAGCCGCGACCGGCTGACCAGCGGCAGCCTGGCCAGCCTGGTCGCCCGCGACCACGTGGCGGGGGTGACGACCAACCCGACCATCTTCGCCAAGGCGATCAGCGGCGGCGGCGAGGCGTACGCCGGGCAGCTGCACGACCTGTGGGCGCGGGGCACCTGCGTTCACGAGGCGCTGCGCGACCTGACCACGCACGACGTGCGCTGGGCGTGCGACGTGCTGCGGCCGGCCTACGACGCCAGCGACGGCGTGGACGGGCGGGCATCGATCGAGGTGGACCCGCGACTGGCCTACGACACCGAGGCGACTATCGCCGAGGCGCGGGCGCTGTGGTGGCGGGTGGACCGGCCCAACCTGTTCATCAAGATCCCGGCGGCACGGCAGGGGCTGCCCGCCATCGCCGCCTGCCTGGCCGAGGGAATCAGCGTCAACATCACCCTGATCTTCTCCCTGACCAGGTACGACGAGGTGGTCGACGCCTTCGGTGAGGGCCTGGAGCGGGCCCGGCAGGCCGGCCGCGACCTGGCCTCGATCACGTCGGTGGCCTCGTTCTTCGTCTCCCGGATGGACACCGAGGTCGACGCGCGGCTGGACAAGATCGGCACCGCCGCGGCGGCCGCCCTGCGCGGCCGGGCCGCGATCGCCAACGCGAGGCTGGCCTACCAGCACTACGAGCAGATGCTGGCTTCGCCGCGGTGGGCCGCGCTGGCGGCGGCCGGGGCCCGGCCGCAGCGGCCGCTGTGGGCCTCCACCTCGGTCAAGGACCCGGCCTACCCCGACACCCGCTACGTCACCAACCTGGTCGCGCCCGGCGTGGTCAACACCATGCCGGAGGCCACCCTGCGGGCCGTCGCGGACCACGGCCAGATACCCGCGGACTCGGTCCGCGGCCACTACCAGGACGCGCGGCAGGTGCTCAGCCAGCTGGCCGCGGTCGGCGTCGACTACGACGACGTCACCGCGGCCCTGGAGCAGCGCGGCCTGGAATTGTTCGACGCAAGCTGGCGGGAGCTCGGCGACCAGCTGGGCGCCCAGCTGCGCCATCCGTGTCATAACTAGGGCAATTCACGAGAAGGAGAGCGGGAATGAGCGGGAGCAGTGCATACGTGATCGCCGGGGCGGGGCTGGCCGGGGCGAAGGCCGCGGAGATCCTGCGCGAGGAAGGGTTCGGCGGCCCGGTCGTGCTGATCGGGGACGAGGCCGAACGGCCCTACGAGCGGCCGCCCCTGTCCAAGGACTACCTGCTGGGCAAGGCCGAACGCGACACGATCTACGTCCACCCGGCGTCGTGGTACGCCGGCAACGGCGTCGAGCTGCGCCTCGGCGTCCCGGTGACCGGCATCGACCGCGCGGCGCACGAGGTGACACTGGCCGACGGCAGCCGGATCGGCTACACCAGGCTGCTGCTGGCCACCGGGTCCTCGCCGCGGCGCCTGCCGGCGCCGGGCGCCGACGCCGACGGCGTGCTGTACCTGCGCCGGGTGGGCGACAGCGACCAGATCAAGGCCACCTTCCAGACCGCGACCCGGATCGCGGTCATCGGCGCGGGCTGGATCGGCCTGGAGTGCGCCGCCGCGGCCCGCGCGGCCGGCGTCGAGGTCACCCTGCTGGAGGCGGCCGAGCTGCCGCTGCTGCGCGTGCTCGGCCCCGAGGTCGCCCGGGTCTTCGCCGGCCTGCACCGCGAGCACGGCGTGGACCTGCGGTTCGGCGTGCAGGTGAGGGAGATCACCACCGCGGGCGGCCGGGCCAGTGGCGTGCGGCTCGGCGACGGCAGCCACGTCGAGGCCGACGCGGTCGTCGTCGGCGTCGGGATCACGCCGAACACTCAGCTGGCCGAGGCGGCGGGCCTGCAGGTCAGCAACGGCGTCACGGTCGATGCCGGGCTGCGGTCCTCCGACCCGGACATCTTCGCGGCCGGGGACGTCGCCAGCGCCCTGCACCCGGTGCTCGGCCGGCACATCCGGGTGGAGCACTGGGCCAACGCGCTCAATCAGCCGCAGACGGCCGCCCGGGCCATGCTCGGCCAGGACGTCGCCTACGACAAGGTTCCCTACTTCTACACCGACCAGTACGACCTGGGCATGGAGTACGCGGGCTACGTCGAGCCGGGCGGCTACGACCAGGTCGTGTTCCGCGGCGACGTGGACCGGCGCGAGTTCGTCGCCTTCTGGCTGGGCGGCGGCCGCGTGCTGGCCGGCATGAACGTCAACATCTGGGACGTCAACGACGCCATCCAGGACCTGGTCAGCGGCGGCCGCCAGGTAGACCCGGCCCGGTTGGCCGATCCCGGCGTGCCCCTGGACGAAGTCGCCGGCTGAGGCTCAACGGCCCGGGAGCTTGCCGCCCATCAGGCGCCTGAGCCGGAGGATCTCGGTGTCCCGCGCGTCGAGCACCGGCTCGATGACGTTCATCGCGGCGTGCACGGCGGTCTCCGGGTCGCCGGAAATGCCGTAGCGCAGGAAACTCCGGCCCAGGGCCCGCCGGAGCCGTTCCGCGGTGACCGTCAGCAAATCGGCCTGCTCTTTACGCGGCTTACCGGGACGAGCCTGGCGCGAATTCGGCCGCCGGCCGCCCGCGGGCGCCCGCGTGTCCTGGCGGCCGGACGGCGGGATCAGGTCGGGGCTGTCCGGCACCGCGAACAACGGCGTCATCGCCCCCGGCTGCGGCTGAGTCGCAGAGCCCGGGGCGGCGCGCCGCCGCTTTGGTAGGGTCGGCTCCGGGAGCATTGGCGTGACCTTTCCTGTTCAGGATTTGTCTGCACAGCGCTAATGCTCCCCCTTTGTGGTCGTCAGACCATAGATGTCCAGGTCGCACGGCGTGTCATCAATACTCCGCTCAGTACCTTCTGGCTCTTTCAAGGCATATTCCGACGACAATTCCTATCGAATATTTGTGCGTACGAATGCCGTTCACGCAGTGGCCGGGCCCGCCTCGGCGCGCCGGCCGATTTCCACGTGCGGGCGGGAAAGCCAGATCGCCCACTCCGCGCTGATCTGGCCGGCCGTGGTCAGCAGCAGCGGCAGGTGATCGTCCAACAGCCGCTGCGTGCTCGTCTCGGCCGCGTGCACGGTGACGTTCATCGCGGCCCGGACCGCTCCGGTCCCGTCCCGGACCGGGACGGCCACCGAACGGACGCCGGGCGCGAGCTCCTCGTCGGCCAGCGCCCAGCCGCGCGCCCGCACCTCGGCCAGCTCGTCCCGCAGCTGGTCCGCCGAATGGCCGATGTACGGCGGCAGCCCGGACCGGCTGGGCTGGGCCAGCGCGGCCGCGACCTGATCCGGGGGCAGGGCCGCGAGCAGCACCTTCCCCTGCGAGGTCTGCGCCGCGGGGAAATGGGTGCCGATCTCCACCCGCAGCGCGATCAGCTTGGGCACCGAGACGCGGGCCACGTAGACGATGTCGGAGCCGTCGAGCTGGGCCATGGACGACGACTCGCCGGTGCGGGCCACCAGCGCCTCCATGTGCGGCCGGGCGATGTCCCACAGGCCCAGTGAGCTGACGTAGGCCATCCCCAGGTTCATCACCTTGGGGGTCAGCTCGAAGGTCCCGTCCCCGGACCGGACGAAGCCCAGCTCCTCCAGGGTGAGCAGCAGGCGGCGGGCGGTGGGCCGGGCCAGGCCGGCCGCGGCCGCCACCTCGCTCAGCGACATGCTGCGGTGCTCCGCGCCGAACGCGGCCAGGATGTCCAGCCCGCGCGCCAGCGCCTCGACGAAATCCGGCCCGTTGCCGCGCCCGGCCATCCGCTCCCCTAGCCGTCCTCGCCGAACATGCTGCCCGCGCGCCGTGCGTGGACTCGGACTTGTACTCGGTGTACTGGTACGGGTTGTCCAGCACCTCGGTGCCAGGCAGGTCCGGGTTCATGCCGGCCGCCCAGGCCTCCTCGCCGAGCTCGGACCGCAGGTAGCCGACGGTGGCCTCGACCGCGCTCCGCACCGCGGCGAGGTCGGCCCCGACCAGCCGGTTCTCGTGCTTGACCACCCGCCCGTTCACCAGGACGGTGTGCACGTCCCCGCGCTGCGCCTGGAAGACGACGTGGCCGTAGGGGTTCACCAGCGGGAACGACACCGGCGAGCCGTCGTTCTTGATCAGCACCACGTCGGCCTTCTTGCCGGGCTGCAGGCTGCCCAGGTCGTCGCGGCCCAGGGCGCGGGCCCCGCCCCGGGTGGCCCAGTCGACGACGTGCTCGGCGCGCAGGGCGTGGTGGGTGACGGTCTCGCCCTTCACGTGCGCCTCGAGGTGCTCGCGGGCCCGGTCGGCGCCGAGCGTGGTCCGCATGGCCGAGAACAGGTCGCCGCTCCACCAGACGCTGGTGTCCATGGACAGCGCGACCGGGATGCCGTGGCGGCGCACCTGCCAGGTGGGCGGGTAGCCCTGGCCCGCGCTCTGCTCCGACTCGGTCGACACCGAGATGCTGACCCCCGGTGGCCGCGATGCGCTGGTAGGAGTCGGTGCTCAAGGTGGCCGCGTGCACGTACACGTTCGCCGGCGTTCATGAACCCGTTCTCGTGCATCAGCCGGATGCCGTCGTCGTTGGTGGCCCCCCATACCCCGGCGTGGGTGGTGACGGCCAGGCCGAGCTCGCGGGCCACCTCGAACGCCGCCTTCTCCGGGAAGGACGGGTCGCCGGTGACGTCGAAGGCGATCTGGAACCCGAGCATGTCATCCGCGGAGTGCCGGGCGAAGAACGACCGGACGGCCGGGTCGGCGGTCCACTCCCAGGGGCCGGCCTGGATGTTCCCGTAGGCCAGGACGAACCGCCCGGGCACCGCGCGGAGCGCGTCGACGGCGGCCTCGGCGTGGTCGGGGGTGTGCAGGTTGTGCGACCAGTCCACGCTGGTGGTCACGCCGGCCTCGAGAGCTTCCCAGGCCGAGACGAGGTTGCCTGCGCGGATGTCCTCGGGACGGAACTTCCGGCCGTGCTCTAGGTAGTTCCAGACGAAGTACTGGGTCAGCGTCCAGTCCGCGCCGTAGGCGCGCATCGCCGTCTGCCACATGTGCCGGTGCGTGTCGATCATCCCCGGCATCACGATGCCGCCGCTCGCGTCGATCTCGAGCGCGCCTTCCGGCGCCTGCAGACGCGGGCCCACCGCGGCGATCCGGTCGCCGGTCACGAGCACGTCCGCGTCGGTGAGGACTGTGTGGGCGTCGTCCATGGTGAGCACCGTGCCACCACGCAGCACCACCGGGCGGCCTGCGGCTACCTCGTCGGGATTCGGCATCGAAACCTCCGGGCATTTCCCTACGGACAAACGTCCGCTAAACGACCGTTCGGCTAATCAGTGACACTGTCGGCCATCGGCGTTCAGCTACTGTCAAGCCATCCTCCAGGTTACCGGCCTTGACAGGCACCTTCGCGGGCCTAGGCTGGTCCCTACGCCGATCTTGGACGACTGTCCGCATGACGGACAGCCCGACGAAGGGACCGACCAGACGATGACGGTGGATCAGGCGGAGGGGCCGCTGGCCGGGCTGCTGGTGGCGGACTTCTCCCGGATCCTGGCCGGCCCGTACGCGACGATGCTGCTGGCCGACATGGGCGCGGAAGTGGTCAAGGTCGAGGGCCCCGGCGGCGACGATACCCGCACCTGGCAGCCGCCGGTCCGGGACGGCATCTCTACCTATTACCTCAGCGTGAACCGCAACAAGCGCTCGGTCGCTCTGGACCTGCGCGATCCCGGCGACCTGGCCGCGGCGCACGAGCTGGCGCGGCGCGCCGACGTGTTCATCGAGAACTTCAAGCCGGGCGGCCTGGCTCGGTTCAAGCTCGACTACGACTCCGTGTCCGCTGGCAACCCTTCCGTCGTGTACGCCTCGATCAGCGGCTTCGGCAGCGGGCCCAAGGGCGCCGCGCTGCCCGGGTACGACCTCATCGTCCAGGCCGTCTCCGGGCTGATGAGCGTGACGGGAGATCCGGAGGGCGAGCCGTACCGGGCCGGCGTCGCGGTGTTCGACGTGATCTCCGGCCTGCACGCCACCATCGGAATCCTGGCCGCGCTCAACCACAGGCACGAGACCGGCCGCGGTCAGCACGTCGAGATCAGCCTGCTGGCCTCGGCCCTGTCCGGGCTGGTGAATCAGACCGGCGCCTTCGTCGCGGGCGGGGTGGTGCCGTTCCGGATGGGCAACAGCCACCCGAGCCTGTTCCCGTACGAGCCGCTGCCCTGCTCCGACGGCGAGCTGATCATCACCGCGGGCAACGACATCCAGTTCCGCAAGCTGGCCCAGGTCCTGGGCGTCCCCGAACTGCCCGACGACCCGCGGTTCGGGCGCAACGAGGACCGCACGGCCAACCGGGATCAGCTGCGGCCGCTGCTGGTCGAGCGGCTGCGGACCCGGCCCACGATGGAGTGGTTCCGCGAGCTGACCGGGGCGGGGGTGCCCTGCGGGCCGATCAACACCATCGACCAGGGCGTGGCGTTCGCCGCCGAGGTGGGGCTCGATCCGGTCGTCGTCGTGGGGCAGGGTGACGAGGCGATTCCGGCGGTGCGCCATCCGATCACCTTTTCCGCCACCCCGGCCAGTTACCGGCTGCCGCCGCCGTCGCTGGACCAGCACGGCGAGGAGATCCGCCGCTGGCTGGCCGAGCCGGAGCCCGATGACAAGGAGAACGCCAGGTGACCGACGGGCTGTCCTTTCCCACCTCGCTGGGCACCTCCTCGCGGGACCAGATCAGGCTGCTCGGCCAGGACCTGACGGCCGACCTGATGGGCCAGGTCAGCTTCGGGGAACTCGCCTTCTGGCTGGTCATGCTGCGGCGGCCGACCCCGTCCGAGACCCGGGTGTTCGAGGCCGTGCTGGTGGCGCTGGCCGACCACGGCTTCACCCCCACCGCGATCGCCGCGCGGCTGACCTACCTGTCAGCCCCGGACTCGCTGCAGGGGGCGCTGGCCGCCGGGCTGCTCGGCGGCGGCTCCCGGTTCCTCGGGGTCACCGAGGACTGCGGACGTTACCTGCACGACGTGCTGGAATCCCTGGATGGCGCGCTGCCGTCCGACGACGACGGGTGGGACGCGGTCGCGCTTTCAGCTGTCGAGCAGACCAAGGCGGCCGGGCGCTTCGTCCCGGGGCTCGGCCACCCGGTGCACAAGGTGACCGACCCGCGGACGCCGGTGCTAATCGGGATCGCCTCGGAGGAGGGGCTCCGCGGCCCCCACCTGCGGCTGTTCGAGGCCATCGGCCGGGTGCACGAGCAGGTGCTGGGCCGCAGGCTGCCGTTGAATGGCGCCGGGGTGTGCGGGGCCGCGCTCGCCGACCTCGGCCTGCCGGTCGAACTGCTCCGCGGCTTCGCCCTGCTGGCCCGGGCGGCCGGGCTGCTCGGGCAGATCGCCGAGGAGCGCCGCCGCCCGATCGGCATGGACATGTACATGACCGTCGACCGCAACGCCGTCTACGTCGACCCCTCGGACGAAGCTGAGTGAGAAGGGAGTGCCGCATGGCTACCGTCGCCGCGGTCATCGCCTCGACGCACCACCCGTTCTACTATCGCGCGAGCACCTCGACGGGGGCAGACCGGCCGCCCTTCGCCGACGAGTGGGTGGCCAAGATCGAGGCGTTCCGCCAGACGCTCACCCGGGCCGAGCCCGACGTCCTGGTTATGGTGGGCAGCGACCACTTTCACCAGCTGTGGCTGGACAACATGCCGCAGTTCCTGGTGGGCAAGGCGCCGTTCTTCGATGCCAACTGGTACAACGAGGAGCGGGAGTTCGGCCTGCCGCGGATGCGGCTGGCGGGCCAGGAGGACCTGGCCGCCTATCTCCTGCGGGAGGGCCTGGACGCCGGCTTCGACCTGGCCTTCAGCAACGAGCTGCGGATCGACCACAGCGTGACCTGCCCGATCATCACCCTGCGGCCGCAGGCCGACCTGCCCATCGTGCCGGTCTACACCAACATCTTCGCGCCGCCGATGCCCCCGCCATCGCGGTTCGTGGAGCTGGGCCGGGCGCTGCGGCGGATGGTCGAGGCCTGGCCGTCGGACCAGCGGGTGGCCATCATCGGCACCGGGCACCTGTCGCTTGAGCTTGGCGGCCCGCGACAGTTCGGCCCGCACGGCCCGGACCCGGAATTCGACCGCAAGGCGGTGACCTGGATCGCCGACGGCGACGTCGACGGCTGCCTGGCCGAGGTCACGCTGGACAGCCTGCACGCCCCGGGCAACGCGACCCACGGGTTCATGGACTTCATGCTGATGATGGGCGCGGCCGGCGACGGCGTGAAGGCCGACTACACCGACAGCCTGGACCTGTTCCACACCATGGAGGCGTACTTCACCTGGTACCCGTCGGGAGCCCCCTCATGAGCAAGTACCTGCTGGACAAGTTCCTGTACACGGTGGACCGCGATCCCGAGCTGGTCGAGCGCTACCGGTCCGATCCGGCGGGCACCGTGCAGTGGTGGGAGCGCGAGATCGCCAATACCGTGCTCAACTGCCACGCCGCGGAGAAGTCGACCTGGCTCGCGTTCTCCGAGGACGAGCGCCGCGCGCTGCGCGAGCACGACCACGTGGCGCTGTTCGGCATGGGCGCCCACCCGTTCCTGACCCTCACCTTGTTCATCGCCATGTTCGAGCGCGACCATGGCCCGCTGGAGTACCAGATCGCCTACGCCCGGGCCATGGAGCACATCACGCTCCCCTACCCCGACATCGCGACGTGACGTCCGGCACGGATCCGGGCGACACGCCGGTTCGTGATTACCCTCCTGGCGATCACGCAGAGCCTTAGAATCCAAGACGCGGGGCCGCTGACAGCCGGGAGAACTATGGCAGCGGTCCTGCTCGAACCGGGTACGCGCCTGCTGCACATCGGCCCGCACAAGACCGGCACCACCGCCATCCAGGGCGCCCTGCACCTGGCCCGGGGGCGGCTGGCCGCCGCAGGTGTCGTCTACCCCGGCCGGGGCCGGCAGCCGCTGTGGTCCATCCTCGCCGTCACCGGCCAGCCTGCCCTGCTCGGCGGCCCGAACCCCGAGATCTCCTACTGGGACAATCTGGTCCGCGACGTCCGCGCGGCTGGCGACCAGCGCGTGGTGCTGAGCAGCGAGTTCTTCGCCGAGGCGGATGACGCCACGGCCCGTCGCGTGATCGCGGACCTGGGCGGGGCGCGCGTCCATGTCGTGCTGACGCTGCGCTCCCTGACCCGGATCCTGCCGTCGCAATGGCAGCAGTATCTGCAGAACGGCTTTCATTTCCAGTACCTGGAATGGCTCGAAGGAATACTCAGCGATCCTCCGCGCACGCCGACTCCGGGTTTCTGGCGCCGTCATAGGCACGACGAGCTGGTTGAACGCTGGGCTGCGGAAAACGGTCCGGACAACCTCACCGTCATCGTGGTCGATGAATCCGACCGGCTGATGCTGCTGCGGGTTTTCGAGTCGATGCTCGGCCTGCCCGCCGGCTTCCTGGTGCCCGGGGAAAGGGCGGCGAACCGGTCCCTCACCATCGCCGAGGCCGAACTCGTCCGGCTGCTCAACGAGGAATTCAGCCGCCGGGCCTGGCCGCATCGCAACTACGCCAGGTTCATGCGCAACGGCGCGGTCGAGCACATGAAGAACGGCCGCCAGCCATCGCCCGACGAGCCGAGGATCGCGACCCCGGGCTGGGCACTGGTCCGCGCGGCTGAGATCAGCGCCGAGATGGCCAGGAACATCGAAGCGCTCGGCGTCAACGTCGTCGGCGACATCTACTCGCTGGGCAAGTTGCCCGAGGACGGGCCGGACCCGGGTACGAAGGCGACCGCCGGGCCGCCGATGGTGCCCGTCGAGGTCGCCGCCCGGGCCGCCCTCGGTGCCTTCATCGCCGGCGGGGCGGGCGGCCGGACCACCGAGGAGATCGTGCGCGAACTCGATGCCAGGAGCCTGGCGAAGGTGCTGGCCAGGCGCTGCCGGCTGCGGGTGCGCCGGACTCTTCCCGGCTAGGCCTGCAGCAGGCAGGCCGGGCGGGCGTGTCCAGCGCCTGCCCGGCATGCCAGGATGGCGACATGACAGACCCGCGTGCCGGTCAGCCCGCAGCCGCTGAAGACCTGGTAGACGTCGCGAAGCTGGTCACCGCGTACTACGCGGTGCACCCCGACCCCGGCGATGCGGTACAGCGGGTCTCGTTCGGCACGTCGGGGCATCGCGGATCGGCGTTCACAGCGACGTTCAACGAGGACCACATCCTGGCCACCACCCAGGCGATCTGCGAGTACCGGGCCGGCCAGGGAATCGACGGCCCGCTGTACCTGGGCGCCGACACGCATGCGCTGTCCGAGCCGGCGCAGGTCAGCGCGCTGGAGGTGCTCGCGGCCAACGATGTCCTGGTCATGGTCGACGCGCGCGGCGGGTACACGCCGACACCCGCGGTGTCCCGTGCGATCCTGGCGCATAACGTTTCCGGGACGGGCCCGCGCGCCGACGGGATCGTGGTCACCCCGTCGCACAACCCGCCACCGGATGGCGGATTTAAATACAACCCTCCCGACGGCGGGCCTGCCGGAACCGACATCACCGGGCAGATCCAGGACCGGGCGAACGAGCTGCTGGCTGACGGGCTGAAGGGGGTGCGCCGGGTCCCGTACGCCCGGGCGGCCACGGCCGGCACCACACGGAAGTTCGACTTCCTCGGCGGCTACGTGACTGCCCTCGGGCAGGTGGTGGACCTGGCCGCGATCAAGGCAGCCGGGGTGCGCATCGGCGCCGACCCGCTCGGCGGGGCGAGCGTGGCCTACTGGGGCGAGATCGGCGACCGCTACGGCCTCGACCTGACCGTGGTCAACCCGGTCGTGGACGCCACGTTCCGGTTCATGACGCTGGACTGGGACGGCAAGATCCGGATGGACTGCTCCTCGCCGTTCGCCATGGCCAGCCTGATCAGCCGTCAGCACGAGTTCGCCGTCGCGACGGGGAACGACACCGACTCGGACCGGCACGGCATCGTCACGCCCGACGCCGGGCTGCTCAACCCCAACCACTACCTCGCGGTCGCCATCGACTACCTGTACCGGCACCGGGACGGCTGGCCAGCCGCGGCCGCCGTGGGGAAGACGCTGGTCAGCTCGTCGATGATCGACCGGGTGACGGAGGGCCTGGGCCGGGAGCTGCTGGAGGTCCCGGTCGGGTTCAAGTGGTTCGTGCCGGGCCTGCTGGACGGCTCGGTTGCCTTCGGCGGCGAGGAGAGCGCCGGGGCCTCGTTCCTGCAGCGCGACGGCTCGGTCTGGACCACGGACAAGGACGGGATCATCCTGGCCCTGCTCGCCTCCGAGATCACCGCGGTGACCGGGCGCTCGCCTTCGGAACTTTACCGGGAGCTGACCTCCCGGTACGGGGACCCGGCCTACGCACGCATCGACACCGCGGCCAGCCGGGCGCAGAAGGCGGCCCTGGCCAGGCTCTCCGCCGAGCAGGTCTCCGCCACCGAGCTGGCCGGCGAGCAGATCACCGCGGCGCTGACGACCGCGCCGGGCAACGGCGCCCCGATCGGCGGGCTCAAGGTAGTCGCCGCGTCCGGCTGGTTCGCCGCCCGCCCTTCGGGCACCGAGGACGTCTACAAGCTGTACGCCGAATCCTTCCGCGGCCCCGGGCACCTCGCTGCCATCCAGGACCAGGCCCGCGAGATCGTAGCGGCCGCGATCGGCGGTTCCTGACCGGGCCCGGCCGCCCCGGATTCGCTCTCCACACGAACTACATATCGTCTTCACCCGGGTGCCACCGTCACGGACTGGGCTAGCCTCGTGGATCTTGCCGGGCGGGATGGGCTCATGGTGCGGCGCGCCGGGGCGGGGCGGGCATGCGGACCTGCCCCGGATACCCCCCGGGTAGCCGCCCTGGGCAGACGGTCACCCTGCCTGACGAGCTTGCCGCGGTACCAGCGGACGAGGACGGTCCGCCCCGGGGTGTCCCCTGTGCTCCAGTTCCCGTACGCGGCTGAGGACGGGCAGGTCAGCACCCGTCGGTCCGCGTGGGGGTGGGCGGGAACGAGCACGGCGTTCCGCGGTACCGCGGCACCGCCCGGCACTGAACCACGGGCCGGATCGTGCCGCGCGACGGTCGCTCGCCAGTTACCGTCGCGCGGCCGGCCCTCTTCTGGGAAGCGGTCTAGTACGGGACCTCGGTGTTCAGCAGCTCGTCGAGGGTGATGCCGGCCGGACGCCGGGAGACGGCCCGGCAGAAGTCGGCGGCGTCCAGGGTCCAGGCTGGGCCGCCAGCGCCGGCCTGCCAGGTCCCGCCGGCCGGCCCAGTCAGCGTCAGCTCGAAGTCCTTGCCGTGCCGGCCGGCCCAGTCGGCCACCACGTCCGCGACGATCACGCCGTCGTGCCCGGCGGTCAGCCACGGCGGCATGCCGGTGGCCGCGGCGTATCCAGGCGGTGCTGGAGGGCCGCTGCCGAGCCGACGACGCGCTACCCGGGCCACGCGACCACGTGGAGTAGGCGTAGGCCCGTCGGGGCGGCAATACTGCTCGGCTAAGACCCTCTTGGGCGGGCGCCGTGCACCCCGGTCGAGGCCCCTGGTGCTCTTGCGCTCCCGGAAGATCCCTGTGACTCGCCGATCCCTTGTCCGCCGCTTGGTCCGGTCCGAGGATACGGCGTGGATGTCCCAGCCATGTCGTTAGAGCTGCATGAATGGGACATTCACATCGTATGTTCTGGTACGAATGGTGTCAGAGTGACGGATGTTTGCTCACGCACCCAAGGCACCGAGATGACGACTACCTCCGCCTGTGCGGCCGCCCGGACGGGGTCGTCGGCGGTGGCCCCGATCTGAGCGGTCAGGGCGGTGAGCTTGTCCTTGTCCCGGGCGAAGCTGACGGTCACGTCGTGCCCGGCGACGGCGTACAGCCGGGCCAGGTTCCCGCCGCTGACCGGCAAGGGCCTTGAGTTGTTCGACCGGGTCGCGCCGGTGCACCTGGCCAACGAGGACCGGATGCTGTCCGCGCTGTCCCCGGCCGAACGCGAGGTGCTGGCCGGCCTGCTGCGCCGGCTGCTGTCCTCGTTCGAGTCCGGCGCTGCGACGGCGTGGCCAGGGCGGCGATCGCGGCGACGACGGCGACGGCGAGCAGGGCCGGCCAGCTGCAGAAGGCTAGGACCGCGAGTACCGCCAGCACGGCGACGGCGGCGGCCACCCGGGCCGGCCCGGCCAGGATGCGGACCGCGGACGCAGTGCAGCTGAGGTAGACGCACAGGAACATCGCGGTCGGCACGCTGATCAGGGCGATGATGTCGGCCAGCCGCAGCGCGGACAGGCCGATCAGCAGCAGGCCAGCCAGGGCGATGATGCCGAGCAAGGCGTGAGCCGACAGCCGGGGCGGGCGGCCAGGACCGTTCGGCCTGTTCTGACTGGGTACGGCGGTCAGCTCGCGCAGCATCTCGGTCGCCCCTGAGATGTAGGCGTTGACCGAGCCGGCCGTGAGGACCAGCGCGGCCGCGGCGGCCACCGCCCGCCCGGCCGGGCCGATGGCCAGCTGCAGCAGGTCGGCGAGCGGCACGGTCAGGTCCGCGCCGCGACCCAGGCAGCTGACCGTGGCCACGGCCAGGCCCAGGTAGAGCACCGCGGTCACGGTGAACGCGATGCCGATGACCCGGGACAGCTGGCCTGCGCGCAGCCGGCCGGTCAGCGGGGCTACCGCCTCCCAGCCGACGAACGAAAGCATCAAGGTGGCGGCCGCCCGGCCGACGGACAGCCAGCCGTGCGAGGCGAACGGGGTCCAGTTGGCCGAACGGGCCGCGGGCGCCGAGCCGGCTACCGCGGTCACCACCACGGCGATCAGCAGCGCGACGAGCAGCAGCTGGGCCATCGTGCTGGCGCGGACGCCGCCGAGCGCCAGGCCGAGCACCGCGAGCAGCAGCCCTGCCGCGACGGCGGCGCGGGCCAGCGGGCTCTGCCCAATTCCGGCGCCGGTCAGTGCGGTCACGTAGCTGGCGCCGATGAGGCAGACGATCGGCGCCCCGGCGATGACGCCGGCCAGGAACCACCAGCGGGTCATCGCCGCGGCCCGGCGGCCCAGGCCGGCGGCGGCGTACCCGGCCGCCCCGGCCGCGCCCGGCACCGCTTTGCCTAGTGCGGCGAACACCGTGGCGAAGATGGCGGACAGGCCGAGCAGCGCCACCCACGCGATGATCGAGGCCGACCCGGCCTGCTGGGCGGCCAGGCCAGGCAGGAGCAGCAGTCCGGGGCCGAACAGGGCGCCGATGTACAGGGCGCTGGCTCGCGGGACGGACAGCGGGAGAGATCGTGCCGGTGAGGTGCTCATGCATCAATCATCGGCGAAAACGTCTCGCATGCGATGGCAAAGATTGCGCTAATCGTGGTTTACAGCGCAATGTTGTGCGGCTGATTGGACGATATGATGATTTTCATGCCAGCACCTGGAGACCGTATCGACCGCGCCATTCTCGGCACCTTGCAGCGCGACGGCCGCATCGCCAACATCGACCTGGCGGAGGCGGTCTCGCTTTCCCCCTCGGCCTGCCTGCGCCGGGTCAAGGCGCTGGAAGCCAGCGGCATCATCGAGGGTTACCGGGCCGAGATCAGCCGGACGAAGGCCGGCCTCGGCCTGACCGCCTTCATCGGGCTCAAGGTTGACGGGCATTCCCGGACGACGTCGGACCAGGTCGAGCGCGCCCTGATGGCGATCCCGGCCGTGGTGGCTTGCTATGTGGTCACGGGTTCCGACGACTTCATGGTCGAGGTGGCGGCGCAGGACCTGGCCGACTACGAGAAGGTGCTGCTGGACGAGATCCTGGCCGTCCCGGCCGTCCTCACCGCGCACAGCGCCTTCGCCATCCGCACCGTGCTAAGCCGCGGCCCGGTGCCGCTGGCGCACTGGCGCTGATGTTTCGCCGTGCCGTCGGCGGAGAGATTTCGGGGGTTCTTTACGCTTGAACCGGGGCCAAGTAGCGTCGGAAGGGTTCCCCACACCCAGGAGGGCAGCAGATGACCGAGCAGGAGAAGGCGTGGCAGGCCGCGGAATCAGCCGCAGCGGTGCTGGCCCCGGACGCCGATGTGTTCGGGGCGGTGGATGCGGCGGGCCTGGGCGCCTCCACGTTCTCGGTGCTGCGGCGCGCCGCGACCAAGCCGACCGCTACGGCATCCGCGACGATGCGCTTCTGGACCAGCATGGCGATGGCCGGGCCGGTCGCTGCGGCCCGCTGGATGGGGATGGACGTGCCGCCGCCGGTCCCGGTTCCGGAGGGCGATAAACGGTTCGCCGACCGGACCTGGTCCGACAACCCGGCTTTCTTCACCATCCGGCAAACCCACCTGGCTGCGTCGCGGCTGGTCAGCGACCTGCTCGAGGCCGGTTCCGGGCACGCGGTGGACGACGCCAAGGCGGAACTGGCGACCGGCTTCCTGCTGGACGCGCTGGCGCCGACGAATTTCCTGCTGACCAACCCGGCCGCGCTCAAGCGCGTGTTCGAGACCGGCGGGGCCAGCCTGGTCGCCGGGACCAGCCACTTCGTGGACGACATGCTCAACAACAACGGCCGGCCGCGCCAGGTCGACACCCGGCCGTTCCGGGTCGGCGAGAACCTCGCCGCTACCCCGGGCAAGGTCGTGTTCAGGAACGACCTGATGGAGCTCATCCAGTACGCGCCGCAGACGCCCAAGGTCCACGCGGTCCCGGTGCTGGCCAGCCCGCCCTGGATCAACAAGTACTACGTCATGGACCTGGCGCCTGACCGGAGCTTCCTGGAGTGGGCGGTGAAGCACGAGCGCACCGTGTTCGCGATCTCCTACCGCAACCCGGACGCCTCCATGGGCGGCACCACCCTGGACGACTACCTCATCCACGGCCCGCGGGAGGCGCTCGACGTCATCGCCGAGATCACCGGCTCGCCGAAGATCGACATCATCGGCCTGTGCCTGGGCGGCGCGCTGACCGCTATGCTGGCCGCCTACCTGGCCGAGAAGGGCGACGACAGGATCGGCTCGATCACGCTGCTCAACACGCTGCTGGACTACAGCGAGCCCGGCGTGCTCGGCGCCTTCACCGACGAGAAGACGGTGCGCCGGCTGGAAAAGCAGATGGCGGAGAAGGGCGTGCTGGAGGCCAGCCAGATGGCCGGCACCTTCGACCTGCTGCGCGCCAACGACCTGATCTTCAGCTACGTGGTCTCCAACTGGCTGATGGGGCAGGAGCCGCCAGCCTTCGACATCCTGGCCTGGAACGGCGACAGCACCCGGATGCCGTCCGCGATGCACTCGTTCTACCTGCGCTCGCTGTACATGCGCAACGAGCTGGCCCGGGGCGAGCTCGAGCTGCTCGGCCAGCAGCTGTCGCTGTCCACGGTGAAGAACGACACGTACGTGGTCGGCGCGATCAACGACCACATCGTGCCCTGGCACGGCTCGTACAAGACCGGCGGGCTGATGGGCGGCCAGGTCCGTTACGTGCTGTCCAGCGGCGGGCACATCGCCGGCATCGTCAACCCGCCCGGACCGAAGGCCTGGTACGAGGCCGCGGACTTTACCGGCCAGGACCCGGAAGCCTGGCGCCGTGGCAACAGCAAGCACCGTGGCTCGTGGTGGGAGGACTGGACCGCCTGGTCCGAGTCCCGCGCCGGCGAGCTCATCAAGCCGCCGCACATGGGCAGCAGGCAGCACCCGGCCATCGCGGACGCCCCCGGGGAGTACGTGTTCGGCTGACCGCGGCCTGCGCCTGCCGACCACACCGAACGGAGCTAACACCATGGCAGACATGAACGGGCAGGTAGCACTGGTAACCGGCGGGATCCGCGGGATCGGGCTGGCTATCTGCGAACGGCTGATGAACCGCGGTGTGCACGTCGCGGCCGGGTACTCGTCCAACCGCGACGCGGCCGAGCAGTTCGCCGACAAGTACGCCGACCACGGCGTGAGCATCCACCAGGGCAACATCGGCTCGAACGAGGACTGCGTGCGGGTCATCGGCGAGGTGCTGAACCGGCACGGGCAGCTGGACATCCTGGTCAACAACGCCGGCATGACGGTGGACAAGACGGTCCGCAAGATGACGCCCGAGGAGTGGGACCACGTCATCCACGTCAACCTGTCCGGCGCGTTCTACCTGTCCAAGGCGATCCTGCAGAAGATGCTCGACAACGGCTACGGCCGCATCATCAACATCTCCTCGGTGATCGGCTCGTCCGGCGGGTTCGGCCAGGCCAACTACGCGTCGGCCAAGTCCGGGCTCTTCGGGTTGACGATGAGCCTGGCCCTGGAGACGGCGGCCAAGGGCATCACGGTGAACGCGGTCACCCCCGGGTACATCACCACTGACATGACCGCGGCCGTGCCCGGCAACGTGATGGAGAAGCTGGTCGCGAACATCCCGGTGGGCCGGCTCGGCGAGCCCAACGAGGTCGCCCGGGTGGTGGAGTTCCTCGCCGACCCCGAGTCGTCCTACATCACCGGCCAGGTCTACCCCGTCAACGGCGGCCTCTATATGTAAGTCCAGCCCCGGCAGCAGCACCGCTCCCTGGGCTCGCGTCGGCCCGCCGCGCCGTGTCGACGTACCGTGGTGCCGTGAAGCACTGCGCGGTGGCGCAATGCGGCTTGGCTTGAGCCGGCCATGGGCGGCGGCGCGTGCCGTGGGCGCGCCCCCCTGGTGCTGCTGGGTTAGTAAGACGTTCTTGTGACCGTTGGATCCTGGCCCGCCGCCCGGTCCGGCTCCGCGGATACGATGTGGATGTCCCAGCCATGTCGTTCCAGCTGCATGAATGGGACATTCACGTCGTATGTTTCAGTACGGCCCGTGCCAGAGTGACTGGAGTCCGGCATGTGCTCCGGCGATGCCCGACCGCGGCGGCAAGCGGACCGGCAGCCCCGGCCTGGCTGCTGGTGATGCGCTCGGGTACGAGGCCTGATCGGAGATGCGGTTCCAGTGGGGGCGGTGTGAGGCGCGGGCGGTGTGAGGCAGGGGCGGAGTATGCGGCGCCGACTGCGAGACGGCTGGACCAGGCGGCTACCGTGACCTTGACCGGACGAGCCGGCTACCTGGAGGGCAGGGCAGGTTGGCAGAGGAGTTCGCGGAGCAGATGCTCCGCACGATGAACGAGGCCGCGCTGGCCCTGATGGTCAGCGTCGGCCACCGCACCGGGCTGTTCGACGTCATGGCAGGGATGCCCGCGGCGACGAGCGCCGAGATCGCGTCGCGGGCGTCGCTCGACGAGCGGTATGTCAGGGAGTGGCTGGCCGTGATGACCACCGGCCGGATCGTCGAGCACGACGGCGCCGCGGGATCTTATTGGCTGCCGGCCGAGCACGCCGCCTGGCTCACCCAGGCGGCCGGCATGCGGAACCTCGCCACCGGGATGCAGTACATCGCGCTGATGGCGCAGGTGGAAGACCAGATCGTGGACTGCTTCCGGCACGGCGGCGGGGTCCCGTACTCCGCGTTCCCGAGATTCCAGGCCGTCATGGCCGAGGACAGCGGCGCCGTCCACGACGCCACGCTGATCGACGTGACGCTGCCGCTTGTGCCCGGGCTGACCGACCGGCTCAGGGACGGAATCGATGTCGCGGACGTCGGCTGCGGGTCGGGCCACGCCGTCAACCTGATGGCTGGGGCGTTCCCCCGGTCGCGGTTCACCGGCTTCGACTTGTCCGAGACGGGAATCGCCGCGGCCCGTGCGGAAGCCGACCTCGAGGGCCGCGCGAACGTGCGCTTCGAGCAGCGTGACGCCGCCCGCCTGGGCGAGACCGCCCAGTTCGACTTCATCACCACCTTCGACGCGGTACACGACCAGGCCCGGCCCGACCTGATGCTCGCCGGGATCGCGGCGGCCCTGCGACCCGGCGGGGTCTACCTCTGCGTCGACACCTCCGCCTCGAGCAAGCTCGCGGAGAACCTCGGTCATCCGCTCGCGACGTTCCTGTACACCGTCTCGTGCATGCACTGCATGACCGTGTCCCTGGCCGACGGCGGGATGGGCCTCGGCACGATGTGGGGCGAGCAAACAGCGCGAAGGATGCTCGGCGAGGCGGGCTTCAGCTCGGTGGAGGCGAAGCGGATCGACGGCGACATCGTCAACGCCTACATCATCGCGCGCAAAGAGTGAGCCTGGGAGGCATCACGTTCGTGCAGGCGCTCGTCAGACGGCCGCTACCGCTGCGTTGACCGCGGTCAGGTCAAAGTGAGCGGGGTCATAGTCCTCGTCCACCCACTCCCGCATCTCGTCGCGTTCGGCGCTGTCGGGCCCGGCCAGGACTTCCTTGAGCTCGGCGAAGCCGTAGGCGCCACCGCTGTCTTCGGGCGGGCAGGCGCCTTCGCCGGCAAGGCACGCCGGGTAGGCCTGGCCATCCTCGGCGACGGTGCGGGCCTCGACGACGAGCTCGTGCTCCCAGCTGTCGCCGAAGTCGTATTCGTAGCTCATCCGGGTCCTGACCCTCGCCACGTCGGCGAGGCGGGCCTTGGTCTCGTCCGCCGCTGGGATGAGCACCTGGCGCCATACCCGCGGGTCGTCGACGTCTCTCAGCGTAATCCGCACCTGCAGCACTGGGTCCCCGGGCTCGGCCATGCCACGGAGGCGGCGGATCGCAAACCGGCCGAGATCAGTAAGCCGGGCCTTGTCGTGAGCCTGATCAACGATCACGACACCGAGCACGCCCAGCGCCGCGATGGCGATCGCTACGTCGGTCTCGATCGTTTTCCGCAGCATTTCCATCTGCAGTTCGCTGAGCCCGTCGAGCATATACATGGTCGCGATCACGTCGAAGGCAGCCTCGTTGAGATCGCCTAGCGGGCAGGGATCCTGGCATGTCAGCAACGCCGTGAGGATTCGCGGGCCGATGAAAGTGAACTCGTCACCCACAAGCGACGCCCGCCAGGAACTCCTCGGGAACAGCGATTTACCGAGCCTGGACCTGGTACGGAAGACACGCTCGCCGATCTCCGGGTCGATCGTGTCGCCTGTACCAAGCAAGCGCACCAGACCGTCACGGTCGGGATGCGCCGCCGATGACGATCACATCGTTGCGAGCCGGATCAACGGCGGTGATCTCCTCGATCACGACCGTGCATGCGCGGTCGCCGTCGAGGTCGTAGCAATACGTGAACGAGTGCCCTGGCTCGTTGGCCAGCATCGACAGCGTTGCTTCTGCCGCGGTATAAGAGTCCTCCTCGACCGCCACGCGGGGATCAGGCACCTCGCCGCCCTCGATCTCGAAGAGGTACAGGGAATCGTCCTCCACGCCCAGCGCCTGGTTGAGCGCATCGCGCAGCCTATCGGTCCGAAGCTCGGATGGCGCCGCTACCCGCCGCACGTCCGGTGCCCGTTCGCCGGGCGAGTCGATCCGGAGCAGGCAACGCGCTCGATCGGGTACCGGCGTCTCCGCGAATCCGGGACGGCCGCAGCACTTCTTGTACTTGGCTCCGGACCCGCACCAGCATCCCGCGTTACGGCCTGGCGGCCAGGGAAGAAACGGTGCATCGGCACCCATGGCGTTCATGTACGCCATCCGGCTGCTGCGGCGGGCGGGATCAAGGCCCGACGCAGCGGCGAACTTCCGCAGGCCGCTGATGGTCAGCGGGACCAGGCGAACCTTGTAATCCCGGACGTGCGAACGGAGCACGTCCTCCACCGTGCGGAGGTAGTCCACGTAGTCGACCGGGTAGGTGGCATCGAGCAGCCCCGCCCGGAGCCCGAGCTCGTACTGGTCTCGAGATAGGTACGGAAACTGGAAATAGACGGCTGGCACCAGCGCCCGCTTACCGTGCGGCGTGGCGCCCGTGGCGTAGCCGGCGAGATCATGCCACCCACCCGCCGCGGCCAGCTCCGCGCCATGCCCGGCATGCGCACGGGGATAGTCACCGACGGACACGCCCCCAGGGTACTGCCGAACCGGCAGGCGCGGCGGGAAAGTCACTGCGCGGAGAGGACTGGTCGCATGAAGGTCCGCTCGTAGCGCAGGACGCAGCCGGAGTCGTCGCGGATCTTGTCTGCGGCGACGAACTCGGGATCGACCCCGAACCGGTTGCGGTAGGTCTCGTAGGCGGCCAGCGACGGGAAGGAGAACAGGGCCAGGGCCCGGTCGCTGGCCCCCTCGGCTGGCAGGAAATAACCATGGTGCTGGCCGCCGTGCTTGTTGACCAGCCCGATCCAGGCGCGGGCGAAGCGCTCGAACTCCGCTGTCTTCCGGGGATCGATGGTGTAGTCCACGACGCAGGTGATCACAGAACGGTCAGCTTAGCCGGGACGGCTCCTGCTGGAGGCGGAGGACGGCGGGGTCGCCGGTGATGGTCAGGCCCCGCTCACGGGCCTGGGCCGGGGTGAGGCGGGCGGAGAGCAGACCGAGGATGAGGAGGGGCGGGCCGTCCAGGACCAGGTCCGTGGATGCCGTGTCGCCAAGCCGGGGCCATCCTGGCGTGCTGTTCCTGCCCGCCCACCCGGCCAGCCCGCCGGAGACGGTGCCCAGCTCGGTAGATTATCTCCCAGTTCACTGAGCTCAGTTCCCGACCAGGGAGGCGCCGCATGTCCAGGGCCAACCACCAGGTGCGACTGGCCGCCCGGCCATCCGGGCTGCCCCGGGCGACCGACTGGTCGCTGACCACCGAGGAGGTGCCGGACCCGGCCGAGGGGCAGTTCGTGGTGGCGGTCTCGCACGTGTCGATCGACCCGGCCATGCGGGGCTGGATGAACGCCGGCCGCTCGTACGTCCCGCCGGTGGAGGTCGGCGCGGTCATGCGGGCCGGGGCGGTCGGCCGGGTCACCGCCTCGGCGCACCCCGGGTTCGCCGTGGGCGACGAGGTGTCGGGGGTGTTCGGCGTGCAGGAGTACGCGGTCTCGGACGGCCGGGGCGTGATCCCAATCGACACGTCGCTGGCCACGCCGTCGACCTACCTGGGCGTGCTGGGGACGACCGGGCTTACCGCCTACTTCGGCCTGCTGGACACGGGCAGGCTGAAGGAGGGCGACACCGTCGTCGTCTCCGGCGCGGCCGGGGCGGTGGGCAGCGTGGCCGGGCAGATCGCCAAGGTCAAGGGGGCCAGGGTCATCGGCATCGCGGGCGGGCCGGAGAAGTGCCGGGTGCTGACCGAGGAGTTCGGCTTCGACGCCGCGATCGACTACCGGGCCGGGAACGTTCGCCGGGGGCTGCGCGAGCACGCGCCGCGCGGCGTGGACGTCTTCTTCGACAACGTGGGCGGCGAGATCCTGGACGACGTGCTGACCCGGCTGGCGCGCGGCGCCCGGGTGGTCATCTGCGGCGCGATCTCGCAGTACAACGAGACCCAGCCACGCGGCCCGGCGAATTACATGATGCTGCTGGTGGCGCGCGCCTCGATGACCGGGATGCTGGTCTTCGACTACCAGGACCGGTACCCGCAGGCCATGGCCGAGCTGGCCGGCTGGCTGCGGGACGGGAAGATCGTCTCGCGCGAGCACGTGGTGCACGGCGGCGTGGCCGACTTTCCCGAGACGCTGCTGATGCTGTTCGACGGGGTGAACACCGGCAAGCTCGTGCTCGCGCTAGACGGGAGCTGACCGCCGGTCCAGGCCCGTGAGCAGGGCCTCGATGACTGTGGTGGCGCGGTCGGTGTCGGGCGCGCGGTCGGCGATCGGGTCGGCGTACAGGAAGCCCTCGCTGATCCGGACGATCGCGTAGGCCAGCGTCGGGGTGTCCAGGCTGGCGTCGAAGCAGCCGCGGTCGCGCTCCAGGTCGATGAGCTTCTCGAGGGCGCTGGCCATGCCCCGGTGCACGGTGCTGCGGGGCCCGGTCAGCAGGCGCAGCGCGGTCTCCGGGTCGGACGCCAGGAACGTCCGCAGCGGGCGGTCCCTGGTGATGGCGCGGAGCACGCCGCCGATCACCGTGACCAGCCGCTCGGTGCCCGCCATTTCCTCGCTGGCCCGCAGCTGGTCCACCAGCAGGCGGCGGGCTCGCCACCAGAGCAGCTCGTCGAGCAGCTGCTCCCGGTTGCCGACCCGCCGGTACAGCGTGGCGCGGGCCACCCCGAGGCGGCGGGCCAGCGACCGCATGTCCAGCCGCTGTCCGGCGACGAAGGTGTCCACTGCCGCCGCGAAGATCTCGTCCGGGATCCCCGCGGGCACCGCCGCCCCGCCGGGCAGCACCGCCTGGGCGTCGTCAATCCGGAGCATTGGCGCTGCGCTTCTCGGCCACCTCGGCCAGCAGGGCGAGCTCGTCGGTCAGGTAGCCGGCCAGGGTGTCGATGTCGGGGACCAGCTCCCGGCAGCACACCAGGCCGAAGTGCAGCTGGCCGAGGTAGCCGATCAGGGTGATGTTCAGGCCCTGACCATCGGTGATCACCGACACCGGGTAGTGCGCGATCAGACGGGCACCGCACAGATAGACCTGGGTGTTCGGCCCGGGGACGTTGGAGATCGTGAGGTTGAACGGCGGTAGCCGGTGCAGCAGGCCGGTGGCGAACACCACCCGGGCCGCCCGCGCGGTCAGCGCCGGCACGGCGAAGTCGCTGATCTGGTCGACTAGGCCCTGCGGGATCGCGGCCTGCTGCGCCTTGGCCACCTTCGTCGCGGAGTGGACGATCTCCAGCCGGAGGCCGGGATCGGTGACGCTGGTGGGCAACGGGGCCAGCATCGCGGACACCCTGTTGCCCAGCGCCCCCTTGCTGGCCGGGTCCCGAACGGACACCGGGATCATCGAGACCAGCGGCTGATCGGGCAGCGCGTCGTGGTCGAGGAGCCAGCGCCGCAGCGCCCCGGCGCACATGGCCATCACGACGTCGTTAACGGATACGCCGAAGGCGTTCTTCACGGCCTTGACGGTGTCCAGGCTGACGCTGCGGAACGCGAACCGGCGGTGCGGCGTGATCGCCCGGTTGAACGGCGTCGCGGGCGCTCGCCCGGGCCGGGTGGCGATCACGGAACCGTCGCCGTGGTTCAGCCCGAGCATGCCGCCGACCACCGTGTTCACCGCCGGGGCCAGGGTCGGCAGCAGCCTGATGAGCTCGTTGGTCATCCGGACCGTCTGCACCGGGCGCCAGGCCAGCCGCGCGGCCGCCTTGACGGCCAGGGCGGGCAGGGGCGGCGCGGCGGCGGGGCGGAAGGGTGCGGCCGGGGGCAGCTCGCGGCCCTCCGGGGTGAGATCGAACAGGACGGTCAGCAGCTCGGCGCCCGAGGCCCCGTCGATCGCGGCGTGGTGGATCTTGGTGTAGACAGCGGCGCGCTTTCCGGCCAGCCCGCTGATCAGGTAGATCTCCCACAGCGGGCGGCTGCGGTCGAGCGGGCGGGCGTGCAGCCTGCTAACCTGTTCGTCCAGCTGGGCGTCGGAGCCGGGACGCGGCAGCGCGATCTCGCGGACGTGGTACTCGATGTCGAAGTCCGCGTCGTCGACCCAGTAGGGCTGGTCGAGGCCGAACGGCACGTTGAGCAGCTTGCGCCGCAGCACGGGCACCAGCGCCAGCCGTTCGGCCATCACCTCGGTGAGCCGGGCCAGCGTGAGCGGCTCGGGGGCGTCACTGGGGTCGAGCACGCTCAGCCCTCCGACGTGCCCGGTCGTGGTGGCCGTCTCCAGGGCGAGGAAGGAGGCATCAAGACCGGAGAGCTGCTGCATGTCGGTTCCTCCTAGAAGTGCCTTCCCAGCCAGTCGGCGAGCTGGCCGGTGACCGCGTCGGGGACCTCGAGCTGCGGGGTGTGCCCGACTCCCGGCAGGATAACCGTCTCCCAGCCCGGGTTGCGGACGGCCGCCTGGCGCAGGCTGGCCACCGGCACCAGCCGGTCGGCCTCGCCGCCGATGAGCAGGACCGGGACCCGCACCGAGGCCATCATCTGCCGGTAGCGCCCGCGCAGGCCGACCACCCGCATCAGCGACCGGGACGCGGCCAGGAAGGCCTCGTCCCTGGCCCGCGGGTCCTGCCTCTGCCGTTCGGCGGCCAGCGCGATCGACGCGGCGAACATGGCCGGGTCGATCCGGGACGGGTCGGCGAAGCAGAGGTCGATGACGCGCTGGACGGCCAGCTGCGGCGGCCGGCGGGACAGCACCGACCTGAGGTAGAACTCGCCGACGCCGGGCAGCGTGTACATCAGGAACTGGCTTCCCACCTGCCGGTCGGGTACCCGCCGCGGCATCGGCAGGGCCGGGTCGATGAGCACCAGGCCGCGTACGGTGTCCGGCGAAGCGGACGCCTGCAGGATGGAGATCAGCCCGCCCATCGAGTTCCCGGCCAGGATCACCGGCGTGCCGGTAACCTCCCGCACGAACCGGTCGAGCAGCCGGGTGTTGTGCTGGACGGTCGACGTGGCGCGGGCGCCCGGGGTAAGGCCGAATCCGTGCAGGTCCAGCGCTACGGCGCGGCGGCCCGCCGCCAGCCGGGGCCCGATCAGGCACCAGTTCAGGTGCGAGCCGCCCAGGCCGTGCACGAACACGATCGGCGTGCCGTCCCGGCCGGGCTCGTCTTCCGGCCCGAATTCGATCCAGTGCACCGGCCCGTCGAGGTCGCTGACGTAGCCGTGGGCGCCCCACGGCGCGGCGAACGTCCACGGGGCTGGCTTAGTCAGGGCCGGCTTCGCCGGGGGGGCCGTGCTCACCGGGGGTAGAAGGGTCGCAGGGCCAGCGGCGGCCGGAACGGCACCCGCTGGCCCGCCGGGACGGCCAGCCGGTCGGCGATCAGCCAGAGCGTCGCCGGGTCCACGCCGAAGCCGACATGGCTGCACCGGACCTCGACGTTCTGGTGCAGCGCCGTCTCCGGTTCCACGCACGCCTGCCAGGCCACCACGCCATCCCAGCGGGAATACACCGCGGTGGAGGGCACGCCGATGGGCCGGGACCGCTGCTCACGGCTGGGCATCTTGAGGTCCGGGGCGTGCCGGGGCCTGAGCCGCTGGTAGGGGCCGTGGGCGTGGGTCTGCCTCGGGTCGCGCAGGGCAAAGGGGCTGCCCAGGGTGATGACCTGGCGGACAATCCGCGGGTGGCGGCGGGCCATCTCCCTGGCGTAGATGCCGCCCAGGCTCCAGCCGATCAGGGAGACGGGACGCCCGGTTCGTTCGGAATGATCGAGAACGGCCCGGGGCAGGCCGGCCAGCACCGCCTCGGTCGGCCCGCGGTTACGGCCGAGGTCCCAGCCCCGGACGTCGTAGCCGAGCCGGCGCAGGAACGCGCGCAGCGGTGCCGTGCTCGAGTCGCCGGCCAGCAGGCCGGGGAAGACCAGCACCCCGTGCCCGTCGCCGCGCGGGGCGGTCAGCAGCGCGGGGGCGGCCAGCAGCAGGGCGGTCAGGTCGGCTAGGCCGCGGACCGGCTCGGTCAGCAGCAGCCCGGTGGCCGGCCGGCGCCCCCACCGGGCCCCGCCGGGTCCGCTGGCGCGGCGGAACCGGTTTCCCTGGACGCTCCCCGGATGAGGTACATCGCCGTTCCTCCGTCGCCGCGAGAACCTAGGCAAGCCTGTGATACACACTTAATATATGTCTCACTGACCGGAATTGCCCGGCCTGTGATTGGGGGCGGGGATGAGCTTCAACCTGGCAACCATCCTGACCGAGGCGGCCCAGGCTACGCCGGACGCGCCGGCCTGCCGCTTCGCCGGCACCACGACCACGTACGCCGAGCTCGACGAGCAGTCGGGACGGGTCGCGGCCGGGTTCCGTTCGGCCGGGCTGAGCCCCGGCCAGGTGGTGGCGCTGCAACTGCCGAACATCCAGCCGTTCCTGATCGCCTACTTCGGGGCGCTCAAGGCCGGGTTGGTGGTGCTGCCGCTGAACCCGCTGCTGATGGCGCCCGAACTCGAATATCACCTGACCGACTCGGCCGCGGCCATGCTGATCGGGTTCGAGGGCATACACGCCGAGGCGGTCAAGGCCTGCGAGACCACCGGGGTCCCGCTGTACCTGATCAGCATGGGTTCCGGGCCGCTTCCGGACGGCACCCGGTCGGCTCTCGAGCTGTTCAGCCCCGCGCCGCTGGAGGAGCCGGGCGGGGACGTCGCGCCCCGCAGCCCCGATGACACCGCCGTGCTCGTCTACACCAGCGGCACCACGGGCAAGCCGAAGGGAGCCGAACTCACCCACTTCCAGCTGTACATGAACAGCACGGTGGCAGGCGGGCTGTTCGGCGTGCGCAGCGACGACGTGGTGCTGGCCGTGCTGCCGTTCTTCCACGTGTTCGGCCTGTCGTCGGTGGTCAACGTGTTCATCAGGCACGGCGGCTGCCTATCCATCCTGCCGAGGTTCCAGATCGGTGCGGTGCTGGACGCGATCGAGGCCGACCGGTGCACGGTGATCGGCGGCGTGCCGACGATGCTGCACGCCCTGGCCCAGCAGGACATCGCCGGGCGTGACCTGTCCGCGCTGCGGGTGGCGGTATCCGGTGGCGCGTCGCTGCCGGAAGACGTCATGCGCACCTTCGAGGACAAGTACGGCATCGAGGTGCTCGAGGGCTACGGGATGACCGAGACCGCCAGCTCGTGCTCGTTCAACCGGCCGGGCGACCGGAAGGTGCTGTCCATCGGCAAGCCGCTGTGGGGCGTGCAGATGCGGGTCAGCGACTCCGCGGGCCACGCGCTGCCGCCCGGACGCGAGCACGTGGGCGAGATCCTGATCCGCGGGCACAACGTGATGAAGGGCTACCTGGGCCGGCCAGAGGCCAGCGCGGAGGCGCTGCGCGACGGCTGGCTGCATTCCGGTGACCTGGGGTTTGTCGACGAGGACGGCTTCTACTTCATCGTCGACCGGGCCAAGGACCTGGTGATCCGCGGCGGGTACAACGTCTACCCGCGGGAGATCGAGGAGGTCCTGTACGCCCACCCCGCGATCCTCGAGGCGGCCGTGATCGGCCAGCCCGACCAGCGGCTCGGCGAGGAGGTCGTGGCCGTGGTGGCGCTGCGCCCGGGCGCCTCGGCGACCGCCGACGAGATCATCGGCTACACCCGGGAGCGGCTGGCGGCGTACAAGTACCCGCGCGAGATCCGGTTCATCGACGAGCTGCCCAAGGGTCCGTCCGGCAAGATCCTCAAGGCCGCCCTGCGCGACGGCTGAGGCGCTTGACGGGCGTCTGGCGGGCGCTTGACGCGGGCCCTCGGGTCGGGGGGCGGGGCGGGAGGATGGGGCGGGGCGGGAGTGGGGGGCAGCAGCTGGGGTAGGTCGCACCGTTGCATCGCGGTGCGGAGCGCTTAGGCTGGTAACTGCCAGCCTGTGGGCACGGCTCTCGCAGAGGAGGTCCTGACGTGCAGGCGACTATTGGCGACCGGATCTGCATTCATGGCAACTGCGTCGGGCATCCGGACAAGATCGGTGAGATCGTTGAGGTGCACGGCACCGGGGGGACGCCTCCCTACCTGGTCAAATTCGACGACGGCAAGACCCGGCTCATCTACCCGGGTCCGGACGCGGTGATCGAGCCTCCGGCATCGGGCTGACGCCGGCCATGAAATACGCCTGCGAGGGCGCGGAGGTAAGCGGTTGCGCCACCGGGGACGGCGTTTAGCCGCGAACGCGGTCATGCCCTCGATAGCGTCTTCGCTGGCCATGAGCTCGTCGAGGGCCGCGCCCGGGTAGTTGACGGCCTCGACCACGTCGGCGATGCCGCGGGTCTCCGCCATGATCCGCAGCGAGATGCGTACCGAGGTGGGTGAGCCCTCCAGGATCTCCGCGGCCAGGGCGCGGGCCCCTGCCACCGCGGTCCCGGCCGGGACGACCCGGTTGACCAGGCCGTACGCCAGGGCCTCGTCGGCGCCGAGGCGCCGGCCGGTGAGGATCATCTCGGTGGCGACCTTCGGCGGCACGGTCCGCGGCAGCCTGATGAGGCCGCCGGCCCCCGCCACCAGCCCGACCTTGACCTCGCTGAGCGCGAACCTGGCGGTGGTATCGGCCACGACCAGGTGGCAGGCCAGGGCGATCTCGCAGCCGCCGCCCATGGCGAAGCCGTTGACCGCGGCGATGACCGGCTTGGGCATGCTGGCGCGGCTGGTCAGCCCCGCGAAGCCGTTCTTCGGCACCCACATCGGCTTTCCCGAGGCGGAGTAGACCAGGTCGTTGCCTGCGGAGAACGCCTGGTCCCCGGCCCCGGTGAGGATCGCCACCCACAGATCGCCGTCGGCGAAGTAGGCGTCGAAGACGTGATCGAGTTCGTCGTTCGCCATCGGGTGCAGGCTGTTCCTGGACTCGGGCCGGTTGATCGTGACCTCGAGCAGGTGGCCGTCGCGGCGAACCAGCACGTGCTCGTACCGGTCGCGCAGCACCGCTGGCTCCGGCGGGAACAGCTCGTCCAGCCGGGCCCGGCTGGTGGCGGCCCGGTTCCCGAAGCCGAACGACCGGACGTAAACCGCCTGGCCGATGGGCTCTTTCGCGGTGCTGAGCAGGTCGAGGAGGCCGGGGTCGTCGCCCTTGGCGACGAAGCGGCGGCCGTCGCGGTCGAGCCGGCCGACGACGATGCCGGTCCTGGTGCGGTCGCGGCGGTGGGTGACGGTATAGGTCTCGATGGTGGCGGGGCCGTCGGCCTGGCGGGCCTGCTCCGGCGCGGGCCAGCCATCGATCTCGGCCTGCAGCTCGGCACTGCGGTCCGGGGTCCAGGCGGCCGGAGTGGTGGAGTACACGCCGGCCGAGTACTTGCTCATGATGCCGCCGTTGGCGCCGACCAGGCCATAGCTGCCGGGGGTGCGACGGGCCCGCTGCACCGTCTCGGCGATGGCGTGCATGGAGTAGTTGTTGCCCGCGCCGCCGAAGAACGGCAGCCCTCCGGTCAGCGTGAGGCCGCGCGGATCGGCGGGATCGAGGCCGAGCCCGTCGCAGATGTTGAAGACCGGCGCGGGGAAGCAGCTATACAGGTCGATCGTGGCCAGGTCGTCCGGGCCGATCCCGGCCACGGCGAGGGCGTGCCGGACCGCCAGGGCCGAAGCGGGGCCCGCGGACAGGTCGGCGCGGTCAAGCAGGTCCCGTTCGCGCAGGTCGGCATGGCCGTGCAGGAACACCCAGCGATCGGCGGGGACGCCGAGCCTGCGCGCCGCGGCCACCGACATCAGCAGCACGGCGGCGCCCTGGTTGACCTTCTCGCGCGCCACGATGTAGCGGGTGTACGGGTCGGCGATGGGCCGGTTCGCCTCGGTCGGCGTGACTAGCTCCGCCGCGCTGCGCGCGACCGGCGCGGCGGCGTGCGGGTTGGCCGCCGCGACGCGGGTGAACGGGGCGAACAGCGCGCCCATGGCGGCCGCGTACTCGTCGCGGGTCTGCCCGAGGCGGGCCCGCCGGGCGTTGTCGATCAGCGCGTACTGGCTGGGCGCGCCGGTCAGCCCGTGCGCGGCCTGGTGCCGGGACATCATGCCGGCCAGCCCGTACCCGCGGTCCTCCAGGCTGCCCTCGGCGTGCTCGGTGAAGTCGGGCTTGCCGTCGGCGGCCCGGGCGAAGTGCTCGACGGTAGAGATGGCCTCCGAGCCGAAGATCAGCGTCACCTCGCTGCCGCCGCGCGCGATGACCGCGCCGAACTCATTGACCAGGTGCTGCGGCGCCTGCCCGCCGCTGACCTCGAGGATCGCGCGGGCCGGGCTCGCGGCGATCCGGCCGGCCACGGACCGCGGGTAGTTATCCGAACGGCCTAGCGGTGCCCGCGCCCGCGGATGGGAATTCTCGAACTGGCGGATGCCTGCCACGGTATCGATCGCCGCCGCGACGGCGGCCGGGTTGGCTCCGGTGTCATCCAGCGCTTCGGCGGCCGCGTCGGCGGCCAGGCCGACGGGCGAGCGCTGCCGGTAGCCGGGTTCGCCGAGGCGGTCGGAGGCCTGGCCGACGCCCACGACGACGGGGGTACGAGGGTCGAGGGACAGCTGGCTCATGAATCTCCCGTGAGTTTCGCGAGATTGCGGATCTGCTGCTCGCAGTCCGCCACGATCTGGCGGGTGATCTCGCCGGCCGGCCTGATCTGTTCGAAGGAACCGACGACCTGACCGACGAAGAACGACTCCAGACGGAGCGCGCCCTGGTGCCCGGTGCGGGCCGCCGCGTCGATCCGCTGCCACGCCTCGTTGACCAGCATCGGCTGCAGTGGCAAAGGCAGCGGCGCGGGGCTGCCTGGCCGCTCCCACTCCTCGTGCCAGGCGCTGCGCAGCTGACGGGCGGGCTTGCCGGTCCTGGTCGGCGAGCGCAGCGTGTCCGAGCTGGTGGCCCGCAGGAACTTGGCCTTGATGGCCTGGTTGGCCACGTCCTCCTCGCTGGACAACCAGACCGATCCGCACCAGACGCCGGCTGCGCCGAGGGCCAGCGCGGCGGCCATCTGGCGGCCGGACGCGATACCGCCCGCGGCCAGCACCGGGCGCCCGGCCGCGATGTCGACGATCTCCGGCGTGAGCACCATGGTGGCGATGGTGCCGGTGTGGCCGCCTGCCTCGGTGCCCTGCGCGATCAGCAGGTCAACGCCGGCCTCGATCTGCCTGACCGCGTGCTTAGGCTGCCCGACCAGGGCGGCGACGGGCACGCCCTGCTGCCTGGCCCGGTCGACCAGCCCGGCCGGCGGCGGGCCCAGGGCGTTGGCGATGAGCCGGATCGGGTGGCGGAAGACCACGTCGAGCAGGGGGGCGGCACCGTCGGGGTTGAGGCTGGCCGCGATCTCGTCGTGCTCGGGGTTGCCCGCGACCTCGGGGACGCCGTAGCGGTCGAGCAGGTCCCGCACGAAGGCCAGGTGCTCGTCCGGGATCTGGGCGCGCAGGCTCGCCACCAGGTCGCCCGGGTCACCCGTCGCGAACTTCTCCGGGACGAGCAGGTCGACGCCGTACGGCTTGCCCCCGGTCTGCTCGTCGATCCAGGTCAGCTGGGCGTCGAGTTCGGCCGGGGTATAGGCCGACGCACCCAGTACGCCGAACCCGCCGGCGTTGGTGACCGCGGCCACCACGCCGGGCGAGCGGTTGAAGCCGACGATCGGGTGCGGTACGCCGACCAGGTCGGTGAAGGCGGTCCTCATCAGTTGTGCTCCCTCCAGGTGAGGACGGCGGCCACGATGTCGCAGGCACCGCCCGAGATCGACACGATGCCTTGGCCCGTTCGGCCCAATCGGCCGAGCGCGGCCGCGGCCCCGGCACGCCGTCGGTGAGGTTGGCGAAGCCGAGATGGTTCGGGCCGAGCAGCACCATGCCGTACCACGCCGGCTGACCAGGTAGGTGTGCTCCCGGAAGCCGAACTGGACCAGGTTGTGGTAGGCGATCTGGGAGAACGCCGACTTGTCCGACGCGCCCACGAGCGCGACGCTGCGCGGGCGGAAGAGGCTGATCAGCCGTTCACCGGTGACGTGGTCGCGCATGACCGTATTTTAGGAGGCCGCCCAGCTGGTCAGCTTCCTGCTGCGCGCCGTCGGTCCCCGGCGGGCAATTGATCCCGGGCCGCCCGGGACATATGTCCCATGACAGCGGGACCATAAGGCACCATCGTATGTATGTGGGTCTGGACGTTCCGGTGCGCGTGAGGCCAGCCCGGTGGCCGACGGTCGCCGGGCTGTCCTGGGCGGCTGCCCTGGTTGCGGCGATATTGACGTTGGCCACGGCGGTACTGGCCGTCGCGGGCCGCGACGTTTCCCTGTTTCTCGTGCCGCAAGCGCTTGCGTACGCGTGCATGGGGTGCGTGCTGCTGGACCGGCGGCCTGGTCATCCGATGGGTCCGTTGCTCTGCCTGATCGGGCTGGCCATCGCGTTCAGCCAGCTGCCTTTCGCATACGCGCGGTACACCCTGGTGCACTCGCCTGGTTCGCTACCGTTCTCGACCGCGATGCTGTGGATGAACACGTGGGCGTACGCGCCAGCCATCAGCCTCGCTGGCCTGGTCCTGCCGCTGGTCTTCCCCGAGGGAAGGCTACTGTCGCCGCGGTGGCGTCCCGCGCTATGGGCGGCGCTGGCGTTCATCCCGCTTTATATCGCCGGTTACGCCCTCATCCCGCAGAGCATGGGCAGCTTCTTCCACAAGCTGCCGAACCCGTACACCGTGCCCAGGCTCGACAGGCTGTTCGAGGCCATGCAGGTCCTGGCCGTGGTGTGCGGGGTGGCCGCCGCCGCGGCGGCGGTGGCCAGCGTGATGCTGCGTTGGCGCCGGGCCGACCGGGTGAGACGCCAGCAGCTCAAGTGGTTCCTCGCCGTCAGCCCGCTTGCGGCGGCGTCCTTCCTCGCCACCCTGATCGCCTCGGGCCCGTGGAGCCTGGCCATAGGATTGATATCTGGCACCCTGACGCCGGTGGCTATCGGCATCGCGGTACTGCGGTACCGGCTGTATGAGATCGATATCCTGCTGAGCCGGGCGGTGCTGTACGGCTTGCTGACCGCTGGGGTGGCCGCGGTCTACGTGGCCGTTGTGGAGCTGGCCTATCTGGTGTTCGGCGTGCATGGCACCGACCTGCCCGTGCAGGTCGTCGCCACCGCGCTGGGCGCCGCCGCATTGTTCCCGCTGCGCGACCGGGTGCAGCGCCGGGTGGACCGCCTGTTCTACGGCGACCGGGGGGTGCCCTACGAGGCACTGGCCAGGCTCGGCCGCCAGGTCGAGGAGGCCGCGGACCCCGAGACGGCGCTAAGCTCAGTGGTCAGAACCGTCGCGGACAGCCTGCGGCTGCCGTACGCGGCCCTCGAGCTGCGGCTCGGCGACGGGTGGAGCCCGGCCGCCGCGTACGGCGAGGCCCCGCCTCAGGTGGTCGCGTTCGCGCTGACCTTCCAGCGGGAGACCGTCGGCCGGCTCCTGGTGGGCACGCGGTCGCGCGGCGAGCAGCTTGGCCCTGATGACGAGCGGCTGCTGGCCGACCTGGCCCGGCAAGCGGGCCCGGCCGCACACGCGGTAGCGCTGCGGCGGGCGCTGGACGTGTCCCGGGCGGGCCTGGTCACCACGCGGGAAGAGGAACGGCGCCGGCTGCGCCGCGACCTGCACGACGGCCTCGGCCCGACGCTGGCCGGCCTGACCCTGGGCCTTGACACCGCCAGGGTCCGGTCGGCGAGCCAGCCTGAGCTGCAGGAACTGCTGGGCAAGCTCAAGGCCGAGACGCAGCGGGCGGTAGCCGATGTCCGCCGTATCGTCTACGGCCTGCGGCCACCTGCCCTCGATCAGTTCGGCCTGGTCGGCTCGCTGCGGGAGGAGGTCGGACGGCTGCAGTACGAATCCCCCTCGCTCACCGTCAGCCTGGACGCTCCGGCCGAGGGCCTGGCCGACCTGCCCGCGGCGGTCGAGGTGGCCTGCTACCGGATAATCACCGAAGCGCTGACCAACGTCACGAGGCATGCGCATGCCACACACTGCTCCGTGCGCTTGCGGCTCAACCATGGCCTGGACGTGAACATCTGCGATGATGGCGTGGGGCTGCCGGAAGGCTGGCGCGCCGGCGTCGGCATCGCGTCGATGCGCGAGCGCGTCACCGAACTCGGCGGCGACCTGGTGATCGAGCCCAGCCTGCCGCACGGAACCAGGATCAATGCCCACTTGCCCGCCCGGGAGCACCCATGAGCGAATCGATCCGGGTCCTGATCGCCGACGATCACCCGCTGTTCCGCGACGGCCTGACCGCCCTGCTGACCGACGGTCCTGACACCGAGCTGACCGGGGCCGCCACCAGCGGGACCGAGGCCGTCGAGATGGCCAGGGAGACCCAGCCGGACGTGGTCATCATGGACCTGCACATGCCGGGGCTGAACGGCATCGAGGCCACCCGCCGCATCGTGGCCGACAGCCCGCACATCACCGTGCTCGTGCTGACCATGTTCGACGACGACGACTCGATCTTCTCCGCGCTGCGGGCCGGTGCCCGCGGTTACCTGCTCAAGGGCGCCGACCAGGAGCAGATCCGCGCCGCCGTCCGGGCCGCCGCCAACGGCGAGATCATCTTCGGGTCACAGCTGGCCGCTCGCATGCTGGCCTACTTCACTACCCCCGCCTCGGCCCCGCCGCCGGTATTCCCGCAGCTGACCGACCGGGAACGCGAGGTGCTCGAGCTGGTCGCCCAGGGCCGCGCCAACACGGCGATCGCGAACAAGCTGGGGCTGAGCCAGAAGACGGTCCGCAATCACGTCTCCAACATCTTGACCAAGCTGCAGGTCGCCGACCGCGCCCAGGCCATCGTCCAGGCCAGGGACGCGGGCATGGGACATCAGTCCCGGGTCTGAGGGACATCCGGCGCATTTCCTCGTGGCGACAGGGCGTTTATTTCCCGGCTAAGTCGTGACGGCTACCCCATGACGGCGGGACGCCCGGTCGGCGAGTCTGTCATCACTGGCTTGGCACGCTTGAGGAGAACCGGATCATGACCGCTGAGACCGCTTGCACCCTGATACCGCCGCAACTGACGGATTCCCCGGAACTGACGGAATCCCCCGCCGACCCCACGGTCAGTGACCTGGTGGCCCGCGCGAAGAACGGTGAAAGGCAGGCGTGGGACGCGCTGGTCGAGCGCTTCGCCCCGCTCATCTGGTCGATCTGCCGCAGGCACCGGCTCGGCGGCGCCGACGCGGACGACGTGGGCCAGAGCGTCTGGCTGCGCCTGGTCGACCAGCTGGACCGGGTCCGTGATCCAGCCGCGCTGCCCGGCTGGCTGGCCACCACCGCCCGGCGGGAGTGCCTCCGGGTGCTGGGCACGATCCAGGGACCGCGCGGGACCATGTTCGCGCTGGACATGGAGAGCCTGCCCGACGACCGGGCGGGCCGGGCCGACCAGGGCCTGCTCGAGGCCGAGCGGCACGCCGCGCTGCGGGAGGCGTTCGGCCAGCTGCCGCCGAACGGCCAGCAGCTGATTGCGCTTCTCATCGCGGACCCGCCCCTGCCCTACGCCGACATCAGTGCCAAGCTGGGCATCCCGGTCGGCAGCATCGGCCCGAACCGCAGCCGTTACCTGGACAAGATGCGCCGGCACCCGGCGATTGCCGCGCTCATGAACGCCTAGTTCCGGCGTGGATGTCCCTGCCATGTTGTTCCAGCTGCATGAATGGGACATCCACATCGTATGATCTGGTGCTGACGATGCTAGAGTGACTTAAGTCCGATTTTAAAGGCGGCGTGGTGCCATCGGGGGTGCGCCGGGAACCCGGACGCACCGGGGGCGGGACTAGGCGTCGTGAAAGACCAGGCCGAGGGCGTGCCGGTGGCCTGAGCGCACGGTGCTCACACCGTGCCGGACCGGGCCCGCGGACCAGCCGCGCGCGCTGCGCACCGGCCGGTCCCTGGTGGTGAAGATCAGGCCGTGGCCCTGCTCCAGGGCGACGCAGGTGCCCCGGGACTGCGCCCGCGGCCGCTGCTCGACCAGGAGGAACTCACCGCCGGTGTAATCCGTGCCGTACTCGTCCAGGCCGACCACGACCTGCAGCGGGAACACCAGGTCGCCGAAGACGTCGCGGTGCAGCGCGTTCCAGTCCCCGCACCCGTAGCGCAAGAGGATCTGCGCGCTCTTGCCCTGCCCGGCCTGGTGGCACATCTCCACCCACTCCCCCAGCGTGTCCGGCCACGGGGCCGGACGGTTCAGCGGCCGGCCCAGTCGCGCGCGATCACCCGCAACCGCGGGTAGAGGGCCTCGCGCAGCTCGCGGACGGGTCCGGGGAGGTCATGGATGAAGTACCGGTACTGGCCGGAGCCGAACCGGTGCCTGGCCATGTCGACAGTGCTGCGGAACAACTCCGGCTTGTCGTAGAGGGCCGCCAGGTCCCGGCATTCCGCCGGGGTGAGCAGCCGGGGCGTGCGGGCGCAACCCTGGGCGTCGAGTTCGGCCGCGATGGCCTGCCAGTCGGCTGCCTGCCAGCCGGGGGTGATCACCACGCGACCCCCAGGAGCGCGCCCTCGTGGACAAGCAGCTGCTGCTTGCGTTCCACGCCGCCGGCGTAGCCCCGCATACCGCCGTCGGAGCCTATGACCCGGTGACACGGGCGGATGATCGCGAGCGGGTTGGCGCCGATGGCGGCGCCGAGCGCCTGGATCCGATCGCGCGAGACGCCGAGCTGGGCCGCGAGCTGGCCGTAGCTGATGGTCGTGCCGTACGGGACCGAGTCCAGCGCGCGCCAGACCCGCTGCTGGAACTCCGTGCCGCGCGGGTCGAGGTCGAGGCTGAACTCGCGCCGCTCGCCCGCGAAGTACTCGGTGAGCTGGCGGGTGATTTCGGCGAACGCCGCCGGGTCACGGCGCCAGCCGTCGCGGACCTCGGGCGCATAGCGCTGCCCGGTCATCGAGACCGAGGTGAGCGTTACGCCGCCGGGCGAGGGGCGGCCGATCAGGAGCAGTTCCCCTACCGGGCTTTCCATTGTCGTGTAGACGTCCATGTACTCACGCTATGAACCGGCGGGCCGGCAAGCTGGCGGGTTTCGGACATCGCGATGGATGCGAAGTGGCGGCAGAAGGGCAGTGACCAGGACCGTTCGGGACAAAGGGCCCGCTCGGGTCAGTCGGGCGGCGGCGCGTCCCCGAGCCGGGCCCGGCCGCGCCGCACCGTGTCCCGCAGGTCTTCGGCCAGGTTCTCCAACGCCGGCAGCGCCGCGAGCAGCGCGACCTGCTGGCCGTCAGGCAGGCCGGCCACCGACTCGGAGATCACCGCGCTTCGCTGGGCTGTGATCCGCTCGTAGACGTTCCGGCCTTCCGGCGTGACCTCGACCCAGGCGGCGCGGAAATCGTCGGGGTCGCGCAGCCGCTTGATCAGGCCGGATTCATCGAGCTTGCCGATGACGCGGGACAGCATCGTCCGGTTGATGCCCTCGAGTTCGGTCAGTTCGGCCAGGCTGAGCGGTCCGCGCACGCTGGTGATGCCCAGCACCGAGGCCTGGGTCGGGGTCAGCCCTTCTTCCCGGGACGCGGCGTTGAGCTGCCGTGCGAGCTTGAGGACGACACGCCTCAGGCGGATGACCGTGTCACTGTCCATGCCCGGTGCTCCTGCTCAGCGCCGCCGATGCTCGATTGCCTGCGAGCAAGCGTACAGGTCAGTCGGGATATTCGTGATGACGGCGGACCTTTGCCCGGCCTGCCCATCGGCGACCGGGCGGGGCCCGAGTCAGTCGGTGGCGAGGATGACGTCCGACGCCTTGATCACCGCGGTGACCTCCGAGCCGACCTGCAGGCCGAGCTGCTTGACGGCTTCCACGGTGATCGAGGCCACCAGGCGGGTGCCGCCCGCGTCGAGTTCGACGTTGGCGATGGCCTCGCCGGTGTTGACGCTGGTGACGCGGGCGGGAATCTGGTTACGGGCGCTTAGCGGCATACTTATCGCTCCCTGGTATCGGTGCTGCGTGATCATGGCGTTGCGACCTTACGCTATCCGCCCTGGCATCGGCGGGACGCATGAGCATCACAGCGTGGACGAGAAGGCTGGCCGATATCGGGCCTAAGGGACCAGGTCCAGGGCGGCGCGGATGATGCTGTCGGTGTCGATGCCGTTATAGCGGTAGAGGTCCTCGATCGACCCGGACTGGCCGAACTGCGACACGCCCAGCGCGGCGTGCGGCACCTGGTTGACGGTGGCCAGGAACGACAGCGTGTGCGGGTGCCCGTCCAGGACCGTGACCAGCGGCGCAGCCCGGGACGCGGGGAACGCCTGCTCGAGGATCCAGGGCTCGCCCGAGCCGGCCCCGACGCCCTGGCGGGCGCGCAGCGCGCGGAACAGCAGCCCCGGGCTGGTGACGCAGAACCACGTCGGCGGGCGTCCCGATCTCGGCCAGCCGTTCGGCCGCGGTCAGCGCCTCGGGCACGGCCGCGCCCATCACCGCGATCGTCACGCCCGGCGCCCCGGAACAGCGGTGCAGCGGGTACGCGCCGGCCACCACCTGGCGACGGCGGCGTTCCCTGGCCGCCGGGTCGGCCGGGATCGCGGCCAGCTTCTGGCCGACCGGGCGGGTGGACAGCCGCAGGTAGGCCGAGCTGCCTTCCGGCCGTCCCAGCTGGGCCAGGATGGCCAGCAGGCACCACTCGGTGTCGACCGCGAAGGCTGGTTCGTAGGTCACGCAGCCCGGCTGCTCAATCCCGATCGACGGGGTGGTGATGGACTGATGCGCCCCGCCCTCGGGGGCGAGCGAGACCCCGGACGGCGTGCCGACCAGGATCGACTGGCCGCCCGCGTAGATGCCGAACGACCACGGCTCGAGCGCCCGCTCCACGAACGGGTCGTACAGCACCCCGATCGGGAACAGCGGCTGGCCCCAGCGGCTCCAGGTCGCGCCGAGCTCGCCGAGCAGGCCGACCAGGTTGGTCTCCGCTATGCCGAGCTCGATGTGCTGGCCGGTCGGCTTCTCCCGCCAGTGCAGGATGGTCTCGGCGTCGTCGGCGAACCAGTCGGTCCGCTCCCGGGCCGACCATACGCCGACCTTGTTCACCCAGCCGCCCAGGTTGGTGCTCGAGCTGACGTCCGGGCTGACCGTGACGATTCGCGCGGCTGCCTCGGGGGCCTCGCGGGTCAGGTCGAGCAGGGCCCGGCCCAGCGCGGCCTGGGTGGTGGCCACCCCGGCCGGCGAGCGGCCGAGGTCCTGCGGCACGGCGGGCGGGGCCTGTCGGGGCGGAGCCGGACGGCGCAGCCGCCTGGCCGTCTGCGCGCACAGCTCGCCCGCTGCGCTGTCCGCCGCGGGCCGCCGCCACGGCTGGCCGGGGTCCGTGCCGAGCTGCGCCGCCAGCTCGACCAGCTGGGCCTCGGTCAGCAGCGCCGAATGGTTCTGCGGGTGCCCCTCGATGGGCAGGCCGTAGCCCTTGATCGTGTAGGCCAGGATGATCGTGGGCCGGCTGTCGTCGATGGCCCGGTAGGCCTCGTCCAGGGAGCTCAGGTCGTGGCCGCCGAGGTTGCGGATGGCCCGCGCGAGTTCGCCGTCGTCCAGGTCACCGACGAGCCGGGCCAGGGACTCATCCCCGCCGGGCAGCCGGTGGCGCAGCTCGTCCGGATGGCAGCGGAGCAGCCGCTGGTATTCGGGGTTGGGCATGGCGTCGATCCGGTGGCGCAGCGCCTCTCCGCCCGGCCGGGCGAACAGTTCCCCGAGCAGCCGCCCGTACTTCAGCGTGATGACCTGCCAGCCCGCCGCGCTGAACATGCCGCGCAGACGGTCGGCGGTGATCAGCGGGACTACCCGGTCCAGCGACTGGCGGTTCACGTCGATGACCCAGACGATCTCGCCGAGCTCGGCCACGCCCGGGTCGACGATGGCCTCCCAGACCGCGCCCTCGTCGAGTTCGGCGTCACCGAGCAGCGAGTACTGGCGGCCCGGGTTGTCCTGGCGGCCTGCGGCCGCAGTGTTGTCCTGGCGGCCTGCGGCCGCGGGGCTGACGAACCTGCCGTTCAGGTACCGGCGGGCCACCGCGCCCCAGATCGGGGCGGTCGCGCCGATGCCGACGGACCCGGTCGAGTAGTCGACCGGATCGGGGTCCTTGACCCGGCTCGGGTAGCTCTGCAAGCCGCCGAACGCCCGCAGCATGGGCAGGTACGACTCATCGAGCTCGCCGAGCAGGTAGTTGATCGCGTGCAGCACGGGTGAGGCGTGCGGCTTGACCGACACCCGGTCGTCGGCGCGCAGGTGCCGGAACCACAGCGAGGTCATGATCGAGACCATCGACGCCGACGAGGCCTGATGGCCGCCGACCTTCAGGCCGCCGGGATTGGGCCTGACCCGGTTCGCGTGGTGGACGATCGCCGTGGACAGCCAGAGCACCTGGCGCTCGATCTCGGCCAGCGCGTCCAGGCTGGTGGTTTCCTGCTGCAGGTCGGTCATTGTTGCATGACAACATGGCCGCAGCCAGCACACAACCCGCCGGGGATCACGTGACGGGCATCACCTGACCGGAAGCCAGAAGCAGCGTTCCTCGTCGTACTCCGCGAACCCGGCCCGGAGCAGGATCGGCCCCGAGGTATCGGCGCGTCCCTTCACCAGGGCGAGTGTCGCGCCGTGCACGCGGGCCAGCCGCAACCGTTCGGCCAGCACCGCCCGGTAGGCGCCGCGCCGCCGGTACTCCCGCAGGGTGACCGCGCCCCACAGGTGGGCCACCTCGCCGTGCAGCGTGCACCCACCGCACGCGGCCGGCTCGCCTCCCACCGAGGCCAGCACGCGGAAGCTGGACCAGGTCTCGAGGTCCCGGACCGCCCCGGCGAACTCACGGGCGAGTGCCTCGGTGGTGGGTTCCTTCCTCACCCAGCCGCGCACGGTGATCATCGAGGCGGCCAGGAACGCGCGTTCGCTGGCGACCAGCTCGACGCTTAGGTTCGCGGGCACGGCGAGGTCAGCCGGGCCGCCGTCCAGCTCGCGGGCCAGGATCCGCACCGCGTCGATCCGCTTGCCGCCGCGAGCGCGCAGCACCGCTTCGGTGTCCGGCGGCGAGGTCCCGGACGAGACCCACCAGGCCACGCCGGGCAGGCGCCACCGGCCCACCTGCGCGGCCACCTCGTCGATGACCTCCGCCACCGCCCGCCGGGTGCTTGACCGGGTGACCTGAGCGGCGGGGAAGGCTGGATCGAGCGCCCAGTCCGGGTAGCGGATGAGCCGGTAGTCATCGGTCAGTACTACATGGGCGCCGTCCGGGGACCACTCCATGGTCATCACCGCGTCGAGCACGCGCCGCGGTGTCCACGAGCTCACGGCTGACCTCCTCGTCCGGTTCTTTTCTACCGAACGGGACTGGCGCGTGCCCTCGCATCGTGCGAACCCCGCCCACGGCACTCGCCGCCGCGCCCAGGGCCAGGGCGAAGGCCAGGGCGAGGGCGACGACGGGCCGGCCGGTGGCCGCACCGGAGAGCAGGGTCCCGGTCGCCGCGGCCCCGGCCGCGGCGCCGCCGTTCATGATGGAGTTCAGCCAGGCCTGCGTTTCCGTGCCGTTGCCCGGGGGCGCCACGGCCGCCGCCTGGCTGAACAGGGTGGCCAGCGTCGGCCCGAGGAACAACCCGGCCAGCGGGGCGGCGATGGCCAGCAGCGGGGCGGCGAGGCCGGCCGCGGTGAGCAGCCCCAGGCCGCCGGCGTAGCAGGCCAGCAGCCGGGGCAGACGGCCCGCTGAGGTCCGGGAGCCGAGCAGCAGGCTGCCCAGGATGCTGCCCGCCGAAACCTCGGCCAGCAGCGGGCCCGCGGCCCAGAGGGCGTGGTGATGGCGGACGTAGGCGGCCAGCGCGACCTCGGTCGCGGTCAGCGCGGCGTTGACCAGCGCCGCGGTCACCAGCAGGCGGCCCAATGACTGGCTCAGCGCGCCCGAGCGGACCGGGAGCTGGCGCCGGGAGCGCGGCCGGTTCTCCGCGGGCCTGTCCCGCGGGCGGGGCGGGTTCTCCGCGGGCCCGTCCCGCGGGCGGCGCACGTGCCTGCCGATGATGACCACCGCCGCGGCGGTCAGCGCGAGCATCAGGCCCAGGGCGGCGGCCGGGGCGAGGCCCGTTGCTAGGGTGCTAGCCAGCACCGGGCCGGTGATGTAGGCCAGGTCGAATATCGCGGCGTCCAGCGCGAAGGCGGCCTGGGCGAACCGGGCGCCCGCCAGCGCGGACCACAGGCTGCGCAGGCCCGGGCTGAGCGGCGGGTTCACGAGGCCGGCCATGGCCGCGACCGCGACGAGCAGCCCGGCCGGCGCCCCGGTCATGGCACCGGCCAGCAAGCCGAGCAGGGCCAGCACATAGGCCGCGCCGCAGCCGACGGCGACCGGGATCAGCCCGTACCGGTCGGCCAGCCGCCCCCGGACCGGGCCGGTCACGGCCTGGCCCAGCGTGTAGCCCGCCACCACCAGGCTCGCCACCGCCATCGAGGCGTGCTCCGCCGCCACCAGCAGCACGGTGATGCTGACCATGCCCTGCGGAAGCCGGGCGCAGGCATCGGCGATCGCGAGCCTGCGCAGCGCGGGCTCGGCGAGCAGCTCCCGGTACGCGGCGAAGGAAACGGAGCTCACGCCGGGCCGGGCCCCCGGTGCGCAGTCATGTCCGGCATGTAACGCGAATCTAACACCGGGCGCCCGGCGGCTTCACGTACTGCGCCGACGGCTACCCGGACCAGGGCGCGGTGCCCGGCTACACCTTCGTCGACACAGGCGTTCCCGGCGCGCTGTTCACCGCGATCAGCCCGCTGCAGGGCGGCAGCGACCTCGTCACCTTCTTCGTCGCAGTGGATGATGTCGACAGCGCGGTGAAGCGGGCCGCGGAACTCGGCGGCCGGGTTATCCAGGAGCCCCAGCACGTCCCGGGTGTGGCGTTTGCGCTGATCGCCGACCCCCAAGGCCACATCGTGGGATTGACCCACCAGGACTGAGCACGCCCGGCACCGGCACCGCCCCGGCCGCAGGCCGCGCGGTAGGCCTGGCGCGGCGGATCGTACGCTGCTGTTCCACGTGCCCCGCTGGCATCATCAGTACCGCGGCATACGATGTGAATGTCCCATTCATGCAGCTGGAACAACATGGCTGGGACATCCACATCGTATAAACAGGCGCGGGCAGCGGCCGCCGGGCCGGATCAGGAGCCACCACAGCCACGGCAACCACTCCGCCGACGCCCAGCCCCGAAGCCAGGCCGCAGAACTACCTGCGGCGGCGGTCGCTGGCACTGGCCACGTTCGCGACGATCACCGCGAACGGCGGGATCGCCAGGGCGACGACGGAGACGATCACCGCCGCGAGCGTCGAGTACCGGCCGATCACCGCCCAGGACAGTACGAACAGGCCGATGCAGGTCGCCATCAGCCCGAAGTACCAGCGCTTGTCGGCACGCGACGGCTGCGGACCCGGGTCGTTGTCGCTGTCCGTCACGAAGCTCCGATGCCCGGCCGCCGCCCAACGCGGCCGCCGCGCCAAACGCGGCCGGCGCGGCGTGCGGGCCGGTGGCGGTCCGGCTGGTTATGTTCAGATGCACGCTGGGCGTTCCCGGGCCGGCCACCCTGCGGCTGACAGTGACGTCAGGTAACCGCGGCTCGGGGGTGCCTTTCGGGGTGGCCCGCTCGATCGGGGCCCACCCGGTGTCCTCATCGCGTTCGGCCCGTTCGGCCCGGCCGCCGCCGTGCACGCCGAACAGGCGCTTGGCGTACAGCAGGTAAACGGCGACGGCCAGGTTGATGATCAGCGCCACCAGCTTCAGCGCGGTGACGCTCTTGATCAGCTCATCCACCTCGTACGGCAGGAAGACGATGGTCGCGACGAACGTCAGGTACTCCGCCCACCGCTTGGCGAACCAGAGCCCGACCGCCTCTACCCCCTCCAGCCCCGCGTAGGCGGCTATCGCGGCGCCGGCCAGGTACAGGTTAGTGATGCTGACCGCAAACAGCGTACGCAGGTCATGCACGATGCCGTGGCGGCTGTTCGTCATCGGGCCGCCCACGCCGCCCTGCAAGTCGTTGAGGATACGGGTGAACTCCGCGTTCAGCGCGGCGCGGTTGTCGGCAAACAGGAACACCGCGGCGGCGAGCGCGCTCAAGATCAGGAAGTGGAGCGCACGGTCCACGGCGATCAGCCGCAGGACATAACGGTCGCGCAGCGGCTTGCCGCGCAGGGGCAGGGTTATCTCGTCCCGTGCGGGCGGGTATTTCCTGGCCGGATGCTCCGGCGGGGGGAGCGCGACCCAGGAGTCGCAGCGCATGCACCGATACCAGCGCAGGCCGCCCGATTCCCGGGCGAACAGCTCGTCTTCGGTGCGCAGCGCGGCTGCGTCCGTACCCAGGATCTCGTGGCCGTGCAACCCGCAACCGATCAGCTCATAGCGCAGCTTCGGGCGGAAGCGGCGCGGCTTCTCGGTCCCCGGCGCCGCCGCGTGCGCCGACCGCGGTGTATCGGCGTTCATCTGCAGGAGCCTAGCGGTTGCCCCGGCCGCCAGGTCACGCGCGCGGCCGGGTCCACGGGCTCATGAAGAAAACGTGACGACCCTGGCACCGGAAACCCCCAGGTGAAACGGCTCAAGGGTGTCCTGGGTGGCCGCGATGCGGATTTCCGGCGTTAGTTGTGTGAACTCGATTGGGTGGTTAATCGTATATACGGGTGGAGGGGGAGCTTTTACGTGGTTTGCTCCCGCGACTCCCGTCTTGGCATGCGATCGCTTGGGAGGGCGTGCGCGGTCATCGGGCAGGCGGGACCGTGGTGGCCGATCGCGTACTGCGCGTAACCCTCTGATCACGCTGATCGCAGATGTTCGGGTACTGCTCCAAATTGCGTGTATCAGGACTGGCCGACTGCGGTCTGCACAGTTGAGCGTTCGGGGCGCTCTGCACCGATGAGGAGGGCATCGTGCCAGTCATAACCGTTCCGCAGGCCTTCAATGAAGACGACCTCTTCGTGGACCTTGCACCCATATTTGGCAAATCGCTGTTCCTGAAGTGTGAGGGTTTCAACTTCGCCGGCTCGATCAAGCTGAAAGCCGCGACCGAGATGGTGGAGGCCGCCTGCCGGCAAGGCGTACTCACGCCGGACTCGATCCTGGTCGAGTCCTCGTCGGGGAACCTGGGCGTCGCGCTGAGCATGATCGCGGCGAGCAAGGGTTACCGCTTCGTGTGCGTGACCGACTCCCGCTGCAACCTGGCGACCAGGCTGATGATGGAGGCGCTCGGCAGCGAGGTGCACATCATCACCGAGCCGGATGCCGACGGCGGGTTCCTCGGCGCGCGGCTCGATTATGTCCGGGCCCTGTGCGCCTCGGACGACAGGTACGTCTGGCTCAACCAGTACTCCAACCATGGCAACTGGCAGGCGCACTACCGCACCACGGCACCGGCCATCGCCCGCCAGTTTCCGCAGCTTGACGTGTTGTTCGTCGGGGCTGGCACCACGGGGACCCTGATGGGCTGCGCGCGCTGGTTCCGGCAATGGCACCGCCCGGTGCGGATTGTCGCGGTGGACACCGTTGGCTCGGTGACATTTGGCGGGCGCCCGGGCCGCCGGATGATCCCCGGCCTGGGCATGACCGTCCGCCCGCCGCTGCTTGATGACTCATATGTGGACGAGGTTGTACAGGTCGAGGAGGCGGACACCATCCGGGCCTGCCATCGGCTGGCGCGGCGTGGATTCCTGTTCGGCGGTTCCACCGGCACGGTGGTCAGCGGAGCCATGGACTGGCTGTCGCGGCACGACGCGAGCGGCCTGACCGCGGCGGCCATCGCCCCCGACCTGGGCGAACGCTACCTCAACACCGTCTATCAGACCAACTGGGTTGAAGCCATCTACGGCAAGGACGTGCTGAACAGCGACTTCGACGTCCCGCTCCAGGCCGTTCACCAGACCGCCCTGTGATCCGGGAGGTCGTGATGGGAAATCTGGGCGGGACCATTACCGCCGAGCCAGCGACCAGCGCCGAGGGAATCTTCGCCGAGATGCTGGCCGACGTGATGAAGATCGAGCAGGCGCCCGTCGATAGTCATTTCTTCGACGACCTGGGCGCGGACTCGCTGGTGATGGCCAAGTTCTGCGCGCGGGTGAGGAAGCGCGAGGGCCTGCCCGCGGTGGCCATGAAGGACATCTACGCGCATCCGACGATCAGGAGCCTGGCGGAGGCGTTCGGGATAGCCGAGGGGGCCGGGGCCGGGGCCGAGGCCGGGGCCGGGGCCGAGGCCGAGGCCAAGGTCGACCTGGACGCGATAGCCACCCTGATCCAGCCGCGGGATCCGATCCTGCTCCCGCCGCCGGCGCCGGCCAGCAGGCGGCAGTACCTCACGTGCGGGGCGTTGCAGCTGCTGTTCTTCCTCGGGTACGCCTGGGCGGCCGCGCTCGTCGGCGCCTGGGCGTACGAGTGGATATCGGCCGCCAAGGGCTACGGGGAGATCTACCTGAGGTCGGTGGCCTTCGGCGGCGCGGGCTTCATCGTCCTGTGCACTCTTCCGATCCTGGCCAAGTGGGTGCTCATCGGCAGGTGGAAGCCCCGGCAGATCCGCATCTGGAGTCTGGGGTACCTCCGCTTCTGGATCGTCAAGACGCTGGTCAGGTCGAATCCCCTGGCCTTCCTGACCGTCGGCTCGCCGCTGTACGCGTGGTACCTGCGGGCGCTGGGCGCCAAGGTCGGGCGGGGGACGGTGATCTTCTCCCGGCATGTGCCGGTTTGCACCGACCTGCTCACCATCGGCCCGGACACCGTGATCCGCAAGGAGTCGTTCTTCGGCTGCTACCGGGCCTACGCGGGCTGGATCCAGACCGGCCCGGTCACTATCGGCCGGAACGTGTTCATCGGCGAGAAGACCGTGCTTGACATCAACACCTCGATGGGCGACGTGTCGCAGCTCGGCCACGCCTCCTCACTGCACAGCGGTCAGCGGGTGCGGGCGGGCGAGCGCTGGCACGGGTCGCCGGCCCAGCGCACCAACGTGAACTACCTGAGGGTCTCGGCCAGGAGCTGCGGTACGTTCCGGCGGTTCAGGTTCAGCGCCTCCACCCTGTTCTGGCTGTTCTTCGTCTACCTGCCGCTGATCGAGGGGGGTGTGTTCCTGCTGCTGACGACGGTGCCATCGCTCGGCAAGGTGCTGGACCCGGGCATGAACGCGATCACCACGCCCTCGCTGTACATCGACGCGCTGGTCCTCTCGCTGATCCTGTTCTTCGGCCCGGTGCTCCTCGGCCTGCTCGTCGTGGCGACCGTGCCCCGTCTGCTCAGCCTGTTCGTCAAGCCCTCGGCGGTCTATCCGCTGTTCGGGTTCCACGATCGGATCCACCGGGCGATCGTGCGGCTGACCGGGCTGAGGTTCTTCACGCACCTGTTCGGGGACAGCTCGTTCATCGTCTACTACCTGCGCTGGCTGGGGTACGACCTGGGCGAGGTCGAGCAGACCGGATCGAACTTCGGCACCGAGGTGGGGCACGAGACCCCGTACATGAGCATCATCGGCAGCGGCACGATGGTCGCCGACGGCCTGTCGATCATGAACGCCGACTTCTCCACCACGTCGTTCCGCGTCTCGCCGGTGTACATCGGGGGCCATAGCTTCTTCGGGAACAACATCGCCTTCCCGGCCGGCGGCCGGGTGGGCGACAACTGCCTGATCGCGACCAAGGCGATGATCCCGCTGGACGGGGAGATCCGCACCGGGGTGGGCCTGCTCGGCTCACCGCCTTTCGAGATCCCGCGGACGGTCGAGCGCGACCAGGCGTTCGACCATCTCCGTGAAGGCGGCGAGCTGCGCCACCGGCTGCGCGCGAAGAACTGGCACAACCTCCGGACGATGGGCATCTTCCTGCTCGGCCGCTGGCTGCACCTCTTCCTGATTACCGTGTTCGCCCTGGGCGCCTTCGACGCCTACGGCGGCTTCGCCCAGCTGCAGATGGCGTTCTTGCTCGCGGTCAGCGTCCTGATCACGCCGGTCTACTTCGTGCTGCTCGAGCGCGGCATCAAGCGCTGGCGCCGGCTGGAGCCGAAGTACTGCTCGATTTACGACCCGTATTTCTGGCGGCACGAGCGCCTCTGGAAGGTACCGGGGGAGGGATACCTGCATATGTTCGACGGCACGCCGTTCAAGAACCTGATCTGGCGAGGGCTGGGGGTCACGGTCGGCAAGCGGGTCTTCGACGACGGATGCTACATAACCGAGCGGACGCTGACCACCATCGGCGATGACGTGACGCTCAACGCGTCGACCAAGATCCAGTGCCACTCGCAGGAGGACGGCACGTTCAAGTCCGACCGCATCACGATCGGCAACGGCTGCACCCTCGGGGTCGGCGCGATGGTCCACTACGGCGTGACGATGGGCGAGGGCTCGGCGCTGGCCCCGGATTCATTCCTGATGAAGGGCGAGGAAATACCGCCGCGCGCGCGGTGGGGGGGAAACCCCGCGAGGGAGATGTGACATGACGACTATCAGCCCGACCGAGACTCTTGTTGATTCTGACCGTGACTTCTGGCACGGCGTGCTGGCCGGCGGCGGATTTACCCCGATCCCGCGGTGGACCCTGGACCCGGTGCCGGGGGTAGCCGCCTGCGAGGCGCTGGTTCCCGGCGACCTGCTGCCCGCGCTGCGGAAGCGGGCCGCCGAGCTCGGCGTGCCGCTCAGCTCGGTGCTGCTGGGCGCGCACGCCACCGTGCTGGCGGCCGTTTCCGGCGAGTCCGAGGTGGTGACCGGCTACCTGGCCGGAATCCGCGGCGTGCCGCTGCCCTGCCGACTGCAGATCGCCCCCGGTTCGTGGCGTGAGGTCCTGCGCCAGGCCCACCGGACCGAGTGGGAGCTGCTAGCGCACCAGGACTTCCCTGTCGGCGATCTGGCGGGCGAGCTCGGCCTGACCGGGCCGGCCTTCGAGACCGTGTTTGACGCGCTGGGCGGCGCGGGCGCGCTGGCGCCAGGCACCGTGCTGTGGGTGAGCATCTGGCCGCAGCGGGGCCGGCTCACCCTGCGGCTGCGGTACCGGACCGACGCGCTCGACGCGGACGCGGCGGCCAGGATCGCTGGCTATCACCTCACCGCCCTGACACAGATCGCCGCCGACCCGGAGGCCCAGCACGGGCGGCAGACCCTGCTGAGCCCCGCCGAACTCGGCTTCCAGCTCGACGGGCTGGCCGGGCCGGGCCGGGAGCGGCCTGACCGGCGGATGCACGAGCTGTTCGAGCAGCGGGTCCGGGCGCACCCGGACGCCATAGCGGCTATCCGCGGTGACCAGCAGTGGACGTACGCCGAGCTCAACTCCCGCGCGAACCGGCTGGCCCGGGCCCTGCTGGCGCGGGGTCTTCGCCGCGAAGGCGTGGTGGCCGTGGTGACGGAGCGCAACCTGGACTGGATGGCCGCCGTCCTGGCGATCTTCAAGGCCGGCGGGGCGTACCTGCCCATCGAGCCGCATTTCCCGGCCGAGCGCATGGCCAGGACGCTGTCCCGGGCCGGGTGCGAGCTTGTGCTGACCGAACCGGGCAGCACGACCACGCTCGGACCGGCCCTGAAGGGACGGCCAGGAGTAGAGCTGCTCTTCGCCGAGGCCGCCTACGCGGAGAATCACGCCGACGATGACCTCGGCATCGAGGTCGGGCCGGACCAGCTCGCCTACATCTACTTCACCAGCGGCTCCACCGGAGAGCCCAAGGGCGCGATGTGCGAGCACGCGGGCATGCTCAACCACCTGTACGCCAAGATCGACGATCTGAAGATCGGCGCGGGGCAGGTGGTCGCGCAGACCGCGCCTCAGTGCTTCGACATCTCGATGTGGCAGCTGGTTTCCGCGCTCCTGACCGGCGGGCGGACGCTGCTCGTCGAGCAGGAGGTGATCCTGGACGTCGCGCGGTTCGTCGACACGATCGCGGACGGCCGGGTCAACGTCCTGCAGGTGGTGCCGTCCTACCTCGAGGTGGTGCTGTCCTACCTGGACCAGAATCCCCGGGAGCTGCCGGACCTGCGGTACGTGTCGGTGACCGGCGAGGCCCTGAAGAGGGAGCTCGCGCAGCGCTGGTTCGCGGCCATGCCCGGGATCAGGCTGGTCAACGCGTACGGGCTGACCGAGACCTCGGACGACACCAACCACGAGGTCATGGACCAGGCGCCGGACGGTGAGCGGGTCCCGCTCGGCCGGCCGGTCAGCAACGTGCACGTCTACGTGGTGGACGACGACCTGCGGCCGGTTCCGCTCGGTACGGCCGGGCTGATCGCCTTCTCCGGGGTCTGCGTGGGCCGCGGGTACATCAACGACCCGGAGCGTACCCGGCAGTGCTACCTGACCGATCCGCACCGCGAGGGCCAGCGCCTCTACCTGGGCGGCGACTATGGCCGCTGGCGGCCGGACGGCAAACTCGAGTTCCTCGGCCGCCGGGACAGCCAGGTCAAGATCAGCGGCTTCCGCATCGAGATCGGCGAGATCGAGAACACCCTGCTGCGGGTGCCCGGCGTCCGCGACGGCGCGGTGGTGGTCGCCGCGCGGCCCGGCCAGGGCCAGCGTCTGGTGGCCTTCTACTCGGGCCCGGGGCCGATCGAGGCCGATGACCTGCGGGACCGGCTGGGCGAGTCGCTGCCGTGGTACATGGTCCCGGCGGCCTTTCACTGGCGGGAAAGCCTGCCGTTGACCGCTAACAGCAAGATCGACAAGAAATCGCTGACCGCGCTGGCGGGCGAACTGGGCGACGCCGCGGCCGGAGCGGACTTCGACGCGCCGGGCACGCCCGCCGAGCGGCGGCTGGCGAAGGCGTGGGCGAGGGTGCTCGGCATCCCGGAGGATCAGATCGGCCGGCACGACAGCTTCTTCGACCGGGGCGGCTCGTCGCTGCTGGCCGTGAAGCTGGCGATCGCGCTGGACCGTGCGGTGTCCCTCAAGGAGCTGACCCGTCACCCGGTCCTCGCCGACATGGCCGCGCTGGTCGACGGGAAGTCCGCTTCCCAGCAGGGGCTGCTCCAGCCCCTGCTGGAGCCGTCCGGACCGCGGGCGACCCTGGTGTGCTTCCCGTACGCGGGCGGCAACGCGGTGAACTTCCAGTCGATGGCCAGCGCCCTGCGCGGCAGCGGGCTGGCCGTCTACGCCGTCGAGCTGCCCGGTCACGACCTGGGCCCGAAGACCGCCGAGGACGAGCCGTTCGTCTCCATGGCACGGGTCGTGGCGCAGGTCACCGCCGAGATCACCGGGCGCGGCCTGAGCCGGGTCCTGCTCTGGGGTCACTCCTCGGGCGCCGCGTTCGCGGTCGCCACGGCGCTGAAGCTGGCGGAGCACGGAGTAGAGGTAGAGCGGGTATTCCTCGGCGCGCAGCTGCCGGGCGAGGCGGCCGGGCGGCGCGCCAGCGTCAGCGACCTGACCGGGCGGAGCAATGCCGAGATCGCCGCGGCGCTGAGCACGGACAGCGGCTACACCGAGCTGGCCGAACTCGATGCGCGGCGTGCCGGGCAGATCGGCGCCGCCTACCGGCACGACTGCGTGTCCGCCCACCGTTATCTCGCGGACGCCCTGGACCGGCCGCCCGCGGCGAAGCTGGCCGCGCCGGTCACCGTGGTGGTGGCCGCGGATGACCCGCATACCGCGGATTCCGCCGTCCGCTACCGCGACTGGCGCTTCCTGGCCAACCAGGTCGACCTGCACGAGCTGGCCGACGGCGGCCACTACTTCCTGCGTACCCGCCCGGCCGACGCGGCCCAGGCGGTGCTTCTCGGTTACTCATTGATTGGAAAGGAACACTGACATGTCACACACATCCCTGACGTCATTGCTCGATGTGGACCTGCAGCCGGGCAGGCCCCCGGTAGTACGGGCCGAGGCCGGCGGGGCCGCGGCGAACTGGGCCGCCGGGCACCGTGACGCGTTGCGCGCCGTGGTCGCCGAGCACGGCTGCGTCTTGATCCGCGGGCTGGGGCTGCACGACGCGCCCGGGACCGGCGCCGTCTTCCAGCGGCTCGCGAGCAGCCTGATGCCGGAACAGGAGGCCTTCGCGCCCCGGCAGCCCTATCCCGGCGGCCTGTACTCCGCCACGCCGTGGCCGCCGAACCAGCAGATGTGCATGCACCACGAGCTGAGCTACACGCTTGAGTTTCCCGGCCTGATGATGTTCGCCTGCCTGACCGCCCCGGCCAGCGGCGGGGCGACGATGGTGTCCGACTCGCCGACGGTGCTCCGCGCGCTGCCCGCGAACCTGGTCCAGCGATTCGAGCGGGAGGGCTGGCTGCTCGTCCGCAATTACAACGAGGACTTCGGGGCGTCGGTTGAACAGGCGTTCGGCACCGCCGACCGCGGCGAGGTCGAGCGGTACTGCCGGGCCACCGCGACCGGATTCGAATGGCAGCCCGACGGCACCCTGCGCACCTGGCAGCGCCGCAGCGCGGTCGTGCGGCACCCGGTCACCGGCCAGCGCTGCTGGTTCAACCAGATCGCATTCCTCAACGAGCGGACGATCGACCCCGAGGTGCGCGAGTACCTGGTGGATCTCTACGGTGAGGACGGGCTGCCGTTCACCACCAGGTTCGGCCATGGCGACCCGGTCGGCGAGGACATCGTGGAGCTCCTCAACGAAACCTACGAAGACTGCACCATGCGCGAGCCCTGGCAGTCTGGCGACCTCCTGCTGGTGGACAACGTCCGGACCGCGCACGCCCGCGAGCCGTACGAGGGTTCGCGCGAGGTGCTCGCCGGCCTAGCTGACCCGGTGCGGCTGGCCGACTGCTCGCCGACCATCGAGGTGACGGCGCGATGAGCGGCATGAGCGCGCCGCCGTTCGCGGTCATCTCCGGCGGCCAGGTCCGCGACGCGCTGCGCGGCCGGGAACGGCAGATCACCGAGCTGGTCGAGGAGACCTACCGGATACACGGGGCCGGCGACTCGGTGAACCCGCCGTCGTACTTCCTGCGCTTCACCGACCGCCCGTCGGCCCGGATCATCGCGCTGCCGGCCTTCGTCGGCGGGAAGCTCCGGGTGGACGGCCTGAAGTGGATCTCCAGCTTCCCGGAGAACGTCGCGGCCGGCCTGCCGCGGGCGTCGGCCGTGCTGATCCTCAACGATCACGACACCGGTTACCCGTTCGCCTGCCTGGAGAGCTCGATCATCAGCGCCACCAGAACCGCCGCGTCGGCGGCGCTAGCCGCTGACTGGCTCACCCGGGGCAGGTCCCGGCCGACCCGGGTGGGATTCTTCGGCACCGGCCTGATCGCCCGCTACATTCACACGTTCCTGGCCGGGACCGGCTGGTCGTTCGGCGAGATCGGCGTGCACGACCTGTCCGCCGAGCATGCGGCCGGCTTCCGCGGCTACCTCGAGAAGGCGGCGCCCGGCCGGGTCACCGTGTACCAGGACGCGGAGCAGCTGATCCGCTCCAGCGACCTGGTGGTGTTCGCCACCGTCGCGGGCGAGCCGCACGTCAGCGAGCTGTCGTGGTTCGAGCACAACCCGGTGGTGCTGCACATCTCGCTGCGCGACCTCGCGCCGGAGATCCTGCTCGCCTCGACGAACGTGGTCGACGACGTGGAGCACTGCCTGAAGGCGAACACGTCGCCGCACCTAGCCGAGCAGCTGACCGGCGGCCGGGACTTCCTGGCCGGCACGCTGGACGACCTGATGGCCGGGCGGGTGACGGTGCCGGCGGACCGGCCCGTGGTGTTCTCGCCGTTCGGCCTCGGGGTGCTGGACCTGGCCGTGGGCAAGTACGTCTACGACGAGGTGGCCCGGGCCGGCGAGCTGCGCGTCATCGACGACTTCTTCCACGAGCTGCAGCGTTACGGAACTCCGGCCTCCTAGGCGGGCGCGATGTTGGCGTTCATCCGGAAGAGGTTCTGCGGGTCGTACCGGGCCTTGAGCCTGGCCAGCCCGGCGTGCCGTGCTTGCGGGAGAACCAGCCGATGCCGCCGCTCAGCGACAGGCCGGCCACCCCGGTCTCGGACATGATCCCGGCCGGGACGATCAGCTTATGCGGTGCGGTCGCCGCGTCGACGTCGCCGAGGCGGCAGCCGCCGCCCGCGTGCACCAGCTTGCGTTCCAGGTCGACGGTGACCTCGCGCAGCCCGTTGATAGGGCGATGTCCCGGTCGAAGGTGGTGTCGCCGTACCGCTCGGTGAGCGGTTTGCGGCACATAGCGCCCGTTTCTGCTCACGATCATGGGCCGGGCCGGCGGGCAGGGGGGTTTGGAGCGGGCGGTAAACTGTATGCAGTTAGTGTTGCTCGCGAACTGTATCCGGTTACGGTCGTTTCGAGGAGAATGCTGTCCATGCCTCGAGTGGTGCACGTGCCTGACATCCGCAAGGTCGATTTGCCCGAGGCCCGGCAAGCCATTCCGCACGTCCACGCCTACCTGCGGGAATGCATCCTTGACGGCACCTTGAAGCCGGGCACCAAACTGTCCCAGGTGAGCCTGGCCGCCCAGCTCGGCATCAGCCGTACCCCGCTGCGCGAGGTGCTGCGGATGCTGCAGGAGGAGGGCCTGGTCGAGATCGAGCCGAACCAGCGGACCCGGGTGGCAGGCCTGGATCCGCAGGAGCTCGACGACGTCTACGCGAGCCGGATCCTGCTGGAGACGCTGGCGCTGTCGATGACGATCGGGCACTTCGGCCCCAAGGAGCGGGCCGAGGCCAAGGGGCTGCTGACCGCGATGCGCCGGGCGGCCAAGGCCGGCGATTTCGACGCGTGGTTCGGGGCGCACACCGGCTATCACCGGGTCTGCACGGCCGCGGCCGGCGAGACGATGCAGCGTCAGCTACGGGCTTTTGCCGACCGGACCACCCGTTATATCCGCATCTGCCAGCTGTCCGAGCCGGGTAGCTGGCAGACGGCGGGCGACGCCGAGCATGCGGCGATCCTGGAGGCGATGATCGCCGACGACGAGCCAGGCGCGCTGACCGAGATGGCGCACCACCTGGAGCGCACCGCGCTGCGGGTGCTGGCCGACTGCGCGCCGGACTTCGTGCCAGTAGCGGCACCACACGCGGTGGCGCTCATCGACCGGCAGGCGCCGGGCGTGCTGCGGCTGACCGAGGCCAGCTTAGGACGCGGGCTGGGCGGCCTCGGCGGGGGTGGCGGAACGTACCTGGGGCTGGGTGACGGGACGGGCGGTGGGGCCGAGCCACATGTCGATGGAACCGGGTTCGGCCGGATCGAACGTGCGGGCCGTCCAGGTGGCGTCGTCCTCGATGCGCCGGACGCCGAAGGAGTACTCGTAGGTGAACCCCTCCGGGCCGAGGAAGTAGAGGAAGATCGCAGCCGCTTGGCGGGAGCTTCCACCAGCCTGACCTGCTCTTGCTGGCGCCCGGGGCACACAGCCACCAGCGACCCGTCCTTCTCCCCCGTCTCCAGGCCGAAGTCCTGCAAGAAGCCCTCGGCCACCGCCAGGTCGGGCACTTCGAGCGCGTAGTGGTGCAGTCCTGAGATCACGGCCCTTCCCCTTCACCGGCAAACCGCATACAGTAAAAACTGCATACAGTTTAGGCATGCAGGCGGCCGTCTGGGAAGGGGCAGCTCGGATGGTCCCGCTGCACGGGCAGGCTGCGTGGCTAGGCGAATCGGTGCCGGTGTACGACGACGCCGTGCTGCTCAGGTCGCCTGATCAGGCCGAACGGGCGGCCCGCTGCCTCCCCGCCGGCGAGGCGCTGCTGCTGCGCGGCAACGGCGCCGTCACCCTCGGCGCCACCCCCGGGCTGGCGGTGGCCAGGATGTGGCTGCTCGCCGCCGCCTGCGACGTCTACCTGGCGGCGCTGGCCGCGGCCGGGGCCGACCCGGTCACCCCGCTGTCGGCCGGGAGATCGCGTCATGGCGCGCCGTCGGCGGCGAGCTGCTCCCCCGGCTCTGGCAGCACCTGCGGAGCCGGCCGGGAACTCCGGGGTCTCCGGGGTATCTCCGGGGTCTTCGGGACTGAGGCCGGGCGAAGAACAGGGTTAGGGCCAGCCCGGCGACCATCGGCGTCCACCAGGCCCACGGGTCATGCCACTGGACCTGCGAGAAGAACGTGAGGCCCACGGCGGTGCACCCGGCCGGGAGGAGACGCGACCAGTCCCTCGCGGCGGCGGCGAGCGCCACCGCCAGCGGCGGCCACAGGTAGTAGGCCACCATGACCGGCTCGAACGCCGACCGGATCGCCAGCGCCACCGCGGTCCACCAGAGGAACTCGGTCAGCGCCTGGCTCCCCCACCGCCCGGTCCTGCGCACCGCCCGCCAGCGGCGGCCGACGACCAGCGCGCAGCCAAGCGCCGCCACGATGGCCAGGACCCGCCCGGGCCCGGCCGCCACCTGCCCGTCAGCCAGGTGCGGGGCGAGGTATATCCACGGGGTGGGGTGGTCGATCGCCGGGTAGTTCGGCTGGCTGGTGACGGCGTGGATGGTCGCCGTCCAGTTGGCCGCGGCCGCGACGGCCAGCAACAACGCGCCCGGGGCGGCGGCGCGGGCTACATAGCCAGTCAGCCGCCTGGGCTCGACGACCGCGGCGAGAAGAGGGAACGCGAGCAGCACGAGCGGCTGAACGGCCACGGCCGCCCCGGCCAGCCACGCCGACCGGGCGGGCTTCGAGTCGGCCAGCGCCAGGATGGCGTACAGCAGCAGGCCGATCGCCACGGCGTCTTCCGGGTGCCCCCACCGCACGGTGACGCTCCACAGGGCGGTGGCGCCGGCGACGGCCAGCCAGAAGCGCTTGGGCCTGGTCGCGCCCAGGCGTTCGGCGATCGCGTCCGCGGCGAACAGGACCACGGCCGAGATGGCCACCTGGTAAGGCCCGGCGAACAACCACACGCTGGGATAAGCGCCGTGAGCGTGCGGAACCGTCAGCTGGAGCCCGGCCGGGCCGATGACCGCGATGGCCGGGACCAGGATGATGGCCGCGCCCGGGAGCGAGACCAGCTGGGTGGGCGAGGTATACAGCCCGGCCAGGTCCAGGTGCGCGAGCCGCTGGGCCGCGATCAGCGTCCCCCACAGGTCATCGGGCAGGGCCCAGGCGGTCTTGCCGTAGAACCGCGGGCCCCAGATCGTGCCCGCCATCCCGGCGGCGGCCATGATCACGGTGGCGAGCAGCGGGAACAGCCTCCTGACCGGCCAGGGCGCGTGACCGCCGTCCTGCCTGCCCGAGTTGCCGCTCCCAGTGTCCATCGCTGACCACGTTAGCCACGATCGGGGCGAAGTGCAGCAGGCCGGGCGTGCCATGATCGGGGCATGACGAGCCCAGACGATGGCCGGATGATCGAGGCGAACGGCATTTCCCTGTACGTCGAGGAGCACGGCGACGGCGACCCGGTCCTGCTGCTGCACGGCTGGCCGGATTCGGCCCGGCTCTGGCGGCACCAGGTCCCGGTCCTGGCGGCCAGCGGGTACCGGGTCATCACGCCGGACTTGCGCGGCTTCGGACGCTCCGAGCAGCCGGCCGAGGTCCGCTCCTACGGGCTAGGCAACGTGGTCGGGGACGTCCGCGCGCTGCTCGACCAGCTCGGCGTCGAGACGGCGCACGTGGTCGGCCACGACTGGGGCGCGGCGGTGGCCTGGCTGACCGCCATCCTCCATCCGGATCGCGTCCGCACGCTGACCGTGATCTCCGTGCCGCACCCGCTGGCCCCGCCCACCGTGCGGCAGTACGAGATGGCCTGGTACCAGCTGTTCTTCCAGTTCTACGGCGTGGCCGAGGCGACCATCCAGCACGACGACTGGGCCTGGCTGCGCACGTTCACCCGCGGCGCCGGGGACCTCGACCAGGCCATCGCGGACCTGTCCCGGCCGGGCGCGCTGACCGCGTTGCTGAACTGGTACCGGGCGAACCTCGCCCCGCGCATGCCGGGGCCCGCGCCCGAATTGCCGCCCGTCGCCGCGCCGACCCTGGCCATCTGGTCGGCCGGGGACCATTATCTCGACGGCGAGCGGGTGAAGAATTCGGCCGCATTCGTCCAGGGGCCGTGGCGTTACGAGGAAATTCAAGGCGCGAGCCACTGGGTGCCGCTTGACGCGCCGGAAAGGCTGAACGAGCTGCTGCTCGACTGGCTGCGCCAATAAGCTGCGCCAATAAGCTGCGGCAATAAGCTGCGCCAAAACCCGCGCCACTCTCCGCCTGGCCGGCCTATGCGAGGGCCCGCGATAGTCGTGATGCCGGGGAGGGCAGGGTTACGCCGGTTACATGACGGCGCACTAGACGGGGCGGGCGCCGAAGCGGGTGACGACGGTGGCGGCGACCTGCGTCGCGAACTGCGCCGCGGCGGCCAGGTCCGCCAAGGCGGGGGCGGCCGAGCTGGCGGGGGCAGCCGGGACAGCGAGGGTGGCGGGGGCGACCGGGACAGCGGCCAGCCATCTGCTCATGAAGGCACCGCAGAAGGCGTCGCCGGCGCCGGTGGTGTCGGTGGCGCGCACGGGATGCGCGGCGATCAGGAGCGGGGGCTCGCCCGGCACCGCGAGCACGCAGCCCGCGCCGCCGAGCTTTACCACGACGACGCCGTAGTAGCTGGTCAGGCGGGCTGCCATGGCGAGCGGCTCGGTCTCCCCGGTGAGCACGGCGGCCTCGTCACGGTTGGGGAAGCAGACCGCGGCGCCCTCGGTCCAGCGCAGGAACGCGGCCGGTTCCATCCGGGCCAGGAAGGCGGCCGAACCCGGGTCGATGGTGACGGCGAGCCCTCGGGCGCGGGCCTCGCCGAGCAGCCAGAGCGCCACCTCGAGCAGCGGCGGCTCGCAGAACGTGTAGCCGGTGAGGTGCAGTACCGCCGCGCCGTGGAGCAGCCGGGCCGGCACGTCGGCACGGCGCAGCCGCAGGTTGGCGCCCCGGTCGGTGAACATCGTCCGCTCGCCGTCGGGCGCCACCATGATCACGATCGAGCCGGTCTCGGCCTCGCGGTCGGCGGCCAGGTGGGCGCGGACGCCGGCCCGGGCCAGCTCCCGCCGGTGATAGGCCACGTCGCGGGCGCCAGCCCGGCCCGCGAACACCACGTCGGCGCCGAGGTGAGCCATCCAGGCGGCCTGGTTGGCCGCGGCGCCGCCCGGCCGGGCCGAGATGGTGGCCGGGGTGTCGCTGCCTGGCTATGATCGCCGTCGAGCGGCTTGACCAGCACGTCGTTGATCACGTCGCCGCAGACCAGGATCCGGCGCGAGCGGGGGCCAGCCGAGCGGGGCCCGCCAGCGGAGGGGGGCGCGCCAGCAGAGCGGGGCCAGCCAGCGGAGCGGGAGGGGCTACGAGGGGGCACGCGCCTCGGCCCGTTCGGACCAAGATCGTGAGATCTTCGCGGCGAGATCGACGTTGCCCCGGGCGATGTCGAGGTTGACCCCGACGCTGACGCCGCCGGTGACCCGCTGGATCCCGTCGAGCAGGAAGGGGCTGACCGCCTTCCCGCGCACGTCCTGGGCGTCCGCGGCCGCGAGCGCGTCGGCCAGCGCGTCGTCGAGCAGCTGCGGGTCGAGCTGCCTGCCGGGCGGCAGCGGGTTGGCGACGAGCAGCGCGGACTGCTCGCCGAACGCATCCCTGGCCGCCATGATGTCGGCGATCTCCGCCGGGCTGTCGGCGCGCCAGTCCAGGTCACAGCCGGAATCCGAAAGCCAGAACGCAGGGAAGCGCGAGGTGCGGTAGCCGACGACGGCGACGCCGAGGGTCTCCAGCCGCTCCAGCGTGGCCGGGATGTCCAGGATGGACTTCACCCCGGCCGAGATCACCGTGATCGGCGTCCTGGACAGCACGGTCAGGTCCGCCGACTCATCGAAGGTCTGGCTGGCGCCGCGGTGCACGCCGCCGAGGCCGCCGGTGGCGAACACCCGGATGCCGACCCGGGCGGCCAGCACGGACGTGGCCGCCACGGTAGTGCCGCCGGTTACCTTCCTGGCCATCGCGATGGCGATGTCGCGACTGCTGACCTTGACCACGGACTCGTCAGCCGCGACACGCTCGAGTTCGTCCGGCGTCAGGCCGATCCTGGCCACGCCATCGACGAGCGCGATCGTGGCCGCGGTCACGCCCTGGCCGGCCAGGATGGCCTCGAACTCCCGGGCGGCATCCAGGTTGCCCGGCCGCGGCAGGCCGTGCGAGATAATCGTGGACTCGAGCGCGACGACCGGCGCACCGGATCGCAGCGCGGCACTGACCGGCGGAGACACCTCTACCAGGGACGACACGCGAACGATTGTCTCACTGGCCGGATATCACCCGGTCAGTACCCCGCGACCGCGCGCTTTGATCACTCTCCGTTACGGCTTACCGGGCCGCACCAGAGCCTTGGAGGTCACGCTGCCACGCCTCGGGCACGTGATCCGCCCGGTTGGCAGCGACCGCGTCGACCGCACCGATGATGACTACCGGGCACCGGGCGGCGCGCAGGCAGACCCGGATGACCGGACCAGCGGCCCGGTACGGATCGGGGCCCCCGGAGTTGCGGCCGAGGACCAGCATGTCCGCGTTCGCCGCCTGGTCGAGCAGCACGCGCGCGGCCAGCCCTTCGGCGATCTCGGTGCGCACGCGGACGCCCGGGAACAGGTCAAGTGCTTCGCTGACCGAACGTCGCAGCACGTCACGGGCGGCTCCCCAGCTGCCGCCGGCCTGTCTCGGCGCCGGAACGGCATAGCTCGCTACCTGATGACACGCGGACTCCAGAGCCAGCACGGCGAGGACCTCCGCGGCGCGCAGGCTCGCTTCGCGGCACGCCCACCTGAGCGCGGCCACGGACTCCGCCGAGCCATCCACGCCGACGACAATCCGCCGGACACCGGAATCTATTGCCATGACGAATCCTTACCAGTACTCATCCCTGACCTACCAGGCCGTCCCGCCGGCGGCCTTCTCGTCAGGGGCTTACTGACTGTTGTCACTGACAGTTTCCGATCCTAGACCGGGGAAGGTCTCCTGACGAGGGGCGCGAACCGCTTTTGTGACGGCGCGACGCGCCTCCCGGGACGCCGCGGTTATCGTACCGTTATTGGATGTTTGGGCGAAATGGATCATGTGACCGTCTTGTCCCACGGGCAACCGACTTGCGAGGATCTTGGTGACGATCCAGATCGTGCGCCGGTGGGCGATGGTGATGGCCGGCGTCGTCCTGCTCTGCGGTCTGCCGGTCATCGCCAGCGCGCTGCCGGTGAGCGTGCCCCAGCTAACCGCCGCCCAGCTCCGCACTCGCATCCTGGCCTCGGCGGACGAGCCTTACGCGGGGTACGCGGAAAGCAACGCTACGTTCGGCCTGCCTCCGCTGGCCGGGCTGACCGGGCTGACCTCGCTGCTCAATGGCGTGACGAAGATACGGGTCTGGCAGGCGACGCCGGCCCGCTGGCGGGTCGACGTGCTCTCCGACGCCGGCGAGCGCGACACCTACCAGCTCGGCGGCTACCGCTCGTACATCTGGGACTCCGGCGACCAGCTGCTCACCGAGGTCCGGGGGCAGCAGACCTACCGGCTGCCGCGCCCGGCCGACCTGGTGCCGCCCGCGCTGGCCCTGCGCATGCTGTCGGAGGCGGGCCGGCTGGCCAGGTTCAGCGTGATCGCGCCGGAACGGGTCGCGGGCCAGAGCGCGGCCGGGCTGCGGGTGACGCCGGGCGACCCGGCGTCCACCGTCGGGCGGGTGGATATCTGGGCCAACCCGTCCAGCGGGCTGCCCTTGATGGTCGAGGTGTTCGGTCGCGGTTCGCCCCGCCCAGCCCTGGAGAGCCTGTTTTTCCAGGTCAGCCCGTGGCACCCGGATCAGCGCGTGCTAACGCCCACGCGTGCGTCCGGTACCGGGTTCACCGTCACCAGGGCTGGGAGCCTGGCCGGAGCGCTGAGGAACCTGGCGCTGGTGGCCCTGCCCGCCGAGCTGGCGGGCCGCATCCGGCTCCCGGTGCAGCCCGGGTTCGAGACGATCGGGGCCTACGGGGGCGGGCTGACGACGTTCGTCGTGTTCGCCGTCCGCGGGTCGGCCAGCCGCGACCTGATCACGGACGTGGTTTCGGCGGGGGGAACGCCGCTGGTTATAGCGGGCGGCACCGGCGCCGAGATCAGCGCGCCGCTGATCAACGCGATCGTCGTCCGGCCGCCCGGGTGGTTCTTCACCTTCCTGCTGGCCGGCACGGTGAGCACGCAGCTGCTCGAGCAGGCGGCCACCGATCTGACCGAACTGGTCAGCGAGTCGTGATCACCACCCGGGCACTGACCAAGCGCTACGGCGCCGTCACCGCGGTGCGGTCGGTCGACCTCGACGTCCGCGAGGTGCGACCGGTACGGCCTGCTCGGCCCGAACGGCTCGGGCAAGACCACGCTGGTCCGCATGCTGCTGGGCCTGGTCTACGCTACCAGCGGCGAGATCGAGGTGCTCGGACGGCGGATCCCCCGGCACGCGCGGGAGGTGCTGCCGCAGATCGGCGCGCTGATCGAGGAGCCCGCCGCCTATCCGCACCTGTCCGGGCGGGCGAACCTGGCGCTGCTGGACGCGGCCGGTCCCGGGGTCCCGGGTGGCCGGGGTGCCCGCCGCCAGCGGGTGAACGAGGCGCTGGAGCAGGTCGGCCTGGCCGGGGTCGGCCGCCGGCCAGTCAAGGCCTACTCGCTGGGCATGCGGCAGCGCCTCGGTCTGGCCGCGGCGCTGATCCGCCGGCCCCGGCTGCTCGTCCTGGACGAGCCGGGCAACGGGCTTGACCCCCGCGGGATCAGGGACCTGCGGGAGCTCCTGACCGGGCTGAACGAGGCCGGGGTGACCATCTTCCTGTCAAGTCACCTGCTGGCCGAGGTCGAGCAGCTGTGCACCCGGGTCGGGGTGCTGGACGAGGGGCGCCTGGTCCTGCAGGACGACCTGGCGGCCTTGCGCGCGCCGACCGGCCGGGTCGTCGTGGACACCCCGGACGCCGACCGGGTGGCCGCGCTGCTCGACGGGCAGGTCGAGCACCGGGACGGGCAGCAGCTGCTGGTCCGCTACCCCGACGCCGCCGCGCTCAACGCGCGGCTGGTCGGCGCGGGGCTGCGGGTCAGCTCGATCGGCCCGCAGCAGCGGACGCTGGAGGAGATCGTGCTCGCGGTGACCGGTTCCGGCTCGGACCAGGTCTCATGATCAGGGTCGAGCTGGTCAAGCTGCTGCGCCGGCCGCGCACCTGGATCAGCGTCGTGCTGACCTGCGCGCTGCCGTTCGTGGTGGCGGTGTTCGTCACGGTCACCCACCTGGTGCCACCGCCCGGCCAGGGCAGCGCGTTCCTGTCCGCCGTGCTGCAGGACGGCGCGCTCTACCCGGCGGCCGCGCTGGCGCTGGTGCTGCCGGTGTTCCTGCCGGTCGCGGTGGCGGTCGTGGCGGGCGACTCGATCGCGGGCGAGGCCACCGGGGGCACGCTCCGCTACCTGCTGGTGCGCCCGGTCAGCCGGACCCGGCTGCTGGTCGCCAAGCTCGTCTCGGTCATCGTGTACGTGCTGCTGGCAGTGCTGGCGGTGACGTTCACCGCCTACGCCACCGGGGTCTTCCTGCTCGGCCCGTCCCAGGCCGCGGCGGTCGGCCAGGCACCGGGCGGCGCGGGCGTGCCCGGCGTTTCCGGCGCCGGGATCGGAGGGTCCGCACCCGGGCTGGCGCCGACCGCGGGGCAGGCGGCGGGCGGGGCGGTCACGTCGCTATCCGGCGCGCCGCTCAGCCTGCTCCAGCTGACCGAACGGATCGCGGGAGCCGTTGCCTTCATCACCGTGTCGATGCTCGGCGTGGCCGCGATCGCGCTGTTCCTGTCCACCATCACCGATTCGGCCCTCGGCTCGGCGCTCGGCGCGCTGGCCGCGCTGGTGGCCAGCGAGGTGCTGGTCACGCTCAACGCGGCTACCGTGGTCCAGCCCTACCTGCCCACCCGGTACTGGCTGGCCTGGATCGACTTCTTCAGGCAGCCCGTCTTCTGGCGAGATATCCAGCGGGGGTTCGGGATCCAGGCGGTGTACGTCGTGGTGTTCCTCGCCGCCGCGTGGGCGAACTTCTCCACCAAGGACATCACCGCCTAACGGACCGTGGCCCGGCGGACGCGGTGGGGCCCGGAGGGAGCTGGATGTCCCAGTCATGCACCTGTGGCTCAGCTTGCTGGCCACGGTGAGGCGTCCCACGAACGCACGAGTTAACTCGAGTCATTCTGGTACCGTCCGTACCAGCGCATAAGGCGTGAATGTCCCATTCATGTAGCTCTAACGACATGGCTGGGACATTCACGCCGTATAAACGGTCGGGCCTGGGTGGCGGGCGGGGGAACCTGCCGTCACACGAATGTCCCAGGAACGCGGGAGCACCAGGGGGCGCGGGCAAGCGCGCTCCGTCCGCTCATGATCAGCTGAAGGCATCGACATCTAGCGGGAAACGCGCTACGAACCGGAACCGCCGAGGGCCTGAAGCGAACGGCAATCGGCGGGGCGCGGCGGGCGGAGGGCGGCGCTGCGCAGGGTCCGCAGCACGATGCCGACGACAAGCGGGTCGGTAGGCAGCTGGCCGTGCCCAATCGAGGCACCCGGGCAGACCGACTGCAGCGGAACGTTGACCGCGCCAGGCAGGCGGGCCGAATCGGGCGGCTGGACCACCTGGTCGTCGGTGGTCCACAGGGACAGCCACGGCGGCCGGGTGGCCGAGCCGGTGCCCTGCAGGCGGTGCAGCATGGAACTGCCGGGGACGAGCTCCTCGCACGCGGCGGGGCAGGCGTCCGGTGCGTCAGCCGCGCCGACGGCGGCTAGGTCGGCTCCGTGCAGCGGGGAGCCTAGCGTGATAATCCGGCGGGCCTTGGCCACTCCGTCGTACTGGACATCCCACAGCCAGGCCACGACGCCCCCAGCCGAGTAGCCGATCACGGTAACCGGGCCCGAGCCCCTGGCCAGCGCCTGGTTCACGTACCAGTTCAGCACGCTGGCCTGGACTTGCAGGTCACCAGTCCCGTCGCCGGCCAGCCTGACCACGGTGGCGTGGAACCCCGATCCGCCGGCCGCCGTGATCCGGCCGGCCAGCACGTCCAGCGCGGTGGTGCTGCCGCCATAGCCCGGCACGAGCAGCACGTCACCCGGGCGGCCGGCATCGGCGGGCGGGACGGCGGGCGTCCCGGCCAGCGCGCGCACCGTGCCCGCGACCGCGCCCGCCACCACGACCAGGGCCACGACCGCGAAGAGCATCTGCCGCCGGCGGCTCAGGCCGCCCCACCAGCGAAGAGGGCCGGGCCGGCGGGGAGGACGCACTCCCCCATGGTGCGCCGGGTCCGCTGCCCGCGTCCAACCGCGCGAAGTGGCCTAACCGACCTGGCTGCGGACGGTCAGATGGCTGCCCGCCTGGCCCTTGCGCACCCGGACCTGAGCGGGGATGCGCTGCCTGAGCTCGGCGACGTGACTGACGATACCGACCAGGCGGCCGCCCTCGCGCAGGCCGTCGAGCACGGTCATGACCTCTTCCAGGGTGTCCTCGTCCAGGCTGCCGAAGCCCTCGTCGACGAACAGCGCCTCGATCCTGGTACCACCGGCCTCGGCGGTTACGACGTCGGCCAGGCCGAGGGCGAGGGCCAGGCTGGCCAGGAACGTCTCGCCGCCGGACAGCGTGCTGGTGTCGCGGTCCACGCCGGTCCAGCCGTCGCAGGCGAGCAGGCCGAGGCCGGACCGGCCCGCGCCGCGGCGGGCGTCGGTGTGGACCAGCGAGTAGCGGCCGGAGGTCATCGTGAGCAACCGCTCGCTGGCCGCGGCCGCCACCTCCTCCAGGCGGGCGGCGAGCACGAACGAGGACAGGGTCATCCTGAGCGTGTTGGCGCCCCCGCCGGCCGCGAGGTCGGCGAGCCTGCGGGCCTCGGCGGCGGTTGCGGCGAGCGGCTCCAACTCCGTGAGGCGCGCCGTGAGCTGGGGCGCGAGATGGCCGAGCTGCTCGGCCTTGTGGGTGGCGCGGTCGTAGGCGGCCACCGCGTCGTCGTGGACCTTGCTGGCCGCTTCGACCGTGGCCTGCACGCCAGTCACGTCGGCGGGCGGGTCGAGGGTCACGTCGAGGTCCGGATCGGCCAGCAGCCCGGCGGCGGCCCGGGCCGCGGCCTCGTGCTGGCGGATGGCCTGGTCGGCTGCTGACCGCCAGGCGGTGTCCCGCAGGGCCTGGCGCACCGTGTCCAGGCCGTCGAAACCGGCGTCGGCCGCGGCCCGGGCGGCCAGTCCGGCGGCCCGGCTGGCGTCCCCGGTGGCGCGGGCGGTGGCGTCGGCCGCGTCCGCGGCGGCCATCAGCGCGTCGGCCGCAGCGCGCGCCGCGGCCAGCGCCGTCTCCAGGTCGGGATGCCCGTCGAGCTGGGCTTGCAGCGAATCGCGGTGGCCGGCCGAGCGCTGCTGCGCGTCGGCGGCCTGGCGGAGCTCCGCCTCGCGCTGCTCGGTCAGCTCGACGAGGCGCTTCTCGGCGTCCGCGATGGCCGCGTCGAGCGCGTCCAGCCTGGTCTGGACGTCGGCGAGCTGTTCCGCCGCGCCGGCCAGCGTCCTGGCCTGAGCCGCCAGATCGCGCGCGGTCACTACCAGCCTGGCCGCCTCGGCCCGGTCCATGGGGGCGATGAAGCCAGCCTGCTCGAGCCGGGCGGACAGGTGGCCGACGCGCTCGTCGGCCGCGCCCAGCTTTGCGCCGATCACCTCGGTCCTCTCCACGGCCACCGCCGCCTCGGCGTCGGCAGCCTCTTCCTGCTCGCGGGTCACCCGCTCGCCGCGGAGCTCGCACAGCTCCGGGTGGTCGAGCGAGCCGCAAACCGGGCACGGCGCGCCGTGGACCAGGGTGGCGGCGAGCTCGGCGCGCATGCCGTCGATGCGCGCCTCGCGCAACCGGGTGGTTTCGGCCACGAGCTCGGCCGCCTCCAGCTTGGCGTCGACGTAGGCCCGCTCCTGGCGGCTCTTGTCGGCCAGGGCTTTGACCAGGGCGTCCGCATCGCCGGCGGCCCGGCGGTGCCGGTCGGCTTCGGCCTGGACCGAAGGCAGCCGCTGGCTTGCCTCGGCGGCCTGGTCACGCTCGCGGCTCAGCTCGGGCCGCTGCTGGCGGCGGGCGGTGGCTTCGCTGCTGGCCGCGTCGATCTGGGCGGCCAGCGTGGTCGCGACCGTTCGGGCCACCGCGGCGGCCTGCTCCTCGTCGTCCATCTGCCGGGACACCGACTGGAGCGCCTCCAGGCGGCCGAACCTCGCGAGGTGCTGCTGGCCCGCTTCGCGCAGCGCGGCGGCGCTGGCGTCGGCGCTGGCGTCGGGCACGGTACTCTCCCGTGGGCCCGCTGCCGGGCCAGACGTGACGGCGGCCGCCGCGGCGGCCGCTCCCCTCGCCTGCTCCTCGGCCACGCGGGCCTGGGCAAGCGCGGCGGCGGTCCGCTCGGCCTCGGCCAGCGCCGGGGCGACCTCGGCGGCCCGGGCCGCGGCGGCGAGCTCCTCGCGCTGCGCCTGCACGCCGTCGGCGGCGCGGGCCAGCTGGTCGCGGGTGTGCAGCGCCGCCCGGCGGCGCCGCTGCCGGTCCGCGAGCCGTGCCGTCTCGCGCTGCAGGGCCAGGGCCTGGTCCAGGTCGCGGCGGTAGCCGACGACCTGGTTCGCGCTCGCGGCGGCCTCGGCCGCGGCCGCCTCGGCGAGCTGCGTGGCCCAGCGGACCGACGCGAGCTCCCCGTCAGGGACCTCGGTCCCCGCGGCCTGGGCAATGCGGGCGGCCAGCGCCCTGAGCCCGCTTTCCGCCTCCTCGACTGCCCGGGCGGTGGTCCGGCGGCGTTCCGCGAGCCAGTCCTCGACCAGGCGGAACCGGTCGGTGCCGAACAGCCGCTGCAGCAGCTTGGCCCGGTCCCCGGCGTCGGCCTGCAGGAACCGTGCGAATTCGCCCTGCGGCAGCAGCACGACCTGGAAGAACTGGTCGGCGGACATGCCCATCAGGTCCGCGATCTCGGCGTCCGCCTCGCCCATCCGAGTGGAGACGGCGCGCCAGGACCCGCCGGTGAGCTCCTCGAGCAGGACCTTCGCCTGCTCGGTGGTCGTGCCGGCGCCGCGGAGCTTGGCGCGTTCCTGTTCCGGCTTCCTGGTGATCCGCATCCGCCGGCCACCGAGTGTCGCCTCGAGCTGGACCTCGGTCGAGGTGCCCGGCGCGGCGTGATCCGAGCGCAGCCGCCTGGCCTTGCCGCGCTCGCCGGGCACCCGGCCGTACAGGGCGAACCCGATGGCGTCCAGCAGCGTGGTCTTGCCCGCCCCCGTCTCGCCGTGCAGCAGGAACAATCCCGAGCGGGCCAGGTCGTCGAAGCTGACCTCCACCGTGCCGCCGAACGCGCCGAACGCGGTCACGCGCAGCCGGTGCGGGCGCATCAGCCCGCCGCCTCTTCCGCTTCACGGGTCCGGACGGCCGCGAACGCGCTGGCGAGCAGCCTTTCCTCGCCCGCGGTCGCAGGCGCGTTGCTGACGTGCCTGACGAACTCGGCGGCGACGGAAAGGTCGTCGCGGCCCGCGGTCCTAGCCCGGTAGCCACGCTGGCCAGGCACGACGCCCTCCGGCTCGAACGCGAGCACGAGCACGTGCGGGAAACGGGCGCGCAGCGCGTCCATGGCCGCCTCGGGGCGGCTCAGGTCGGTGAGCGTGACGGACACGAAGTCGTCCTCGTACCGCTCGTAGGCGGCCGAGGTGAGCAGGTCGGCAAGCCGACCGCGGAGCACGCTCAGCCGCCGGCCGACGGGCGCGGGCACCTGCTCGACGCGTGCCGCGCCGGCGGCGTCCAGGTCGACCAGCCAGCTGCCCTTGCGGTGCGAGGCTTCGGAGAAGGAGTACGGCAGCGGCGAGCCGCTGTAGCGCAGATGCGGGGCGACGGTCTGCTGGCCGTGGAGATGGCCGAGGGCGACATAGCCGAAGCCGGCGAATAGCTCCGCGGGCGCCTGACCCACCCCGCCGACGCTGATGTCGCGCTCGGATTCGCTGGCCGCTCCCCCGCTGACCCAGCCGTGCGCCATAACCACGCGGCGCCGGATCCCGCGGGCGTCGGCGTCGGTGCGGATGCAGGCGACCGCGTGCCCGAGCACCCCGGCGTGCCCGCGGGGGACCTCGTCCGGAGCGCCGGCGCCCGGAAGCTCGCCGCGGACCGCGTCCGGCTCCAGGTACGGCACCCCGTACACGGCCACCGGCCCGTGCGCATCCTCGACCAAGACCGGCCGGGCCAGTGCGCCGGGCCGGGTGCGCAGGTGCACGCCGGCCTTCTCCAGCAGGCCGCTGCCGAACCCCAGCCGACGGGCCGAGTCGTGGTTCCCGCTGATCAGCACGATGCGCGCGCCGGTGTCGTGCAGCCGAAGGAGTGCGTCCTCGCACAGCTCGACGGCGTCCACCGGCGGCACCGCGCGATCGTAGACGTCCCCGGCGACCAGGACCGCATCCACCTTCTCGGCGCGGGCCACGTCCACCAGGTGATCGAGGAATGCCGACTGCGCCGCCCGCAGGTCCGCGCGGTGCAGCGACCGGCCGAGGTGCCAGTCCGAGGTGTGCAGCAGTCGCATGGGCCGGACCCTAGCCCAGGACACCGACATTACGCCGGGGTACACGCCGAGGACCCGGCGCACATTTCCGGCCGCTGTAGCGGTATGCCATCTGCGCCTGCGCCGGGTTGGTTAACCTTGCTGGTCATGAGCCCACAGCGGCGCTACCTGCTGCCCGCTTTGCCCGCCGCCCTGCTCTGCGGTGCCCTGCTCAGCGCGTGCAGCAGCGCGCCCGCTCCGCAGGCGACGGCGGACGCCTACCTGGCCGCCTGGGCCAGGCAGGACTGGGCCGCGATGCAGACGCTGACCAGTAGCCCGCCGGCCGACTTCACGGCGGTGAACCAGGCGGCGTTCCGCGCGCTGACCGTCCGCCAGGCGAGTTTCACAGCGGGTGCCATGCACGCAGGCCAGTCGGCGGCGAGCGCGCCGGTTACCGAACGCCTCACGCTGGCCGGCCTGGGCACCATCACCATCAGGTCCGCCTTGCACCTGGTGCTAGTGCAGGGCAAGTGGCTGGTGAAGTGGTCGCCGGCCACGATCGCGCCCCCGCTGCGCGCCGGCGACCAGCTGTCCTTGCGGACGGTGTGGCCGGCTCGCGCCGCGGTCCTCGGCGCGCACGGCACGCCGCTTACCAGCCAGGGCCAGGTGGTCACGATCGGCGTCGAGGGGGTCAGGATCTCCAGCACCGCCGCGCTGAAGTCCGCGCTGGTGACCGCGGGCGCCCCGGCGGCCGCGGTGGACAGCGCGGTCGCCGCGGCCAGGGCCCATCCGACCTATTTCGAGCCGGTCTTCACCGTGAGCCGGGCCCGTTACACCCAGCTCGAGCCCACCCTCTATCCCCTTCCTGGCACGGTGTTCCAGGCCGGCACCGCGCTGAGCACTCTCACGCCCGGGCTGGGCGACGGGGTGGTCGGCATGACCGGGCCGGTGACGGCGGACGAGCTCAGCCAGCTCGGCGCGCCGTACACCGCGCGGGACACGGTCGGGCAGACCGGCCTGGAGCAGGCCGACGAGCGCCAGCTAGCCGGCGCGCCCGGAGCCACCGTCGCGGTGGTGTCCGCCCGCGGCGCGCAGGTCGCGACCCTGGCCACGCTCGCGCCGCAGCCGGGAAGCCCGGTCACCACGACGATCGAGCCGTCCGTGCAGCGGGCGGCCGAAGGCGCGCTGGCCGGGGAAGAGAAGAGCGCCGCGCTGGTCGCGGTGAGCGCGTCCACCGGGGCGGTACTCGCCGCCGTGTCGGTCAACTCCGGCGGGTTCGACCAGGCCATAGACGGCGGCTTTCCGCCGGGCTCGACGTTCAAGGTAGTCACGTCCACCGCCCTGATCGGCCACGGGCTCACCCCGCAGTCGGCGGCCAGCTGCCCGGGCACGATTACCGTCGACGGCGAGGTGTTCCACAACGCCGAGAGCGAAACGCCAGTGAGCAACCTGCTGCAGGCGTTCACCGAGTCGTGCAACACCGCCTTCATCGGGCTGGCCACCAGGCACCTGTCACCGTCGGACTTCCCGTCCGCAGCGCAGATGCTCGGGCTCGGCAGCAAGCCGCAGATCGGCCTGACCGCCTTCGGCGGCTCAGTCCCGCAGCCGCGCGACGAGGCTGACGTGGCCGCTACCTCCATCGGGCAGGGCCGGGTGCTGGTCTCGCCGCTGGCCATGGCGATGATCGCCGCGGCCGCAGACACCGGCACGGTGCGGGCGCCGCGGCTGGTGACGAGCGTGATGGACGGGCCCGGCGCGGCCATCACCGGCTCGCCCGCCCGCCCTCTGCCCGCCTCGGTGGTCAGCGACCTGCACGAGATGATGGCCTCCGTCGTGACCAGGGGCACCGCGGCCGGCCAGGGCCTGCCGGCCGGCACCTACGCCAAGACCGGGACCGCGCAGTACGGGACGACCAAGCCGCTCAAGCTCGATGCCTGGCTGATGGGCTTCAAGGGCGACATCGCGTTCGCCGCGCTGGTGGTCAACTCGGCCGGGAACGGCGGCCCGACCTGCGGCCCGATCGTGGCGAAGTTCCTCAGCGGTCTCTAGCGGCACGGGTGGCGAGCCAGCTGTCGACCTCTGCCTTCCACGTCTGCTTGTCCGCCTCCGGCGCGAAGCAGGCGTCGAACGATTTCCGCGCCAGCACGGCGAGCCGCGCGTCGTCGTAACCGAATGCGCCCCGCAGCGCGGCCAGGTTGTCATCCACGTACCCGCCGAAGTAGGCCGGATCGTCGCTGTTCACGGTGGCGAGCAGGCCCGCGTCCAGCATGCCGGGCAGCATGTGGTCGCCGAGCGAGCCGACGACCTGCAGCGCCACGTTGGACAGCGGGCAGACGGTCAGCGGGATCTGCTCAGCGCTCAGCCTGGTGACTAGCTCAGGATCCTCCATCGACCGCACCCCGTGGTCGACGCGTTCCACGTGCAGCTCATCGAGGGCCTCGCGCACGTATTCCGGGCCGCCTTCCTCCCCGGCGTGAGCCACCAGCCGCAGGCCCTCGGCCGCCGCCCGCCGGTAGACCTCGGTGAAAAGCGCGGGCGGGTAGCCGACCTCGGCGGAGTCGAGCCCGACGCCGATGAACATATCCCGGAACGGCAGGCAGGCGCTCAGCACCGCGCCGGCGGCGCCCGGGCCCAGGTCGCGCAGGAAGCACAGGATCAGGTCGGCGGAAATCCCGTGGTCCCTGGCCCCGTCGGCCAGTGCCGCCGCCAGACCGCCGAATAGCTCTTCCAGCGGCACGCCGTTGGCCAGGTGCGTCTGCGGGTCGAAGAAGATCTCCGCCCGCCGGACCCCGGCCGCGGCGGCCCGGGCGAGATAGGCGCGGGCCAGGTCGTAGAAGTCCGCCTCGGTCTTCAGCACGGCGAGGTTGGCGTAGTACAGCTCGAGGAAGGACCGCAGGCTGTCGAAGCGGTACGTAGCCCGCAGCTCGTCCACATCCAGGGTCGGCATCGGAATGCCATTGCGCGCCGCGAGCTTGACCAGCAGCTCGGGCTCGAGCGTCCCCTCGATGTGAACGTGCAGCTCGGCGACCGGCGGCACGATCAGTCGCCGGAACGGATGTCGGTATCGTCGTCCTCCACGACGTGGATCGCGGCTTCCTCGGCGCTGGCGGCCCCGCCGTCGATGCCGACGTCGCGGGCGACGAGGTCCTCCTCGTCGTCGGGGTGGGCGCCCTCGTCCTCGGCGACCAGCCGACCCGCACGGGGGTCGGGGCCGTCATCGAGCAAGAGACCGTCGAGATACTCGTCGGCCTCATCGGCGTCCTGGTCGTCCTCGGGCAGGTCGTCGTCGAGGTCGAACGCGATGTCCGGCTCTTCCTCGCCGAGCAGCTGGTCGAGCGACTCCTGCTCGCCCGCGTCCGAGCCGGACCTGATCACGGATGACCACCGCTCCGGTGGCGCGACGCCGCGGTCGAGCGGATCGCTCCCGGGCTCGCCCGGCTCTCCGGTCAGGGAGTCGGCTGGCTCCTGTACCGAGTAGTCATCCAGGTCAGCGGATTCGTGGCGGGCGTCGTCAGGCATCGGCTGCTCCTTCTCAGGCATGGCGATGAGTTGGCTGTCGTCGTCTCGTCTTACCATGCGAACGGCACCCATACCGCGCGTAGGTATTCGGTTCGCCGGGGCCGAAACATTGCCGGTAGGTTCGTGGTACGGGGAGCGAGTGGCGGTACGGGGCGGTACGGGAGGATGAATGTCACAGGTCAACGGCGTCGGCGGGCGCCCAGCGATCCTCGTCGAGGGCCTGACCAAATCGTTCGGTGAGGTGCACGCACTGCGTGGTATCGATCTTTCTGTGCCGCGCGGGACGGTGCTCGGCGTGCTCGGCCCGAACGGGGCGGGGAAGACCACCGCGGTGCGGATCCTGACCACGCTGCTGCTTCCCGACGAAGGGCGGGCGCTGGTCGAGGGTTATGACGTGGTGCGGGATGCGGCCGCGGTCCGCCGGTCGATCGGGCTGGCCGGCCAGTCGGCCGCCATCCAGGAGGAGCTCACCGGCCAGGAGAACCTGGAGATCATCGGGCGGTTGTATCACCTGAGCTGGCCCCAGGCCCGGAGCCGCGCCACCGAGCTGCTCGGGCAGTTCGGCCTGAGCGACGCGGCCAACCGGGCGGCCAAGACTTACTCCGGCGGCATGCAGCGGCGGCTGGATCTGGCCGCCAGTCTGGTCGGCCGGCCCAAGGTGCTGTTCCTCGACGAGCCCACGACCGGCCTGGACCCGCGGTCGAGGCTGGGGATGTGGGACATCATCCGGTCGCTGAGGGCCGACGGGACCACGCTGCTGCTGACCACGCAGTACCTGGACGAGGCCGACGAGCTCGCGGACGAGATCGTGGTCATCGACCACGGCCTGGTTATCGCCGCGGGCACGGCCGAGGAGCTGAAGGGCCGGGTTGGCGGGGACGTCGTCGAGTTCACCGTTCCGGACCGGAGCCGGATCGACGACGCGACCGCCGCGATCTCCACGATCGGCGAGAGCGAGCCACTCGCCGACCCCAGCAGCGGCGTGGTCAGCCTCAGGGTCGGCAGCCGCGGCTCGGACGCGCTGGTCGAAGTGGTGCGCAGCCTGGATGGCGCCGGCGTGGTGACCCGCGGTCTCACGCTGCGGCGGCCGTCGCTCGAACGACGTCTTCCTGGCCCTCACGGGACACGCGGCCGAGGAAGAGGAACCGGGAGGACGCCGTCGCGGGCGCCGGGGCGGCCGGCCCAGGAACAGGCAGAGCACGGACATGGAAAGGACGGCATCATGACCGCGGTTGCTGAGCGGGCCGGCGTGCCCGCCGCGTCTGGCCCGCCCAGCCTGGGCGTCCGGGCCCGCTGGGCGGTGACCGACACGCTCACCATCACCCGGCGCAACCTGCTGGTCTGGATGCGGGTGCCGGCGTACCTGGTCTTCACCGTGATCCAGCCAGTGATATTCGTGCTGATGTTCCGGTACGTCTTCGGCGGCGCCATCCCGGTGAATGTCCCCGGCGGCTACGTCAACTTCCTGATACCGGGGATCGTGGCGCAGACGGCGGCGTTCGCCTCGTTCGCCACCGCCATCGCGCTGGCCGTGGAGCTGAAGAAGGGCGTGATCGACCGGTTGCGGTCGATGCCGATGGCCCGTTCGGCGGTGCTGGCCGGTCGGCTGGTGGCCGACACCGGGCGGATGACCGTGACGATCCTGATCATCATCGGGGTAGGATACGCGGTCGGGTTCAGGTTCCTCAACGGCTTCGTGCCCGCGGTGGCCATGATCCTGCTGGCGATCGTGTTCGGCGTGGCCATCTGCTGCATCTCCGCCTTCACCGGCCTGGCCATCGGGGACGAGGAATCGGTGCAGGCGTTCGGGCTGATCTGGCTGTTCCCGCTCACGTTCCTGTCCTCGGCGTTCGTGCCGATCGACACGATGCCGAGCTGGCTGCAGGCGTTCGCCAACAACCAGCCGGTGACCTACGTCGTCGACACCATGCGCGCGCTGGCCCTCGGCGGTCCGGTCGCGGCGAGCCTGTGGAAGAGCCTGGCCTGGCTGGCCGGGATCTTCATCGTGTTCCTGCCGCTCGCGGTGCGCGCCTATCGGCGGGCCGCCTGACGCCGGCTTGCCGGTGCCGTCAGTGCCCGGATAGCTCGCCGGCGGCTGTAGAGGCAGATGCTGAGAAACGTGCTCATGCCTCTGCCCCCTCTCCGGCGGCAACTGACCCCGCAACCCGCATTCGGACTACCCTCGCCAGAGCAGACTAAAGCCGGACGCTGACAGAGTGCGGGCGATGTCATGATCAAGGGCATGACGGGACGCAACGGTGGTGGTCCGGACATCATCGAACTAGGCTCGGTGCCCGGGTTCGTGGTTTTCGACTTGCCCGGGGTGCCGCTGTCGGCCGGAGGGACGCGGCTGGCGCCAGATGTCAGCGTGGCCGAGGTGGCGGTGCTGGCGCGCTCGATGACCTACAAGTTCGCCGCGCTGGGCCAGCGGATCGGCGGCGCCAAGGCCGGGGTGCGCGGGGATCCGGCGGACCAGGCGGGGAAAGCCGCCCTGATGGCCAGGTTCTGCGCCGAGGTCCGGCCGCTGACCGACGCGGGCCAGTTCCTCACCGGGCCGGACATGGGCACCGCCGAGGAGGATTTCGCGCCGCTGCGGGAGCGCCGGGCCGCGCCCGCGGCCGTGCGTGCCGTCGTGGCGGGCGTGCCGTTCGAGGACCTGCTGACCGGGTACGGCGTCGCGGTGGCCGCCGAAGCAGCGCTGGGCGGGCCGTGGCACGGCCATTCGGTGGCCATCGAGGGGTTCGGCAAGGTAGGCGGCGGGGTGGCGCGCGAGGTCGGCCGGCGTGGCGGCCGGGTGGTCGCGGTGTCCACCGTGGCCGGGTCCGTCGCCGATCCCTGGGGGCTCGACGTCGACCGACTGCTCGAGCTGCGGCGGACGCACGGCGACGCGTGCGTGCTGCGCTACGGGCGGCCGGTCCTGCCGCCGCAGCGGCTTTTCACCGAGGTTAACGCCGATGTCCTGGTCCCCGGGACCCGGCCGGGCACGATCAGCGGCCCGACCGCCAGCTCGCTGCCGCCTGGCGTCCGGGTCGTCGCCCCCGCCGCGAACGCCCCGTATACCGCGGCCGGGGCCGAGGTGCTTCGGCGGCGCGGCATCGTGGCGCTGCCCGACTTCGTGTGCAACGCGGGCGCGGTGATCGGCTACCGATCCCCGGCCGACGCGACCCCGGACCAGGTCCTGGCCGCGGTCGAAGCCAAGATCGCCGGACTCATCGGCGAGGCGCTCGGCCATCCTGGCGGCCCGCTCGCCGGAGCCTGCGAACAGGCCGACGGGTTCCTGCGGAGCTGGTGGGGCGAGCCGCCGGGCCCGCCGTTCGCGCCGGCCGATTGACGGAGGGCAGCATGCAGACCCGGGACACCACAGCGCATCATTCACAACTCTAGAACTACCCATAACACTTCATACGGCATGAATGTCCCAGCCATGCACATAGAGCGACATGAATGGGACATCCACGCCGTATCCTGCGGGGTCTGCCGGGATCCCGTGGGGTGGGCCGGGGGCATTTCAGCTGGTGCCTCGTTTCAGCCCGGAGGGAGGCGGGCGAATTCGTCGCGCACGGCCGCGGTGTCGGGATGGCTGGAACCCAGGACGCGGTTCCGGTCGGCCATCACCTGGCGGTAGAGTTCCTCGGCTTCACCGTGGCGGCCCTGGCGGGCGGCCAGCCAGGCGAGGGTGGCGCGAGAGGTGAGGGTGTCCGGCTCCTGCCAGTCCCGCTCCCCCACCACGTCCCCCTGGCCCCGAACGGCCAGGATCTTCTCTGTGGCACCGTCCCTGTATCAATCGGGGCGGGATCAGGCGCGCGGGCGGGACTGGAGGGGTCTACAGGACGACGTCCAGCATCATCGGGCCGGCGGGATGCGGAGCGCCGCCGGGCGGTTCGGCGGTGAGGGCCAGGTGATCACCGGGACGCAGCCCGGCGGCGATGACCGGACCGGTCATGCCGTGGCGGACCGGCGGGAGCATGGTCACCGCCCGGTCGCCGGCCGGACCGATCAGCCACAGCTCGTAACCGCGACCACCGGGCAGCGCGTGCAGGTCGGCAGCGGTGAACACCAGCTCGCGCCGGGCGTGCGACATCACGATGGTGACCTTGCCGCCGCCCTTCACCGCGCCGGTCCTCATGGTGGCGTCCCGCGCGGTGAGCACCGCGGCGATCTGCTGGCTGCTGGCCTGGGCCCGGCTGAGCTGGTCGTGCATGCTGCCGTTGCTGACCCCGAACACCACCGCCGCAGCGGCCACCGCGGCTGTCACCACGGCCCCTGCCGCCAGGACCAGCCTGCCGCGACCCGGCCAGGTGCGCGGCCGCCAGGTGCGGGGCGCCGCCTCCGGCTCCGCCGCGGGCGGCCGCTGCCTGGTCGCCGCGGCCGCCGCCATCACCCGCGCCTTCAGCGCGGGAGGAGGCGGGACGGCGGTGGCGGTAGCCAGCCGGGCGGCGGCCTCGCGCAGGCTGGCGATCTCCCGCGAGCACTCGGTGCAGCCGGCCAGGTGACGCTCGAACCCGGCCCGGTCCGGCGCGGAGATCGCGTCCATCGCATACGGCCCGGCGAGGGTATGAACGTCACGCCCGTGCCTCATCACGCCACCTCCAGGCAGTCGCGCAGGCGGATCAGCGCGTCCCGCATCCTGGTCTTGACCGTTCCGGGCGGCAGCCCGAGCAGGGTGGCGACCTGGCCGTAGGTATAGCCGCCGTAGTAGGCCAGGGTGACCGACTCGCGCTGCAGCTCAGTGAGCGAGCGCAGGCAGCGCCGGACCCGCTCGCGTTCCAGGCTCGACTCGACCGCCTCGGCCACCTCGTCGAAGGGGACATCGGCGGCGGCGGTGCGACGCTCACGCTCGGACTCCTTCTGCACCGAACGGACCCGGTCGACCGCCCGCCGGTGCGCCAGCATCATCACCCAGGCGGTCGCGCTGCCCCGTCCGGGGTCGAACGTGGCCGCGTTCCGCCAGACCTCCAGCAGCACCTCCTGGGTGACCTCCTCGGACTGGGCCGGGTCCCGGACCACCCGCCGGACGATGCCGAACACGGACGGGGCGAGGAGGTCGTAGACGGCGTCGAAGGCATCCGTGTCGCCGCGCGCCACCAGCCGCAACCGCGCGGCGAGGTCGCCGCCGGCGCTGGGCTGAACGCCGTCCGGGCCGGGATGGTTGATAGCCGTCACATCTCATATTCGTAGCAGCGGCGGCCGGCGGATTGCCGGAAATCCCGGCGGACCGACCAAACCTTCGCCGCGACGGCGACGAATACACATCATGGGCTTGAGCGGGAGGGGTACTAAGGTGCGCCTGGACGGGCCGAGCGCGGGACTCGGCGCCGTCGCCGGGGTGCTGGCCGCGGGCGCAGCGCTGGGGGCGGGGCAGTTCGTGGCCGGGCTGACCGGTGCCAGCGGGTCGCCGGTCGTGGTGGTCGGCGAATTGCAGATCGACTTCACGCCACCGTGGCTGAAGAACTTCGCCATCAGCGAGTTCGGCGCGGACGACAAGCTCGTCCTGGTCAGCGGGATCCTGGTGGTGCTGGGCGCGTTCGCCGCCGTGATCGGCGCGGCGGCGACCCGGCGGATGGCCTACGGCATGGCGGGCGTCGCGGTGTTCGCGGTGGTCGGGCTGACCGCGGCGGCGACCCGGCCGGACGCGACGGTCGCCAGCCTGCTGCCGACCCTGGCCGCTACGGCCACCGCGGTCGCGGCGCTCCAGGTGCTGATCCCGATGGTGCGGCCGCCGGCGATCCCGGCGGCGCCCGCGGTCTCCTATGACCCCGTGACCGCTCCGGCCCAGGCGGAGGAGCGCGCGGAAGCCGAGCCCGAGGGGCCTGAGGGTCCGCGGCGCCGAGGCTTCCTCGTGGCCGGGGCGGCGACCGCCGGCATCGCGGTCGGGGCCGGGCTGGCCGGCCGGCTGCTGACCGAGCGGGGCAGCGTGACCAGCGCGCGGAAGTCGCTGCGCATCCCCCCGCCCTCGGTCACCACGCAGTCCCTGCCGCCAGGGACCGACTTGCACATCCCCGGGCTCGCCCCCTTCGTCACGCCCGACGGGAGCTTCTACCGGGTGGACACCGCGCTCGTCCTGCCGCAGGTGAACCCGTCGAGCTGGCAGCTGCGGATCCACGGGATGGTGAGCCGCGAGATCACGCTCACCTTCGACCAGCTGATCAAGCGGCCGCTGATCGAGGACTACATCACCTTGTGCTGCGTGTCCAACCCGATCGACGGCCCGTACATCGGCAACGCCAAGTGGCTCGGTGCCAGCCTGGCCGCCGTGCTTCGCGAGGCCGGGATCAAGGCCGGGGCGGACCAGCTGCTGTGCACCTCGGTGGACGGGTTCACCTCGGGCACCCCGGTGCAGACCGTGATGGACGGCCGGGACGCGCTGCTCGCGGTGGCGATGAACGGGCAGCCGCTGCCGGTCGCGCACGGCTTCCCGGCCCGCATGGTGGTGCCCGGGCTCTACGGCTACGTGTCCGCGACCAAGTGGGTGACGGACATCGAGGTCACCACGTTCGCGGGCAACTACGCCTACTGGGCGCAGCGCGGCTGGTCACAGCAGGCGCCGATCAAGACTGAGTGCCGCATCGACGTGCCGGACGGCCTGGACGAGATCCGGGCCGGGACCACGGCGGTGGCCGGGGTGGCCTGGGCCCAGCACAAGGGAATCGAGGCCGTCGAGGTGCGCGTGGACCGCGGGCCCTGGCAGCAGGCCAGGCTGGCCGCCGTCCCCGGGCTGGACACCTGGCGGCAGTGGGTCTGGGAATGGCAGGCGGCCTCGGGGCCGCACGTGCTCGAGGCGCGCGCCACCGACAAGACCGGCTACACGCAGACGGCGGTCCTGGCGCCGCCCGAACCCAACGGGGCCACCGGCTACCCGATGGTCTCCGTCGCCGTCCGCTAGGAGTAGCCGTCCCCTGCGGTGCGGGATGGCGGGGGCGGATAGGTGGGCCGGTCGACCCGGCGGCGCAGGACCCGCCGCCTGGTCGCCCGCCTGGAGACCTCGGCGATCAAGCTCCCGATGACCACGCCGAGTATCAGGTTGACCACAGCGGTGGCGAGCTTCTGCGACAGCGGGGCCGTGGTGCTGAACGGGTATACCACCGCGACCAGGGTGGCGAGCCCGATGATCCAGCCGAAGAAGACCCGCGGATACGGGGTGGAGATCAGCAGCAGGTACATGAGCGCGGTGGCGACCAGCGCGCACGCGGCGGCCGCGAACACGTACCCCACGGTGGAGGCGTTGCCCCAGGCACCTTCGCGCTGGGGGGAGAGAATCGGGACGTTGAACAGCCAGCGGCATACGAGGATCCCGACCAGCGCGATCAGCGCTGCCACCACCGCGGTCGCAATGCCGCCCGACACGAGCGGCCTGGCGTCGACCCGACGCGTGGACTCGGGCTCCGGATCCTGCCTGGGCATCGGAACTGTCATCAGTCAGCTCGCTTAATCTAGATCTAGAGAACCCCCTATTACTACAGACCTAACCACCGGCGGCAATCCGAAACTCCCCGGCCGGAGTCCGCCGCCGCCAGACTAGGGCCGCATGCGGGTCAGATGGTTAGCTAGGGAAATGAAATAGGGGTCCCGGCTGTTAACGTGTCTGCGCGGATTACGGGGTTCAGCGCTGTCAGGGAGGACAGTGGACACGGCTGGGACGCGGGCTTCGGAGCACGGGTGGCTGCGACGGCTGGCGGGCTACTGCTGGCGTTACCGCCGGACGGTGCTCGTCGCGCTGGCGGGCGCGCTCGCCGCTACCGTCGCGACCGCGGCGATTCCCCTGGTGCAGCGGCAGATCATCGACAACGTGATCGTGACCCACCAGGCGTCCATCTGGCCGCTGGCCGGGCTGCTCGTCGTCGCAGCGGGGGTGAACTTCGGCGGCATCTACCTGCGCCGTTACCGCGGCGGCCGGCTCTCCCTCGACGTCCAGCACGACCTGCGCACCGAGCTGTTCGCCGCGCTGTCCCGGCTGGACGGCGCGCGCCAGGACGAGATCCGCACCGGGCAGCTGGTCGGCCGGTCCATCTCCGACCTGAACATGGTGCAGGGCATCCTGTCCATGGTGCCGGTCACGCTCGGCAACCTCGTGCTGTTCGTGCTGACCCTCGGGATCATGGTGGTCCTGTCACCCGTGCTCACGCTCGTCACCGTCGCGGTCACGCCCGCGCTGCTCGTCATCGCGCTCGCGTCGCGGCGCAAGCTGTTCCCGGCGAGCTGGGACGCGCAGCAGCAGTCCGGCGAGGTCGCCGGGGTGGTGGACGAGGCCATCGGCGGCGTGCGGGTGGTCAAGGGGTTCGGCCAGGAGGAGCAGGAGCAGGAGCGGCTGGAGGCGGCGAGCGAGAAGCTGTTCGCGTCCCGGCTGCGGATGATCCGGCTGACCGCCAGGTACAACCCCGCGCTGACCGCGATCCCGTCGCTGGGCATGGTGGGCGTGCTCGCGCTCGGCGGCTGGCTGGCCATCCACGGCTCGATCACGCTGGGCACGTTCCTGGCGTTCTCCGCCTACCTGGCCCAGATGACCGGCCCGGTGCGGATGTTCACCTACATGGTCACGCTCGGGCAGGAGGCGCGGGCCAGCGTCATCCGGGTGTTCGACATCATCGACGCGCGGCCGGCCATCACCGACAAGCCGGGCGCGATCGAGCTCCCGCCGGACGCGGCCGGGCTGAGCTTCGACGACGTCCGGTTCGGCTACCGGCCATCCGAGCCGGTGCTGCGCGGCCTGTCGCTCCGGGTCGAGCCGGGCGAGACGGTCGCCGTGGTCGGCGCGTCTGGCTCAGGCAAGTCGACCCTGGCGTTGCTGCTGCCGCGGTTCTACGACCCGCAGGCAGGTTCGGTCCGGATCGGCGGACACGACGTCGCCGACGTGACCCGGGACTCGCTGCGCGCCGCGATCGGGCTGGTCATGGAGGACAGCTTCCTGTTCTCCGACACGGTCCGGGCCAACATCGCCTACGGCCGGCCGGACGCGACCGACGAGCAGGTCATCGCGGTGGCCCAGGCCGCCCAGGCGCACGAGTTCATCGTCCGGCTGCCACAGGGCTACGACACCGTGGTAGGCGAGCAGGGCCTCACCCTGTCCGGCGGCCAGCGGCAGCGGGTGGCGCTGGCCCGGGCGCTGATCACCGACCCCCGGGTGCTACTGCTCGACGACGCGACCTCGGCCATCGACCCGCGCCTGGAGGCCGAGATCCACGCCGCTCTGGGCGAGGTGATGCGGGGCCGGACCACGCTGATCATCGCGCACCGCCGGTCCACGCTGAACCTGGCCGACCGGATCGTGGTCCTGGACTCCGGCCGGGTCGCCGACACCGGCACGCACGCCGAGCTCGAGGAGCGCTGCCCGCTGTACCGGCGGCTCATCGTCAGCGGGGAATACGACGATGAAGCGGTCCGCACGGTGGAAGACATGCTGGACGACCGGGCCATGGTCCAGGCGGCCGGCGCCGGGCTGCCCCGGCGGCGCGCCGCCGGGACGGCGGCCGCGGCCGCCGGTCCCGTCACCGGGGCGCTCGCCAGCCTGCCGCCCTCCCCCGAGCTGCTCGCCCAGGTCGACGCGCTGCCGCCGGCGAACGACCGGCCGGACGTGGACCTGGCCTCGGCACGGGCCGGCGACAAGCACTTCACGCTGCGCAGGCTGCTGCGACCGCTCACCGTCGCGCTGATCATCGGGCTGGTCCTGGACGGCCTGGACGCGCTGGCCGGGCTGGCCCTGCCCGCGCTGGTCAGGAACGGCATCGACCACGGGGTGCAGACCAAAGTCTTCCACGCGATCCTGCTGGTCTCGCTCGTCGGACTGGCCATCGTGCTGGCCGACTGGCTGGTCAACTGGGCCGAGACGATGGTGGTCGGGCGGAACGGGGAACGGCTGCTGTACACCCTGCGGGTCAAGCTGTTCGCCCAGCTCCAGCGCCTCGGCCTGGACTTCTACGAACGCGAGATGTCCGGCCGGATCATGACCAGGATGACCACCGACGTGGACGCGCTGTCCACGTTCCTGCAGACCGGGCTGATCACCATGGTCAGCTCGGTGCTCACCTTCTTCGGCGTGCTCGCCGCCCTGCTCATCATCGACCTGCGGCTCGGCCTGGCGGTGCTGTGCATCCTGCCGGTGCTGGTGGCGGCCACGCTGTTGTTCCGGTCCAAGTCCTCGCGTGCCTACACCGAATCGCGGGAACGCGTCGCCGCGGTCAACGCCTACTTCGCGGAGAACGTGGCCGGCCTGCGGGTGACGCAGGCGTTCCGCCGCGAGCAGGCCAACCGGAACCGGTACGGCGGGCTGAGCCAGGCGTTCCTGGTGACCCGGTTGCGCGCCCAGCGGTACATCGCGCTCTACTTCCCGTTCGTGCAGACCCTGTCCACGGCGGCGGGCGTCATCGTGCTGGTGCTCGCGACCAGCCAGATGAACAGCGGCGCGCTGACCGCGGGCGTGCTGATCGCCTACCTGCTCTACATCGACATGGTGTTCGCCCCCGTCCAGCAGCTGTCCCAGGTCTTCGACGGCTACCAGCAGGCCATGGTGGGACTGGGCCGGATCACCGACCTGCTGCGGCTGAGCACCTCCACGCCGCCGCCCCGGCGGCCGGTCACCGCCGGCCGGCTGGACGGCCGGATCGAGCTGCGCGACATGGACTTCAGCTATTCCGGCGGCGGCGGCAACGCGCTGTCCGGGATTACCCTGACCATCGAGCCTGGCGAGACCGTCGCCCTGGTCGGCCAGACCGGCGCGGGCAAGTCCACGCTGGTGAAGCTCATCGCCAGGTTCTACGACGCGACCGTCGGGCAGGTCCTGGTGGACGGCACCGATGTCCGGGACTACGACCTGGTCAGCTACCGGCATCAGCTCGGCGTGGTCCCGCAGGAGTCGTACCTGTTCGCGGGCACGGTCCGGGATTCGATCGCGTACGCCAGGCCGGACGCCAGCGACGCCGAGGTCGAGGCCGCGGCCCGGGCGACCGGCGCGCACGACATGATCACCCGGCTGCCCGGCGGCTACGCCCACGAGGTGTCCGAACGCGGCCGCAACCTGTCGGCTGGCCAGCGCCAGCTCATCGCGCTGGCCCGGGCGCAGCTGGCCGACCCCGCCATCCTGCTGCTCGACGAGGCCACCGCCGCGCTCGACCTGGCCGCCGAGGCCGCGGTGAACCAGGCGATCAGCGAGCTGACCGCGGCGCGCACCACTATCGTGGTCGCGCACCGGCTGAGCACCGCGGCCCGGGCCGACCGGATCGTGGTCCTGGATCAGGGCCGCATCGTAGAGGCGGGCAGCCACGACGAGCTGCTCGCGGCGGACGGTACCTACGCCGCCCTGTGGGACGCCTTCACCGGCGAGTCCGAGCTGGTCGCGTAGGCGGGGCAGACACCCGGCCCGTTCGGGATAATGCTGACCGGGGTGAGGGATGTACCGGCTGCTCTACCGGATGGTGCTACGGCGGGTGCCCGCGGAGGCGGCGCACCTGGCGGCGTTCGGGCTGATCCGGGGGGTCGCACGGGTGCCGGGGGCGGCGTGGCTGCTGGGGCGGTGGCTGGGCCCGCGGGACCCGGTGCTGCGGGTGCGGGTCATGGGGCTCTCGTTTCCCGGGCCGGTCGGGCTGGCGGCCGGGTTCGACAAGGACGCGCGCGGGACGCGCGGGCTGGCCGCGCTCGGGTTCGGGTTCGTCGAGGTCGGTACGGTGACCGCGCGGGCGCAGCCCGGGAACCCCAGGCCGCGGATGTTCCGGCTGACCGCGGACCGGGCGCTGGTCAACAGGATGGGGTTCAACAACGCCGGGGCGGCCGCCGCGGCGGCGGCGCTGGGTCGGTCGCGGGGGCGATCGCCGGGTCGTCCGCGGGGGCGGCCCGGCGGGCCGGTGGTCGGGGTGAACATCGGCAAGACGCGGGCCGTGCCGGATGCCGAAGCGGCCGCGGACTACGCGGCGAGCGCGCGGGCGGTAGCCGCCGTGGCGGACTACGTGGTCGTCAACGTCAGCTCGCCGAACACGCCCGGGCTGCGCGACCTGCAGGCCGCGGACCGGCTCAAGCCCGTGCTGGCGGCGGTGCGCGCGGCGCTGGACGCGGCGGTTTCCGGGCGGCGCGTGCCGCTGCTGGTCAAGATCGCGCCGGACCTGGCCGATGCGGACGTGGACGCGGTCGCGGACCTGGCGCTCGAGCTCGGGCTCGACGGGATCATCGCGACCAACACCACCACCTCCAGGGCCGGGCTGGCCAGCCCGGCGGCCGAGGTGGCGGCGGCCGGGGCGGGCGGCCTGTCCGGGCCGCCGCTGCGGGCCCGGTCGCTCGAGGTCCTGCGCCGCCTGCGCGCCCGGGCCGGTGACCGGCTCGTGCTCATCGCGGCCGGCGGGATCGAGACCCCGGACGACGCCTGGGAGCGGCTGCGGGCCGGCGCTACGCTGGTCCAGGCCTACACCGGGTTCGTCTACGGCGGCCCGCTGTGGCCGCGCCGGATGCACGCCGGGCTGGCCCGGCGGATCCGGGCAGCGGGGTGATGCCCGCCCGCAGCAGGACCGGGTAGAACCGGTTGCCGCGTGGCTGTGCGAACCGGCGACCGGCGGAATTCTCACCACAAGATATGACACACTGAGATCCGCCGCCGTTCGGGCAGGTATGAGGGGCCCCGGGCGATTGCCGTGTCAGGCCAGAGCACGGCATAGGACTACGACCGAGGACGCCGGGGCCATGCCTATCGCGATCACCGATCTGAGCAGCGTGATCCCGCGGTGCTGACGCCGACGGGCCGCCGGGGGCGGCATGCCAGGTTGCCGATCCGGGACGCGACGGTACCGGATCTGGACGCGCAGGCGGCCGGCGAGGAGTTGCCGGCCGACGGGGAGCATACGGCCGGCCGGCGAAGACGGTCCTGGCGTCAGCTGATGCAGGTCGTGGTGACGGCGATCGTCTTGATGCTGCTCATCAAGGCGTTCATCGTCCAGGTGTACCGGATCCCCTCGGCCTCGATGGAGGACACCCTCCGCACCGGTGACCGGGTGCTGGTCAACAAGCTCGTCTACCATGTCCGCGGCATCGCGCGCGGCGACATCGTGGTGTTCAGCGGTGCGGGCTCGTGGGGTACCACGACGGGAGCGCCGGATCCCGCCCCGCCGGGTAACCCGCTGGTGCGGGCCATGTACGGCGTGCTCGCCGACATCGGCGTGTACAGCACGCAGACGTACTACATCAAGCGCGTCATCGGCCTGCCCGGCGATCACGTGGCGTGCTGCGTGAACGGCAAGGTGACGGTCAACGGGGTCCCGATAGACGAGACGTCCTACTTGTTCCCCGGCGCGGCCCCGTCGGTGCAGTCGTTCAACGTCGTCGTCCCGCCCGGGCGGCTGTGGGTCATGGGTGACAACCGGGCCATCTCCGACGACTCGCGCGGGCACATGTCGGCCGGCTTCCCGGACATGGGGACCGTGCCAGAGAACGAGGTGGCCGGCCGCGCGTTCCTGATCATCTGGCCGCCGTCACAGCTCGGTGACCTGCCGATTCCCGCCACATTCCAGCAGGCCGCGCTGCACCCCGGGGCGGCGGGGGCGGCCGTTCCCGCGGCCGGGGCGGCGGCGCTCGCCGGCATCCCGGTGCTCGCGATGCGGATGCGGCGGGTCAGGGCCCGGCGGGCTGAAGTGGGTCGTGATCGTCGACGAGTCGCTCTCCCCCGGGCAAGCCGTCAACGCGGCGGTCTGCGTGTCGGCGGCTACCGCGCCCGCGGTGCCCGGGCTGCTCGGTTCCAGTGGCCCCGACGCCGCGGACGTCTGGCATCCAGGCCTGCCCTGGGCGGGCTGCTCGAGCCTCGTGGCGGGTTCGGCCCAGCTGGCGGCGATCCGCCAGCAGGCGATCGAACGTCAGTTGCTCGCCGCCGACATGCCCGCCGCAGCCCAGGCCACCCGGGTGTACGACGACTACCTTAGGGAGCTGGCCAAGACCCACCCCGACGACCTGGCCGTGCTCGCGGTCAGCCTGATCGGGCCGCGGAACCAGGTGGCCAAGCTGGTGCGGCACCTGGACTTGCTGCCCTGAGCGACATCTTTGCCGGTCCGGTCTAGCCGTACCGGACCGGGAGGTCGAGGTGGGAGTCGCTGCCAAGCCTGAGGGTGAAGGTCTCCTCGGCCGGGCCGTACCTGGTGAAGCAGGAGGCGTCGTGGCCGGCGATAGCGACCCTGAGCCGGTGGTCGGCCGGGACGGCGGCGGAGACGGGCAGCAGTGGCACGGTCAGGCCCATGAGGTGCCCGGGAACCACCCGAAGGGCGTCTGGCCGGGCGAAGGTCCGCGGTACCCCCAGCCGCGCCGGTTCAGCGGGGCCGGCCGTCCTGCGGTGCAGGAAGCGCAGGCAGCCCTCGGTCAGGTAGCTGACCTCGCCGCCGGGGCCGACGTCGTCGAGGTAGACGTAGACCGCGCCGTCGGTGCCGGAGGTGGCCAGGCGCAGCGTCACGACCGGGAACCCGAGGACATGGACATCGGCGGGCAACGGCCCGCTGGTGAACGTCAGGAGCGAGTCATCGGCCTGCTTGCGGCCGGGGTAGGCCGGCGCCCGGCCCAGGTCGATGGCCAGCCACCTGTTCGTAGCCCCGGTGGAGGCCGTGCCATCGACCCGGTAGGTCACGGTCCCGGCCGGGCCCGCCTCCCGCGCCAGGCCGGAACCCTGACCCGTCGGACCGAGGTACCACCGCTGCGTTCCGGTATCCGCGGGCGGCCAGGACGTGACGGCCTGCCATGCGCCTGTGCCCAGGGTGCCGAACGCCAGCGTGCCCGGTCCCCCAGGCTTGCCGTCTCGCTCCAGGTACCGGGCGAAGAACTCAACCAGGCGGCGGTCCTGGCTGGCCGGGCTCAGCGGGTCGTGCTCCGCGGCCCCGGACGGTCGTAGGGTGTCGGCGAAGCTGCCGCCGCCGTGGCCCCAGGGCCCGATCTCGACCTGCTGATGGCTGGCCTGGGTCACGAACCGGGCCAGGGCCCCCGCCGCGAAGCCGCCGTCGAGCCAGCCCGCGCGTACCAGCACCGGGACGCCCCCGAAGCGATCGCCGGCCCGCAGGCGGCGGGCGCGGTGGCCTCCCAGTCAAGGCCGGCGATCCGGTCATCACGGAACGGCACCCGGCCCATCAGCGCGTGCACATCGGTGTTCAGCTGGTGCTCGCCGATAGCGGCCTCGAGCAAGGACGGCCCGTCCGGCCCGTCCGGCGGCTTCACCGGCGACGGCAGCGCGATCGTCTCCGCCGGCTGCCCGGTGACCGCCGCGAGCCGGTCCAGCGCGCCGGCCACGCCGTCCTTGAGCTGGCTTTGATACATCCACCGCGCGTACCGGCCATCGGTGCCGCACCCGCCCGGATAGAACAGCTCGCGGTAGGGGTCATACGGGCTGAACAGCGCCGCCACCGCGACCAGGTGGGCCTGGAGGCGGGCAGGGCCGAGCCCGGCAATCAACTCGGCGGCCTGGCCCTCGTCGGAGGTGCCCCAGACCCCGACCCGGCCGTTCGACCATGGCTGCGCGGCTATCCAGCCGATCAGCTCGCCGTAGTCTTTGATCTCCCGCTCGCCGAGTTCGCCGGTCCGCATGCCGAACGACGCCCCGGTGCCGCGGGCGTCCACCACGACCAGCGCGGCCAGCCGTACGCCGTCACCCGCCGGCACGTACACCGACTGGAGAAGACGCGACGTGTCAACCATCACGCCACGGATCCTCGCATGCTCGCGGAACAGACTTCGCCGGGGTTAAGCGCAAGCTTAGATGGGATACCGGGTGGGTTCGGCGGTGTAGTGCCGCCCGGCCGGGGTGGTCCAGCGGAAGGTGCCGTCGGTGAACTGGTCGACCGTCCACCTTGGGTGCTGCTTGAGCCGGTGGTCATGCCGGCACTTCGGGCCGGTGTTACACAGGCAGGTGCGCCCGCCCGCTTCAAACGGGATGTTGTGCTCGGCGGTCCGGGCCCGGCGCGTTTCCGGCGGCCCTTGGGCTCCGGCCGGGCGCAGCCATGTCCGATAGCGTGGCCGTCCTGGTCGGTCACGGTCACGCACCAGGTCGTCTTGGGGTTGTGCGCGGCGGCGGTAGCCAGGTCGCGGGCCAGCCACGGGTCGACCGGCCCCAGGCCGGCGAGTTCGCCGGGCCGGTTGGCCAGGCGGGTCAGGGTGTCCAGCGGAGCGGTCAGGGTGATGCGGCCAGCGAACCCGGCGGGCTGGGGGTCGGCGGCCCGCGGGCCGACCGGGAGGGGGTCGGCGGCCCGCGGGCCGACGGGGCGGGGGCGGGAGTCCTGGCCCAGCAGCAGGTCCAGGCAGGCGCGGGCGCGCAGCTGGTCCATGCCGCCGTCCAGGCCGGCCTTACGCAGCTCGTGCGCCCACCAGGTGATCCGCTGGTCGGCGGCCAGCACCTCATCCGGGGGGCAGCTCGCAGCCCATCAGGGCGGCGTTCCCGGAATCCTCGAGCCACCGCTCCACCCGGGCATCCTTCGCCGCGGTCTCCCGCCGTTCCCGCGCCTTCTCGGGGGCGACTTCCATCACCGCGCGGGCGATCGCGGCGCGCAGCCCGCCCGGGGTCAGCCGCCCGGCCCGGTCTAGCACCTTGGCCTCGGCGGCGGCGGCCTCGGCGTCATCCAGCAACGCGGTGGCGCCGGCGATGATCTCGGCCTTGTACCGGGAGATCGTCCCGTCCAGGAGCGCCGCGGCGGGCCCGGGCAGCCGGGTCGGCAGAGTCTGGGCCAGGTCGAGCAGAATCTCGGCCCGGCTGCGGGACTCGCCCAGCGCGTACGCCAGCTGATCGGCGGTGAACTCCGCATCCAGCGGGGCGGGGTTACGCCGGGCCAGCTCGGCCACGACGGCCAGCTTGCGCGCGGCCGCGTGAGCCTCGATGCGGTCCCAGGCGCACAGCACCCCGATCAGCTCGGCCTCGGACACGCAGACGAACGCGTCATCCTCCCCGGCAGCGTCGGCGGCGACCGCCAGCTGCGCGCAGCCGGGCAGCACGTCCAGCGGCATCCCCGGGCCGAACCCCGCCGCCGGACTGGCCGACTCGCCCGGGAACAGCCGCGCCGAGCCGGGCTGGCCCGGTCCCCGCCGGCCGGTCGTGGCCGCCTCCACGGCTAGCAGCTCGTCCGCGGCGGTCTGGCTGATCTCGGCCAGCTCCTCCGCGGTGAAGGGCTCGAAGTCCGCGCATTCGTCCTCTTCGGGGGGCTCATCCAGCTCGCACAGCCGGTCCAGGGACGCTTCGAACTCCTCGGCCGTCATCGGATCCGGGCGCGACCAGACGGGATCATCGTCCCACCCAGGGGCCGCGGGAACCGGATCCGGAGACATGTACCACCAACCGTTCGGCACGATAATTTCTACTGAACATAATAGCGAATCATGACCTAGATCTCTACTTCTTTCATGGATTAACTAGTGGCGTCTAAACGGTCCACTGTGACGATGAGGCCCCGGGGATCATGGCAGTGATGCGACAGGCCGAGGTCAGCATCTTGTCGCCGCCCGGGTGGGATAACCAGCTCAGCATGGCGGCGGGGGCGCGGTGGAGCCGCGGACCTCGAGGGACGGGGGCAGCAGGTGGAGTTCGGCGGGGTGCGCCGGGTCGGCTACCCGGGCCAGCAGGGTCCGGGCGGCGAGTCGCCCGGCGTCGAAACCAACGCTGTCCACGCTGGTCAGCCAGATCGACCGCAGCCGGGCCAGGTACGTGTTGTCATAGCCGACGAGCGAGAGCCGCCCGGGCACGTCGACGTTCATCTCCGAGGCGGCCGACTGGGCGCCGACGCAGGTCAGGTCGTCGACGGCGAAGATCGCGGTCGGCGGCTCGGCGCTGCTGAGCAGGCGCACCGTGGCCCGGTAGCCGCCGTCCTCGGTGAAGTCCGCCCACTCGATCCTGATGTGCTCGCCGAGCCCGCAGACCCGCATGGTGTCCTCGTAGCCCTGCTGGCGCAGCTTCGGGACCACATTGCTGGTCCCGGACACGCGCCCGGAGATGTGCGCGATCCTGCGATGGCCGAGTTCGATCAGGTGGCGGGTCGCCAGCGTCGCGCCGAGCAGGTCGTCGTTCGCCACCGCGTCGACCCGCGGCAGGTCGATGTCGCGCCAGCCCACCGTGACCGTCGGGACGACCTCCGCGATCTCGGTGATGACCGGGGAGTTCGCCTGGGTGCCTGCCAGGATGAAGCCGTCGGCTTCGAGCCCGAAGAAGCCGCGCAGCACCGAATCGTCCATCCGCCGGTCCAGCCGGCCGCCGCCGCTGAGCACGAGATGCCGTCCGTCCGCCTCAAGGACGGAGATCAGGCCGTCGAGGAGATCGGTGAACCACGGGTGGCGGACGTCGTTGAGCAGCACGCCGATGGCCCGGCTGCGCCCATCGCGCAGGGTGCGGGCCGCGGCGTTGGGGCGGTAGCCAAGCTCGGCGATCGCCTGGTCCACGGCCGCCCGCCGCTCGGGGCTGACCTTCGGCGAGCCACGGAGAACGAGAGAGACGAGGGACTTGGAGACCCCGGCCCGTTCGGCCACGTCACGGATGGTCGGCCGGGGGCTGGGCTCCTCGCCCCGGAGGGCTCGGGAGGGCTCGGGGGGGTCGTCCCCCCCGGAGCCAGCAGAGCCGTTGACCGGCATCAGGGACCTCCGCGATAGCAGTTGGAACGATCTACCGAACGAAGCTTAGCTCATTCGCCGGTCCGTAGCCGGGGGGCAACGCGCCGAATCGTCTATCCGGGCTTGGGGGAACGCGCTGAAACCCGGGTTCCATGGCGTTCGAACGCCGTGGAACCCGGGTTTCATGCTCTTCTCAGGCCGCCGCGGACGCGAGCGGGATGGCGGGACCGGGTGAATTCGCCGTCAGGAACCTTGACATTCGCCGCCCGGCAAGGGATCGTGGACCTGTTGGAACGATCTAAAGAATTCCAACTTTGTCCAATCGGGCTCGCGTCGCGGAGGATCGAGCGATGAGCGTCAGCACGTCACGGGTCATCGAGTACGACCCGTTCAGCCAGGAATTCCAGGCCGACCCGTTCCCGGTCTACCGCTGGATGCGCGACGAGGCCCCGGTGTTCCACAGCGAGAAGTGGAACTGGTGGGCGCTGTCCCGGTTCGACGATGTCCGGGCGGCCGCGACCGACCCGCAGACGTTCCTGTCCTACGAAGGCATCGACATCGACGACACCGCGAAGGACCAGAGCGGCCCCGGGTTCCTGCCCGACATCGACAACCCGCGGCACGACCAGATCCGCCGGATGATCCAGCCGCAGCTGCTGCCCAACCGGGTCGCCGAGCGGGAAGACGCGGTCCGCGCGGTGGTGCGCGGCCTGATCGACGCCTGGCGGCACCGCGGCACCGTGGACCTGGCCCAGGAACTGGCCTGGCCGACGCCGAACGAGGTGTTCTTCGACCTGCTCGGCCTGCCCGCGGCCCGCGCGCAGGGCCGGGAGCAGCTCAACCGGTGGGTGCACGAGCTCAAGGACCGCAAGCCCGACGACTCCCGGCTCACCCCGGTGGCCAAGGCCGCCACGGCCGGCATCCAGGCCTACTTCACCGACCTGCTGCACGAGCGACGCGCCCGGCCGCGCGCGGACCTGGTGACCCACATCGTCACCGCCGAGATCGAGGGCGTGCCGTTCGCCGAGGAGGACTTCGGCCCGGCCTCGGAGGTCCTCGGCCTGATGATGGTGCTGTTCCTGGGCGGCGTGGAGAGCACCGCCGGGCTGATCGGGACGCTGTTCAAGCTTCTCGCGGAGAACCCGGACCAGCGCGCGATCCTGCGGGAGAACCCGGCGCTGATCCCGGACGCCGTGGAGGAAGCGATCCGGCTGGCCACCCCGCTGCAGCTGGTCGGCCGCACCACGTCGCGCGAGGTGACCCTGCACGGGGTGACGATCCCGGCCGGCGGGCGGGTGGTGCTGGTCTACGGCGCCGCGAACCGGGACGAGCGGCGCTTCCGCGATCCGGACCGCTTCGACGTGACCCGCGGACGGTTCCGCCATCTCGGGTTCGGCGAAGGCATGCACGGCTGCCTCGGCGCGCCGCTGGCCCGGCTTGAAGCCAAGGTCGCCCTGGAGGAAGGGCTGCCCGCGCTCGGCGACTACGCGATCGCAGCGCCGCCTGAGCGCTACCGGACCACGCCGAACATGTACGTCTGGGACCACCTGCACCTGGCGTTCCCGGTGGCCGAGGCCGCAGCGCACCGCCCGCACGTGGAAACCGTGCGACGCGATTCGACCAGCATGACCGTGCTCACCCGGGAGTTCGAGGCGGACGTCCGGGTGGAGGTCAAGGAAGAGGTCGCCGATGGGGTGGTGGCCCTGGCCCTGCGGCAGATCGCGGACAGCCCGCTGCCCTCGTGGGCGCCGGGCTCGCACGTCGACCTGATTCTGGACGGCGCTCCGGTCAGGCAGTACTCACTGTGCGGCGACCCGGCCGACCACCACCTGTGGCGGCTGGGCATCCTGCGCGACGCGAACGGCGGCGGCGGGTCCCGCTTCGTGCACGACCGGCTGCGGGCCGGCGACACGGTCCGGGTCCGCGGCCCGCGGAACAACTTCGAGCTGGCCGCGTCGCCGCGCTACCAGTTCATCGCGGGCGGGATCGGCATCACGCCCATCCTGCCGATGATCGCCGCCGCGTCGGCGGCGGGCGCGGATTGGCACCTGCTGTACGGCGGCCGGTACCGCGCCTCGATGGCGTTCCTCGGCGAGCTGGCCCGGTACGGCGACCGGGTCACCGTGGCGCCGCAGGACGAGACCGGGCTGCTCGACCTGGACTCGCTGCTGGGCACGCCGCAGCCGGACACCCTGGTCTACTGCTGCGGACCCGAGCCGCTGCTGGCCGCGGTCGAGGAACGCTGCCGCACCTGGCCGTCCCGGTCGCTGCACGTGGAGCGGTTCAGCGCCCGGCCGCTGACCGCGCCGGTCCGCGCCGAGGCCTTCGAGGTGGAACTGGCGGCCAGCGAGCTCACCCTGACCATCCCGCCGGACCGTTCGATCCTGGACGTGGTCGAGCAGGCCGGGGTCGGGGTCCTGTCGTCCTGCGCCGAGGGCACCTGCGGCACCTGCGAGACCACGGTGCTCGGCGGCGTGCCCGACCATCGCGATTCGGTGCTGACCGAGGAGGAACGCCGGGCCGGAGGCTGCATGATGATCTGCGTGTCCAGGTCCTGCACGGAGCGGCTCGTCCTGGACCTGTGAGGGGCGCCTCATCCTGGATCCGCGGGGCAGGCGCTACGCTCTCGGGCATGGCCACTGACTTGATCCCTCCGTTCGCCGAGGACGCGTTCCGCCGGGGGCTGTGCGTGGTGGCGCACCCGGACGACGTGGAGTACGGGATATCGTCAGCCGCACTCGGTGCGGTGGCTGATCGTGGGCGGAGACCCGCAGCCGACCCGCGGCGTGGACGTCAGCGGAGAGCCGCTGGAGCGCAGCATCGCCGCCCTGGAGGCGCATGAGCAGTACCTGGCCGCGCTCCCCGGCCATCCAGAGCCCAGGATGATGATCACGGGCTTCACCGCGTGGCAAGGACGTGCCATGGGCGTCCCTTGTTCCGCTGCATCATCAGCTGGGTCACCATCTCCTGCCGCCGCTCGGGGTCAAGTGCGGAGCACCTCGGCCTGGAATGAGGCGCGGATCCCCGACGTAACGGGCAGCTGCCGGCCTGGTGCAGCTGCCGGCCTGGTGCAGCTACCGGCCTGGTGCGGCTGCCGGCCTGGTGCGGCTGCCGGCCTGGCCTGGCGCGGCGGATCGTCCCGCTGCTGCACCACCTGCCCCGCTGGCATCATCCGCACCGCGCCATACGATGTGAATGTCCCATTCATGCAGCTCCAGCGACATGGCTGGGACATCCACGCCGTATAAATAGCGGCGGCAGCGGCCGCCAGAAGAGATCAGAAGCCACCACAGCCACATCAAATCACTCCGCACACGCCCAGCTCCGAGGAGGCGCGGCAGGCCCCGCGGCGGCATGACCCGGGTCCCACGGCAGCGACCTTCTGGATCCGGCCTGAGAGACAGAATCTTACGCCCGCCGGACTTAAGGCGACACGATTAGCAGCGGGCCGGAAGGCTCGCTGGGTCACGAAGGAGGGAGCCCTTTGCGCACGTAGTAACCGGCGTCGGCCAGCCAGGCCCGGGCCCGGCCATGCTGAAGGTCGGCGGAAAATGCATACCACCGATCCGGTTCTCCGGGCCAGCGCGCTAGGACGTCCTTGAACCGCCGGAACGCTCCTCGCCCGGAAATGGCGATCTCCAGCCGGTCGGCGCGCCCGGGATCACGCACCGTATCGATGAACAGCTCCATGTCCCGGTAGCCGTCGCGCGAACCCTCACAGTGCACCCACAGCCACTTGTCAGGATCGTCGGATTCGTCCTCATCCTCTGGACCCGGAGCGTAACCTGCCTGGCGCATAGGGCCTGGGCCGGGAGCAAAGTTCCCCAGGGGGCCGGAACAGGACGGGAACCGCTATCTAGGTGAGGAGCGGCGCCCGGCCGGGGCGCATAGGCGGCCCGGGGAGGAAGGTCCGGGCCCGCTACCGGTGCGGGCGGGACCTGCCTCCGGCCCGTGGCTGACTGGCCCGTGGCTGACTGGCCCGTGGCTGACCGGGCGTGCGCGCCGCGGTGGGGCGCGGGCCGATACCGCGGTCACAATAAGTGCGGCTGCTCCGGCTTCTGCGGCTATCCGCAGGAGACTCCCCGGTGCTTTGCGAAAACCCTGGTCAGCGTCCATTTTCTCCGCCTCCAGCGTCCAGGTAGCGGCCTGAGCCCTTTCATTAATCGGTGTGATGCCAGGCCCGCCAGAAGATCACAGCTTCATTAAGGGATGATGACAGCTTGCAACGTGCGGCCGATTAGGTTAAAAAATGTACCCGGCTTGGCATGAAAGGCAGTCGCCTGGCTGGGAGAATCCGGTGCCCGGAAGGACATAGTGCCAGCTAGCAGCGACCTCTGGAGGTGCCGACCACGGCCGCACGGCGTCTCCTCACGTACCCGCCGTCACCGTACGGCCGACTAGAGTACTTATAACGGAGAGATTACGGGCCGAGAATACTGGTTGTCTTCATTCCCGGGCTCAGGTAGGCGTCGATCGCCGTGGGAGTCGTGCGCGGGCTAATAGCCGGCAGCACGGCTACGCGGCACGGTCCCATCCGTAATAAAAGCTTAAGATCTTCTTCCGGACGAGTCGCAGCCCTTGCGGCTCTACTATCCTTCGCGCACCACGCGGTCGAGTGCATTGGCAAAAAAGCCGGCGGACCGGCTCCAGCTAGGCACGTTCGGCACCAGGCACTAAGGAGTCCCTCATGGCCGAGCCCGGCATCCCCATCCCCAGCCGCCGTACCCTGCTCGCCTGCACCGGCGCCGCATGCGCCGCAGTGCTGGCCGGATGTGCCCACGGCAGCACCAGCAATGGCGCGATGCCCGCGAGCCAGCCTGCCCTGGGCAACTCCGCCACGGTCCCGCCTGATTGGGCCTCCCGCGCGGCGGCCGGCCTGGACCAGGCAGTCCTGGGCCAGCCAGCCTCGGGAAGGCCGGCCTCGGGTAAGCCGGCCCTCGAGTCAGCCACCCTCGAGCCAGCCACCCCCGAGCCAGCCACCCCCGAGCCAGCCACCCCCGAGCCAGCCCCCCGCGCTGGCCCTGACCTCGGAGGTCCCGGTCGGTGGCGGCACGATCCTGACCGACAAGAAGATCGTGATCACCCAGCCGCGGGCCGGCTCGTTCGAGGCGTTCACGGCGGTGTGTACCCACCAGGGCTGCATCGTCTCCAGCGTGTCCGGTGGCACTATCAACTGCCCGTGCCATGGCAGCAGGTTCAGCGTCACCAACGGCTCGGTCGTGAACGGCCCGGCCGCGTCCCCCCTGGCCCCCGTCAGCATCAAGGTCCAGGGCACCTCGATAGTCCAGGCATGACGTAACGCCGCGCGTGAGAGCACCCGGCCCGCGAGGACCTCTCAGCAGGAGTCCGCATATGACCTACGTCATCGCGCTGCCCTAGCCGATCCCGCTGGCTCGCCACTGAACTGGCCAAGGCGGCGCGGCTTTTCCTGCGAACCCGCTGGGCGGGCTCGGCCTGCGGTTATGCCACGCGTTGGCCGGCTGTCGCCGCCTCCGGCAGGGCCGATGGCCGCACGGCCGGCGCGGCCGGGCCGGGAAGGCGCGTCGTTACGTGCGCGGCCGCCTCGCTCAGCTCGGACGATAGCTTCATGATGGCCGCCTGAACCTCGGCGGCCTCGAGCTCGGCGGCAGCGAGCTTCGCCGCGGCCTGGTCCGAGGCCTGCCGGAGCAGTTCGGCGGCCTCCTTCCTCGCATCCGCCAGCGACGCAGCCGACGCGGCCGCGATCAGCACCGCCCAGATCACGGTTCCCTCGCCTCGATTGAGGCTTGCGCCGCATGCCACGATCCCCACGCGCTGAGGATTGGCGCGAGCGCCGTGGAAACGATGGAATCCGCGTTGGTCGTAACATCGGCTGCAGACCCCGTCGTGAGCGGGTGTGAGACCCAAACCAGTGGAGGTACCAGATGGCCGAGTTCCCACCGCCCCCGGAGGGAATTGTGCTGGCCCACTTCATCGTCTCGGACGACGTCGAGCGCTCTCGGCGTTTCTACACCGAAGTACTCGGCGGCAAGGTGGCCTTCTCCGGTCCCGGGGGGCTGACCTATGTCGCGCTAGCCAACAGCTGGATCATTATCAACGGCGGCGGCGGCCCAACCGACGACAAGCCGACGGTCACCCTGGAGACTACGCGCGATCCCGACCGGGTCAGCAGCTTCCTCAACATCCGGGTCAAAGACATCGAGGCCGTGTACGCCGAATGGAGCGCCCGGGGTGCTCAATTCCTGACGCCGCCGAAACAGCACCAGTACGAGATGCGTTGCTACATCCGCGATCCCGACGGTCATCTGATCGAAGTAGGGCAAACCACGGACCCAGAGGGAGACTGGACGCCCGCTCACTGGCCGTCGAGTACGCCCGCTGAGTGAGTGCCGAGATCGCCTGCGGAATCGGTCACCGTGCCGATGGACCCGCACGTCGCCGCGGCGATCCAGGCCATCAGCGACGACGCCTGGCAGCCCCAGAAGGGCGCCGCTGTTAGTACTGTGATGCTGAGAAGGGTTCGGTTATGACCACCGCGATCATCGGCACTGGAGGGCTCGGATCGGTCATCGCCCGCCAGCTCGCTGCAGGCGGCGATACCTTGCGGATCTCGAGCGCCAACAATGACTCGGCACGAACGCTGGCTGCACAGATCGGTCGCGCTGCGTTCGTCGCCGCCGGGAACCGCGACGCGCTGCAGGGCGCCGATGCCATTGGGGCCTGATCACTTGCCTCCGCAGCAGGGGCCCGCGCGCGCCGCTGACGGTAGTGATCGAATCGGGACACGATCGCCTGTCCGGCGCGATGGACCTCAGACATGCTTGTGACCGCTGAGCACGATGAAGTAACGGCATTCATCTGAGCTTTGACTGACTCATGTTGGCTGATTAGGCCAGTGAACGGAATGGAGCACCCGTGGCCCAGAAGGTACAGACCCTGTTCATTGATGATCTTGATGGCAGCAAAGCTGAGGGCACGGTCAGCTTCGGCCTGGACGGCACCAACTATGAGATCGACCTGAACGCCCGGCATGCCCAGGCGCTGCGGGATTCGCTGGAGCGCTATGTGCGTGCGGCACGGCGGCCGGCATGGGGCGGGCGCAGGGCATCGCCCAGCGGGGTGGACCGCACCGAGGTCCGCCAGTGGGCTAGGGCGCAGGGCATCGAGGTGAAGAGCCGCGGGCGGGTGCCAGCCGAACTGGTGGTGCAGTTCAGGGCCGCTACCGAACACTAAGGCTTAGGACGTCTCCGGTCGTCGATTGTGCTTTGCGCACTTGTCGATGAGCGGGCGCTTCCTGCCCGTATACGTATGCGCTGGCCTGTATGTTGCCGACGCCTCCCGGTTACCCTGCCCAAGGTGGCGGCTACGCCGCCTATCCGCAGCAGCAGGGGGTTACGCGCCCGCCGGCGGCCCGCGCGGCTACCTGCAGGGCGGCCCGGTCGGCTTCACCGACGCGATCAAGCTGGCGTTCCAGAACATCTTCGAGTACAACGGCCGCGCGTCACGGTCGTCCTCCTGGTGGTTCGCCCTGGCCGAACTGATCGGCTGGGTAGGCGTACTGATCCTCGCCGTCATCTTCGCGGCCGTCCACGCCCCGGTCCTCAGCATCCTGCTCTACCTGGCCGCGGCCATCGCCTCGTTCCTGGTGAGCCTGGCGCTGACCATCCGCCGCCTGCACGATCAGGACAAGTCCGGGTTCTGGTACTTCATCGCCTTCGTGCCGTTCATCGGCGGCATCTGCTCCTCGTCCTTACCCTCATGGAAGGCACCCCAGGCCCCAACCGCTTTGGGTGATCGCGGCGGCCAGCCGGTCAGTGCTCGGGATGACACTGGCCGGCGCCTCGAGTCGGACGGCGGCCGTACCTCGGTCACCGGCGTGGTGCTGTGCCTACAGCCGTCTGCAACGCGGGCGGGGTGATGTGCCAGAAGCTGGCCCTGCGCCGTGCCTCGGCCGTCCATGTCACCAGGTTCGGCTGCTTCAGCGGCACGGCGGCGTGTCTCCCGTTCGCCGGGCAGTTGCTGTCCCAGCTCGGTGCGCCATACAATCCGCGCGGGCACAATCTGAGGCGTTCCCCGTCCATCCCGGCACGGGGACTAGCGTGTCGGCAGAATGACGACCGGGACCGTCGACCTGGTCCGAGAGGACTATTGAGTGACACACACTGCCGACGCGGTCGTGATCGGAACCGGGGTCATCGGTGCCGCTGTCGCCTACGAGCTCGCACAGACCGGACTGCGGGTCGTGGCGATCGACCGGCTGGGCGGTGTCGGTTCGGGTTCTACCAGCTCGTCCTCGAGCATCGTCCGCTTTCACTACTCGACCTTCGAGGGCGTGGCCGCGTCCTGGGAAGCCAAGTTCAGCTGGGAGAGCTGGCCCGAATACCTGGGCAGCCGTCCCGAGGAATCCCTGGCCAGGTTCATTAAGTCAGGTTGCCTGATCCTTGACGGCAGTACTCAGCGTGAGCGGGTGCTGTCTCTGTTTGACCGCGTCGGTGTCCCGTACCAGTGCTGGGATGCCGAGACCATCCGGCAGCGGGTACCGGGTATGGATTCCGGACGGTACGCTCCGCCCAAGCCGGTCACGGACGCCGCATTCTGGGATGATGCCGACGGTGAACTTGGTGCCTACTACACGCCCGACGCCGGGTTCATCGACGACCCGCAGCTGGCGGCGAGGAACCTCATGGCCGCGGCGGAGCGAAGGGGGACCGAAGTTCAGCTCCGCGAACAGGTGGTGGAGATCCTCCAGAAGAACGGGCGGGTCCAGGGCGTAGGGCTGCGCTCAGGAAGCGTGATTCAATCTCCCGTCGTGGTCAATGCGGCGGGCCCGTACTCCGGTCAGGTTAACGCTCTGGCGGGCGTCACCGGAGAATTCCGGATCCGAACCCGCCCGCTCCGGCAGGAAGTCCATTCCGTGCCCGCGCCGGCTGGCTATGCGCGAGGCGAGCTGGGTCCCGTGGTCACGGACGGAGATCTGGGCACATACTTCAGATCTCACCTCGGCGGGCAGCTTATCGTCGGAAGCGCGGAGCCAGCATGCGATGCCCTGCACTGGATAGATGACCCGGATGATTTCGAGGCCCAGCCCACCGCGCAGGCGTGGGATTCGCAGGTACTCCGCCTGGCCCGAAGAATCCCGTCGCTGGGCATCCCGCCCCGTCCCGTTGGTTTCGCCGCACTATACGACGTTGCCGACGACTGGATCCCGGTCTACGACCGGACCTCATTGGCCGGGTTCTATGTGGCCATTGGCACGAGCGGCAACCAGTTCAAAAACGCTCCTGTCGCCGGCCGCTTTATGGCGGCCCTGGTACACGCTTGCGAAAACGGACACGATCACGACTCGGATCCGGTTCTGTTTAGCGGACCCTTTACCAAGAACGAAATAAACCTCGGGCACTACTCACGCCTCCGCCAGCCCCATGCGGAGAGCGCGAACAATGTGATGGGCTGACAACATCCAGGGTTCCGGCGTGTCCGTCAGCGAGCAGCGGACCTTACGGACCTGCATGGACCCGAACGCGGGTTTGATGGTCCGGCGGATATACCCGAGGCTGGTTTTCCGGGCGGACACGTCCGACCCGGCAGGTTGACACGTACTGGTCGAGCAGCCGGGGCCACGGTGACGTCCGAGTCGGGCTGGCGTCCTGCGGCAGCCTGCTCGAGCAGCTTGCCGAACTCGATTTGCGCCGTCCGTTGGGACTTGTATGTCTTCCGCCGCCGGTTCCCCCGACCCGTCAGTGGGTCGGTCCCGCTATCAAAACCTCTGTTGGGGCGGCTGGGTCTCGAGCCCACGACCGGCGGATTAATGGTCAGGCCATGCTTGTCCTCGGCCGTCAACCTGTCCTCGCTAGGGATTCCAGCGGAATCAGGCAACACCCCCGGCGTGGTTGCAGCAGCATGACACCTCTCGGGCCCGCAGGCACGCCAGGACGGATAGCAAAGCCCGAAAGCCCCGTACAAGGGGGAACACGATGACCGCCCAGCCAGCCGACCGGATCCCGGCGAGCGGCCCGGATACCGGGTCGTACGAGGTGATCCACCTCGGCGGCCATGGCGCGATGGTGGTGCCGGTGTCCGCGCTTCCTGCGCTGGCCTTGGAACAGGCCGGCAGCGCGCAGGAGCTAGAGGACGCCGAAGACAAAGCAGCGCTGGCGGACTGGCATGCCCGGGAGACCGCCGGGCAGACCTCATGCGTTCCGCACGACGAAGCGCTGCGGCGGCTCGGCCTGGCCGGGTGAGCCGTCAGGTCATCTGGGAGGCTCAGGCGATTGACCAGGCGGCCGGAGTCCCTGGTCATCATCGATCTCACGCACACCATGCCGCTCCGTCAACGGCCCAGTCCCGGGAACCAGCAACCGGAGGGAAAATCCCCGGCCTGGCTAACGGGTCACCGGTGCCCGGTGAGGTAAGCGGGGCGGCCGGTGGGCACGGCGGTAGGGAGCCGGGCCGGCCGCCGGCTGCGGCCGGGGCTGATCTGGATCAGTCTCCACCAGGCGATGAACGCGAACACCCCCGCCAGCGCAACTTGCATGCCCACAGCGAGCAGCCAGGCAGACGGCGTGTGGGCCCAGATCGTTTCGGTACTGCTGTGCGGCGGCAGGAGGGTCTTGAGGTTGACAGTGGACGCGGTCCCGGCGAAGCCCCACTGGGCGGGGGCCACGTATGAGACCCATTGCTTCGGCCCTGACCCGAGCGGCAGCACCGCACCGGACAGCATGACCTGCCCTATCGAGAGCAGGACCAGCACCGTCAAGGTCGTCTCCGACGAGCGGACACACGCCGACACGACCAGGCCTAGGGCCATCGAGGTGACGGCAAGGACGGCCACGCCGAGCATCAGCTCGACCAGCGCGATCGACAGGAAGGCACCCCGGGCCAAGGGTTCGCCAACCAGGCCGATGAGGACTAGCAACGCGGCCTGAAGGGCGGCGATAAGCCCGAGCACTACGACCTTGGAGAACAGGTACGCGCCGGCTGACAAGCCAGCCGTCCGCTCCCGGCGGTCAATGTCCCGTTCCTTGATCAGCTCCCGCACGGAGCTGAACCCACCGGTGAAGGCGGCAAGCTTCCATGTCGACCGGAAAGGCATGCCTCCTGCTCCATCCAGGTCCAGGCCGCTGGCATGAGATCGAGGCCGGCATGGGAAGCAGTGCGGGATCTCAACCTGAAGTCCTACGCCAGCTCGGAGCGGAAGTGCTACGGGTCCTGCCAGCGGGTGCTTGAGCAGGTGTGTCAGCGTCAAAGAGGCATCGGAGGCTGGTTGACGCCTTCAGGCCGAAGCCGCCGCGAATGATATCCGCGGAGCAGGCGAGCGAACACTCTGGCGTCTTCATGGCATCAGATGCCAAGGATTACTGGGTAACGTTCGAGGTGCGCGTAAGCGTCGTTAGCTAGGGAGAAGAGCTGCGGAACTTGCGGCAACTGGCGTGGTCCCTGATCCCAGGCGGGATGAGTCTGGTAGCCGCGTCCTTCTTCGGCAGCAGCTGGTACCTGGCCGGAAGGATCCGCTCGGAGGCCTTGGCGGTCGGGCCGGGCCCCGCGATGCCCGCGTACGACGACGTGCAGTTCGTAGGCGTGTCGCCCGCGCAGGTGCAGCTGCGAGCCGTCGGCGACCAGGCGGCCCTACTCAAGCCGATGCTCTGCGGCATTGCCTGGCCGGGCGGCATCGGGCACCTGGGCGCCGTGGTATCTGTGCGCGAGGGCATTGTCACACGCCCGTTGACGGTGATTCGCGGATCGGCTCCCGCGGTGGGGCAGCTCGCAGCGCTCGATAGGTCGTACTTCCTGAGCGATCCGGAAACGGCGTTCGGTATTCCCGTCCAGCACGTAGTGGTACCGGGCCCGCTCGGGCCCCTTCCCGCGTGGTACGTCCCGGGGCCGGGTAGCACGTTCATCATCGGGGTACACGGGCAGAACGGCACCCGGAGGGACGTGCTGCGCGTTATCGACATCGTGTACCGCATGGGATTTCCCGCTCTTGCGGTTACCTACCGCAACGACCTCGGCGCCGCCCGCGATCCGTCGGGTTACCTCCGGTACGGGCAAACAGAATGGAGCGACATCGAGGCGGCGGTGCGATGGTCGCTTGCGCAGGGCGCCCGGAGTGTTGTCCTGGTCGGCCAGTCAATGGGCGCGAGCGTCGTCGCCGCGTTCTTGAAGCGCTCCCCGCTTGCTCAGAAGGTGGCACGCGTGGTACTAGACGCGCCAATGCTGGACCTGCACGCGGTCATCGACTACCAGGTTGACCGACACCTGATTCCGATGATCGGACGTCTCCCAGCTCCGTTGATACGGACGGCCAAGAGGATCGCCAGCGCGCGCTTCGACGTCGACTGGTCCGCTATGAGTTACCTCGCTGAGACGACGTGGCTCAAGGTCCCCGCGCTGGTCATTCACGGCGATGACGATCCCCGGGTACCGATCTCGATCAGCATCAGGCTGAACGAGCTCGAGCCCTCTCTCGTCATCTTCGAAGTGTTCCCGGGCGCGGGCCATCTGGAGTCGTGGAACACCGACCGGTCCCGCTACACGTCATTGGTGGAGTCGTTCCTGGCGCCACTGGCGTCGTGAGGGCTGTACGCCCTGTTCGCGGGACCCGGCGAGCGTACGCTGAAGGCGCTGCTCCGGACCCCGGCAGCTGTCGCGTAAGTATCGCGCGCGCAGCGCGGGATCCGGATTTTCTGCGTTCGTAAGGCCGGCTGACGCGCACGCAGGATTCGCTATTGGCTGAGGAGCCGGTTGTGAGCAGCACCGCATGGATCGTCGGCCGACGGTGACAGCCGCAGGCTCACCGGCGGCACAGCCGCTTTACGATGCCCGGCGCGGCGTCTACTACGCCAAGCCCGTCCTCCGCGGCTGGCTGCACCTGCTCTGCTTCGGAGCGTCGCTGGTGTCCGGCCCCCTGCTGCTGGCCAGCAGGCACGGAGGCGCGCGGATCACGGCGGTCGCCACCTACTCGGCCAGCGTGAGCGCATTGTTCGGGATCAGCGCGCTGTATCACCGCGGTACCTGGACCGAGGCCGGGAGGCGCCGCTTGCAGCGCCTGGATCACGCGATGATCTTCTTCCTCATTGCCGGCACGGCGACTCCCGCTTTCCTCCTCGACGCACCCGGCGGTTTCGGGCTAGCCGGCCTGATCGTGATGTGGGCACTAACCCTCACCGCGGCTGCGATCCACCTGGCGTGGATGAACGCGCCAGAGCTTCTGGTGGGCGGGACGTTCGTGGGGCTGGGCTGGGCAGCGGGTCTTTCGCTGCCGTGGGTGTGGATCCATGCCGGCGCCACAGCCGGGGCCTTGATGCTCGCCGGCGGCCTGCTCTACACTGCCGGAGCGCTTTCCTACCATCGTCGCTGGCCCAATCCTTACCCGTCGGTGTTCGGGTACCACGAGGTCTTTCATGCCTACGTCTGCGCCGCCGCGACCTGCCAGTATGTGGCGATAGCGCGGTTTATTGCCTGAACCGCCACGATCACCTGGCTCCTTCGGGAGAGTTCGCCCTCCGACAAGCAGCACGAACTGCGCGAACGGCGCCAGGAGTCGATCGCGGTCTGGGCCGGCCTCCTGTACGACCCGGACTCCGGACACCCCCGCCCCCGGGATGGCAGGCCGGCTTCACAGCGTTCCGTGACGCACCACACCTAGAGTGATACCCGCCTCACTCACTGGAGCGGTCTTTGGCTGTGCTGGTCACGAGGTCGGCGGCACAGTCGCGGAGCTTGCGATGGGTGGTCTGGGATAGCCGGGTAAGCAGTTCGAAGGCCTGCTCGGGGGTGCAGTGCTGATGGGCGACAAGGATGCCCTTGGCCTGCTCGATGACGGCGCGGGTTTCCATCGCCCGCCGCATGTCCTCAGCCGGCGTGGCCGTGCTCTGGTAGAGGCGGACGTTGGCGATGGCGACGGCGGCGTACCCGGCGAAGGTCCGGGCTATCTCGATGGCGTCCTGGTCGAATACGGCAGGCTGGCCGGCGTAGATATTCAGTGCGCCGACAACAGCTTCCTGGAGAGGCAGGGCCACCGACAGGGAGGCGTGCCCGCCGGCAGCGAGAGCTTGGCGTGCGAATGCCGGCCAGCGGGTCTCTGCCGTCATCTCGGGGACGGTGACTGTTCCGGCCGACTGGGCGACCTCGAGGCACGGGCCGGGCACGGGGCCAGCGCCCAGGTCACAGCCGCCGTGCTGCTGTACCGGGCCGTCACCTACCTGCCCCCCATCCCCCTCGGCGTGATCGCCTGCTGGCCCACGGCCAGGATAACCGTTACGGGACGGGGGCGGATGGGCTGGAGTCCTGTGGCTGCCGCCTCCTGGAGGCAGCGAGCCGGAGCCGCGCAGCGGCCACCCGATGCTTCCGCTGGAGTTGTTCCGCTCGCGCCAGTTCGCCAGCGCCACGGTGCTCGCGCTGGTGGCCTATGCGGCGCTCGGTGGCGTGATCTTCCTGTTCGTCGCGTTCCTGCAGATCACACTCGGCTACACGGCACTTCAAGCGGGTGCCGCCACGCTGCCGATCACCGCGTTGATGCTGATCCTGTCTCGTCCATCAGGATCGATTACACAGCGTATCGGCCCGCGCATCCCGCTGACGATCGGGGCCGTCCTGACTGGCGCGGGGCTGCTGCTGATGGCGCAGATCCGCGTCGGCGACCGGTACCTCACTGGCGTGCTGCCCGCGCTGATCGTATTCGGGGCCGGGCTCGCCGCGCTGATCACTCCGATCACCGCCACCGTGCTGGCCAGCGTCGGTCAGACGCACTCCGGGATTGCCTCCGCTGTCAACAACGCTTTTTCGCGCCTCGGCCAGATGGTCGCGGTAGCGGCTCTTCCCCTTGCCGCGGGGCTTTCCGGCGCCGCCTTCGAAAACCCGGCCCGGATGGCAGCTGGCTTCCCGGTCGCGATGACCATCGCCGCTGGAACGTCTTTCGCGGCCGCGCTGCTCGCCTGGACCACCATCAGCGATAACGCACTGAGCCGACCCGGTGCCAACACCGAACCAGTAGCGAAGGATCTCCCGCCGTCTGTTCAGCGACATTGCGCGGTAGCCGGAACCCCGCTCGCCGCGTCTCCCGATCCGCGGCCCAGTTCCCGCCAGCCCCCGGCCACGGAGTCATGACCGTCTGGCAGCAGAACGCATCCTGCGCCGACTGCGCCGTTTGCCTGGCCGGGTGGAGTGCGCCAACCCCGCATCGCCGGGCCCCGCTGTCCGGGACCACGCAATTCGGGAAGCCTCCAAGATCGTCCAGGCGGCCTACCGTGAGGTCGTAGGTAGCTGACTGGCACTGGGAGACCGTCACCGATGACCTGCTCGACGCGGGACCGGATCCCCGTGACGGCCCCGCCATACCTCAACCTGCTGCACCGCGGGCTCCAGGAATTGCTCGAGCTCATCGAGACGGGATCGCTGCTGGGGTGGCTCGGCGAACTGGCCCCGTTCGGGCCGTGCCAGCCTCCCCGGGCACTGCCGATGCGGCGCGGTCCGGTGCCCGGCCGCCTGCGACCGGGCACCGGACCTGGTGACACGCGCCGTTCCGCGATAATGCCGTGTCGCGGCCGCGAATTTCCGTCTCCAACCGGAGCAGGTTGTCATGCGGCCGGGCGGGCCCTGGCCGCAGGCGTATCCTGTCCGCATGCGCCCGATTTGAAGGTGCTGACCTTGCGCCGCTAGCCGTGCCCGACGGCCGGTAGCGCGCGGCCGGGCTCCTCCGGCCGGGACGGTCTTCCATCCCGTCCCGGCAGTTGTCTTCAAGGAGGAACCCGATGCTTACCGCCGGTCAGGTCGACCATTTCCGCACCTTCGGCTTCAGGGTGCTGCGCGGTTATCTCGCCGACCGGGTCAGCGCGCTGCGCGCCGAGGTCGACGCCGCGATCCGCGACGCCTACGCCGCCACGTACCACGAGCGCGTCTTCGACGGGATCAGCGGCCACTACCTGCCCTTGGCCTCCCGCCTGACCCCGGTCAGCGCGTCGCTGGTGTGCGACGACCCGCGCCTGATCGGCGCCGCGGAGCGGCTGCTGGGCGGCCCGGTGATCCCCGAGTGCCCGGAAGGGGTCTTGTACTTCTCCGAGGCGGGCTGGCACACCGACGACGGGATCGGCGTGCGCGGCGTCAAGTTCGCCGCCTACTTCGATGAGCTGGCCGCCGATAATGGGGCGCTGCGGCTGGTTCCCGGCTCGCATCACCCGGAGCAGAACGCCCGTCTGGCCGCCTACAGCCGGCAGGGGCCGGCCGACGGCGAGGCGGACGCCGACTGGCAGGCCAGCTTCCCCGGATTCATCGCGGACACGTCACCGGGTGATGTGATCGCCTTCGATCTGCATACCTGGCACGCCAGTTTCGGCGGCCGGGACCGGCTGGCCTGGACCGCGGTCTACCAGCGCTGCCCCGAGACCGAGGCCGAACGCGACCGGACGCTGCGGTCGGTGCACGACAGCTTCGAGCAGGCGTTCCGCGGCTTCGACACCGGCCGCTACCCCGTCTGGCGGGACTGGCTCGCCGGTGCCGCCGCGCATCCCCGCCGGGCCGGGGTGATCGAGCGGATGCGACACGCAGGGGTGCTGGACCTGCCCGGCGCGCGGGACGGCTGGTGAACCTCGGGCACGAGCCCGCCGGGACCGGCCCGGCAGGCCGGTCACCCGCGCACGGGTTCTGCGACGACGAGGCGACCCGGCGGCTGCTGCGCTCCCGCCCGCCGCGGCAGGCGCTGGCCTGGGCCGCCGCCTGCCTGGGAGGCCCGGTGATCTCGGCCCGGGCCCTGCGCGGCGGGATGTCCTCGGCCGTGCACCTGCTCACCGTCGCGGACGGCGCCGGGCAGCGCCGGCAGGCGGTGCTGCGCCGCTACGTCCGGCCCGAGCTCAACGCGGAAGACCCGGACATCGCCGCGCGCGAGGCGCGGGCGCTTCGCGTCGCCGGGTCGGTGGGCGTGCCCACGCCCGCGCTGCTCGCGGTCGATCCCGCCGGGACGCAGGCCGGGGTGCCGGCCGTGCTGATGTCGCGGCTCCCCGGCCGGGTCGACTGGTGGCCATCGGATGTCGGCCGCTGGCTGCGGCGCCTGGCCGGGGTCGTGCCCGCCATCCACGCCGCCCCGCTCCCGCCCGCCGGGCTGATCGGGCCGTTCGCTCCCGACCCGCCGGTCAGCTACCAGCCGCCCCCGTGGGCGCGGGATCCCCGGATCTGGGAACAAGCCGCGGACATCGGCCGCGAGCCCGCGCCCGACCTGCCGCAGGTGCTGGTACACCGCGACTTTCACCCCGGCAACGTGCTATGGCGGCGGGGCACGGTCTCCGGCGTGGTCGACTGGCAGGCCGCCTGCACCGGCCCGGCGGTGGCCGACGTGGCGCACTGCCGGGTGAACCTGCTGACCCTTGGCGCCGACACGGCCGAGCAGTTCACCGCCTGGTGGCAGCGGGAGTCCGGGGCCGCCTACCATCCGTGGGCCGATGTGGTCACCATCATCGGCTTCCTGGACGACCTGCGCGAGGACTGGGGATCCGAACGGCTCCTGGTCGAGGACATGCTCGCCCGCGCCGTCGCCGAACTCCGCGGGAACAGCCAGTGACCCGCGATCAGCCTGACGCCGGGATGCACGCGCGGGATACCCTCGCCCGCTTCGGCGCCAGCCTGGACGTGGTGCTGGCCGAGCTCGCGGGGCCGACGCGATGTGCGCGATCGACGCGCTCGGCGGTGATCCTCTATGCTCGGCCGCCCGTCATCCTGGCCGCGGCCGAGCCGGGTTTCCTGGGCGGGCGGCCTCGACGGCGGCAGCGACAGTGCGGATCGAAGCGCCGGGAGCCTCGTCATCGCCGAGCGCGTCGCGTTCGATCGTGCCGCGCGTCCAGTCGGAGCCGCGACCGAGCGCGCCAGCGTCGTGCTGCCGCTGACCAGCGCAGCCGAAGCACGAGGAGCCGCTCCGGGATCGCCGGGCGCGGCGACCGGACGCGCCGTCATGCCCATGACGCTACGTCGCGTGGGACAGGCTTCCCAGAGCCGGCCGCCAACCTGTCTGGCCGGCTGCCGGTGATCCAGGCCCACGTCGTGACCAGCGCGTTCGGGAAATCACCGGGCGGCCTGTGGTGTCGTTCCAGCTCACCGCCGAGGACCTTCAGTTTCGCGGCGAACCCCTCCGGTGTGGTGTTGTACGCCGAGGCAAGCCACCCATCACCCAGACAGGCCACCCGGCGCAAGCCCGCCTGCGAGCCCCAGCTTCCGATCCACAGCGGGATCCCGCGGCTTTGCCATGGCGGCGGCAACAGCCTCCCGGTCGGCGCGGTACCGGCCGGGCCGGGCTGGAGCATGCCCTTGATCAGCCGGACCGCCGTGTCGAAGCGCTGCCACCGCTGCTCGAACGGAACCCCCATCGCCTCGTAGTCGGCCTTGGACGAACCCGGGGCGGGTGGGGATCGAACCCGCGACCGGCGGATTATGAGGAGCCTGTCGGGATGCTCCGGACGCACTACCTGCACGGAGACCACGGAGTCGCGCCCCCGATAACCCTGGTTGCACCGATTGCCAGAGTGAGTCGGTCCACGAACCGGTCCACGGCAAAGCGCTGACCCCTTCCCATCCTGCTACTGTGCGTAACGTAACCAGGAGCACCCAGCCCACGGCCGCACGAGCGAATAGCCATACTCCGCCCCGAGGCGTGGCACGGTTTATTCTGTTGCTGGATATGAGAGGAGGCGGCTGGATGACTGCTGAGTACCCACAAGGTGACGAGCCGCTGATCCCCATGCCCGCCTTGTCGCTCCCTGCTCTGCGCCAGGCCGTCGCCACGGTCGCGCCGTCTCGACTGCCGGAGTTCTTCCAGGAAATCCAGGACGCCTTCACCCAGGCTGGCGACGAAGACAGCGTCTTCCCCATCCGCCACTTCTACCAGCGCTGGGGCGCCGCGATCGCCATCGAGCGTCGGCCCTCGGTCGCCGCCCGGCTCCACGCCGCCGAACGAGCCCTCGCCGACCCAGACCCCGCTGTCCGGGACCGCGCAATCCGGGAAGCCGCCAAGATCGTCCAGGCGGCCTACCGTGAGGTCGTAGGTGGCTGACTGGCACTGGGAGACCGTCACCGATGACCTGCTCGACGGGCTGCCACCTGCCGCCCTGGCAGCGGTCCGTCAGGTAGCCGAGGAACTGACCGTCCGCGAATCGATGATCTTCCTCGACGGGCGGGAGTTCACCGGCGAGCCGCCGGGACTGCGCACCGTCCGTCGAGGTCCGTTGATGCTCGTCTACCTGACCGATGTCCGCGGCGAACGCGTAGTCATCATCCAGGTGAGCTGGATCGGTTAACCCAAGCAGCCACAGAGGCTTGCCAGCAATTTTCGAATCTTATTTAGGCTTTACTAAGTGGGGCGGGTGGGGCTCGAACCCACGACCGGCGGATTATGAGT
>CAWJDK010000016.1:0-299621 GCA_963841585.1 uncultured Actinomycetes bacterium
AGCCGACCTTCAGCGCGACGATCGGCTTGCCCGCCCGGTCTGCCTTCTCCGCCGCCCGGGCGAACCGGGCCGGGTCGCCGATCTCCTCCAGGAACAGGCAGATCACCCTGGTCGCCTCGTCCTCGACCAGGTAGTCGAGGACGTCGGCGGTCTTCAGCATGGCCTCGTTGCCCATCGAGGTGAGCACGCTCAGCCCGATCGCGTGCGCCCTGGCGAAGGCCAGCACCACGCTGGCCAGGGCGCCGCTCTGCAGCGCCACGCCGACCGGCCCCGCGATCAGCGGCGGGGGCAGCGCCAGCGCGTAGGGCGCCGACCGGCGGTGCGCGTTGATGAAGCCCAGGCAGTTCGGGCCGAGCACGGTGACGCCGTTCGCGATCGCGCGGTCCAGCAGCGCGTCTTCCAGCGTCCGGCCCGCCTCACCCACCTCCCGGTAGCCGGAGGCGAGCACCACCGCGTTCGGGATGCCGGCCGCGCCCATGTCGTCGAGCACGCCCTCCACCGCCTCGAGCGGCGCCAGGATGAACGCCAGGTCCGCCGGCTCGGGCAGGTCCCGGAGGCTCGGCACTATCGGCAGGCCGAACGCGCCTTGGCCCGGGGATGGACCGCCGTCAGCGGGCCGGCGAAGCCGGCCGTCGCACAGCTCGCCACGATGAACCGGGCCCAACCGGAGTTGTCGGACGCGCCGACCAGCGCGATGCTCCGCGGCGCGAAGAACCCGCGCAGCCGCTGCGGCGTGACGAGCTCGCGCGCGGTCCGGTAGCTGGCCGCGGCCCCGTCCGTCATGACTGCTTCGGCTCCTTGGGCCGTGTCTCCTTAGGCAGGCCCAGGGCGCGCTCGCCGATGATGTTCCGCTGGATCTCGCTGGTCCCCGAGTAGATCGTGCCGGCCCGGCTGCTCAGGAACACGCTCTGCCAGGCGGTCACCGGGTAGCCGTCACCGTCGGGCCGGAGCAGCCCGTCCGCGCCCTCGATGCCGATCGCGATCTCGCCCAGGCGCTTGTGGTATTCGCTCCAGAACAGCTTGGCCACCGAGGCCTCCGGGCCCGGCGGGCGGCCCGCCGCCGCCTGGGCCAGCGTGCGCAGCCCGGCGAACCGCATCAGCTCGACCTGCGTGTAAGCCCAGGCGAGCTGCTGGCGGACCAGCGGGTCGGCGGTCTTGGCGCGATTGCGCGCCGTCTCGGTCAGCTGCCAGAACTCGCGCTCGAAGCCGAGGTGGGCCACGGTGGCCCGGCCGCCGCGCTCGTGCCCGAGCGTGGTCATGGCTACCCGCCAGCCGTGGTTCAGCCCGCCGATGACGAAGAACAGCGGGGTCCGCACCCCGTCCAGGAAGTCCTCGTAGAACTCGGCCGCGCCGGACATCTGCTTGATCGGCCGGTACTGCACGCCCGGGCCGGTGAAGTCGATCAGCACGTAGGAAAGCCCGGCGTGCCTGGGCGCGTCCGGGTCGGTCCGGCAGAGCAGGAACATCCGGTTGGCCCGGCCGGCGCCCGAGGTCCATACCTTCTGCCCGGTGATGACGAGTTCGTCTCCCTCGACCACGCCGCGGGTCTGCACGCCGGCCAGGTCCGAGCCGTAGCCGGGTTCGGAGAAGCCCTGGCAGTACACGTCCTCGCCGGAGATGATCCGGGGCAGGAAGTACGCCCGCTGCTCCGGCGTGCCGTGCACCATGATGGACGGGCCGACCAGCCACTCGCCCATGCCCCGGGTTACCCGGGGCACGCCGGCCCGGTAGAACTCCTCGTTCAGCACGGCGCCCCGCACCGCATCCAGGCCCCGCCCGCCGAACTCCTCGAGCCACTGCGGGCAGACCAGCCGCTGCTCGGCCAGCTTGGCCTCCCACTCGGCGTAGGCCGGATGGGCCTCCGCCTCGGCCAGCCTGGCGTGCGTGCGGCCGCCCGCGGTGACCGGCATGTTCCAGTCGGCCAGGCCGGGCAGCGCGGGCGGCACCTCGGCAGCGAGCCAGTCCCGCAGCTCCGCGCGGAACTCCGCGATCTCCGGGCCAAGGTCGAGTTCCATGGCGATCCTCCTGCCGCGCCCGGGCGCCCGCCCGTCATCTAATCCTAGAATTACGTTCTAGATCGGATCAAAACCCGCCGTTACCCCCGCTGTCAACCCCCCGGCGAGCTCAGCCCGGAGGCGAGCCGGGATTGTAGCTTCCGCCGGTCATGAGCAGCCGGACGTACTCGATCACTGCGTCGATCACCTGGCCGGCCTGCCGCCGGCTGCTGGCCACGGCCACTTCCCGGCTGCCCTCGCCGATCAGCGTGGTCAAGATCGTGACGTAGAGCCGGTCGAAGGAGGTGTCGGACAGCCGGAGCAGCGCGTCGTTCTGGCCGAGCCACTCGCGGGCACGCCGCCGCTTCATCACCTCGAAGCCCGGCGGACCGTCCCCGGCGGAGAACAGGACCGCCAGGTCCCGCCGCTGCCAGCAGCCTTCCATGAAGGCCCGTGCGCCCGCCGAGAACAGCTCGAACGGGCCGGTCAGCCCGGCCTTCCTGGCCCGGGCCACCGCCTGGCTCGCGGCCGCCTCCTGGGCCTGCTGGTAGTCCTGCCAGAGCGCGATGAACAGTTCGCTCTTCCCGCCGAAGTGGTGGTACAGGCTGCCCACGCTGGATCCGGCGCGCTCGACCACGTCGGCGATGCTGGCGTGGGCGAAGCCCTGCTCGGTGAAGACCGCGCGGGCGGCGTCGAGCAGCGCTCGCTGGGTCTCTGCCGTCCTGGCCCACTGCCAGGAACCGGACGCGGCTCGGCCCCGTGGCAGCCGCGCCGCTGGTCCCACCGCCATCCACCTCTTTTCAGAATGTGATTCTAGGAGTCTAACCGGCCCTCTTGACAGCGTTAACTTGACAGGGCCCAGCCCCTCCTAGAGGCTAATTCCAGAAGACGATTCCAGTAACTGGCGCAGGCACCGGCCGCTCATCGGCACCGGCCGCGGAAGGGGAGCTGCCATGGCACGACTGGACGGGCGGGTCGCGGTCGTCACCGGCGCCGGACGGGGGATCGGCAAGTCGGTGTCCACGCTGCTGGCCCGCGAGGGCGCCTCGGTGGTGGTCAACGACCTGGGCGCGGCGGTCGACGGCTCCGGGCACGATTCCGGGCCCGCGCACAACGTGGTCGCCGAGATCGCCGAGGCGGGCGGGAAGGCCGTCGCCAACGGCGACGACATCTCCGTCTTCGCCGCCGCGGAGAACCTGGTCCAGACGGCCATCGAGGAGTTCGGCGGGCTCGACATCCTGGTCAACGTGGCCGGCATCCTGCGCGACCGGATGGTCTTCAACATGACCGAGCAGGAGTGGGACGACGTCATCCGGGTGCACCTGAAGGGCACGTTCAACACCACGAGGTTCGCCTCGGCGCACTGGCGGTCACTGCGCGACGAGTCCGCGCAGAACCGCATCATCAACTTCACTTCGGTCTCCGGCCTGCACGGCGCTCCCGGCCAGCCGAACTATGCGGCCGCCAAGATGGGCATCGTCGGCCTGACCTGGTCCTCGGCCCGCGCGCTGGCCAAATACGGGGTCACCGTGAACGCGATCTCGCCCGGCGCGGCGACCCGGATGACCGCGACGGTGCCGACCGAGCGCCTGCGGGCCAGGCCCGGCCTGGACGAATGGTCCCCGGACAACGTGGCCCCGATCGTGGCCTACCTGGCCAGCGAGCGTTCCGGCTGGATCACCGGGCGGATCATCCACTCTTCCGGCTACGAGGTCTCCCTGTACAGCAACCCCGAGCCGGTCGTGCGCATTGTCGGCACCGGCCCGTGGCAGCCGGACGCCCTGGCCGAGCAGGTCGAGCGCTCGTTCGGCCCGCTTCTCGGCCGGGCCCCATAGCTCAGGCGCAGGTAGCTCAGGCGTAAACGGCCGGCACGGCGCCGATGACGGCCAGGGACTCGACGAAGAAGTAGATCGCCTTGAAGAACTCGAGCAGGTCGCCCTGCTCGAGCACGATCTTGCGGTACATGACCGTACGCTGCGCATCGTAGCCCTCGTGCAGCGCCTTCCAGTCCCGGTAGTCCATGCCGAACACGTAGGTCGCCTGGAGCGGTTCGTCCGGCCCGATGATCCGGCAGTCGGTCACCGTGCCGCCGGCCCACTGCACGAACAGGTACGACCCGCGATCCCGGCAGCCCAGCGCCCAGGACGCCGGGTACACGCTCTTGAGCCAGTCGAAGAAGTCCCAGTACTCCTCCAGCTTGACCGCCCGGGCCTGCTCGTCCGGCCCGGCCGTGAGCGCGTCCCGTATGGCGTCGGCCCACTCCTTGCTGAAGAACTCCGCCATGGCTCACCCGCCCGCCAGCACCGGCTGCACCTTCTGCAGCAGGTCCTCGAGGTCGGGCGAGAGCCCGATGCCGACGTCGTTCAGCTTGCGCCGAAGCTGCTGGAAGAACAGCACCCGCACCTCTTCGTCGGTCCAGCCCAGCGGCTCGTAGTAGATCCGCCGGCTGACCACGCCGGACACCGACAGGATGGTCCGCAGCGTGTCGTGGATCTCGTTGATCATCGTGGGGTCCCTGCGCACCGCGTCCTGCAGGTACCGCATGCCCCCCTGGACGTGCCGCGACTCGTCCCGGCAGGTCGCGGTGAAGCCGGTGTAGTAGGCGGGTAGGAAGCCGCGCCAGCGGGCGTAGGACAGCGTCACCTTCATCACCGACAGCGCCAGCACGCCCTCGATCCACAGGAAGTAGCTGGTGCCGTAGCGCACCCGGGCCCGCTCATCGTATGGATGCAGCCGCAGCTCGTCGGCCTGGTAGGCCAGCAGCCCGAACGGCGCGACGAACGTCTCGGATACCCACGGGAAGGACGCGTCGAGCACGCCCATGATGTCGTCGCCCTTCAGCCCGACGACCTCGCGGTAGAACCGGTCGAAGAAGACCGTGTGCCGCGCCTCGTCCTCGATCTGCGCCGCGATATGCAGCTTCTCCTCCTCGCTGGCGCCGATCATGAACACCGGCAGCTCGATCTCGACCTGCCGCTCGCCGTGGTGGAACCCGGAGGCGACGGCGATGAACGACTGCCGCTCCTCCTCGGTCATCTTCTCCTCCCAGTCGATCTTGTCCTGGGTGAAGTCGAGGTCGTAGACGTCCCAGCGCTGCTTCAGGTACTTCCGGTACAGCGTTGTGAAGTCCGGCAGCGACCGCAGGTCCTTGTGCACGTACTCGATCACGTCGTCAATGTCGACGTTCAGGACCTCATCGAGGGCGGAGTCCTCGATCTCGCGCACCTGCGTGTCGCTCAGCGCGCGGGGGCCTTCCCGGAGAACCGCCGTCGGGCTCTTGCGTTCGGTCATCCTGGGGATCCCCTCGCTGCCGTAACGAATCCTAGAAAGTAATTCTGTTTCCCATTCGAACTCGGTTCCGCCCCGCGCGTCAAGATCCGCCCCGCCCGTCAAACCCCCCGGGCCCGTCATGACCCCCGCCCCGTCAAGATCCGCCCCGCCCGTCATGATCCGCCGGGCCCGTCCCGCCGGCGCTCCGCTGGCAGCAAGGTCTCGTCCGTGCGCTTGCATTCATCGGATCGACACAATGTTGTCTATGCGGTTGCCGGGAGCGTGTCGATGGCGGAAGTTACCGGCCTGGCGCGGCGGGTCGTCCGCTGCTGTGCCACCTGCCCCGCTGGCATCATCCGTACCGCGGCATACGATGTGGATGTCCCATTCATGCAACTGGAACAGCATGGCTGGGACATCCACGCCGTATAAACGGCCAGGGGCAGCGGCCCGCGGGCCGGATCGCCAGCCACTACAGCCACAGCGATCACTCCGCACATGCCCAGTCCGAAGGCGCGCCCAGGCCGACCCCGCGGAAGCCCTTAACCCCGACATCGAGAAAGCCCGTAACCCCGATATCAAGAGGGCCCTTAACCCGACATCAAGAAAGCCCCTTAACCCGACATTAAAGGCCGTTAGCCCCTGCAGCCGCAGCTTTCCCGCACGACGAGCGTGGTGGCCAGCCGCTCGACCCGGCGCGGCCGGGCTGGGTCGGCGATGCGGTCCAGCAGCATGGAGCAGGCGCGCTCGCCCAGTAGCCGCATCGGCTGGCGCACGGTGGTCAGGGTCGGGGCCAGCAGGGCGCCCAGGTGCATGTCGTCGAACCCGGTCACGGCGATGTCGGCCGGCACTCGTATCCCGGCCGTGTGCAGTTCCCGCATGACCCCGATTGCCATCTGGTCGTTGCCGCAGACGATGCCATCGGGCAGGTCCCGGCGCCTCGCGGCGAGAAGCTCGCGTACCCCTAGCTGGCCGCTGACCGCCGCGAACCGGCCCTCGAAGCACCCGGCCGGCCGTACGCCCGGGTACCTGGTCAGGGCCTGTTCGAAGACGCTGCGCCGCTCCCGCGCGTCCGGCGCCTCCGGCGGCCCGGCGACGTAATACAGCTTGGTCTTGCCGTGGTGCTCGACCAGGTGGCCGACCAGCGCCTCGGTGCCTGCCCGGTTGTCGGCATGGACCACATCGGCATATGGCTCCTCGGGCGACCCCGCGACCAGGGTGACCGGGACGCGCGCCGCCAGCCGGGCCAGCTGCTGCGACGGGACGATGCCCTCGGCGATCAGCATCCCGTCGACCTTGGCCGAGATCTTCTGCAGCCAGTGGTAGGCATCCGCCCGGTTGGCGCTGCGCAGGACCGAGATCAGCACCGACCACCCGATCTGGCTCAGCGGGGACTCGACGCCGCGCAGCACTTCCTCCATGAACAGCAGGCCGTCTTGCTCGATGTCGGTCTCGGGACCGCGGCTTTCGATGGCGACAAGCCCGATCACTTCCTTGCGCTTGCGGACCATGCTCTGCGCCGCGCTGTCGGGGACATAGCCCAGGGCCTCGATCACCCCGAGCACGCGCTGCCGAGTCGACGGGCGTACCCGGTCGTAACCGTGCACCACCCGCGAGACCGTGGCCGTGGAGACCCCGGCCTGCCGCGCCACGTCGTAGAGCGTGCAGGCTGAGGATTTGCCGAGGCCGGCAGCAGGTACTGGTTCCGCGATGTCCCCCAGCTCGAAGTCAGGACCGGCAAGCCCGATTGCCGTCACCGCTAAATCTAAGCGCTTACATTCCCCGCTGTCATCCTGAGGGCTTGGGCCCAGGCCGGCTTGGGCCTCGACGCGGGCCGCCCCGTAGCCCCTGCCGCCGGTTGCGCCATCTCGTTCAGAACCCGTCTCCGGGGCGATCATGAAATGTGTCGCTAGCCCCGGAGCGCGCCGCAGGGCCACGGCTTATCCCGGCTGCCGTCCCAGTACCAGCACGCCGGCCGTGGCGAACATACCGCCGTTACCCAGGACCACGCTGATCTCCGGCGCGCCTGCCTGCGCCGCCGCCTCGCCACGCAACTGCCGAACCCCTTCCTGGATCGCGAACATCCCGTACATCCCGGTATGGGTATACGACAGCCCGCCGCCGTTGGTGTTCAGCGGCAGCGACCCGCCTGGTTCGGTGTTACCGTCGGCGATGAACGCCCCGGCCTCGCCCTTCGCCACGAAGCCCAGCGCCTCGAGTCCGTAGATCGGCACGTGCGCGAACGCGTCGTAGATCATCAGGTGGTCGACGTCGGCCACGCCGATCCGCGCCTCGGCGAACGCCGCCCGTCCGGCCAGCCGGAACGCCTGAGACTCGGTGAAGTCCGCCATCTGCGAGATCATCGGCGTCTCCGACGATTCTCCCGTGCCGAGCACGTGCACCGCGGGCTTGGGGAATTCCCCGGCCCGTTCGGCCGAAGTAACCACCAGCGCCCCGCCTCCGTCGGTGACCAGGCAGCACTCCAGCAGGTGGAACGGGTAGGCGACCATCCGGGAGGCCAGCACGTCCTCGACCGCGATCGGGTCGCGGTAGGCGGCGCGCGGGTTCTTCGCGGCCCACCGCCGCTGAGCCACCGCCACGTAGGCCAGTTGCTCGTGCGTCAGGCCGAACTCCTTCATGTACCGCAGCACCGGGATGGTGAACGTGGTCGTCGGGCCGAACACCCCGTACGGCACCTCGAACTGCCCCACCGGCGACGCAGCCTCCATCCGGTACCGAGACGCGCCTACCCGGGACCGGCCCGACTCCCCGTGGGTGATCAGCACCGTCGTGGCGTACCCGGCCCGGATGGCGGCGGCCGCGTGCCGGACATGCAGCAGGAACGACGTGCCGCCGACGCCGGTGCCGTCGATCCAGCGCGGCGTGATGCCCAGCGCGTGCGCCACCTGGACCGGGCCCGGCGCGGACACGGTGGCGATGCCGTCGATGTCGCGCAGCGACAGGCCCGCGTCGGCCACCGCGTTCAGCGCCCCCTCGAGGTGCAGGTGCAGCGTGGAGTAGTCAGGCAGCCGGCCGAGGCGATCGGTCTCGGCTGCCCCCGCGAGGATGACCCCGGTCATCGTGCAGGCTCCGAGGGGCCGAACACGGGCAGGCTCACGTCGCCCCGCGGCTCGAACCTGACCTGCAGCGGCATGTCCAGCTCCAGTGCTTCCGGCGTGGCCGCCAGCCCGACGATGTTCGTCATCATCCGTGGTCCCTCCTCCAGTTCGACCACGGCGATTGCGTAAGGCGTCTCGTCCTCGAAGCCCGGCGCCGGCCGGTGGTTGATCACGTAGGAATAGAGGGTGGCCCGGCCGCTGGCGGTGAACCACTCGATGTTCGGCGAGCCGCACTCCGGGCACACCGGGCGCGGGTAGAAGTAGGGCCGGCCGCAGTCAGCGCACCGCTGAATGCGCAGCTCGCCGGCGGCGCAGCCGTCCCAGAACGGCTGGGTCTCGGGCGTCGGTACCGGGACCGGCTTTCCCGTCACGCCCGCTTCCCTTCCTTCAGGCCCCGAACGGGCCTGGTATCCCGCTCCCCGCCGGATACGATTGCCACCCGGTCGCAAAGCCGCGCCATCGAGCTCACCAGCCTTAACAGAATGATTTTCTGGAATTAGCCTCTAAGCGAGCCGGCGTGCCTGTCAAGAGGAGGTCCATGCCCAGATCGCCGAGGGACGGTCCGGGGAGCGGTGCCTGGCAGTGGAGCCGCACCGCGCAGACCCGGCGCGCGCTGCTCGACGCGGCCCGGCAGGTGTTCACCGAGCGCGGCTTCGCCGAGGCCAGCATCGCCGACATCGTGCAGCGGGCCGGTTCCAGCGTCGGCAGCCTGTACCACCACTTCGGCGGCAAGAGCGAGCTGTTCATCGCGCTGTGGCAGGAGCACCAGCTCGCCCACGAGCAGGCCGCCGGGCAGGCGGTGGCCGAGGCCAGGAAGCAGGGCGTGACCGATCCGGGACAGCTGTTCGAGGCCGGGGCGCGCGCCTTCCTGCAGGGCAGCTGGCAGCGCCGCGACCTGGCCCTGCTCTTCGCGTCCGGCGACGCCCCGCCCGGGTTCGAGGTGCTGCGGCGGCAGCGGGACCGCGAGTGGATCGTGCAGAGCGACTCGCCCCTGCGCCTGACCGACGTGCCTGAGGACCGGGTGTACGCCGCGATCCTCACCTCGCTCATCGGCGAGGGCTCGTACGAGGTCGCCGGGGCCGGGAACCGCCGCCAGGCGGAATCGATCATCGACGCGGTGATCGAGTACGCGCGGCGGCTGATGGCCGGGGGCCGGCCGCCGCGCGATTAGTTCGGCCGAGGGGTCAGGCGCTCTTGATCGCGGAGATCTCGAACTCGAGGGTCACCCTGTCGCCGACCAGGACGCCGCCGCCCTCGAGCGCGGCGTTCCAGGTGACTCCGTAATCCTTGCGGTTGATCGTGACCGAGCCCTCGAACCCCGCCCGCTGGTTGCCGAACGGGTCCTTGGCCGCACCCTCGAAGGTGAACGGGATCGTGATCGACTTGGTGACGCCCCTGATGGTCAGGTCGCCGGTGAGCTCGAACGTGGTGTCGTCGACCTGGCGGACACCGGTCGAGGTGAACGTGATCTCCGGGTGCTCCTGCATGGCCAGGAAGTCGTTGCTGCGCAGGTGCTCGTCGCGCTGGTCGTTGCGGGTGTCGATGCTGGCGGCCTTGATCGTCACCTCGGCGTGGGAGTTCGCCGGGTTGGCGCCGTCCAGCACGGCCGTGCCCTCGAACTCGTTGAACGAGCCGCGGACCTTGGTCACCATGGCGTGGCGGGCGACGAAGCCGATCCGGGTGTGCGCCGGGTCGAGGGTCCAGGTGCCGGTCAGTTCGGTCAGCGGCGGGGCGGAAGCGGTGCTCATCGGGGTCTCCTTCGACGTGTCTTGTTGACGCGCCACTTAACATACATGATGCGTCATTCATTCCGGTACCCTTGTCGGTATGAGCCGTTGGCTGACCGAAGAGGAGCAACGGGCCTGGCGTGGGCTGCTGCTGATGACCTCGCAGCTCAACGCGCGGATGAACCGGCAGCTGCTGCAGGACTACGGCATATCCCTGGCCGACTACGAGGTGCTGGTCGTGCTCAGCGAGGCTCCCGAGAGCCGGCTGCGGGTATTCGAGATCGCCGACGCGCTGGCCTGGGAGCAGAGCCGGGTCTCGCACCAGCTCGCCCGGATGCAGCGACGTGGCCTGATCGCCCGTACGGACTGCGCGAGCGACGCCCGGGGCGCGTTCGCGGTCCTCACCGCGGCCGGTCGCGCCGCCATCAAGCGGGCCGCCCCGGCCCACGTCGAGACGGTGCGGCAGCTGGTCTTCGACGGCCTCAGCCGCGACCAGCTCGCCGCTCTGACCGAGGTCACCGCCAGCGTGCTGGAGCGGCTGGCGGCCACGGCAGGCCAAGCCGGCTAGGGGTTCGCCCGGCCGCAGAGCACCAGCGCCCAGGCGAGCAGCCCGAAGGCCGGCCCGGCATTGCCTTCCAGCGACATGGCTGCGGCATCCATACCTATGGGCGCGGTACGGATAGTACTGACGTGACTGAAGTCCAATTTGTCCGCAGCGACGCCCGTCCGCGATTCCTGGCTCGCCGCGACGCCGGCCGGTAACTTGAAGCATGGATCGCGCAGCTCTGGCCGGCTTCCTCCCCGAGTTCGCAGGCCGGCGGGAACGGCACAAGGTGGCCAAGCGCTTCGAGGACCACAAGACGATCGAACTGGACTGCCAGGCGCTGTTCACCGAGGCACGGCCCGTCTCATGATGCCGCTGGGGGGACAGGGCGAATCGGAGACCGGCCGGCTGGAAGCCTTCAGCGACGGCGTGCTCGCGGTGATCATCACGATCATGGCCCTGGAGCTGAAGGCGCCCGTCGAGGGCACCTTCGCCAGCCTGCGCGAGCGGCTCCCGGCGCTGCTGATCTACATCGTGAGCTTCACGTTCATCGGGATCTACTGGAACAACCACCACCACCTGCTCCGCGCGGCCCGCCGGGTGACCGCCGGGGTGATGTGGGCGAACCTGCATCTGCTGTTCTGGCTGTCGCTTATCCCGGTGCTGACCGAGTGGATCGGCGAGCACTACCAGGATCACGCCCCGGCCGCGACCTACGGGCTCATCTGCCTGGGTTCCGCGGTGGCGTTCACCATCCTGACCCGGGCGATCATCCGCGCCGACGGCAGCTCCTCGCTGGTCGCGGCGGCCATCGGCCGGGACGTCAAGGGCCGTGCCTCGCTGGCCATCTACGCGGCCGCGACCGCGCTGGCGTTCGTGAGCCCGTGGATCTCCTACGCCCTGTTCGTGGCGGTGGCGGTGATATGGTTCGTGCCGGACCGCCGTCTCGCCGACCGGTAGCGGGCCTCATCCGGCGGCGGGCCGGAACCGCAGCGCGGACCAGGTGTCGTCGATGGACACCTGGCGGACCGGCTGCACGCCCTGGTCGGCCAGGGCCGCGGCGAGCCGGTCGCGGTTCAGGTCGGTCCCGAGCTGGCCGCCCTTGGGGTAACCGATCCAGGCCAGCCGGTCGGCACGCGCCGCCGCCACCGCCGGCCCGGCCGAGTCCAGGTCATCTCGCCGGGTCACGAACGCGATCACCGCGTCGGCGTCGGCGGCGCTGGCCGCCACCGGCACCCCCGGGAGTACCAGGCCGGGCGGCGCGTTCAGCACCGCCGCGGACTGTCCCGGCTTGATCTGCAGCTTGCCGCTCAGGTCCACCTGCCTAGCATGCACCACGGTGGCCGTCCGGCGCACCGTCCGACCGGTCCAGCCAGTCCCCGATGCTGCGGGCCAGGACCGGCATCGGGAGCGAGCCGTGGTCCAGGATGGCGGCGTGGAAGACGGGCAGCGAGAACGCCTGGCCCAGCCGCTCGCGGGCCTCCTCCCTGATCCGGAGGATCTCGAGCTTGCCGGTCAGGTAGGAAACCGCCTGCCCGGGCATCACCACGTACCGGTCGATCTCGGGAGCCAGCACCTCGCGCGGCATCGGCACGTGTTCGGCCAGGTAGTCCAGCGCCCGCTCCCGGCTCCAGCCGAACGCGTGCAGGCCGGTGTCCACCACCAGCCGGGCCGCCCGCATCAGCGAGGAGCTGACCGCGCCGAGCAGGGCGCGGTCGTCGGCGTAGAGGCCGGCTTCCTCGGCGAGCTGCTCCGCGTACAGGCCCCAGCCCTCGGAGAACACCGACAGGCTGCGCTGCCGCTGCAGCGCGGGCAGGCCGGTGAGCAGCTGCAGCCGGGACAGCTGCAGGTGATGCCCGGGCACCGCCTCGTGGAAGGCCACCACCTCCAGGTCCCAGCCGGTGCCCGGGGTGGGCCGCGCGGTATTGAACCAGAACGTCCCGGCCCGCCCGCCGTCCAGCCGCGGCGGGGTGTAGTGCGGCGCGGCCCCGCTCACCGCGACGACCTCCGGCATCGGCGTCACCTCGCACGGCGGCGGGAGCGGCTGTGGGAACAGCTCCCCGGCCCGTGCCTCGGCCCGCCGCACCGCGGCGACCGCCTGGCGGATGGCCTCCTGGGCGGAGATCTTGCCCGCCGAGTCGCGCACCGCGGCGAACACCTCGTCCCGCCCGGACAGCCCGAGGCCGGCCCCCAGCCGCTCGGCCCGGGCCTCTAGCCCGGCGACCTGATCCAGCCCGGTCTGGTGCAGCTCCTCCGGCGACCGGGGAAGGGTCGTGAAGATCCGGATCGCCCGGGCGTAGTCCTCCTCGCCGCCGGGCAGCCAGACCAGCCCGGCCCGGTCGGACGGCCGGGCCCGCGGCAGCAGCTCCCTGACCGTCTCCACCCACCTGGCCAGCCCCGGCCGCACCACCTCGTCGGCCACCGCCCGGCGTTCGGTCTCCCACGCCGCCGCGCGGGGCCACCCCGGCGGGGGCGGCGCCGCGAACACCGGGCCGAGGCCGGGCAGCACGTCCTGCGCCCAGGCGATGGCCCGCTCGGCCAGCGGGGCGACCGGCAGCCGCCCTTTCTTCGCTCCGGCCCGCAGCTGCTCGCTGAGCTGGTCGAACCAGGTGCCGCTACCGCGCAGGCGGATCAGATAGGCCTCCGCCGCCTCCGGGTTCACCAGGACCGTCCGCGCGGCCACGGCCAGGAAGGTGGCCGGGCCGGCGAACTGCATGGCGGTGACGGTGTGCTCGGCCAGCGCCATGTCGATGCCGTCTTGCTCGTGGGCACCCGCCTCCCGGACGCAGCCGAGCGTGACGGCCTCGGCCGGAGTGGCCGTCGTGATCGGGTCCGCCTCCTCGAGGAAGCGCCCGACCTCGGCGCGCCACGCCTGCCGGCCCGCCTCGCTCTCGTCCGGCAGCAGATGGTCGTACCCGGGGATGCCGTACATGGTGGCGGCGAACGGATTCTCCCTGAGCCAGCGCTGATGGAAACGGTCGGCCAGGTCCCGGGGCGAGGTATCGGTCACGATCCCCTATTAAAACGTCCCTGTCCCGGCGCGCCAGCAGCGGCTCGGCGTCGAAGATCTGCTCCAGAAGCCGCCACGGACGGCGCGGCCATTGCCCTGATGGTGCCCAGACCTAGAAGCCAGGCGGGGTGAACCAGGGCTGACCCGCCGACATCAGGTACCGGTCGGCGAGATGGTTGAGCACGCGCCGGCCCTGCTGGAACCGCCCGGCCACGTCGTCGGCCACGGACAGCCGCGCGGTACGCACCGGAGCCAGCTCGCACGCGGTCCGGTACCAGCGGGCGCCGAGGTGCTCCAGCAGCTCGATGGCCGGCACGGCGGCCAGCCGCTCCCGTTGCGGGCCGGTCAGCCCGGCCGCGCGCAGCAGCCGGCCTGCGTCCACCGGGCCGAGGGCGCGGGCGGTCACGTAATCGGGAAACACCCCGGTCAGGAACAGCGACACATCGCCGAGCCTGCGGTACACCCCGGGCCGTTCGGCCTCCGGTACGGCGTCGAGCAGGCCCGCCAGCCGCACCGGGTCCAGCTCGCTGAACCGCCGGGTGCGGGCCCGGCCGGCCGACCCGGACCCGGTACCGGCCGCTGGCCACCCGGGTGAACGAGGCCAGCAGCTCGGCCAGGAACAGCCGCCGGGCCGTATCAGCCAGGAAGTCCCGCAACGCGGGCGCATCGAACAGCGGCACCCGCTGGCGCAGCCCGGTGCGCTCCGGCACGTGCGCCGCCGAGGCCAGCTCGGTCGCGGCCCGCTGGACCAGCAGCGCGAAGATCAGGAACGGGGACGCCTGAACCGCCCATCCGCGCGGGCTCTCACCGGGCCCCTGGCCCAGCACGACACCGAACGTTGCCGGATTCTCCAGCAGCCGCAGCAGCGCCGCCGGGTCGCCGCGCAGCCAGGCGCCATCGCCTGGGGCCGCCGCAGCCAGCAGCTTCAGGTCGGCATCGGTGAGGTGGCTCGCGTACTCGCGGCCGGCCAGCGCACGGTCCATACCCGACGTGTAGCCGCCGCCGGATGTCGCGAAACCCCGAAACGACAGGTTTGGCCGCCTCCGTCCCGGGGCAGTAGGAAGGGCTGGTCGCGTGTGCCCGTCGCTCCCGCTTCAACGGGGGGACGCGCGGCCCCGGGCGAGTACCCCCGGTACGGGACCGCAGGGTCCCGGTTCCTCACCCCCCCAAGGATGGGGCCCTGCGGCCCTCTGCCGACGGCGTCAGTGGCCATCGTGCGGCGGCAGCGTGCGTTCCTCGTGGTCGAGCTCGCCCTCCAGGATGCGCAGGCTGGCGTCGGGCAGGTGGCCTGCGTCCCGCCAGCGGAGCAGTTCCTCGCGCTGCGCGTCGATGACCGCCCGCCGGGCTTGGAGCGCTGCCTCGTACTCCGGCGAGGACGTGGCGGCGGGCGCCGAATCGTCCTCGCCCTCCAGCCGGTCCAGTACCTGGCGGTACCGCCTGGCCTTGCCGTCCAGGCTGGCCCGCAGCGCGGCCAGCACCGGCGGCGGGACGGCGTCGTCCTCGGCTATCTGGTCCAGCCGGGACAGGCCCGCCTGGACCGACGCGGCCCGGGCCTGGGTGCGCACCAGAGCCGCGTCGGCCGGGTCGGCGTGCACGCCCAGCGCCCTGGCGATCGGCGCGAAGGTGAGCCCCTGGCCGACCAGGGTGACCACCACCACCAGGTAGGTGCAGAACAGCAGCAGGTCACGGCCGGGGAACGGGTGCCCGCCCTCGATGGTCAGCGGTAGCGTGAAGATCGCCGCCAGGCTGATGACGCCCCGAGTGCCGGCCCAGCTCAGCACGGCTATCTCCCGGCCGGACAGGTATGCCTCGTCCGGGATGGCCCAGCCCAGGCGCCCCCGTACCATGCGGGGCAGCGACTGGGTCAGCGCCAGCCACAGCGGCCGCAGCAGCAGCACGACGCCGAGGCTGACCGCCACCGCGTCGACGATCGTGCTGGTGGGGTAGTCCTTCAGGCCCCGGATGACGGACGCGATCTGCTGGCCGACCAGCAGGAAGACGAAGCCCTGGAGCAGGAAGTCGGCCAGGTGCCAGACGGCGGCGGCCTGCAGCCGGCTGGCGCCCGAAGTGAAGCGCGGCGTCTCGTGGCCGATCATCAGCCCGGCCACCGCGACCGCCAGCACGCCGGAGACGTGCAGCTCCTCCCCGAGCAGGTAGGCGGCGAACGGCGTGGCCAGGGAAATGCCGTTGACCAGTAGCGGATCGCGGACGGCGGACCTGGCCAGGCGCACGATGATGGCCACGGCGACGCCGCACAGCAGGCCGCCCGCCGCGGCCAGCAGGAAGTGCAGGACGGCCCCCCCGAACGAGAAACCGCCGCTGGTCGCCGCGGTGACCGCCACGGTCAGCGTGGTGAGCGCGGTGGCATCGTTAAGCAGCCCTTCGCCCTCGATGATCGTGATCAGCTTGGGCGGCAGCCCGGCCCGGCCGCCGACGGCCAGCGCAGCCACCGGGTCGGTGGGGGACAGCGCGGCGCCCAGCGCGATGCCGGCGGCCAGGCCTACCCCCGGCACGAACAGGTCCATGCCGATCCCGGTGACCACCGCGGTGGCCAGCACCAGCCCGATCGACAGGCTGATCACGGTGCGCATGTTCTCCCGGATGGCCAGCAGCGAGGAATTCAGCGCCGCGCTGTAGATCAGCGGCGGGATCACGAAGGTCAGGATCACGTGCGGGTCGAGGGTGATGTTCGGCCCCGGCAGCACGCCGTAGACCAGGCCGGCCACGGTAAGCAGCGCGGCGGCCGGCAGGCCGGTCCGGTCGGCCAGGTACTGGAGCGCGAGGATGACGGCCGTGGCCGCCAGGACGAACGTCAGCACTTCCAGCACGGGCAACCCCCGCCTCGTTCGGATTAAAGATTTTTTCATACCGAACGGTCCGGGCTCGAGCCCCGCCGCCGCCAGCCCGCCCGCACCAAGGTAATCGCCCCGATGGCCCTCCGCGACCGGCCGGGCCCGCTTGATTTTCATCGGATGCCGTCGGCGCCGGTCGGCTGTCTTGGCGTGGCTGTCGCGCCGCTCCATCTCGCACCAGCGCCCCTGGCGGCCGGGAAAACAGGCTTTCGTCGCACCCGCCACTTCAGCACCGGATCGTAAGGCGTGAATGCCACATTCATGCACCTAGAGGTGCATGAATGTGGCATTCACATCGAATGAGCGACCCGCCGGGCCGGCCCGATTACCAGCTGTTTGATACGGAACCGCAATTCAATGACCCTTTCTAAACTAACAATTCTGTGCTATTATGTTCAATATTAGATGCTAATCTCTGGGGCATGAATATTGCCACCCGTGACCTTTCCTACCGCGACTCCTACCGCGACCTCGACGTCGCGCTGACCGGCCTGTTCTGCTGGGATGACGCCCAGGAAGGGCCTCGGCCCGGGATCTTGCTCGTGCACGGCGGGGCCGGGCTCGACGCGCACGCGCGGGAGCAGGCATGCCGCTATGCGGCCCTTGGCTATGCCGTGCTGGCCTGCGACATGTTCGGCGAGGGTATCGGGGGGGACCGGGAGCGGGTGATGGCCTGCCTGCTCGCCCTGCGCGACGACCCGGCGCGGCTCGTGCGCCGCGGCCGGGCGGGCCTGACCGCCTTGTCCGGTTGCCCGGAGGCCGCCGGTCCGATGGCCGCGGTCGGCTTTTGCTTCGGCGGCCTGGCCGTGCTGGCCCTGGCCCGGTCCGGCGCGGACCTGGCCGGCGTGGTGAGCATCCACGGCAGCTTGGCCACCAGCGCGCCGGCGCGGCCCGGGACCGTGACGGCCAAGGTCCTGGCCTGCCACGGTTCTGCCGACCCGCACGTCCCGCCATCCGACGTGGCCGCGTTCGCCGAGGAGATGAACCGGGCGGAGGCCGACTGGCAGCTGGTCATGTACGGCCGCGCCCAGCACGGCTTCACCCACCGGCACGCCGTGCCCGGCGCCACCCCCGGTGTCGGCTACGACCGGCTCGCCGACGAGCGCTCGTTCGCCGCCGCCCGCGCCTTCCTGGCCGAAGCCCTCGCGCCCTGACGGCCGTGGTACTCCTCGTCGGTGACGGCCAGGTGGGTCATGACTGACCGGCATCTATTAAGGCCAGACGGGCCTCGTCGGCCGCGTCTGCGTCGATCAGGGCGGCTATGGCCGGGTCGTTGCGCAGCCGGTCGAGGGAACGGCGCCGGTTCGGGCCGATGCTCCCGATCGCTATGCCGAGCCAGGCGCTGATCTGGGCGTAGGGAACCGGAGGGTCCGAGGCGAGCATGGCCAGCAGCCGCTGGTTGCTCATCGGCAGGCGGGCGAACGCCTCGCGCAGCGCGGCCTGGCGCTCGGCCAGGAGCACCTCGTCCTCGGCGGTCACGGCGTTCTCTTCGGGCAGCTCGTCCACTGCCTGCCCGTCGGGCGCGAACTTGTCGGCCGCCTGCCGGACCCGGAAGCACTCCCGCCGGGTGGTGGTGGCGAGCCAGCCGCCCAGCGCGGCCGGATCGCGGACCCGGCTCAGCTGGTCCACCAGCTTCAGCCAGACGTTCTGCGCCACGTCCTCGATGTCGGCCCGCTCCAGCCGGTAGTTACGGCAGATGGACCAGATCAGCGGGCTGAACCGCTCCACCAGCGCGTCCCAGGCCCGGGCGTCGCCCTGGCGCGCGCGTGTCACCAGATCCGCTGTCGGTGAGTCGTCGCGCATCGGCGTTCTCCTGGCTAAGCCATTTGCTCACCGACGTTACGCGCGGTAAACCGGCGGGTCTGTTCGGCGGGTAACACTACGAGTGTCGGCTTGCCAACACAGGACCTAGTCAGCCTGGCCCGCTCGCTGGTGCAGGCCCGCCCGGTCCTTCACCACGATTTGGCTGCGGCTGACCGTCAGCATTCCGCCGGCCACCATCCGCCGGAGCACCTGGTTCGCCGTGGGCCGGGTCGTCCCGGCCAGGCTGGCCAGCGTCTCCTGGGTCACCGGGATCACGATGCCCTGGCCGTCGGCCGGGTACAGCTCGCACAGTTCCAGGAGCCGCCGCAGGACACGCCGTTCGGCCGGGACGAACAAGGCCTCGAGCAGGCGGTTGTTGAGCCTGTCCACCCGCCGGGCCAGCAGATCGACCAGGAACCGGTCGACGCCCGGGTAGGCCGACCGGAGGCGCTCGAATTCGGCCCGGCCCAGCGACAGCGTCTCGCAGCGTTCCAGCGCGACCAGCGTGGCGCTCCGCGGACGGGGCTCGCCGACCAGGGCAAGCTCACCGAACGCATCGCCGGGCCCGAGGATCGCCACCACGACGAACTCGCCGCCGGGCAATGTCACCCGCACTCCGGCGTGACCCTGGGCGATCAGGTGCAGGGTGTCAGCCGGATCGCCCTGATGGAAGATCACCTCGTCGCGGCGGTAGGCCTGCCGCCGCAGCCCGGCGGACAGCGTGCGCCGCTCATCGGGGGGCAGCGACGCGAGTACCGGCCAGTCCATACCTCCGGGTTACAGGGGTACGGTGCAGAATTCAAGCCTGTCGAGCGGCTCGGTCGCCGGCGGTTTCCGCCAGGACTTCTTGGGCTTGTAGCGCGGCTCGTCGAACATCTGCGGCACCTGCTGGTAGCCCATGAAGTAGGTGACGATGAAGCGCATCCGCTCCTTGTAGTCCAGCCAGTTGGCGACGCCCTTCAGGTAACGAGGATCGGGCGGCCCGAAGCGTGCTACCAGATCGGCTACCTCGCGGGTCTTGAACGTGTCCGCCGGGCGCAGCAGAGCCGGGTTGCCGCTGCGCGGCACCGTCAGCGGCTGGCTGAGCATGATCGTGTCGACCGCTGTCTTGATCCAGAGCGTTCTCGAGTACATCCGGACCCAGCGATCCTCGATCGCCTGCATGATGGGCGACTGCTGCTCGTGCGGTCGCCGGTAGATCCGCTCTCGCCGCCCGGAGGTACCGGTCAGGCCGTATCCGGGCAGTCGCCAGGTCACCTGCAGGAGCCACCGCACCGGCCGGTAGAAGACGAACTCCAGGGACGGCTGGACGCGGTCCTGCTCGTAGGCCGACAAGGCGATGCTGGCCCCCAGCATCAGCTCGCTGCGCAGCGCTGCGGGGGCCGTCCTGGCCTGGCTCAGCAGACCGCGCGCGGTCCGGAGCAGGTCCAGGCCCGGCTCTCCCAGGTCCTTGAGCAGGCTGCCGTCCTGGTCCGGCGCCCTGACCTGGACGATCGTGGGGTCATCCGGGTCGGCCAGGATGTGGGTATGGAATGAGGCCATCTCCACGAAGATCGAGCGGTTGGCCATGGACAGGCCGACGCTGTACGAACCCCCGAGGAGGGTGAGCATGACCCGCCGGAACAGCGGTTCCGCGATCATCGGCACGTGGTCGAGGCGGCTAAGTTTCTTGAGGAACCCGGAATGGTTGCCCAGCCGCAGGCTGGAGCCGACCGCCCGCGACGACCACGTGGCGAAGCCGCACCAGTTCAGGTTCTCCGCGCCCAGCATGCGGTCGGCCAGCGCCTGGCTGATGCGGTGATACTCGTGCGCGATCTCGTAGGCCTCGGCGAAGAGCGGGATCTTCTCATTCTTGGCCAGCACGCAGATGTCGTCGTCGGTGGGCCATTGATGGATCGTGGTCGTCATCCCGTCACCAGCCTTACCCGTTGTTCCAGCCGCCCGGCCGGCCGCCCGGCCAGCGTCCCCGCTGCCCGGCCCCGGAGCGCCTCCGGGCGCGGCCCGGCCGACTGGCCGCGGTCGACCCCGTCGGCCCAGTCCAGGAGCGACTCGGCCAGCAGGAGCGGGACCTTGCGCCGCTCGTGCAGTTCCGCGGCCGCCGCGAAGTGCGCCGCGGCCCGGTCGGCGTCCCCGCGGGTCATGGCCAGATGAGCGAGGTAGTAGTGGCCGCAGTGGTGCCCGACGGCGGAATGCCCGAAGGTGGTGGCGAACGGCTCGAGCGCCGCGTACAGCGGGTCGGCCAGGTCGCGGCGGTTCAGCCGGCACGCCGTCAGCGCCAGGTTGTCCAGGGCGGCTCGCTCGGCCGGATCCCGCCTGGGTATCAGGCCGGACGTGGCCACGATCCCGTCCAGGACCGGGCTGGCCGCGGAAGGATCCAGCTCGACCAGGTAACGCAGGGTGGCGTGGACCGGATCGAGTTGCGGGGCCGCCCGGCGCAGGCCAGCCCCCAGCTCGCCGAGACGACCCTGGAGCCGCCTGATCTCGGCGATCTGCTCCGCGCCGAAGGCCAGCGCCTCCATCCGGCGGCCGGCCGTGACGCCGAGCGTCAGGGCCGCCTGGACCTGCTCCTCGGCGTCGTCCAGGTCGCCGAGCATGATCGCCAGCCCGGCCCGGGAGAAGCTCACCAGCCAGATCAGGTGCGGCTGCGCGAGCAGCCGCGCCAGGCCGTCCGCCCGCTCCAGCAGCCCGGCCACCGTGGTGACGTCCCCGAGTTCCAGTGCCGGCCCGGTCTGCTGGAACGTCGCGTGGAACAGGGCCAGCTCGTCACCGACCCCGGCCGCGGCCGCCTGCATCTCCTCGGCGTCCCGGCGGCGCGCGTCGATGGTGTCGGCCGCGGTGATAGTCAGGCTGCGCAGCCCGAGCACGCTCGCGATCGTCCGCGGGTCACCCGATCGCCGGGCCAGTGCCACCGCCTCGTCGCTCAGCGCGAACCGGCGTTCCCCATCCGGCGCCCACGTCAGCTCGGCCGCGAGCATCGCGGTGAGCAGCGCCCGCCGCCCGGGGTCCGCGGCCGGAACCAGCTCCCTGGCCTCGGTCAGCAGCCCGATGCGCGGCGCGTCGGCCGCGCCGGTGAGGCTGAAGAAGCCCCGGTCAGCGGCAAGCGCGGCGGCCACCACCAGGTCGGGCCGGTGGCAGGCCCGGGCCAGGTCCGCGGCCCGGAGCAAGTTCGTCCCGGCGTCGGGATGGCTCGCCAGCCACATGGTCCGGCCGCACTCGACGAGCAGTTCCGCGCGCCGTTCCCGCGTTATCGCGGGGACGTGCTCCGACAGCTCGAGCAGCCGCTGGTACCAGGTCACCGCCTCCTGGTAGGCAAGCCGGGAGATGGCGTCCCTGGCCGCCTGGCCGGCCGCGTCCGCGGCTTCGGCGAAACGCTCCGGCCGACCGCCCAGCTGCGCCGCCGACACCAGGTGCGCGGCGACCGCGTAGGGGCGCGACCGCATCACCGCCGGGTCGGCGGCGCGCAGCGCGTCGGCCACCACGCCGTGCAGCAGGCCGGCCCGCGGCGCCGATAGCGCCGCGCACACCGCGCTCCGGGTGAGCTCGTGGGTGAACTGGCAGGGCCCGCCGGGGACCTGCGCCACCAGGCCGGCCGCCATCGCCTCCTCGATCGCGGTCACGAAGCCGGCCTCGGTCACCCCCATGGCCAGGCTGAGCGCGGCCGGCTCCAGCTGCTCCGCCACGCCGAGCAGGTTCACCAGCTCGCGGGCGGCCGGACTGAGCTGGGCCAACCGCGCGGCCACGACCAGGCTGACCGATTCGGGCACGTCCCCGGCCTCCAGGGCGACTCGGTCCGGCAGGTCCCTGATCATCTCGGTGACGAGAAAGGCGTTTCCGCCGGTGATCGCGTGCAGCCGGGCGGCCGTCACCCCGGGCTGGCCGCGCCCGGCCGGACCGCGCTGGGGCCGGGAGGCGAGCGCCCGCGCGACGTCCTGCTCGCTCAGCGAGCCGAGGGTGATGCGGCGGCTCTCGGCCTCCAGCTTGCGCAGCCCGCGCGCGGTCACCGGGGCGGATTCGACCGCGACCGGCCGGGTGATCGCCATGATCAGCAGGGCCATGCCCTCGGTGTCGTGGCTGAGTGCGCGCACCATCTCGATCGATTCCGGCGTCGCCCAGTGCAGGTCGTCCAGGACGAAGAGCACCGGCCTGACCTGCGTCAGCCGCCGCACCAGCACCCGCAGCGAGGCCAGCATCTGGTACCGGTCGGTGACCGGATCCGCGGCCGGCGGGACGGAGAGGGCCAGCGGCGGTGCGGTCAGGGACGGCGCCAGCCGCGCGAGCGGCCCGCACTGCTCGTCTACGCCGGCCCGCAGCAGCAGTTCGGGGGCCGCGCGGCTGAGCCATTCGATCGCCGCGGCGACCGGCTGATACGCCTGGCGCGGCGGATCGGTGCAGCGGCCGGCCAGGACGGTGAAGCCCTGCCTGGCCGCCTTCCGCGCCAGCACCGACGCCAGCCGCGTCTTGCCGGTCCCCGACGCCCCGTCCAGGACGATCACCCGGGCGCCGAACCGCGCTCGGTGCAGCGCGTCGTCCAGCGTTGCCAGCTCCTCGCTGCGGCCGACGAACGGCAGCAGGTACCTGTTCCTCAGCCACGGCGGCAGCTGGCCGTCCGGGTCCCGATCGCCGCTCTGCCAGCGCAGCTCACAGACCTGCAGCGGCTCGCCTAGTCCGCTGACGGGCACCGGCCCGAGTTCCTTGAACTCGTGCTGCCCGCGCCCCTGCGCGAGCCTCTGCACCAGGTCGGTGCACAGCACCTGGCCGCCGAGAGCCACGTCGACCAGGCGCGCGGCCTCGATGACCGGCAGGCCGCTCACGTCGTCGTCCGCCCAGCGCACGTCGCCGGCGCTGAGCGCGGCCCGGACGGCCACCGGGGCCACCGCGTACTCGTTCTCGCCCTCCACCGCCTGCTCGATCGCGGCGCTCGCCTCGAGCGCGACCGTGGCCGAGGAGAACAGGGCCATGAGCCCGTCGCCGAGACCCTTGACGAAGATTGCCCCGTGCGCGGCGACGACGGCCCGCAGCAGCTGCTCGTGCCGGCGGAAGTGGTCGTCGGCCAGCTCCTCGCCGAGGCTGGTGCGCGTACGGGTGGAGTCGACCACGTCGGTGAACAGCACGGTGGCCGTGGTGAGCGTGCCGGGCGGCCGGGCCGTCACGACGGCCTCCGGCGCGGCCCGCGCTCGCTCAGCCGCCGGACTCCGGCTCGTGCGGCGTGCCTGGCCCCGCGCCGGACCTTGCGGATCTTGCCGCGGGCCGGCGTGTTCCTGATCCCCCAGCGGCGGGCCAGCTCGGGCGGGACGCGAAACGGCCGCTGCCCGTTGGAGTAGCGGTCGGAGTAGCTGATCAGCACGTGCCGGCCGAGCTTGCGCAGCAAGGCGCGCGCCACCGGCTCCAGCGGACCGAGCAGCCAGGAATCGGTGTTAGCGGCCCGCAGCGAGGCCTGCAGCGGCCCCGACCACCAGGCGGCCGGCGGGACGTGGAGCATGTCCGGCACCTGGCTGACGGCGCCGGGCGCGTCCTGGAACAGCCAGCGGACGACGCTGCGCGGCAGCTTCCGCCAGCCCAGCGGCATGAAGTCCTCCATCTCGCCGAGCAGCGCCGCCATCAGCCGCTGACCGGCCTCGCTCGGCCCGAGCAGGCGGTTCATCCCGATGCTGATCTGGCCGACGTCACCGAGGCTGAGCGGACCGTCCCGGCAGGCCTCGACCCCCATCAGCTCGCCGATGAAGCTCCAGGTATGGAGGTTGGCTTCACGCTCGGCCTCGCTCAGCGAGATACCCATCCGGGTCATCGACGCCCACGCCACCTCGGTGAAATCGAGCAGCGTGCCGAGCATGAGTTCCTGATTGGCCGGCGGGCCGAACTCTGCCGCGGGCCACGGGTCGGGGGCTGGCTGATCGGCCACCAGGACCCGGACGCACGCGTGCATCAGCCGCAGGCCGACGGCGGTCATGTAGCCCGGCGCCCCCGGATCGAGGCTGTGGCCCCCGCGCAGCCCCATCACATCCAGCAGCATCTGGCCGGTCTCGGCCACCCGCCGGACCAGGTTCTGCGTAGCCAGGTCGGACACGCGGGCCAGCACCGCGGCGCCGTCCAGGGTCGCGTAGGCCATCGGGAGCGAGGCGAAGAACAACGCCGCGGCCTGGTAGAGGCCATTGTCGGCGAAGACCTGCTGGCCCCGCTCGATCAGCGCGGGGTCGGGCTGCCAGCGCGGCGGGGCGAGCGCGATGGCGAGCGCCTCGGTCAGCCATGTTCCGTCGGGATTAGCCGCGGCGCGCGTGAACCGTTGAGGGTCCCTTTTCGCCTCGCGCAACTCCAGAATCATTGATCTCACCAGGTCGCGAGGATCAGTCAATTCAGGGTGCTGGCGATGATAGGCCGCCACTACCTGATCGATTTCCGGATCGGCCGTGCCGCGCAGCCTCGCCAGTTCGCGCCGCGACCAGCGCCCTTCCAGGACTCGCCCGCGGCCCCCACCTTCGTTGCTTTGCGCATCGATCACGCGATCACGCATCCTTAAACCGCACATATCCGCCGTGACGGATAAACGGCTACCTCCCCTGTTATAGGGAATATGAGACCCCGGCCCGACGCGAAACGCAAGTGCATATTCCGTCCCGGCGGTGATGGTGACCGCCGGGATCCGCGGTGCGCTCGTAGCCGTCATTTACCCGAACGGTCCGAGGTTTCCCGCCCCGGCGCCCGCACGTGCCCGGGCGGGTCACATACTGGCCTGATGCGAACGGCCATCCCGGTCAACTTCACGCTGGACCTGAACGGGCGCACCGGGCCCCGGTCCAGCCAGGTGGCGCGTGCGCTGATCGATGCCATCGCCTGCGGCCAGGTCCACGACGGCGACCGGCTGCCCTCCAGCCGGACCCTGGCCGCGACGTTCGGGCTGGCCCGGACGGCCGTGGTGGCCGCCTACGAGGAGCTCACCGCGGCCGGGTTCCTGGTCGCGCGCCCGGGCGGATTCACCTTTGTCGAGGACGGCGCCGGCGCCGCCGCCCGGGCGGGCGCCTTCGGCGCTGGACTTCCGCCACCAGCGCGCCCGGCCGCGCGCCCGGCCAGCAGGATCACCTACGACCTGCGGCCCGGATACGCGGACCCCGGCCTGATCTCCGAGCGGGACTGGACCCGGGCCATGCGGCTGGCCGCCTCGCCGGCCCGGGACGCCCACCTGGAACTGCGCGATCAGCTCAGCGGTCACCTGCGCCGCGCCCGCGGGCTTGCCGTCGACCCGGAGGACATCTTCCTGTTCCCGAGCGTGAGCAATGCTCTCCGGGCGGTCGCCGCCACCTGCGGGCTGGCCGGCCAGCCGGTCGCCTTCGAGGACCCCGGCTACGTCAAGGCCAGGCTCGCCCTGGGCCAGGCGGGCGCGGTCATCCGGCCGGTGCCGGTCGACGACGACGGCATCCGGGCGCGGGACCTGCGGGGCAGTGACCGGGCCTGTTACGTCACCCCGGCCCACCAGTTCCCGCTGGGCGGCCGGATGCCGGTGCCCCGCCGGGCCGACCTGCTCGCCTGGGCGACGGCCGGCGACGCACTCGTGCTGGAAGACGACTACGACGGCGAGTTCCGCTACGACGTTCCCCCGCTGAACCCGCTGCGCAGCATGCCCGCTGCCGCCGGCCACGTGGTCTACCTGGGCACCAGCTCGAAGATCCTGTCCCGCGGGCTGCGCGTCTCGTGGGCCGTGCTGCCCGCCCGCTTCCGCGCCGCGATGACCGGGTACCTGGACCGAGCGGGCGAGGAGGTCAGCCAGGTCTCGGCCGCCTTCCTGGCCAGCTTCATCGCGACCGGCGCGCTGGCCCGCCATCAGTCCCGGGCCATGCGCACCTACCGGGCCCGGCAGGAGCGCTTCGTCGCCGCCTGCCGCGCGCACATCCCCGCCGCCCGGGCGCTCGGGATCGAGGCCGGGCTGCACGTCGCCCTGGTCTTCGGCCGGCCGCTGGACGACGTGACCGCGGTCGGCCGGCTCGCCGAAGCCGGGCTGGAATGCCTCCCGCTGTCGCCGTTCTTCACCGGGCCCGCCCGGCGGCCCGGCCTGCTCTGCGGGTACTCGCGGCTGCCGGAGACCATGGCCCGCGGCGCGGCCGAACTGATCGGCCGGGTCACCTCGGACCTGATGGCACTCAGATGACCTGCCGTCTCGAGTGCTGCAGGATGCCGCGCACCGACGGCGAGACGGGCGTGTCGGCCGGCACGTTCTCCGACGTCTTCGGGTGCCCGTAGGCGCTGATGATGGGCAGGATCCCGGTCCACAACCCGGGATCGGCCTCACCCGGCTCCGGCACGCCAGGTCCCGCGTCGCGGACCTTGACCGTCCACTGGCCCTCGGCGATATCCATCGCTAGCGCGGTCGTAGCCGCGAGCTGCTTCTTCGTGTGGAATGGCACCTCGGCCGAACGGCCCGGCGTCAGGCACTCCGAGATCTGAGTCAGCGCCTGGATCGCCTCGTCCCCGCTGAGGCGATACAGGCGACCGTGCACGACCGCCGAGCGGTAGTTGGCGCTGGAGTCGAAGAGCGTGTGCGCGTAGACCCAGCCGTCGATGTGCATCACGCACAGCGCGGCCGGGGTGCCGGCGGCCACGTAGCGGAGCGCCCCCGCGCCCACCGAGCCGTGCATCAGGATCCGGTCGCCAGCCCGGCCGTAGAGCATCGGCACCACCCATGGCCTGCCGTCGACCACCGTGCTCAGCGTCCCGGCATGATGCCCGGCATCGAGCACCGCGTCCAGGTCCGCGCGTTGGTGCTGGGCCCGTTCTCGGTGCCGGTTGATCTGGTCCCTTCGTAGCGTCATGATCCCTAGCCTGCGCGGTGGCGGCCCGTGGCGCCAGACCGGTATCCGCAGTCCTAGCGGACCAGAATCAGGCCGGCGCCCGCGATAAGGTCATCCCGGTGAGCCGGTGCCGCGCACGACGCAGCGGAAGCCCAGATGGCTGGTCGAGGTGTCGACCGCCTCACCCTGGCGGGCGGCGGGACGGTAGCGCAGGCAGTAGTTCGGCGCGCACAGGTGCGAGCCGCCCTTGATCACCCGGCGCGGGATGTGCGCCCCGGGCTCGCCGGGCACCAGGCTCGCCTGCGCCGAGGTCACCCGCGGATTGCGCGGCGTGCAGCAGGCGGGGCCGGCCGGGGTGGCCGGCCGGGTGACGAAGTAGTCGCTGGTCCACTCCCACACGTTCCCGGCCATGTCGTACAGCCCGTAGCCGTTGGCCGGGAACCGCCGGACCGGGGTGGTCCGGTCCCATTTGCCGGGCGTATCGCGCTGCCAGGGGAACTGGCCCTGCCAGGTGTTGGCCATCACCCGGCCGCGGGGGGCGAACTCATCGCCCCAGCAGAACACCGCCCCGTCCAGGCCGCCCCGGGCGGCGAACTCCCACTCCGCCTCGGTCGGCAGTTCCTTGCCCGCCCAGGCCGCGTACGCCTTGGCGTCCTCGGCCGCGATGTGGGTGACCGGATGCTGGTCCAGGCCGCCCACCGTGCTGCCCGGACCCTGCGGGCGGCGCCACTGGGCTCCCGGCTCGTACCGCCACCACCGCGATACGTCCCGCAGGTCCACCGGCCCGGCGGTGGCGCGGAACACCAGCGACCCGGGGCGCAGCAGCGCCGGGTCGGCGCCGGGGTACTGCGCCGGGTCCGGCGGGCGTTCGGCGACCGTCACGTACCCGGTCGCCTTCACGAACCGGCGGAACTCCGCCACGGTCACCGGATGGTCATCCATCCAGAAGCCGTCCACCTCGACCTGGCGCACCGGGCGCTCCTCGGGGTAGAAGTCCGCCGACCCCATCGCGAAGCTGCCCCCGGGCACCCACGCCATGTGCTTCGCGGGCGCCCGGCCCGGGTTTGTCATGGTGTTCACGGCGAGCCGGGCTCAGTCGCGCATGAAGGCCATGCGCGCCTCGGCGGCCAGGTCGACGAACGGCGCACCGCTGACGTCGACCGCCGCGCGCGTGATCGTGCCGCCGGTGAAGGCCCACGGACCCCGGCCCGGGTAGTCGTCGGTGACCGGCTCGCCGCCGTCCTTGCCGATGTTGAGCCCCTCGCCGGCGATGGAGAACTTGCCGGGCTGGGTCCTGATCCGGCCCCGCCCCACCTCCCGGTCGCCCATGTGCAGGGTGAGGGTGCCCTCGGCCGGCATCGAGTCACCCTCGCGCTCGAAGGAGGCCGACAGCACCACGTGGCCGGCGGCCAGCGGCTCCGCCGACTCGACGATCTGCTCCTGCTCACCGACGAAGTTGTAGCAGTACTTGAGCCTGCGGTCCTTGACGTAGAGCGCGTGCCCGCCGAACCGGGCGCCGTGGGCGAACAGCACCCCGGACGCGTCCTCGGTGTCGAGGGTGACCTCGACCGCGATCGTGAACGAGCGGTTCCGGATGTTCGGCGCGACCGACTCGGGGACCTCGGCCGTGCCCGGGTAGTACACGTACCGGTTCCGCGGCTTGGTCAGCTGCGGCCGCTCGGTGGTGAGGATCTCGACGGCACCACGATTCTCCAGCGGCAGCGCGCCGTACTGGCCGGCCTGAGCCCACCACAGCTCGATCAGCTCCTGCAGCTTCTCCGGCTCCTGGCCGGACAGGTCGTGGCACTCGGTGGGGTCCTCCTCGGTGTTGAACAGCTCCCACCGCTGGGTGGCGTAGCGCGCCCACATGTCGGGGGCGGCCGGGGAGACCGCGGCGGCCTTCCAGCCCTGGTGCCAGATCGCCCGGGTGCCGCCCATCGAGTAGAACTGGGTCTGCTTGTCGGTGGTGGCGTGCTCGTCGTTGAACGTCGCGTCGAAGCTGATCCCTTCCAGCGGGAACTGGGTATAGCCCTTGACCACGTCGGGCGGGTCGATGCCCAGCACCGAGTACAGGGTGGGCACGATGTCGATGGCGTGCACGTACTGGCGGCGCAGGCCGCTGCCGGTGATCCGGGCCGGCCAGGAGACGATGAGCGGGTCGGCGGTGCCGCCCTCCCAGTTCGAGTACCGCTTCCACAGCTTGAACGGGGTGTTGAACGCGCACGCCCAGCCGGTCGGGTAGTGGTTATAGGTGGCCGGGCTGCCCAGTTCCTCCAGGTACGGCAGGTTGGCCTCGATGGTGTCGGCGATCCCGTTGAACATCTTGTTCTCGTTCACCGAACCGTTCGGCCCACCCTCGCCCGAGGCGCCGTTGTCCGACACCAGCACGATGATCGTGTTATCCAGCTGACCGCTCTCCTCCAGGTAGTCCAGCAGCCGCCCGATCTGGTGGTCGGCGTGGGACAGGAAACCCGCGTAGACCTCGGCCATCCGGCAGAAGAGCCGCTTCTCGCCGTCGGTGAGGGAATCCCACGGCCGGACCGTGTCCAGCTCGGGCCAGCCCTTCCCGTCCGCGCTGGTGTCGTCGATATAGGGGTTTATCGGCGACAGCTCGGCCTGGTCCATCACGACCCCGATCCGCTTCTGCCGCTCGAACACCAGGTCCCGGTACGCCTCGTAGCCCATGTCGAACGTGTCCCGGTACTTGTCGATCCACTCCTTCGGGGCGTGGTGCGGGGCGTGGCAGGCGCCCGGGCAGTAGTACAGGAAGAACGGCTTGTCCGGGGCGACCGCCTTGGCGTCGCGGATGAACTCCAGCGCCTTGTCGGTCAGGTCCTCGGTCAGGTGATAGCCCTCCTCCGGAGAGAGCGGCTGGTCGACCGGGTGGTTGTCGTAGACCAGGTCCGGGTACCACTGATTGGTTTCCGCGCCCAGGAACCCGTAGAACCGCTCGAACCCCCGCCCGACCGGCCACTGCGCCTTCCGCGAGGCCATGTTCATCTCGTCCTCGGCGGTCAGGTGCCACTTGCCGGTCATGTAGGTGTTCCAGCCGTGCTCGCCCAGCACCTCCGCGATCGTGGCGCACTCGAACGGGATGTGCCCGTTCGAGCTCGGGAAACCCGACGCGGCCTCGGTGATCGTGGCCATGCCGTTGGTGGTGTGGTTCCGCCCGGTCATCAGGCAGGAACGGGTCGGCGAGCACAGCGCGGTGGTGTGGAAGTTGGTGTAGGTCAGGCCGCGTTGCGCGATCCGGTCGATGTTCGGCGTCTCGATCAGCCCGCCGTAGGGGCCCATCGCCGAGTACCCGACGTCGTCAAGGACGATGTACAGCACGCTCGGGGTGCCCTCCGGGGCGATCGGCTGAGTGTAGGGCTCCCAGTCCGGCACCAACTGGGTCACGTCCACGTTGATCACGCCGCGGAACGGCTTGGCCATCACGTCTCCTCCCGTGTGAAGCGGCTTTCCGGCATGAAGGCCACCGATGCCCGATACAGCCAGATCCTAGGCACCAGGTAACCCGGGCGTCTTCACCCCCGGCGGGTGAACGCCGCGCCGGTACCTGCAGGCCGTCGGCGGCTACGGGCGGGCGGCGCCGACCAAGCTAGACGCGTACCAGCCGCTCAGGGGAACCTTCTGCACGTCCATCCCGGTCTGCGGGGCGTCGATGATGTCGCCGCCGCCCACGTACATGGCCACGTGCCCTATTCCGTCAAAGTACAGCAGGTCGCCGGGCTCGAGCGCCGAGGTGGAGATGTGCGGCAGGGCGGCCCACTGCGCGTACGTGGTGCGGGGGATGCTGACCCCGGCCGCCGCCCAGGCCGCCTGGGCCAGCCCGGAGCAGTCAAAGCTGCCCGGTCCGGTCGCACCCCACTGGTACGGCTTGCCCAGCTGGGCATAGGCGAAGGCGACGGCCTTGCCGCCCTGGGTCGAGGTCGTTCCGGTGTAGGTGGCCGTGGTCGTGCCGCCCGCGCCGATCGACATGCCCTGTACTTCCTGCTGCTGCGGCCCGGTCAGGGTGGCCAGGGTGGCCTTCTGGGTGTCGATGAGCTTGCCCAGCGCGGACTTGCGCCCGGCCAGCTGCTCCTTGAGCCCGGCGATCCCGGCCTCGGTCCGCTGCATGTCCTGCTCCACGCCGGCCAGCTGGCTGGCGTCGGTGAGCAGCTGGCTGGTCTGCGCGTCCCGGTTCCCGGACAGCTCCATTAGCAGCGACCCCTGCTGCAGCACCACCGACGGGTCACCGGAGGTCAGCACCCCCGCGATCGAGCTGGCCCCGGTGTCCTCGAACGCTGCCGCCGCGGTCTGCGCCAGGCTGGCCTGCGCCGTCTCGAACTGGGAGTTCGCGCTGCTCAGCCGCTGCCGCACCCCGGACAGCCTGGACTGCGCCGCGGACAGCTGCTGGCCGGCCTGATCGAGCTGCTGGCTGACCTTGTCGAACTGGGAGGTGAGCTGGTTGATGCGGGCCTGGACCTGGCTGACCGAGGGCTGCGGCGCCGCGCCGGCGCCAGTGGCGAAGAGCGCGAGGCCGCCGGCCATGACCAGCCCGGCCCCTAGGGCGACCCCGCGATGAATCCCGGATACCCTCGCAAGCACTCGGCTCACGCACCGCTCCTTTTTCGCACCTGCCTGCGCTTTCCGCCGGCGCCAGGCACACCGAACGGCCACTCGGTGAGTTACGTTAGTGAGGCGGATCGAGCGTCACAACCGGTTCTCGTGGATATCACGGAAGTATTACGGATGCCGACAGGCGGCGACATCGACCGGCTTACCGGCCAGCTCCTCTCGGGTTACGCTTCAGCTACGTTGCAGCCGCGCTCCAGCGCACCGCGCCAGCATGCAGCTACCTGATCCGGAACGGAGCGGCCATGCATCAGTACCCACGGGTGCACGTCCTGAGCTCGCTGGCGGTGGCACTGCGCGTTACCGCGCCCGCCGCGATCATCCTCAGCGCGCACGAGATCGTCCGGATCGATCGCGTGGCGCAGTCGGCGGCCGGCGACGCCACCGCCGAACGATATGGAGACCTGCTCCCGCCCGGCACGAACACCATCCATCTCGACCCGGGGACCTACCACTTCCGCACCCGCGGAGCCGCCCGGCTGCACGTCATCGACCCGGACAATGTGACGGTGAACACGGCGCGATCGGTCACGTGCCTCCCGCCGCCTCCGGACATGCGGCCGGGACCCGTCACCGACGCGGCCTCCGTGGTCAGCGGCCGCGGCATACGGGACCACGTCCCGGCGCTGACCATCACCTACGGCGATGCCTCGAGCAGCTGAGGCGCACGGACGAGAGGCCCAGTCCGGCCTGCACCAGCTGAGCGACCTGGGCTATGTCGAGTCCCGCCCGCGTATGCCAACGTGACCTACCCCTTCCCGGTCGACCCGCCGCACGTCCCCGACGGCAACCCGGCGGGAGAGTACCGGCGGCGCTTCGCCCTGCCGCGGGACTGGGACTTCGGCGGGGCGGCCGTGGTCCGCTTCGACGGGGTGGACTCGTGCTTCGCCGTGTTCGTCAACGGCGCGGCCGTTGGCCACAGCCAGGGCAGCAGGCTGGTCCGGGAGTTCGATATCACCCACCTCGTTAGGCCCGAAGTCTACAGCCGGATGTACGCCGGGTACGACGAGCTCGACGCGATCGGACGGCGGCACGAAGCCGTCACCGCGAACCCCGAGCACGACGAGCACCGTCGCCGCCTGCCCATGATCCTGTGCGAATACGGGCACGCCATGGGCAACGGGCCGGGCGGCCTGGCCGAGTACGCCGAACTGTTCGACCGGCATCCGCGCCTGCACGGCGGGTTCATCTGGGAGTGGATCGACCACGGGATCATCCAGCTCAGCCCGGCGGGCGAGCGGTACTTCGGCTACGGCGGCGACTTCGGTGAGCGCGTGCACGACGGCAACTTCGTCATCGACGGCCTGGTCTTCCCCGACCGCACCCCTTCCCCGGGGCTGCTCGAGGCGAAGGCGGTGTTCTCGCCGGTCAGGATCACCATCGATCCGGGCACCCGGAGCATCACGGTGGCGAACCGCCACCACACCGCGAGCACGCAGGGCTACCGCTTCGGCTGGACGGCCGAAGACGGCGGGACACTCGTCGCAACGGGAGACCTGGCGGTCCCGGCCGTGCCCGCCGGGGCCGCCGCCAGCGTCAGCTTCCCGCAGGCACCCCGCACGCGGTCACGCCAGCTCACGCTGGGCTGTGCCGTCCTCGACGCCGGCACCGGCGAACTGCGCCGCCTGGGCCCGTTCGCGGTGCACTCGGCGTTCCCGGACTTCTGGCGGGCCCCGACCGACAACGACGTCCGGGTGGCCGGTGCGTGGCGCCAGGCGGGCCTGGACGGCTGGAGCGGCGGATCATAGCTGTCCTGCCGACGGCAGGCGGCCTGTGCACTCGGCTGAGGATCGCGCCCGCGGGTGCCATCTTCGGCCTCCTGGCCACCCTCACCTGGAACGCCGACGGCCTGCTGTCCATCCACGTCGTCCCCGACGGCAGCTGACCGTGACCGGTGACCCGCTCTTCGACTTCGCCGTCCGCCGCTGGTCACCGGAGTTGCTCACCGCCGCCCGGCACACTCCCAACCTGGTCCCGGACGGCCGGACCTACCTGCACCTCGATGCCGCCCACCACGGCATCGGCAGCGCCTCCTGCGGACCGCACCTGCCGCCCGGTCACAGCCTCGCGGCCCGCACGGTCACCTACGCCCTCAGGTTCTCGACCTGACCCAGCCGCGAGGCCAGCTCGTACAGGTCGGCGATCTGGATATCGGCCGGGACGCCCTTGAGCGCCGCGACCATGGCGCCGGCCGCCCGCCCGGCCCGGACCCCGGCCTCGGCGTCCTCCACCACCAGGCACCGCCGTGGATCGGCGCCGAGCTTGCGGGCGGCCAGCAGGTAGCCCTCCGGGTCGGGCTTGCCGGCCTGTACGTCCTCCACGGTGACCAGCAGCGCGGGGCTGATCCGGGCCGCGGCCAGCCGGACCCGGGCCAGCGGGACGTCGGCGCTGGTCACCACCGCCCAGGGCAGGCCCACCCGGGCCAGCTCGGCGAGCAGCTGGTGCGCGCCCGGTGTCGCGGCCACGTCGCCGACGTCGACGTACTCCAGCTCCAGCTGGCGCCGGGCCGCGGCCGCGGCCTCGTCCTCGGACAGGTCCGGCCGGAGCCGGCGGACGTTGCTCACCGCGGGCAGCCCGTGCGCGACCAGCGGCCCGCGGCCGGGGTCCACGGGGTAGTCGGCCGCCCAGGTCCGCCAGGAGCGCTCGACCGCCGCGTCCGAGTCCACCAGCGTGCCGTCCATGTCGAGCAGGACCGCCTGCACGCGGCTCAGGTCCATCAGCCCTCCCTATGATCGCGGTTCGCCCAGCTCTTCAGGCCCTCGCCGGAAAGCGCCAGGCAGAAAGTCCCGTCCCGCCCCATTTATACGGCAGGCGGAATAGGCGGCCGCCCCGGCCGGTTCAAGTACATGCAAACGCATATATCTGAGTTCAAGCCGTCCGGAGCGCGAGCCCCGGCGTGGGAGGCATGGCATGCAGTTCGGGATCTTCTCGGTCAGTGACATCACCCGGGACCCGGTGTCGGGGGAGACGCCCAGCGAGGCCGAACGGATCGATGCGATCACCCAGATCGCCCAGAAGACCGAAGAGGTGGGGCTGGACGTGTTCGCGATCGGCGAGCACCACAACCCGCCGTTCTTCTCCTCCTCGCCGACCACGCTGCTGGCCTACATCGCGGCGACGACGAAAAGGCTGATCGTCACCACGGCGACGACGCTGATCACGACCAACGACCCGGTGCGCATCGCGGAGGAGTACGCGATGCTGCAGCACCTGAGCAAGGGCCGGATGGACCTGATGCTCGGCCGCGGCAACACCGGCCCGGTGTACCCGTGGTTCGGCCAGGACATCAGGCAGGGGCTGCCGCTGGCGCTGGAGAACTACAACCTGCTGCACCGGCTGTGGCGAGAGGACGTGGTGGACGCCGACGGCAAGTTCCGCACCCCGCTGCAGGGCTTCACCTCGATCCCGCGGCCGCTGGACGACGTGCCGCCGTTCGTCTGGCACGGCTCGATCCGCACCCCCGAGATCGCCGAGCAGGCGGCCTACTACGGCGACGGCTACTTCGCCAACAACATCTTCTGGCCCAAGGAGCACTACCAGCGCCTGATCAGGTTCTACCGGCAGCGCTACGCGCATTACGGCCACGGCACCGAGCAGCAGGCCCTTATCGGCCTCGGCGGCCAGGCCTATATCGCCAGGAAGTCCCAGGACGCGATCCGCGAGTTCCGGCCCTACTTCAACGAGGCGCCGGTGTACGGCCACGGGCCCAGCCTGGAGGACTTCACGGACCTCACCCCGCTGTCGGTGGGCAGCCCGCAGGAGGTCATCGACAAGACGCTGACCTTCCGCGAGCACTTCGGCGATTACCAGCGCCAGCTGTTCCTGGTGGACCACGCCGGCCTGCCGCTGAAGACCGTGCTGGACCAGCTCGACCTGCTCGGCGAGGAGGTCGTGCCGGTACTGCGCCAGGAAATTGCGGCCCGGCAGGACCCGCAGACGCCGGACGCGCCTACCCACGCCGGCCGGGTCAGGGCGAAGTACGGGGACCAGGCTCCGCGCCAGCCGCGGCCGAACGCGAACCGCGGCAACAACGTCACCGGCGCGTCCCCCTACCAGGACACCGACGCCCAGTATCAGGCCGAGTACCCGGAGCCGTGATGACCGGCCGGCCAAACCTTGCCAGCGACGCCTGGGAGGCGTTGCTGACCGCCCACGCCGTCGTGATGAAGCAGTTCGCAGCCGAGGACATCTGGACGGACGTGTCCATGCGGGAGTACGACGTGCTCTACACGCTGTCCAAGTGCCCCGGGCCCGTGCGGCTGACCGAGCTGAACCGGCACGTACTGCTCAGCCAGCCGGCCCTGTCCCGCCTGGTGGACCGGCTGGCCGAGCGCGGCCTGGTAGAGCGCGGGTCCGACCCCGCCGACGGGCGCGGCGTCCGGCTCTCGCTCACCGCCGCCGGCCGGGCCCGGCAGCGCGAGATCGGCAACCGCCACGCCCGCGGCGTGGCGCGCGCCATGACCGCCGGGCTGACCCGCGGCGAACTGGCCCAGCTGGAAACGATCTGCCGGAAACTGGCCTGGGCCAACGACACAAGCGAGGTCCCGATCCCATGAGTACCGAACGATTCCGGCTCGTCGTGGTCAGCGCCGGCACGAGCGAGCCTTCCTCGACGCGGCTGCTGGCCGACCGCACCGCCAACCGCGTCATGGCCCTGGCCGACCGGCACGGCCACGCGGTGACGGTCAGCGTCATCGAGCTGCGCGAGATCGCCGCCGACATCTCCACCGCGCTGGTCTCCCAGCTGGTCACGCCGAGGCTGCGGCAGGCGATCACCGCGCTCGGCGAGGCCGACGGCATCGTCGCCGCCGCGCCGGTCTACAAGGCCGGCCCCAGCGGCCTGTTCAGCTCGTTCTTCCACGTACTGGACAACGACCTGCTGATCGCCAAGCCGGTGGTGCTGGCGGCCACCGCGGGGACCGCCCGGCACGCCCTGGTCGCGGACGATCAGATGCGCCCGATGTTCGCCTACCTGCGCGCCATGACCGCGCCGACTTCGCTGTTCGCCGCCCCCGAGGACTGGAGCGACCCGGCCCTGAACACGCGCATCGAACGCGCCGCCCGCGAGCTCGTGCTGCTGATGGAGAGCGGCCTGGAGGGCAAGATCAAGGACGAGGCCTGGCTGAACTACCAGCACGAGTACGGCAGCGCGGGCGGCACCGAGACCGGCATCGACCTGGACACCGACCTGATGCGGCTGGCCACCGGCGGAAGCGCTAGCTGAGCTTGTATATCCTGACGCCACGCGATGAAGCTGACATAGCAGGATTACGCCTGATCGCAATGCTCTCCATGATGCTGCGACCCGTTCAGGCCACAGCGACGCAAGGGAGGGGACCCGCGATGAGCCCTAGCCCGTGGGAACAGGACGTCCTGGACTCAATCAAGAACGGCCTGGCCGACTCGGACCCGGGGCTGGTCGCGCGGCTGGCCATGTTCACCCGGCTGGCCTCCGGCGAGGCGATGCCGGTGCGAGACACGCTCCAGGCCGTCTCCCAGCGAGTGGTCCGGCGCGGCGCCCGGCGCAGCCGTCGGCTGTACCAGCGCCTGAACCTGGGCCGGGTCATGCTGCTGGTATGGCTGGTCACCACGCTCGCGCTGATCGCGACGGCCCTGGCCACCAGCCGCGCCAGCGCCGGGACCTGCCCCGGATCCGCGTTCACCTCGTGCGGCCGCGCGACCACCGCACCCCAGACGGCCCGCCCCTTCCCCTGACGAACCGCACGGGCGCCAGCCCCTGGGTCGAGTCGCGCCGGGGCCTGGCGCGGGTTAGTCTCGGCCTCAGTGCGGCGGAGGGTGGCCTGGAATGCCTGACGTCTCGAGCGGCGGCCTGCCCAGGCCGCTCACCAGCTTCATCGGCAGGGAACGTGAGCTGGCGCAGGCCAGGCGGCTGCTGGCAGGCAGCTACCTGGTCACGCTGACCGGGCCGGGCGGCAGCGGCAAGACCCGGCTGTGCATCGCGCTGGCCGCCGAGGTGGCGGGCGACTACCCGGACGGCGTCTTCTTCGTGCCGCTGGCGCCCGTCCGGGATCCGGAGCTGGTGCCGTCGACCATCGCGCAGAGCCTCGGGCTGCAGGACGCCAGGGACCGGCCGCTGATGGATCACCTGGTCAGCCAGCTGAACGAGCGGCAGCTTCTGCTGGTCCTGGACAACTTCGAGCACCTGCTGGCCGGCGCCCCCGCGGTGGCCCGGCTGCTGCGGGAGACCAGCGCGCTGCGCATCCTGGTCAGCAGCCGCTCGTCGCTGCGGATCTCCGGCGAGCAGGAATGCCCGGTCCCGCCGCTCGCCGTCCCGGACCCGGCCACCGGTCCCACACCCGAAGCGCTGGCCGGGTGCGAATCGGTGCGCCTGTTCGCCGAGCGAGCCGCCGCTGTGCAGCCGGACTTCGCCGTCGACGAGCAGAACGCGGCGACCATCGCCCAGATCGCCCGCAGGCTGGACGGTCTGCCGCTGGCCCTCGAGCTGGCCGCGGCGCGGGTCAAGCTGTTGCCGCCGGAAGCGATCCTGGCCCGGCTTGAGCACTCGCTGCGCCTGCTCACCGGCGGCGGCCGCGACCTGCCGGACCGGCAGCAGACGCTTCGCGCGACGATCGCCTGGAGCCATGACCTGCTCACCGAGGGGGCCAGGCGGCTGCTCGCCACCTGTTCGGTGTTCACCGGAGGCGCCAGCCTGGAGGCGATCGAGACGGTCTGCGACGCCGCGGCGGACATCGGCCTGCCGGTGCTCGACGGCCTGGCCGAACTGCTCGACCAGAACCTGATGCGCCAGGTGCGCCGTCCCGGTCCGGTGCGGTACGCCCTGCTGGAGACGATCCGCGAGTATGCGGCCGAACGGCTCGACCAGCTGCCCGCGGCGGACCGGGTCCGCGCCGCTCACGCCGCCGCGTTCCTCGCCCTGGTCGAGGCGGACGGCCGCCTGCAGCCCGGCCTGGCCAGGAGGGACTGGCTCGAGCGGGTCGAGGTCGAGCACAACAACATCCGCGCGGCCATCGGCTGGTACCGCGAGCATGCGCCGCCCGCCGCGCTGCGGATGGCCGCCGCCATGACCGCGTTCTGGTCCGTGCGCGGACACCACACCGAGGGCAGGCAGCGCCTGGACGAACTCCTGGCCCTGGTGGCCGAGCCGAGCCGCACGCGCGTCAGCGCTTTGAACGGTGCCGCCTGGCTGGCCATCGACCAGGGCGACTACGTCCGCGGCACCGACCTGCTCGGCGAGAGCATCGGGCTCAGTCACGCGCTAGGCGACACCGTCGGCGAGGCCATCGCGGCCGTCTACCTCGGCCGCTGCAAGATGTCCCGCCTGGACACCGCGGCGGGGGCACCCGACGTGCGACGGGCTGTTGCCTTGGCGGACGGGACCGGAGACGGCCCGGCGACCACGCTCGTGATGTTCTACTCCGGCATCGTGGCCCTGCTCGGCGGCCAGCCGGAGGCCGCCTGCGACGTGTTCGGCCGCTGCGCCGCGATGGCCGCCGAGCAGGGCCTGACCCAGCTGACCGGGCGGGCCCGGCAGATGCTCGGCTACGCGCTGCTGGACCTGGGCGAGCTGGCCGCGGCCAGGGCGGCGCTGGCCGAGGGGGTCCCGGTCTCGATGGATATCGGCGATCGCTGGATCGTCCAGATCGGGCTGGGCGGCTTTATCGGGCTCGCGGTCAAGACCGGGCGGCCCCGGCTGGCACTCCGGCTGGCCGGGGCCGCCGACGCGTTCCGGGCCGCGAACGAGTTCTCCATGCCGGCGCCGATGCAGGAGATCGTCGACCGCTGGCTCGGGCCCGCCCGGGCCCGGGCCGGCCGGGCGGCCGGACGGCTGGTGGCGGAGGGCCGGCGGCTGAGCCCGGAGGAGGCGATCCGGCTGGCCCTCGCGAATGAGCCGGACGACGCAGCGCCGCCGCCGGGCCTTCAGGGTTCCCGGCCCGCGCTGACCCGCCGCGAGACCGAGGTCGCGGCGCTGGCGGCCCGCGGCCTGACCAACCGGGACATCGCCGCCCGGCTGTACCTCTCGGTCCGGACGGTCGAGGCGCACGTCGACCACATCCTCACCAAGCTAGGCTTCCGCACCCGGACCCAGCTGGCCGCCTGGGCCTACGAGGAGGGCCTGCTCGCGGAGGATAGGTAGCGGCTACGTAGTCCTTCGGATGGCGGGAGACACCGGCCAGCGCAGAGTGGGCGGCATGAACGCTACGCAACCATCCGGGCCGGGCCTGGACTGCCAGGTGCTGGTGGTCGGGGCCGGCCCGACCGGGCTCGTGCTCGCCGCCGAACTGCTCGCCCGCGGGATCCGCACCCGCGTCATCGACCAGGGCGACGGGGTGACGCTGCAGGCCCGGGCGATCGGCATCCACGCCCGCACGCTGGAGGTTCTCGACATGATGGGCCTGGCCGAGCGCTTCACCGAGCGCGGCCAGGTAGTCCGCCAGCTCCGCTTCTACTCCCAGGGCCGCTGCCTGACCAGCCTGGAGTTCGGCCGCTGCGGCTCCCGGTTCGGCTACCTGCTCGACCTCCCGCAGGACCAGACCGAACGATTGCTGCGCGCCCGGATCGCCGAGCTGGGCGGCGCGATCGAGCAGCGAGCCGAGCTCACCGGCCTGATCCCAGGGGCTGACGCCGTCACCGCGACCGTGCGGCACCCGGCGGGCCAGACGCAGACGATCACCGCCGGCTACGTCGTCGGCTGCGACGGCGCGCACAGCCGGGTCCGGCGTGAGCTCGGCCTGACCTTCCACGGACAGCCCTATCCGCAGGACTGGCTGCTCGCCGACGTGCTGCTCGGCGGCGGCCTGCCGGACGGGGGCCTGCGCGAGGACGCGATTCACGCGTTCTTCCGGCCGGACGGCCTTCCGGTCATCTTGTTCCCGATGCGCGGGCACCGGTGGCGGCTGACCCTGCCGTTCGCGGGCGACCGCGGCGAGCAGGCCCCCACCCTGGCCGAGATCCAGCACCTCACCAGCCAGCGGGCGCCCCGCCCGGTCATCGTTTCCGACCCCACCTGGCTGGCCAGCTTCCGCTGCCACCGCCGGTCGGCCAGCGCCAGCCGGCGCGGCCGGGTGCTGCTGGCCGGCGACGCGGCGCACATCCACAGTCCGGCCGGCGGCCAGGGCCTGAACACCGGCATCCTCGACGCGCACAACCTGGGCTGGAAGCTCGCCCTGGTCGCCTCCGGCCGGGCCGCCGACACCCTGCTGGACAGCTACAGCGCCGAACGGCTCCCGGTCGCCGAGGAAGTCGTCAAGCTCACCCACGCCCTGGTCCACTACGGCACCATGAGCCATCCGGTCAAGCGCCGGGTCCGCGACATCGTCGTCCCCGTCCTCGGCCGCAGCGCGGTGATCCAGCGCCGGGCCGCCCGCCGGATCAGCCAGGTCTACGTCAGCTACCCGCACGCCGGGCAGCGGATGCCAGATACTCCCGTCCGTGTCGGCGGCCGGGCCACCAGACTCCACCAGGTCCTGCGCGACGGCCGGCACGTGCTGGTGGTGCCCGATGCCAGCTCGCTCACCGCGGTCGACGGGCTAGCGCCCTACCGGGACGATCTCGTGGTGGTCACCGCCGACGGCACCGGGCCGGTCGTGCTGGTCCGGCCGGACGGCCACGTGGCGGCGCGGGGCAGGCCCGGCCGCATGCCCGCGGTGACCGGCTACCTGCGCGGGCTGTTCGGCGAGCCCGGCTCAATCCCGGCCGCGCGGCCGGGCGGGTCACCGGTCCCGGGCTCGACGCCGAACAGCGCGGGCAGCTCGCCGCCCTCGGCGTCGCCGTCACCGAAGGCGAGGTCGAGCAGGTCGAGGCCGACACCAGCGGCCTGACCGGGGTCCGGCTGGCCGGCCGCGGCGGCCGGCCTGATGGCCGGTGCGGCGATCAACTTCGATCTGGTCCTCGAGGAGGCGGCTGCGCCTCCGGTTACGCTCACGACCAGGGCGTGACCGGCCGGGTTCGGCGTTCGCCGTCCAGGATGACGTCGATCCGCTCGTCGAAGAACGCGATCAGGTCGCGGACCCGGGCCGCGTCGTGCTGCGGATCCGGGTAGCTCCAGGCGATGTCGGGAACCAGCCGCCCGCGGGCGGACGCCGAGAAGTACGACGCCTGGCCCTTGTAGGCACACCAGGTCCGGGTGGCGCTGGGTACCAGCTCGGCCGTCACGTCCGCGCGCGGCAGGTAGTAGCGGGTCGGCAGCATGGTCTCGAACAGCAGGACCGGCCGGGAGCTGACCGCCAGCACCTGGCCGTCCAGCTCCAGCCGGACCTGGCGGGAGCTGGGCAGCACGTCGATCCGGTGGAACGGGTCACGCGGGTGGGCCACGTTCTGCTCGTCCTCCTCGTACCAGGCGTCGAACGCGCCGAAGTCGAGGATCACCAGCCCGGCCAGGTCCGGGTCGGCCGGCCGGAAGCCGGCGCCCGATCGCACCTGCCCGGCCGCCCGCAGGTCGACCGTCTCGCCCTCGGCGCTGTGCACGGTGAACGGAACCCTCGGGTCGAGCACCCGCAGCGCGGTCACGTCGGCCAGCGCGACACCAACGTCGTCGCCGGGACCGTCCGGGGCCGGCCCGGCCGGCACCAGCTCGCCGCGGACGTCCTCGGCCGGCACCGCGTACGACGGCACGATCCGCCGCGGCTCCCAGACCAGTACCGCCCGGGTGCTGTCCACCACCGTCTCGCCGCCCAGCACGGCCTGGATCCGCTTCGCCGTCGGTTCGTGCCGCAGCTGACCGAACCCGCTGGCTAGCAGCTCGCGGACCTGACTACTCATCTGCCGTCTCCTCCTCCGTAACCGCGGCGATCAGCACCGGCGGCGGCCGCAAACAGCTGGCCTCCATCAACTGAAGCCAGGCTACGCATCCCCGCGCCGCATCCGGACCGCGGCGCATCCCAGCAGCACGGCCGCGTAGGCGCAGAACACGCCGAACCCGGTCCACGCTCCCAGCGACGTCGCCGGGTCTGGGTGCACCGTCGTCACGGCCAGGCCGGCCGCGCCGGGCAGGTACTTGCCGATCTCGCCGGACAGGCTGCCGGGCAGGAAGCCGACCAGGATCGGAAGCGCGAACAGCAGGCCGAACAGCGTCGCGATCCCGCCCGCCGTGCTCCGCAGCAGTGCCCCCAGGGCCAGGCCGAGGAGCCCGGCCACGGCCAGGTACAACGCGCTGCCGATGACCGCACGGGCCACTCCCGGATCGCCGAACGACACCGACAGGTGCTGACGGCCCAGGATCGACTGCCCGGCCAGGAACACCGCGACCGCGGCCGGGACGCTCACCGCGACCACCGCGGCGGCCAGCACGGCCGCCTTGCCCCACAGCGCGGGCAGCCGCCGCGGGACCGCCGCCAACGTGGTCCGGATCAGGCCGGTGGCGTACTCGCTGGTGATCAGCAGCACGCCGAGCACCCCGGCCGCGATCTGCGCGAGCTGCACCCCGGCCAGGCTGATCGAGGTCGGGTCGAACGTCGCGACCGCCGCCCCGTGCGGCGGCCGGGCCACCCGCAGCAGGCTGTACAGGATGCCGAACGCGACGACCAGGACCACCGCGGACAGCAGCGACCACAGCGCGCCCGGCTGGGTACGCAGCTTGGTCCACTCCGACTTCATCACCCGGGCCTGGGTCACCCGCAGCGTGCTCATTTCTCCTCCTCGGAAGTAACCGCGCGGTACTCCACCGCGTCCTTGGTCAGGTCGACGAAGGCGTCTTCCAGCGACGCGTGCCCGGCGGTGAACTCGGCCACGCTGGTGTCGGCGATCAGACGGCCCTTGCCGATGACGACCAGGTGCGTCGCGGTCTGCGCGATCTCGCTCATCAGGTGCGAGGAGACGAAGACCGTCTTGCCCTGGCCCGCTAGTTCGGCCAGCATCCCGCGCATCCACCGGATGCCCTCGACGTCCAGCCCGTTCACCGGCTCGTCCAGCACCACGGTGGCCGGGTCGCCGAGCAGCGCGGCGGCGATGCCGAGCCGCTGCGCCATGCCGAGGGAGAACTTGCCAGGCCGGCCCGCCACCGAGCGCAGCCCGACCGCGTCGATCACCTCGTCCACCCGGGACCGGCGGATGCCGGTGGTCTGGGCGAGCGCGAGCAGGTGGTGGTAGGCGCTGCGGAACGGGTGCACCGCCCGCGGGTCCAGCATGCCGCCGACCTCGTGCAGCGGCGCGGCGTGCGCCCGGGGCGGACGGCCGTTGACCGTGACCGAGCCGCTAGTCGGCTCGTCCAGGCCGAGGATCATCCGCATCGTGGTGGATTTCCCGGCGCCGTTCGGCCCGAGGAAGCCGGTGACCGTGCCAGGCCGGACGGTGAACGTCAGGTCTGAGACGGCGGTGGTAGGCCCGTACCGTTTGGTCAGTTCGTGGATCTCGATCATGAAATCCACGGTGCCGAACGGGCGGGCGCCTGTAATTGTGGCGCCCAGCCTGTCGTAACTGGGGAAAACCCCACCCGTTCGGCAGGAGCACCCCATACTGGCCGGCCGGGAGCCCTTATACCGTGACCTCATGACCTGGCGCGCGACCAAGAACGCACTGGCCGGCCTGCTGGCCGGGCTGGCCGACGGCGTGCTGCTCTGCGGGCTCATCGTGATCTGGGGCGCGGCGGTATTCAGCCTGGCCGCCGGCCCGGGCGGCTGGGCGCACGCCGCCCTGTACGTCGCGGTGGCCGTGCTGATCCCGGCGCTGGTCCCGTGGGTGGTGCAGGGACTCAGCGCTGTGCAGCGGTCAAGGCTCCGCGCGATGCTGGGGGCGGAGATCCCCGCGCCCGTTCGGCCCATTGGGCGCACCGGGCACCAGCTCGGGTACCACCTGTTGGCTCTGTTCACCGGGCTGGCCGGGGGCCTGCTGGTGCCCCTGTTCCCCGTTGCTCCGGGGCTGGCCCAGTGGGTGACCAGGTCCGACGAGAAGATGGCCCGGACGCTGCTCGGGCCCGGCCGCCGCGAGGAGCTGGCGCAGCGAGTCGAGTCCCTGGCCCGCAGCCGCGCCAACCTGGTCGCCGCGGCCGACGCCGAACGCCGCCGGATCGAACGCGACCTGCACGACGGCGCGCAGCAGCGGCTGGTCTCGCTGGCCATGAACCTCGGCATGGCCCGCGAGCGTTTCGGGTCCGAACCCGAACCCGTCCGCCAGGCCATCGCCGCGGCGCACGACGAGGCCGTGCTGGCCCTGACTGAGCTGCGCGAGTTCATCCGCGGCCTGCACCCGGCCGTGCTCAGCGACCGCGGGCTCGGCCCGGCGCTTTCCGGCCTGGCGGCCCGCGCGCCGCTGCCGGTCCGGCTGCGGGTCGACGTGCCGCGGCCCGCCTCGCCCGGTGTCGAGGCGGTGGCCTACTTCATCGTCTCCGAGGCGATCACCAACGTGGTCAAGCACGCCCAGGCGACCCGGGCCGAGGTGACCGTGACGCGAGCCGGTGACGTGCTGCGCATCGCCGTCACCGACGACGGCTGCGGCGGCGCCGTACGTGGGCAGGGCACCGGGTTGCACGGGCTGGCCCAGCGGGCCGCCGCGGTGGACGGCACGCTGAGCATCGACAGCCCGCCCGGCGGGCCTACCGTCATCACCGCGGAGCTGCCATGCGAATCGTGATCGCCGAGGACTCGGTGCTGCTGCGGGACGGCCTGACCCGGATGCTCACCGACGGCGGCTTCGAGGTGGTCGAGGCCGTGCCGGACGCCGGGCAGCTGCTCCGCGCGGTGGCCGAGCACCAGCCGGAGCTGGCCGTCATCGACGTCCGGATGCCGCCCACGCACACCGACGAGGGCATCAAGGCCGCCCTGGTCATTCGGCGCCAGTTCCCGGACGTCGCGCTGCTGGTCCTATCCCAGTACGTGGAGGAGAGCTACGCCACCGACCTGCTGTCGGAGGCCACCAGCTCCGTCGGCTATCTGCTCAAGGACCGCGTCGCGCACGTCCGCGACTTCCTTGACGCGGTGCGCCGGGTGGCGGCCGGCGGCACCGCCCTGGACCCCGAGGTCGTCGCGCAGCTCCTGGTCCGCCGGCGTGACGACCCCATGGACCGTCTCACCCCCCGCGAGCAGCAGGTCCTGAAGCTGATGGCCGAGGGCCGCTCCAACGCGGGCATCGTCGAGGCCCTGAACGTCAGCCCCAGCGCGGTCGAAAAATACGTCACCAATATCTTCCTCAAGCTCGACCTTCCCCCCACCAGCACCGACCACCGCCGTGTCCTAGCCGTCCTCAAATACCTCGGCAGCTGATTCCGCGCGCTCGCCTGTCCGACTCCGACTGATCGTTGACACAGTGGCTTCATCTGATGCTTGACACCGCCCGTCCGGGCATGCCCCGTCGTGATGTTGTTCGCGGCGGAGGGTGGCCGGGCCATGCTCGTGGAGTTGAGCGTCATGGAGCAGCGCTATCACGCAGTCATGGAGGTCATTTCGGGGGCGCCGGTCGCCGAGGTGGCCCGCCGGTACGGGGTGTCCCGCCAGGCGGTGCACGGCTGGCTGGGCCGGTATGAGCGGGACGGGCTGGCCGGGCTGGCTGACCATTCGCACCGCCCTGTTCATCAGCCCCGCCAGCTGGACGCCGGGGTCGAGGCGCTGATCTGCCGGATGCGCGGGTCGCATCCGCGGTGGGGGCCGCGGCGGCTGCTGTTCGAGCTGGGCAAGGCGAAGGTGAGCCCGCTGCCGTCCCGGTCGACCATCTACCGGGTGCTGGTCCGCCATCAGCTGGTGCCCGCCCGCAAGCGCAAGCGCCGTCGCCAGGACTACAAGCGCTGGCAGCGCGAGGAGCCGATGCAGCTATGGCAGATGGACATCACCGGCTCGGTGTTCCTGGCCGATGGCACGGAACTGAAGCTGATCTCCGGGATCGACGATCACTCCCGGTTCTGCGTGATCGCCACCGTGGCGCGGCGGGCCACCGCCCGCGCCATCTGCCGGGCATTCCTGGCCGCCATGCGGACCTACGGCATACCCGAGGAGGTCCTGACTGACAACGGCAAGCAGTTCACCGGCCGGTTCGGCAGGCCCCGCCCGGCCGAGGTGCTGTTCGAGCGGATCTGCCGCAAGAACGGCATCAGGCAGCTGCTGACCAAGCCGTACTCGCCGACCACCACCGGGAAGGTGGAACGCTGGCACCAGACCCTGCAAACCGACTTCCTGGATGAGGCCGGGCCGTTCGCCTCGGTCGAGGCGGCCCAGGCCGCGGTCGATGCCTGGCGCCAGGAGTACAACACGGACCGGCCACACCAGTCGCTGGACATGGCCACCCCGGCGGAGCGGTTCCGGCCGTCCACCGGAAACGACGATGACCTGCCGCTGTGGGCGCCCGCCGACCTGCAGCCGATCCCCTGCCCGGCCCCCGGATCTGCGGACGCGCTGGCAGCCGCAGAACAGGTGAGCTGGCCGGACGCGATCGAGGTCAACCGGGTCGTCCCGGCGTCAGGGAACATGACCGTCGGCCCGCAGCAATTCTGGCTCGGCCCGGCCCGCGCCGGGCAGCAGGTCAGGTTCTGGATCGATACCGCCAGCGTGCACCTGAGCACCGGCGGGTGGCGGATCAAGACCGTGCCGTCCCGGCTGGCCGGCGTGGACCTGGCCCGGCTGCGCCTGTCCGGGGCCCGCCCGGCCGGGCCGCCACCCGCCGGACCGGCCCCCGGCGCCCTGGCCGCCAGCAGGTGCGTGGAAGTCGACCGGCTCGTCACCGCCGCCGGCGGGATCACGGTGGGCAATCAGCTGATCCTGGTCGGCTCCCCGCTGGCCGGACAGCGCGCCCGGATCCGCCTCGATGGCCAGCTGATGCACGTCATCACCCAAGACGGCGTGCTCTGGCGCACCCTGCCCTGTCCCATCCCGCCAGGCCAGCGGCACCGGCTGCAAGGCGTCCGCCTGGCCGGCCCCGCCCCGCTGCCGCCATCGGCCATCACCGTGCAGCGGCGCGTCTCCAGCCGCGGCGGCATCCAGGTCGCCCGCCAGCGCATCCAGGTCGGCATGTCCCACGCGGGCAAGACCGTCACCGTCCTGTCCGAGAACGACACCTTCCGGCTGGTCATCGACGGGGAAACCGTCGGCGTCGTGCCCCGCACCACCAGCCAGGAGACCCGCCGTTACAAGGCCTACGCGACACCGAACCACCCGGCTCATCCCGCACCCGCCCCGAAGGAGGCAACCCATGCCTGACCTGAGACTGGACGCCGTCGACGCGTTCGAGCTCGCCGAACTGCTGCAGTTCCTGGCCGGCTGGCTGGCCCGCGACCCAGACCGGCTCGCCGTCTCGCTGGGGGACTACGTCGGCCACCCCGCCTACGGCACCGCGCGACTGCGCCAGGACCTGCACCGGTTCACCTTCCTGCTCGGCGGCGACGATGGCGAGTCCCTGTTCGGCCCTGACCCGGCAGGTCAGGCCCCGTGACTGCGACCAGCCCGCTGCGCGGGCCCGAAGAGCATCGAAGGAGGCGGCTTCGCCGCCGCTCATTTCCCGGCACGCCGCGCAGGCTACGGGGCCGCCCCTCCGGCCTCAACGGTGCTCCGCATCCCGCTGCGCGGGACGCGCCTGCGGCGCGCCGTTGACCCCGGAGACCGCTGCGGCCCCTGGGACCAGGAAGAGCGGGCAGGCCCAGGCCTGCCCCGCCAGCGCGCGCGACGCGCAAACCCCGCGATGGCGGGCATGCGCAACCACCCGGAAGGCCAAGGAAACAGACGAACTGGCGTCCGGTACTCAGAAGACGGAAAATAACACCTATCCCAGCCAGGCCCTAGAAAGCGTCAAGCATCACCTGAAGCCGAACCGTCAATGATCAGTTGGACCTAGGCATTCCGCGCGCTCGCCCACGCTCGTGCCCTGCGCCGCCCCGCACGCCCGCCCGCGCCACCCCGCGTTTCCGCGGAAACGCCCCCAGTTGCCTGCCCGATCCCGCCGCTGCCCCCGTCATCTTAAGGCCCGTTCTCATCAGACTCGAAAGCACTCCTTATTAACTTCAGCATCATCCACACCATGCTCTTACGACGTGGATGTCCCAGCCATGTCGTAGTAATAGGACGACGCGCTAGGGGCGGTTGTCTTGTGGTGATGCGGCTGGTACAGGAACGTCCTCCTGGTGCGGTAGTACGGGCTTGGTGTCCCAAACGCAGAAGGAGGACGTTCTGATGGGTAAGGGTAGCGGCATGACCCGGGGGGATGCGCGGCGGAATGCGCGGCGGGAGCGGCTGCGGGAGCTGCTGCCGCGCGATGGCGCGGTGATCGGGATCGACCTGGGGGATCAGAAGCAGGCGCTGGCGGCGGCCGATCATGATGTGCGGGTGCTGGCGCGCCGGACGGTGCGGGTGCCGGCGTTCCGGCTGGGTGAGGCGCTGGACTGGGCGGTGGCGCAGGCCCGGGTGAAGGGGTTCGCGCACGTGGCGGTGGCGTGCGAGCCGACGGGGGCGCGGTGGATGCAGGTGCAGCGGCTGTGCGCGGAGCGGGGGCTGCCGCTGGTGTGCGTCCAGCCGCTGGTGAGCCATATCGCGCGGGAGCAGCAGGATTACACGCCGCACAAGGCTGATGAGTCTGATTGCGTGCTGATCGCCCGGCTGGCGGCCGAGCTGCACTGTTATGTGCCGGAGGAGCTGGATGAGACCTGGGCGCACCTGCGGCACCTGGGGCGGCGGCGGGCGCAGCTGGTCACCGCGGCAACGGCGTCGGCGGCCCGGGTGCGGGATTTCTTGTCGGTGGCCTGGCCGGTGGTGCCGGGGGCGTGCGCGGAGCCGTTTAAGTCGGTGACCTGGCTGGCGGCGGTGCAGGTGACGGCGGGCCGGTGCGGCGGGCGGCCGGAGAAGCTGGCCGCGGCCGGGCTGGGCGAGTTCACCGCCGCGGTCCGCGCGGCGGTGGGCGGCTGGGGTGGCAAGCGGGTCAGCGGCCGGGTGGCCCGGGCGGTGTTCGCCGCGCTGGCCGATGCCGAGGGCGCGGTGATCTGGTCCCGCCGGGGCCTGTTCCGCCGCATCGCCGACGAGCTGGGCGACCTGGCCCGGATCCGGGCCCAGCTGCGGGCGGTGGAGGCGGACATGGCCGCGGTGCTGGGCGAGCTGGGCCTGTCCCGGCTGGGCGACATCCCCGGGCTGACCGCGGTGGGCGCGGCGGCGATCTTGGCCGAGACCGGCGACCCGCGCCGTTATGACAGCTCCTCCTCGCTGGTCAAGCATGCCGGGCTGTCCCCGGCCGGGAACGCCTCGGGCGCTTTTGAGGGCCAGGCGCGCATCTCCCGCCGCGGCCGGCCCGGGCTGCGGCTGGCGGCCTGGCGCGCGGTCTGGCCGATGCTGGTGCACAACCCGGTCCTGGCCGCCAAGTACGCCGCGCTGGCCGGAACCGCCGCGGCCGATGAGCCGGCCCGGCCCGCCGGCCCGCGGCGCGGCGCGGCGGCCGCGGCCCGCGCCCGGCGCGCGAAAGCCCGGGTGGCCTGCGCCGCCTCGCTGCTGCGCTGGATCTACTGCCTGGTCGTCCACGGCACCAGCTGGGACCCCGCCGTCGCCGCCGGCCTCGCCTGCCAGCCGGAGGCCGCCTGACCAGCGGCGGCGCCCCGCGCCGCTCACCGGCGCCCTAGACCATCCTCCCTGATGAGAGGGGGGACAGCGAGCCCGTCATGTCGTTGAGGACCACCTCGGCTGGAACCCTGGGCAGCTGTCCCCGGGCCGCCGGGGCCTTCTCACCAGCCCGGTTGAACGCTGTCGGGGCAGGCCCGCCCGCACCCGCGGGCGGGCCGAGCCCGCTTGCACTACGTAGGGCGAGAAGACCCCGGCCACGGGCACCCGCACCGCCCCGGCACCAGCATCCCGCCAGGGCGGCACTCCGCCATGCCCGCACCCGGCAACCCCGCCGCCACCGGCCCCACCCTCAGCGATAATCCCAGTTCACAGACCCGCCACAGCATCACCGGAAACGCTTGACACACCGCCTCTTACGCTGGTTCCAGCTGCATGAATGGGACATCCACGCCGTATAAACGGCATCAGCGGACCGACGGTGTTCGCATCATCAGTCATAAGAGCTTGCTAGGAACGCACAAGCAACACGGTTGAGGCGCAGGTCTGGTTCGTCATGATGCGCGGAACAACGTGAACGCGGCATCCACGCCACGCCACGTGTCCAGCCGTGCATCGGCCCAATGGTGCCGCCCGCCAGGTTCCCGGTGCGGCTAACTCCCGCGGCCCCTCAGGTCATGCTGATTTGGTTCCTCTGCCGGTTGCTGCTCATGACGTACCTGACCAGGCTCACCAGCACCTGCTTCACCGAATCCCGCTCCCGCGCGTCGCACAGCACGATGGGCACCTCGGGTTCCAGGCTCAGCGCGATCCTGATGTCGTCCGGCTCGAACCGCGGGGCGCCGTCGAAGCAGTTGACCGCGATGATGAACGGCGTCCCGTTGCTCTCGAAGTAGTCGATCGAGGCGAAGCAGTCGGCCACCCGCCGCGTGTCGGCCAGCACCACGGCACCGATCGCGCCGATGGCCAGCTCGTCCCACATGAACCAGAAACGCTCCTGGCCTGGCATGCCGAACAGGTACAGCACCAGTCCCGATGGGAAGCTGATCCGGCCGAAATCCATCGCCACCGTGGTGGTGGTCTTGGCGCTCACCCCCCGGGTGTCGTCAATGCCGACGCTGCGGTCGCTCATCGGCTCCTCGGTCCTGAGCGGCCTGATCTCGCTGATCGCGCCGACCAGGGTGGTCTTCCCGACGCCGAAGCCTCCGGAGATGAGGATCTTGGCGGTCGACGGCCCGCTTCCGGCGGCCCCGGCGGGCGGAAGCCCGCCGTCATAGTGATTCAAGTCCATCGAGCACCATCCTCAGTAGCCGCTCATCGGTCACCGGCTGCTTCTGCGTGGAGAGAACCCGGACCATCCCCTCGCTGGTGAGATCGCCGAGCAGAACCCGGACCACCCCGAGGGGGAGGTCGATTTCCGACGTCAGGTCCACGATCGACGTGGGCCTGCGGCACAGGCTCAGAATCCGCCGGTGCTCGGGCCCGAGCCGGAGGTACTGCGGCTGCCGGTCGCTGGTCGCGATCACCACATCGATCAAGCCGAACGCCGCCCCGCCGCTCGGCAGCGTCCGCCCCTTGGTCACGGCATAGGGCCGGACCACCGGGCCGGCCTCCCGGTCGAACCAGCGGTCCCCGTAACCCTCGTCAGAGGTCACTCCGCCGCGATTTCATGGTCGGGAAACCTGGGCTCGGCTGCGAGGTACTTGCCCATCCGCCGCACGAGCATCGCCATCTCGTAGGCGATCAGGCCTACGTTCGCGTCCGCCGACGTCAGCACGGCCAGGCAGGTGCCCCGGCCGGCCGCGATGACGAACAGGAAGGCGGAGTCCATTTCGATGATGGTTTGCCGTACCTCGCCGGCACCGAAGTGCCGGCCGGTACCCCTGGCCAGGCTCTGCAGGCCGGCCGCCAGGGCGGAGAGGCGCTCGCTGTCCTCAGGGGTCAGCCCCCGCGACGCCGCCACCACCAGGCCGTCCCGGGACAGGACCACCGCCTGCCGGACGTGCTCAACCTGATCGACGAGGTTCTCCAGCAGCCAGCTCAGCTGTCCGGTCGTGTCAGCCTGTGCCATTACCCAGCCTCGCTATCAGTCAGTTCCGACACCCGGGGCGTCCTCGGGGTTGTCGAGATCGTCCAGCCGGCCGCGCCGCCACCCCTGCTGCATCGAGGTCAGCATGTTGCGCGTCGCCTCCGGCGATCGCAGCCCGGCTCCGGGTGACTCATCCTGGGCCGCCGCCCGCGGGGCCTGCGGACCCGAGCCCCGGGCCCGCAGTTGCGGGGCCAGGCTGGCCTGCGGCACCCGGATGGGCATCCCGAGGTGGCTGCCGGAAGACGCGGAACCGGCCAGCGCATCGGGTGGGCCGACGGGGGTCGCGCCTCCCGGCTCCTCCGGCCGCGACGGCTCCAGCCGGGGTATCCCGGGCTGAGACGTCCCGGTCTGAGACGTCCCGGGCTGGGGAGCCGGGGCCCAGGGTGGCGCCGCCGCGGTCGCTGGGGGAGCCGCCAGCGGCGATACCTCGCCCCTCCGCTCCGGCGGCCTGGTCTCCCAGGGAGCCGTCGGCCATTCCCGCTCCCCGGTGTCCGCCGCTCCGCCCGGGCCGCGCCCGGACGCGATCGCCGGCATCCGGTGCCGCCCGGTCAGGCCGCGGGTAAGGGTGTCGTCTGGCCTGTCGTCTTGACGATCCGCCCGGCTGGCCTCTTCCTGCCGCACCACCACGCCGAACGGCAGCAGCACCACGGCCGTGGTGCCGCCGTACACGGACCGGCGGAGTGAGACTTTGATGGCGTGCCGGGCCGCCAGCCGGCTGACCACGAACAGCCCGAGCTGCTCGCTGTTGGCCAGGTCGAACTCCGCCGGGCTGGCCAGCCGCGCGTTGATGTCGTCGAGTTCGTCGGGGGACAGGCCCAGGCCGCGGTCTTCCACCTCGGCGACCAGGCCCGTGCCCACCTGTTCGGCCCTGACCTCGATCCGGGTGTTCGGCGGGGAGAACACGGCGGCATTCTCGACCAGCTCGGCGATCAGGTGGATGACGTCGCTGACCGCGTTCCCCGCGATCAGGTCGTCCGACTCGCTGGCCACGTCGACCCGGACGTAGTCCTCCACCTCGGCGACCGCGGCGCGCAGGATGTCGACGACGGGCACCGGGTCGCGCCAGCCGCGGCCGGGCACGGCGCCCGACAGGATGATCAGGCCCTCGGCGTGCCGGCGCATGCGGGTGGTGAGGTGGTCGAGGCGGAACAGGTCGGCGAGCGCCCCCGGCTCGCTGGTCCGCCGCTCCATCGAGTCCAGCATTCCCAGCTGCCGGTGCAGCAGGGACTGGTTGCGCATGGAGATGTTCAGGAAGACCTGATTGACTCCCTTGCGCAGCCGGGCCTGGTCGACGGCGGCGGAGACGGCCGCGGCCTGCACGGTGCCGAACGACTCCGCGATCCGCGAGATCTCCTGGATACTGCTGGTGCTGGGCGTCGGGGACTCGGCGTCCACGTCCACGTCGTCGCCCCGCCGCAGCCGCTCGACCACGCGCGGCAGACGTTCCTCCGCCATGTTGCGGACGCTATCGTTCAGCCCGCCCAGGTCCCTGGTGACCTTGCGGCCGAACCACACCAGCAGGAAGACCGAGACGATCACGGCGGCCAGCCCGAGGCCGCCGGCCAGGGCCGCCTCGGTGACCAGCCGGTCGCTGAGCGAGGCGCTCATCGCCGTCAGCTGGTTACCGTTGGCGAGCTGGGTCTTCTCCATGGCGCCCACGACCGACTGCGAGACCGACTGGAATTGACCGGCATTCACCGGCACGGCGCCGCCGGTGCTGGCCAGGACCTGGTTTTCCAAGGTCTGGAACTGCTGGTAGGCCGGCGAGTTCTCCAGGCTGACATACCCCGCGCTCAGGCTGGGCGTCATGAGGGCCAGGGCCTCGTTCATGAGCAGGTGCCGGTCCGCCGCGCTGCCGGCGAACAGGGTCCGGGCGGTCTCGCTCATCTGGCCGTGGTTGAGCAGCGCGCCGCCCACCAGCGCGATCTCCCGGGTGGTCATCTCGAACGCGTACCCCGAGTCCGCGGCGCCGACCGAGATCCCCGTCAGCGAGGCCCCCCGATCCTGGATCGACGTGTCGAAGTAGAGGTAAAGGTGGTCGATGATGGTGTCGTAGACGCCGAACGCGGCCGTCGGGCTCATCGCGCCGGAATCGATGGTTGCCCGGGTCGTCCCGAGCTGTCCGAGCTCGGTGAACAGGGCGTTCAGCTCCGACTTGGACTGCGCCGAGAGCTGACCCTGCTGGGCGTTCAGGGCGGACCGGACGGCCGGAATCCCCTGGTCCACTAGGTGCCTGGCGGCGAGCAGCGACGCCTTGGGCATCGTCTGGCCGCTGACCAGCCAGAGGTAGGTCTGCACCCGCTCCTGGGGCAGCCCGATGGTCAGCCCCTTGACCCCCGAGGCGATGGCCGCGGCGCTCACGTTGTACTCGTGGTCGCTGATCGCATTGCTGATCGTGATGCTCGCCGCGAAGCCCCACAGCGCCAGCAGCGAGACCAAGGGCACGGCGAACATGCTGATCAGGAATACCCTGATGGGCCGTGAGCGGACGGGACGCCGGATAGCCGCCATTGCGCCTCACACCAGATTGATAAGGAGGCACGGAGGGAGGCGCGTGCATGTCCGCCCGCGGAAATACGCCGTCAGGCTTACGCCCGACATTCCACCCGGCGGCCGCCGGACCCCCCGGCGTGACCAGAACCTGACTTTTCAGCTAGTAAGACTTTTCGGGACCGTAACACCGGCATAACCGCGTAAGTGGTGTCACTCCTGAGGATCGTTAGCAGACCGCGACCTCTGGACACACGGGCAACGCGGGCTGTACCACGACGCCCGCCGCGGTTAGGGTGACCGCTGTGGAGCGCTCTGCGGTGGCCGGCCCACCGGGAAGCCTGCACGGCTTCCCTGCTTCGCTGACCAGTTTCGTCGGCCGGGCCCGGGCCACCCGCGAGGTCGCCGCCCAGCTGGCCGGATGCCGGCTGGTGACGCTGACCGGGCCAGGCGGTGCGGGGAAGACGCGCCTGGCCGGGGTGGTGGCGAAGCAGGTGGCCGGCCGGTTCGCCGACGGGGTGTGGCTGGCGGAGCTGGCCGCGGTCCGCGATCCGGCGCAGGTGGCGGCCGCGGTGGCGGCGGCGCTGGGCCTCCATGACCTCCCCGTGGTGGCGGCGGCTGACGCGCTGGCCCACGCGCTGGCCCAGCGGCAGCTGCTGCTGGTGCTGGACAACTGCGAGCAGGTGATCGGCGCGGCCGCGGAGCTGTGCGGCCGGCTGCTGCTCGGCGCCGACGACGTGCGGGTGCTGGCCACCAGCCGGGAGCCGCTGCGCATAGCGGGCGAGATGCGGTACCGGCTGGGCCCGCTGACCCTGCCCGATCCCGCTGACCCGGCCGCCGCGACGCAGTGCGAGGCGGTGACGCTGTTCGCGGACCGCGCCGGACGGGTGGAGCCCGGTTTCACGCTCGACGAGACGACCCGCGCCACGGTGGCTCAGCTGGTGGCGCGCCTGGACGGGATGCCGCTGGCGATCGAGCTGGCCGCGGCGCGGGTGGACGCGCTCGGCGTGCCGCAGCTGCTGGACCGGATCGACGACCGGTTCGCGCTGCTGGTTGACGGCGACCGGCTGGCCCAGCAGCGGCAGCGGTCGCTGGCCGCCGCGGTGCAGTGGAGCTATCAGCTCCTCGACGCCGAGGAGCAGCGGGTGTTCCGCACGATCTCGGTGTTCCCGGGACCGTTCACCCTGGACGGGGCCGAGGCGGTGGCCGGGCCCGTGGCCGGCCAGACGGTGCCGCGGCTTGTGGACTGCTCGCTGCTGGTCCCGCCCCGAGCCGGTCCCGACGGCCGGACCCGTTACACGATGCTCGAGTCCCTCCGCGCCTACGGGGCCGGGCTGCTGGCCGAGGCCGGGGAGGACGACCAGGCCACGGCCGCGCTGGCCGGGTACGTGGCTGAACTGGCCGAGCAGACCTCCGCCGGGCTGCATACGCGCACCCGGGAGGCGGCCAGCCTGCGGCTTTTCGACGCCGAGGAAACCAGCATGCGCCACGCGCTCGCCTGGGCGTTTGAGCATGACCCCGCCCTGGCGCTGCGGCTCGCGCTGACCCAGTCCCCGTGGTGGCAGCTTCGGGGCCGCCTGACCAGCCAGGCGCCGCTGCTGGCCGCGGCCGCCGAGCACGCCGACGTCGGTAGCAACGAGTGGTGCGGCGCCCGCATGCTGCTCGGTCAGGCCGCCTGCCAGCTCGCTGAGCCGGACGCCGCCGTGGAGCACTACACCGTGGTCCGCGATGCCCTCGAGAGCACGCACCGGCTGGCAGACCCGGTGGGTCTGCTATTGATGACGCTCTGCCTGGCCGGCCTGTCAGCGGCGCGGCTGCAGATGGGCCGGGTAGCCGAGGCGGCCGCCGATGCCCGCCGGTCGATGGACGTGGCCAGCCAGACGGGCTACCGGGGCCTGGAGGCGGTCGCCCTGACCTGTCTCAGCACGGTCGCCTGGCGGGCCGGCGACCGGGACGGCGCTCTCCGGCTCGCGCGCCAGGCGCAGGATATCCCGGGCGACTCCGCGGGCGGGCTGCACCGGGCCCTCAGCCAGTTCGTGACGATGATCATGATCGAGACCGGCGACCTAGCCGCCGCCGAGCACGCCTGCGCGGCCGGGCTGGCCTCGTCGCGGGAAGTGGGCGACCTGACGAACCTGAGTGGCCAGCTGTGGAACAAGGTGTTCCTGGACTTGCGGGCCAGCCGCATCGACGACGCGACGGCGCATCTGCGCGAGCTGCTCCAGATCGGCACGCAGACCGGGCTGCGGCCCATCGTCCTGGTCAGCCTGGACTGCTGCGGCCACCTGTGCGCGGCCACCGGGCGCCCGGCCGAGGCGATCACGGCGTGGGCGGCGGCGTCCGCACTCAGCGGTCCCTGGCCGCTTCCGTACGACACCAGGAACCGGGCCGAGCGGGAGGAACTCCAGCGGAACGCGAGAGAACAGCTCGGCCCGGCCGCGGCCCGGGCGGCCGCGGAACGCGGCGCGGCCATGAGCCTGGCCACCGCAGCCGAGTACGCCCTCCTGCTCGCCGCGGCCGAGCCGCCAACCGGGCCGCCAACCGGGCCGCCAGCACGGCCGCCGCTGCCGCAGTCGTCGTCCCCGGCCCCGCCCAGGCTCAGCCCCCGGGAGCGTGAGCTGGTCACCCTCGTCGCGCAGGGCCGCACCGACGCGCAGATCGCGGCCCAGCTCTACATCACGGTGCGCACGGTCAGCTCGCACCTGGACCGGATCAGGGACAAGACCGGCTGCCGGCGCCGTGTCGACCTCACCCGCCTGGCCCTCACCGCCGGACTCGTCTAACCCCCTGTGGGTGATTCCACCCCTGCCGCGGACCCGCCCGCCCGGGCGACCCTGAGGGCATGACGACATACTCATCCGCGGTGGAGATCAGCCACCTCCGTAAGACCTACGGAAGCCTGGTCGCGGTGGACGACGTTCTCGGTGTCGGTGGCCGAGGGGGAGATCTTCGGCATCCTGGGACCGAACGGGGCAGGGAAGACCACCGCCATCGAATGCGCTATCGGCCTCCGCGAACCGGACGCCGGCACGATCAGGCTGCTCGGCCTGGACCCCAGAGCCGATCGGGCTGAACTGCTTCAGGTTGTCGGGGTGCAGCTGCAGGCCAGCGCCTTCCCGCCCAAGCTACGGGTGGGCGAGATCCTCGACATGTACCGGTCGTTCTATCGCCACCCCGCCGACGTCAGCGAGCTCACAGGGGCGCTCGGCCTGGCCGGCCAGTGCGGTGAGTTCTACCGGTCGCTGTCCGGCGGGCAGCGGCAGCGGCTGTCGGTCGTGCTGGCGCTGATCGGCCGGCCCCGGCTCGCCGTCCTGGACGAGATGACCACCGGCCTGGACCCGCAGGCCCGCCGGGACGCCTGGGGGCTGATCGAGCGGGTGCGGGACCGCGGCGTGACGGTGATCCTGGTCACCCACTTCATGGAAGAGGCCGAACGGCTCTGCGACCGCGTCGCCCTGATCGATCAGGGCCGGGTCGTTGCGCTGGACGCCCCGGACCGCCTGGCGGCCGGTGCCCAGGGTGGGAAGACCGTGCGGTTCGTCCCCTCGGGCCCGTTCGACGAGACGCCGCTGACCCGGCTGCCCGAGGTGCGCGGCGTCGCGCGCCAGGGCCAGCATGTGCTGGTTACCGGGACCGGTAACCTGGTCAACGCGGTGGTCCTGGCGCTAGCCGCGGCCGGGGTGACCGCCCGCGACGTGCAGCTCGGCGGCTCGAACCTGGAGGACGCCTTCGTCGCGCTCACCCAGAAGGAAGGAGCGATGGCATGACCACCACCACCCTCACCATGCCCGGGACGGCGCCGGCCGCCGCGTTCGGCCAGCTGGTCCGCAACGAGGCCAGGCTGGCCTGGCGGCAGCCGACTAGCTTGATCGGCGGCCTGGCCCTGCCCGCGGCGCTGCTGGTCATCTTCAGCTTCATCCCGACGTTCCGTCAGCCCCAGGCCAGCCTGAGCGGGTTCAGCCCGCTGGAGGAGTACGTGCCGATCCTGATCGGGTTCAGCCTGGCCATGCTCGCCCTGTTCGGCCTGCCGATCCCGCTGGTCACTTACCGCGAGATCGGAGTGCTGCGCCGCCTGTCCACCACGCCGGTCCCGCCGTCCTGGCTGCTCGCCGCCCAGGGCGTCGTCCAGCTGGGCGTGGCGCTGGCCGGGCTCACGGGCATCCTCGTCGCGGGCGCCGCCCTCGGGACGCCGGCCCCGGCCAACCCGGCCGGGTTCGCGGTGGCGGTCGTGCTGTCGGCAGCCGGGCTGTTCCCCCTCGGGCTGCTGATCGCCGCGGTGGCGCGGACCGCGAACGGGGCCAGCGTCATCGGCCGGCTGGTGCTCATCCCGATGCTCTTCTTCGCCGGCCTGTGGCGGCCGCGGGAACTCATGCCGGCCGTGCTCCGCGACGTCAGCGACGTCATCCCGCTTGGCGCGGCGGTGGAAGCGATCCAGGATTCTATGCGAGGGGCGTTTCCGCCAGCCGCGCCGCTGCTGGTGCTCACCGGCTGGGCGGTGCTGTTCGGCTTCCTGGCCATGCGGTTCTTCAGATGGGAGTAGGTCAGATGGAATCCTTCAGCGGGAAGCTCGCCGTGGTGACCGGCGGCGGCTCCGGCATGGGCCGCGAGCTGGTCCGCCAGCTCGCGGCGCAAGACTGCTCGGTCGCGGCCTGCGACTGGCACCCGGACGCCGTGGCGGAAACCGCGGCCCTGGCCCGGGCCGGCGCCGGATCCAGCGTCCTGGTCACCAGTCACGGCTGCGACGTCTCCGACGAGGCGCAGGTGCTGCGATTCCGCGACGATCTGCTCGGGCAGCACGCCCGCGATCACGTCGATCTGGTCTTCGCCAACGCAGGCATCGGCGGTGCGGGCAGCTTCGTCAAGGACAGCCGGGAGGAGTGGGAGCATACGTTCGCCGTCGACTGGTGGGGGGTGTACTACTGCGCCCGGGCCTTCCTGCCGCTGCTGATCGCCAGCGGCGACGGGGTGCTGGTCAACACCAGCAGCGTGAACGGCCTGTGGGCTGCGCTGGGCCCGGGCATGCCGAACACTGCCTACTGCGCGGCCAAGTTCGCGGTGCGGGGCTTCACCGAGGCGCTGATCGAGGACCTGCGGACCAACGCACCCCAGGTCCGGGTGGCCGTGGTAATGCCGGGTCACGTGGGCACCGACATCCTCGGGAACACCCTGCGCGCGCACGGCAAGGATCCCGGGCAGATGACCGAGGCTCAGCTGAAGGAGATGATCCCCGCCGACGCGCGGACCGGGCTGGCCGCCGCGGGCTTGCTGTCCGAGGACGCCTCCGCCGAGGATCTGCGCCAGATGCTGATCCGGATGAGCAACGACTTCCGGGACAAGGCGCCGCTCAGCGCGACCCAGGCGGCGACCATCATCCTCGACGGCGTGCGCGCCGGGGCCTGGCGAATCCTCGTCGGCCGGGACGCCACGATGATCGACGAGCGGATCCGCGCCAATCCCGGGGCCGCCTACGACTACGCTGAGCTGTTCCGCGGGATGACGCCATGACTGGCCCTCGCCGGCGGTCCGCGGCGGCCGGCTGCTCCCTGCTGCTGGCCGCGGGCCTGGCCGTCAGTGGTTGCAGCGGCGGCGGCAGTAGCAGCACCGCCGCGGCGGCCTGTGCCGCCAAGACCGGGACGGCGGTCACCGCGAGCAGCCCGGTCGCCCCGACCGGCAAGCCCGCGGCGGGCTGGACGCTGCCGGGCGCCGACCTGGCCAACACCCGCGACGTGGCCAGCGCAATCACCAGCTCGAACGTCTCCAAGCTCGGCGTGGCCTGGACCGTGCCGCTCCGGACCAGCACCGCGCACAGCGACGGCGCCTACGCCACCACCCCGGTGATCGTGAACGGCGTGGTCTACGTCCAGGACCTGCAGTCCAACGTAATGGCGATCAGCCTCGCCACCGGAAAGGTGCTCTGGACGCACGCCTACAACTCGCCCAACGGCGGCCCGGACGGCGTCAACGTGGTCAGCGGGGTGGTCTACGGGGCCACGAACCACGCCGCGTTCGCGCTGGACGCCGCGACCGGCAGCCAGTTGTGGAGCCGGACCCTGATCGGCAACGACCACGAGGGCATCGACATGACCCCGGGCTACGACCACGGCACCGTCTACGTGTCCACCGTGCCGGTCAACCCGACCGTGGGCGAGTACCTCGGCGGCGGCCAGGCCACCCTGTGGGCCCTGGACGCCGCGACCGGCGCGCCGGAGTGGAGCTGGGACGAGGTGCAGGACCTGTGGGGGCACCCGTCGGTCAACTCCGGCGGCGGCCAGTGGTACGCGCCCTCGTTCGACGCCCAGGGCAACGTGTATATCGGCGTGGCCAACCCCGCCCCGCTCTTCGGCACCAAGAGCTACCCGCTGGGGAGCAGTCGGCCGGGTCCCGACCTGTACACCGACTCGGTGGTCAAGCTCAGCCCGCAGGGCAAGCTGCTGTGGTACTACCAGCTGACCCCGCACGACCTGTACGACTGGGACCTGCAGAACAACCCGGTGCTGACCACCGCGAACGGGCGGCCGGTGGTGATCGACGGTGGCAAGGCGGGCATCCTGTTCGAGCTGGACGCGCAGACCGGCCAGCTGCTGTGGAAGCTCCCGGTGGGCGGGCACCAGGGGCACGAGAACGACGGGTTGCTCACCGAGAACGCCAAGCCCGGCTCGCACGTCAGCCTGCCCGCGACGTTCTGCCTCGAGCCGAGCATCTTCGGCGGCATCGAGACCCAGCTGGCCAGCAACGGCTCGACCACGTTCGCCGCCGTCAACGACCTCGCGCTTCCGGCCTCCCGGACCGGCTACACCGCGGGGGTGGCCACAGACCTTTCGGCCATCGTCAAGGCCGCCGGCGAGATGGTCGCGGTCAACCAGGACACCGGCACGGTCGAATGGGACACCCCGATCCCGTCCTCGCCGTACGGCGCCGCCACGGTTACCAACGACGTCGTCATTACCACCACGTTCCACGGTGACCTGTACGCGCTCGACGCGGGCACCGGCCAGATCCTGCTGAAGACACCGCTGTCCGCCGGAACCAACGCGCCCGTCGCCGTCGACGGCGACTACGTCATCGCCGGAGCGGGCGTCTCCCTGGTCCCGTCCCAGCAGAGAATGATCATCGCTTATAAGCTCGGCGCGACCGGCAAGCTCCCCGACACGGTGGGCTCGCAGAATGCGCCGTGACCGTCGGCCCGCATGCCTGAAACGTGACGCAACCACCCGCGCGATTACCGCGTCATGAATGCATGAGCCCGCGCCGAACCCCCCTGACCGTCATCGTGGCCGCCGTGCTGAGCGCCCTCCTGCTCGCCGCCGGGACCACCGCCGGCGCCGCCGCCCAGCCGGTCGGCCATGCTCAGCCGGTCCGTGCCGCCCAGCCGGCCGGCGTCCCGTGGCACCGCGTCGGCCCCGGGTGGGTCCTGGCCCAGTACACGACCGCGGCGCCCGAGGGCGGCAGGACCGGTCCGGTCGTGCTCTACCTGATCAGCCCGGGCGGCGCCCGGTACCAGCTGGCCCGGTGGCCGGACTTCCGGTTCGCGCCGCAGTTGCTCGCCTGGTCACCGGACGGCAAGCGCGCGCTGTTCCAGGTCTTCTCCGGCCAGGGCGGCGTCGCGCAGCTCACCCTGGCGACCGCCCGGATGACCACCTTCGTCATGCCGGGTGCCGCGAATCCGATCGGGTACACCACGCCGCAAGGCCTGAACATCGTGGCCGGCCGGCCATCGGGTAACGGCACCATCCTGGCCCGGTACAACCTGTCCGGCCGGCTGGTCCAGTCGCTCGGCTACTCGGCCGACGGCCAGGTGCTGTACACGCCATCCGGCACCGAGTTCGTCACCGGCGCCAGCCGCGGCCTCAAGCTGGTCAGCAACCGCGGCTCGCTCATCAGGACCCTCCCCGTCCCCCGCGCCGGCGCGAACACCTGCAACCCGGTCCGCTGGTGGAACGGCGGCACGGTGCTGGCCTCCTGCACGCCGCCGGGCAGCGCCGCCCCCCAGCTCTGGCTGGTCCCGGTCGGCGGCGCGCACCCGAAGGCGCTGACGCCGCCGCGCAACCCCAGCAGCGGCGACCTGGGCGACCTAGACGCCTGGCAGCTGTCCAGCGAGCTGTACCTGCAGGCCGCCGGGCCGTGCGGCGTACTGCACATCTTCCGGCAGGCACGCGGCGGCTCGATCAAGCTGGTCACGGTGCCGCACACGAACGGCGATAACCAGGTGCTGACCGCGCACGGCTCCCGGCTGCTGATCCAGGCCCCGACCGAGTGCACCGGCAGCGTCTCGCTGCTCTGGTACGACCCGGGGAAGCGGGCCGAGCAGTGGCTGATCCGGGCACCGGGCAACGTCACCGGCGTCGCCAGCGCCGTCCCCTTCTACAGCCGCGAGAACGGCAATCTCTAACGTCACCCCTGGCACCGCCCGCACCAGATCGTAAGGCGGATGCGGCGTCCATGTCGGTCCCGGATGCGCCGATTAACCTGCCGGCTTGATCTGCGGCAAGAGCGGGAATTCCGGCCCATGATGTTCGGCCCGACGGCCCGGGCCTGTTCCCGCGGGCTGGCGTGACTGCTGATGCGACCCGGCTGGCGGCGGGCGCTGTGAAAGCCGTGGCGCCTGATCGCGAAAGACTGCGGGTTATTTTCCTGCGTCTGGGTCCTCGTCGTCTCCTATGTCTTCCTCGGCGAACGCGTCGGCGGACTGCTCGTCATCGCCGGCGTGCTCATAGCGGGCGGAGTCCTGCGCCGGTCAGCACGTAGGCGTCCTGGTCCGGGCCGGCGCCGCTGACCAGCTCCGTGACCGCCTGGCCGATCCCCTCCGGGGTCACCGCCGGGCCCGGGGCGCCCGCGGGGCCGCCCGAGCGGGTGGCGTAGGCGGCGGCGAACACCGCGCCCAGATCGGTCGCCGGGGTCAGCTGCGGGAGCAGCGAGACGAACCTGATGCCGAGCCCGGCCCGGCCGGACTCTTCGGCGGCATAGGCGGTCAGCCACCGGATAGCGGCCTTGGCCCCGGCGTAGCCGCCGGACAGCGGAGAGCCGCGCAGCGCCGCGCCGCTGGACAGCGTGATCACGGTGCTGCCTGGCTCGAGCGGGGTGAGCAGCGCTTCCCGGGTCCAGTGGAACACGTGCTGGACGTCCACCTCCCAGGTGCGGCTGAACGTCTGCCAGGTGTGGTGCTGGATCGGCCGCGGCAGCGGGGTCGCGCCGGCGTTGAGCACCAGGATGCGGGGGCGGTAGAGGTCGATGAGCCGCCCGGCCAGGTTCGGGTCCGCGGCGTCGGCGGCCATCGCGGTGAAGGACCCGCCGAGTTCGGCGCCCAGCTCGTCCAGCGGGCCGGGGTCCCTGGCGACCCCCACGACCTGCGCGCCCGCCCGGCTCAAGGCGGTGGCGATGCCCCGGCCGAAGCCGCGGCTGGCCCCGGTGACCAGCGCCGTAGCGCCTGCTAGCTGCTGTTCGGGCATGATGTCCTCCCGGGTGCTGGGGTTTCGCCGCCCCGTCGGCGGCCTGCTGAATACAGACCAGCCGGCCACCCGGGATTCGCCGCGTCCTGCCCTAGGGATCGGGGGCCAGCGTGCCGTCCGGCGCGATGTGGCCGAAGATCTGCTCGAGCATGGTCAGCACGTGCGGATCCTCGACGGTGTAATAGGTGTGCCGCCCCTCGCGCCGGGCGGACACGATCCCAGCTAGCCGCAGCTTGGCCAGGTGCTGGCTGGTGGTGGGGATGCTGAGACCGACCCGCCGGGCCAGCGTGCCGACGTCGGACGTCTCGTGCGCCATCAGCCAGGCCAGGTGCAGCCGGGGCGCGCTGCCGAGCAGGGCGAACGTCGCGGCGGCCGAACGAAGTTGAGGCTGCGTCGGCTCCGAGCCGGACCTCCCGGGCTCGGATCCCGGCAGCCCTGACGGCGTGGACGCTTCCAGCATGGTCTCAGTCTGCTTTGCTGCGGCCGGTTACGCCATGGGGGTGACCTGTCTCACGAAGATATTGTCAGTTGCGCAATCAACAAAATGACGAGTAGAATAGCGGGCGTCTGAACGGGAGTAGTCCGGCAACCTGTCGTCGACATACTGAGGGCTCCGCGGTCCTCCGGTGGCAGGGCCCGACCCAGGGTGGGCGAGACCTTCGGCGAGCTAGCCGCCTGGCCGGGTGCCCCGGTCCTTCGGTCCGGGCGGCGCGTCCGTCCGGAGGGTGGTTATGTCCCCGAAGCTGGCGCGGCCCATCGTCCAGCCAGTCGTACTGTGTGTGGCGCTCACCGTCCCGGCTGTGTTCCTTCGCCTGAGCGGCGTGCACCCGGCCGCCCCGCTCAGCCTCGCGGCGTTCGGCATGGCTGTCGTGGCCGCCTCCTTCCTGCTGGCCTGGGGGGCCGAAGCGGCCCGGGTCGACATCGCGGGGCCGCTGGCGATCGCCCTCCTGGCCGTGATCGCGGTCCTGCCCGAGTACGCGGTGGACCTGTACTTCTCCTATACCGCCGGCCACAACCCGGGCTACGTGCAGTACGCGGCGGCCAACATGACCGGGTCCAACCGGCTGCTGCTGGGCCTGGGCTGGCCGCTGGTGGTGATCATCGCCCTGTGGGTGGCGTCCCGGCGATCCGCGCGCAGCGTTCGGGAGCTGGTGCTGGAGTCGGGGTACCGGACCGAGCTGGGGTTCCTCCTCATCGCCTCGCTCGTGGCGTTCCTGGTCCCGCTGTCCGGCCAGATCAGCCTGGTCCTCGGCTTCGCCCTGCTCGGTTTCTTCGTCTTCTACTTGTGGAAGGCCTCCCGAGCCGAGGCGTCCGAGCCGGATCTGGTCGGGCCCGCCGCCCGGATCGGCGACCTGCCGCGTCGCCCTAGGCGCCTGCTGGTGACCGGGCTGTTCGTGTTCGCCGCGGTAGTGATCGTGCTCTCGGCCGAACCCTTCGCCGAGTCCCTCATCACCACCGGCACCCAGCTGGGCATCGACCGGTTCCTGCTCGTGCAATGGGTGGCCCCGCTGGCGTCGGAGGCACCGGAGTTCATCGTGGCCATCGTGTTCGCACTGCACGGCAAGGGCTCCGACGCCATCGGCACGCTGATCTCGAGCAAGGTCAGTCAGTGGACCATGCTGGTCGGCAGCCTGCCAGTGGCCTATCTGGCCGGTGGCGGCGGGACGGCGCTGCCGCTGGACGGCCGGCAGGTCGAGGAGTTCCTGCTGACCGCCACCCAGGCGCTGCTCGGGGTGGCCGTGCTGCTGACCCTGCGCTTCCCGCGCTGGCTAGCCGTCACCCTGCTCGGGCTGTTCGCCGCGCAGTACGCCGTGCCCGGCCAGGCCGGCCGCTACCTGCTGTGTGCCGTCTACGGCGGCATCGCCGTGGTCGCGCTGGTCCGCAACCGCCGGTACGTGCTGCCCGTCCTGGCCGCCCCGTTCCGCGGCCTGCCCGGGCCGGCCCTGCCGCCCGAGCCCGAGCCCGGGCCTCAGCTCGGCCCAAGCCACGGCGAAGAGCGCGGCGACCTGCTGCCTTACCCGAGCCGACCCGGCGGCGCGGGCACGGCGGTCCTGGAGGTTCCGGCACGGGATCGGTTACCGAAGCCGGACCTGGCCGTGGCCCGCGCTCTCCGGACCACGGCCAGGCGGTCAGCCGGACTCTCGTGCGCAGGCCAGGGAGCGAAGGCCCGACAGCGACAATCTGGCTGGGCGGTGAAGCCGGGTGGCGGAGGGGTTCACGGTGACCGCGACGATGCCGAGGCGCTGCCGCCGCATGCCCACCTCCTCTGGCCGCACGGAACGGCCGGTGTCCCGGTGCTGGCCGGATCGGAGAGAGCGTCCGGCAGGGCCAGCGGAGGTATCTACCCACTGTGTTACACGCACCAGGAGGGCACGCGGTTCAGTTCGCCGCGGTGAGTATTCCCCGGGCGCCAGCGGCGCTGAGTTCGTCCCGGTTCAGCTGGCGGCGAGCCGGTAGTCGCCCGCTTCGTCCAGCGCGGCCGCGACGGCCTGCCCGGCCAGCGGCGCGTCGCTGCTGACCGTCACCACAGACCGCCCGCCCGGAACCAGATCCACGGTCACGCCGGTGACGCCAGCCAGCGCCGTGAGCTCCTCGCTGACCGCCTGCACGCAGTGCTCACAGCTCATCCCGGTGACCTGGTAAGTTGCCGACACCATCGTCCCTTCTCCCGTCGTCGCCAGCCAGGGTCGCCGAGATTGTACCCCTGCCCCGGTGATCAGCCTGCCCGCTGACGTCGGGACGGCCGCCCATCATCGCGAGCATCTGGCGGCCCCCGGAGCGGTAGAACCGGACCAGCAGCGCCGCCGCCAGCAGCAAGAAAACGATGTTGAGGATGGTGGTGTAGTTCCACTGGATGCCGGTATCGGTGACCTTGGCCGTCCGCTCGGCCGGGATCAGCCCCAGCCCGCCGAACAGGAACTCCACGGCGTAGCCGGCCAGCACCATGGCGGCGTAGAAGATGCCCAGGATGGTCAGCATCATCCGGGTGCCGTAGTACTTCCGGTAGATGACCAGGATCGGGATGATGATCAGGTCGGCGAAGATGAACGCGATGACGCCGCCGAAGCTGATCCCGCCGTTCCACAGCACTGCGGCCAGCGGCACGTTGCCGATCGAGCAGACGAAGCTGAGCACCGAGATGACCGGGCCGATCAGCGGCCCCCAGACCTTGGCGGCCAGCGGGTGGCCGGTCAGGAACAGATGCTGCCAGAACGAGTCCGGCACCCAGGCGCCGACGGCCCCGGCGATCAGCAGCCCGAGGACGACGTCGCGGATGACCGCGGCCCACTCCATCACGAAGATGTGGCTGACCGATGTGTAGCCCTCGCGGCTGCCTAGCCGCCGCCAGAAGCTGCCGCCGGACTGGATGCTCATGTCCATCGCGGCGTGCCCCTCCATCGACCCGGCCAGCCCCCGGTCGGCCTGCTCGCGCGCCGCATCGATGAGCCGCCGCCGGACGAACAGCCTGAACGCCACTGCGACCAGCACGATCATGATCGGCCCGCCGGTGAATTCGGCCAGGGTGAACTGCCAGGACAGCAACAGTGCCATGATGATGCCCAGCTCGATGACCAGGTTGGTGCTGGCGATCTCGAAGGTCATCGCTGCGGTAAAACTCGCTCCCCGGCGGAACAGCGCCCGGGCCAGCGCCACCGCCGCGTACGAGCACGACGACGAGGCCGCGCCCAATCCGGTGGCCAGCGCCAGCGCCTTCGGCTTGTCGCTGCCGAGCAGCCGGGCGATGGTCTGCCGGCGGACCACTGCCTGCACCACCGCCGACAAGGTGAACCCCAGGATCAGCGACCAGATAACCTGCCACGTCATCGACCCGGCCACGGCCAGGGCGTGTCCGATCGCGTCAAGCACCCGCATCGGGGCCGTCCGGGGAGGCGATGGTGAGCAGCTGGCGCAGGCAGTGCTCGAGCAGCGGATGGGGGAAGCCGTCGGATAGCCGGTAGAACACCATCCGGCCGTCCTTGCGGAAGCTGACCAGCCCGGCCAGCCGCAGCATTTTCAGCGCGTAGGAAACCTGGTCCTCGGTGGCCTCCAGGGCCAGCGCCAGGTCGCCCACGCATAGTTCCCCGGCCGCCGACAGCGCGAACAGGATCCGTGAGCGGACCGGGTCGGCCAGCATCCCCAGCAGCCCGGCCAGCCGTCCGGCCTCTCCGGTCGGCAGCACCCCGGCCCGAGCCGCGGCCACCCGCTCCGGGCTGACCGGATGCTCATGATCAAGTGGCGGCATCCGCACCTCCGTATATCCGTATGTATACACGGTTATCAGTCCTGTCAAATCGAGGCGATGCTGTTTCCGCCATGTCCGCACCCCGCGGCCCCGCTCATATGACTTGAATGCCACATTCAAGTAGTTAGAGCAGCATGGCTGGGACATCCACGCCTTACGCGCTGGTATGGGAGGTGCCGGAGTGACAAGAGCCCACTTTCGCGCCCGCCCGACGCCCTCCGCGGGGGACAGATCGCCAGCCGACAGCCACGACACCAGCCTGTCGGGCCGGGCCTCTCCGACCTCGACGAGGAACTCGCCGAGGCGCAGGAGTGGAACGATACCGAACGGGCCAGCCGGCTCCGCGCCGAGAAGGACGTCCTGGTCCGCGGGCTCGCCGCCGCGACCGGGCTCGACGGCCGGCCGCGGCAGCTCGGCGCGGATTCCGAACGCGCCAGGGTCAACGTCACCCGGGCCATCAGGACCGCGATCTCCCGCATCCGCGACCGCGCCCCGGACGCCGCCGCCCACCTCGATCAGGCCGTCCGGACCGGAACCCGCTGCTCCTACTTTCCGCCGGACCGGCCTAACGAGCCTGCATCGCCCGCTGCGCGTTGGTCATCATCGCCGCGATGGTCTCGGCGAGCTGCTCCTTCGGGCTGAACTGGACGAGTTCCGTGCCCGCCTCGGCCGCCGGGTGATCTTCCCGGCCAGCACGTATCCCCAGTGCGGGCACTGGCAGCTGTCTCCCGGCAGGCCGCGCAGCAGCGGGGCCACGCTGGTCCTGTGCGGTGTCGACGATCAGCCCCGGGCGCTGCGGGAGCTGCGCCGGGTGGTGCGCCCCGGCGGCCGCCTGCTGTTCATCGAGCACCTGCGGTCCGGCGACCCGGGCACGGCCCGCCTGCAGGACCGGATGAACTGGCTGAACCGGCTGGTCGTGTGCTGCGACTGCAACCGCCCCACGCTCGATTCCATCCGCGCCGCCGGCTTCGCCGTCGCCCAGGTGGAGCACACGGAGCTGCCGAAGGCCCCGCCGTTCGTCCGTCCCGCCGTCCTCGGCAGCGCTACGGTTCCCGCGGCCCCGCCGCGTGCACCGCAAGACGGCGGCCGGCCCACGGTTGCGCCCGCTCGAGTTGCGCGGCCAGCCGGATGAGCTTGGTGCGCTACCCCCAGACTCGGTCCGCGACCTCGGCTACCAGGCGCAGCTTGTTCTCCTGGGCGTCCTCGCTGATCTGGTTGCCGGGTCCCGCCGAGGCGAAGCCGCACTGCGTCGACAGCGCGAGCTGCTCCCGCGGGAAGAAGCCGCTCGCCTCGCTGATCCGCGCGGCCAGCTGGTCGGCCGGCTCCATCCGGTCGAACTTGGTCGAGACCAGGCCGAGTACCACCACCTTGTCGTCAGGGACGTCGCCGAGCGCGCTGAACGATCCGGACCGCTCGTCGTCGTACTCGAGCAGGAAGGTGTCGTAGTTGGTGGCCCGCTGGAAGAGCTGCTTGGAGATGGTGTCGTAGGTGCCGGTACTGATCCAGTCGCTGTCGTAGTTCCCGCGACACAGGTGCAGGCCGAACGAGACGCCGGGTACCGTCGCCAGCTCGTTCAGCATGTCCGCGCCCTCGCTGAAGACCCGGTCGACGGAGAGGCCGGCCCGCTCCCAGGACTCCCGCTGCGAGGGGTCGACGAGCTGGCCGAAGTCCGGCGCGTCGACCTGGATATAACGGCAGCCCAGCCTAGCGAGCTCCGCCGCCTCCTCCTTCATCAGCCGCAGGCCGTCGGCGAACATGTCGAACGGGTCGGGGTAGGCGTCCCGTGACCGCTGCGGTGACCAGACCAGGAACAGCATCAGCGGGCTCGGCAGCGTCACCTTGACCGGCCGCCGGGCCCGGGCCCGCGCGTAGGAGTACTCCTCCGCCGTCATCATCCGGCTCCGCCGCAGCTTGTCCGTGACCGACAGCGGGATGGTGAAGACGGATTTCAGCTGCCCGGCCTCGTCGTGGAACGGAACGGGGACGTGGCCGCTGTCCCCTGGGTCAAGGGTCAGCCCCTCGACCTGCTCGGTGAGCTGGTCGATGAACGTGTGCCGCCGCAGCTCCCCGTCGGTGACGACATCGAGGCCCACGCCCTCCTGCATGGCGATCACCTGGTCGACGGCCCGGTCCTCGATCTCCTTGTACGCCGCCGGCTCGAGCTGGCCGGCCTCGGACTGCTCGCGGGCGAGCTTCAGGTACTGCGGGCGCAGCAGCGACCCGATGGTGTCAGCGCGATAAACGGTTGCCATGAGCGGACCTTTCTTCGCCCTCGCCCCGGCACAGCAGCGTCTGGAGCGCCTGCCGGAGAGTCTCTTCGGCTGCGCCGGCCGCGGTCACGGCCCGCCAGCCCACGAAACCGTCCGGTCGCACCAGCACGGCGCCGGACGGTGAGATACCGAACGATCCGGGGAAACTGCCCCCGGCATCGACCAGCCCGTCACTCCCCACCACATGGACGTCCAGGCCCACTCCGAACTCCTTGGCCACGGCCAGCGCCGCGTCCCGCCAGGCCTCGCCTCCGGGCCCGGCTAGCAGCACGAAGTTCCGGCCGAACAGGTCCAGCGTGGACAGCCGCGTGCCGCCGCGGTCGAGGAAGACGTGCGGTGCCCGCGCCCCCGGCCGGCCCCGGACTCCCGGGGATGCTGATGCAGCGGCGGGCCGCCCGGCTCGAGCATGATGGCGGGGGAGTCGTACCGGTACCCGATCTCCATCGAGAAGTCGTCCACGATCGGCTGGGTGTCCTCCGTCCCCAGGTAGGGGGCCACCCGCGTGACGTACCGGGTGAACGCCTGCTCGACGGTGAGCTCCCCGACCGGGCGCCGTTCGGCGTCATACGAATCCAGCAATCCGGGCCCGGCCACCCCGCTCAGCGTGAGCGCCAGCTTCCAGGCCAGGTTGTGCGCGTCCTGCACGCCGGTGTTGCCGCCGTAGCCGCCGTTCGGCGGGACCACGTGCGCGGCGTCGCCGGCCAGGAACACCCGCCCGTCCCGGAACCTCTCCGCGCAGTTCGCCTCGGCCCGCCAGGTCGCGATGTTCTCGATGACGACCGGGATGCCGGGCACGCCGATGGCGGCCCGCAGCAGCTCCAGCGCCCGCTGCTCGGTGATCCCCTCGGCCACGTTAGCCCAGGGGGCGGACGGGAAAGCGGCGATGACCTCCGGGCGGGAGGTATCCCCCACCAGGTTGACCACCAGGAAGCCGGCGTTGCCGCTCCGGTCCAGCCGGAAGAACCCCCGCATCAGCGGGTTCGTCACGTAGTGTACGCCCTGGTTCCGGTCCGCCAGCAGCGGCCCGAGATCGGCCAGCGCCCGGAAGTAGATGGTGATGCTGTGCGACAGCAGGCCGTGACCGCGCATGCCGATACCGAGCCGCTCGCGGACCGGGCTGCGGTTTCCGTCAGCGGCCACGACGTACTGAGCCCGCACCGAGCTCTCCGACCCGTCCGACAGGTCGCGGATGACCGCCGTCACCCCGTCCGCGTCCTGCGACAGCGACGTGCACTCGGCGCCGTACCGCAGCCGCGCGCCGAGTTCGGCGGCCCGGGTCCGCAGGATCGGCTCGAGCGCGTCCTGGTTGATGAACAGCCGTACCGTCGGGCTGAACTCATCCACCCCGGCGTTCAGGTTCGGGAAGTAATTCGCGATCTCCCGGCCCGCCAGCGACTCGACGTTGTTGATCCCGCCGTCCGGCGGGTACTGCTCCTCCGACGTGCGCCGGACGGCGTCCTCGAGCCCGGCCGAGCGCAGGATCTCCACCGTGCGCAGGTGGAAGTGACCGGCCCGGGCGTTGATAGCCGTCCCCGCGTGCCGCTCCACCGCGAGCACGCCGACGCCGTGCCAGCGCAAGAACAACGCCGCTGACAGGCCGACCAGGCTGCCGCCGACGATCAGTACGGGTACATCCTCGCTGGCTCCGCGGTCCATCGGAAACCTCTCGCGCGTCCCGCCGTGATGGTGCGTCCGATGCTAGGCAGCCAGCCAACATTCGGCAATCGGAGCCTATGAATGTAAACCATTGCTGACAGCAATAAATCCTGCTAGAAGTGGAAAATGGGCCTCGCGGGCGTCGACCTCAACCTCCTCGTGGCGCTCGACGCGCTGCTCGCCGAGCGGAACGTCACCCGGGCGGCCGAACGGGTCGGGCTGAGCCAGCCCGGCATGAGCAACACGCTTGCCCGGCTGCGCAAACTCTTCGGGGACCCGCTGCTGATCCGCGAGGGCCTGACGCTGGTACCGACGCCGCGCGCCGAATCGCTCCGCCAGCCCGTCCATGAGGCGCTGAGCCTCATCGAGCACGCCCTGGACAACCGGCCCGGCTTCGACCCCGCCCGCGACCACGTGACGCTCACCGTGAGCTGCTCCGACTACAGCGTGCTCATGCTCATCGGCCCGCTGGTGCGTCGGCTGGCCGCCGCCGCTCCCGGCCTGACCATCCAGGTCCTGCCCCGCGCCCCCGACCCGGTCCGCCTGCTCCGCGACGGTGAGGCCGACCTCGTCATCGAACCCATCGAGATCATGCCGGACACGGCGCTACCCAGCCTGCGGCTGTTCGCCGACCGCTGGATCTGCTGCGTCTGGGCGGGGACCACCGAGGTGGGCGACGTGATGACGATGGAGACCTACCAGCGCCTCGGGCACCTGGTCTACACCGCCGTGCGCGGGCATCCGGTCTCGATCGTCGACACCTACCTGGCCCAGGCCAAGGTGTCGCGCCGGATCGAGTTCACCGTGGAGAGCTTCCTGCTCGCGCCGTTCCTGCTGCAGGGCACCGACCTGGTGGCGGTGGTGCCCGAACGCGCGGCCGGCCACCTGCGGCGCACCGCCGACGTCCGGTTCCTGGAGCCTCCCATGGACCTGCCCCTGATCACCGAGATGCTGTGGTGGAACCCGCGCCGCACGATGGACCCGGCGCACGCCTGGCTCCGCGCCCGCATCGCGGAGATCGCCGCCGAACTCGACCAGGCTAACCGCTCCGCCTAACGGGCTCGGACCGGACTCCCGGTCAGGCGCGCGAGCCGCCGGGCGAAGACCGGCCCGTTGATCAGCCACGGATGCCCGGCGTGCGCCTCGGCCGTGCCCAGGTGCACCCAGCTGGCCACCTCGACCAGCGCGCGCAGGCAGACGACGGCCTGATGCCACCTCAGCTCGGCGGGCCCGACCGCCACCGCCGCCTGACGCTGGTAGGCGCGGACGAACCGGCGGGCCAGCACCCGGCCGAGCATCCGGACCAGCGGCCGCTGCCAGCCAGGTACACGCAGCGCCGGCTCGCTGAGCTGCAGCGAAGTGAACGCGACGTCGTGCGCCCGCGGCGCGAGGAGCGCGGTGCTCCAGTCGAGCACGGTCACCCGGTCGCCGTCGGCGAGCAGGTTGAACGGGTGCAGGTCGCCGTGGCAGATGACGTCCGGGGCCGGCCCCGGCGGGTGGTCCGCCAGCCAGCGACCCGCGTCGGCCAGGTCGGTTCGGCCGAACGCACTGGCGAATCGCACCAGCGCCGCAAGCAGCCCGTCCACCGTCACGGGCATGTCGCGGAGCTGCTCCAGTTCACCGCGTACCAGGCCGGGATCGAGCGCGTGCAGCCGCGCCATCGAGGTGGCCAGCAGGTCAGGGATCTGGCTCAGCAGCCGCGGCACGGCAGCCGGGGACAGCCCGTCCAGGCCCGACAGCGCCAGCCGCCGGCCGCCCGGTCCATGATCATGAACGCCTGGCCGAGGCCGTCGTCGGGACCGCCGGCCGCCCGCACGACGGGCGTCGGGAAACCCGCGGCGGCCACCGCGCGCTGCACGATCGTCTCCTTGCGCGCCGAGCCGGGGTCGGGCATCAGCCGGGCGACCAGCTCGGCCGGCCAGCCCGCCGGCGGGTTCGCCAGCGAGAACGAGAAGAGCTCGGCCCAGAACCCGCCCCGCATCGGCTCGGGCCGGCGCTTGTACTCCAGCCCCGGCGCGCCGGCGGCGCTCCGCAGCACCGCGATGAGCCGGTTCGCTATGCCAGTGTCGACTGTCACGGTATTTACCGTAACAGTGTTCTTTGGTACTGTCTAGTCATGACTAGCACAGCGGAGACCGATGAACCGCTGACCATCGACGCCCTGGCCCGGCAGGTCCAGTTGCCGGTGCGCACGATCCGCGAATACCACACGATGCGGCTGCTGCCGCCGCCCGAACGGCGCGGACGCCTGGGCCTGTACGGCGACCGGCACGTCCAGCGGCTGCGGCTGATCACCCGGCTGCAGCGGCGCGGTTACTCGCTGGCCGGGATACGCGACCTGCTCGGGGCGTGGGAGAGCGGAACGGACCTGGTGACCCTGCTCGGCGTCGACGAGAGCCAGGCCGCGCTGGACGAGACGCCGCTGTACCTGACCCGGGCGGAGCTGCTCCAGCGGCTGCCGGCGCTGGAGCAGGCGACGCTCGGCCGGGCCAGCCGGATCGGGCTGGTCCGCCCGCACGGCGAGGATAATTTCCTGGTCCGCAGTCCCGCCTTGCTCGGCCTGGTGGCCGACTGGGTCCGGGTCGGCGTCCTGCTCGACGGGGCGCTCGACCTGCTCGAGGTGCTCCTCGGCGACCTCGATACGCTGGCGGGCAAGCTGGCCGACCTGATCGTCGAGCGCATCTGGGACCCGGCCACGGCCGCGGGCCGCGCCGGGGAGCTGCCCGACCTGCTCCGGCGCGGCCGGCCTCTGCTGCTCCAGGGCGCGGCCAGCACCCTCGCCGACCGGATCGGCGCGGCGCTGGCCAGGCGCGCCGGTAGCGCCGCCGACGGCGACCGGCTCCTGGCCGTACTCGACCAGATAAGGGTGGGCGCGGTCGCGGACTCCGCGGGCGCGATCCACAGGCGAGGAGACGCGGGATGAGCATCGCGAACACGGCCCAGGCCGAGCACTGGAATACCGGCAACGGCGTCGCCCACTGGGTCACCAACCAGGCCCGTTACGACCGAATGCACGCGCCGTTCACGGCCCTGATCCTGGACGCTGCCGCCCTGCGGCCCGGCGGAAACGTGCTCGATGTGGGCTGCGGCTGCGGCGGCACGACGCTCGCCGCCGCCCGGCTCGTCGCGCCGGGCCAGGCGGCCGGGCTCGACCTGTCCGGTCCGATGCTCGCCCGGGCGCGGGCCGGCGCCGCGGAGGCCGGCCTGGCCAACGCGGTGTTCGAGCAAGGCGACGCGCAGGTACACCCGCTCGAACCGGGCACGTTCGGCACCGTCATATCCCGCTTCGGGGTGATGTTCTTCGCCGATCCGGTCGCCGCCTTCGCCAACATCAGGTCGGCCGCCCGGCCCGGCGGCCGGCTGGTCTTCGTCTGCTGGCAGCCGATGGCCGCCAACCAGTGGATGCTGGTGCCCGGGGCCGCCCTGGCCGAGCATCTGCCGCTCCCTGATCCCGGCCCTGCCGACGGCCCCGGCATGTTCGCGTTCGCCGACCCGGACCGGCTCCGCCCGATCCTGGCCGCGGCCGGCTGGCGGGACATCGATATCGCGTCCGAGCACGCGTCGATCCTGGTCGGCGGCGGCGGGAGCGTCGACGACGCCGTCGGCTTCCTGCGCACCGCGACGATGGGCCGGACGATGCTGGCCGGAGCCGACGCCGCCACGGCGGACCGTGCGCTCGCGTCGCTGCGCGCCGCCCTCACCCCGTACGCCGACGCCGAGGGCGTGCACCTGGACGCCGCGGTATGGCTGGTCCAGGCCGTGGCACCCTAGGCTGGTCCTCGGCGGCAACGCCCTGAACATGCTGCATGCCATCCTGCCCGGCCACGCGTCCTGAACTCCCGGCTCAATGGGCGACGGGAGCCCCAGCGGGCTCACGGGTGACGCGGTCGGGGTAGCTCTTGGAGAACTTCAGCATGTAGATGATGATCACGACCGGCACGACCAGGCCGAGCAGGGTCTCGGGCAGGCGGCGAGTGGTGTGACCGTCGATGGCCGCGGCCGCGACCCGGGACAGGCCCACGGCGAAGATGGCCAGGCCCCAGGCGGCGCTGAGCACGCGGTTGATCCTCTTGAAGGTCGGGGAGGCCCAGTAGGCCTGCGGGGTGGCTTCCCGGGCGAACTGCTCGGTGAACGGCATCACCGGGACCAGGGCCAGGATGATCAGCCCCAGGATGAGGCCGACGCCGGCGCCGCCCCAGGTGGCCAGCCACCGGTCATCGGCCTTACCCAGGGTGAAGCCGAGGACGGCGATCAGGGTGAACAGCACGAGCGAGCAGGCGTTGAGGATCTTCGGCGGCCAGACGGGGTGGCTGGTCAGGATGGCGATCAGCGCGATCAGCGCCGCGGCCAGCCCGGCGATCCCGATGTAGCCGTGCGGCAGGAAGCGGGACAGCAGGGAGAAGGCGATCAGCGGGAGGAAGGCGAGGATGAGCGTCAGTGATTTCATGCCCTGGACGCTACGGTCGGCCCGCCGGGGAGGCATCAGCCATGTGGCGGATCTACGCCCCGGCGTGACGCGCGATCTCGACCCGTGACCGCAGGCCCGTCTTCTGCAGGATGTGCGAGACGTGGGTCTGCACCGTGCGGGGTGACACGAACAGCCGGGTGCCGATCTCCCGGTTGGTCAGTCCCTCGCGGACCAGCGCGGCGATCCTGGCCTCGGTCGCGGTCAGGGCGGCCCAGCCGTGGCCGGCGTCACGATGCGGTTCCCGGGAGCTCCGGCGGATGCCCAGCGCGCGCGTCCGCGCCAGGGCGCGGTCCCGATCGGGGACGGCGCCGATGCGCTGGTATCCGGTCAGGGCCGCGTCCAGGGCCGCGGCGGCGCGGTCCCGGTCGCCGGCCGCCGCCGCGGCGCAGGCAAGTTCTTCTCGGGCGAACGCCTCGGCCGCCAGGCGGCCGGTTCCGGCCAGGTCATCGGCCGCTTTCCCGATCCCGTCGGGGTCGGCGGCGAGCATGCCGTGCACCAGGTCCGACACCTCGGGCGGGCACAGCGCCGGCACGTCCCGGCCGAGCTGGCCGGCCAGGCGGCGGTCCATCCCGGCCAGCGCGACCCGGGTCACGTCGGGCGCCAGGTCGGCGGCCCAGCGGCCGGAGTGGTCCCGGGCCGCGGCCCACAGCGTCCGGGCCAGCGTGCCCGCCTCGCGGATCGCCCCTTCGGCTTCCAGCACGGCCAGTTCGGCCCAGCCCGGGCGGTCATGGCCGAACTGGAGCGGCAGGCCGCGGTGCCGGAAGGATTCCAGCCGGGCCCGGGCCGGGCCGATGCTGCCGCGGTGCGCGTCGATGTAGGCCCGGAAGCCGACCGCCAGAGAGATCCAGCCGGTACCGGTCTCCTCGGCCCGCTCCAGCGCGGCGTCCAGCTCCGCGACCGCGTCGTCCCAGTCGCCGGCGGCGAACGCGATCCCGCCGGCGGTGAAGCCGAGAAACGGGTCAAGCCATCCGGCCTGCCCTTCGGCGGCCATCCGCCGCGCACGGTCAAGTTCGGCCCGCGCGGCCGCGGGCCCGGAGGCGGCCAGCTCGAACATGGCGGGCAGGGACAGCGAGGTGCTGCGCGACCGGAAGCTGTCCGTGCCGGGGAGGAGCGCTGCTCTGGCGCGCATGTAGTCCAGCGCCGCCTCCGGGCGGCCGGTCAGGAAGGCGGTACAGGCGATGGAGGCCAGCAGATTGGCCTGGGCGTCTTCGTCGCCGGCCGCGGCGTACCGGGCCAGCGTCGCCTCGAGTTCGGCGGCGGGCAGCCCCTGGCCGGCCTGTATCAGCAGCCAGGCCCGGGTGCCCTCCAGCTGGCGGACGGTAGCGGCGGGCAGCCCGGCGATCGAGGCGGTCCGCTCGATCACCGCCAGGGCCGCGGCCGCGTCCGCCCGGTTCATCAGGGAGCGGATCAAGATCAGCTGCAGCCGCGCCGCCACCGCGGGATCGGTGACCGTCGCGATGCGCTCGCGGATCAGCGTCTCCGCGGATTCACCGCGGCCCTGGCGGAACAGGGCGTCAGCATGGTCGAGCAGCAACGGCCCGGGCATGTCCGCCCCGACGGCGGCGACGTCATCGAGCAGGTCGGCGGTGACCTCCGGCGCGTACCCGCGGGTCGCCGCGACGGCGTCGCGCAGCGCGGTGACGAGCGCCGGATCGCCGTCGGTCCCGGCCGCGCGCAGCAGATGGTCCGCGATGAGGCTCGGCCGGTAACCGGCCGCCGTGAGCACCTCCGCGGCTCGCCGGTGCGCGGTGCGACGCTGAGCCTCGGTCAGCTCACCGTAGGTCACCTCGCGGAACAGGTCGTGGCTGAAGCCGGCCGTTCCGGCCGGATCACGGCGGACCAGACCGGACGATACGGCCCGCTCGAGCAGGTCGTCCATCAGGCCGGCCGGGATGAACACCATGCTGGCGAGATCGTCGACGCCGATGTCGGGCCCCCACACCGCCATGGCGGCGAGCACGTCACGGGTTGGCTCGTCGAGCTGGGCGAGATGGGCCCGTATGACCTCGTCCAGCCCGGTGGCCTGCAGGTCGAGCTCGAACCTGGCCTCGATGGCGTCCGGCCCGACATCGGTCACGGCGCCCGCGTTCCGGTACCCGCGCAGCAGTTCACCGACGAAGAGCGGGTTGCCGGCGGCCAGTCCCAGGATGCGGCGGAGCATCGGGCCAGGCCACCGGCCCGTCTGCTCGAACACCAGGCGTTCCACCATCATCGCGCCCATCGGCGGCAGCCACAGCCGTACCTGGGCCTGCCGGACGAGCATGGCCAGTGGCTCACGAGACGGACTTGGCCGGGTCGTGACCAGTACGGCCAGCGGCAGCCGCTGGCCGGCCCACACCAGCCGGCGGAGCAGCGTGAGCGAGGCCGCGTCAAGGTGGTGCGCATCGTCGGCGGACAGCACCACCGGACCGTCCGCGCACAGCTCGTCGACGTAGTCGAACGCCGCGTCGGCCGGGTCCGTGTCACCAGCCAGCTCACCCAGGAGCTGGCTGGCGACGGTGAAGGGATCGTTCCGCCGGCCCTGCTGGCCCGCCACCCGGAGGACCTTCGCCTGGCCGGGCGGGACCGAAGCCAGGATCTGCCGGGCCAGGAAGGTCTTGCCGATACCGGGCGCGCCCTCGATGACGACGCTGACCCCCACCGGCGTCCGCCGCCGGATCATTCCGAGGATCAGGTCCTGCGCGGTCCGTTCCACGGTGGCCCGGTCCGACGGCGCCGCCCGGTCGCCGGCCAGATTTATCACTAACTAAGAATAAACCTTGCCCGGGCGAGTTCGGCGGTCATGAACACGAGCAGCCGGTCCGTTCGGCCTCCGACAGGGCATCATGCCCCTAATCTCCCCGCCCGGCCACTGATTGACCGCCCAGAACGGGCCACCTTACGCTGCCGGAGTGAAACATGCCCTGCCGGCCCGGGCCCGGGTCGTCGTCGTCGGAGGCGGCGTCGTTGGCTGCAGCACCGCGTACCACCTGGCCAGACGAGGCTGGACCGACGTGGTGCTGCTCGAGCGCAAGCGGCTGACCTCCGGCACCACCTGGCACGCGGCCGGCCTGATCACCCAGGCCAGGCCGACCTACGGCACCAGGGAGATCGTCCGCCGGAGCCTGCGGGTCTTCCGGACCCTGCCGGAGGAGACCGGGTTCGCCACCGGGTTCGAGCAGACCGGGACCCTGCACCTCGCGGACAGCGCCGAGCGCCTGGAGGAGCTGCTCCGGCAGGCCTCAGCCGCACGCGGCAACGGGATCACCGCCGAGCCGATCTCCCCCGAGCAGGCGGTCGAGCTGTTCCCGCCGCTGTACGCCGGGGACCTCGCCGGGGCGGTGTACTACCCGGACGACGGGCGGGGCAACGCCACCGACACCACCATGGCCCTGGCCGGCGGCGCCCGCCAGCACGGCGTGCGGATCGTCGAGAACACCAGGGTGACCGGGATCACCCGGCGCGACGGGCGGGTCACCGGCGTCACCACCGAGCACGGCGACATCGAGGCCGAGTACGTGGTGGCCGCCACCGGCATGTGGGGACGCGAGTTCGGCGCGCTGACCGGCGTCGGCATCCCGCTTCAGGCGCTCGCGCACTACTACGTCATCACCGAGCCGATCCCCGGCTTGCCCCGCGGGCTGCCGACGATCAAGACCGCCCCGGACTTCGCCTACGTGCGGAACGAGGGCGCCGGGCTCATGGTCGGCTTCTTCGAACCAGGCAGCTATCCCTGGGCCTCGCGCGGCATCCCGGCCGACGCGGAGTTCACCCGCCTGCCCGAGGACTGGGACCACCTCGGGCCGTTCTACGAGAACATGATGAAGCGGCTGCCGGTGCTGGCCGACACCGGTATCAGGCTGCATTTCTGCGGGCCGGAGAGCTTCACCCCGGACGGCCTCTACCACCTCGGCGAGGCCCCCGGGCTGCGCAACTGCTTCATCGCCGCCGGGTTCAACTCGGTCGGGTTCCTGTCCGGCCCCGGGGCCGGCTCGGTGCTGGCCGACTGGATCGTGGACGGCCGCTCGCCGCTCGATCTGCCCGAGACCGATCCCCGGCGGGTCGCCCCGCACGAGACCAACCGGCGTTTCCTCGAGCAGCGCGTCACCGAGACCCTGGACCTCGCGTACCAGATCCACTGGCCCTACCAGCAGCGCGCCAGCGCCCGCGGGCTGCGCCGCAGCCCGCTGCACGATCGGGTATCGGCCGCCGGGGCGGTGTTCGGCGAGCTGCTGGGCTGGGAACGGGCCAACTGGTACGCTCCGCCCGGCGTGGCGCGGGAGTACGAGTACTCCTTCGGCCGGCCGAACTGGTTCGAGCACTCGGCGGCCGAGCACCGCGCGGTCCGGGACGCCGTCGGCATGTTCGACACCTCCTCGTTCGGCAAGCTGCTGGTGCAGGGCCGGGACGCGGAAGCGGTGCTGCAGCGGGTCAGCGCGGGCAACATGGCGGTCGAGCCGGGCCGCATCGTGTACACCCAGTGGCTCAACCCGCACGGCGGGATCGAGGCCGACGTTACCGTGACCCGGCTGGCCGAGACCCGGTTCCTGGTCCTCTCCGGCCCCGCCACCCTGGCCCGCGACCGCGACTGGCTGGAACGGCATATCGGCCCGGACGAGTTCGCCGCCGTCACCGACATCAGCCAGGCCCTGGCGATGGTCCCGGTGATGGGGCCGAACGCCCGCCGGCTGCTGCAGTCCCTGACCGACGAGGACCTTTCTCCCGAGGCCTTCCCATTCGGGACGTCCCGGGAGATCGATCTCGGCTGCGGCTTCGTGCGCGCCACCCGCATCACCTACGTCGGCGAACTCGGCTGGGAATTGCTCATCCCGGCCGACCTGGCCGTGCACGTCTACGACACGATCGCCGCGGCCGGCCAGGAACACGGGCTGCGCCCGGCCGGCTATCACGCCCTCGATTCGCTCCGGATCGAGAAGGCCTACCGGAGCTGGGGTCACGACATTTCCGCCGGGGACACGCCGCTGGAAGCCGGGCTGGGCTTCGCCGTGGCCTGGGACAAGCCCGGAGGCTTCAGCGGACGCGACGCCCTGCTCAGGCAGAAGGAACACGGCGTGGGGCGTCGGCTGGTCCAGTTCGCCCTGCGCGACCCGGACGCCTTCGCCTACCACGACGAGCCGGTCTACCGCGACAGCGCCCTGATCGGCCGGGTGAGTTCGGCGGCCTACGGCCACACCCTCGGCCGCACGGTGGCGCTCGGTTACGTGACCGCGCCCGCCCCCGGCACGCCGCCCTCCTGGTACCCGGCCGGTGAGTACGAGATCGAGATCGCGGGCGAGCGCATCCCCGCCGACGCCTCCTTGCGCGCCCTTTACGACCCCGCCTCGCAGCGCCCCCGCGGCTGACCCGAGGCCGCGGCGGCTCAGTGATCCCAGGGAGCTTCCCAGTAGGGCCGAACCTCGACCGTGGCGGCCCGGGCGAGCGGATGCCCGGCCGCTATCCGGACCGCCGCGTCCAGATCGGCGCATTCGATGACGTCATAGCCGCCGATCTGCTCCTTCGTCTCCGCGAACGACCCGTCGGAGACCAGCAGCTCGCCTTCATGAACTCGCACGATCTTGGCTTCGGCCGCCGAGCGGAGCGGGCCACCGGAACGCCTGATCCCGCGCTCGGACATCTCTTCCACCCACGACTTCACGGCGATCACCAGTGCGGCATCGTCTTCCGCCGTCACCTCGCCGGACTCGTCGACCCAGAACATCAGCATGTACTTCATGGCCTGTCCGATGCTCCCTCCGGCCCAGGTGCCACTGCCACCGTAATTCATTGACGGTCGGCCACGCTCGGCCAGCTGACCCGTGGCAGCACCGCGCGCAATGGCGCAGCCCGTTTCCGCGGAAACGGATCACGGCGGAGCTTGTCAGCCGCGTTATGGGGTCTGGGGCACACAAGCCCCGCAAGATGGGGCCGGGGGCACACAAGCCCCGTACGCGGCAACGTCGGCAGTGATGAGTGATGCTCGTGAAGCTGACGAGGACTGTCGGCGGAGGCGGCACCTGCGCTATCTACGAGAACGAGGTCACCGCGGAGCCCACCTCGCGGGTTCCGGCCACTCCCGCACGGGCGTGAATTCACCCACGACCGATATCTGGGTTCCCTGCGGGAGCAGCGCCGACAGACGTCCCTCGATGCCCGGATCTCCGATGTCGACGGTGACGAGCAGCAGGTAGTGGTTGAGCTTTGAAAAGACATTGCGGCCCAGCAACTCGACCCGGGTGACGTTTCCGGTCCGGTGCGGTGGCGTCTCGGTCAGCGACTTCAGGTATGACGCCACCGTGTCGACGAAGCGCTGCCGGGCCCGGGTCTCCTCGTCCATCTGAGGTTGTGTCGGCGAGGTGCCGTTACCGGTGGTCTCGAGTTCGCCAGTGGGCGGAAGGTCGATGCTGATTGCCAACGTTGCCACGAGAACCTCCTGGTTGTGACGGGTAGGCACCCGGTTGAGGGCCCGCCCGCACTGACGGTCACGTGCTCTCCGGGCAAGCGCCCCCTCAGTCATCACGGAGGCCTCCGAGGTTCGGGCTGATACAGCTGGAGGCGACCTGGCCGGTGATTCTCTAGGCTTGGGGGGGTGACGTTGAGCCAAGGCGCGGGCCACGCCGGGCGCATGCGCCCGGCCTCATCCGGGCTGCGCGTGACGTGTGCCCTGCTGGGCGGGGCCGTAGTCGGGGTGGTCGCCTCGCTGTTCACCGTGCCCTCCGCCGCGATCCTCGTCGGGTGGGACGTCGCCGTCGTGATCTACCTGGTCTGGGTCTGGAGCTCGGTATGGCGGCTGGACCCCGGACTTACCGGCCAGCTGGCGAAGCGGGAAGATCCCAGCACGGCCGTCGCCGAGCTCATGGTGGTGGGTGCGGGCACGGCCCTGCTGGTCGCGGTCGGCTTCGCGCTCGTCAAGGCCGGCCAGGCCACTGGCGGCATGAAGGCGTTCCTGATCGCCCTCGGCTTGCTAAGCGTCGTGCTGTCCTGGACCGTCGTGCACACGGTGTACATGCTCCGCTACGCTCGCGCCTACTACGCCGAGCCGGTCGGCGGCATCGAGTTCAACGAGGAAGAGCCGCCGACCTACATCGATTTTGCCTACTTTTCCTTCACCGTCGGAATGACGTTCCAGGTGGCGGACACCAACATCACATCGAAGGCGGTCAGGCGGGCCACCCTCCACCACGCGCTGCTGTCCTACCTGTTCGGCGCGGTCCTGCTGGGACTCGTGATCAACGTGGTCGCGACCCTGCTCAAGTGACAGCCTGGCCAGGCCCATGCCCCAGCTCGCGCAAGCGCCGCCGGGACGCTTCGACTTCGGCCTCCGCGGCGACGCGATCGGCCCAGGCCGTGTCGTGGACACCCTTGCCTGGTTCCAGCTCCTTGTAGACGGTGAAGAAGTGGTGGATCTCGAGCCGGTAGAACTCGGGCACGTCCTCGAGTTCGCGCAACTGCTCGAGCCGCGGGTCGCCGGCCGGGACGCAGATGATCTTGTCGTCGCCGCCCTTCTCGTCGGTCATCCGGAACATGCCGACCGCGCGGCTGCGGATCAGGCAGCCGGGAAAGGTGGGCTCCTGCACGAGGACCAGCGCGTCCTGGATGCCGCCGTCTACCTGAACGCACCCGAGCCGGTACTGCTGCAGCGGCTGCTGGCCCGGGCCCGCTCGGACGACACGGCCGAGGTGATCAGGCACCGGCTGGCCGTGTTCGCCGAGACCACCAGCCCGCTCATCGACTACTACCGGGACCGAGGCATCCTAGTGGAGGTGAACGGTGACCAGCCGCCCGAGTCCACGACCGCGGACATTCAGGCCCGCCTGCCATAACATCCGGGCCACGTCCGATTGGTCCGCCAGACCATCGACTTCCCATAGCCGCTGGCGCATGCTGGGAACTGCCCATTCAGCGCTGAACCGGGAGGCCAGGCATGACAACCGCGGACACCGATGACGGCGAGGAACTGGCCGCGCCGCTCGACCTGCTGCTGACCGACGCCGCGCTGGGCCTGGGACGACGGCTGGCGCCCAATTCGTCGTGGCTGGCGCTCGGCGCCGGCCTGGTCAGGCGGCCGCGGGCGGTCACCCGGCGAGGCCTGGAACTCGCCCGGCAGCTGACGGGCGTCGCCGTCGGACAGTCCAAGATCGCCCCGGGCAAGCGCGACCGCCGGTTCAACGACCCGGCCTGGCGGGAGAATCCGATGCTGCGCCGGGCCGTACAGGCCTACCTGGCCGCGGAGACCACCGCCGAGGCCCTGGTCGCCGACGCCGAGCTCGGCTGGCGGGACAACGAACGCGTGAGTTTCGTCCGGGAGAACGTCTTCGACGCCATCGCGCCCAGCAACAACCCGCTGATCAGCCCGGTCGCGTGGAAGGCGGCGATCGACACGGGCGGCGGAAGCGTACTGTCCGGGCTGCGGAACCTCGTCCGCGACAGCGTTACCGCGCCCCGGGTGCCGAGCATGGTCGAGCCCGACGCATTCGAGGTCGGCCAGACCCTGGCGACCACGCCCGGAGCCGTGGTCTTCCGCTCGGAGGTGCTCGAGCTCATCCAGTACGTCCCGCAGCGGGAGAAGGTCAGGCAGTGCCCGCTGCTCATGATCCCGCCGGTCATCAACAAGTTCTACGTCCTGGACCTCGCCCCCGGCCGGAGCCTGGTCGAGTACCTGCTGCGCGAGGGGCAGCAGATGTTCGTCATCTCCTGGCGCAACCCCGACGCGCGGCACCGGGACTGGGGCCTGGACGTCTACGGCCAGGCCATACTCGACGCGATTGCGGCGGTCGAGGACATCAGCGCCAGCCCTCGCACCAGCCTGTTCGCCACCTGCTCGGGCGGAATCCTAGCCGCGATGACCCTCGCGCACCTGGCCGAAACCGGCGGCCTCGACCGGATCTCCGCGCTCACCCTCGCCGTGACCGTCCTCGATCAGACCAAGGCCGGGCAGGCAGCCGCGATCGTGGACGAAGGAACGGCCAGAGCGGCGATCGCCATGTCCGCGGCGCGCGGGTACCTGAGCGGAAGCTCGCTGGCCGAGGTATTCGCCTGGCTCCGCCCGAATGACCTGGTTCTGGAACTACTGGATCAACAACTACCTGCAGGGTCGCCCGCCACCTCCGTTCGATGTGCTGTTCTGGAATGCGGACACCACGCGCATGGCCGCGACCCTGCACCGCGAGTTCGTGGAGGCCGCGCTGGGCAACACGCTCGCCACTCCCGGCGCGGCCACGATGCTAGGCTCGCCGGTTGACCTGTCAAAGATCACCGTCGACTCCTATGTCATCGCCGGCATCGCCGACCACATCAGCGCCTGGCAAGCGTGCTACCGCAGCGGGGCGCTGCTCGGCGGCGACCGCGACTTCGTGCTGTCGACCAGCGGTCACATCGCGTCCATGGTCAACCCGCCCGGCAACCCGAAGGCCTCCTTCCGCAGCGGGCCCATCCTCGGCGAGACCGCGGACCAGTGGCTGAAGGAGGTGTCCGCACAGCAGGGCAGCTGGTGGCCGCACTACGCCCGGTGGCTCGCCGCTCGCAGCGGCAGCGAGCAGGACGCGCCGGATGCCCTCGGCGGCCCGGCCTGGCCGCCGCTCGATCCGGCGCCGGGTACTTACGTGTTCGAATCGTGACCAGGCGCCGCGGCGCCGCGCCAGAGCGCAGGCCCCGCCACAGCACGGCCGGCATCCGATGACCGAGCGAATCGTTGTCATCGGAGCAGACGCGGCCGGGATGAGCGCGGCGTCGCAGGCCAAGCGGATCGCGGGCGATGCGGTCGAGATCGTCGCGTTCGAGCGCGGAACGTACAGTTCCTACTCCGCCTGCGGCATCCCGTACTGGGTGGCCGGCGATGTCGGCGAGCCGGACCAGCTGATCGCCCGTTCGCCGGATGAGCACCGGCGCAACGGCATCGACCTTCACATGCGAACCGAGGTGGAGGAGATCGATCTCGCGGCCGGACGGGTGGCCGTTCATGACCGTGCCACCGGGCGGTCGTACCGGGAAGGCTTCGATTCCCTCGTCATCGCGACCGGTGCGATCCCGGTGCGACCGCCGCTGCCCGGCGCGGACGCGTCAGGCGTGTTCGGGGTACAGACCCTCGACGACGGCGCCGCCCTACTGGCGGACCTCGATCGCGCCCAGCCGCGGCGGGCCGTGGTGGTCGGCGGGGGCTACATCGGGGTGGAGATGGCCGAGGCCCTGGTGCGGCACGGCCTTGCGGTGACCGTCGTGGATCACGCCGCGCAGCCGATGACCACGCTCGACCCCGACATGGGTAAGGCGGTACACCGGGCCATGGAGGGCATCGGCATCGACGTGCACACCGACACCGCGGTCACCGGGTTCGAGACCGGCAGCGACGGCCGGATCCGCTCGGTCGTGACCGCAGCTGGCTCCATCCCGGCCGATATGGTCGTCCTCGGCCTCGGGGTACGGCCGAACACCGAGCTGGCCCGGGACGCCGGCCTGCCGCTGGGCACGCACGGTGGCCTGCGCACGAACGTGCAGATGCAGGTCCTCGGCTACAACCACGTCTGGGCGGGCGGCGACTGCGTCGAAGTCCTCAACCTGGTCTCGGGCCAGTACCAGCACGTGGCGCTGGGCACCCACGCCAACAAGCAGGGCCGGGTCATCGGGCACAACCTGGCCGGCTCCTACGCCACGTTCCCCGGGGTGGTCGGCACCGCGGTGAGCAAGGTCTGTCATCTGGAGATCGCCCGGACCGGGCTGCGTGAGCGCGACGCCGCCCGCGCCGGGTTCAGATACGTGACCGTCACCGTGCGGTCCACCACCAAGGCCGGCTACTTCCCCGAGACCCAGAAGATGACGGTCAAGATGACTGCCGAACGCCTCACCGGACGCCTGCTCGGCGTGCAGATCGTCGGCTACGAAGGGTCGGCCAAGCGGATCGACACGGCTGCGACGGCGCTGTGGAACCGCATGACGGTCGAAGACATGACCGCCCTGGACCTCGCCTACGCTCCGCCGTTCGCGCCGGTCTGGGACCCGATCCTGGTAGCGGCGCGGCAGGCCGCCGCCGCCGTGCGCCGCGCGGGTGACGGCCGGCGGTGACGCCGCTCGCGCGCTGGCCGGCATCTGCACGTCCGGCGGGCGTGCTCGCAGGGAGACAAAGCTGCAGTAACGACGTACCATCCGTCGATAGACAGGTCGAACCCGTCCGCAGCGGAAAGCGCGTCTGAGGTCTCGTCGGCGCTCGTTCCGCGGACCGCCGAGCTGGCTGCGGATATCTACCAGCTGATCGTGCGGGAGATCACGGCACTGCGCGGCGACCAGCGGATCCTGGCCCTGCTGGAAGCCAGCGTCGCGGAAAACGTGGCCACCATGCTGCATATCCTGCAGCACGACATCAACCTGGAGAACGTGGGCGCCCCGGCGGCGGCCGAGGAATACGCCCGCCGGCTGGCCCAGCACGGCGTTCCGGTCGCCGCCCTGCTGCGCGCCTACCGGCTCGGCTCGGGCCGGTTCGAGGAGTGGTGCCTGGCCGAACTCGGGCGGCGCACCGACAGCGCGTCGATCGTCAGCGCCACGGGCATGCGCATCGCCGCGACCCTGAACTCCTACATCGACCGGGTGTCCGAAGCGGTCGCCGCTAGCCCTGATGTCGGGCTCGCTCGAGCTGCTGCGGGCCTGGGTCGCCGAGACCCTCGGGCCGCTGGCGGACGACGACGACCACAACGCCCCTAGGGCCGGGCTCGCCGGTTCTGGATCCTCATGTGCGCCCGTTAGGCTCGAATGCAGATGCAGCCACGGCCAGGAAGGTGGAGCCATGTCGCAAGACAGGCAGTGGGTTATTGACCTGCTGCGTCGCCTTGGTTACACGCAGGCAGCCGAGGAGGCGGCGCGGGAATTGCCCGATCCGGTGTCCATGGAGGAGATCAAGAAGTTCGGGGACCGGCACGGCATCTCCCACGACGACATAATGAGCCAGATGGGCGGCAGTCCCTGAGCCGCCAGGCCGGCGCGGTCAGCGTGCACTCGTGATGTAGTCGGTCAGCGCTGCTCGTTCGGTCTCAAGTTCGTCGATGCGGTTCTTGACCACGTCGCCGATGCTCACGATCCCGCGCAGGCTGCCGTCCAGCACGACCGGCGCGTGCCGGACCCGCCGCTCGGTCATCATGCGCATGACCTCTTCGATCTGGGTATCCGGCATGACCGTGTGCACCTCGGCCGTGTAGATGGCCGTGACCGGTTCGGACATCGCCGCGGCGCCTCGCTTGGCGAACGCCCGGACGATGTCCCGCTCGCTGGCGATCCCGTCCACCGAGGTGCCGTCGGCCGAGACGACCACGGCACCGATCCCGTGCTCGGCGAGTATCGCCAGCAGCTGGCGCACCGTCGTGTCCGGGGTGATTGTGACAACTCGCGTGCCCTTGACGCGAAGCAGATCGGTGATGCGCATCTGGCCTCCCTCGCACAGTACGGTCCTGACTGTGTACCCGCCGGCGCCGCAGGCTATTACTGCGGCTGACCCGCGAATATGAGAAGACCATCGATGTGGCTCCGCCGGTACCACGCCGGCGTCCTGCCAGACTGGGGCAGATGGAACCTACCGCGACGATGTCCGCCTCACCGGCGTCCTCGCTTGTGCCCGAGTCGGCGGCGGAGCGGACCCGCCAGCTGGCCGCCGCACGCCGCCGGGCCACCGCCCTCCTGGCCGGGGTGACGGTCCTGTTCGTGGCCGTGACCGCGGCCGGGGTCCACGGGACCCTGCTCGGCTACGTGCAGGCGGGCGCCGAGGCTTCCATGGTCGGCGGCGTGGCCGATTGGTTCGCCGTAACGGCCCTGTTCCGCCGTCCGCTGGGGCTGCCGATCCCGCATACGGCGCTGATCGTCGAGCGCAAGGACCAGTTCGCCGCCACCCTCGGCCGGTTCGTGCAGGAGAACTTCCTCAACGCCGATGTCCTGGCCGAACGGATCCGGGCCGCAGCTCTCGTCCCCCGGCTGTCCGCCTGGCTGGCCGAACCGGCCAACGCGGCCCGCGTCGCCGGCCACGCCGCTGATGCGGTGGTCACGGTGGCCGAGGCTCTCCGCGATGAGGACGTCCAGCGCGTGCTCACCGCCGAATTGACCCGGGCGATCGACTCGGTAGAGGTGGCGCCGCTGGCCGGGCGGGCGCTCCGGGTGGTCATCGCGGGCGGCCATCACGCCGAGTTGTTCAACACGATCATGTTCGCCGCCGACCACTACCTCGGCGACCATCAGGCCGAGCTGCGTGAGCTCTTCGAGGGCGAGACGCCCCGCTGGGTGCCCGACGCGGTCTACCGGCGGGCCTTCGACCGGCTGTTCCACCGCCTGCGCCAGCGCCTCGTCGCCATGGCCGGCGATCCCGACGATGAGACCCGCCGCCAGTTCGACGCGTGGATCGCCGGGCTCCCCGCCCGCCTCGAGACCGACCCGGAGCTGCGCGAGCGCGGCGAGCGCCTTAAGCGCGATGTCCTCGGCAGCACCCTGCTGCGGGACTGGTCCTCGTCGCTGTGGCAGAAGGCCAAGGACGCCCTGCGCACCCAGGCGGCCGACCCGGAGTCCGAGCTGCGCCGCCGGCTGGCGGATCTGCTGACCGCGGCCGGCCGTCGCCTGGAGTCGGACGATCGCCTTTCCGGCGGCATGGAGCGCATGGTCGAGTCCGGAGCCAGGGCACTCGCCGATCATTTCCACGATGATCTCGCTGAACTCGTCACCGGGACCATCGAGCGGTGGGACGCCGCCGAGACGTCCAGCCAGCTGGAACTGCTCCTCGGCCGCGATCTGCAGTACATCCGTATCAACGGCACGGTGGTCGGCGCCGGCGTCGGCCTGATCCTGCACGCCGTCGTCCTCGCCCTGTCCTGACCGGCGGCTCGCGAGGCCCGCCCGCTGCACCGCGGGTAGGCTATGGCTAAGTCCGGGGGCGCCTTCGTGTTCAACCAGTTCACCGAGTACGTCGCCAACGCATCGGGGTGGGCTTACGCGGCGATCTTCCTGCTCGCCCTGCTAGACGCCATCCTGCCGATAGTGCCGAGCGAGACCGCTGTGATCACGGCGGGCGTCGTCGCGGCCTCCGGTCATCTGTCGCTCCCGCTGATCGTGGCCTCGGCCACTGCGGGCGCGATGGCTGGCGACAACCTGGCTTACCTGATCGGATGGCGCTTCGGCGAGCCCGCGACCCGCCGCTTCTTCAGCAGCGAGAAGTCGCGTCAGCGGCTGGCCTGGGCGGAGCGTCAACTCGACCAGCGCGGCGGCCAGCTGATCCTGATCGCCCGCTTCATCCCCGGCGGACGCACGGTCGTGACCCTCAGCGCGGGCCTGCTGAACTACCCGTGGCGGCGCTTTTTCGCCTTCGACGCGGTGGCCGCCCTGCTCTGGGCCCTGTACGCCACCGCCCTCGGCTACTTCGGCGGGCGGGCGTTCGAGAACGCGGCTTGGAAGGGGCTCCTGCTCGCCCTGGGGACCGGGTTCGCCGTCGGGGGCATCGTCGAGGCCGTCCGCTGGGTGCTGCGCCGACGGCGAGGCCAGAACGCGCCTTGACCGCGGCCCCTTGGTGCTCCTGTGCTCGCGCAGCATTCCCGTGACCGAGGATTCCTGCCCGCCATCGCGGCGCAGCCCGGCGGATATGGCGTGGATGTCCCAGCCATGTCGCTGGAGCTGCATGAATGGGACATCCATGCCGTATGTCTTGGTACGAGTGGTGTCAGAGTGACGGGTTTATTCTCACGCCCGCGTGCTGCCTCACGGCGGCACCAGGCCAGGACAAAACCGAGCCCTGAGTGCAGCGTGAAATCCGTAGTGAAATCTGAGGCTGATGGGGCCCGGCGCGGTGTGTTCGGGATCGTTTCTGCACCTAGCCTGGGCGCACCCGCGAGCGCATCATGAGCAGATGGGGTCGGCGCCGACCTGGGAGCCTGCACGGCTGACCCGAGGAGGGGGTGCGCCATAGCCGAGGACATGGCGGAGAACACCGAGCGCACCGGGGCGCCAGCCAGGCCTGCCCCGCTGACCAGGGCCACCTCGCCCGCAGGCCCGGCCCCGCGGACCGCCCGCCAGCGGCGCCCTACCGGCGCGCCCCCGCCCCTGCCGCATCCGTTCACGATCAGCACCACGGCCTGGCTGGTGCTGGCGGTCCTGATCGTGACCTGTGCCTTCCTGTTCTCGGCGCACACCCCGTGGCTCGGGCTCGGAGACCGGGTCAACACCCGGTTCCTGCGCCTGCTCGCGGAGGTGCGCACGCCCTTTGGCTGACCGATCTTGCCGTGGGAATAAAGGCAGCCGGCAGCGGCTGGGGGGTCACCGCGGTGGGGCTGTCGGTAGTGCTGCTGACTATGATCTTCCGGCGCTGGCGGCACCTGCTGGTCTTCCTGGGCAGCCTGTTCTTCGTCGAGATCATCGGCATGTGGATCTATTCCGGCCTGTCCCGGCCGCGTCCGTACGGCATCACGATCATCAGCAGCTGGGGCGGGTACTCGGCGCCGTCTCCGCCGGTCGTGGTGCTGACCGTCTTCCTCATGGGCGCGGTGTACTGCCTGGTAGTGCCGGGGCGGCCGCGCCGCTACGCCAAGATGGCGGTGGCCGTGCTGGTCGCGGCGTTCGGCCTGTCCCGGCTGTACCTGGCCGTCGATCACCCCGACGACGTGCTCTTCGGCGTCGCGCTCGGGGTCGCGATACCGGTCACGGCGTTCCGCTACTTCACCCCGAACGAGGTCTTCCCGGTCGTCTACCGCCGGGGCCGGGCCGCGCACGTCGATGTCAGCGGCCAGCGCGGCAACGCGATCCGGCTGGCCATCCACGACCAGCTCGGGCTGACCGTGTTCGAGGTCGTACCTGTCGGCCTGGAGTCGTCGGCCGGCTCGACGCCGCTGCGGCTGCGCGTCGACGGCGGGCCGGACGAGTACGTCTTCGCCAAGCTCTACACCAAGGGCCACGTCCGTGCCGATCGCTGGTACAAGTTGTGGCGGACCATCCTCTACGGCTCGCTGGAGGACGAGCATCCGTTCCAGACCGTGCGCCGGCTGGCCGAATACGAGGACTACGCGCTGCGGCTGCTGCGCGACGCCCGGATCCGCACGGCCCGGCCGTCCGGGATCGTGGAGATCACTCCCGAGCGTGAGTACCTGGTGGTCACGGAGTTCTTCGCCGGGGCCACCGAGATCGGCCAGGCGGACGTCGGCGACGAGGTGATCGACCAGGGGCTGCGCCTGGTGCGGCAGCTGTGGGACGCTGGGATCGCGCACCGTGACATCAAGCCGGGCAACCTGATGGTCCGGGATGGGGAGCTGCTGCTGATCGACGCCGGATTCGCTCAGGTCCGGCCGTCGCCCTGGCGGCAGGCCGTCGATCTCGGCAACATGATGCTGGTCCTGGCCGTCCGCAGCGACCCGGACCGGGTGTACCAGCGGGCGCTGGCGTACTTCACCCCGGCCGAACTCAGCGAGGCGTTCGCCGCCACCCGCGGGGTGGCCAGCCCGACCCAGTTGCGCGCCTTCATGAAGCGGGATCCGCGTGACCTGCTGGGCACGTTCCGCGCCCTGGCTCCGCCGCGCGCGCCGATAGCGCTGCAGCGCTGGAGCCCCCGGCGGATAGGCCTGGCCCTCGCGGTCCCCGCCGCCATCGTGGCCGCCGCGTTGGTGGTCGGCAACTCGTTTTCCCCCGCCGAGAACATCGGCGCGTACCCCCCGCTGTGCGGCACCGGGCACGCGACGATCCTGGCCGCCCAGGCGGTCCCGTCGGCGGCGCTGGTGCCGTGCGTTTCCGCCGGGCGGTGACCGTCACCCTGTCCGCGACCTGCAACGTGTCCGGCACCCAGCCAGAGCCGTCCGACCACGGGCCCGGCCGCTCGGTTCGCTGGTGGCCACCAGCGGTGCCTCGTTTCCTTCCGGGCACTCCGTGGCCGCCACGGTGACCGTCGTCGCCGCGGTCATCGCGCTGGTGCCGCCCGGTCGCGCGCGGGTGATGTGGGGCGCGGCCGCGGCTGGTTTCTCGATCCTGATGGCGCTCTCCCGCGCCTACCTCGGGGCGCACTGGCTGTCCGACGCCATCGCCGGGGTCCTCCTCGAGGCTTCGTGCGCGCTGCTAGCCGCGCTCGCCGTGACCGGGCTCCAGCACCGCAGGAGCACGGAAAAGCCAGGCCGTTCGGCCCATCCGCCCGTCCCGGGCACCGCCCGGCGGTGAAAAGCCCTCCGGTCGCCGTCACGGCGGAACACCTCCTGCCGTCGTCCCGGTACCGTCACCCTGGAGACGTGATCCGGCTGATCTCGGCGGGTCTCCTGCTCGTCTGCTCGTTCGGCGCCTCGTGGGTCGCGCGCCGGTGGCTGCTCGGGCAGGCCGCGTCAGTGCCCGGCGATCTAGGGCCGGCCGACGGCGTCATCATCGGCCTGGTCCAGGTGACGTTCCTGGTCGCGGCGGTAGTGCTGGTCGCCGCGACGCTGCGCCGCCAGCGGTTCCGGCTGCTGGCCGGGCCGGCCGCCGGGGCGGTGGTCGCCGCCGGCCTCGCGACCGGGATCTTCGTCCTGCTCGGCGGCCCGCGCCCGGCCGCGCTCACGGCTGACCTGGCGCGCGGCTCCTGGCTGGCCAGGCCTGACCGGCATCGGCATCGGCAACGGGCCGGCCGTGTCCGCGGTGCTCCTTTACCGGCTGGCCACCTACTGGCTGCCCGTGCCGCCCGGCTGGCTCTCCTGGCGCCTGCTGCAGCGGATGGACTACGTTTAACGGGGCTTGGCCCCAGCCCACCAAGCCATGACGTCGTGGCGGGGTGAGCGAAAGGGGCTCCGGCCGGAGCGAGACGGTGGCACTGTGTGCTCCGTTATGTGACCGCCGTTTGGCGGTAGGTGGCCTGCTGGCCTGTGCCCGACCGGAGCCGTGAGATGACGCTACCGCGCAGTGTGGCCGATGTCGTGTCCCGTCATGTGCTGTTCGAGATCGAATCGATTGACCGGATGTACTGCAACTTGTACGTGCCGCAGTTGCAGCGGGTGGAGGGGCTGCTGGCGTTCATCCATGGCCACCTGGGCCAGCGGATCGCCTCGACCTCGGTGATCGCCCCGATGAGCCGGGACTTCATCGCGCGGCTGGATGCCTTCGCCAAGGTGCACGGCATTCCCCGCGTCGACTTTGCCCGGGGCCAGCGCAAGGACGACGTGATGCAGCAGTACCTGGCCGCGTTCCAGGCGGCCGGGCGGACCGAGGGGGTGCTGTTCATCGGGCGGGCGCAGGAGAAGAACACCGTGTTCCGGACCGAAAAGCGCCGTGCTGCGGACGGCCGGTCCTATCCGTGGATAGTGCGGACGACCTCAGTGGTGAACCAGTTCTACGTGCACTGCGTGGATGAGGACTTCGGGGCGTTCTTCCTCAAGTTCTCCTCGTATTTCCCCTATGGCGCCAAGCTGCTGGTCAACGGGCATCACTATGCCCAGGCCCGGGCCGCCGGGGCCGGGATCGGCTTCACCGCGCTGGATAACGGGTTCGCCGCCTGCGACGACGTTGCCGGGCTGCAGGCGGTCTGCGACTCGCTGACCGAGGACAAGATCGAGGCGCTGGCCCGCAAGTGGCTGGCGATCCTGCCGAACCCGTACTCGCCCGCGGACCAGGCCGCCGGGTACCGGTATGACATCTCGGTGCTGCAGGCGGAGTTCTCCCTCACCCAGGTGCTGGACAAGCCGGTCTCCGGGCGGATCTTCTTCGACCAGGTTATCCATGACAACCTGGCCATCGGCCGCCCGGACCAGGTCGGCCTGGTCTTCGGCCGCCGCATCATCCGCAAGGGACCGCACGCCACCCCAGGCCGGTTCCGTACCCGGGTCATCACCGAGGGCGTCACCCCCAGCCTGCACGTCGACTACAAGAACTCGAAAATAAAGCAGTACCACAAGCTGGGCAAGGCGATCAGAACGGAAACGACCATCAACCAGACCCGCGACTTCGGGATCGGGAAACGGCTGGCCAACCTGCCCGCACTGCGGCAGATCGGCTTCACCGCCAACCGGCGCCTGCTGGGCGCCCAGATACTCAGCCATGACCCCATCGCCGGAGCCGGCGCCCTGGCCCAGGTCACCGACCCGGTCACCACCCCGGCCGGCACCCGCGTGGCCGGGCTGCGCCTGACCGACCAGCGTTCGCTCGCCCTCCTGCACGTCTTGTGCGTCTTCCGCCTGCTGCCCAACGGCTTCACCAACGCCGACCTGCGCCGCCACCTGGCGCCCCTGCTCGGGAAGACTCCCGATCTCATGACCAGCGGGCAGATCACCTACGACCTCAGGCGGCTGCGGCTGCACGGGCTCATCGAGCGCATCCCGCACACCTTCCGCTACCGCGTCACCGACACCGGCATGCGCTCAGCGCAGTTCCTCACCCGCATCCACGACCGGGTGCTGCGCACCGGCCTGGCCCAGCTCACCGACCCCCGCCCGCCCACGCCCACGGCGCTGCGCGCCGCCGACCGCGCCTACCAGGCCGCCCTCGACGACCTCACCCGCCAAGCCGGCATCGCCGCCTGACCACCACGCGCCGCCAGCCCTCTATCCTGACCTGCAAACACAGGATTTTGACTCAAAAATCACAGACCACCCCGCCCAAGCCCTCTAGCGGCGCAGGACCAGTTCGGCCGTCGCCTCGACGGCGAGCCCGAGCGCTACGCCGCCAGCGACGTCGAGCGGGAGATGGGCCCCGACGTAGATCCGGGTCAGCCCGACCAGTGGGACGGCGGTCAGGGCGAGGGCGCGGCCCGCCGGGCCGAGGCGGGGAAGGGCGGCGCAGCCCAGGGCGACGGCGACGGCGGCATGCCCGGACAGGTACCCGAGCCCGGCGGCGTCCCGGCCGCGGCCGCGGACCTCGGGCAGCAAGGCGGCCGGCCTGGGCCGTCGCACGATGTGCTTGACCAGTTTCGACAGCGCCCACGCGGCGGTGCCGTCGGCCAGCAGGCGACCCGCGAGCTCGCGCTCGCCGGCCAGCGAGGCCGCGGTGGCCGCGGCCGGCCCGGCGCCGAACGCGCCCGCCTGCATCACGACCCAGGCCGGCGGGTATAGCGCGTCGGGCAGGTCGTTGATGGCCCGGAAGGCTCCGGCCTCGCCGGGGGCCACGCGGTCACGGCGCACGGCGCCGGCCGTGGCCAGCAGCCCCGCGATGCCGATGCCGAGCCTGACCCGGGGATCGCCGAGCACCCCGGACATGCTGCGCGCGGGCCGCGTCATGTTGCCCAAGGGTAACCGGTGAACGGGATGCCGTCGGCGCACAGCGGGCACCGTTCGGCCGGCCAGGCCCGGCTCGGTACCGTGCTGGCCGGGTAGAACGGAATCCGCAGGCGCGCCGGGACCAGCGCGCTCGCCTCGCCCAGCGCCACCAGCGCGGCCACGGCGGCCGGCACCGCGCCGCGGGCGCGCAGTTCCTCCAGGCAGGCCGCGACGGCCGTGCCGGCGTTGACCGCGTCGTCGACGACGGCCACCCGCCAGCCGCCGATCCCGTCGTTCACAGCCGGCACGTGATACCTGGTCGCCTCGCCGGGCGAGCGATAGCCGGCCAGGAAGGCGACCCCGAGCAGATCGGCGACGGCGTAAGCCAGGAACGCGCCTCCCTCCAGCGGTCCGCATACCGCGTCGACTGCATGCTCCCGTAGCCGCTCGCCCAGCCAGCGGACGTGCGGACGCAGCCGGGCAGGCCGGAGGAGCAGCGCGTCAAGATCCAGCCATAGGTCACCGTGGTACCCCGTGCCCAGGTCGAAATGCCCCGTCCTGGGCCGGGCAAGCCGGACCACCTCAGGGAACTCCACCACGCCATGGTCTCAGCCGTCCGGTTCACGCGGGCGCGGGAATGGCTCCTATCTGCATGAGCAGGCCCAGCATGTCGGCTTGAGAGAACCGCTCGGCTACCGTGTCGCCACGGAAGTGCAGGATCGTGATGCCGGGCAGAGTGATCGTCGTTCCGGTCGCGGGCACGCCCATGAACTCCTGCACGTGACGGCCGGTCATCGTGAACCGGATGGTGCACGCATCGCCGTCCCACAGGATCTCGTCGAACCTGAGCTTCGGTGTGCCGAAGGCGCTGAAGATCCCCTCGTAAAAGCCCCGTACCTGCGCCTTGTCCATTGGCTCCGGGGAATAGCCATGCAGCCGGATCCCCTCGTCGTACAGCCGGAGGTACCCGTCCAGGTCGCCAGCGTTCCAGCTCTCGACTGCGGCGGACAAGGCTTCTTGCGGTACAGGCATGATCCCTCCCATCGGCCTGGGGCGCGGCCGCGCCCCAGGCTCGGTCTTACCGCGGATACGTCGCCGCGCCTGCCCGCGGATCACCTGGCCCTAGCAGCGCCTGCGCCGTAGGGCTTAGAGTGCAGCCGTGGTCGCATGTGAGCAGTGCGTTCGGGGCTGGCCAGAGCGGGACCGGGAGGTCGAGTGACGGCCCGGCTCACCCGGCCGCGAGGCGGCGCGGCCCGGCTGCGGGCCCTGCTGGATTCCGGCCAGACCATCGTGGCGCCCGGTGCGTTCGATTCGCTGTCGGCCCGGCTGGTAGAGGAGGCCGGGTTCCCCGCGGTGTACATGACCGGGTTCGGGACCTCGGCGTCCCTCATCGGCCGGCCGGACGTGGGCCTGCTGACCATGACCGAGATGGCCGGCAACGCCGGACGGATCGCGGCCTGCGTGGACATTCCGGTCATCGCTGATGCGGACACCGGCTACGGCAACCCGCTGAACGTGATCCGTACCGTCGGCGCATACGAGGCGGCCGGGGTGGCCGGGATCCACATCGAGGATCAGGTGGCCCCGAAGAAGTGCGGGCATCTGGAGGGCAAGCAGGTCATCCCGGCCGAGGAGATGGCGCAGAAGATCCGGGCGGCGGTCGAGGCCCGGGCCCAGCCCGAGCTCGTGATCATCGCCCGGACCGACGCGCGGGCCGTGGAAGGCCTGGAGCAAGCCCTTCAGCGCGGGCGGATGTACCGCGAGGCCGGGGCCGACGTGCTGTTCATCGAGGCCTTGACCAGCGAGGCAGAAGCCGAGGAGGCGGTGCGGGCCTTTCCTCGCGTGCCGTTGCTCTTCAACTGGGCGGAGGGGGGCAAGACCCCGCCGATCAGCCTGGATCGCCTGCGGGAGCTGGGATACCGGATCGTTATCTTCCCGCTCAGCACGTTGCTGGCGGCAACGGGGGCCATGCGGCGGATACTTCAGGAGATCGCCCGGGCGGGCACGCCCGCCGCAGCGATCCGCGAGTTGCCCACGTTTGCGGAGTTCGTGGATTTCATCGGGTTGCCCCAGGTACGCCAGGCCGAGCAGCGGTACGCGGTTACGCCTGCGGTACCCGGATCAGAGACCGGAGGTACGGATGGCGGCGACGTTTGATCGGGCCAGCGTGACGGCGGAACTGGCCAAGGCCATGATCGAGGCGGCGGAGCGGAAGGCGGCCGAGATGGGCCAGCCCTTCGTGATCGCGATCGTGGACGACAGCGGGGTGCTGAAGGCGTTCAGCCGCATGGATGGCGCGCCCTTGGTGTCCGTCCAGGTGGCTCAGGACAAGGCCTACACCGCGGTCGGCTTCGGCCTGGCCACCGACGCGTGGCACGACTTCGTCAAGAACGATCCGCCGCTGGCCATGGGCGCGGCCCCCGGGATCGACCGGCTGATCGTGTTCGGCGGCGGGTATCCGATCAAGGTCGGGGACGCGGTGGTCGGCGGGATCGGCGTCAGCGGCGGCCATTACAGCCAGGACATGGAGGTAGCCCAGGCCGGGCTGTCGGCGCTCGGCTCCGGGTGAGGGAGACGCCGTGGCAGACAGCGACGACGACTGGCGCGTCACCCTTTCGCTGAGCCACCCGCTAGCCGGGCCGCCGCCCTCCTCCCTGAGTCAAGCCGAAGAAGATATCCGCCGCCAGGTCGGCCGGGGTGTCGGCGTCGGCGCGCGGCATCGCGGCCGAATCCGCCGTGCACCGCTGGCACCCCATCGAGGAGCGATGGGAGACCCAGGACGTCCGATGCCGCAGACCGCGGCCGAGCGCCAGGCCGAGCGGCGGATCGTGCGCTGCTGTCCCACCTGCCCGCTGGCATCATCAGCTGGGCCACGCCGACGCTGCGCAGGAACGTGGATGTGCCGCCGGAGTTGGCTCCGGTGATGATGACCAGCGACTTCCCGTCCGCCTGCACGTCGTTGCCCACGACCGGGCCCGTTGACCGCAGCTCCAGGCAGGCATCGCGCAGCCCGGTGCAGGCGAACGCGTCCGGTGATGCCGGGCAGGGCTCGGGCACCGAGATCGGCACTCCCTTGGCCGCGAGCCGGTCCGCCAGGTTGAGACAGCTGACGTAGAAGCCCAGCTCGGCCCGCAGCATGGTGAAGTAACTGCGGATGTGATCCCCAGCCGCTCCTTCCAGCCCCGCCGGGCGTCATCGGCGGCGCGGAGCACGAGGTTGATCCCGCTGTTGTCCCGGTCGAGTTCGGCGCTGATCAGCACGCCGCCGCGGAACCGCAGCTGCCTGAGGTGGTCGCTGATCTCCCCGAAGTACTCGTCGTCCAGGTCGCGCTGCAGCGTGGCGAACAGCCTCCGCAGCCCGTCGGAGCGGAACTCCCCGGCGTGGTCGTCGGCGATCTGCCGCAGTTGCCGAAGCCGGGCCACGTACGCGTCGACGGTGTTGACCGCGCCGGAGAGGTTGGACGAGGGAGTCTGGTACGAGCCGCCGTAACTTTTTCAGATGTGCCGCCTGTCCTCCAGGGCGGCGGTCGCCACCGCGTACATCTGGCGGATGACCTCGGGCTGGGACAGGCAGTCGGCCAGGACCTGCTGCCGGTAGCGGACGCTAATCGTCCGTCGGCTGCATGACGTTGTGATGGGCGGTGATCTGCCAGCGGCTGTCCTCCTCCAGGAGGACCAGCATCAGCGAGGTGCGCACCTCGCTGCCCGGCCCGTCTCCGGCCGCTGGTGGCGGGGTTGGCCCGCCGGAGATGCGAAGGTCGAGGTCGGCAACGGCGACATCCGGGCGGACCAGGCGGAGCTTCCGCACCGCCAGCGAAACTTTTGTTCCCGCGAGAACCCCCTGGAAAGCCTCCTCGGCGTGGTGGACGACCTCGTCGCGGCCCAGGTCGAGGGTGCCGTCGGTATTGGTGAACGTCACGTCCGGGCAGAAAAGAGCTCCGTAAGCTCGGGCGTCACCTGCGTTCCAGGCCTCGGCGAGCTCTCCCAGGAGCTGGTCGACTGCCTCGTTGATCGCTGCCTGCGCCATGATCGCTCCTTCCCCGGGCCTGCGCCTGACGGCGGGCCCCGCTTGTACGGCTACGCTTGTTGCAACCAATCAATTGCTATACTATAGCAACCGATCGGTTGCGTCAAGTGGGCCCGCGAGGTCGGCGGGGCGAAAAAGTCCCTGTCCTCAACGCGAAATAACCTCGTGATCATGAATAATATCCGGTATAATATTCGAAGATAAACTGCTTCCGAACGGACGTGGTTCCATGCCCGCCTCATCGGTTCCCGCGGATCCTGGGCCAGACGAAGACCTCGCCTGGCTGGACCGCGACCCGATGACCGCCGAGGAGCGGGAAGCGGGGCTGGACTGGGTCTGTGAGAACGACGAGCCGCCCGGCGAGGAGGCGGACGAGGATTACGTCCCGCTCACCGCGGAGGAACTCGCCGAGATCCGTGAAGCTGCCGCCGATGAGCTGCTGGCCGTGACGGCGGCCACCACCGGGCGGCGCGGACCGGGTCAGCCCGGCTCCGCGCGAGCGTTCCCCGGCGAGTCGGCGAGCCCGGCGGCGGGGTTCGGGCCGGGGATGGCGCTGGACCTGGAGCCCGGCGGTGCGGGCCTGGCGGTCGCCGCCGACGCGGCGGCTGGCGACGGTGACGGGTTCGCCGGGGTGTCCGAGGCCGAGCTGGTCGGGCTGCTGTGCGCGTGGGACCGGGTCGAGGCCCACGCCGCCGCCCGCAAGCTGGCCGTGATCGCCGAGGTGGCCCGCCGCACCCCCGCCCCGCAGGACGCGGAGTTCACCGCGGACGAGATCGCCACCGCGCTGGGCGAGTCCCGTACCCGCGGCTACGATCTGCTGGGCCTGGCTGACCACCTGGACACCCGGCTGCCCGGCACGAAGGCGGCGCTGCTCGACGGCACGCTGAGCGTGGGCAAGGCCCGGCTGATCGCCACGGCCACCGCGCTGCTGGACCCGGATGAGGCCGCCGCGGCCGAGGAGAAGGTGCTGGACCGGGCGGCCCGGCTGACCCCCGGCGGGCTGCGCGCCGCGATCGCCAGCGCCGTCATCGAAGTCGCTCCCGAGATGGCCAGGGAACGGCGCGAGACCGCAGCCAAGTTCGCGCGGGTCGAGCGGTGGCGCGAGGACTCGGGGAAACGCCGCCCTGATGGGCCGGGAACTGCCGCCCGATGAGGTGCTGGCGTGCGACCAGCGAATCACCTGGTGGGCCGGTGAGCTGAAGAGAGCCGGCCTGGACGGCGGCATGGACGAGATCCGCGCCCGGGCCCTGCTGGACCTGCTCCTGGGCAAGGACTCCCGCCCCAGCGGCTTCCGGCCCGGCCCGCCCGGTCCGGCGCCGAACGGGTTCGTCGGCCAGGTCACTCTGACCGTCCCGCTAGGCACCGCGGCCGGCCTAACCGACCGGCCCGGAGAGCTGGCCGGGTTCGGCCCAGTCGACCCCTGGCTGGCCCGCGACCTCATCCGCGCCGCTGCGGGCAGCCCCAAGACCACGTGGTGCGTGACCGTGACCAACGAGCACGGCCACGCCGTCGGGCACGGCTGCGCTCGCCCCGAACCCAGAAGTCGCAGGAAGCGCACGGGACCTGGGCCGCCGCCAGGCGGGCCCGGGCTCGACTTCACCCCGGCCAGCCGGGACGGGCCGCCCGGCCGATACGGCACCTGGCGGCTGCGCACCCCCGGACCCGGTCCCGACCTGATCGTGACCCTGGAACCCCTGACCACCGATCCCTGCAACCACCGCCACCAATCCGCGGGCCATGACATCGGCACTAGGCTGAAGCACCTGACCCAGGTCCGGCACGCCACGTGCACCAGTCCTATCTGCCGTCGGCCAGCCGCCCAGTGCGACCTGGACCACAACACGCCGTATGAGGCAGGCGGCCGCACCTGCCTCTGCAACACCGGTCCCAAGTGCCGCCACGACCACCGCCTCAAGCAGCACCCGAAATGGGAGGTCGACCAGCTCCCCGACGGCACCTTCCAATGGACGACCTCGTCGGGACGGACTTACACCGCCGAACCCACCCGCTACCCGATCTAAACGAGCGAGGACCGGTCGAGCAAGCCATGACGTGACGCAACCCGGCCTCTCGTCCGGACAGTTCCCGTTCCATCTCCGCCGCCTCGGCGGCGGACGCCTCCCGCAGCCCGGCAGCGCGGCCAGCTCGTCCAGCGCCCTGACCAGCGTGCTCCCGCAGTCCGGCACCGCCGCCATCCTCCTGCCCGCGCACGTAATACGCCCGGCACGGACCGTTGGCGGCATCGCCGCAGTACCACCGTCCGCACCGAGGCGGCACTCAGCTGGCTTTCTCGTGCTGGTGGACGGCCGCGAGCAGCGCGGAGTAGGCGCGGACCAGCGCGGCCCGCTCCAGCGGGAGCAGCGGGCTGTCGGGCGGGCAGCCTTCCCGGACCCACCGATCGGACAGGTCCATGGCCTGTACCCGGTACACGGCGGCCGGCCTGACTACGGCCTCGAGCTGGCCGTAGAGATAGGAATACAGGCGGGTCACCGAGTCGACCAGTTCGTCGCCCGTTTCCGCGGGATCGGCCGAATACTGACGCTTCCGGTGCGCCCGCCACCAGTCGATCTCCAGGCGGGCCGCCCGGGCCGGATCCGCGGGCTCGCCGAAGCGGAGCCTGATCAGTGCGTAGAGCTCGCGCATGCAGGCCTGGGCCCCGTCGGGGTCGTTGTCGGGAACCGGCGCCCACAACCGGACGGCGCGCATCATCAGCCGGGCCCCCCGCAGGGCCTGCACCCAGTCTGCGCCGAAGCCAAGCAGGAGCAGCTTGACCGAAGCCGCCAGCACCAGCGACCAGCGGCGCAGGTAATAGGCCACCCACATCCGGTATTCCAGATCGGCAATGCGAAAAGGATCGAACGACCGGGGTCCGCTCGGTGACCCCATTCCCACCCACCAGATGCCCACGGGCCTCCCTTCTTCTAGCCGCCGGATGCGTAGGCGCCGAGTTCGGCGCGGAGCCTGTACCGGGCCCGGTGCAGGCACGATTTAACGCTGCCGAGCGGAATGCCGGTCAGGGCGGAGATCTGCTCGTAGCCGAGTCCTTCAAGGTCGGAAAGATAAACCACGATCCGGTGCCGGTACGGCAGGGCCCGCAGGGCCGCGGTCAGGGCGGCGTCCAGCAGGCGGCCCATCACCTGGTCTTCGGCCGAGCCGTCGCGTGACTCGGCGCAGAGCAGATGCGAGCTGGTGGCGTCTCCGGTGACGAACTGCGGTTCGGCGCGCCTCTTCCGGTAGCCGCTGATGAACGTGTTCATCATGATGCGGCGCAGCCATGCGTTCAGGTTCGTGCCGGGCCGGAACCGGCCGGAATTCGCGAGCGCCTTCGCGAACGTCTCCTGCACGAGGTCCTCCGCGTCCGGGCTATTGCCGGTGATGCGGAGTGCCGTCGGGTACAGGCTCGTGGTGTACTCGCGGAGCACATCCTCGGCCCACACCCCTTCCGCGGTAACCGCCATGCCCGCCTCCGGATCGTGACGCTCATCATGTTTCCCCCTTACATCGCCGACGTCGACTCGTGCGGGCTCGCGGCCTTCTCAGAACGGCGCCGGAATGTGGTGCAAGGGCAGGTCCGGCTGCACGTAGTCACCGCGCGGTTGCCGTCTGGGCAGCTTGATGTCCCGGTGCGCGGGCGGCTTGTACGGAACCTGGCTGAGCAGATGGCTGATGATATTCAGCCGGGCCCGCTTCTTGTCGTCGGCGTCCGCGACATACCAGGGCGCCCACGCGGTGTCGGTCGCCTCGAACATCGCGTCCCTGGCCCGTGAGTAGTCATACCAGCGGCTGTAGGACTTCAGGTCCATCCCAGACAGCTTCCAGATCTTCCGCGGGTCGTGAATCCGGCTTTCCAGCCGCCGGGTCTGCTCGCCGGGGCTGACCTCCAGCCAGTACTTCAGCAGCAGGATCCCGGAATCGGCCATGGCCTTCTCCCAGGCCCGCGCCAGCCCGAGGAACCGCTCGGTCTCCTCCGGTGTGCAGAAGCCCATCACCCGCTCGACGCCCGCCCGGTTGTACCAGCTGCGGTCGAAGATCACCACCTCCCCGGCCGCCGGGAAGTGCGGGATGTAGCGCTGCACGTACATCTGCGACTTTTCCCGTTCGGTCGGGGTCGGCAGGGCCACGACCCGGAACACGCGCGGGCTCACCCGCTCGGTGATCCGCTTGATCGTGCCTCCCTTCCCGGCGGTGTCGCGGCCCTCGAACACCACGCAGATCTTCGCGCCCGAGTCCTTCACCCACCGCTGCATGGCGACCAGCTCACCGTGCAGGATGCGCATGTGGGATTCGTACTCCTTGCGCTTCATCTTCGGCGGCGGCCCGGCAGCGGCCTCTTGTTCCGCCGCGCCCGACGGCACCGTGTCCTTGCCCTTCTTCTTTTTCTTCGCCATTGCGCTACCTCCTCGATGCGGCCCTAGCCGCGGCCCGCGAGGTGCCGCAACCTCGCCCAGTTCACCGGGGGCTTCGGCGCCGGGATGCCCGGCCGGTCGCGCGGCACCCAGACGCGGAGCGCACACGGCGAGACCGTGCAGGTCACCGGCACCGGCATCAGGATCGACTCGCCGTCCACGCCGACCGGGATCTGCGCCACGTCGGCGGTGATCTCGATCTGCTTCGTGGTCAGGACCTTCAGCCCGGCGGCATGCCGTCCGCGGAGCAGCCCGGCCGCTTGCGCGGCGTTGCTCACGGTGACGCCGACGACGCCGAGCACGCCGCCATCGAGCCGCGCGCGGCGGCCCAGCCCGGCGAGGTCCCCGGTCCCGTACGGATTGTTCGACACCAGCAGCGCCTGCGGCACGTCGATCTGCGTGCCGTCCGCCTGCACCTGCAGGTGCGCTCCGCGATGGCCCTGGAGCAGGTCGGGCAGCGTGTTCAGCGTCGTGTTCCGCTTGTCGTCACGGTAGGCGGGGGTCTCGACGATCTCGGCGTAGGCGCCGAAGGAGGCGTTGTTGACGAACGTCTGGCCGTTGATCACCCCCAGGTCGACCCGCAGCTCGACCCCATCACGCAGCGCGCCCAGGCACGCCGCGGGGTCCTCGCGGTCCAGCCCCAGGTCCAGCGCGAAATGGTTGCGGGTGCCCGCGCTGATCACCAGGAACGGGATGCCGTGCTCGGCCGCGATCCCGGCCACCAGGGCCTGGGTGCCGTCCCCCCCGGCCACCCCCAGCAGGTCCGCGCCGCCGGCCACTGCCCGCCGGGCCACCTCGGCCACGTCCACCGGCCCGGACCCGCCGAACAGGAACACCTCCGCGCCGAGCGCCTCGGCCTTGCGCTTGAGGTCGAACCTCTCCACCTTCCCGCCGCCGGACTTCGGGTTCATGATCAGGAACGGGCGCCGGGCCGGCGGCTGCGCCGGGTGCTCGGGCATCCGCCAGTCCGGCTGCCCGGCGGTCAGCGCCTGACGCGCGGTCACGCCCGCCAGCAGCCAGATTCCCGCCGACACGAGCGCGATCCACAGCAGGTCCCGGAACGCGTAGACGACGATGACCACGATCGGCGCCAGCACGAAGACGGGGAGCGACAGCCAGCGCAGCACGCCCCGCCGGGAAAGGAACACGTAGGCGGCCGCCAGGCTCACTACCGCCGCGACCACCGCCACGGCCAGCATGACCAGGCTCTTCAGCCCGGCGAAGACCACGAGGAGCACGATCGCCAGGCCCGCGAGCGCGAAGCTGAGGCGCGCCAGCCAGCGCTGCGAGCGCGTGCCCGGCGGGCTCAGCCCGGGCGTCGCCTCTGACATCGTGTCCATGCCATCATCCTGGCGAACTTGAGCCCCGGGCATATCACCCCAGGCCGGGTGACTTATGTGGCCGGCTCCGGCTGTCGCCGGCTGGCATGCGCGTGTGGGGGTCACCCTGCCGGGGGGATGCCGGCCGGGCCCCCGGCTGCTTTACTCCAGCCTGGATGCATAGAGCAGCTGGCTGAAGCGAGCAGGAGCCGAGATGCACCAGTCACCGCAGGGGAGGAGATCGCGCCGCTGGCTGCCCTGGGCGGCGCCCACCACCACGGTGACCCTAGGAACTCAGCCCTAGCTCCCGCGGGGGCTGGCGGCGGTCCATTCGGCCCCGGTTTCCTGGCGGTAGGCCTGCACCGCCGATTCGATGGTGGGGTAGAAGTGGCGCGGGTCGATGGTGCGGGTGAGGCCGTAGCGTTCGATCTTACGCCGCACGGGGTCCTTGAGCTCGGCGAACACCAGGCTGGTCTGCTGGGCGTTCAGCGCCTCGTCGAGTTCTTCGAGCATGTCGGAGGCGGTGGTGTCCACGTCGGTGATCGGCTCGGCCGCGATCAGGACCCACCTCGGCGCCGGGTCGGCCCGGGCCATCCGCCTGATCTCGTCGCGGAAGGTCGTGGCGTTGGCGAAGAACAGCGGGCCGTCGAACCGGTAGATCACCAGGCCGGGCAGCTGGCGCGCCTCCGGGTAGCTGTGCACGTCGTGGAAGCCCTCGAGACCCGTCACCCGGCCGAGTTCGGTGTCATACGGCCACCAGGCCCGCCGGAAGACGTTGAGGATCGACAGGCCGACGGCGATGGCGATCCCGGGCAGCACGCCGAGCAGGACGACGCCGAGGAAGGCCGCGATCGACAGCAGGCACTCGGTCTTGCGCTGCCGCCACAGCCGCACCGTGCCCGGGATGTCGGCCAGCGACAGCGAGGCGGTGATCACCACGGCGGCCAGCGCAGGCTGCGGCAGGTTCCGGAACAAGCCCGGGACGAGCACGATCATCAGGATGATCACCACGGCCCCGGTGACACCGGTGAGCTGGCTCTTGGCGCCGGACCGTTCGGCCACTGCCGTCCGCGACCCGCTGGTGCTGACCGGGAACCCCTGGAACAGGCCCGCGGCCAGGTTCGCCGCGCCGATCCCGAGCATCTCGCCGTTGCCATCGATCTCCTGCCCGGTGCGGGCGGCGAACGCGGACGCGGTCGAGATCGTGTCGGCCAGCGACACCAAGGCGATCCCCAGCGCCCCGCCGAACAGCGGCCACAGGTCGGCTCCATGGATATCCGGGATGGTGAGCGGCGGGAATCCCTTCGGCAGCACGCCCACCAGGCTGACCCCGTGGTCGGCCAGGCCGAAGACCGACGTGGCGGCGATCGCGAGCACGACCATGATCAGCACGGCCGGGATCTTCGGCAGCCATCGCTGCAGCACCAGGATCAGCACGATCCCGGCGATCCCGGTCGCGGCCGCGGCGGCGACCGCGTTGCCGTGGGCCAGGCCCTTGAAGAACCCGGTCAGCTCGCCGATGAAGCCGTCGGCGTCCACCTTGAAGCCGAACAGCTTGGGCAGCTGGCCGACCAGGATGGTGAGCGCCAGGCCGTTCATGTAGCCGATCATCGTCGGCTTGGAGATCAGGTCGGCGATGAAGCCGAGCTTGGCCACCGCGCCGAGGACCAGGATCGCGCCGACGATGAGCGCGAGCATCGACGCGAGCGCGATGGCGCGCTCGGGGTCGCCGTCGGCCCCGGCCAGCGGCAGGATCGTCGCGGCGATCATCGGTCCGAGCGAGGAGTCCGGCCCCAGCACCAGGATCTTCGACGGACCGAACACCGCGTAGCCGAGCAGGCACATGATGGAGGTGTACAGGCCGGTGATCGGCGGCAGCCCGGCCAGCTCGGCGTACGCCATGCCCTGCGGCACCAGCAGGGTGCTGAGCACGATCCCGGCGACGACGTCCTTGGTCAGCCACTCACGCCGGTAGGGCCAGAGCCCGCGCGCCAGTCTGAACATCAGCACCACGTCTCGCCAGCCGTGCTGATCACGCTGATCAACGACAGATGAGTGTGCCCGCCCGCTGAGTGCACGTCATCACCCCCGATGGGTGACCCCGGGCCGGTCATCTCCCGGGTGGCGACGCCACCATGCTCACGTCGATGACATCGAGTCCCAGGCTGCTGATCCGCTCGATCAGCCCGGAAAGGGCACCCCGATCCAGCAACTCGGCCCGCAGCGTGGTCGTGCCCGGACCTATAGTGACCTCACAGTCGTCGAACTCCGCACGTAGCGTCTCGCCTGCCTGTCCCAGGAATGTGATCTCATACGTTTGTGATCGCACCGGGTTACGCCTCCCGGGCCCGCTAGTTCGTTCCGTGTCCCCTAGCCTGCCGCGCAGCCGGCGTCCTGGTGATCGCCCATTCGAGGGTGACTCGCGATCCGGACGGGCTGCAATCGTGTGCGCGGCGCCATCTACACCTTGACGGGTGATGCCTCCCGCCGCGGTGCCGTGGTCCGATCGGTATGCGCGTCACGATCGCCCGCGCGGGGGCGGCTTCAGGGCCGCCAGAACAGGATGGGCACGGCCTGGGCCCGGAAGATGCGAAGACATGCCAGAGGTTGCGACGACTGGACAAGGCGCCTGGCGGGGGACGCGGTTCGCGCTGACGAAATTCCGGCCGCCGCCGCTGCCCGGCACGCTCATCAGCAGGTCGGGGTTGCATGAGCGGCTGGCGGCGGGATCGGGTCAGCGACTGACGGTCGTGGTGGGGTCCGCGGGGGCGGGCAAGAGCGTGCTGCTGGCGGACTGGGCCGCGGCCCGGCCACCCGGGGCGACGTCCTGGCTGTCCTGTGACCGGGCCGACGCCGACCCGGTCCGGTTCTGGGCCGGCTTCATCGAGGCGCCGCGGGCGATCGTGCCGTGGTTCGGTGCCGACGCGGCCGACCTGCTCGCGATGGACCGGAGGATGTCGGCCGACGTCACCGCGTCGATCGCCAACGACGCCGCGAAACTGCCCGCGGGCACGGTGATCATCGTGGACGACGTCCATTTCGCATCCGCCGCGGTGGCACCGGACATGGCCGACCTGGTCGAGCACTGGCCCGCCGAGACCGTCCAGCTGGTGCTGGCCGGCCGTTTCGACCCTCCGCTGCGCCAGCACCGGCTGCGGATGTCGGGCCAGCTGTGCGAGGTTCGCGACCGTGACCTGTATTTCTCCCTCGCCGAGAGCCGTGACCTGCTGGCGAACTTCGGTGTCCGGCTCTCCGACGCCGACCTGGCCCGGCTACATCAGCGCAGCGAGGGCTGGCCCGCGGTGCTGCAGATGGCCGCGCTGTCGCTGCGCGGCACCATGGATCCGGAGCGGCTCGAACGGGCCCTCGAGATCCGCGGCCAGGCCATCGCCGAGTACTTCGTCTCTGAGGTCCTCGACCAGCAGCCGGCCGACATGGCCCAGTTCATGCTGGACACATCCATCCTCGATACGCTGACCGCCGAGGCCTGCGCCGCGGTCACCGGAAGGCCGGATACGGCGGCGCTGCTGCGCGCCATCGACACCGGCTACCTGTTCCTGGTGGCCCTCGACGACGAGTGGACCAGCTTCAGATACCACCACCTGGTGCGCCGGATGCTGCGCGCCGAGCTGCGAGCCCGGGACCGGGCGCGTGAGCACGCGCTGCAGCTGCGGGCGGCCGAATGGTTCGAGGTTACCGGGGCCCCCCGGCACGCGGCCTATCACTACCTGGCGGCGCAGCAGCCCGACCGGGCGCTGGCGCTGCTGCAGGACCGGGTGGTGCCGGACTTCCTGCAGATCCCGACCGTGCCGGTCCCCCTGCTGCTGGGCGCGGCCGGCTCCGCGCTGCTGGTGCAGACCCCGGAACGGCTGATGGGCCTGGCCGCCGACCTGCTGCTGTCGGGCGATACGGCTCGCGGCGCCGAGTACCTCGATCTGCTCGACCAGTCCGGGAAGATCCCGGCCGACTCCAGGCTGGCGGCCCGGCTCGCGGCGTTTCAGTCCTTCCGTTACGGGGTGGCCGGCCAGCTGGAACGGTCCGTGCGGTCCGCCCTGGACGCGCGGGCCATTCAGCAGCGGACCCAGCTCGCCGATGAATGGAATTCCGTCGTCACGCTGGTCCTCGTCCGCGTGTACAACTGCCTGGAAGACCGCCCGGCGGCCGGGCGCGAGGCCGCCGCGGCCCTGGCCGAACCCGACGTCGCCGAACCGGTCAGGCTCGTGATGGTGCCGGGTGCGCGGGCGCTGGCCTGGTTCGAGGACGGCCGCCTGGCCCAGGCCGCCGAGGCCGCCACGGCCGCGGACGCCGGTGCCCGGCGGCTGGGGTTCGGCCAGCATTTCTTCGCCGTCGACCATCTGCGTGCGCTGTCCGGCCTCGCCCTGGAACGCCGGGATCTGGACACCGCGGAGCGTCTCACCGAACGGGTGCTGTCCATAACCGAGCAGCGCCGGCCCCTCTTCGAGTTCCTGGCGCTGCTGGATCGGGCGCAGATCTGGGCGGCCCGCGGGCAGGTCCGCGACGCGCTGACGTCCGTGGCGGCCGCCCGCCAGGTCATGACCGGGGGCAGCCGGGCCCTGCTGACCCGGGCCGATGAGCAGGAGGCGCTGCTCCGCCTGTCGCTCGGCGACCTGGGTACCCCCGCCGAGCTGGCCGCCCGCCTGCCCGCCGCCCGCCAGGGCTTGCTGCTGGCCAGGATCGCCCTGGCCGCCGGTCATCGTCAGGCCGTGCCGGAACACCTGCAGGCCGCGGCGCTCGGCGACCTGACGCCACGCCAGGCGCTGGTACGCCAGTTGCTGCTCGCCGCCGCCGCCATCGAGCGCGGCGATCCCGCCGCCGCCAGCATCATCGGCGGCGTCCTGCACACCGCCCGCGGCCATGGCTTTCTCAACACCGTCGTCACCACCGCCCCGCAGGTGGCCGGCTACGTGGTCGAGCACGCGGACCGGCTGCGGTCAGACCCGTTCGTCGAGCGGCTGGTCGCTGCGGCCCTCGAGGTGCGCGCCGCCCAGCCCGCCGCCGCCCCGTCCAGCCGGGTGCTCGCCGAGCCGCTGACAGCGGCCGAGCTGCGCATCCTCACGCTCCTGCCGACCAGCACCTATCTGCAGATCGCGGACACCCTGTACATCTCGCGCAACACGGTGAAGACCCACCTCCGCTCGATCTACCAGAAACTCGGTGTCGCGTCCCGCTCGGCGGCCCTCGAGCGGGCCGTCGACCTGCGCCTGCTATGAGCCGACTCCGGGCCAGCCGAATCACCCTCGGTTGGGTGACGACCCGGCCGGAGCGCCCGGCCACTATCAGAATGCCGGCCGGGTACGAGCGGGCGCTTGACCCTGTGCCGCGCCGCTCCGCCCGAGAGGAGCTGAGATGACCGCTACCACTACCGTCGAGCAGCCCGGCGGCGGCCTGGCCTGGTACGCGCTGTCGGCGCAGGACACGACGACGCAGATGGGTGTCGATGCGGACGCCGGGCTGACCGTCTCGGAGGTGGACCGGCGGCTGGCCGACTACGGGCCGAACGAGCTGCCGACCGAGCCGCCGCCGAGCGTGTGGGCGGTCGCGCGGGAACAGCTGGCCAACCCGATGAACATCATGCTGCTATTCGTGGTCGGGGCCAGCTTCGCCATCGTCCAGATCGCCACCGCCCTGGTGGTGCTGGGCCTGGTGCTGTTCAACGTGATGATGGGGACCAACCAGGAGCTGAAGGCCCGGGCCAGCGTGGAGGCGCTGGCCAAGCTGCAGGTGCCGCACGCCCGGGTGCGGCGCTCCAGCCAGGTCGAGCAGATCGAGTCGACCAAGCTGGTGCCGGGCGACATCGTCCTGCTGGAGGCCGGTGACGTGGTCCCGGCCGACGGGCGGATCATCTCCTCGGCGACGCTGGAGGTGCAGGAGGCCGCGCTGACCGGAGAGAGCGCGCCGGTGCCCAAGGACCCGCAGACGCTGCCCGCCGGCGAGACCGCGCTGGGTGACCGGACCAATCTGGTGTTCCAGAACACCCAGGTCACCCGCGGTACGACGGTGTTCGTGGTGACCGCGACCGGCAGCAAGACCGAGATGGGCCGGATCGCGGGCATGGTGACGGCCACCAAGCGGACCAAGTCGCCGCTGCAACGCGAGCTCGACGGCATGACCAAGGTGTTCGGCCTGCTCGCCTTCGTGGCTGTGGCGATCATCCTCATCTTCGGCATCGTGCGGGGTCAGGACATCACCACGCTCGTGTTGCTGTGCATCTCGACCGCGATCGCGTCCATCCCGACCGGGCTGCCCACCTTTGTGCAGGCCATGCTGTCGTCCGGGGCACGGCGGCTGGCGGAGGCCAAGGCGGTGGTCAAGTCGCTGTCGGATGTGGAGACCCTGGGCGGGACCACGGTCATCAACTCCGACAAGACCGGCACGCTGACGATGAACGCGATGACCGCGACCACGATGCTGGCCGGCGGCGACTGGTTCAAGATCGAAGGCCCCGGATACCAGAAAGCCGGCGCGATCCTCGGCACGGGCGGCGAGAAGCCGCCGGACTTCCACCGGCTGGCGCTGGGCCTGGTTCTTTGCACCGATGCCACCGTCAGTGACGACGGTTCGGTCATCGGAGATCCGACCGAGGCGGCGTTCGTGGTACTGGCCGCGAAGATGGGCGTGGACGCCGAGCAGACCCGTGAAACGCTGCCCCGCCGGGCCGAGGTGCCGTTCGACTCGACCTACAAGTTCATGGCCACCTTCCACGATCTCCCCGACCGGATGGGTGGCCTGGTCATCCATCAGCCGCACTTCACCAGCGTGAAGGGCGCGCCGGACGTGGTCCTGCAGCGCTGCGGGTACGCGCTGTGGCACGGCGAGGTCGTCCGGGTCGACACCGTGCGGGACGAGATCGTGGCCGCCAACCGCCAGCTGTCCGAACGCGGACTGCGAGTGCTCGCGTTCGCCGCCCGCGACCTGGACAACGCGGCGATGACCGCAGCGCTGGCCGACCCGATGGCCGCCGTCACCGATCTCGTCATGGTGGCGCTGGTCGGGATCATGGACCCGCTGCGCGCCGAGGCCAGGGACGCGGTCCGCAACGCGCTGGCCGCCGGGGTCGACGTGCGGATGATCACCGGAGACCACACCGTCACCGCCCGCGCGATCGCCGACGAGCTCGGCCTCGGGCCCGGCGTGATCACCGGCACCGAACTGCAGCACCTGACCGACGACGACGTCGCTGGCCCGGCTGCCCCGCCTGCACGTGTTCGGCCGGGTGGCGCCGGAGGACAAGCTGCGCCTGGCCAAGCTCATGCAGCAGGACGGCCAGGTGGTCGCGATGACCGGCGACGCGGTCAACGACGCGGCCGCCCTCAAGCAGGCAGACGTCGGCGTGGCCATGGGCAGCGGCTCGGAGGTGTCCAAGCAGGCCGCGAAGATCGTGCTGACCGACGACAACTTCGCCACCCTGGTCAAGGCCGTCGACCTGGGCCGGGACATCTACCGGCGGATCTCCACCTACATCAGGATGCAGCTGACGATCCTGTCGTCGGTGCTGCAGCTCATGGTCTACGCCACCATCCTGAACATCAACGACGGCGTCGCCCTGTTCCCGCTGCAGCTGCTGTTCTGCAAGTTCTTCGTGGTCATCACCGTGGTGATCGGGTTCATCGTTGACGCCCCTGACCCCGGAGTCATGCAGCGGCCGCCTCGCAAGCCCGGGACCAGGATCGTCACCCGGCCGTGGATCATCCGCTGGCTGATCTTCGGGTTCGTGGTCGCCGCTACCGCCCTGTCCGTGCTCGAGTGGGGACCCGGCAAGCCGAGCACCACGCACGCGTCGGTCAACATGACCATGGCCTTCGCGATCGTCTCGCTCAGCGCGGTCAACATCGGCCTGGTCATGCGGCGCGAGCGCCAGGCACCGTGGTCCTCCCCGCTGTTCCCCTATCTCGGCTGGATCATCCTGGGCTGGCTCATAACCTGGGCCGCGGTCGAGCTGAACATGTTCCAGCGGCTGCTCGACACCACCTCGCTCAGCGGACGCCAGTGGGTCGTGGTGCTCGCCCTGTCGCTGGTGGCCCCGGCCGTCGTCGCGGCGGACAAGCTGATCCAGCTCTCCCGGCAGCGCAAGGCCATCAAGGCCCAGGGTGGTGTGCTGGCGGCTCGGTGAGCGCGCCGAACGGGTGCGGTGCCTGCCTCCCGGCTAAGTTTGATGCCGACCCCACCGGACGGATGAGACCGTGAGCATAGCCGACCTGGCCATCGTGGCCGCGCTGGTGTTCGGCTGGGGGACGCTGTCGGCCCGGCTGGAGCGGCTGGACGTCACTGCGCCGATCACCTTCGTGCTGGCCGGGCTGCTGCTCACCCACGGGCCGCTGGCGGTCCTGGGCTTCACGCCCAGCGATGAGCTGATCAAGACCCTGGCTGAGTTCACCCTGGCCCTAGTGCTGTTCTCGGACGCGTCCCGGGTCGGGCTGCACGAGCTGCGCGCCGACTCCGGCCTGTACCTGCGGCTCCTCGGCGTCGCGCTGCCGCTGACCATCGCCCTGGGCACGGTGCTCGCGCTCGCCCTCATGGGTACCAGCATCTGGCTGGCGCTGCTGGTCGGGGCGGCGCTGGCGCCGACCGACGCCGCGCTCGGCTCGGGCATGATGGGCAACCCGGTGGTGCCGGCCAGGATCCGCCGGCTGATCAACGTGGAAAGCGGCCTCAACGACGGGATCGCCACGCCGTTCGTGTCGGTCGCGCTCGCCGGGGCGGCCGGAAGCCACGCCGCCGGGCACGGGCCGGCCGCCGCCGTGGCCGAACTGGCCGTCGGCGTTCTCGTCGGCGTGGCCGCGGGTGGCGGCGGCGGCCTGCTGGTTAACGCCGCCCGCCGCCGCGGCTGGGCCGCCGAGGGCTTCGGCGGCGCGGCAGTGCTCGGCCTGGCGCTGTGCGCCTACGCGTCCGCAGTGGCCGTGCACGGCAACGGGTTCATCGCCGCGTTCGTCGCCGGGCTCGCGTTCGGCACGGCCGGCGGCCGGCGCGGCCAGCCGCTGGTGCCGTTCGTAGAGGAGACCGGCGCCCTGGTGTCCCTGCTGGTCTGGCTGGCGTTCGGCGCGGTCGAGCTGGTGCCTGCGCTGGAGGGCCTGACCTGGCAGATGGTGCTGTACGCGATCCTCAGCCTCACCGTCATCCGGATGGTGCCGGTTCTGGTCGCGCTGACCGGCGCTCGGCTCGACTGGGCCACGAGCATCCTGGTGGCGTGGTTCGGCCCGCGCGGCCTGGCGTCCGTGGTATTCGCGCTGCTCGCACTGGAGGAACTCGGTCGTCCCGCCGCCGGGTCCGCCGTTGCCCTCATCACCGTCACCGTGGTGCTCAGCATCGTCGCGCACGGTGCCACCGCCGAACCCCTGGCCCGCCGGTACGCGAACCGGCTGGCCCGTCCCGCCGCCGGGAGTGCCGATGTCCAGCCGCCCGACGTGCCCGATCGCAGGCTGATCCGGCGTACCGCCCGGGGCGGTATCACCCCTCAGGGGTGATACCCCAGGTCACCGGCGCTGCAAAGGTAGGAAGGACCAACCGCGGGCCCGCGGCTCGCTAACTGCGCGCCTATCACTGGAGAATTCATGAGTTCCGAATCGCCTGTCCTGGACACGCTCGCCGGCATGACCGCCGCCTCGGTCGATCACAACACCCTGTCGCCGCGTGACTACATGCTCGCCCGGGTCGCCGCCCTGATCGCGGTGGACGCGTCGCCCATGTCCTGGTTCGCCAACGCCGCCGCCGTCCAGGAAAGCGGCCTGACCATCGACGACATCCAGGGGATCATGATCGCCGTGGCCCCGGTGGTGGGCGCTCCCCGGGTGATGTCGGCCAGCGGGCACATCATGCGCGCCCTCGGCATCGCCATCGCGGTGGCCGACGCCGAGATTGCCGACGCCGAACTGGCCGCCGCCGAGGATGGCCAGCCGTAGCAGGATAGGGGGATCAGATGCCGGCCAGAGCAGCCGCACCGCACGGAGCCACCCCGAGGGTCAGGCGCATCAAGCATCTCAGCCTCGATGAGCGCCTGAACCAGGGCCGGACGGCCCGGGACAGCACGCCTGGGTCCAGTCACGACGGGTGGGCCGCAGCCGCGGACCGCCCCGACCCGGTCGGGCTGCTCGAGCAGCAGGACCGGACCCGGGAACCAGACCTGGTGCCGGTCCGGCACGGCCGGATGATGGTCTCGCCGTTCACCTTCTACCGCGGCGCGGCCAAGATCATGGCGGTGGACCTGAAGGACACGCCGGTGGCCGGCCTTCGCGTCCAGCTGTGCGGGGACGCCCACCTGTCGAACTTCGGCATGTTCGCCTCACCGGAACGGCGCCTGATGTTCGACCTGAACGACTTCGACGAGACCCTGCCGGGACCGTTCGAGTACGACGTGAAGCGGATGGCGGCGAGCTTCCTGGTCGCCGGCCGGAACAACGGGTTCACCAAGGCGGACGCCCGCGCCGCGGCCATGGCCTCGGTGGCGGCCTACCGCGATGCGATGGCCGATTTCGCGCAGATGCCCACGATGGACATCTGGTACGCGCACTTCGACGAGGACCGGTTCAGGACGACCATCCAGGATGCCCTCGTGGCCGAGACCTCGGCCGCCGTGAAGAAGGAGAAGGACAAGGGCAAGGGCAAGAAGGCCAAGGCGGCCAAGAAGGAGCAAAAGGACCCCGGGCAGGCGAAGCTAGCGAAGGAAGCGGCCCGGCGGGCGGAGAAGAACCTCGCGAAGGCGCACACTCGCGACAGCCTGCAGGCGCTGTCCAAGCTCGCCGAGCAGGTCGACGGGCAGTACCGGATCGTCAGCCAGCCGCCGGTCATCGTGCCGGCCCGCGACCTGGCCGCCACGTACGGGCTCGCCCCGGACGATGTCATGCCGGTGCTCCACCACCGGTTCCGCGCCTACCGGGCCACCCTGCCCGACGACCGGCGCAAGCTGCTGGAGAGGTTCGAGATTGTCGACGCTGCGCGCAAGGTGGTCGGGGTCGGCAGCGTGGGGACCCGGGCGTTCATTATCCTGCTGCAGGGACGCGACGCGCAGGACCCGCTGTTCCTGCAGATCAAGGAGGCGACCGCCTCGGTGCTCGAGGCATCCCTGCCCAGGAGCCGGTACCGGCAGCACGGCGAGCGGGTGGTGCAGGGGCAGCGGATGATGCAGGCCGCCAGCGACATCTTCCTGGGCTGGACCAAGGGCCTGGACACCACCCGGCACTTCTACTGGCGCCAGCTGCGCGACATGAAGGGCTCGGCTCTGGTCGAGCTGATGGCGCCGGCCACGCTCAGGTACTACGCGCAGATGTGCGGGTGGACGCTGGCGCGGGCGCACGCCCGGTCCGGCGACGCGGTCGCGATGGCCGCGTACCTGGGCCGCGACGACGCGTTCGACCGGTCGATCACCGACTTCTCCGAACGCTACGCCGACCAGAACGAGCAGGACTACGAGCAGTTCGTCGCGGCGGTCAAATCCGGGCGCCTCGAAGCGACCGAGGGCGTCTGAGCCCGGCCGCGGGGATTCACCCGCGCTCGGGTGAGGAATCCCGGGTGCGCGGGAGGCAGGATTAGAGCCTGTCACACGATCAAAGGGACATCACAGAAAGAAGGGACATCATGGCTGATCTGATCGCCATCGGATACCCGGATGAGACGACCGCGTTCCAGGCCGCCGACGAGGCGCGCCGCCTGGCCGCCGATCTGATCATCCAGCCGGACGCGATCGCGGTGATCACCCGCGACGAGGACGGCAGCTACCACGTGCACACCTCCCATCATCCGGTCGGGGCTGGCGCGAGCTGGGGCATGTTCTGGGGGTTCCTGTTCGGCCTGCTGTTCTTCATCCCGGTCTTCGGGCTGGCGATCGGCGCCGGGCTAGGCGCGCTGATGGGCAAGTTCGCCAAGACCAGCATCGACAAGCAGTTCCAGGACCAGGTCCGCGGCATGGTCCAGCCCGGCACGTCGGCGCTATTCCTGATGCTGGAGAAGGTGACTCCGGACAAGGCCGTCGAGGCGATGAGCAAGTACGGCGGCACGGTCCTGAAGACGTCCCTGTCCAAGGACGACGAGAAGGAACTCCAGGAGGCCCTGCACGGCGACGCCGCGGGCTCTGAGGGCTCTGCGCCGTAGCGCGCATGGCCAGACGAGGTAGCTCGGGCGGGTCGGCCGTGGCCGAGCCGATCGCCGCCGAGCCGGACGTCGGCACCGCCAGGGCGGTCGCGGAGCAGCTGGCCGAGGGGCTCGCGCGCACAGGTGGCCCGGCCCGTCGGCAGGTCGCCCGAGGGCTGCGAGAACTCGGTGCCGTGGACCGGGCGGTCTACCTCGCAGTAGCGACTACCCCCACCCCCTCGCTCGACGAGCCGCTGCGCCGGCTTTCCAACGCCGCCAATAACTCCGGCCTCTGGTTTGCCATCGCGGCCGGGCTCGGCGTGGCGGGAGGCAGGGCGGGCCGGCGTGCCGCGGTGCGAGGGACGGTGGCCATCGGCGTCTCGTCCGCGCTGGTAAACCTGGCGGTGAAATCTGCCTGGTCGCGCCAGCGGCCGGACCGGGCCGGCGCTGGGGTCCCCGTCTGGCGGAACGTGCGGATGCCAACCTCTACGTCGTTCCCGTCCGGTCACGCGGCGTCGGGCTTTGCCTTCGCCGCGGCCATCGGCCGGGACCAGCCCTGGCTCGGGCTGGGGCTGCGCTTCGTGGCAGCGGCGGTGGCGTACTCCCGGGTGCACACCGGAGTGCACTACCCTGGCGACATCGTGGTCGGCTCGCTGATCGGCGAGGGTACCGGGCAGTCCGTGGCCGGCCTGATGGACCGGCTGTGGCCGGCCCGGAAGCCCTCCCGATCCGGCCGTGATGAGCAGCGCGAGCGGCCCGGCACCGCAGATGCGGAGGATGCACCGGTGCCGGCGCTCGGCCCGGGCATAGCGTGACCCTGCGCACGCCGGGCTCACCGACACGCCTAGGTCGGACGGGCGCCCGTGCCTGATGACGCATCCCGCGCGACGTCCCTCGCGAGTTCTGGTGCTTCTGTGTCCCTATGATATTCTTGTGACTAGTGATTCCTCGCCCGCCGCCCTGGCCCGCCCGTTTATACGGCGTGAATGTCCCAGCCATGTCGTTCCAGCTGCATGAATGGGACATTCACGCCTTATGTTTTGGTACAGACGATGCCAGAGTGACTGGGGTTGACTTGGGCCCGGGGCGAGGTCCCTACCGCGGTGCAGGACTGACCAGGCCGGACCGGGGCCGCTCGGATATCGTTCGACAATGTCGCGCGTCGCCCTCGTCACCGGCGCCGGGAGTGGTATCGGCCGGGCCGCGGCCATCCGGCTCAGCCAGGCGGGGCTGCGGGTCGTGCTCGCTTCCCGCAGCGCCGATGCGCTGGCGGCCACGGCGGAGGCATGCCCGGGCCCGGCCCTGGCCGTTCCGGCCGACGTCACGGACCCGTCGGCAGTGGACCGGCTCTTCGGCCGCGCGGAGGATGACTGGGGCGCGGTCGAGGTGCTGGTCGCCAGCGCCGGCGCGGGGTTCTCGGCGCGGATCGAGCGGACCAGCGACGCCGACTGGAACCGCATGCTCGAACTCAACCTGACCGCGCCGTTCCGGTGCCTGCGCCGTGCCGTGCCCGCCATGCGCGCCGCCGGGTACGGCCGGATCGTGGTGATCGCTTCGACCGCGTCGCGGATCGGCGAGCCGTACCTGGCGGCCTACACCGCCGCCAAGCACGGGGTCCTCGGGCTGGTCCGGGCCGTCTCGGCCGAACTGGCCGGCACCGGGGTGACGGTGAACGCGGTCTGCCCGGGCTTCGTCGACACCCCCATGACGGAGGCCACGATCGGGAACATCGCGCAGAAAACCGGTCGCACGGCCGGGCAGGCCCGCTCGACGCTAGAGGCCAGGCAGCCGATCGGGCGGCTGATCATGCCCGAGGAAGTAGCTGACGCCGTCTGGTTCTGCGTCGCGAGCGAGGCCGTCACGGGGCAGGCGATCAACGTCGACGGAGGCACGGTTCAGTCCTGACCCCGACGTGCTCATCTAACGGAAAGTTACGTAAGAGTTGCTTTCCGGCTTCTCATAGTTGGTGGCAGCGCCGGGCATCGGGTAGAGTGGTTACTGCCCGGTAACCCTCACCCCCCCAGGGTGCCGGCAACAGCCCGGCCCGGGATGAATCCCGGGCCGGGCTTGTTTCTGCCTGAAGCCGTAGCCAAGGCGGGCGGCCGGAAGTGGTACTGGGCACACCATGGATCCGCCTAGCAGCACCCTGGTGATGCCGTGCCTGGCGGCTGAGGATCGGCTTATGGGCATGACCGCCGCCGCCAGCTGCCGCAGCTGCCGGTCGCGCGCCTTCGGCTCGCTGGCGGGTAACCGGGCCCTGCTGCGCGTGCTGGTGGCGTACCTCATTACGCCGATGCCAGGGCCGACATCCTGGCGGACTCCGGCCAGGACGTCCTGCGCGACGTCCCGCTGCTGTCCGGCGTACCGGCCTCGGCCAGGCGCGCCATCCAAGCTTGCGGCGTCTCGCTCGATGTCGCGGCGGGAGAAGAGGTCATCCGGCGCCGGGATTCCGACCGGTTTTTCTACATCGTCCTGGCCGGCCGGTACGACGTCTTCACCGATGCCCGGCTCATCCGCACCCACGGCCCCGGTGACCACTTCGGCGAGCTCGCCGCCCGCGACTGGGGAGGCGGCTACGGCTACGCCCGCCTCGCCATCATCCGCTGTGCCGAACCGGGCCAGCTCCTGAGGCTGACCAGCCAGGACCTTCAGTGGCTGGTCGACACCCAGCCGGCCGTCAAGGCCAGGCTCGCGGCCACCCTGGCCGAGCGTCTCCAGAACCGCTAGCGCCTTCCCGTGCCGGCCGCCGCTCATCCGGGCCGGGCGTGCCGGGTCATCGTGGGGCCGGGGCGTAGATCAGCTTCTTGTTCACGAACTCGTCGATGCCGTACGCGCCTAGCTCCCGGCCGACGCCGGAGCGCTTGGTCCCGCCGAACGGCAGGTCGGCCATTGAGCCCGTCGGGTTGTTGATCCACACCATGCCGGTCTCGAGCAGGTCGGCTACCTCCTGGGCCCGCTCGGGGTCGGCGCTGTAGACGGCGCCGCCCAGCCCGAACGACGAGGAATTGGCCAGCTCCACCGCTTCGGCAGCGTCCGCGACCCGGTAGATGACCGCCGCGGGACCGAACAGTTCCTCGTGATACGCCCGCATCTGCGGGGTGACGTCGGTCAGGACGGTGGGCTCGACGAACGCGCCCGGCCGGTCGAGCCGCTTGCCGCCGGTGCGCAGCGTGGCACCCTTCTCCACAGCGTCCCTGATCTGGCCGATCAGCCGTTCGGCGGCCGCTTCCGAGGACAGCGGCCCCAGGTCCGAGGCGGGATCGGTGGGATCGCCTGGGCGCAGGGCGGCCATCGCGGCGGTGAACTGGTCGGTGAACTCGTCGTAGAGATCACCGACCACGATCATCCGCTTGGCCGCGGTGCAGGCCTGGCCGGCGTTGCCCATCCGGCCGGCGACCGCATCCTTCACGGTCCTGGCCAGGTCGTCGCTATCCAGCACGATGAAGGGGTCGGAGCCGCCGAGCTCGAGGACGACCTTCTTGAGGTTGCGGCCCGCCACCTCGGCGACGGCCGCGCCGGCCCGCTCGCTGCCCGTCACCGATACGCCGGCCAGCCGCGGATCGGCGATCATGTCCGCGACCTGGCTGTTGGAGGCGAAGATGTTGATGTAGGCGTCCTCAGGCAGCCCGGCGTCACCGAAGATCTGCTCGATGGCCAGGGCCGACTCCGGGTCCTGCGGCGCGTGCTTCAGGATGATCGTGTTGCCGGCCATCAGGTTCGGGGCGGCGAAACGGGCCACCTGGTAGTAGGGGTAGTTCCACGGCATGATGCCGAGCAGCGGGCCGATCGGCTCCTTGCGGATCACGGCCTGCCCTCCGGCCCGCGGGCTGAGCGGAGTGTCCTCGAGCAGCGCTGGCCCCTGGTTGGCGTAGTACCGGTAGATGCTCGCCACCAGCAAGATCTCGCCCTTGGCCTCCCGGGTGGGCTTGCCCATCTCCCGGGTGATCAGCGCGGCCAGATCGTCGATCCGCTCCTTGTACAGCTCGGCCACCCGCAGCAGGACCTTGGCCCGTTCGTCCTTCGCGCTGGTCCGCCAGGACTGGAAGGCCCGGGCCGAGCGCTGCAGCACCTCCTGGACTCCCGCGTCGGTCGCGGTAGCGAAATCACGCTCGGTCTCGTTGGTGGCCGGGTTGACGACCTTGTACTCGCTCACGCTGATATCCTTCCGGCTTCGCTGCCACGACTGCTTCCCGGTCCCCGACCGGCTCTGGCCTTCTCCTTGTCCAGTTACTCACGATAAGCCCCAGGCAGACGACGGGCCGGGCCGGGCCATGCCGCGCCGACCGCGGGTAGGCGGCCACGCCGGGGGCGCACTGCTAGGCCCGGGCCGTTCGGACCATGCCCGAACGAGACCTGGCCATTGCCGGTCCGTACGGTGGTTAGCGTGAGTGAGGATGGCGCCCGGCCCGGCGAAGCCGCGATCGAGGAGCTCGCGCGGGAGCGGCTCGGCTTCGAGCGACTGCGGCCAGGACAGCTCCGCGCGGTCGAGGCACTGGCCGGGGGCCGCGACGTGCTGGCCGTGCTGCCCACCGGCGGCGGGAAGTCGGCCATCTACGAGCTGGCCGGGATGCTGCGGGGGGCCCGGCCGTCGTCGTCTCGCCGCTGATCGCGTTGCAGGACGATCAGCTCGCGCATCTGCAGGCGGCTGGCCTGCTGGCGATCATGCTGAACTCACAGCTGTCGGCCGGAGCGCGGGCGGCTGCGCTGCTGGCCTCGTGCGACCCGGGCACGTTTGTCTTCCTGTCCCCGGAGCAGCTGGCGAACAACCAGACCCGGCAGGCACTCCAGCGCGCGCGGCCGGGGCTGTTCGTCGTCGACGAAGCGCATCTGATCTGCCGCGCCACCGGTGCGGCAGGAGGTCGTGCGGCGGCTCGGCCTGCGCAATCCCCTGGTAGTGATCGGCGACTTCGGCCGGCCGTACATCCACCTGTCGGTGCACCGCGCGCTCACCGTCTCCGGCAAGCGGCAGGAGCTTGTCCGCGCGACGCGCGGTTTTGCCGGCCCGGGGATCATCTATGCCGCAACGCACGCCAGCGCCCAGGCGGTGTACGACGCGCTCGCCGCGGCCGGGGAGCAGGTGACGCTCTACCACGCCGGGCTGTCCGGCCACGAGCGGCACGACGCGATGACCGCGTTCCTCGACGGCTCGGCCCGCATCATCGCGGCCACGGTCGCATTCGGCCTGGGGATCGACAAGCCGGACGTGCGCTGGGTGCTGCACGCCTATCCGCCGCCCTCGCTGGATGCTTACTACCAGGAGTTCGGGCGCGGCGGCCGGGACGGCGCGCGGTATCGAAGTCCTCGTAGCGGTACAGCAGCCGGGCGTGCGCGGGCGCGCCATCTGACCGCGCACGGTATTTCCGGCGCGGCTGTCGCGCCCGTCGCGGCCGCGCTCGCGGCCGGGCAGCCTATCGAGCCGGGCGGATCAGCGCGGCAGCAGACGGCCGCGCTGGTCCGCCTGACCGATCTCGCCGCAGTGACGTGGCAGGCGGACGGCGGGGTCCGCTGGGCCGGGACGATGAGCGTCGCGGACGCGCTGGCGGCGTCGGATGCGTGACGAAGGAGGACGAAGTCGAGCGCACGCGGCTGACGATGATGCGCCGCTACGCCGAGCATCCTGGCTGCCGGCGTTCGTTCCTGCTCTCCTACTTCGGGCAGGACTACCCCGGCCCCTGCGGGAACTGCGACAACGACCTCACGCGCGCCGAGACGCCGTCGGCCGGGTGCCCGCAGGCCGAGGTCCCGTTTGCCGTGGGCGCGCGCGTGGTGAGCGAGCGCTGGGGACAGGGCACGGTGCAGCGTTACGACGCCGACCAGGTCACGGTGCTGTTTGATGACCACGGCTACCGCGAGCTCTTCGTGCCCCTGGTCCTCCGGCGTGACCTGCTGCGGCCTGCCTGAACCGGCCTATGTGGGCGGGCAGCACGTGCCGCCCGCGCCCCCTGGTGCTCCTGCGTTCCGGATGAATTCTTGTGACTTCCGAATCCCTCGCCCACACCCTGGCTCGCCCATTTATACGATGTGGATGTCCCAGCCATATCGCTCCAGCTGCATGAATGGGACATTCACGCCGTATGATTTGGTACCGGCGTTGCCAGAGTGACTGAGTTCACTCTCCGCCCAGTTGCTGCCTCTCGGCGGCGCGGGCCCGGCCGGGCGGTGCCGCGGTGCGGGCGTCACGGTCCCGGATCATGCCGAACGAGCTGGACGTCGATCACCTCGGTCCTGGCGACAACCCGGTCGCGCTCGCCGGCCAGTGCCTGCCGCCGCCCGTCCGCCATGAACTCCTCGACGGCCTGCGCCGAGGGGAATGCCAGCAACTGCACTTCCAGCGGCTGCCCGTCGGCGCCGCTGCTCCTGGCTCGCTGCAGGACCCGGCCGCCGTATCCGGAGGCGATGCCGAGGACCTCGTCCTCGTAGGCGATCAGGCCGGCCTCGGCGCCAGGTCGTGCCCACAGCAGCACGCACAGGGTCACGGCACCGGCCCGCGGTTCGGAATCCTGCATCGTCTCATGATGCCGCAGCCGGGGAAGCTGGCTCGGCCTTCGGGCAGCGGTTGCGGTGCCCAGGGTTCCGACCAGGGACTCCACGGGTGCGAGCCGGAACAATACGCGCGACCCTGCTGCCTAAGGCAACCAACGGAGGTCCTCATGGCCAGCGCCGGCAGTACAGACAAGGACGTCGCCTCCCGGGCGGATCTGCTCCACGAGACGGCTCTGCATCACGGCTCATTCGAGGCCGTCGCCCCGCCGCATGACTGGTGGGACTGGTACGCGGCGTACATGCTCGCGCGCGAAGCCGGGAGCACCCAGGAAGAGGCCGCCGCGGCCGCCGGGCGCTACATGGCAGAAGTCAAGCACGTCGTGGTCCCAACCGCTTGACCCTGGCACCCGGCTCTGGAGAACCTAGCGATGTCCGGGAGGAGGAGAACGAATGAGCCGGGTGGACGTCAACGGCGTCGGTATCGAGTACCAGGCGACCGGCCAGGGAAGCCCGGTCGTGCTGTTGCACGGCTTCCCCGACTCCGGGCGGCTGTGGCGGCACCAGGTGCCGGCGCTCGCCGGGGCCGGGTTCCAGGGGGCCAATGTTGGGCCCGAGTCCTGGGTGGGCCCGCCGGTTCAGCTGCCGCCGGTGCAGGCGCCGACGATGGGCATCTGGAGCACGGGGGACGGCGCGCTCACCGAAGTGCAGATGACTGACTCCGCCGAGAACGTGGCGGGTCCGTGGCGGTACGAGCGCCTCGACGGCCCGGGTCACTGGCTGCAGCTGGACGCCCCGGACCAGGTCAACGCCCTGCTGCTGGACTTCCTCAGCTCACGCACTGCGTAGCGCGGCCCATTGGTTACCCGGCGAGCAGGGCCTGAGCGCTGGCGTAGGTCGCCGTCACCAGGCCCTCGTGGGCGGGCAGCCGCAGGTCGCCAAACTTCTCCAGCGCCAGCAGCGTGTCCGACGCCAGGAACAGCGCACCGCCGGCGGCCGTCCGCGGCGAGCCGGTATCCAGCGCCGCCAGTGACATCGTGAGCAGCGCGGCGCTGTAGACGAAGACCGGGATGCGGTCCTGGCCCGTGCGCTTCCACAGGTAGGCGTTCACCGCGCCGAACGTCGCCACATGCGGCACGGCCAGGGCCGGCCTGGCCCGCAGGTACCCGCCCCCAGGGCGCTGCCGCAGGGCGATGATCCAGGCCACGTGACCAGCCAGGAAACTCACCAGCCCGGCCGTGAAGGCAAGCTCACCGCGGCCGAGCAAGGCCACATCGCCGACACCGCCCAGGGCGAGCGCCCGCTGCGCCGGGCGGTCGCGGCCCGCCATCAGCACCGGCATCAGCAGCGGCTTGGTCAGCCACCGCGGCCAATCGTGCCCGGTCGCCGCGAGCAGCGTGTCGGCCGCCGCAAGGGCCGCGAAAACGACGGTCGCACGACGGGCCACGCCGCACCTCCTGACTGCGCCGTAAGCTAGAGCGCCGGTCAAGTAGCGGTTGAGTTTCTTTCGTGTGACTGGTTGACGGTCGTCGAGTGTGCTATTTCCTGTTCGTAGCGGGTAGTGAAGGATCGGCTACGAGTCAGGGAGGAAGCATGGTACGTCCGGTCGTGTGGCAGCCGCCTGCGGAGCCTCGCTGGGGAGCAGGCGGTGATCACGGCGGTGCGGCGGGCGAGGCTGTTCGTGTTCTTGCGGCTGCACCGTCATGAGCTGTTCGATGAGCCGTTCCAGGCCGAGCTGGCGGAGACCTACGTGGACAGCCCGAAGGGCCAGCCGCCGGTGCCGCCGGCGAGCTGGCGCTGGCCACGATCCTGCAGGCCTATACCGGGGTCTCCGATGATGAGGTGATCGAGGCGACGGTGATGGACCGGCGCTGGCAGCTGGTCCTGGACTGCATGAATGCCGGGGAGCCGCCGTTTGCCAAGGGGACCCTGGCGGGGTTCCGCAAGCGGCTGATGGAGAAGGACCTGGACCGGCGGCTAATCGAGCGGACGGTGGAGCTGGCCGCGCGGACTGGCGGGTTCGGCGCGCGGGCGCTGCGGGCGGCGCTGGATTCATCCCCGCTGTGGGGCGCGGGCCGGGTGGAGGACACCTTTAACCTGGTGGGACACGCCCTGCGCAAGGCCCTGGGCGTGATCGCGGTGCTGCAGGGGCGGGGGCAGGCCGCAGGGACCGCGGTGCTGGCGGCGCAGGCGGGCGTGCCGCAGCTGGCCGCCTCCAGCTTGAAGGCCGCGCTGGATGCGGACTGGGATGATCCGGCTGCCCGGGATGCGGCTCTGGCGAGGTCCTGGGGTTTCTTGATCAGGTCGGGGCGTTCGTCGCCGGGCTGGCGGGCGATGAGGCCGCCGGCGAGGCAGTGGCGGTGGCCCGGCAGGTGCGCGACCAGGACGTGGATCTGACCGGGCCGGCGCTGTCGCTGCGCCGCGGGGTGGCTAAAGACCGGCGGATCAGCGTGGAGGACGGCCAGATGCGGCACGGCCGCAAGTCCCGCTCGGTGCTGTTCGACGGGTACAAGCGGCACGTGCTGCGTGACCTGGATACCGGGCTGGTGCCGGCCGTGGGCATCACGGCGGCCAACGCGCCGGAGGCCAGCGTCACCGGCGCCATCGCCGCCGACCTGGGGGCGGCCGGGTGGCACCTGTCTGAGCTGCACATCGACCGGGCTTACCTGGCCTCGGCCCTGGTCCGCGACCGCGGCCCGGACCTGGCGATCTTCTGCAAGGCCTGGCGGGTCCGCAACACCGGCGGCCGGTTCGCCAAGGACCAGTTCACCCTCGACTTCGCCGCCGGACGGCTGACCTGCCCCGCCGGGGTCACCATGCCGTTCGAGCCCGGCAAGACCGTCCGCTTCCCGCCGGCACCTGCGCCGCGTGCCCGCTGCGAGCACGCTGCACCGCCAGCAGCCACGGGCGCAGCGTGTCCATCCATCCCGACGAGGCGCTGCTGGCCGAGCTGCGCCGCCGCCAGCAGACCCCGGAAGGACGCGCCAAGCTGCGCGAACGCGACCCAGGTCGAGCACGCCCTCGCGCACGTCGGCCAATGGCAGGGCCGCCGCGCCCGCTACCTGGGCACCCGCAAGAACCTGTTCGACCTGCGCCGCGTCGCCGTCGTCCACAACCTCCACGTCATCGCCCGCCAGCCCGTCACCGACGGTTACCAGCTGCCGCCGACAGCTACGACGGGCTAGGCCGTACCAGCATCGCTGTCATGACCCGGCTCGACGTGACCCAACCGCAGAGGCCGCCCGGCGGGATGGACCCTCAGCCCTGCAGCACCGCCTGCGTCTGAGCGGTGTCCTCGGTGCCGCGATAATAGGCGATCTTGCCGTCACGGAACTTGAAGAAGTGATGCAGGTTCATCGTCGCGGTCTTCCCGGTGGCGCGTGACCGTGCGCGGAACTGCACCACGCTGAGCACGTCGGTGTCGTTGGCGGCGATGGAGACCGGAGTGAACTCCTCGACCTCCATGGTCGAGCCGAACTCCCCGAAAAACGCCGCCACCGCCTCCTGGCCATGGCGGGCGCCATGCCACGGGGCGACGGCCGGATCGGCTTCGGCGGCCCAGTCGACGTCGCTGGTCACCACGTCGAGAATGGCGGCGACGTCGCCGCGGCCGAAGGCCTCGTACACACCCATGATGGTCTTGATGTTGGCGTCAGCACTCATGTGAACCCCTCCCTGGTGACGCACGGCTTTCAGCCTGGTTACGTCACCGGGAACACCACCGGATCACTGATGCCTCCATTGACCGCCAGCCGGCCACATCGGCGCGGCACCTGGCGGCAGCGGCACGGCGAAGGCGTTCAGCAGGAACGAGATCAGCGTGTAGTACCCGCACAGCGACACCAGTTCCACCATCCCGGCGTCGCCGAGGTAGCGATGCGCGGCATTGTAGGCCTCCTGGTCCAGGCGCCCGGAGAGGCTGAGCTGGCGGGCCACCGCGAAGATGGCCCGCTCGTCGTCCGCCTCGAACGGCGGATCCTCGCCGCGCCCGATCGCGTCCAGCACCGCGTCGGCGACGCCATGCTCGCGGGCCATGGCCGCGTGCGCCCACCACTCGAACTCCGCTTGCCATCGCGCGCCGACTGTGATGATGGCGATCTCAGACAGCCGCCGCTCGATCGACGTGCCGAACCTGAGCTTCGCGCCGAGCGAGGACAGCCGCCGGCCGGCGCCTGGTGCCGTGACGAACGCGTTGAACGGTCCGGCCAGGCCACCCTCGGCGGTCACCACCAGGTCGCCCCGGCCATCGACGATGGCATCCCACAGCTGCTGGCCCTCGGGCCCCAGCTCTTCGCGCCGCAGGTAAGGAATCCGGGTCATAGCCCGAACGATAGCCACTGGCCGTAACGCTCGGCGGTTCCTCGTCCCACCCGGCGGGCGCGGCCCGCGGGGCGCCGCTATCCGGCGGGGTGGTCGACGCTGATGACCACCTTGCCGGGCGGACGGGGCGAGCGCTGGGCTTGGAAGGCTTCCGGCAGGGCGCTCAGCTCGAAGACGGCCGAGACCACCGGCCGCAGTTGCTGGCGGTCGATGAGCGCGGCCAACTCGCGAAGCTGGCCGCCGTTGGGCTCGACGACGAAATACACGCTGCGGACGTCGTCGCGCCCGGCTGCAGCCGGGTCGAGTTCCTCGGCGATGGCGACCACGATGCCGCCGCTGCGAAGCAGCGGCCACGAGCGCGCGGCGGTGCTGCCCCCGACGGGGTCGATGATGACGTCAACATCGTGGATATGGTCCTCGAACCGGCCGGTATAGTCGAGAACGTCGTCGGCCCCGAGCCCGGTGACGAAGGCCTCGTTCCGGGCGGATGCCGTGGCGGTCACCCGGGCGCCGTGCTGCGCCGCGAGCTGAACGGCGTAGGCGCCGACCCCGCCTGCGCCGCCGTGCACGAGCACGTGCTGCCCGGGCTGGAGTTCCGCGTGCTCGTACAGGGCCTGCCATGCGGTGAGCGCACCCAGGGGGACGGCCGCAGCAGCGGTGTGATCGACGGCGGCGGGCTTCGGTGCGAGGTCGGCGGCGGGGGCCGTTACGAATCCGGCGGCGGCGCCGGGGCGGTCGAACCCGACCAGGCCGTAGACCTCGTCGCCGGGCTGCCAGCCGGCCACGCCCGGGCCGGTCCCGGTCACCACGCCGGACAGGTCGTGGCAGGGGATGGCTGGCCACTTCTCCGGCCAGGTGAGTTCGTCGGCGGTGATGGCGGTAGCGCGTACCTCGACGAGCAATTCGCCAGGCCCAGGATCGGGCACGGGCACCATCTCGCAGGTGAGGCTGGATGGATCGGCGCTCGCAGCGAGCATGGCGCGCATGCGGACCGGATCGGTCACGGCTTGTCTCCGTTTCTGTGCTGGCACGCCGGTCCGCATCGAGTCCGGCGCGGCGGGCTGTCCGGCCGGGTCAGCCGAGGATCCGTTCGGATGGGTGCACGTCGTGATCCCGGGACCAGGCCAGGTATACGGCGCGCTGGGTTCCGGCGTTGACGGACTCGATGACCTGGCCGTTGTCGTCGAGATACTCAATGGTCCCGGCGACCTTGATGTGCACCACGCAGGGCTCGTCGCCGATCGCGCCCCGGCCGTCGACCGTACCGGGCGGCTCGTACACGTAGCTGCCCGGTCCGACCAGCTCGCCGCAGCCGAGGATCTCACGGGTACCGCTGATAGTGAAGGCATGCACCTCGCCGGTATGGCGATGGAGGGCAACTGCGCTGCCCGGCTCGAGCCGCATCAACTCGGACCAGCCATCGGCGGCGAAGCGCAGCGGCCGGAACGACATGCCTGTCCCGGTCGGAATCCACGGCATGCCGTCCGTGTCGACGGGCAGGGCAGGTTCGGGTGTCAGCTTGGTCATGGTTCCCTCCGGCAGAGCACGGAGTATCAACGCTACGGCCGGGGATGGCTCGTCATCTAGGTCCAATTCGGCCTCTTCCGCATGGGCCAAATGGCCGGTTGCGGAAGTGTGCGGCTGTCCCGTGTGACTTGGCGTGGCTCAGGGACTGGCCGGCTGCTTGTGCACCGACGCCTGGTAGATCTGCTCGATGGACGAATCGAGCTGGGCGTTGAACTGTTCGTCGGTCTGGCCTTCCGTCAGCCCTTCGAGAAGCGCACGCGAGAAGCTGGCGATGAGGGTGGGATCGCGGGCGAGCAGGGCGCAGGCCTCGTCACGGCTGTAGCCGCCGGACAGCGCGACGACCCGGAGGATGCGCGGATCAGACGCTAGGTCGCCGTACAGGCCGGGCCGGGTCGGGATGGTGAGCTTCAGCATCACGGTGGCGCCCTCGGGCAGCATCTCGACGTGCTTGGTGATGGCGTCGCGCAGCAGCGCCTCAGCCTGTTCCTTGTGCGGGCTGGAGATGCTGACCTCGGGCTCGATGATCGGCACCAGGCCGGCCGTCAGGATCCGGCTCGCGTAGTCGAACTGCTGGTCGACGATCGCCGAGATCCCGGCCTCGTTGGCGTCGTTGATAACCGACCGCATCTTGGTACCGAAGATCTGGTGCCGCTGTGCGCGCTCAAGCAGATCATCGAGGGTGTCGATGGTCTTCATGAGCTGCACGCCGTCCTGCTCGGGAGCGAGCCCCTTGTCGACCTTCAGGAACGGCGCCACGTTCTTCTCGTCCCACAGGTACCGCGCCGTGGGAACGCCGCGGACGTCCCGTTCCATGGTCTGCTCGAACAAGATCGCCGCGAGAATGCGCGAGCCGTCGAACGCCGGGCTGGTCAGCACGCGGGTTCGCATGGCGTGGACCAGGTCGAACATCTCGGCGTCGGAGCTGTAGCGGTCCCGCTCGATGCCGTACTCGGCGAGCGCCTTGGGCGTGCTGCCGCCGCTTTGATCCAGGGCGGCGAAGAAGCCGCGGCCGGTCTTGACCTTCTCGAACTGAGTAGTGTTCACCCTTCCTTATTCTGGCACCTGCGTGCGTTTTCTTGACCGGCCCATGCGATGTGAGTCAGCCTTCAATCCAGCATCGCGAAGGCGCCGGCCCCCGGCGGTGCCGCATCACGCCTGCGCAGACTTCGCGTCGGCCTCGATCTCGGCGGTGTCGGCCTTCAACTGCCTGGCCTCCACCTTCTGCGCCTGCTTCATCGCCCGCTCGACCTTCGCCCCCATGTCCGACACCGCGACCACGACCAGGCCCGCCTGCCCGGCGTCCAGGTGCTCGCCGAGCTCCTTCAGGTCCTTGCGGCTCATTCCGGCCGCCGCGTGACCGGTCACCGCGCCCAGCACGGCGCCGCCCGCGGTGGTGGCCACGAGCAGGCCCCCGCCGATCGCGGCGAACGGGAACAGGACCAGCACCAGACCGGTGGCCAGCCCCGCCCCGCCGCCCAGCACACCCCCGACTCGCGTCGGCGTCTCGTGCTTCTTCGTGATCTTGACCTTCCCGTCGGCCCGCCGCTCGATCACCGCGGCGTCATAGGCATCGATCAAGCCCTCCTTGGTGTGCAGGTCCTTGACCGCCTGATAGTCGGCGTCCGCATCGGCGGGATTGTTATACACCCCGACATAGGCCATGAACGTGTCAATTGCCATCGTCATACCTCCAGTACCGCCGGATAGGCCGCCACGTTACCGGTGCACGAGGTGCCGGACCAGCAGCCATCAGTAACCAGGACATTATCGCCCGCCCGCCGCACCCGGATCACTCGTAACGGGTGACCCCGCGTCGCGGGTCCCGCTCGGGTCACCGGCGCCGTCCCGTGTCTGGTCTCATCTTCTGGTGCTGCTGGGATACTGGTTTACTCCCGTGTCCGGTGATCCCTGTTCGCTGTCCCGCCCCGGCCCGCGAATACGGCGTGGATGTCCCAGCCATGTTGTTCCAGCTGCATGAGTGGGACATCCACGCCTTATAACCTGATACGAGCGGAGCCAGAGTGACTGAAGTCCGCTTCGCCCCCAGCGTCATTCGGTGTCACGACACCAGGATGACCGGGAACCTGGCCTACTAAACCTGGCTGGGCCCCTGCACGCCCAGGGAGAAGTGGGCCTGGCCGTCGCTGTCGACCTGCGCGTCGAGCACCTTGTCCTCGAGGTAGGCCGCGGCCTGCGGCTCGAGGTAGATGTGCGCTCCGGCGGCGTCGATGACCTGGTCGTTCTCGCCAGGTCCCACCGTCGCCGTGACCTGCAGCGCTCCCGGGTCTCCCGGTTCTGGGCCGGAGGACGCGATCCGCAGGCCGGTTCCTTCCGGCGCCTGCGGGGTTGAGGTTAGGGACTTGACGACCTCGGCGGCCGCCTCAGTCAACATCAGCATGAGTGTCACCTTTCGTTATCGTTGGGGAGAAGATTCCGGAGTCGGCACCCTCGCCGGATGAACTTTGGCGGCTACCTGCTCACCGGGCAGCTAAACCCGGAACCACCGCCTGAATGCCGGTGCTGGTCCGTAGGACGGCCGGGACGCGGCGGGCCTGCTCGCCGCCGTCAGGTCCGAGCGGTCGTACCTGCGTGTTCCGCGGCCTGTGACAGCGGACTGACGCGGACTCCTTCGGTCGGTTCCGTGCAGGCCAGGCGCAGCACTGACGGAAGCCGTGTGGAGACATCGTTCTGGACATAATTACCGAACGGGCGGGGCGCGTGCCCTGGTCCCGGAAACCTGCTATCCCGGCCGCACCCAGCCGCCCGGTGACCCAGGCTGCCGGGGCGAGTCACATAGCCATGCGGGCCGTCAGGTCCAGGTGTCGCGCATTGCGCTCCTTCTCGGTCCTGCGTTTCCCCTAGCGCTCCGGACCGCCGGGGGCGTCGCCGAGACGGTAACCCGACGGAAGCCTCAGGCCCGGGCAGGTCAGGTAGTGCGTGCCGACCGCGCCGCACCGTGCGCACTGCCTCCCGGGCAGCTCGCCCGCTCCCGTCCGCGTGACCTCAGGCTCTCTCCCCGCAAGCGCGGGATCAGGAACCCCGCGCGGCATGGACGGCCCGGCCATCACGTCCTCCGCTTCGTACGGCTGCGGAACAGCGTCTCCACGTCCGCGCGCCGGTACCGGGGCTTGCCGGCCTCATCGCGGACCTCTGGCAGCCGCCCGCGCCGCGCCCACGAGGCCACCGCCGCCGAAGTCACCCGGAACAACGACGCCACCTGCCTGCGGGTCATTAGGTCTTCGCGAGCACAGCCAGGCGGGACAGGCGCCGGCGCCATCATGTTCATCGGGGTTCCTCAGCGAGACGGAATGAGCGGACTCCGGGGCCAGCGCCGGTCATCGTGCTGGCTGCTCCCGGGCAAGGCCCGGGTGCTAGAGCGGCCCGCCCGGTGCCGGTTGCGTTAAAAATGCTGCTGCAACTTGCAAATCGAAACATCCGTCAGCTGACGGATATTCGCCGTCATCGTGGCGGCGTGCTACCACCTGCCTGCCGGGGCACGTGCCGCCGGTGTCCTCCTCACGGCCAACGCGCTCGCCGCCATCCCCGCGATGACCGCCGCCCGCTCCCGGCCCGGGGAGCTGCTCCGGACCAAGTGAGCAGCCAATACGGTCCGCTTGGGCGGGCGGTGCGCGGCCCTGGCCCTGGCCCCTGATGTTCAGCCGTCCCGAGAGCATTTCTGTGGCCGCCGATCCCTGCCTGCCCCCGCCTGGTCCGGCCCGCGGATACGGCGTGGATGTCCCAGCCATGTCGCTGGAGCTGCATGAATGCGACATTCACGCCGTATGTTTTGGTACGGGCGCTGCCGGAGTGACGGGAGTTCACTGTCGCCCGTCACGCCGCCCAGCGAGACGCAGATGAGCGCGCACCGGATCGTGAGGTACGCCCGAACGGAACCTTCTAAGTTAGTGAACTCACTTGACAGGGGGCCTTTAACGGAGAACGGTCTGAGTTAGTTAACTAACTCAAATTGTGGGAGCGCAGGCATGGAATCCGATCACGGGCAGGTCTTGCCAGGTACCAGCGCGCGACTGCTCCTCCGGTCGAGACTCGGCGCGATGACCCTGGCGCTGCTGTGCGCCGTGCAGTTCCTCGACATCGCCGACTCCGCGATCGTCAACGTCGCCCTGCCATCCATCCAGCACAGGCTGGGCTTCTCCCAGCAGAACCTGCAGTGGGTAGCCAGCGGCTACATCCTCACCTACGGTGGCTTCCTCTTGCTCGGAAGCCGCCTGGGCGACCTGCTCGGGCGTCGCCGCATGCTGCTCGCCGGCCTGGCCGTCTTCGCCGTGTCGTCGCTGACCGCCGGGCTGGCCACCAGCGCGGGCCTCCTGGTCGCCGCCCGGCTCGTCCAAGGTACCGGCGCCGCGCTCATGGCCCCGGCGGCACTTCGCCATCCTCCGCGTGAAGGGCCTGGTCGCGGCCGACCTGACCCAGCTGATCGCGTTTACCGGGTTCTTCTCCATGTTCTTCTACGCGACGCTGTACATGCAGGAGATTCTCCGTTACTCACCCCTCAAGGCGGGCGCCGCTTATCTCCCGATCACCGCGGGATTCGCTATCGCCGGAGGCCTGGCGTCGCAACTGGTCACGCGCATCGGCACCCCGCCCGGTGGTGGTAGCCGGCTGCCTGGTCGCCGCGGCCGGGATCTGGTACGTGTCCCGGGTGCCCCTGCACGGTTCGTACCTGAGCAACCTGCTGCCCGGGTTCCTGGTGATGTCGCTGGGGGCGGGGTCGGTATTCGTCTCGGTCACCGCGGCCGCTAACGCCGGCGTGCCACCCGGCCAGGCGGGCCTGGCGGCGGGATTGCTGAACTCGTCCCAGCAAGTCGGCAGCGCGCTGGGCCTGGCCGTCCTCTCCGCCGTCGCGATCACCCGCACCGACCACCTGGCCGCCGCCGGGATATCACCCATGCTGGCGTCGGATGCCGGATACCACCAGGCCCTGCTGGCCGGCGGCATTATGATGGCGGCCGCGGCCCTGGTCGCTCTGCGCATCGGCAACACCAGGAAGCCGGCCCCGCTGGTCATGGTCAGCACGGAAGCGGCACCCGAGCCGTACCATAGCAAGTGAGATGACTGACTCACTAGCGGAACAGGCGACCGCGGCCGGGCGGCGCCCGGGGAAACGAGAGCGGCTGATTGCCGCCGCGCTGCAACTGCTGCACCAGCAGGGCATCGAACGGACGACGCTGGCTGACATCGCCAAGCGCGCCGACGTGCCCGCCGGCAACGTCTACTACTACTTCAAGACCAAGGACGAGGTCATCGGGGCCGTCATCGAGGCCCACGTCCAGCAGATCAAGACGACCCTCGCGGCCATCGACGCGCGTCACCGGTCCCCGAAGAGCCGGCTGAAGGATTTCGTGCGGGAGTTCACCGCCCAGAGCGAGATCGTGGCCCAGTTCGGCTGCCCCCTCGGCAGCCTCTGCTCGGAGGCAGGCAAGCGCGTCAGGGAGCCTGGCTGGCCGGCCGCGGAGCTGATGCGCCTCCCGATCGAATGGGCTGAAAGCCAGTTCCGGTCCCTGGGCCGGCCCGACGCGCGCGACCTTGCCGTCGATCTGCTCGCCGCCTGCGAAGGCAGCGCGCTCCTGGCGAACACCATGCGTGACCCCAGGGTCCTATCCGGGGCAGCACGCCGCATCGACCGCTGGATCGACGCGCTGTGACGACAAGCGGGCAGTGATCGCTAGACGGCGGCCGCCCGGCCGCTTACTCTCGGGCTGATGAGGGCGACGATGCCCGCCGCCTCGCCCAGCCAGGACGTGGCCCGGCGGCTGATGGACGACGGCTACGTGGTCGTAACCGGCATGATGACGCCGGACGGCGTGCAGAACGCCAAAGCGGACCTGGACCGGGTGCTGCGGACCACCCGCACCGGGCGGAACTCCTTCGAGGGGTTCGACACCCAGCGGGTCTACGCGCTGTTCGCCAAGAGCCGCGTGTTCGACGCGCTCGCCACCGACCCGCTGCTGCTCGGCGTCCTGGACCAGGTCCTGGGCCATTACCAGCTCAGCGCCCCGGTCGGCATCTGCATCGGGCCCGGCGAGAAGGCGCAGGTCCTGCACCGGGACGACGCCATCTACCCGGTGCCCGAGCCGCATCCGCCGCTGGTGGTCAACACCATGTGGCCGCTCGATGAGTTCACCGCCGAGAACGGCGCGACCAGGTTCATCCCCGGCAGCCACCGGTGGGAACCGGGCCGGCGGCCAGGTCCGGACGATCCGGTGGAGACGGCCGTGATGTCACCCGGATCCGCCCTGTTCTACCTGGGCAGCCTCTGGCACGGCGGCGGCGCGAACCAGACCTCCCGGCCGCGGCTCGGCGTGATCCTGGAGTACGCGGCCGGCTGGCTGCGGCCACAGGAAAACCACTGCCTGGCCGTTCCCCGTGACGTGGCCCGCGGGTTGCCGGAACGGCTGCAGGAGCTGCTCGGCTACAACATCTACCCGCCGTTCGTGGGGTACGTCGACGGCAGGCATCCGCGCCGGGTGCTGTCGGCTGACTTGTAGCACGGGGGCAGTCACCGGGCCGATCGTGCAGCGGCGACCTTCTCCTTGAGCGCGTCGAGATCCGCCGGGCCGAGATAGCGCCCGCTCCGGACCACACCGCAGATCCGGTGCAGGTGATCGACAGACTCGACCGGATTGGCGTCGAGCAGCACCAGGTCGGCGTGCTTGCCCGCGGCCACGCTGCCCATCACGTCGGTGGCGTTCATGAACTCGGCGGCATTCCACGTGGTCATCTGCAGGACCCGCAGCGGCGACAGGCCCGCCCGGGCGAGCTCGTCGAACTCCCGGTGCAGGGCGAGACCCGGAACTTCCCACGCCGCGCCGCCCGAATCGCTGCCGGCCAGCATCGGCACACCGGCCTCGTCGAGCACCTTGGTCAGTTTCAGCAAGACGTCGTAGACGGTCCGGAACGTCTGCCTGGCGCTGGCCGGGAAGCCGGCGAATTTCTTCGCCGCCTTCGACCAGTCCTGCAGCACCGGCGGTGCCACGTAACGCAGGCCGGGTTCGCGGCGGAACGCGGGGTCATCGCACAGGTGCATGGTCCGGGACCGGATCAGGGTGGGCACCTGCCACGTCCCGTCGCGGACGAAGCGCTCGGCCATCGCGGTGGCCGAGCCCGGATCGAACGTCGATGCCGCATGCTCGAGGATGCCGATGTCGCCCGGCCGCGACCGGTTGACCGGGTTGATGACGAGCTTGCCGATCATCCGCTCGAAGACGGGCTCGAGGAACGGCATCATGGCCGCGGGCACCTGGGGCATCCGCGGCGCCGGCAGCGCCGTCACCTCGTCCTGCACTGCCTCCTGCTCCGCCGAGCAGCAGGCCAGCATGCTGACTCCCGGGCCCAGGTGCTCGACCGAACGGACGCCCTCGCCGGACGCCCGGGCCACGTCGATCCCGTTCGGCAGGTGGCCGAGGATCGGGATGCCGAGGCGCCGGCACTCCCGCTGGGCCTGGTAGAAGACCTCGCTTGTCACCAGGGCGGCCTTGATGAAGTCGGCGCCGAGCTCGTGCTGCTCGCGCACCGTGGCCGCCGCTGCGGCAGCGGAACCGGCGTTGAACGCGGTCAGCACGGTGCCGGGCATGGCCAGCAGCCGGGGAGCGCCCGCGGGCATCAGCGTGCCCGCCGTCCGGTCCTTCAGCATCCGCGCCGATCCGGACATCTGCCGGAAACCGGTCACGCCGTGGGCCAGCATGAGATCGAAACTGCCGGACGGATCCGCGGCGCCGAGCGGATGGGCGTGCATGTCGGCGAAGCCTGGCACCAGATAACGGCCGGCCGCGTCAACGACCTGTGCGGCCGCAGGTCCGCCCCCGTCATCGCGAGCAGGTTCCACGCTGACGATCCGCTCACCGGCGATGCGGACCTCCTGGCTGGCCCGGAGAGATCCGTCACGGGGATCCACCACCGTGACCCCGCGGATTATCAACTGCCCGTCCGATGTCACGCCTCGCCTCCTACTTGGTCAGGAGCACGTCATCTAATATATGTGATAACAGTAGGCGCCGGTATGATGGGTCGCGTCGGCGTCGGGGCCAGTGTCAGGGCCAGCGTCAGGGACGGAGAGCGAGGCAGCGGGTGGACGCGTCTGTAGCGGCGGTTCGGCCGATCGAGTCGCGCTCCGTCGTCGAGCAAGTCATGACCGAGCTCCGCCGGTCGATCCTGTCCGGCGCGCTGGCGCCCGGCCGGGACTTGTCGCTGCGCGAGCTGGCCGAGATGCTGCAGGTCAGCATCATCCCGGTACGCGAGGCACTGCGCAGCCTGGAGAGCGAGGGCCTGGTGGTGACCCGGCCGGGGCGCAGCGCCCGAGTGGCGCCGCTGGACCTCGACGAGCTGCAGGGGCTCTACCGGCTGCGGCGCCGGATCGAGCCGGAGATCGCCCAGCGGTCCTGCAGGCTGCTGTCCGAGGCCGAACTGGATCGTCTGGAGCAGCAGGCGGTGGGGTTCGGGGCGCAGGACCGGACCATGAACGACATCTATGACGCGCATCACGAGTTCCACCTCGCGCTGCTCGCGCCGGCCGCTACCAACTGGGATATCCGCATCCTGAGCACATTGTGGCGGGCCTCGGAGCGCTATATCCGGATCGGCTGGGGCAGCCTGGATCCGGATCCGCGGGAGCACGCGCGGCGCGAGCAGTATCACGTCGAGCTGGTCGCGGCGTTCCGGCAGCGCGACCCGGAGGTCGCCGCGGGCGCGGTGCTGCAGCACCTGTCGCGTAACGAGCAGACCGCCCTGCTGGCCCTCAACCAAGACCGGAGCCGGATCGCGCCGGTCAGCTGACCCGTGAGCCCCGGATCCGGTCGATCAGGGCCAGGCCGTCGCCGGGCTCACGGTCACCGGCCCACGCCACGTATTGGTCGGGGCGGATCAGCGCGAGCGCGGGCCCGTTCTGATCGGGACCCCGACCAGGCAGATCGAGCACATGCAGCGGCACGCCCCGGGCGCGGGCGGCCCGCTCGATCGTGCCGCAGCCGGCGCCCGGACGGCGCACTAGCAGCGTGAACCAGTCGCCGAGCTCGTCGTACAGCGACCGGCCCGGGCCGAGCCAGGCGTGCGGCAGCAGCGCCCCCGGCCGGGTCCCGGGCACGCCCCCCGGCAGTGTCTCCGGCTGGGCCCCCGGCACGCCCCCCGGCAGCCCGCCCGCGTCCGGCTCGCGGGCGATGACCGGTGAGCCTTCGATCCTGATGCCCAGCACGAGCTCCAGGGAGTGGAACTCGGGTCGCTTGGCCTGCTGGATGCGTTCCCCGGCGGCGCGCCGCGCGCGCTCGCCAGCCGCATCGTCCGCGTCGAGGTTGTCCGCCAGCAGCTCCGGCGAGGTCACCGCCATGTTCGCGGTTGCCTCCCGGATCACCCGTTCCTGGATGGGGCGCCGCTCGAGCTCGTAGCTGTCCAGCAGCGCCGGACCGCCCCAGCCGTCCAGCGTGGCGGCCAGCTTCCAGCCCAGGTCGACGGCGTTGCCGAGCCCGGTGTTGAGCCCGTGCCCGCCGAACGGCGGGTTCAGGTGGGCCGCGTCCCCGGCCAGGAAGACGCGGCCACGGCGCATCCCGTCGACGATCTGCATCCGAGCCGTCCACGGGTCGGTTGATCGCACCACCGCGCCTGAGGGCACTCCCGCGGCGGCGTCGATCAGGCGCACCGCCTCCCGCTCACCGGTTTCGGCGTCCACCCCGAACGCGATGAACCACCAGGTGCCATCCGGGTCGATCGGGCCCATCAGGGCCGGCGCGGCCGGGTTGATGATCCAGTAGTGCACGGCCGGCCCGTGCCTGACATGCCGCCACAGGCCCGGGGCGGTGAAGACCATGCCGAAGTTGGGACGCAGCGCCGCTTCGCCGGTGTAGACGGCGCCGATCCGGTTTCGGACGATGCTCCGCGGGCCGTCACAGCCGACCAGGTAATCCGCCGTGACCACGGCGGGCCGGCCGTCCCGGTCGGTCACGGTCACTCGCACCCCGGCCTCGTCCTGCCCGGCGTCGGTCACCGTGAACCCGGTGGCCAGCTGGCATGCGGGCAGGTCCCGGACCACCTCGCGGAGGAGTTCTTCCAGTACGTACTGCGGCGCCTGCTGGCCAAGCTCGGGGAAGCGGTCGCCGTCGGACGCCAGCCCGAGCACGCCGGTGAACCGGGACAGCTCGCGGCCGGCCAGTGCGGTGCAGAACACGGCGTCCTGCGACCAGGCCGGCGACAACGGGGCCCGGTCGCGCAGCCGGCCCGCGATGCCCCAGCGCCGCAGGTGCTGCATCGATCGCACGTTGACCGTCTTGCACCGCGGCCGCGCGCGGGAGACCGTGGTCCGCGGCTCGACAACCAGGCAGCCGATGCCGCGGCGGCCGAGCTCGACGGCGCAGGCCAGGCCGACCGGCCCGCCGCCGGCCACCACGACCTGGACCGCCCTGGGCAAGCTGGCAGCGCGCAGGCTGGCAGAGTGCAGGCTGGCAGAGCGCAGGCTGGCAGAGCGCAGGCTCGGTGCGGTCAGCTCCGCTGGCTCGCCCACAGCTGGCATTCCTCCGCGAAGGCGAACTGGCGCAGGTGCAGCGCGTGGCCGAGGATGTGGTGGTCGATGCTGTGCCCGGTCGACCGGGCGATGCTCGCGTCCACGAACGGCGCGACGGTCAGGAGCTTCGCGAACTGCTCCACGGTGGCTGGCGAGCTGTCCCACAACGCGTCGAACTCGGCCAGCGCGTTGTGTACCGGCACCGTGATCCGGGGCGCGAGCCCGGGCAGGTGCTCGTCCGGCCATTGCGGCGCCTGGATCAGCTCGCGCACCGGCGTCGGCGCGTAAGACCCGTGCGCCGCCCGCACCGCCTCCGCGGTCCAGGTCGAAGCGGGTCCGAACATCACCTGATCCCGCTGGTCGTACGGCAGGTCTACGGTCTCGTCCGCGGGCAGCGAGGCGAGCGCGTGGGCGGGACCACCCGCCCGGATGACCGCACCCATGCCGGTAACCGACAGGCCGGTCAGCCGGAAGTCCATGTCTCCGGCGGCGATCATCATGGCGATCATGCCGCCGATCGAGTGCCCGGCCAGGAACACGCCGTCCGCCCCGAACCGCGCCGCGGCCTGCGCGATCACGCCGGCGAGCAGGTGCGCGTGCCGGCCGAAGGTGTTCTCCGCCGGGGGCAGCGCGGCGCTTCCGCCGTACCCGGGCCGGTCGAAGCAGACCACCGGGTACCCGGCCGCGGCCGCCACATCGAGGAACGAACCCTGCGGCGAGCCCGCTACGTCGAAGTACCGCGCCGTGTACGTCCCGCCGTGCAGCGCGACGATCAGCGGCTTCCCCCGGAAAGCCGCCCCGCCCACCGTCGGGCCCGCGGTCAGCGCCGCGATGCTCAGCCCGTCCGCGGTGAACTCGATGGTGCTGCGCTGCTCAGCCATAGCCTGTCTCCTCGTCTTGGCCCAGCCGGCCCTGCGCGTTACCCTAAGCGATATATGTGATAACAACAAGGGGTCGCCATGCGCATCGCCAACCACGAAGGCCGCCTCGTCGTCGTCACCGGACCGGACGGCCGCGAGCTCGCCCACGACGTCGAGAAATACAGCAACGGCCGGTTCGGCCCCGGACCGCAGGCCATCTACGAAGACTGGGACGCCTTCAGCGGCTGGGCGGCCGCCGCCCGCTGGGAGGGCGGCACGCCGGTCCGTTCGGCCGCTCTCGGCTCGCCGGCCCCGGCGCCGCGCCAGGTGTTCGGCATCGGGCTGAACTACCGAGACCACGCGGCCGAGTCCGGGCTGCCGGTGCCGCAGGGGGAGCCGCCGGTGTTCACCAAGTTCCCCAGCTGCATCAACGGGCCGCACGGTGACATCGAGCTGCCGCCGGGCGGCCACGTCGACTGGGAGGTCGAGCTGGTGGCCGTCATCGGCCGGCGGGCCCACCGGGTCCCGGCCGCGCGGGCCCTGGAGTACGTGGCCGGTTACGCGGTGGGCCAGGATATTTCCGAACGGGTCTTGCAACTCGCCGCCCAGCCGCCGCAGTTCAGCCTGGGCAAGTCGCTGCCCGGGTTCGGGCCGGTCGGCCCCTGGCTCGTCACCCTGGACGACTTCGCCGATCCCGGCGACCTGGCCCTCGGCTGCGAGATCAACGGCGAATCCGTGCAGTCCAGCCGGACCAGCCAGCTCATCTTCGACGTCGCCGCGCTGGTGGCGAACCTGTCGGCCAGCCTCCCGCTCCTGCCCGGCGACCTTATCTTCACCGGAACTCCGGCCGGCGTCGGGCTGGGCCGGGACCCGCAGCGCTGGCTGGCCGACGGCGACGTCCTGACCAGTCACATCGAAGGCATCGGCGAGATGCGGCACCGGTTCGCCGCCACCCCGCCCGTTCGGAAGGAAAGCTGAGGACCCCCCTGGTGCGCGGTGATTCAGCGACGCTGCTCCCGGTCGCCGGAGAGCATGCTCCACCGTTGCCGTTATCACATATATTTGTTAACGTGCGGTAAAGCTAGCCGAGGAAGGCAGGCCCATGACCGCTCAGACCGACACGAGCCGCCGCGATGAGCTCATCGCCGCCAACCTGGCCGCGGTTGAGACGCATTTCCACAACGAGACGCCCGAGACCATCGACCAGGCCATCGCGGTCTACACCGACGACATCGTTCGGGAAGTCCCGGCGCGCGGCCTGGTGCTACGCAGCATCGAGGACGTCAAGCAGGAGTACCTGAAGATCTTCGGGTCGATGAACATCCACAAGATCGTCAACCTGCACCGGTTCGCGACCGAGGAGTGGGTGTTCGACGACAGCATCTTCGAATGGACCATCACCGGGGACGGGTTCCGCAACTGTCCGTACCCGCCGGGTACCACGGTGAGCGTGCGCCTGCTGCACGCGTTCCAGTGCCGGGACGGGAAGATCTGCCGGGAGCACGGTTACGAGATCTGGCGCGATATCAACGATCACGCTCGGGTCCAGGACGATATCCCCGCGACGGCGACCGTCCAGGTATTCGGCTAGCCGTGGCCGGCGGCTGCCTGCTGTGCGACATGGATCGGGCGGCATCCGACACGGTCGTCTTCCGCGACGAGCTGTGGGCCGCGGAGGTCGCGCCGGGCTACGAGGTGCCCGGGTGGTTCTTCCTCCGGGTGCGCAGGCACGCCGAGCTGCTGACCGGCCTGGACGACGCCGAGCTGTCGGCGCTGGGCCGCCGGGCCCGGGACCTGGTCGCCGCGGTGACCGAGGCCACCGGCGCGCCCGCCACCTACCTGCTGCACTTCGGTGAGAACTACCGGCACTTCCACGCCCTGGTCGCCGCGCGCGGCGCCGACATCCCGGCCGGGCAGCGCGGCGGTAACATCCTCGGGCTGCGTCCCGGGCACGTCGACATAGCCGCCGCCATCGCCTTGGTGCCAGGCGTGCGAGCCGCCTACGAGCGGACCCGTGTTTCATGGGCCGGACCCGCGTTATTCGGGCGGCAGCTCCTTGTACACGAAGCTCACGTTGATGCCGCGACGGGCCCGGATGAAGCGCGGGATGTAGTACAGCAGCGCGCCGGCCACGATCAGGCCCGCGTGTTGAAGTTGTGCTGGAAACCGCCCTTGGTAGCGAAGATGAGGACGATGAACGCCACCACCATCCCGAGCTAGTGAGGCTGGCTAAAGTCGAACATAATCAGCAACAACTGTCAATCTTCATGACATCAACGATCACGTTGAATGTCAGAAGCGAACACCTGTGAGGTTTGGAGGGTGAGAGCTGGTGCTGGCCGTCGAGCGGCGCTTCAAGGTGCTGGAGCGGATCGCGGCCGACCAAGCGGTCGAGGTAAGCAGCCTGGCGCGTGAGTTCGGCGTCTCCGAGATGACCATCCGCCGGGACCTGCGCCGCCTGGACCGGGACGGTTTCGTGCGCCGGACCTACGGCGGCGCCACCACGCGGGTGGTCCGTTCCGCCGGGGCCTTCGAGGCCACGCAGAACGCGCGCACGCTGCACCACGCCCAGGAGAAGCGCGCCATCGCGCTGCGGGCCGCCGAGCTGACCGCCGATGCGCGGGTGATGTTCATCGGTGTCGGCTCCACCGTGGAGCAGTTCGCCCGGCTGACCGCGCCCCGGGACGGCCTGCTCGTCATCACCCAGTCGCTGGTCATCGCGAGCCTGCTCGGCACGCGGCAGGTCAGCGTGATCATGGCCGGCGGGATGGTCCGCCAGGACGAGCTCAGCTGCGTCGGCCCGGCCGCGGTGGAGTGCGTCCAGCGCTACAACACCGACATCGCCGTCATCGGCGCGGCCGGGGTGTCGGTGCGCCGGGGCATCACGGGTCTGGACGACCAGGAGGCCGGCGTCATCCGTGTGGCGCTGGAGAAGACGGAGCGGATCGTCGTCCTGGCCGACGGCTCCAAGTTCGGGGACGTCGCGCTGAGCTCCGTGGTGCCGATCAACCGCGTCTCGGCGATCGTCACCGATCCCGGCGCCGACCCGGTCGAGGTGGAGCGCATCGCCGGCGAGGGGGTCGAGGTGATCCTGGTGGAACCCGACGAGGCCAAGGCCAGGGCCAATGGCTAGGGGCACCCTGCTGTACTTCGTCAGCGACCTGCACGGATCCAGCATGTGCTTCCGCAAGTTCGTCAACGCTACCGGTGTGTACAAGCCCACCGTGCTCGTGCTCGGGGGGGACGTGGCGGGCAAGGCCATCCAGCCGATCATCCTGGGGCCGAACGGGCGGTGGAACTGCACCTTCATCGGCAAGCGCTACGAGCTGACCGAGGGCGCCGAGCTCGCCGGGCTGGAACGGCTCATCGCCGACCACGGCTACTACCCCTACCGAGCCGAACCCGGCGAGCTGCCGGCCATGGAAGCCGACGGTACCCTCGACGACCTGTTCCTCCGGCTCATGCGCGACCGGCTGGCGGAGTGGCTGGACATCGCCGATACCAGGTTGCGGCCCCAGGGCATGCCGCTGTACCTGATGCTCGGCAACGACGACCCGCCGGAGCTCGGCGAGATGCTGGACCGGGCGCCGTGGGGCGTCCACGCCGAGGGCAAGGTGGTCCAGCTGGACGACGAGCACGAAATGATCAGCTGGGGCTACGCGAACACGACCCCCTGGCACACCTACCGCGAGCAGAACGAGCAGCAGCTGGCCGCGGCCTACGCCGCCATGGCGGACAAACTCGAACACCCGGAACGGGCCGTGTTCAACCTGCACCCCCCGCCGTATGCGACCCAGCTGGACGACGCGCCCGCCCTCGACGACAACCTCAGGGTGCAGGCGGTGCTGGGCCAGGTTCAGTACAAGGCGGTCGGCAGCACCGCGGTGCGCGACATCGAGGCCGAACGCCAGCCCCTGGTCGGGCTGCACGGCCACATCCACGAGTCCGCCGGCATCCGCCGCCTGGGCAAGCGCCGGGGCGTGATCCTCAACCCGGGCAGCGACTACTCGACCGGCGCGCTCAACGGGGCGCTGATCAGCCTGCGCAAGGACCGCGCCGATGCCCAGCTGGTCCGCGGTTAGGCGCGGGTATGCCGGGCGCGGACGTGCTGATCGCCGTCGACGTGGGCACGTCGGGCGCCCGCGCGTCGGCGTTCGAGGTATCCGGCGCGCCCCTGCAGGAGGTCCGGCATTCCTATCCGACGTACCTGCCCGCCGAGGGCTGGGCCGAGCAGGACGCCCGGCGCTGGCGGTCGGCCGCGCTGTCGGCCCTCGCCGCCTTGGTGCGGTCGCTGGGTCCGCGCGGCGGGGTCCGCGCGGTCGCCGTCGGGCAGTGCCCGAGCGTGGTCCCGCTGGACCGGCGCGACCTGCCGCTCGGTCCCGGCCTCAGTTGACCCGGCCTCAATTGACCCGGCCGCCCGTTGAGGCCGTCATCCTGGACATGGACGGCGTGCTCATCGACACCGAGCCGGCCTGGCGCGCGACCGAGTCCGACGTCTTCGCCGGGATCGGCGTCCGGCGGCTGGAGGTACCGGTATCCGGCCGACCGGCATCGCGACCGTAATCTCTATCGTCACCCTATTCGATAAATAAATTTTATCTGCATAAATACTGGTAAGTTCGAGCCAAATACGCTATCATATTCGAAGAACAATCCTTCCGAACGGGCGGTGGTTCATGCCCCAGCAGCCGGATCCCGCGGACCCCGGGCGAGACGAGGATCTCGCCTGGCTGGACCGGGATCCGATGACGGCTGAGGAGCGGGAGGCGTGGCTGGACTGGGCCTGCGAGCACGGTGAGCCGCCCGGGGAAGAAGAGTGCGAGGACTACACCCCGCTGACCGCGGAGGAGCTGGCCGAGATCGCGGAGGCGGGCGCCGATGAGCTGCTGGCCGTCGAGGCGGCCACCACGGGGCGGCGCGGGCCGGGCCAGCCGGGCTCGGCGCGGGTCTTCCCGGGTGAGTCGGCCAGCCCGGCAGCCGGGTTCGGCCCGGGGATGGCGCTGGACGTGCTGCCCGGCGGCGCGGGCCTGGCGGTCGCCGCTGATGCCGCGGCCGGCGTGGATGGCGGGTTCGCCGGGGTCTCTGATGCCGAGCTGGTCGGCATCGTGTGCGCCTGGGACCGGGTTGAGGCGCACGCCGCCGCGCGCAAGCTGGCCGCGATCGCCGAGCTGGGCCGGCGTAACCCCGGCCCGCAGGATGAGGAGTTCGCTGCCGACCAGCTGGCCTGCGCGCTGGCTGACTCCCGCGGCCACGCCGGCAGCCTTCTCGACCTCGCGCAGTCTCTCGAGACCCGGCTGCCCGGCACGAAGGCGGCGCTGCTGGACGGGACCATCTCCCGGTACAAGGCCGAGACCATCGCCGGGGCCACCGCGCTGCTGGACCGGGCCGAGGCCCGCGCCGCGGAGGCCAAGGTGCTGGACCGGGCGGCCCGGCTGACCCCGGGCGGGCTGCGGGCCGCGATCGCCCGCGCGGTGATGGAGGTGGCTCCGGAGAAGGCGAGGGAACGCCGGGAGCAGGCCGCGAAGGACGCGCGGGTGGAGCGGTGGGCCGAGGATTCCGGCAACGCCGCGCTGATGGGCTGCGAGCTGCCCCCGGATGAGGTGCTGGCCGCCGACCAGCGGATCACCTGGTGGGCCCATGAGCTGAAGAAGGCCGGGCTGGAGGGCGGCATGGACCAGCTCCGCGCCCGCGCCTACCTGGACCTGCTCCTGGGCAAAGACTCCCGCCCCCGCCGCGAGACCACCGCCGGCGGGGGCGGGTCAGAGTCGGCCGGGCCGGGCGGACCGCCTCCCGCGGGACCGGGCGGCGACGCGGCGTCCGCCGGGTTCGCCGGCCGGGTTACCTTGACCGCCCCGCTGGCCGCCCTCACCGAACTGGCAGACCGACCTGGCGAGCTGTCCGGCCTGGGCCCTATCGATCCCTGGCTGGCCCGCGACCTGGCCGCCGCGGCCGCGCGCAACCCGAAGACGACGTGGTGCGTGACGGTGACGGACAAGCAGGGCCACGCCATCGGACATGGGTGCGCCCGGCCCGTGCCCAAGAACCGCCGGAAACGCGCGGGTCCCGGGCCACCCGGGTTCTCCTTTACCCTGGCCAGCCGGGACGGTCCGCCCGGCGGCTACGGCACCTGGCGGCTGCGCACCCCCGGACCCGGGCCGGACCTGATCATCACGCTGGACCCGATCACCACCGACCCATGTGACCACCGGCACCAGGTCGGCCGCCACGACCCCGGCGTCAAGCTCAGGCACCTGGCGCAGATCCGGCACACCACCTGCACCAGCCCTGTTTGCCGGCGGCCCGCCGCCCAGTGCGACCACGAGCACAACACCCCGTACGAAGCGGGCGGACGGACCTGCCTGTGCAATACCGGCCCCAAGTGCCGCCACGACCACCGGCTCAAGCAGCACCCGACATGGCACGTCGCCCAGCTCCCCGACGGCACCTTCACCTGGACCACCCCAGCCGGACGCAGCTACACCACCGAACCCACCCGCTACCCGATCTAGCCCGAAGTTGCCGTAGCTCTCCGTAGACGTTGCTCCCTGAACTGCGGTTTCAGTCACATCTGCGCACGAAGTGTAGTCAGAATATCCGGCGTGTCTTCACGAGCATCGTGGGGATACGGCGCTATGATCTGGTCATGGCTGGAGGAAGCGGTAAAGTTCACGTAGTCAGAGTCTCCACGACGGGGTACGTCGACAAGCAGGGCCGCCGCCGGGACTACTCCTCGGCGTACCTGCGCCGCACCTACCGCGACGGCGGCAAGGTCAAGAACGAGACCGTCGCCAACCTGTCCGCGCTGCCGGACCACGTCATCGACCTGATCGACGCCGGGCTGAAAGGCCAGCAGCTGGTCCCGGCCGGCGAGGCGGTGACGATCACCCGGTCGCTGCCGCACGGGCACGCCGCCGCCGTGCACGCCATGGCCGCCCGGCTCGGCCTGCCCGCCCTGCTCGGCCCGGCCGGCCCGCACCGGGACCTGGCCATGGCCCTGATCATCTCCCGGGTGATCCGGCCCGGCTCCAAGCTGTCCACCCTGACCTGGTGGGCCGACGCCACCCTGGGCGCCGACTTCCGCGTCGCGGACGCGTCCACCGATGACATCTACGCGGCGATGGACTGGCTGGCCGGCCAGCAGGACAGCATCGAGGCCGGGCTGGCGGCCCGGCACCTGGCCCCGGCGGCGAACCCGTCCCGGCAGGCGCTGTTCGACCTGTCCAGCTCGTGGATGAAGGGACGGCACTGCCCGCTGCCGGCCCGCGGGTACTCCCGGGACGGCAAGAAAGGGAAACTGCAGATCGAGTACGGTCTGCTCACCGACCCGGACGGCCGTCCCGTCGCGGTCCGGGTGTTCCCCGGCAACACCGGCGACCCCGCCGCGTTCACCGAGATCGTCACGGTGGTGCGGGACAAGTTCGGGCTGGCCCAGATGGTCATGGTCGGCGACCGCGGCATGATCACCAGCGCCCGGATCCACGCCATGAACCGGCTCCAGGACGGGACGGCGCGGCCGGACACCTACGAGTGGATCACCGCGCTGCGCGCCCCGGCCATCCGCAAGCTGATGACCGACGACGGCCCGCTCCAGCTCAGCCTGTCCGGCCAGCAGGACCTCGCGGAGATCACCTCCGAGGACTTCCCCGGCGAGCGGCTGATCGCCTGCCGCAACCCGGTCCTGGCCGCCGACCGGGCCCGCACCCGCGAGGAACTCCTGGCCGCCACCGAGAAGCTCCTTGCCCCGATCATCGCCCGGGTCCGGGCAGGCCGCCTGCGGGGCGCCGGCGAGATCGGGGTCGAGGCCGGCAAAGTGATCACCGCATACAAGACCGGGAAGCACCTCGCCGTCACCATCACCGATACCAGCCTGGCCGTCACCCGCAAGCAGGACCAGATCGACGCCGAAGCCATGCTCGACGGGTTCTACGTCCTCCGCACCCCGATCCCCGCCAGCGAGCTCGACGCGGCCGCCGCAGTCAGCGCCTACAAGAACCTCAAATACGCCGAGCGGGACTTCCGGCACATCAAATCCGACGACCTGGACCTGCGGCCCGTCTTCCACCGGCTCGAAGAACGCGTCAAGGCCCACGTGCTGATCTGCATGCTCGCCTGCTACCTCACCTGGCACCTGCGCCGCGCCTGGGCGCCGCTGACCTTCACCGACGAGAACCCGCCCGGACAAGACAACCCGGTCACCCCGGCCCGCCGCTCCGCGACGGCGCAGGCCAAGGCCTCCGGCCAGTACGACCCGGCCGGACAGCCCTACCACAGCTTCCGCGGCCTGCTCGAGCACCTGGCCACCTTGACCCGCAACCAGGTCCGGTTCCCCGGCACCCGCACCACGGTGCCCATGCTCACCGAGCCGACCAGCACCCAGCGGGAAGCCTTCCGCCTGATCGGCGTCCCGATCCCGCTGATGCTGAAGTAGCCAGAACGCCACCCCGCCACCCCGGCAAAACACCACGTCAGGACCGGAACCGCCTACCGAATCAGCCGTAACTTCGGTCTAGCCGCGGGGATGGCCAGCGGACGGTAACGGAGGTTAGGCTTCCCTGCATCATGCTGGTGGGGAGGGGCGCCGGTGATGGGTCACGCCGCCGGGTTGTCCGGCACCCGGCTTAGCTCGACGCCGAAGCAGTCCCGGTACGCCGCCAGCAGCGCGTCGTCCGTATCCAGTTGCTGCTCGGTCCGGGTCCCGTCCTGGGTCTGGATCAGCATCCGGCCGCTGATGGACACCCGGCCGCCTGGGGTCAGCCTGGAGCAGATCGTGCTGCGAGTGAAGTGCGACTGGGGCGAGGTCTGCTGCCACCAGCAGGTCGGGACGCAGTTGGCGAGCGACCGCTCGCGCGTCTCGAGACGGTACTGGGGCTTGCCGTCCCTCAGCACGTCGATGTCTCCCGCGTCAGCGTCGGCGAGCCGGAACCGCCCGGCCGGATCGTCTTGGTCGTCCCTGGCGTCCAGCAGCAGCGGGTAGTCGCTGTGACTGCCGAAACCCACGTCGGCGAGCCATGGCCCGCTGCCGTCGGCCGGTCGCACGATGAGCGCCAGATGGTCGAACGGCGGCCCCAGGCCGGCCTCCCCGTATACCCGGGCGGCGACCCGGCTCACCCGCGCGCCGAGCGCCTCGAGCAGCAGCGCGAATGCCCCGTTGAGCTCGTAGCAGAAGCCGCCGCGGCGACGGCGCACGATCTTGTCGATCAGGTCGCGGTCCTCCAGCGAGATCGGTTCGGCCAGGTGAATGCTCAGGTTCTCGAAGGGCACCGTCAGCTGGTGCGCACGGTGCAGGGTACGCAGGCCCGACGCGTCACCGGCGGCCGGCCCCGTGACGCCCACGCGATCCAGGTAGGCCAGCACGGTTTCACTATCCAAGGGCCCTACACACCGCCTACCTGCGTGTCCTGGTCCGCCCATTCTCGCTGGCGCAGCACGAACTTCTGCGTCTTGCCGGTTGATGTCTTCGGCAGCGTGCCGAACTCGATCGAGTCCGGGCACTTGTAATGTGCGAGCCGCTCCCGGCAGAACGCGATGAGCTCCTCGGGGGTGGCGGCCGCGCCCTCGTTGAGCGTGACGAACGCCTTCGGCCGCTCTCCCCAGTACGGGTGCGGGACCCCGATCACCGCGGCGTCGAGCACGGCCGGGTGGGCGGTGATCGTCTGCTCGACCTCGATGCTGGAGATGTTCTCGCCGCCGGAGATGATGATGTCCTTGCCGCGGTCGCGGAGCTCGATGTTGCCGTCGGGATACCAGACGGCCAGGTCGCCGGAATGGAACCAGCCCCCGGCGAATGCCTTGGCGGTGGCGGCTTCGTCGTCGAAGTAGCCGCTCATGACGTTGTTCCCGCGCATGACCACCTCGCCCATCGTCGCCGCATCCTGCGGGACGTCGTTCATCTCGGCGTCGACGACCCGGACCAGGTTGGCCGAGGGGTAGGCCTGCCCCTGCCGGGCCAGGTACCTCGCGCGCTGCTCCACCGGGAGCTCGCGCCAACCTTCCTGCTCGGGGCACACGGTGATCGGGCCGTAGGTCTCGGTCAGGCCGTACACGTGCACGACGCGGAAGTTGAGCTCGCTCATCCGGGCCAGCAGCGTCGGGGACGGGGGTGCGGCGGCCACCATCGCGGTCACCGGCCGCTCCAGGCGGTGCGCCCGGGGATGGTTGAGCACCATCAGCTGGACGGTCGGGGCCCCGTTGTAGTGCGTGACCCCCTCGCCGTCGATCAGCTCCCAGATGAGCTCGGGGTCCACCGCGCGCATGGTCACGTGGCGCGCCGCGACCGCGGTGACCGCCCACGGGAAGCACCAGCCGTTGCAGTGGAACATCGGCAGCGTCCACAGGTAGGCCGAGTCATTGCCCAGGCCGGCCACGATCACCTCGCTCAGCGCGTTCAGGTACGCGCCGCGGTAGGTGTACTGCACCCCCTTGGGCCGCCCGGTGGTCCCGGAGGTGTAGTTGATCGAGATCGTCTCCTCCTCGTGCTCCAGCCAGCTTGCCGGCCGGGCCGGTGAGGCGCCGGCCAGGAAGTCCTCGTACGGGTCCCCGGGGACACCGGTGTCGTCATAGCGGATCACGGTCACCCCGGCCAGGCCGGACGGCTCGGCGACCGCCGCGAGCCCCGCATCCAGCAGCAGGTACTTTGCGCCGCTGTGCTGCACGATGTATCCGACTTCGGCGCTGGACAGACGATTGTTGACCGCGACCAGGATCCCGCCCGCGGCCGGCACGCCGAAATGGGCCTCCAGCATGGCCGGCGAGTTGAACAGCAACGCGGCGACGCGGTCTCCCTTGGCCAGGCCCGCTGACCTGAGCGCGTTGGCGAGCCGCCACGACCGTTCGGCCAGTTCCCGGTAGCTGTACCGGCGCTTGCCGTGCACCACCGCGACCTTGTTGGGGTAGACGTACGCGGCCCGGTGCAGGAAATCGACCGGATTCAATTCCGAACGGGACACGGTGCCCGCTCCCGCATCGGGTCCGGGTCCTCCGGGGTTCGGCGAAAGCGCCTCGCTCATCGGCTGCCTCCTGTCGGCTCAAGCAGGACTCCTGGGTTCATGATCCCCGCCGGGTCGAGTTCGGCCTTCACGCCGCGCAGCGCGCCGGCGAAAAGCGGCGGCACCTCGGCTAGGTACCAGCGGCGATGGTCGCGCCCGACAGCATGATGGTGGGTGATCGTACCGCCGAGCGCCGCGATCGCCTCCGACGCCGCCAGCTTGATCTCGTCCCACTGCTCAAGTTCCCGGCCCGGACGGCCGGGCGCGAACACCGAGTAATACGGTGCGGGGCCGTCGGGATACACGTACGCGAACCGGCACGAGACCACGCCGCCGCCGCAGGCCTCGCGCACCGCCCGCCTCGTGGCCGCCAGCACGCCCTCGTGGAACTCCCAGAAGCGGTCCCAGGTGACGGCCGTCTCGAAAGTCTCGCTGATCAACCCGAGCCGGACCAGGCCGTCGCGCAGGTACCCGCCGCGCAGGAACGATGCTCGCCAGACCGCGGCCGGGTCGTCGTCCCCGCCGCTCTCACGGGCCTGGCCGCGATGGCTGCCGCAGATCTCCAGCGCCCGAGCCAGCCACGGCCCCAGCTCGTGGTCCGCCGACTCGAAGCCGAGCACGAGAATCGCATGCGACCCGTCACCGCTGCCCGATATCAGCGCCTCGTCGTGGCCGAGCAGGCGGCAGTTGGCCGGATTGAGCCCGGACTGCGCGAGCTCCCGAGCCGCCTGCACCGCATCGGCGAAGTCGGCGAAGAGCACCGAGGCGCCCGCCCGGAACCGCGGCCGCGGCAGCACGCGCATCCATGCCTCGGTGATCACGCCCAGCGTGCCTTCGGAGCCGCAGAACAGCCGGTCCGCCGACGGGCCCGCGCCGGAGGCTGGCAGCCGCCTGGTCTGGAGCACGCCGCACGGCGTCACCACTCGGACGGCCTCCACGAACTCGTCGATATGGGTGTGCAGCGTCGCGAAGTGGCCACCCGAACGCGTCGCGATCCACCCGCCCAGCGTCGACCACTCAAACGACTGCGGAAAGTGCCGCAGCGTCAGGCCGTGGGGCTTCAGCTGCGCCTCCAGCGCCGGGCCCAGCGTGCCCGCCGCGATCCGCGCGGCCCGCGAGGTACCGTCGACCTCCAGCACGCCCTGCAGGTGGCGAAGGTCGACGCTGATCACGCCCTGATAGCCGTCGCCCACATCGGGCTCGACCCCGCCGGCCACGCTGGAGCCGCCGCCGAACGGGATCGCCGCGACGCCGGTCTCGCCGCACCAGTCCAGCACCGACACCAGCTCGTCCTCGCCGCGGGGAAAGGCCACGAGATCGGGCGCATGCGCGTAATCGCGGCGGAAGGCGCGCACCAGATCGCGGAACGACCGGCCATACGTGTGGGCGGCCCGGTCGTACGGATCCGTGCTGAAGACCGGCTCGAGCGAGGCCGGCGGCGCCAGCCGCGGCGCGGGCAGGTCCAGCTCCTCCACCCGGGGCGGGTCCTGCACGCGCACGCCACCGGTCCCCAGGCGCTCGGCGAAAACGGCCCCGAGCTGCTCGATCTCGCTCGTCGCCAGCCCTTCGCCCTCCAGGCCCCAGCCCCAGAACTTGCGCCTCACCAATGCCCCTCCTAGCCGACCGGCCCCGACCCCAGCCTCAGAAGCATCCCTCCGACGGGTCACGTGCCGCAAGAGCGCGAGCCGGGCCCGCTCGGTACGCCGCCTGACATTCCGCGGGGCTGCATCGTCGTACTGCTACGACGAACACCGTCCAGGGGACAGGAGGCAATCATGGTGACACCGTCAGGACAGATGACCGCACCGGTGGTGCAGGCTCTGCTGGAAGACGGGACGCTGTCCGGGCAGTGGACCCTGGATCCGGGCAGGTCCAGCATCCGGCTGGCCAGCACGGTTATGGGCCTGATTCCGGTGAACGGCGTCTTCCGCGAGGTCGGTGGGAACGGCACTGTCGCGCCGGACGGTGAGGTCAGCGGCACCGTCACGATAGCCGCGGCGTCCATCGACACCAAGCAGACCCGGCGCGACACGCACCTGCGCTCGGTTGACTTCTTCGACACCGGCAACTATCCGGACATCACCTTCACGGCGGCAAGCGTCCGGCCGTCTGGCCAGGGTGTCGCCGTGACCGGCGCGCTGACCGTGCGCGGCCGTACCCGTCCGCTGTCCATCGATGCCGCGCCGTCGGTCCACGGCGACGGCGAGATCTGGCTTGACGCCAGGGTCCGCATCAACCGGGCCGACTTCGGTCTCATCTGGAACCTGCTGGGAATGGTCTCGGCGGCCAGCACCATTACCATCCACGCCGTGTTCACCCGGTGATGACCGCGTTGCTGGCTGCTACGTTGATGGCGCGTTCCCGGTCCGCTTGCTGCCAGGGGCAGGCGCCGTGGAGCTAACAGCGACCTCCGGTCACTCTGGTACCGCCGGTACCAAAACATAAGGCGTGAATGTCCCATTCATGCAGCTCCAGCGACATGGCTGGGACATCCACGTCGTATGCGCGGACGGGGGGCCGGAGGCGGGCAGCGATCGGTAGTCACGAGAGTGTCTCAGAATCCCACGGGCACCAAGGGCGACGCCAGGCGCCAATCCGGCCATCCTGCGCAACCAGTCGACGTCACACATCGTGGTGGCTGTCACCATGTCGGGGCCGTTGCTTGATCTCCTGGCGGCGCGAGCAGCTCCGCGGACCCTCCTGCCGTTGATCGTGCCACCCACCCGATGCTCAGCTTTGGTGCCCCACGCCTGATCTGGGTCAAACGGAACCGCGATAATCGCGCGCCCCCCAGGACCGCCAGCGACGTGGGCGCCGAACCGCTGAACGCGCATACCCTCATCGTGGCACGGCGCGGGCAGTTATCCGGCGTTGCGGGCGGCCGGACGGCGGCCGCCGGCCCGGCGGTGGCCGGGAGTACCGGAGCTCGCTGGGCGGCGTGTAGGGTGCGCGTGTGACGAACCTTGCGTTTTCGTCCGGCGATGTCCGCCGCGCATACCGGGAGGAACTCAGCCCCGGCGAGCGTTCCGTCCTGCTCAGCTGGCTGGCGTTCACCGGCACGTTCGCCGGGCTGCGCGCGCTCACCTACAGCATCCGGGCCGGCAAGGGGCCGTTCCGCAATCTCAGCGTCGGCGGGGAGCACCTGCATCACTACATGTGGGGCATCGGCCTGCTGTCCGGCGTGGGCGCGGTCGCGGTCCGCGGCGATGAGGAGCACCGCCGCCACCCGGCGGTCGCCCTCAGCTACGGCAGCGGCCTGGCGCTCATCGTCGATGAGTTCGCCTTGCTGCTTGACCTGAGGGACGTCTACTGGGCCAGGCAGGGCCGGATCTCGATCGACATCGCTGTCGGCGGCATCGCCCTGACCGGGTGTTATTTCGCGGCATTGCCGGTGCTCCGCAGGCTGCGCCGGGGGCCTGCCACCATGCCGGACGGCCCCAGCTAGCTGCGAGTGCGCATCTTCTGCCGGAGCGCCCCGATGTCCATTGACGTCCAGCAGGTCCCGGCCGTGGTCATGCCTCGATCATCGCCGAGTGCACCGCATCGGGATAGCGTGAGGCCATGGACGATGATCGGGCCGGCCTGGCGACCACGGTCCTGGTGAACGGGCAACGCCGGGAGGTGCGCACTGAGCAGGACACCGCGCTGCTGTACGTCCTGCGAAATCACCTCGGCCTGAAGGGGACCCGGTTCGGCTGCGGGCTCGGCTCGTGCGGGGCGTGCCTGGTGCTGGTGGACGGTCTCGTCGCCTACTCGTGCGACACGCCGCTGTGGGCGGTGCAGGGCAAGGAAATCACCACGGTCGAGGGGCTGGGACCCCCGGACCAGCCCCATCCGGTCACCCGGGCGCTCATCGCGGGACAGGCGGCCCAGTGCGGCTACTGCTTGTCCGGCGTGATCATCGCGGCGGTCGGCCTGCTCGGCCAGAATGCCGATCCCTCCGGTGAAGAAGTCCGGGCCGCCCTCGATGGCAACCTGTGCCGGTGCGGCGCGCACAACCGCATCGTCCAGGCCGTGCTGGACGCCGCGGCCGAACTGCGGGCCGGCCCTGAGGGGACGGGGTGAACCCGTCTCGGGACATCGCGCTGCCGCCCTCCGTCGTGGCCAATCCGCGGCTCGGCGACTGGCTGCGCGTGCTGCCGGCCGGCCTCATCGAGGTGCGCCCGGGCAAGGTAGAGCTCGGGCAGGGCGTGCTCACCGCGCTGGCCCAGGTAGCCGCCGAGGAACTGGACGTCAGCCTCGGACGGGTGCGGATGATGCCCGCGGTCACCGGCGTGAGTCCTGACGAGGGCTACACCTCAGGCAGCCTTTCCATCCAGCATTCCGGCGCCGCGCTCCGCCTGGTCTGCGCGGAGGCCAGGGGACGCTACCTGGCCGCGGCCGCGGCCCGGCTGGGCGTGCCCGAGGACAAGCTGACCATCGCCGACGGCCAGATCCTGGCACCGGACGGCCGGAGCACCAGCTACTGGGAGTTCGCCGACGACGGGCTGCTTGACCGGCCCGCCGTCGGCGGTTACCAGCCCAAACCCGCTTCCGCGTATCGCCTGGTCGGCACGAGCCAGCCCCGGCTGGACCTGCCGGACAAGCTCACGGGCCGGCCCCGGTATACCAATGACCTGGCCCTGGACGGCCTGTGTTACGGCCGGATCGTCCGTCCGCCCTCGCGCGGCGCGGCGCTGGTCGGCCTCGACCCGGCGGCGGCGCTCGCACTGCCCGGCGTGCTCACGGTGGTGCGGGACGGCAGCTTCCTCGGCGTGGTCGCCGAGCGCGAGGAGGCCGCGCTGCGGGCCGCCGGCCGGCTGCGCGCCGACGCCACCTGGGAGCGCCGCCCGACCCTACCCGGTTCCGGGTATGGCGACCTGCCGGCCTTCCTCCGATCGGCGGCCGCCGAGACGACCGTGCTGGCCGAGCGCGGCACACCCCCCTCCCCAGGCGAGATCGCCGCGTCCCTCGAGGCGACGTACCACCGGCCCTACCTGGCGCACGCCTCCATGGGCCCGTCCAGCGCCACCGCGCTGGTCAGCGACCAGGGCGCCCCCCGGCTGCGGGTGTGGTCGCACACCCAGGGCGTCTACCCGCTTCGCGCCGAACTCGCCCGTGCCCTCGGCATGGCCGAAGACGACATCACGGTTACCCACGTCGCCGGCGCCGGCTGCTACGGGCACAACGGCGCCGACGATGCCGCCCTGGACGCCGCCCTGCTCGCCATGGCCCTGCCCGGGCGGCCCGTCCAGGTCGTCTGGAGCCGCGCCGACGAACTCGGCTGGGCGCCGTTCGGCCCGGCCGCCCTGGTACGCCTCAATGCCGAGGTGGACAAGGCCGGGAACGTCCTGTTCTGGCGGCATCAGATATGGGGAAACGGGCACACGACCAGGCCTGGCTCGAACCCTTCGGTGGCGCTGCTTGCGGCCGGTCACCGCGCGGGCGGCCGGGACGTCGAACCCGCCGCGGAACCGCCGATGTCCCGCGGCGGCGGTGCTGGCCGCAATTCCGTGCCGGGTTATGACTTTCCCGCGTACCAGGTCGTCAACCACCGGCTACTGGACATGCCGCTGCGGACGTCCGCGCTCCGCTCCCTCGGCGCGTTCCTCAACGTGTTCGCGGCCGAATCGTTCATGGACGAGCTCGCCACCGCGGCCGGGCGGGACCCGGTCGAGTACCGGCTGGCCTGCCTCACCGACCCGCGCGCCCTGGCCGTGGTCGAGTCGGCGGCCCGGCGCTCCGGCTGGGGCAGCTGGCCGCCGGCGGAATCCATCGGGCACGGCATCGGATTCGCCCGCCGCTCGGCATCGGAGAGGCAGCCCAGGGTCCCACGGCCGCCGCCATCGGCAACGCCGTGCACGACGCGCTCGGGGTACGGGTCCGCACCTTGCCGCTCACCGGGGAACACATCATCGCCGCCATGCCGGACTGACCCAGGCCCGCACGTCAGAAGAGGGTCGGCGGTCCGGCCGGGATCGGCTCTGCGAGCGGCTCGACCCCGGGCACCCGGGCCCGCACATCGTCATGGAATCGGCGTGCGAGCTCGAGCGCACGGACGTTGTCGGGCGTATGGATGAAGACGGTCGGGGAACGCCCTTCCCGGAGCCAGCCTGCGGTCGTGTCGAGCCAGTGTTGCCATCCCGCGACCGTAAGGGCCGCGTCGTCCCGGCCGATGTAGCGGACGACGGGATAGGACGTGAGGGCCCGGGACCGGCGGGGCACGCGTGGCTTCTGCCTCCACGCCGCGCGTTCGGCGGCGCTCACCGGAGGGCTTCCGAATAGGACGGTGGTGTCGAAGGTCACCCACTCGGCGCCGACGTCACCGAGGGCACTCTCGAGCTGTTGTTCCGATCGCGGGTCCTGGAAGAAGGCTCGGTGCCGCACCTCGACGCAGGACCGGTACTCGTGCGGGAGGCGGCGCAGGAAACCGGTGAGAGCGCCGAGGTCGGCGGGGCTGAAGGACGGTGGCAGCTGAACCCAGAGGGCGTGGGCGCGCCGCCCGAGCGGTTCGATCGCGGCCAGGAAGGCACGGAGCGGGCCGCCGACGTCGGCGAACCGGCGCTCATGGGTGATCAGCTTCGGCAGCTTGAGGATGAACCGGAAGTCAGGGGATGTCTGCTCGGCCCAGGATCTCACCGTGTCGAGGGCGGGCGTCGCATAGAAGGTCGTATTGCCCTCCACGGCGTTGCACCAGGTCGCGTACGCGCGGAGGCGGTCCCGTGGTGACAGCGATCCAGGCAGGTAACGGCCCTGCCAGGGTGCATACGTCCACATCGCGCACCCGACGTGGAGTTCCATGACTCCGAAGGTACCTGCGTGCAGTTCACGTGATGTTCATCTGCTCGGCAGATTCAGCCATGCTGTGTAGCAGATTGCTGTCCCGGCTGCCGGCAAGGAGGTTCCGGACATGATCATCGACTGTGCTCACTACCAGGACGGCCGCAGGCGCGGGGAGGGCGCGGTGCCGCTGGCCGAAGCGGCGGCACGGTGCATGCAGGGCGGCTTCGTCTGGCTCGGGCTGTACGAGCCCGGAGAAGAGGAGCTCGCCCAGGTCCGCGACACCTTCGGCCTGCACGAGCTGGCCGTCGAGGACGCGCAGAACTTTCACATGCGGCCGAAGATCGAAAGCTACGACCAGGACGTGCGGCTGGTCATCCTGCGCACCGCGCGCTACGACGATGCCGCCGAGGCAGTCGAGTTCGGCGAGATCAGCATCTTCCTCGCGCCGACCTTCGTGATCACGGTGCGGCAGGGTGCGGCCAGCGAGCTGGGCGGCGCCCGGCATCGCCTCGAGCGACGGCCGGAGCTGCTGGCGGCGGGCAGCGCATCCGCGCTCTGGGCGATCCTGGACCAGGTAGTGGACGATTACTCGCCCGTGGTCGCCGGGCTCGAGCACGACATCGACCAGATCGAGGCCACCGTGTTCTCCGGCGCTGCTGCGCCGACCGAGCGGATCTACTCGCTGCGCCGCGAGGCCACCGACTTCTACCGTGCCGTCCACCCGCTGCTCGCCGTGGTCAACACCATCGAGCGCGACACCGAGGCCGCCCAGCTGCACCCCTACGTCCGGGACGTCCAGGACCACCTGATGCTGATCAACGAGGAGGTCGCCGCCCAGCGTGACCTGCTGGGCACGGTGCTGGAGGCCAACATGGCGGTGATATCGGTCGAGCAGAACAAGATCAGCGTCCAGCAGAACGCCACCGTCGAGCAGCTCACCGTGCTAGCCACGGTCTTCCTGCCGCTGACCTTCGTCACCGGGTTCTTCGGCCAGAATTTCGGGTGGCTGGTCCGGCACCAGGACAGCTTGGCGGCATTCGTTATCTACGGCATCGGTGGCTTGGTGGTGCCGCTGGTGCTGCTGACCCTATGGCTCTGGCTCCGCGCGCCTCGCACCGGTAACGAGGCCGGGCAGGCCTGACCGGAGACCGCCGCGGCCAGGATGGCTAGCTGGCCGGCGCCGAGGGGGTGATCCCGGCCGCGGCGGCGATCCTCGCCGCCTCCGCCTCTGCGTCGCCGCCCTCGGGCACGGAGATGATGAAGCGGCTGAAACGCCCCGACGTCACGTCCACCCGGACCGCCGGCCGGTCGCGGTGCAGGATGCAGAAATCGTAGCCATCACCGTGTCGGCGGGTGCCCAGCGCAACGTGCCCGGGAAACGTGATCCCGGCCATCCGCCACCCCCGCAGGCCCAGCCACGGCTTGGGATCGGGCGCCACCGAGACAATGGCGGACAGGCGGACCCGGATGTCACCGTGGAAGCTCCAGATCTTCTCGCCCAGGGTGAGATGGACTACCAGGTCCGCGTCATCGACGATCAGCTCGGCCATTGGGGTCGAGGATAGGGTCAGCGGACGCGAGAAGCCAGGCCCGTTCGGCATCAAGCTGATGTTCATTCCGAACGGTCCGGGTTTGCCGCCTCACGTTCGGCATGCCGGGAGCGTCTGCCTGGTGGGGAAGGAGGCTGACAATGACCAGGTACCGTGAAGCGTCTGCGTGAGCGTGGGGATGAAGCAGCCTTTCGAGAAGGTCGTGGAGCAGCACGGGGGGACCGTACTGCGCGTATGCCGGGTACTCCTCGGCGTTCACGATGCTGAGGATGCGTGGTCGGAGACCTTCCTGGCGGCGATGCGCGCCTATCCGGACCTGCCCGATGACGCCAATGCCGAGGCCTGGCTGGTCACGATCGCGCATCGCAAGGCGATCGACGTGCTGCGCGCCCGCAAGCGGCAACCCGCGCCGATCGGGGACGTACCCGAGGCGCCGACCGCGCTCGGCGTGCCGGGAGCGGGGGACGGCGACCTGTGGCAGGCGGTCGGGGCGCTACCGGAGAAACAGCGCCAGGCGGTGGCCTATCACTATGTCGCCGGCCTGGCGTACGCCGAGATCGCGAGGATCCTCGGCGGCACCACGGATGCGGCCCGCAGGGCCGCGGCCGATGGCATCAAGAACCTGCGGAAGAACTACCCGGCGCGACCACGGAAGGAGCGTCAGCGTGAACATTTCACCTGACAATTTCGCGTCCCCTGCCGATCCTGACACGCTGTCGAGGCTCAGGCACGGGCTCGGGCTCGCCGCCGAAGCCGAGGGCCTGCTCGACGTCGCCTACACGACGATCGACTCCCCGGTAGGTCCGCTCCTGCTGGCGGCGACGCCGAAGGGCCTGGTACGCGTGGCCTACGACATCGAGGACCACGATCGCGTGCTCTCTACCTTGTCGCAGCGGCTCAGCCCGCGCGTGCTGCGGGCGCCGCGGCGGCTGGACGCGGCCGTGCGCGAGCTCGACGAGTATTTCAGCAGGCAGCGCCGGGTCTTTGACCTCCCGCTTGACCTGTCCTTGTCCAGCGGGTTCCGGCAGCTGGTGCAGCGGCACCTTCCCGAGATCGGATACGGGCAGACCCGCACGTACCGGCAGGTCGCGGAGCTCGTCGGGAACCCGAAGGCGGTCCGGGCCGTCGGCACGGCCTGTGCCACCAACCCGCTGCCGGTCGTCGTGCCCTGCCACCGGGTGCTGCGGGCCGACGGGACACCTGGCGGCTACGTCGGAGGCCCCGGCGCCAAGAAGGCGCTCCTCAGCCTGGAGGCAGCGGCATGACCTATGTCCTGCTGGGCGCCGACGGCAGGCCCTCTAGGTCGGACGTGAAGGGGCAGTGGGGCGGCCATAGGCGCGGCAGGATCTACGGCCGTCTTGACTCCCGTCGGCGCTGCGCGCGATCGCCCGCGGCGGTTACGTGCGGCACCGGGTCTTCTTCGCCGACGAGGTGACCGCCATCGCCGTCGGCTACCGTCCCTGCGCCATCTGCTGAGCCGATCGCTACCAGGCCTGGAAGGCCGCGAACTAATGCCGCGCCGCCTGTTGTCGCGTCGCGGTCGCCACACGGGGCCACGGGAGTGAACCTTCGCACCGCCCCTAACAGAACTTAAGGCGTGGATGTCCCATTCATGCAGCTCCAGCGACATGGCTGGGACATTCACGATGCTCTTATGTGCTGTCAAGGGCCTTGTTTGAATCGGCGGGCGGGCGCGCCTGGGGTGCTGAGGGCGGACAAGACAGGGAGGGGCCGCTCGCGGTGGAGGGCAGGCTCTTATCAGGTCACGAGGTCAGCGGGCTGGGCGGGGTCCCGGGGGCGGCCGGCAGATCGTGGGCAGGCCAGCGGGTGCGGCAGCCGTATCGCGGGCCAGGCCGCCCCCGGGAAGCGGGGTGTCAGCGGGCGGGCCGCAGGTGCGGGTAGACCTCGCGGGCGACGTACCGCTTGAGGCAGCGGATGATCTCGGGCTTGGTCAGGCCTTCGGCGGTGCGCCGGGCGGCGTAGGCGCGGGTGGCCGGGTGGGAGCTCATCCGGGTGATCACGATCCGCCACAGGGCGTGGTTGGCCTGCCGGTCCCCGCCGGGGTTGAGCCGGTGCCGGGTGATCTTCCCCGACGAGGCCGGGATCGGCGCGGCCCCGCACAGGTGCGCCCAGGCGGCCTCGGACCGCAGCCGTTCCGGGTGGTCCCCGGCGGCGATCAGCAGCAGCGCGGCGGTGTCCGGGCCGACGCCGTGCAGGGCCAGCAGGCCCGGGGCGCGGCCGGCCACCAGCGGCACGATGAGCTCATCCAGGCGGGCGATCTGGTCCTGCAGGAACCGGGCCCGGCGGCCCAGCTCCCGCAGCGCGACGCGGGTGGCATAGCCGGGCCCGTCCCCGGGCCGCGGCCGCAGCGCCGCCAGCCCGGCCACCAGCCGGCCGGCAGCGTGCGCCGCGAACCGGGCCCGCAGCTCATCCGGGCCGGTCACGATCAGCGCCCGGGCCTGGTTGACCGCCTGGGTCCGCCCGGCGCGGGCGCTGCGCCGGATCACGATCAGCGCCCGGATCGCCTCCACCGCGCCGTCCCGGCCCTTCGGGGCGCCGGCCGCCCGGCCGGACAGCGCGGCCCGCGCCGCGCTGACCGCGTCCAGCGGGTCGGACTTGCCGCCGCGGCGGCGGTCCTGCCGGTCCGGCCGGTCCACCTCCACCACCCGGACGCCGGCCGCGGCCAGGTGCCGGGCCAGGCCCGCGCCGTAACTGCCGGTGCCCTCGACGCCGACCAGCCCGACCGTCCCGAACCCGGCCAGCCAGCCCAGCAGCCCGGCGTACCCGGCCGCGGTAGCCGGGAACTCCCGGACACCGAGCAGCCCGCCCAGCCGATCCAGCGCGGCGGCGACATGAGTGCCTGCGTGGGTGTCCACGCCGCCGGTGATGACGCGCGCGTCTTCTACGATTGTCATTGCCGTCCCTTTCTCTGGTTGAGGGATGGCACGCACCCGCTGGCCGCCGGCCTGTGAAACCCCGGCCTCTTGCCCAGGCCAGGCAGACCGGACCGGCCGCGCCGGTGGGTGCCAACGACTGGGACCCGGCCGACAGGCCGGTATCAAGACAACCCGCACGGCGTCACGCCGGAAAGCAGGTCAGGCCGGGTCCCAGCCCGACCCTACGCCCGCACCCCCGCAAAACCGCGGAAGCACGGCCGAAGCACTATCCACATCCTCCCTGCCGTATCCCGAAGCGGAGCGGTGCATGACGGTCAGGGATCCCGGTCACGAGAATGGCCCGGGAACGCAGGCGCATCAGGCGTTGCGGGTAACTTGGAGAAGCCCGTCGCTGACCAGCCAGCTGCCACCCTCCGCGGTGGCGCCGGTCAGGCCGGGCAGGTTGTGCGCGCCGACCGTCGTCGAGGCCGATTTCCTCGGTGATGAGACCGTTCTCGACCTTCGGGACGGTGGTGCCGGTGAACCGCATCACCTTGCCGGTATTAGCCGGCAGCGAGCCGATCGGCATGTCGTTGAACGCATCCCCGGTGTGAGTGCCGCCGCCTTCCCACCGGCCGACCACGTAGTCGCCCTCGGCGATCAGGTCGGCGGTGCCCCAGAAGTTCAGGTCGGGGAACGCGGCGCAGAACTTTCCGGCGAACGCGCGGACCGCGTCCCGGCCGCGCAGCGGCGCGTGCAGCGAGTATTCGAACCGGACGTCTGGGGCGGCGAGCTCGTCGATGACGGCCGGATTGAGGCCCGGACCTTGCTCGATCTCCAGCAGGGTGCGCTTCCGGTCCAGGCCGCCCGCGTAGCCGGTGAGCTTGCCCGTGCTGCCGACCACCCGGTGGCAGGGGATCACGATGCACAGCGGGTTGCGGCCCACCGCCGCACCGACGGGCAGCTCGAACACCTTGCGGTCCCGGCCGAGGTACTCGCCGAGCTGGCGCGCGATATCCTCCAATCCCTCATCGGCGCGAGGACCGAACGCCGTCCGGTCGGGCCTGGGCCAGTGCCGCGGAAAGTACAGTCCGGTCAGGGCTCCTTCCTCCCGGACGACCGTCACCTTTCCCAGGCGCGTTTGGAGCACCGTGTGCGCGGCACCCGACGCTCCGCGTGCTGTTACCGTCACTGTCTGCTTCCTTCCGTTGCCGGTCCTCAGCATGCAGACGCGCCGGCCCGGCCGAACGTGAGACGGGCTACGTGAACCTCATGCCAGGGGCGTTCGGGGCGTCCGCAGGATATGGAAGGGAGCAGGCGATGACCGCGACCTCAGTTACCCAGGTTGTAGGCGATCGTCGCCCAGTTACTCGGGTCGTCCTGCCGCTGGAACGAGATGCCGGCGCAGTTCTTCGGCAGGGCGACGGTGACCTTCTCGGTAGTCGGGCCGATGGTCACGGTCGTGATATCGGCGAAGCCGTGGCTGTCACCGGAGTACGGAGCCACCCGCAGCTTGTTCGGGGCCTTGCCGCCCTCCCCGCCCGGATCGCCGAAGAAGGAGATCCACGTGAACTGGCCTCCAGCGAACGAGACGGCACCGTACTTCTTGTCGTTCTGGATCTGCATGTCTTCCTCCGGGAAAGGCACTAGGGATTCAGTCGGCGGGTGCCACCCGAGGGCGGCAAGCTCAGCAAGGCTGCCATGGTAGATGGACGTGTCGACGAAGCCGCAGCCACTCCAGTCGGTCCGGTTCGCACCGGTCTGGCCGTTAGTGCTCTGCCACAGGGTGTGCGGCAGCAGGCCTGCCTCGGACGCCTGGTACGCCGCTACCCAGGTACGGCGGGCTGAGTCGAAGATGGGCGCGAGGCCCGCGTTGACGGCGAAATTCTGGTTGCTGTACAGCCACGAACGCTGGCTGAGCGGCAAGGAATTGAGGTGGTACTTATCGTCAATGATGCCGAGCCACTGGTTAGCCCGGCCTGCTTGATCTCCCGATCCCTCTTCCAGATCGAGTATAGGAATCTCGCCCTCGTTAAGGTTCGGGCCAATCCAGCTGATGAATGCATTGGCCTGCGATGGCACATCCTGACCCTCTCGCAGGTACTGATACAAGCCGCAGAACCCGAACCTGAGCGATTTGATCGTCGCGCGGTTCGACCTGAGCATTCCGTCAAGGTGGGCATTCCCGTACCCGACGCGAATGATCGCCGCCCCGCCGTTCTGGGACTTAATCCCCGCCCAGTTGGGGGCGTTGCCGCTCGCCGGGGCCTGGAACTCGCTGACATCCGGCAGCTTGGCGGTCATGACCCATCGTCTCCTTTTCCCGGTAACAGTCGCCAGGCTAGATCTTAATTACCGGTAGCCCGCAGACTAGCGCTGGCGGGCCGATGGAGTCGGGTAGTCATGGCCATCATCCGGCGGAGCATCGCTTCGGGGGCAGTTCACGACCTGGCCCGGTTGACTTACGCGCCGTTTGTCGCGTAGACGATGCAGCCGCGCTTGGTCAGGGCCAGCGGCAGGTCCAGCGTAGCGGCGGTGCCGGCGGCGGCCGCTTCGCTCAGTCCGTATACCCGCAGGTATGCGACGGCATCCGGGACCGATGAGAGGGTGACCAGGAGGCCGTCCCATCGCTGAGTCTCCACCGTGTCGCCGGGGTCGGCGAAGACCGACGCCACGACCGCTTCGGCGTCCTCGCCGTCGAAGGGGGAGGCTGTGCCCCGAGGCTCAGCATCGCCGGCGACAGGTCGATGAGCAGGCAGCGCATGGACAGCCCAGGCAGCAGCCGCGCCAGCCTGCCGTGGCCGCCGCCCACGTCCAGGACAGTGCGCACGCCCGCCGCCGCGAACCGGGCGGCGACGTAGGGGTGCACGTCGTCATGCGGATGCTTCCCGGCGGCCAGGAACCGGGCTGGCTGAGGCGCATGAGCCGTTCTTGGTGGCGTGGCCGAGGTAGCTGATGCGCAGGTCGCTGGTGAGGGTGAAGGCGGCCTGGCGGCCGAAATCAGCGTAGGAGAGCTTGCCCTTCTTGACCTGGCGGAGCAGCCGGATCAGCGCGGGCGGGGAGATGCCGGGCGACATGCCGGTCAGGTCGTGCTGGTCTAGGCCGTGGCGGGCGAGGGTCTCGCTGAGCTCGGCCGGGGTGATGAACTGGTCCCAGTCATGCAGTCCCGGGGGCATCCAGGCGGTGGCAGCCCATTCCTGGGACAGCTTGATCACGACGAGCTTGCTCAGCCGGGTGCGGTTGATCGTGTCGAACAGGTACAGGCCGCCGGGCTTGAGGACCCGGGCCGTCTCGCCGATGACCGCGTCCAGATCGGCCACGTGCTCGAGCACGTCGACGCAGTAGACGACGTCTGCGCGGCCGTCGTCGGCGGGCAGGTGCTCACCGGAGCCGACCCGGTAGTCGATGGCCAGGCCGCTGGCAGCGGCGTGCGCCCGGGCGGTGGCGATCGAGGCAGCCGAGGGGTCGATGCCGGTCACCGCCGCGCCAAGCCGGGCGATCTCCTCGGCCATCAGGCCGCCGCCGCAGCCGACGTCGATGATGACCTTCCCGGCCGGGTCCAGGCCCCGGGCGGCGAAAACGGACGCGAAGTACTCCAGCCGGGCCGGGTTCAGCGAGGTGCGGATGGCGTGCAGCGGCTGATGCTCGTCCCACCAGATGTCGCCTGGCTGGTTGTAGATCTCGTTGTCGGCTGGCATGGCTGATTCCCCTCCGGGTGGTACTACCGGGCAGCGCCCGCGGGGCGGGGCGGCACATGTGCCCGGCTGAGCAGGCCCTTGGCCTGGCCGAGCAGGCGCAGCAGCGTCTGCCGGTCGGGTTCGGCCATGCCCGCTAGCCAGTGCGCCTCCAGCGTGTGCAGCCGCCGGAGAATCTCATGGCAGGTCTGGGTGCCTGCAGCGGTCGCTTCCACCAGCACCGAACGACGGCTGGACGGATGCGGGTACCGGCGCACCAGCTGGCGCCGCTCCAGCGCGTCCAGCACGGAGGTCACGGTCGTCTTGCCGACGAACGTGCGCCCGGTGATGGTCGTGGGCGTCAGCGGCTCCGCTGCGCCGCTGACCACGGCCAGGACATTGAACGCCTTAAGTACCAGCCCGTACTGGGCTAGGAGTTCCTCGACCCGGTTGATGGTCACCGTCCCGGCCAGGGTCAGGTTCAGGATGACCTCGGTCGCCGTGCCATCGGCGCCGGGGAACTCCCGCTCGAAATCGTCCGGAACTCGCACCGGGTCGAAGGACGGATCCCGTTTCGCCTCGAGACTGCCGTCATGCCGCTCCTGAGTATAGTCCGATCTTGGACTGTGCATCTTCGGACTATACGAGATGCTCATTTCACCCGCAAGCCGGTCACGCCAGGCCCGGCAACCTGTTCCCGCTGGCTCCGGCGCCTTCTGTCTATGACGGAGCGGCCGGGGTTTAATGTCCGAAGGAGGAGTCCGGTGACCCAGGAAACGGTATCCCCCCGCGGCGGCTCCCAGGCCGTCCGCGCCGCCCGCCGCGATGAGGCTGCCGTGCTCGGCGAAGTGCTCGCCGAGGCCTTTGCCGAGGACCCGGTCTTCGCCTGGCTGATACCGCCGCACCTGCGTGGCCGGGACACCCGCATGCGCACGTTCTTCACCAGCATGAGCCGCAGTTACCTGCGGGAGGGCAAGCCGTGTTACCTCACCGGCGACGCCTCGGCCGCTGCGCTGTGGGCCGCGCCGGGGACCTGGGCGATGCCGCTCAGCCAGGTCATCCTGGAGGCGGCGCCCAACGGGCTGGCCCTGCGCCGTCGCCTGTTCCGCGCGCTGCGCACGCAACTGCAGATCGAACGCCTGCACGCCGGGCAGGCCGGGCCGCACTGGTACCTCGGCTACCTCGGCACCCGCCGCGGTCGGCAAGGCCAGGGACTGGGCACCCAGATGCTGCGGGCGGTCCTGGCCGGCGCGGACGCCGATGGCGTGCCGGCCTACCTCGAATCATCCAGCGAGGGCAACCTGCCGCTGTATGAGCGCAACGGCTTCCGCGTCGTCGGTGAACTACGGGCCCTGGGCCACGGGCCCACCCTCTGGCGTATGTGGCGCGAACCCCCGCCCGCGCCTCGTCACGTTGTGTGAGCGACGTCCGGCCACAGCAGCACACGCATCGCCGCCGATCTGGCCGACCTCACGCTTCCCCTGCTGTTGCTATGGTCATGCTGGTAGCTCAGGATGGTACTGCCGAGATGTGGAGGGCGGGCTCTGCACATGCCGGATATGCGGCTGGCGCACATGCACCCCGTGCGGTGGCTCGGGCAGCGTGATCGCGGCTTTGCCGCGCTGCGTCGCGCCAGCCGGGCCGCGATCATCATGCCGGCCATGTTCGCTGTCGGCGACAAGGTCATCGGCGACCCGCAGGTGGCTACGTTCGCGGCGTTCGGGTCTTTCGCCATGCTGCTCCTGGTCGACTTCGGCGGTCCTATGGCGGAACGGCTCCAGGCGGAGGCAGCGCTCGCCGTGACCGGCGGGGTCTTCGTCTGCGTGGCCACGCTGACCTCGCAGACCGCGTGGGGCGCGGCCGTGGCGATGGCGGTGGTGGGGTTCGGCGTGATCTTTGCCGGGGTGGTCAGCTCGGTCCTGGCCGGGGCGACCACGGCGCTGCTGCTGGCATTCATCTTGCCGGTGTCGCTAGCCGCTCCGGCGTCGGCCGTGCCCGCCCGACTGGCCGGCTGGGCGATGGCCGCAGGCGCCGCGCTGGTAGCGACGGCGCTGTTGTGGCCCGCGCCAGCGGGCGACCGGCTGCGTGGTGCCGCCGGCGCCGCCTGCCGGGCGCTGGCCGCCCGGTTGCATGCGGGGGTCGCGTACCTGCGCAGCGGCATGGACGAGCAGTCCGCGCGGGAACGCGATCACGCGGTTGCGCAGGCGGACCAGGCCATCGGGGCGCTGCGCAGTGCCTTCCTGGCGACGCCGTACCGCCCGACCGGGTTGAGCACTCCGGCTAGGACGACCGTGCGCCTGGTAGACGAACTGAACTGGCTGAACAGCATTGTCATTCAGCCCGGGATCCACCGCGGCGTCAGCCAGGAAGCGCTGCGGGTCAAGGAGGCCGCGGCCGCGGTTCTGGACCGTGCCGCGGATCTCCTGGACTCCAGGGGCGGGAGCAGCGATGAGCTCGACGCCGCGCTGACCGAACTGGCCGCTGCCCGCGCGGAGATGCAGGCGGGCGTGATGGCGCACCTGCCGGTCCGGTCCCTGCGGCCGGCGAGCGGCCCGGCCGCGGACGGGGAACCGGCCAGCGAGTTCATCACCTCGCTTGACCCCGCCTTCCGGGCGAAGGAGCTGAGCTACGCGGTCTCGCTCATCGCGCGCAACGTCGAGCTGACCGCGGCCGCCGAGCAGCGGAGCTGGCGGGAGCGGTGGCTTGGCCGCCAGCCCGAGGGCGTGCCGGGGACGCTGTCCGCGGCGCGGGAACGGATCACGTCTTACCTGGAGCCGCACTCGGTCTGGTTGCACAACAGCTTGCGTGGTGCCGCCGGACTGGGGCTGGCGGTGCTCGCCGCGAGACTGACCGGGGTCCAGCACTCGTTTTGGGTGGTCCTTGGCGCACTGTCGGTGCTGCGCTCGAATGCACTGAACACCGGGCAGGACGCTATTCGCGCCATGCTCGGCACGGTAGCGGGTTTCATCGTCGGAGCGGGCCTGCTCGCGGCGATCGGCACGAACACCACGCTGCTGTGGTTCCTGCTGCCGGTGGCGGTCTTTCTCGCCGGGGTCGCCCCGGCGGTCATCTCGTTCGCCGGGGGCCAGGCGGCGTTCACGCTCACAATTGTGATCTTGTTCAACATCATCCAGCCGACCGGATGGCGCGTCGGCCTGGTGCGAATCGAAGACGTTGCCATCGGGGTCGGCGTGAGCCTGGCCGTGGGTGTCCTGTTCTGGCCGCGAGGCGCGGCGCCCGCGCTCCGCCAGGCGCTGGCGCAGGCGTACGCCGACGGTGCCGGCTACCTGGCCGGCACGGTGCGATCCGGGATGTCGTCCGGCGACCCAGGCACGCCCGCGCTCCCGGCGGTGGCCGGCGACGCGGCCCAGGCCGCTGCAGCCTCGCGCCGGCTCGATGACGCGTTCCGCACGTACCTGGCCGAGCGCGGCGCGAAACGGTTCCCGCTGGCCGATGTGGCCGGGCTGGTCACCGGAGTCGCCGGACTGCGCCTGGAGGCTGACGCGGTACTGGACCTCTGGGGAGGCGACGGCGGCCAGGCGGACGGCGACGTGGCCGCCGCACGCCAGGAGATCCTAGGCACGACCGAGCGCGTCACGAGCTGGTACGACGGTCTCGCGATCACCATGATCGCAGGCGGTGAGCTACCCCAGCCGCTCGCTCACGACCAGGCCGCCGACGGCCGCCTGGTCCGGGCCGTACGCCGCGACCTGCTCAGCGACGACGGCACAGCCAGCGCCACTGCGATCCGGATCATCTGGACCGGCGATCACCTTGACGTCGTCCGCCGCCTGCAGGCAGCCATCATCTCACCGGCGCGCGCCACCGCCGGGCAGGCCGCGGGCGACCGCATCATCCCGCCGCTGCCCAGGCGATTCCTGGCGAAGCTCCGGTAATCCGGCTCGCCGAGGCGCAGGCCTCAATCTCCGGCGTCAGCGGGAAGCAAGGGTATCCCGCGGCCGATGTTGATGATCAGGTGGAGGTTCATCTTTCGCTGCTGGTTGACGGAGGAAGAGCACCTGCTGGCCGCGCGGTACCGGGTTGGCGCGCAGGTGCTCGCGCCAGGTGGCGGCCACCGGGTCCGCGACGAGGAGCCGGGCCGGCACGGAGGTCGCCTCGCACAGGCACTGGAACGCGGCGGGGGACCCGTCGAGATCGCGCGCCACGCGGAACGCGGACGGCATCGTGTCCCACCAGGACCGCATCATGGCGACCGCCTCGGCCGGCTGGTGCGCGCGGGCGATGGCGGTGATCTGGGCCTCGTCGGCCGGCCGTGCTGACTCGACCGCGTACCGGTGGCTGGCGGTGGGAAAGAACGCCTTTCGTACGGCCGGGTTCTCGATGAGGTAGAGCAGGTCGGCGGTGTAGCGCCACAGGTCCGCCGGCGGGGCAGCGCGCAGCTCGCGGCGCAGTTGCCGCCAGGCCGCGATCCGGTGGGCCCGGTAAGCCGGGGCATCGACCGTCTCGCCGAGGCGTTCCGCACCGGGCCGGCATCCCCTGGCACGAGCAGGACCCGGCTGTCGTCGACGGTACCGAGCGGTTCTTCCGCCCCGGCTACACCGCCAGCCTGACCACCGAGTGGGTCCCTGCCCTGCCCGGGGTGGCCGACAGGCTCGCCGTCGGCGGCCGGATCGCCGACATCGGCTGCGGACACGGCGTGGCCGCCATCCTGCTCGCCCGCGCCTACCCGCAGGCGACCGTCCACGGCTATGACTTCCACGACCACTCCATCCAGGTCGCCCGGCAACGGGCCGGCCAGGCCGGCCTCGGCGACCGTATCCGGTTCAAGCCGCTCGACGCGACCAGCTACCCGGCCGACGGCTTCGACCTGATCTGCCTGCTGGACACCCTCCACGACCTCGGCGACCCGGCCGCCGCGCTGGCCCACGCCCGCAAGGCGCTCGCCCCCGATGGCACAGTGCTGGTCGTGGAACCGAACGCGGCCGACGACTACGCGGCGAACCTGGCCAGTCCAGGCCGGCCCCGCAGCGGTACGGCAACTGGCCGACGACGCCGGCTTCAGCCGGTTCCGGCAGGTTACCCAGACCCCGGTCAACGTCGTCCTCGAGCTCCGGCCTTAGCCGGGCACCCGCCGCTCAGGAGCCTTTCCTTCGCCGGGTATCAGGCGATAGGAGCCGAGGCGAACAGGTTGAGCCCCAGCGCTTCTGAGAGGTACCTGGTGATGCGTTGGCCCCGCACGCTGTTGCCTGCTTCATCGAGCGGCGGGGAGAACGTGCCGACCCCTCCTTTGCCGGGCGACACGGTCACGATGCCGCCGGCAACCCCGCTCTTACCAGGGAGACCCACGTCGTAGAGCCACTGGCCGGAATAGCTCATACAGCCCCGCCGTGGCCAGCACGGCCAGCACCCGCTTGCAGTGGCGGATCTCGATGGCCTGCTCACCGGTGACCGGATTCACTCCGCCATTGGCCAGGGTGGCTCCCATTACGGCCAGGTCACGTGCGGTGACGCGGACAGAACACTGACGGGTGTAGACGTCGGTGGCGAGATTGGGGTCGCAGTACATGCGGCCATAGCCGTCGAGGAGGCGGGCGATACCCCGATTGCGGTCGTTGGTCGCCGCCTCGGACTCGTACACGTCATCGTCCATCACCAATCGCCGCCCGGCGAACCGCGACAATGCGGCCACGATGCTCTCGAACTTTTCGTCAGCGGTCGTGCCCGGCACCAGGCTCGTGGTGGCTATGGCGCCGGCATTGACCAACGGGTTCATCGTCCGATCGGCGTTGAGTTCGATAGCCATCACCGAGTTGAAAGGCAGGCCGGTGCTGTTGACGCCTAGCTTCAGGCGTGCCTGCTCATGCCCGAGAGTGTGACAGACCAGGGCGAAGACAAAAAGCTTGGAGATGCTCTCGATGGCGAATTCCTGGTCCGCGTCGCCACTCGAGAAGAGCCGCCCGCGAACCCCGGCCACGCACACGCCGAAGGCGCTGGGCGAAGCTGCGGCCAGGGCAGGAATATAGTCGGCGACGGTCCCCTCGTCGAGATGGAGATAGCGCTCGTAGCCGGCGGTGACGAGGGCCTGCACGTCAGTATCGGCCGGGAGTTCCCCGGTGGATACGCGTTCGGTCTCGGGGTGGTCACCGGGGAGGGGATCGTGATCCATGTTCCTCCTCTGGCGAGGGCCGGCCGACGTCCGCCCGCTGGCCGGGTTCGGCCGGACCGATGGTATCGGGTCGGCTGATCGGCAACAACAAACCTGAGACGACGATAGGCCTAAATAACAGGCACGTCCGCCCGCATGACGCGGACGGGAAGGGCCTGCCGATCGCCCATGGCAAAATCGGCTACGTGCAGATCGGGATGCTCGGACCATTCGAGGTTCGGCTGGACGACGGCGCCCTGGCCGAGGTGCCGGGCGCCCGGTTGCGCGGGCTGCTGGTCGCCCTCGCGCTCGAACCAGGTCACGTGGTCCCGAATGCGACGCTCGTCGACTGGATCTGGGGTGAGCGTCCGCCCGCCGACGCGGCGAATGCCTTGCAGCGTTTGGTTTCCCGGCTGCGGAAGGCGCTGCCGGACGGGCTGGTCGAGGGGCAGACCGGCGGCTACCGGCTGACAGTGGAACCCGACGCTGTCGACGCCATGCGGTTCGAGCGCATCATCGGCCAGGCCCGCACTGAGGGGAATCCGCAGCGGGTCCGGCTGCTGCGTCAGGCCCTGGCGTTGTGGCGTGGCGCGGCCATGCAGGACGTCGGCTTGCCGGAAAGCGCGGCGTTTGACGCGGCAGTCACCCGGCTCGAAGGGCTGCGTCTGACGGCCCTGGAGGACCGGTTCGATGCGGAGATCGGCCTCGGCCACGGTGCGGCGGTGGTCACGGAACTGACCGACTTGGTGGCCGCGCATCCGATGCGGGAGCGGCTTGTCGCCGCGCTGATGCGTGCCCTCGTGGCGGCCGGTCGCGACACCGAGGCGCTGCTCGTCTACCAGCGCACGAGAGAAACCCTGGCCGACGCGCTGGGCGTTGACCCATCGCCGGAGTTGTCGGCTTTGCATGTCGCGTTGCTGAGGGGCGAGCTGGGACGGCCGGAGGAGAACCGGAAGACAAACGTGCGGGCCGAGCTGACGAGCTTCGTCGGCCGGGACGCTGATGTGGCCGAGGTCCGCGAGCTCATCGCGGAGCATCGGCTGACCACCCTGGTCGGGCCGGGCGGCTCGGGCAAGACCCGGCTAGCTACGGAAACCGCACGCACGCTGCTCGGTGACCTGCCGGACGGGGTCTGGCTGGTGGAGCTGGCCGTCATCGGCGCCGATGGTGACGTGGCGCAGGCGACGCTCGCCGGGCTCGGGCTCCGGGATGCGCTGCTCGGCGCGGCACCGAGCGCGGATCCAGTGGACGGGCTCATCGCCGCGATCCGCGAGCGGGAGGCGCTGCTGATCCTGGACAACTGTGAGCATGTGATCGAGGCGGCGGCGGCGTTCGTCGATCGGGTGCTCGGGGAGTGCCGGCGGCTGCGGATCCTGGCGACCAGCCGGGAACCGCTCGGCATCACAGGTGAAGCGCTGTGGCTGGTCGAGCCGCTCGCCGTGCCCAGCGATGCGAGCCCTGGCGAGATCGAATCCTCACCCGCCGTCCGGTTGCTGCGCGACCGGGCAGGCGCCGTCCGCAAGGATCTCGGGGACGACGCGCGCACCGTAGCGACGATGGTGCGCATCTGCCGGGCGCTTGACGGGATGCCGCTGGCGATCGAACTGGCCGCGGCCCGGTTGCGCACCATGACCATCGAGCAGCTCGCCAGCCGGCTCGATGACCGGTTCCGCCTGCTGACCAGCGGCAGCCGTACGGCGTTGCCGCGCCACAAGACGCTGCGCGCGGTAGTCGACTGGAGCTGGGAGCTGCTCACCAATGCCGAGCGGACGGTGCTGCGCCGGCTGTCGGTGTTCTCGGGCGGGGCGAGCCTGGAGGCGGCCGAGCGGATCTGCATCACCCCTGCTGTGCCCATTTCCGGCGAGCCGAGCGCGCTCGAGCAGGACGAGGTGCTCGAGTTGCTGACTTCGCTGGCCGAGAAGTCGCTGCTGCTCACCGACGGCGACGACGCCCTGCGCTACCGGATGCTCGGCACGATCAAGGAGTACGCGGCGGACCGGCTCGCCGAAGCGGGGGAGTCAGACCTGGCCCGGCAGGCGCATCTCGGCTACTTCACCGAACTCACCGAGTCCGCGGAGCCGCACCTTCGGCGCGCCGAGCAACTGGAGTGGCTCATGCGGCTTAAGGCGGATCACGACAACATCGGTGCCGCGATGCGCGGCGCGATCGCCGTCGGCGAGGCGCAGGCGGCGATGCGGCTCGCGGCGGCCGTCGGCTGGTACTGGTGGCTAGGCGGGCGCCGGTCCGAAGGTTTCGAGTTGATCGTTGCGGCGACCAGCCTCCCGGGCGAGGTGACCGATGCGGTCCGGGCCATGGTGTACGCGCTGGTGGTGCATTTCGTGGCCTCCGGGCGCGGCGATGGCCACGAGGCTGCGGAGTGGATTCACCAGGCGTATCGGTTCAGCCAGCGCAGTCAGCAAGGCAACCCGTTGCTGGGACTGGTTACCCCGCTGGAACGCATGCTGGAGGCGCCCGGAGCCTCCTTGTCCGCGTGGGAGTCGGTGCTGGACAACGAAGATCCCTGGGTGCGCGCCCTGGCCCGGCTGCAGCTCGGCAAGATGCGGATCATGCTCAGCCAGGGCGTCCGGGAGGGGGAGGCCGATCTGGAGCTGGCGCTGGCCGAGTTCCGGGGGCTCGGCGAACGGTTCGGGATCTCGCTCGCGCTGTCCGAGCTGGCCGAGCAGATGGCCAAGCGGGGCGAATTCGCCGGTGCGTGCGAACACTATGAACAGGCGGTCGCGGTCGTTACCGAGGTCGGTGCCACCGAGGATGTCATCCGGCTACGGACCCGCCAGGCCCTGCTGTACTGGCTGAACGGCGATCAGGACGCTAGCGCGGCCGCCATCGTCGAGGCCGAGCGGAGCGCCGACGGTGTCACCTGGCCGTATGCGCTGGTCGAGCTGGCGCTCGCCAAGGCAGAGCTCGCTCGCTGGGGCGGCAACGCCGAGGAGGCCCGTCATCAACTCGGTGTCGCGACCACCTTCCTAGGCGACGACGCGGAGCTGGCGAACATCCGTGCGGAACTTCACGACGTGCTCGGATACCTGGCCGACGATCTCCGTGACGCCCGTACCCACCGCATCGCGGCCTGGCAGGCAGCGTCCGAGGCGGGGCTCGCACCCCTGATCGCCCAGGTAATCGTCGGCGTCGCGGACCTCGCGGTCCGCCTCGATCAGTACGAACAGGCGGCGCGGTTGCTCGCGGCCAGTGTCGGTGTACTCGGACTGCCGGATCGCTCCCACCCGGATGCGGCCAGGATCGAGCGGGACGCACGACGTCACCTCGGCGACACACGGTTCGCCGAGGTGACGCAGGAGGGAACGCAGACGAGCTGGTCTGACCTGGTCGAGGTCACGCTCGCTTCCTGACGGTCAATGCGCCGCGCGCTGGATGATGATGTCGCCGTGCCGGGTGCGGGCGTGGACCGTGAGCTGGGCGTCCGACGCGTCAGGGGTTTCCCGCGACGCAACGGAGTTGCGCACCGATCCCCGCTCGCTGTTGACGTCGAGGTAGGCAGCGGTGCCGTCGCTGATGCCGACCTCGATGTCGCCCGAGCCGTTCATCAGCTTCGCCTGACCGTGTGTCATCCGGCCGATCCGGATCGTGCCGCTGCCCGTCGTGGCCGTGACGCTGCCGTCGGCGCGGTCGATGTCGATACTGCCGCTGCCGCTGCTGAGTTCTAGATCGGCCGCGGCGTGCCCGATCCAGGCCAGCCCGCCGGCGCTGGTGATCCCGACCGGGCCCGTCACCGCGCCGATCCGGACCGCGAACGTCGCGCCCTCGATGTCAGCGCGCCCGGCGATGCGGCCGATCTCGACCTCGCCGGCCGAGATGTTTGCCCGCAGCGCATTGATGCGATCCAGCTGGACCCGTCCCGACGCCATATGCAGCTCGGACGGGCCGACCGAGCCGTCAACGTGCACATCCGAGTGCGCCAGGTACGCGATCAGGCTGGAGTCGACCGGCAGGTCGATGGTGATGGCGACCGATCCGTCCTGGTCCCCGGCGACCATTGTTTTGACCGTTAGCTGACCGTCGGCGAAGTCGACCCTGGTCTTGTCGGCCACCTTGACGTCCTTCCGGCTCGCCGCGTTCAGGGGTTCGACCAGCACCTTGGTGTCGGTTCGGTCGCTCGCGGTGATCCGTATCTGGGCACCGCCGGCCTCCACGGTGGCATTGATGGGATCTGGTGTGGCGAAGGCAGGCATGGCAACTCTCCGTGTGTGTCTCGTACGTGATCTGTTGGGGGCGCGGGGAAGGTCAGGCTCGCTTCTTGAAGGTGGCGAGCGACCACAGGTAGCCGACCAGGGCGATCCCGGCGCACCAGGCGACGGCGCTGATCGGGTTGCTCGCGGACGGTTCGCCGGTCAGCAGTCCGCGCAGGGTTTCGATGATCGGGGTGAAGGGCTGATACTCCGCGAACTGCCGTACCCCGGCCGCCATCGTTCTGGCCGGCACGATCGCGCTGCTCAGGAACGGCAGCAGGATCAGCGGCACGGCGGCCATACCCGCCGATTCCGGTGTTTTCGCCGCCAATCCCAGGGCGACGGTGATCCAGCTGGCCGCGAAGGAGACTCCCACGATGAGGCCAATGGCGCCGAGCCATTCGGGGAAACTCGCATGCGGGCGGAACCCCATCGCGAACGCCACCCCGATAATGGCCGCGATGGCGACCATACTGCGGAGCACAGTGGCGACGACCTGAGCGCTCAAGACGGCACTGCGGGAGATATCCATCACTTTGAACCGGTTGATGATCCCCTTCGCCATATCGGAGTTCACGGCCACCGCGGTCGCGCTCAACCCGTAGCAGATCGTCAAGATGATCATGCCTGGCGTCAGGTAATCGACGTATTTGACACCGACGTCGAAGGCGCCGCCGATCACATAGACGAACATCAGCATGAGCACGATCGGGAACAAGACCGCGTTGAACACCGTGACCGGGTTCCGGATTGTGTGCTTGAAGTTACGACGTAGCATGATCATCGAATCGGTGCTCATCGTGCGTTCTCCTCTGCGCTTGCGCGGCCGGTCAGGGCCAGGAAGACGTCATCGAGGTCCGGGGTATGTACCGAGAACTCCTCGACCTCGATCGACTGTGCGTCGAGTTGGTTGAGTAGGGCCCGTACGGATTTCGCCCCGCCGTCGCTGGGGACCCGCAAGATCAGGTCGTCTTCGTCGTCGCGGGTGGCGCCGGTCAGCAGCCGCGCCGCGGCGTCGAGTTCGAGGTCGCCGGCGAACCGGAACCGGACGTGACTGCCGGGAATCTGGCGCTTGAGCTCGCCGGGAGTGCCCTGGGCGACCAGATGGCCCCGGTCGAGCACCGCGATCCGGTCCGCGAGCCGGTCGGCCTCGTCGAGGTACTGGGTGGTCAGGAAGATGGTTACGCCATCGGCCACCAGCTGGCGGATGATGTCCCACATCGTGCGGCGGCTGCGCGGATCCAGTCCGGTCGTCGGCTCGTCCAGGAAGATGATCTCGGGCCTGCCGACCAGCGTCATGGCCAGATCCAGCTTCCGGCGCATGCCCCCGGAATAGGTCGATGTCAGCTTCTGGGCCGATTCGGTCAGGTCGAATCGCTCCAGCAAGTCCGTGACCATTCGCTTGGCTTCGCCGGAGCCCAACCGCTTGAGGTCCGCCATCAGCTGGAGGTTCTCCTGGCCGGTCAGCAGGTCGTCCACCGCGGCGAACTGGCCGGTGACCCCGATGGCCGCGCGTACGGCCTTGGTCTCGGTCGTCACGTCGTGCCCGGCGACGCGCACCGTTCCGCCGTCGGCCTTTATCAAGGTGGTCAGCACGTTCACTGTCGTCGTCTTCCCCGCCCCGTTCGGGCCGAGCAGGGAAAAAACCGTGCCCGCGCGAACATCCAGGTCGATGCCGTCCAGTACGGTCTTGTCTCGGTATGCCTTCCGCAGCCCCGAAGCTGCAATGGCCGAATTGCTCATGCGACCACCATCGGCGCCCGGCCTGACACGCCCCTGACACGCCTCAGACACGCCACCTGACACGGCGTTCTGCCCGGCTAAGGCAAGCACCGGGTCTAGCCCCTGCGGCAAACCCCCGCGGCGGCTAGAGATCGCCGATGGCGGTGACGGGCGATTCGATGCAGTCGGCGATGTAGCGGAGGAATCCGCCGGCGGTGCCTCCGTCGCAGACGCGGTGGTCGAAGGCGAGGGTCAGCTCGCCCAGCTTGCGCACCATGACCTGGCCCTCGACCACCCACGGGCGGTCAATGATGCGGCCCAGGCCGAGGATCGCCACTTCGGGGTAGTTGATGATCGCGGCCGATCCGTCGACACCGAAAACCCCATAGTTGTTGACGGTGACAGTGCCGCCGGTGAGGTCGGCCGGGGCGAGATGGCCGCCGCGGGCCGCCTCGGTGCGGGCGGCCAGGGCCGCGGACAACTCCCGAGTGGACAGCCGGTGTGCGTCGCGGACGACGGGGACGACCAGGCCCTGGTCGGTCTGAGCCGCAAAGCCGAGGTGGACGTGGTCCGGCACGACGATATCGCCGCCGTCGATGCGGGCGTTGAGTTCGGGGTAGCGCCGCAATCCGAGCAGGGCGAAGCGGGCTAGCAGGGCTAGCAGGCTTACCGGCGGTCGCGAGCTGTCCGCGTTGAGGGCATATCTCGCCTCGAGCAGGCCGGTGGCGTCGACGTCCACCCACACGGTGGCCTCGGGGATTTCGCGGCGTGAGCGCGTCAGCTTGTCCGCCGCGACGCGGCGCGCCCCGCGCAGCGGGATTCGCTTCTCGCCCGGACCGGCCGGACCGGCGGGGTCGGCCGGGGCAGCGGACGGTGCTGCGGCATGCCGGGCCAGGGCCCGGCGGACGTCCTCCCGGCGCACCAGGCCGGACGGTCCGGTGCCGGTGACGCTGGCCAGGTCGAGGCCGGCGTCCCGGGCCATCTTGCGCACCAGGGGCGAGATCACCGGAACCGGGCCGTGCCGGGCGGGGTCGGGCACGGAGACGGGCGCCGCCGGACGGCGCGGGGAATGCCGGGCGGCGCGCCGGCCGGCGGGGACAGCCGATGTGCCGTAGCCGATGAGGACATTGCCGCTGGCTTCGGCGGTGCTGGCGGCGACCGGAGCGGGGTTGGGCGTGACCGTGCCGGGTTCGCGGGATACGGCGGCCGGTTCGTCCGCGGTGATGGTGATCAGCGGCTGGCCGACGGCGACGACAGCGCCGGGCGCGGCGTGGATCTCGGCCACGGCGCCGGCGCACGGGACCGGGACCTCCACGGCTGCCTTGGCCGTCTCGACCTCGACGATCACCTGATCGACATCCACGTGGTCGCCGACCTGCACGTGCCAGCTGATGATTTCCGCTTCCTCCAGCCCTTCGCCGAGGTCAGGTAGCAGGAAGTCAGGCATGGTCGCCCCACTGCAGCTGCGCGATGCCGTCGAGGATGCGGTCGGCGTCCGGCAGGTGCAGCTGCTCGAGCCGCGGCGGCGGGTACGGGATGTCCAGGCCGGTGATCCGCAGGATCGGCGCCTCGAGGTAGTGGAAGCACCGCTCGGTCAGCCGGGCGACGACCTCGGCCCCGTAGCCCGCGAAACCCGGCGCCTCGTGCACCACCACGGCCCGGCCGGTGCGGCACACCGACTCGACCAGCGTCGCGTCGTCGAACGGGGACAGCGAGCGCAGGTCGATGACCTCGACATCCCATTCCCCGGCGGCGGCTTCGGCGGCCTCCATCGCGGTGTCCACCATCCCGCCGTAGGCGATGAGGGTGACGTCCTGGCCAGGCCGGCGGATCACCGCCCGGTCGATGGCCGGGCCGTCGGTGGTCAGCGCGGCTGTTTCCCTGGACCAGTAGCGGCGCTTGGGTTCAAGGAAGATGACCGGATCGGGGCAGTCGATCGACTGGCGGAGAAGCCGGTAGGCGTCTGCGGGGGTCCCCGGGGTCACCACGCGCAGCCCCGCAGTGTGCACGTAATAGGCCTCCGAGGAATCACAGTGGTGCTCCACCCCGCCGATCCCGCCGCCGACCGGAACCCGCACCACGACGGGCAGCTTGACGCGTCCCCGGGTCCGGTTGTGCAGCTTGGCCAGGTGGCTGGTGACCTGCTCGAAAGCCGGGTAGGCAAACGCGTCGAACTGCATCTCGACCACCGGGACCAGGCCGTTCATGGCCATGCCGATGGCGGTGCCGATGATGCCGGACTCGGCCAGCGGCGTGTCAAAGACCCGCCGTTCGCCGAACCGGGCCGCGAGCCCGTCGGTGACGCGGAAGACCCCGCCCAGCGTGCCGACGTCCTCGCCGAAGACCAGCACCCGCTCGTCGGCGGCCAGGCTGTCGGCCAGGGCGGCGTTGAGTGCGGCGGCCATGGTCACCGGGGCCGCGCCGCCTGCACCGGGGGCGTCCCTGGTCGCTGCGAGCAGGGCGGTCATGGCGCGGCCCCCTGCATCTCGCGCAGCAGCGCGGCCTGCTGCTGTTCCAGGGCGGCCGTCGGGCGCGTGTACACGTGCGCGAACAGGTCGGCGGGATCGACCCTGACCTCGCTGTTCATCCGGTCACGGAGGTGTTCGGCGAACCGCTCAGCCTCGGCCGCCGCCTGCCCGGCGGTGCGTTCGTCGAGCAGGCCGGCCGTCGTGAGGTACGCCTCCAGGCGGGTTATCGGATCGCGGCCGAGCCAGGCCTGGACTTCGCTGTCGGCCCGGTAACGAGCCGCGTCGTCGGCGTTGGTGTGGGCCTCGATGCGGTAGGTGATCGCCTCGATCAGGGCCGGCCCTTGCCCGGCCGCGGCCCGGTCGATGCAGGCGTGCACGGCCGAGTAGACCGCGGCCGCGTCGTTGCCGTCGATGAGCAGCGACGGGATGCCGTAGCCGATGCCCTTGGCGGCCAGGGTCGGCGCGGCGGTCTGCTTGGCCAGCGGCACGCTGATCGCGTAGCCGTTGTTCTGCACCAGGAATACCACGGGCGCGTGCCACACCGCGGCGAAGTTGAGTGCTTCGTGGGTGTCGCCCTCGCTGGTCGCGCCGTCGCCGAGCAGGACCAGCGCCACCTGGTCCTGCTGCTTGAGCCGGGCCGCGTGGGCCAGCCCGACCGCATGGAGCGTGTTGGTGGCCAGCGGGGTGCACTGCGGTGCGACGCGGTACTGATAGGGGTCGTAGCCGCAGTGCCAGTCGCCCCGCAGCAGCGAAAGCGCCTCGGCGACATCCACCCCGCGCGTCACGATGGCCACCGTGTCGCGGTAGGTGGGAAACAGCCAGTCCTGCTCGCGCAGCGCGAGCACGGCCCCGACCTGGCAGCCGTCCTGGCCCCGGGACGACGGGTAAACGGCCAGCCGGCCTTGCCTGGTCAGTGTGGTGGCCTGGCGGTCAAATCGCCGCCCGAGCACCATGCGGCGGTACAACTCGAGCATGATCGCCGGCTCGGGCAGCATCAGCTCGCCCGGGTTCCGCCCGGCTCGGCCGTCGGGATCGATCAGCTGCAGCGGCTCCACGCTCGGCAGCAGGGCGTCAGTCACTGCCGTCGGGACTAGGTTGGCCAGGGTCTGGGTCGTCACGGCAGTTCCCTTCAAGCTCCTTTTCACGATCGTGCGCTCTTATGAGGCAATAAATCTAGTATCTGGCTAAATATCGAGACTCATTGCCCTTAATAGGCGAATACAATGGCCATATGTCATCGAGCGACCCATCGGCGGGTGGCCTGCGTGGACAAATGGCACCGCTGGACGACACCGACCGGCTCATCATCGAGGCGCTGCGGGCCGACGGCCGGCTGTCCATGCGGGCGCTGGCCGCGCGCGTGCACCTGTCCCGGGCCAACGCCTACACCCGTGTGGCCAGGCTCCAGCGCGACGGCGTGATCACGGGGTTTTCCGCGGTCATCGACCCGGCGCGATACGGCTACGGGCTGTCGGCCTACGTCTACCTGGACATCGCTCAGCGGTCCTGGAAGACGGTGAGCCGTCAGGTGCTGAACATGCCCGAGGTCGACCACGTCGCGTTCATCTCGGGCGAACATGACATCTTGCTGCGGGTCCGGACGCACGACGCCGCGTCCCTGCGCGACGTCGTGCTCACCCGGCTGCAGGAGATGCCCGAGATCCGCGCCACCCAGACCGTGCTGATCTTCGAGGAGCTGGAGCCCGCGACCGTCAGCGGGACCGGCCCCGGGGCTTAGGCCGGGGGCACGGCCCTGGCGGTTCGCGTGACCGTCGCGCCCGAGCTGACCCCGGCCGCCCCCGAGTCATCCGTGGTCCGGGTGGCGCTAGACGGCGTCGAGGCCAGCCGGCAGGTCATCCTCGTGGTGCGGGCCGGAGAGGAGACCGTTGCGCGGATCGCGGTGGCGATCGACGCGACTCGCGAGGTCGGCCAGGCCTGGCTGACTTCCAGCGGGCAGGCCGAACCCTAAAGTCCGGGGCTGCCTGGTCACGACGTCACGGTGGATTCACCAGGAGCTGCAGCGCAGCCAGGACGGGCAGCCAGACATCTTCCGCGTCCTGCGATGAGCCGGCGGTGTCAGGCTCGTCGATCTCCAGCCGGACCACGCACCCACCCGGGGCCGGCCGCAGCCGCCAGGTCAGGTAGGCAGGCGGGTCGCCCGGCCCGGCTTGCAGCAGGTAGGACAGCCTTTCCCGGCATCGTGCGTGCAGGACGCAGCCGATCGCCTCGACGCGGCCGGCCAGGCTGAACTCGATGGGATCGCCGGGGGCCCAGGTCGAGTGCGCCGCCAGGCCGTAGAGGTACGCGGCGGTCTGGTCCGGGTCGGTCAGTGCCGCCCAGATCAGCGCGGGATCGGCACGGACGTGCGCGGCGAAGACGTGCGCGGCGCACGCTAGGCCGCGCGGCTTGCGGTCGTGCTCACCACGCGGTGAGCGGCTGGGCTCGGTGTGGTAGGCAGTCATGAGCGCCGTCTACTGGTAGCCATACATTCCTCCCCTGACCTGCTGACGGTGGTCGCTTCCCCGATCCCGGTACGTCGCCGGCCGGGTCTCCGGATCACTGCGCCCCTACCGAACCCGCCTCCCCAGGAGCGCGCGCCAGGCTTCCTGGGGAGGCGGAACTAGGGAGTTTCACTAGGGATTTTGCTCTCGGCTCAGCCGACAGTGGAGCTATCCGCACCGGACAACTGAGGTTGAGATAAGGAGAACCCCAAATGAGCACTCAGTTCTACACCGACGAGGAAGCACGCTACTCGCAGGCCCCGACCCCCCAGGCCCCCCGCCCGCAGGGTGGTCCGTCCTGGTCCCGCATCTGGACCATGGTCATCGGCACGGTCGCGGCGGCGGCCCTGGTCGTGCTGGCCGCGGTCCTGCTGATCGGACACTCCAGCACTGCCCCGGCCACCACCGGCTCGTCGACCTCGACGTCCAGCCCGGCCACCCCGGTCAATCCAGCGACCCCGGTCACCCCGTCCCACCCCGTCACCCCGGTCCAGCCCTCGGCCGCAGTGATGCAGCTGCAGCGGGAGCTTGGGCAGCTGAACTACTACGAGGGCCCGGTCGATGGCCTTATGGGGCCGCAGACGATCGCCGCGATCAAGGACCTCCAGCGTCAGGCGGGCCTGCCGCAGACCGGTCAGATGAACGCCGCCACCCAGGCCGCCCTGGCCAACTACCTGGCCCACGGCAACAACCAGATGGGCGGGAACAGCTGATTAGACACCCGTACGCTCGGCCAACGACCGAAAGGCCAGGAACCACGGTTCCCGGCCTTCGGCCATGTGCCGGAAAGCATCCGAGGACGCCCATCACCCGCAGACGCCTAGCCCCAATGCCATTTAGAAGAGCTTGTTTTGGCGGTCTGTCGTGGATGCGGGCGCCCGATCTCGGTGACTGTGCGTGATCACTGGGACGGGGCGGGCGGCTGGTAACGATCTTGCGGCGGCGGCGTGTCAGGCGTGAGAGCATGGCGAAGCTCCGCTAGCTGTCAGGGTTTGTGTCGAACATCCTGATAGGCCAGGGAGCTTCGCCTGGTCAGTCTGGCATAACGGGGTGCCTGCCGGCCAGCGTCGGCGAGCCGGGCGGGCAGGCGGGGCTTGAGCTGCTCGGGCGGGTGGGCATGGTCGCTGTCGGGGTCGCGGACCTGGCGTCCCCGGCCCGGAAGGGCCTGGGGAAAGATGGCCGGACGGCGCTGGTGGCGGCAGGCGCGGGGCCGGTCCGGACCGGGGATCTGGTGGTGTTCTGCAAGCCGGTCGCGGTCGCGGCGGCGGTAGTCCGCCGCGACGGCCGGGTGCAGGCCGCCGGCCATCCCGCTGATCACGTGCGGCTGGGGGTGGCCGAGGAGCGGCTGGACGCGCTGTGCGGCGAGCCCGGCATCATCGATAAGGTCGCGGCCGGCGCCACTCTGGAAGGCCGGGTAAAGGGCACCGCGCGGCGGGCGATGACGGCCGCGCTGACGATCCGGCTGGTGCTGCTGATGACCTTGATGCCCGGCTCGTGCTACGCGGAGGCGATCGCCGCGCTGCTGGGCGACCTGCCGCTGGTGCCGTGGCACCGGCCGTACCGGGTGCCCACTGACGCGGTGGCCTGCACCTGGCGGGACGCGGCAGGCCCGGCGCCGCTGGAGCAGCTGCGGGACCGGGCGCTGGCCGGCATCGACGCCGAGCACCGCGAGCACGGCTACCGCGCGGTGACCGTGGGGGATCTGGACGTGGGCTCGATCGACGGCTCGCTGACCCGGGTGCCGGACACGCCAGAGAACCGGGACGCGTTCGGGTCCGCGGGCACCGCCGACGGGTCCGCGCCCTACCCGCAGGTCCGGGAGCTGCGTTGCTCGGTCGCCTCCACCCGCGCCACCGTGGGCGTGGTCACCGGGCCGTCCGGCGCCGGCGGCGGCCGGGACAAGGGCGAGGCCGAGCAGAAGCTGCTGGACGGCGCGCTGGCCAGATACCCGGCCATCTTCACCCCGGACCGGATATGGGTAATGGATCGCAACTTTCCCGGCGTGCCGCGGATCAAGGCCATGCTCGCCGCCGGGACGCACGTGCTGATCCGGATCAAGGACGGCATTACGCTCACCCGCACCGGGGACTTCCTGCCCGACGGGTCCTATCCCGCACTCATCTGCGGCGGCGGCCAGCAACTGGCCATCCGGGTGATCGAATACCAGGTCAGCGTCGCCGGGCACGACAGCCCGGAGCTGTTCTGCCTCATCACCGATCTGGACGACTGGCAGGCCTACCCGGCCGGGATGCTCGCGGAGGCCTACCACTGGCGGTGGATCGGCTCCGAGACCACCCTGAAAGAGGCCAAGTCCGCGATCCGGGAATCCGGGCCATCTGCCGGGCCGATGCTCCGCTCCGCAACCCCGCAGCTGATCGCCCAGGAACACGCCGCCTGGGTCATCTCCGCCGAGCTGTCCCGCGCCATGGCGCGGGACGCCGCCGCGGTCGCCGCTCCGGCCCGCAAGGGCCGCCGCGCCGGGCTGCCCGTCCACCCGCGGGAAATCTCGTTCACCGCCGCCCGCCGCGCCATCATCGCCACCACCCAGTCCGGCGCGGCCGCCGCCAGCTTGCCTGCGGGCCTGATCAGCGCGAACCGGGCCCGCATCCTGGCCAGCCTGGCCCGGTGCCGGATCACCGTGGACCGGAACCGGCACCGCGACCGCAAGACCAAGGCCCGGCTCGGCTTCCCGCACGGCGGCCCGCGCATCCCCACGCTCACCGCACCCGCCCAGATCAGCGTCTGCGGCACCGCAGCCTGACCCCGCACCCGTCACGATCCTGCCCAGCCACGCGCACGCCGACCGTGGAACCGGCCGCCGACCCGGAGCGCCGTCCGGGACATCGCCCTGAGCTCACCCAGTGTCACCATGGCCGATCCGCGCCAGTACAGGCACCCTCAACCGTAAACATGCTCTTCTAAATGGCATTGCGCCTAGCCCCGCACTCTCTGAACGAGTTGCGGACCTTTCCAAAGGCCTACGATAACGGCCGTACGATGACTGATCGCTGCTACCTCGTATACGCTGACTTCAGCGTCTGCCCGGAGCATCGGCTCGACATACTGGGAGACGTTACTCAACGGAGCTACTTTGTCTCGCCGCGAGCTCGCGAATACGAACCTGCAGCCATCGAGCTGCCCGAAATCTGGCCACTGAAGCTTAGCCCATGCTTCTTCAAGCCGCGGAAGTGACCACCCTCGTTCTACGTGCTGCTGTCTCAGCGTAGGAGTATTCCACACACCTCGCGCAATATTGCCACCGGTGTTAAATACCCCCCAGCGCAGCTCGGGGATTTCACGGCCGATGCAGTTATAGAGGATGAAAGAGCCCAGGCTGCTGCCGAAGAACCCGAATTTGGTCACGCCTTGAGACACCAGCCGTGGTAGACATTCAGGCCATCTGTCGCATGTGAGGGCTGGGTGACGATGGGCGGCGTATGGCGGGTTGGCGGTGGTTTCGCCGGCCGGCTTGGCGTGTTGCCTTGATTACTGAGGGCCGGCTCGGGATGATCATGCCTTGTGTCCGGGATGCCGCCTCCTGCGCCGGGTTGCGCCAGTTGCGCTGCCCGTGATGAGGAGCTTGCCGCGCTCGGGGCGCAGGTGGCCAGCCTCGGGGAGCTGCGAGAGGAGGCGGCGGGGCTGCGGGCGCAGTCGGCGGTCCTGCAGGAGCAGGTCGGCCAGCTCCGTGAGCAGGTGGCCCGGCTGGAGCGGATCATCTCGCGCAACAGCGGGAACTCCTCGATGCCCCCGTCGGGGGATGACGCCCCCGGCCGGAAGCCGCCTCGCAGGCAGCGCCGCGCCGCGGAACGCGAGGAAGCGAAGAAACGCAAGCGGGGCAAGCAGCCCGGCGCGCCGGGATCAGCGATGTGCTGGGCGGAGCCGGACGACACCTGCGACTACTACCCGCAGGGCACGTGCGAATGCGGCGCGGACCTGGCCGGCACGGCCGATCTCGGGGTGGCCCGGTCGTTCCAGCAGCTGGAGATCCCCGAGCCGTCCGCGCAGCGGATCCAGCACGACCTGCACGAAACGGTCTGCGGCTGCGGTCGGCATCACGTGGCCGCGCGCCCGCCGGGGGTGGCCGACTCACCGGTCTCGACCGGCCCGAACTTGCGCGCCCTGGCCGTCTACCTGCTGGTCTTCCAGCACGTCCCCGTCGAGCGGTGCCGCGAGCTGATCTCCGACGCCGCCGGGGCGCAGGTCTCCGCCGGGTTCATCCACTCCTGCCTTCGCAAGGCCGCGGACCTGGCCGCGGACGTGCTCAAGCTGATCGCGACGCTGATCACCGCCGCCCGCGTCGCCGGGTTCGACGAGACCACGCTGCGGGCCGGGCCGGCCGGGAAGAAGAAGTACGTGCTGGGCGCGTTCACTGAGCAGTACTCGCTGCTGCACCTGGGCGACCGCACCCTGGAATCCTTCCGGGACTTCGGGATCCTGCCGGACTTCGCCGGCGTGGTCGTCTCCGACCGGTACGTCAACTACTGGAACGCCGGCTGGGAGAACATCGCTGGGCACCAGGCGTGCCTGGCCCACATACTCAGGGATTACGAGGACGCCGCCGAGACCTACCCGGACGCGCACTGGCCAGCCCAGGCTCAGCGGGGGCTCCGCGGCCTGATCCACGCCTGGAACGACGCCCGCGACAACGGCCTGCCCGCCATCCCCGAGGACAAAGCGGACCCCATGATCCGGGAGTTCCGCCGCGCCGTCACTGTCGGCCTGGCCGCCGTCCCCCGCATCCCCGGCCCGAAGAACTCCACCGCCCAGCACCCCGGCCGCGACCTGCTCCAATTCTGCCGCGACCGCGAAGACGACGTGCTCCGGTTCACCACTGACACCACGATCTGGCCGACCAATAACATCAGCGAGCGCGGGGTACGGCCGACGAAGACCCAGCAGAACATCTCCGGTCGGCTCACCAGCGAAGACGCCACCCAGGACCGGCTGGACATCCGCAGCTACATCGACACCGCCCGCAAGCACGGGCACGGCCCGCTCGACGTCCTGCGCAGCCTGTTCACCGGGAACCCGTGGCAGCCGCCTGTCCCCGCCCTGGCCTGACCGCGCACCCCGCCCTGCCCGAACCCCGTCACACAACGCACATTAAGCATCATGACCAACGGGTGAATGTTACCAGCCGTGCTATCAGCGACCTGATGTCCTTACGTACTCGATAGATGAGTTCCGGAAGGATGCTTGGGTCGGCCTCCGTAAAGACGGCCGCTGTCGTCTGGTATGCCACAACGTGATGGCCCGCCCTAAGGAAACGCTGAATCGCGAAGCGCACCTTTTGAATCGGAGTGCTAAATGGGCAGACGAAGATTATCGTAGCGGTGGTCGGCGATGACGTCCCGAATTCCTCGCTCAGGAACAGCCTGTCTTGCATGCACGGTTCACACTTCCTGTTAGCGCTCGAAGCGGGCATGGAAATTGGCTTCAGATGCCATCGAGCGCCGCTTGGGCCGCCCGATGGCCGGCCTGGACGGCCCCCTCCATGTACCCGCTCCAGGCGTTGGCGGTCTCGGTCGCGGCCCACTTGATCGGGCCGATCGGCCTGCTCAGTGCCGGACCGAAATGGATCAGGCCGCAGGGTCCCATGTTCGAGTTGTAACAGCCCCGGATCCACTCGCGGTCGGCCCAGCTGCCTTCGACGATGCGCTGCGGCTGCGGGGCGCGGCGGCCGAAGTGACGCCCGAGCTCGGCGCGCAGGGCACTGTGCCGCTGTTCGGCCGGCCACCGCCCGGCCACTCGCGCCGACTCTCCCTCCAGGAAGGCGAGGATGATGCCGGGTCCGCCTGCCTCGCCGGGCAGGCAGCTGTCGTTGGACATCCGGGCCGGCCCCACCTCGGAGATGAGCTGCCCATTCAAGCCGTCGGAACGCCAGAAAGGCTCGTCGTAGATCGCGAACATCTTGTGCGCCGAGGCGTTCGGCATCCGCTGGGCAAGCTGGTCGCGCACTCCGGGCAGCGGAGGGTTGTACATGATCCGCCCCGCCAGCGCGGGCGACAGGGCCACGATCACCTGGCGTCCGGTGGAGACCAGGCCACCGCGGCAGGTGACGGTGACACGATCGTCGGTGTAGTCGATCGTGAGCACGGGCGAGTCAAGGACAACGCGGTCTCCCAGCGCTGAGGCCAGCCGGAGCGGGATCTGCGAGGTCCCGCCGACGAAACGCTTGGTCTGCGCCCCGCCCTCGGACTCCGCCAGCAGATCCGCGGTTACGCCGCAGACAGCCACGTTGTGCAGCAGGCACAGAAGCGATACCTCGACCGTGGGGACGGCCAGAATGCCCACCGTGCAGATCTCCAGCAACGTGCGCGCCACCCGGGACAGGCCCTGGCCGTCATGCCACTGGCCCGCGGTCAGCCGGTCCCAGGCGTCGGCTTCCGGCGCAAGCCATGGCGCATCGACGGGCACCGTCTCCGCCATCTGATCGAGCTCGCGAAGCACGCGCTCGACCCCGTTCAGCTCAGCGGCGTACTTGGCGTAGAAGGCGCGCTCCCGCAGCACCTCCCCGGCGAACTCATACGACGTCTCGCCGTCCTCGAACTGCGGATAGATCCCCACCCCGAGCTCGGAGGCCAGTGCCTCCATCCGATGATGCGTATCGCCGATCCACTGGGCGCCAAGCTCGATGGGCACCCCCTCGACATCCTCCGTCAAGATACGGCCGCCGACCCGTCGGTCAGCCTCCAAGATCAGCGGCTCGTGCACGGATAGGGGCCTGTGGCCGCAGTAAGCCCTGGTGTCCGGCCGGTGGACTGGCGCCATGACGGACCACACTGTCGTCGGCGACCGCGTTGCGCTTGATGTCGGCTTCCGGTGCCGCGGTAGAAGCAGATCTTGCCGTCGCGGAATCGCCACCAGTGATGGATGTCCATCGCGGTGGATTTCCCCGTCGCGGGAGCAGTCGCGGCCCACCGCGTCACCACCATGACGTCGGTCTCGTTGAAGGTGAACGACAGCGGAGTAAATTCCGTGATCTCCAGGTTTCGACCGAGAGCCTTGAAGAAATTAGGTACTTCGGCTGTGCCGAGGTAATCCCGTGCCAGGGCGCGATGTGGCTGGCCGGGCAGGAAGCCCAGTCCACGTCGTCGGTGAGCTGGTCGAGGATGAAGCCGATATCCCCACGGCCGAACGCCTCCCCGGCTCACTAGGACAACCTGGCCGGTCAGTGTGGCTCGGATATCGGAAGGCATATCGCTCGCGCGCGGATCACGCCGCTGCTAGCTTCACAGGGCATGACTGCAGCGGCGTTGACGGTATCCCGGATGCGACCGGCGCTGGCGTGGCGCGCTCTGGACGGCGATCTGGTAGCGGGCGAGGTGAGCGCCCGGCTGCGGCCCGATAACCGCTGGTTCCTGTACTTCGACACCTGGCGTGCCGACGCCTACCCGCCGCTGGCCGATGCCGTTGCTCGCGATCTAGGCTGTGACCTCTACGTCACGCTGGAAGACGCGGAGTATGACGCGCTGGACGCCTGCGCGCAGGCGGGATTCGCGGTGCACCGGCGGGAGAGCTACTACCGGATCCCGATCGATCCCGCAGTGACCGGGCTGGCAGGGGCCGCGCTGCCGGCCGGGCTCGACGTCCTTTCCGCCGCGGACGCCGATGTCACCCGGCTGCGGCTGCTGGACGACGCGTTGCGGCAGGATGTTCCCGGCTGGGCGGGCTGGCGCTGGGATGCCGGGCAGTTCCGCGCCGAGACGTTCGGCCCGTTCTTCGATCCCGCCACCTATCTCGTCGCGGTCGACCGGGCCAGCGGACAGTACGCCGGGCTGGTGCGAATCTGGCGCAACCGCGCCGGACCGCGCCTCGGCCTGATCGCGATGCTCGCCCAGTACCGGCGGCGCGGGGCCGCCAGAGCGCTGCTCGGCCAGGCGTTTACCGTGCTCGCCGGCCGGGGGGCCACGAGCGTCGTCGGCGAGGCTGACGACGCGAACGTCGCGGCTGTGTCGTTGCTGACCGGACTCGGCGCACGACGGTACGGCGGCAACGTGGAGCTGATCAGGCGGCAGCCGGGCCGATCGGCACCCTACTAGGCAGAGAGCCACCGGTCACCCCGCTCACCAGGCGGGTGGCCTTCACCGTTCAGGAGCCCGCACCGGGATCTGAACCCGGAGCACCGTGGAACCCGGCCGGGAATCGATATCGATGGTGCCGCCGTGACGTTCTGTGATGAAGCGGCGGGCGATGTCCAGGCCGAGGCCGGTGCTCTTGCCCGCGTCCTTGGTCGTGAAGAAGGGCTCGAACGCACGCGCCGCCACATCCGGCGGCATTCCGCAGCCGGTGTCGGCGACCTCGATGACGACATCGTTCTGCCCGGCGCGGGTCGACAACCGGAGCGTGCCCTTGGCGTCCATCGCCTCGACGGCATTGCCGATGAGGTTGGTCCATACCTGGTTGAGCTCACCGGCGTGAGCCTCCACCAGCGGGACGTCGGCACCGTCGTCACGCACGACCGTGACCCCGTCCCCCAGCTGGTGACCAAGCATGACCAGGGTGCTCTCCAGGCCGTCGGTGACATCGACACGCTGCAGCGAGGCACGGTCCATCTGCGTATAGGACTTGACCGCGGCCACCAGCGCTGAGATCCGCCCGGTCGATTCCTTCATCTCGGCCAGCAGCGTGGCGGCCGACAAGGCGCTGGCTATCCACTCCAGGCCCGCCTCCAGCTCCGGTCCATCCAAGATCGCGGCTGCCCGCTCGCACCAGCCGGTGTCCACCCCAGCGGCGGCCAGGGACGGCGCGATCATCCATTCGCGGCCGACACCATGGCGGGTAAGCCACCCAGCCAGTTCGTCCTCCAGGTCGGCCAGGGTCAGCGCGTCCGGGGGCACCGCAGGATGGATGGCCTCCTGGCGCAGCGTGTCGAGCGCCGCGAACTGCTGGGCCGAGACCTGATGAGCGGCGAGCCGGCTAACAGATGCGAGCAGTACCTGGCACGCGTCTTCCAGCGCGTCGACCGCGCGGACGGCGGCGGCTGCCGGATTGTTGATCTCGTGTGCCAGGCCTGCGGCGAGCGTCCCAAGGGGAACCAGAGACTGGCGCTGCCGCGCCGTCGCCTCGATGGAGCGCGCGGTCCGGTAGAGCCCCTCGATGAGATGCCCGCCCAACGGGAACCACGTGTTCATCCGCTCACGCAGCACCCCGGCCGGTATCCGCAGCACCCGCGCGGTGGTCGCGGCGCGGCCGGTGGCCAGGTAGACGACCTGGTCATCCCAGGCGCGAATCCGCCTGCCCAGCGGCCAGGGACATCCATCCTCGCGACTACGGTCTCCTCACCGCCGGCCTGGCGGGTCAGTTCAACGACGCCGTTGAGGAGGACCCACCAGAAGTCGGCGTGCTCGCCCTCGCGGAACAACTCCACTCCCGGACGGGCGCCGACCTCGGAGCTGCCCGCCACCAGCTCTGAAAGCTGCTGGTCAGTCAGGCCGCCGAACAGATCCAGAGAACGTAGCTCGTCAAACCGTGCCGTCATGGACACAGTGTGGACCGCAGCGGACCCGCGATGCCAACTCAGCTGGCTAAGCCGCGTAGAGCGGGGGGACTTCCGGCAGCCGGCCTTTCCCCCCCGCAGGCGGCCGGGCCAGTATGGTGCGCATGGCAACCGAACTGGTGCTGCTGGGCACGGCCGGTGCGCCGCTGCCGGTGCCCGGACGGGCCGGGATTTCCTCTGCCGTGGTCGTGGACGGCCGGGTCTTCGTGGTCGATTGTGGCCGCGGCACGCCGTCCGGTCGGCGGCCAGGGTGTTGCGTGCCGCGTCGAGGCCGAACATGATTCCGGCGAGTGCAGGGCCGAGGCCGTCGTGCAGGCCACGGCGGATGCGGCGGCGCTCTTCCTCCCGTGCGGCCACGAGCGATTCCCGGGAGCGTTGCAGGTCACTCCAGGGCCCGGCGCACCACGGTGGCCTTCACCATCGACAACGCACAGCTGCGACTTGAGGTCATCGACGACGGCATCGGCATCGCCACCCGCCGCGATGACCGACGCACCGGCGTCGGCCTTGCCGCTATGGCCGAGCGCGCGGCCGAACTCGGCGGCGCCTGCTCAGTCGGCAGCCAGGACGGCGGCACCGCCGTCGTGGCCGTGCTGCCCCTGCGAGTGACGTCATGACCACCCGGGTCCTCGTCGCCGACGACCACCCCACATTCCGCCGAGGGCTCAAGGCACTGATCGACTCACTGCCAGGCATTGAGCTGGCCGGTGAGGCCGCGGACGGCGAGGCCGCAATCGCGCAGGCGGCAGAGCTGCTTCCCGATGTGGTCGTGATGGACCTCAACATGCCCGGAGTCAACGGCGTCGAGGCGACACGCAAGATCGTCGCCGCCCACCCCCGCTATCGCCGTGCTCGTGCTGACCATGCTGGAGGAGGATGAGCCGGTGTTCGCGGCGATGCGCGCCGGGGCCCGCGGCTACGTCGTGAAGGGCGCGGACACCGACGACCTGCTGCGGGCACTGGAGTCCGTCGCGCGCGGCGACGTGGTCTTCGGGCCGGCGGTCGCCAGCCGCATCCTGTCCTACCTCACCCGGCCACTGTCAGCGCGCGACCCGGTACTGTTCCCCGAGCTGTCCGACCGCGAGCGGGAAGTGCTCGAACTCCTCGCCCGCGGCATGCCCAACAGCCAGATCGCCCATAAACTCGCCCTGTCACCCAAAACCGTGCGCAACCACGTAAGCAACATATTCACCAAACTCCAGGTAAACGATCGCACCGAGGCAATGCAACGGGCCCGCGCCGCTGGGCTGGGCAGTTGACCAGGACGCATCCCCAACACCGACACGGGCTCTGCACGTCAGCTTGTCGCTGCGCTCTGCGGGATGCGGTCTGCGACGGAATCTCGCCATCGTCGCGAAGGTTGCTACTGCCATGAATGTGGAGATCTGGTCTGACCCGATTCCGCGAATAGCGCAGTGAGCTGATCCCTGCCGCCGTAAATGATCTTGGTGTGCCAGGACTTCCGGTAGCGGGCATGCTGATGGCCCGGGAGCCGCGCCGGGTTCGCGATTTGCGGCCTTTCTCGGGTCGGGGCTGGCAGGCCGTGGATAAGGACGGAGAGCCGGGGCTCAGGGTGTGCAGGTCAGGCGGGTGCGGGCAGGTCCCGTAGCCGGGCCAGGACCTCAGGGAGCAGGCTGTGGCCGGGCGGCAGCCGCAGGATCAGGTGGCGGGCGTGGCGGGTCAGCCGCCGGGGACCGCGATCAGCCGCCAGCGCAAGGTGGCGATCATGGCCTTGCCACCGCGCACGCCGTGTCCGGCCAGGATGTCCTGCCCGGCGGTGATCGCGGTGAGCTGGTGCAGCCAGGCAGCCATCGTCGCGGCCAGCAGCGCACCCCACATCCAGGCCAGGTTCACCTGCGGGTAGCCGGATGGCAGGTGCCGGAGGGCGGCACCGAGCTTGCTGTCGCGGAAGATGTTCTCCACCGTGGTGCGGTGCCGGTACCAATGCTCTGCCGCAATCGCCTTGTCCGGGCTGGACACGTCCAGGTTGGTCATGATGAAGCTGTAGGCGTAGACGGCCGGCTGCTGCGCCAGTTCGGGGATCGGCAGGGCCCGCTGGTCCGGGTGCAGGGTGCGGCGGCGACGGGACCGCGGGTCGGCGGAGACCTGCCCCGGATCCAGCAGGACCCGGCGGATCAGCAGCCGGGTGTCGGCGGGCCACCAGTCCGGGCAGTACTCCGCCACGGCGACCTGCGCGCCGTCCATGTCAATGGCGTCATGCCAGGCCTCCTCGGCGATCCCGGCCAGCAGCCGCCACAGCGGCGCGATCCGCCTGGCGCCGATCGCGAACGCGATCTTCGCGTCGTGAGCGGCGCGGGCCAGCTGCCCGGCGAAGTAGCCGGCGTCGGCGCGCAGCGCCACCCGGCCCGGAGCCCGCGCCGCCGGGGGCAGGGCGGCCAGCGCCCGGCGCAGCAGATCCGGCGCGGTCGCGCGCGGGTCATCGGTGCCGTCGCCCAGGTCGGCGGCCAGCACGATCTCGGTCTCGGCCCAGGCCGCCACGTGCGGCTGGCCCGACCCGCTGGCCCTGATGGTTGTACGCCACGCCGCGCTTCTTGCGGCCGTAGACCTCCACGTCGGTGGTGTCCAGGTCGATCGTGACCGGGCCGTCGGCCAGCGCCGCGGCCCGCTCCGCGGGCAGCAGGTCCAGCATCCGCCCGGTCACCGCCGCCAGGCCCCGCTCAACCGCTGTCCACTGGGCAGGGGTGATCCGCCGGGCCAGGCCCGCCGCGGTCGTGGACGCCAGCCCCGGCACCGGGGTGATCAGCTGGCCCGCCGCATCGGCGCGCTGGCGGTCCAGCCCGGCCAGGAAGTCCTCCCCGGCCAGCTGCGCCGCCGCGATCCCGGCCAGCAGCTCCCCGGCCCCGAACCCGCGGTCCCGCTGCTTGACCGGGCCGACCGCCGCATCCAGCGCCTCGATCACGTCGAGCCGGTCACACAACTCGCTCATCGCGGCCAGGCCCGCGTTCGGCGTCAGCCCCGGATCCGGCGCGCCGATCCGCGGCTGCTGCCGCGATCTGCCCGCCCCGCTGCGTATCCTTTTCACCAGGTAGGTGCCTCTCCGCCTGAGATGGTCATTACTTCGCAGCGATCATCATCCCAGGTCAAAGGGGCACCTATCGGTATTTGCGCCGCCGTGTCACCGGCTTACTCGCGGATTCGGGTCTGACGTCGTGTGCCCGTGGTGTTACATCGGCAAGCGCCGGTTCGAACGCGCGGTCGCCGCCTTCGGCCATCCTGGCGAGGTCGACGTTACCTACCGCTCCTTCGAGCTCGACCCGGACGCGCCTGCGCAGCGCACCGGGACTCACGCCGGGCATCTGGCCCGCAAGTACGGCATGACGATCGCCCAGGCCGAACAGGCCAACCAGCAGATGACCCAGCGCGCGGCCGCCGACGGCCTGGAATTCCGGTTCGACCTCATCCGCGGCGGCAACACCTTCGACGCCCACCGGCTGCTCCACCTGGCCAAAGATCACGGGCTGCAGCCGGAGATGAAAGAGCGCCTGATGCGCGCCACCTTCACCGAAGGTCTCCCGATCGCCGACAAGCTCACCCTGGTGCGCCTGGCCACCGAGGCCGGCCTGCCAGCGGCGCAGGTAGAGGCCGTCCTCGACGGGGACGCCTACGCCGACGCGGTGCGAGCCGACGAGCAGCAGGCTGCGCGGTACGGCATCACCGGCGTGCCGTTTGTCGTCGCCGACGGCAAGTACGCGGTCAGCGGCGCCCAGCCGCCCGAGGTGCTCCTGCGGCTCCTGCAGCGTGCGTACGACGAGACAAGCCAGCTCACGCCCGTTGCCGACACGACCGGCAGCAACTCCGAAGCGAGCTTGTGACGGCGACTCCTGCGCGGCCGGCTGACGCCCTGCCCGGATCTGGCTGGACCGGACCGCGACACTAAAGGAGCGTGACCCCGGTCAGCGCGGCCAGCCGGTGCATCAGCTGGTCCTGGAATGCCGGGTCGCGGGCTTGTGCTGCGGGCGCCTGTCGCTGCCGGTGGTACCAGTAGCCGCCGCTCACGGTGGCGGCGGCGTCGTTGCTGACAGCGAGCCAGGTCTGGGTGAGATAGCCCATCTGCAGATCACCGGTTGCTGCGAGGCCGCCCATTTTGGTCGGGACCCAGCCCGGATCGACGGCGTTGCTGAGTACGTCCGGCCAGGCGCGCGCGAGGGTGAGCGCGAGCGCGGTTACCTGGAGCTTGCTCTCGGCGTATGCCTGTGCGGCATTCCAGGACCGGCTGGTCCAGTCGATATCCCGGATGGAACCGGCACCTGCGTGATGCAGCCCGCTGCTGAGGTAGATGAGCCGATCCGGGCGGCGGATCAGCGCGGTGAGCAGGTAGGGGGCGAGGATGTTCACCGCGAGCGTCTTCGCGTGACCTTCGGCGGTTGGGGAGCGGGACGGCTCGAGGAAGACGCCGGCATTGTGGACGACAGCATCCATCCGGCCAATCTGATTCACCTGACCGGCAAGGTCGCGGGTCTCGGCGGCGCTGCTGAGGTCGCCGATGACGACTCCCGCCGCGTCCCCGGCTAGGTCGCTGAGCGCCGCCGCCCGCTCGCGGCTGCGGGCGTGCAGGACAACGTCATGGCCTTCACCGATGAGAACACCGGCGGCGGCGCGGCCGAGTCCGTCGGCGGAGCCGGTGATGAAGATAAGGGTCACTGGGATCATTCTTCCGCCGATGGTGTGCCAGCCGACCAGCGCTGACCGCCGTAGGAGTCGCATGGAGACTTAGCATGGAGGCGAGAAGATGACCGAACGAACCAGCGAGCTTCCGCCCGATGAGCCCGATGAGGCTCCGGAGGGTTTCCGCGAGCAGCCACGCTACGCGCTGGCGGTCGGGCGTGTGTACGCGAACGACCGGATCGAGGTCACCTGGAACCTGCGTTCTGCATCCACGCCGCCGAGGGCCTGCGCGGGCTCCCCGGCGTGTTCGACAACCAGCGCCGGCCATGGATCATCGTGGACAACGGATCACCCGGCGACATAGGCGAAGTGATCCAGCGCTGTCCCACGGGCGCGTTGCACTTCCGCCGCGTGGACGGCGGGCCGCAGGAGCCAGTGCCGGAGGCAACCACGATACAGGAACGCCCGAACGGCCCGTTGTTTGTCCGCGGCAACGTCACGATCTTCGGTCAGGACCATACGCTGGTCAGGCAGGACACTCGGGTGGCGCTGTGCCGGTGCGGCGCATCGGCCAATAAGCCGTTCTGCGACGGCAGCCATCGCAGGGTAGGGTTCCGTACCACGCGCGGGCCGGCGTGAGCGCAGGTAGCGACGACGCAGCCGATGCGCCTGCATCCTCTCGTTGACCCCACGCAACCGGGTGGAGCAGTTCGGCGTCCTCAAGATATGAACAGGCGTTTCTCGCTGACCGCCGCGACGCTCGTCGCGCTCGTCTCGCTTGCGGGCTGCGGTCCGTCCAGGTCTGGCTCCGTGCAGTCGTCGACGCCCCCGTCGACCGCGGTGACCGCGAGCGCCTCCGCTACGGCAGCCAGTAGCCCGCCGACCTCGGCGTCTCTGAGCACGCAGGCCGGTTCGATCGACGTGCAGGACGTCAGCTTCGTCTCCGCCGATCAAGGATGGGCGCTGGGGAGCGGCGAGCTGGTCACCACGACCGACGGCGGCGCCAGTTGGACCCGGCTGCCTGGCCCGCCCGCCGGCCTAGCTCACATCCGGTTCGCCTCCCCGCAGGTCGGATACGCCTGGACCACCACCGGGTCGCTCTGGATCACCACCAACGACGCCGCCTCCTGGCAACCGGGCGGGTTGACCCAGGTGCTCTCGCTCGAAACCGCCGCCGGCTGGGTGTGGTCAATCGCCGGCGCGCAGCCCTACCCGAGCATCTGGCGGGCCCCGGTGGGCAGCACCGCCTGGACGAACCTCGGCCCCACCCCGGACCGCTCCGCGACCCTCACTGTTCACGGCGACGTCGCCTACGTGGTCGGCCAGCAGGGCGCTGGGCCGATCGCTCCGTCCCTCGAGGTGTTCGTCGGCACCCAACCGGTGCGCCACGAATCGCTGCCGTGCGGGCAGGGTCAGACCTACGTACCGTTCGCCGCGCTCGGGGCGTCCACCGACGGTCTGGTCTACCTGGTCTGCGACGCCATGAACAACCAGCCCAGCCCGCCGACGCAAACCCAGCTGGCCTACAGGTCCTTCAACGAGGGCAGCAGCTGGAGTGCCGACAGCCCGTCGCCGCCGCAGCCGCCAAAGGGCGTGACCGCCGTCGTCGGCGAACGGTTCGCCTGGAACTCCGGGCCGGACCTGTACATGCTCACCGGGCACGGCTGGCAAGTCGCGCTGATCGACCGCGGGCATGGTTTCTCCCTGGTCGGGTTCGAAACGGACACCCAAGGCCTAGCCCTCGGCACCAACGGCTATCTGTGGATGACTCGCAACGGAGGCATCAGCTGGCGCCCGGTCACCGTCTAACGGGCGCACGCCCGCCGAGCTAACCTAGCGGGAAAAGGAACGCACACCCCCCGATCACCTGACCGGAGGGTGTGCAGGACCGGGGCTCTTATGCGCCGTCAGGTGAAGACTGCGCGCAGGGCACGGCGCACGCGTCGCACGGGCCGCTCGATGGACTTGGCTGCGCCGCCACCGGGGGAAGCGGCAGGCCGACTCGCGACAGTTCCTTCCAGCGGCGATACGGAGGATCGCGGAGGCGTAGAACCGTGCAGGTCAGCGATGGCTGAACGGCCGGAAACAGCCACGGGACGCGATGTCGTGCTGGCCACCAAGCTGTACATGCCCGTGTCGCATCCCGGTCAGGTGTCGCGGCCGCGGCTGACGACGCGGCTCGATGAGGGCTTGTCGCAGGGCTTGGTCCTGGTCTGCGCCCCGGCCGGATACGGCAAGACGGTCCTGCTGGCTGGCTGGACCCGGCGGGGCAGGCAGCCGGTCGCCTGGCTGTCGCTGGACGGGGGGGACAACGACCCGGCCCGGTTCTGGTGCCACGTGGTGGCCGCGCTCGACCGGGCCCGCCCCGGGACTGGCGACCGGGTGGCCCCGCTGCTCGGGCCGCCCGCGCCATCGTCGTTCCAGGGGCTGGTCACGGCGCTGATCAACGATCTGGCCGCTGACGAGGCCGTGGTTGTTACCTGATCAGCTCACAGCAGGTGCACGAATCGCTCGCGTTCCTGGTCGAGCACCGGCCGGCCGGGATATGCGTGGTGCTGGCCAGCCGCGGCGACCCGCCGCTGCCGCTGGCGCGGCTGCGGGGTCGCGGCCAGCTGACCGAGATACGCGCGGCTGAGTTGCGGTTCACGCCTGCGGAGGCAGCGGAGTTGCTCCAGCGCGCGGCGTCGGCTCTGCCGGATGCATCGGTGGCGGCGCTGGCCGCCCGGACCGAAGGCTGGGCCGCCGGGTTGCAGCTGGCTGTGCTGTCATTGCGCGGGCAGGACGATGCCGCCGCCTTCGTGGCCGCGTTCACCGGGAGCCACCGGTACGTGCTGGACTACCTGGCCGAAGAGGTGCTCGAGGGGCAGGACGAGCAGCTGCGCACGTTCCTGCTCGAGACCTCGGTGCTGGAGCGGCTCAGCGGCCCGTTGTGCGACGCCGTCACCGGCCGCGAGGGCAGCCAGGCGCTGCTGGAGGAGGCCGAACGGGCAGGCCTTTCCCTGGTTCCGCTGGACGAGGTGCGCGGCTGGTGGCGCTATCACCACCTGTTCGCCGACCTGCTCCGCGCCCGCCTGCAGATAGAGCAGCCGGGCCGCGTGCCGAAGCTGCACCGGAATGCTGCCGCGTGGTACGCCGGGTGCGGGCTGGCCGACGACGCCATCGGCCACGCGGTCAACGCCAGCGAGATGCTCTGGGCGGCCCGGATCATCGAGCAGCACTTCGATATGGTCTACAACATCCGTGGCGAGGCCGTGACCATACGTCGGTGGCTATCGGTTCTCCCCGCCGAGCTGGTCAGGTCCCGCCCCCGGCTGTTGCTGCGCAGGCCCTCATGGCCGCCACCAGCGGCCACATCGAGGTCGTGGAACCGCTTCTTGACGCGGTTGAGTGCGCGCCTCCCGACTGGGCCGATGAGCCGTTCGAGCCGACGACCGGTGTCGTGGCCAGCTTCCTGATCAATGTCCCGGCCACGACGACGCTCCATCGTGGCTATCTCGCCCAGCTTTACGGCGACGCCGAGGCCACCGCCGCGTTCGCTGCCCAGGCCCTAGCCGAGAGCCAGCCAGAAGAACGGATGCTGAGCGCCTCCGCGCACGGATTCCTGGCCGTGGCCGAATGGCTGCGTGGTCGGCTCACCGAGGCCGAACGCGCCTTCGCGTTCAGCGTCACCGGGTGGCGTGAGATCGGCCAGCTCACCATAACCGCGTGGGGTTACTACTCGCTACGCTGCTCCAGCGCGCTCAGGGCCGCCTCGACGCGGCCGCGCTGACCTGCGAGCGGGCTCTGGACACCCTCGTCAGCGCCGCCGGCCGCCGCCAGCCGCCGGACCGGGTTATGCGGGCCTAGCCGATATCGCCTACCAGCGGGATGAACTCGACCGCGCCCGGCACTATGCCACCGAGGGCATCGCGCTGTGCCGCCAGTTCGTCTACACCACCCCGCTGGCTGACGGCCTGGCCACGCTGGCGATGATTCGCCAAGCCAGCGGTGATCCGGCCGGGGCGCTAGAGGCGATCACCGAGGCCGCGCAGGCCTCACCAGGCCCGGCGGGTTTGCTCAACCCGGTCCCCGCCCGACGGGCGTGGCTGCTGCTAGCCCAGGGCGACCTAGCTGCAGCGGCCCGTTTCCCGCAGGAGAACGGCCTCGATCCAGACGATGAGCCAAACTACGCGCGCGAACCTGGGCAATTGGTGCTGGCCCGGATCCTGCTGGCCCAGGACCGGCCTGGGCAGGCGCTCGCACTGCTGGACCGGCTGCACGCCGCGGCGGTGGCCCAGAGCCGCACCGGCAGCCTCATCGAGACCGCAAGCTCGGCGCGGCCAACCGCACCGAGGCGGTCGCCCGGGCCCGCGAGCTGAGCTTGATCCGCTGATGTATTCCATTCATCTCCGGTCCAGCGCCTGGCCGACCTTATCCTCACTGCTGGCCGGCCGCCTGCGCGGCGGGTTACTGCCCGAGGTAGTGCGTCTCCTGAAGGACCTCGAAGCACCAGGCCGCCAGCAGGGCCAGGCCGTTGCGCTCGATCCCGAAGTTGCGCCGGCTGTCCGTCATGTCGGACACGGCCCGGAACCGCTCGAGGACCTCTTCTCTGTCCGCGGCATCGAACAAGCTCAGGTCGATCTCCCCGTCGTACCGCCGGCCGATCTACGTGTAGAGCGAGCCGTCATCGACGTACTGGCGTGCCTGATCGGCGTCGAGCGGCTCCTGCTTGTCCAGGAGGGCGGCGACGGCGAATCCGAGCTGGGTGTATCGGAGCGTTGCATTCACGCCGCCTATCGTCCCACTATGGTGGCGGTTGCCCGCGCGGCGATGCGAGGCTAGGGTGCCGGCGGGGCGGGAATACAGGTAACCGGCAACTCCGGGAAGGGAGGACATCTTGGGCTGGGATGAGGATCGCAGGCGCACGCAGCAGTGGATCTCGGAGCTCGAGCAGCTGCTGGCCAGGCCGGACCTTGAGGCATCGCCCGAAGCGAGGCTGACGGCGTTCGCGACAGCGGCGAACGCGGAGGCGCTCCTGCTGTTCGCTGACACGCTGCACCACGCAATGGGCACGCTGCGAGATGACGTCATCCCCCAGCTCCATGCCATCCTTAGCGATCTCCGGTTACTCCTGTACTCAGCGGGGTCGTTCGCCAGCGCACGCCGCTGCACCGCGTGGCTACCCCGGAGGACATCAGCTCGCCCGGTAGCCGTGCCTGGGCCGGGACACGAGGGAGGCGCAGATGGGCCAGTTCGGTGCCCAGGCAGAAGGTGATGTGCTCCGCCGGGGAGGCTGGGTCGAGCGGCCGGTCCGGCTCTACCGCGATAAGTGGGGGATCCCGCATATTCGCGCGCGGTCGGCGCATGACGTGTTTGTCGCTCAGGGGTACGTGCACGCTATGGACCGCCTATGGCAGATGGACGCGGCCAGGAAGCAGATGGAAGGCAGATGGGCCGAGTGGGTCGGCGTGGCGGGCCTGCCGGCCGATCGGCTGGCCCGGCGGCTGCGTGCTGGTGCGGCATCGATCCGGGATTACCGGGCACTCGGAGCGGACGCCAGGGTGATGGTCGACGCCTACGCGGCCGGGGTGAACGCTTATCTGCGCAGTCATCCGGCTCCGGCCGAGTACGAGCTGGTGGCAAGCGCGCCGGTGCCTTGGGAGGGCTGGCATTGCATAGCGGCCATGCGGCAGCGCGGCTACCTCATGGGCTCCGTGTGGTTCAAGCTCTGGCGCGCTGCAGCGGTCGGCGTCCTCAGCGCTGATGATCTCGTCAAGCTGCGCTACGACGATGGCGGGGCCGACCGGCTGTGCATTCCGCCCGGTGCCGATGCCAGCCGGTGGGTCGCTAGCCTGGCCGATCTTCGCGAGCCGATCAGTGCGCTGAGCCTGCTGGCGGCGAGTGCCGAGACCGGCGGCGGGAGCAACAACTGGGCGCTGGCGCCGGGCCGGACCACCACCGGCAGGCCCATACTGGCTGGCGACCCGCACCGCGCCTTCGAGCTGCCGGGCATGTACGCGCAGATGCATCTGGGCTGCGATCAGTTCGATGCGATCGGACTCACCATTCCCGGTGTGCCGGCTTTTCCGCACTTCGCGCACAACGCGCAGGTGGCCTGGTGCGTTACGCACGCGTTCGCGGATATTCACGATCTGTATGTCGAGCAGTTCGACCGCGCTGATCCGTCCTGTTACCTGCATAAAGGCGACTGGCTGCGGGCCGCGACGACCACCGAGGACGTCAAGGTCCGCGGCGGAGACTCAGACCGGGTGCAGATCGTGGAGACCATTCACGGCCCGGTCGTTGCCGGGGATCCGGCACACGGCACCGCGCTGACGCTCAAATCGGTTCAGTTCTTTGACCTCGACCGGTCGTTTGACTGTCTTCTCCCCATGCTGGCAGCCACCTCGGTGGATTCGCTCTTTCAGGCCGTACGCGGCTGGGGGCTCATCGACCACAACCTAGTCGCGGCAGATGCCGGCGGCCACATCGGCCATCTGGTACGCGCGGTGGTCCCGCGCCGGCCAGCGATCAACGGATGGCTTCCCGTGCCGGGATGGACAGGTGAGTACGAGTGGGACGGCGTCGTTCCCGCCGAGCAGATGCCGCGCGTGGATGATCCGGCCCGCGGCTTCATCGTGACCGCTAACAACCGCGTGGTAACAGCCATCCCGGATACCGGTGACTACTTCTGCACTGACGCCCATCCGCCATACCGGGCCCAGAGAATCGAGCAGCTCCTCGCCGAGCTCGCGTCCGCGTCACCGCAGGACATGGCGACGATCCACCGCGATGATGTCAGCGCACCCGCTCAGCTGTTCCAGGCAGCCCTCGCGGACGTCAGACCTTCCAGCGCAGCCGCCCGTACCGTCCGGGACATCGTGCTCGGCTGGGATGCCCGCATGTCGCCCGACTCGAGCGGGGCGGCCTGTTACTCCCGGCTGCGCTGGGCTCTGGCCAGGATCGTCGCAGGCCGGTCCGGCCTCGCCGCCGGGGGCGCCGGGTTGATGCAACTGCCCGGCAGCGTCTCGGCCGTCAGCCACCTCTGGTGGGTGCTGCCGGCCCTGCTGCGATCGGGCGATCTGGCGCTGACCCGCGGCAGCACCTGGGATGAGCTGCTGGCCGAGGCGCTCGAGGAAATCTCGGGCGAACCGCCGGACATCCCGTGGCACCAGCTCCATGCCGCCGCGCTCACCCATCCGCTGACGCCACTGCTACCCGACGCGCCTCCGGCCCTGAGCCCGGCCGGCGCGGGGGTCGGCGGCGACAACGAAACCGTCTGGGCAAACGGATGCCGGGCCGAGTCCGGCGCAGCGGCCGTCTATGGTTCCGTGGCCCGTTACGTGTTCGACGTCGGCAACTGGGACAACTGCACATGGATCGTCGTCGGCGGCGCATCGGGAGATCCGGCGAGCCCGCACTACACCGATCAGCATCAATCCTGGTCGCGCTGCGAGCTCAACCCCATGCAATACGACTGGGACACCATCGCCGCTGCCAGCCCGCAGTTGACCCTCCAGCCACATGACAGCACACCGGCAGGAGCCGAACCGGCATCCCCATTACAGTTGCCAGATGGCAGGTGATCAGGCTGGGCGCGTGGACAGCTGGATCTGGTCGGTGCGGCTGGCCGGGACCCGCTCGGCCGCGTCCGTTGCCTGCCGGGCCGGGCACGTCAGGGTCAATGGGGTCCGGGTCAAGCCCGCACATGCCGTACGGGTCGGTGACGAGGTGCGGCTGCGCGGCGAAGAACGTGAACGCGTCGTGGTCGTCCAGCAGGTCATCACCAAGCGTGTCAGCGCATCGGCTGCCGCCGCGTGCTACGTCGACAACAGCCCTCCCCCTCCGCCCCGCGAGGAGGCCGTCCCGGTGGCTGCCCGGGCCCGCGGCGCGGGCCGTCCGACCAAGCGCGACCGCCGCAGTATCGAGAAGCTCCTCGGGCGGTCGGCCCGCTGAGCCGGTTCCCCGGGCGGCGCGGGAACCGGGTTGCTGACCCGGGGGGCGTCGGCTCGATAAGACCAGAGTCGCGCCGAGGCTGAGCAGCTGCTGCTCCACGAGCTCAAGGGCGCGCATGCTGTGCTCTGCGCGAGCGAAGACAAGTGCACCTTCGGTCGAGGCGAAGAGCATCCAGGCGAAGTCGGCCGCCTTCGACCGGTCAACGCCAGCGGCTTCAAGCAGTTCCGTGAGGTCCGCGATCCAGACCTCGAAGACCTTCTCGCTGCAGCCCGAGCCGTCGCTGACTCGCCGCTCACTGTGACGCCTGCGGTCGCGCAGCCGGCCGCGAACTCGCTCCTGGTCAGCACGCCTCGCCACAGATTGATGAACCCGGTAACGATGCCGGCGACATCGGAGCCATGGAGCGCTCGCAGCGGGACTCGGGCGTCGGTCGCCATGTATTCCATCGCGGCGCCCACGATCTCGTCCTTCCCGCCGGGGAAGTGGTGATAGACCGAACCGCGCGGCGCGCCGCTGCGCTCCAGCACGTCGGCGATGGATGTGCCCTGAACCCCGCGCTCGGCAATCAGATGGAGCGCGCTCAGCACCATCCGCTGTCGTACGTCGCCAGCCAAAAGTTCACCTCCCGACACCTTGCGAAGGGCGCTCTCTATGTTAAGTTGCATAGAAATTATGACGATCGTCATAGTCGTCCTCAAACCTGTACGGAGGCCCGTCCCATGCCGATGATCGATGTGTACGCCGCGACCGGGACCTTCCCTGACACCGCGCAGCTCGCCAAGGACCTCGCCGCTGCCGTGATGGCGGTCGAAGGAGTCCCGAACATTCCGATGTTCCGCAAGAACACCGCTGCTTTCGTGCACGAACTGCCTGCGGCAGCGCTCGCGAACGTGGACGGCGACAGTACGTATGTCCGCGTGCAGGTCCTGACCAACGCCGGAGCTCTCGATCGTGAGAAGCAGATCGCCTTGGTCGCCAAGCTCACCGAGCTCGTTGCCGCGGCCGCCGGCGACCCGTCCTCGACCGAGCGCACATGGGTGCTGCTGACTGAGGCGCCGGAGGGCGGGTGGGGACTGTGGGGCCACGCCCACACCAACGAGGACCTCGTCGCAGCCGCGCGCGCTGAGATCGCCAAGCTGCGGGCCCGAGACAACTGAGACGAGATGCAATCGATGAGCCTGTTGCCGCGCCTGCCTGCTCAGGTAAGCGCGACGGCTTCGGCCCACGCGTCGTATTCGTAGATCCATCGCCGGTCGATCAGCTGGCTGCCGGAGCTGTCGTAACCGGCGCCTTGCCGCCGTGAACCCAGCTGGACGCGCGCCGTCCGGTCGCGTCGCAGCCCTTCGTAGGCGGCTAGCGCTTGCGGCACACCAGCCGGGCTCGTACTGGCCCCGAGCAGCGTGGCCAGCGCTACCGCGTCCTCCAGGGCCTGGTTGGCGCCCTGGCCCAGGTGCGGCAGCATCGGGTGCGCCGCGTCGCCGAGCAGCGTCAGCCGGCCGCTGCTCCATCTGGGCAGCGGCTCCCGGTCATACATTCCCCACTGGAACCCGCTGCCGCCCGGCCCGCTGATCGCGGCAATGACCTGCCCGATAACCGGATCCCAGCCGGCGAAATGCGCCGCGAGCGCGGCTGGGTCGCCGGGCGCCGACCATGACTCGCGGACCGCGGTAGGCGACGGCACGAATCCCACGTAGTTCAGCAGCTGCCCGGCTCGCACCGGGAACACCAGGAAATGCCGGCCCTGGCCCATCCACATCCGGATCGTGCCGGCCGGGTACGCATCCAGACGTGGCACCAGGCCCCGGTAGGCCACCACCTCGGAGAACACGGGCTCGGCTGGGGCGACCACGAAGCCTTGCAGGACCGAATGGATGCCGTCCGCGCCGATCACCACATCGGCCGTGGCGGTGGTCCCGTCGGCGAAGACGACGGTAGCGCTGTCGTCATCCTGACGGAATCCCGTGCACTGGTGCCCGGTCCGCACCGTGCCAGGCGGCAGCTGCCCGGCCAGCAGGGCCAGCAGGTCGGCCCGGTGGATCCCGATGTTGTGTCCGGCCATAGCGAACTGATAGGGCTGGTGCCGCACCGCTCGCCCGTCGGGGAGCCGGAGCTGAGCCGATGCGTATCGCGCGCCCACCCGCCTGACCTGCTCGCCGACGCCGAGCCGGTCCAGCATCCGCAGGCCGTTCGGCGCCAGCGAGACCCCCGCGCCGACTTCGGCCAGTCGCTGCGCCTGCTCATGCACCTGGATGTCGATCCCGGCCCGCGCCAGCGCAATCGCCGCCGCGATCCCGCCGATTCCGCCACCGACAACCACCGCCCGCAGAGCCACCTTTTCCCCTCTCCGGACGGCCCGCGCCCTAGATCCACGCTAACCCCGCCGCCCGTCCCCCTGGCGGTTCGTGCGGGCGTCGGCAGCAGTGCAGGATGCTCAGCGCCCGGCCTGCGCGCCTGCGCCTTTATGGTGGACAGATGGAGTCGGTCAAGCAGATCCAAGTCACCTTCGACTGTGCAGAACCTGAGCGCGTCGCTCGTTTCTGGTGCGAGGTGCTGGGGTACGTCGTACCGCCGCCACCGGAAGGGTTTGCTACCTGGGACGATTTCGATCGCGCGATGCCGCCTGAGCTTCAGGGTTCAGCGTTCGCATGCATTGATCCCTCAGGTATGGGCCCGCGACTGTTCTTCCAGCGCGTTCCCGAAGGCAAGGTCGCTAAGAATCGGCTGCATCTTGACGTGCGGGTCGGCACCGGGCTCGTGGGGGAAGAGCGCCTGGCCGCACTTGAGGCCGAATGCGCACGACTGGTCGCGCTCGGCGCGGTACGCGTACGACTACTGCCCGCCGACCGTGACAACGAGTCGTGCCTCGTGATGCAGGACATCGAGGGCAACGAGTTCTGCCTCGACTAAGCGGCCGCGAACGTGACATGTCAGGGCAAACCCGCACGAGGTGTGTCGACGCGGGTGGCCATCAGGCGTGCCTCGCGAGCGTTCTTGCGCGCTTGTTCCTGGAAGTCGGGCGCGGCGCAGATGAACAAGGTGCGGCCATCGGCTCCGCCGAGCATGCAGGCGAATACGCCGGTGCCGGCCTGGATTTCCTCGGTGATCTCGCCGCCGCGGCGCACCCGGATGACCCGGCCGCCGAGGCCGTCGGCTATCCATAGCGCCCCGTCCGCGTCCAGGCAGCAGCCGTCGGGGGCGACGACGACCTGGGCGAGCATTTTCCCGAGTTCCATGTCGCTCGGCGGTTCGCCGAACGTCGCCCAGGTGCGGCGGTTAGCCAGGGTGCCGTCGGCGGTGATGTCGAACGCGGAGACGCGGTTACCGAAGGTCTCGTCCACCATCAGCGTTCCATCCTGGGTGATCACGCTCCCGTTGGGGAACCACATGTCCCCGGCGGCCTTGGCGATCGTCCCGTCGGGACCGACGCTCAGCAGGCTGGCCGGCTTGAAGTCGGCGCCGCCCATGAGGTCGAAACCGAACTCGCCGACGAAGACCCTGCCGTGGGTGTCGACCACCATGTCGTTGAGATGCCCGTTGATGTAGCCCGACAGGTCCGCGTGACAGACGAGGGTGCCGTCAGCCTCGCGGCGCAGCAGGCGGCCATCCCGCATGGAGACAATCAGCAGGCGGCCATCCGGCAGCCAGCCGAGCCCCGAGGGCTGCTGGGCGACCTCGGCCTCAGTACGGATATCACTGCCGTCCTCGGCCGCCGAGTACACCCGGCAGGTATAGAAATCGGAGAACCAGATTCGCTCGTCATGCCAGCGCGGCCCTTCCAGATATGACATGCCGGTGACGATGGTGCTGATCTCGCGGCTCATGCATCCTCCTCGAGGGTGTACAGGGGCGTACCCAGATGCGGCGGTGACGGCCCCTCACTCACGAGCCGCATCGAGGAAGCGCTCTAGCTCAGCCCGGATATCGGGTCCGCACGGCTGGAAGACGACCTCGGTGACACCACGGGCGCTGTAGTCCTCGAGGGTCCGCCGGATCTGCTCACGGGTTCCGCTGAGCGTGACGTCCCGGAGCGTGCTGCTGCCGCCGGCGCGCCAGCAGGACTCGTCCGCGGCATTGAGCTCAACGCAATGACCGGTGTGCACGGCCAAGTGGCGCTGACGATCGGGCGCCTGCTCGATGACCCTGAGCCACTCGTCCCCGCGGGGCAGGGTACGTACCGCGTCAGGCCCGCCGAACTCGTAGGCGCCGTGCAGCGACAGCGCCCAGCCGGGACCAGCGGCCACGCGGGCGTGCTCGGAGTCGTCCGGCTCTTCTTCGTCGAGCACCGTGCCCCAGGCGAGATAGGCGGTCCACGAGTAGTCGGTCATGAACTCCGGCATCAGCAAGGTAGCGAACAGGCCGTCACCGAGTTCACGAGCGACCTTGTTGCCTTTGGGGCCGAGGGCGGCGATCAGGACCGGCACCTCAACAGGACGGGCGGGCGCATGCCCGTCCGGATGCAGCATCTGCATGCGGGTACCTTCCCACTCCACCACTTCGCCGCGGAGCAGAGCCCGGTACGCGCGGATATAGGAATCCATGAACGTCCAGGGGATGGCGGGGTAGCCCATGGCCCGGCGTCCAGTGAATCCCGTCCCGAAGGCGACCGCGACGCGGCCCGGCGCGAGCGCGCACAGCGTGGCGGTAGCAGCGGCGTTGACCATCGGATGACGCAGGCTGGGCACGAGCACCCCGGGGCCCAGGCCGATGCGCTCTGTGCGTTGCGCGGCGAGCGCCAGCGTCATCCAGACGTCCGGGCTCTGCTGGGGAGTGTCGTAGATCCAGGCTCGGTGATAGCCGATCTGCTCGGCTAGCGCGATGTTGTCAGGAGAATCCAGAGCGGTCGGGAACGCGCATGACACTTCCATTGGTGCCCTCCTTACTGGGCAACAGGTGATCGCCGAGGACCATCCCACACCAGAACACGCCTGACCGTCCCTGCTACCCGATCGCGGGACGATAAACTGCGCTGGCTGTGCTGATCCGGCCCCGGCCGGTACGCCGCGGAGTGGCCGGCGGCGGATCGTAGGCTCACAACCGTGAAACGGGTTCTGCTGACCGGGATGTCGGGCACCGGAAAGTCGAGCGTTATCCGCGAGCTGGTAGCACTCGGATACAAGGCCATCGACACCGACGACGGCTGGTGCGAGCATCTGCCGGGCGGGCGGCAGCGGTGGTGCGAAGACGCCATCGCCGGGCTCCTGGACACTGAAGACGCCGATGTGCTGTTCATCGCCGGGTGCGAGGAGAACCAGGTCAGCTTCCATCCCCGCTTCGACCTGATCATCCTGCTCAGCGCTCCCGCACAGACCATGATCGAACGGCTCATCGCCAGAACCGGCAACCCCTACGGCACGGCACCCGGCGACATGGACCGGGTCCTCGGTGACCTAGCCGCGGTAGAGCCACGGCTGCGTAAGGCGGCCGATCACGAGATCCGTACGACCATCCCGCTGACAGACGTGGTGGCCAAGGTCCTGCACCTGGCCGCCGCCGCATTACGGCGGCCGCGCTCATGGACGCTTCATGAACCTCAAATAGAACGCCGCGATCACCAGCACAATGCCGACGTTTACTAGCAGCCGCTCCCAGAAGTGGTGCCTGAAGAAGAGGACGTCCACGCCGACCACGACGGCTACCAGCCCGAGCACGTAAACCACGACGGCTGCCCGTCTTCCCATCGCTTCGTTCTACTATGCCCGCCAGGGCAGAGCAAGAGCGGTACGGCCGTAGCAACTACCCTCAGCCGTGCTCGGGGGCGGGCCTGAGCGTTGCGGCCGCGGCAGCGTCAGGCGAGGGCAGCCCCTCGACGCCGACCATCCGTGCATAACTGACCTCATCGCGCAGCGCGTGGAGGTCCTGATACGCGGGGCTGTGGTAGAAGCCCTCGAAGGCCTCCCGCGACGGGAACTCCAGCAGCACGAGCCGGTACGGCGACCAGTCGCCCTCGTATACGGTGTGCGGCCCGCCGCGCGCCAGGTACTTGCCGCCCGCTGCTTCGATCTGGGGCAGGACGTGCGCCATGTACTCCCCGTAACGCAGGGCGTCACGCACGGCGACGTCGAAGACAACGTAGTACGGGGCTTGGGCGGCCTGCCCGGCGGCTCCTCCGTCGATCATCACGGTCTCCGATCAGTCACAGCCAGGACAGGCGTTTAAGAGTCCCCGGCCCCTGACAGACTGAATATAGGACCCAGGCCGCCGTCGGCGTCAGCGGGCCGGTGTCGCGGTGAGCCGGCCGAGCGTGGTGACCGTGTCGGTGTGACGGCCGGGACGACGGCCGAGTACAGCGCGGTCCAGCACGACGGGCAGCAGTACTGGCGGAACACGATGGGCGCGTCCACGTAGTCGGCCGGGTCGCGATGATCTGCGGCCCGGCCTCGGCGGACGGCCCCTCGTAGAGGGCGAGGGCCAGCGTGTCGCCGGGCTCAGCGCCACCGAGTATCTCGGCGCAGTGCCGGCAGGCCACTATCGTCCCGCTGCCGCCGGGGGCGGGAGCCTGGACGAGGTTGTCGTCGAGCCGGCGGGCTGCGGCCAGGCTGGCCTTGCCGCGGGGTTCACCCGGGACCTGCGACCGTTCCCGGCGGCGCGCGCGGTGCTGGGCCCGTTCGGCCGTGGTGGCCGCCGGGTTAACCACACCGTCCAGACGATCACACCGTAGCGGCCACGGGGCGCCTGCGGCGGTCACTTTCGCGCCCGCACATGCCTGGGCGACCGCGTTGGTCTCGCGGGTCAGCGGGTCGCCGTAACCGCCGCCGCCTGCCAGGTCACGTGAAGACCTCGCCCGGGGTCAGCGGCCCTGGTCGGCCAGCAGCAGGTGGGTAGCATCTGCCCAGCTCCGGGACTGGTCCCGCAGGCCGGACGAGCGGGGCGCTTGCCGAAAGCGATCTGTAAGGCCGTTCGCGGGGTCCAGTGACAGGTCGACGGGATGCGCGGCGTGGCTTCACCTAGCAGACCGGGTCAGATCCAGCGCGATGACTTCGTCTGCTGCGCCCCTGGGGTCACCGTGCCCGACCCTGTTTATCGAGCTCACCGGCGACCAGGTCGCCTTCCTGCCGATTCGCGCCGGATGCGCCGGCGCGGTCGCGCGCCAGCCGTCGAGCGGGCCTGCTGATGCAGCTCGGCGGTCAGTGCGGCGTTGCGCAGGACCAAGCCCGCCTGCGACGCCAGGTGCCGCTCGCGCCGTGGATGTCGCCGGAATCATGGAACTCTGGACGTCCACCGGGGCAGCCATTGGTCACCGGCCGAGATGGCGATGGCCACCGCGCACCCGGCGAGAACGATCCACCACACGGGGTCCGAGGATGGCCCGTCGGCGCCGGGCACGGGGAACGTGCGGACCCAGCGCGCGACCTGCGGTACGAGGCTGGGCGCCATCAGCACCAGCACGACGGCGGTGCCGACCGCCGCGCCCGGTTCTCCGGTCCACGTCCGGACCACGCACGCCGCGGCGAATCCGAGCAGCACGTTGCCGACCAGCGCCAGGCCCGCTGCCGTCCACGGGAGCGCCAGTCCACGGACGGCCGCCGCCAGCATGACCAGCGCGCCGACGGCGAGCGGCGCCAGCAGCGCCACGGCCCGAATTTTGGTGCGCCGGACGGGCCCGGTCGGCGTCACGTCGACGACCGCGCTGGCCGGCTCGTCCAGGGTGAACGCCGCGGCCGCGGCGAGCAGCGCGAAGCAGATCGGCAACAGCATGGTGGCGGCGGCCGGGAACGCGGCCCCGCAGCCGCCCACCACGGCGGCCACGCCGCTCAGGCCTGCGACCGCCGGCCAGGCCCCGGCCCGCAGCACCGCTCCGGCCATCACGCGGTGACGGCGTGGGTGAACCCGCCGGCGGCGGCCAGCACGAGCAGGATCACGGCCGCCGCTCCCGCGATCGCGAGGGCACGGATGATCCGGGTGCGCAGCCGCCCCTCGGCCCCGCGCAGCAGCGCCACCAGGACCGCGATCGCGCACAGGGCGAGCTGCCAGCCGAGGAAGAACCACGGCGACCCGCGCCAGGCCGTGACGCCGGCGCCGTTCCCGGTGTAGGTGAAGAAGGCGAACGGCGCGAACAGCCGCAGCACCGTGACGAACGCCGAGTTCTGGTGCGACATGGACAGGATCGTCACCAGGGTGACCCAGCCGTACAGGATCAGGAACAGCACGAACGCGGCGCCCGGGAACCGTACCCAGCGGCCCAGGGCGACCCCGAGCAACGGCCCGCCGAGCGCTGGTATCACGATCTGCCCGACCAGGACGGCGACCCGCGCGGATGGGCTGAACAGCCCGTAGAGCGGGCTGCTGACCGGGATGAGCTGCACGAACCTCAGCAGGGCGAGGCAACCGCAGGCGAACGGCACCAGCGCGACCGCGCACAGGGCGGCGGTGCGGGCCTGAAGTGTGGTAGGGGTGATGCCGATGACCGGTTCGCTGGCGCGCGTCGACCGGGTCAGCCAGTACGTGGCCATCATGCCGAACCCGCCCAGGAAGATCGCCGGGTACGGGTTGTAGGTGTCGATCTCGGTGCCCGAGGTGCCCGGGCCGGCCCATAGCGCGTACACGATGAACGCCACGGCGAACAGGAAGACCGGGTTGAGCACGAACCGGCGCAGTCTCCCGGGCGGCGAGCGGAACGAGCGTGGCCCGACCGGCGACGAGTTGCGGGCGGCCCGAACGTGAGTCGTCGCGGTCATGACGCCACCTCCCCGGCGGTCTCGTGCTCGGTGGTCCCGCCGCGCAGCAGCAGGTACGCGTCTTCGAGAGACGGCTCGACGTGCTCGACCCCGTCCCGCACGCGGCCGCCGACGTTGCGGTACCGGCCGGTGCCAGTGCGCCAGGAGACGCTCGCCGCCGGATCCGGCTCGTCGGCCAGCCAGACCCGGCCCGCGGCCTGGCCGGTCAGCTCGGTGACCGGGCCGTCGTAGCGGACCCGGCCGCGGTCCAGCACGATCACCCGCTCGCACAGCGCCGCGACATCCTCGGTCTGGTGGGTGGACAGCACCACGACCGACGTCCGGGCGAGCTCCGCGAGCACGGTCCGCAGGACCACCCGCTGCTCCGGGTCGACCCCGGTGGTCGGCTCGTCCAGGATCAGCACCGGCGGCGACCCGAGCAGCGCCTGGGCGAGCGAGACCCGCCGGCGCTGGCCGCCGGACATGGCCCGGAGCCGCTTCGAGCCGAGGTCGGACAGCCCCACCAGGTCGAGCACGCGGCGCACTTCCGCGTGCCGCGCCGCCGGCTGGGTCCACTCCTTGAGCAGCGCGATGTAGTCCACGAAGGCGAAGGCGGTGAAGCCGCGCGGGAAGCCGACCTCTTGCGGCTGGTAGCCGAGCTGGCGGCGGATCCTGGTGCGTTCGGCCGGCACCTCCGGGTCCAGGCCCAGCACGCGCACCTGCCCCTGGCTGGGCGGCAGCGCGGTGGCCAGCAGGCGCAGCAGCGTGGTCTTGCCCGCGCCGTTGGGGCCGAGCAGTCCGGTCACGCCGGGCTTCAGGTCCAGGTCGACGTCGGCCAGCGCACGGGTCGCGCCGAACGTGCGCCCGACGTCGCGCAGGCTGATCGAAGCGGTCACCATCACTACCTCCACGGTCGAAGCTGGCGCAGCTGACGCCGGCGCAGGAGAAAGACCACGAACGAAACGGCCGCCAGCACCAGGAATCCGGCCTGGGCCCGGCCCTCGAGCACGGCGTCCGGCGAACCGGACCGCGCCGCCAGCAGCCAGACCACCGCGAGCCAGGCGGAGCTGACCGCGATGGCCGCGCGCAGCGGGCTGACCCAGGTCGACGCGGCGAGGACCACCGCGACGAACCCGACGGCCGGCAGCAGCCAGGCGAACGCTGTCTCCCCGGGCACGACCAGCCCGAAGAGCAGCACGGCGGGCAGCGCGAGCGCGAGCACCGCGACCGTGCGCAGCAGGATCAGCCGGAGCATCGGATACGGCGTGACGAGTTCCGGTTCGAGCGCCGGGTCCAGCCGCTGGTCGTAGCTGGACGCGACCACCAGGCAGGGCACGACCGGCGCCACGGACAGGAATAGCCACACCCCGCGGGCGTGTCCCAATGCCGCCGCGAGCGCGGCGAATGCGAGGACCGCGGCCACGCCGACCAGCCACACGCTGCGGAAGGCGCTGGCCACCGCGACCAGCCGTGCCTCCTGGGCGGGCAGGCCGGCGCCGCGCAGCAGCCGCTCGAAGACCGACGGCCGCGGCACTTCGATGGCGTCCCGGGTACGGTCCCACACCGCGGCGAAGTCGATCACGCTGAGTTCGGTCACGCTGGCCGCGGCGGTGACCCGCGCCCGGCACGGCTCGCAGGACAGCAGGTGCTGCTCAGCCGATGCGCCTTCGGCCAGCGAATCGGTCCGCTCGACGTAGCGCCGCAGTGCGTCGTCGTCGAGGTGCCAGGTGGTCATGACTGATCCCTCCGCTAGGGCGGCCCGCAGGTGCGCCTTGGCCCGGTAGAGCCTGGTCTTAACGCTGCTCACCGGTACGTGCAGCAGTTGCGCCGCTTCCTTGGCGGACAGGCCGTCCAGCACGACAGCCTGGATGACGGCGCGCATCTCCGGCGACAGCCGCGCCAGCGCCTGCCCGATGTCGCCGTACTCGACCGACAGCAGCACCTGGTCTTCCGCCGCCGGCGCGGCTCCGGGGTGCTCGAACACGGCGGCGACGCTGCCGCCGGTCCGCAGGCGGCTCACCAGCCGCCGGATCGCGATCCCCCACAGCCAGGCCGCGATATCGCCGTCACCCCGGAAACCCCGCGGTTTCTGCCAGACGGCGACGAAGGTGTCACCGATCGCGTCCGCCACCAGGTCACGGTCATTGCACCGCCGGGCCAGCCGGACCGCCAGCCAGCCCGCGTGGCGCTCATACAGCGTGCGGAAAGCGCCCATATCCCGTTCGGCCACGGCGGCAAGCAACATCTCGTCGCCCGGGCCGCTGTCCACGTTCTAACTGTCGCGCCCCCGGCCCGGAAAAGATTCACCCCGCGACGGAATTTTCCGGGCCTGCCCACGCCCAGGCGGGTCAGTAACCGGTTGGCGGGTCTGGAGCGGTCCAGGGTCATGGCTCCGGCTGAGAACGCAAGGCCGCGTGCGTGCCCGGTTGCCACCCGGCGGTGCGTCGATGGCTTTCAGCGCCTTCAGGCCCGGAGGATCCGTTCGGCTTGATCGTGGCGGCGGCGCGCAGCCGGATTTGGCCCCGACGCGTGGTGCTTTTGCGTCTCCAGCCTACTATTGTTACTTGCGAGCTTCGATGGCCGGAATGCTCTTATGATGTGAATGTCCCATTCATGTCGTTCTAGGTGCATGAATGGGACATTCACGCCTTATGTTTCGGTTCGGATGGGGCTGGAGTGGCGAAAGCCCGTTTTCTTTCTCCGCTCGACCGGCAGCCGGGTCAAGCAACGGGGGGCCTTGCGCTCGTGTGGCGTCATTGTGGTGTCTGCGTTGCTGCTGATTCTGTGTGATTGGGGGGGCGCGCCTCGAGGATCTGGTCCTTCCGTCGAAGTAGTAGTACATGGCGGCCGTCGTCACGCCGGCTCGTTCGGCCAGGCTCCGGCCCGCAGTACCGCCCAGGTCATCATGCGGTGATCGCGTGGGTGAACCCGCCGGTGGCGGCCAGCACGAGCAGGATCAAGGCCGCCACTCCCGCAACCCCGAGGGCCCGGACGATCCGAGAGCGCGCCCGCCCTCGGCCCCGCGCAGCAGCGCCACCAGGACCGCGATCGCGCACAGGGCGAGCTGCCAGCCGATGAAGAACCACGGCGACCCGCGGCAGGTCGTGACGCCGCCGCCGTTCAGGACGTAGGTGAAGAAGGCGAACGGCGCGAACAGCCGCAGCACTGCCACCGGCGCCGAGTCCGGATGCCAGATGGCCAGGATCGTGACCAGGCTCACCTAGCCGTACAGGAGCAGAAGCAGCACGAACGCCGCGCCCGGGAACCGTACCCAGCGGCCCAGCGCGACCCCGAGCAGCGGACCGCCGAGCGCTGGTACCACGATCTGCCCGACCAGGACCGCGCCGCCGGCTCCAGGCCGGGCGGGCGCGAGCGCGCTGGTCATGACGCCACCTCCCCGGCGGTCTCGGTCTGGTGGAGGCCCACCTCCTGCAGCAGGTAGCCGAGCCGCCGGCGGATACCCGTGCGTTCGGTCGGCACCTCCGGGTCCAGGCCCAGCACGCTGACCTGACCTCAGGAAGGCGGCAGCGCGGTGGCCAGCAGGCGCAGCAGCAGCGTCTCGTCACCCGGGCCGCTATCCATGACCTAACTGTCGCGTCCGCGGCCCGGAAAAGCTTCACCCGCGGCGGCGGATTCCGCATGCAGGCGGATCACATCGCCCGGATGCCGGTAGCGGGCGGGCGGCAGAAGCCGGGCCTGGCGTTCCGTGTTCTCTGCGAACGAGGCTTTTCAGGCCCTCGCGGCGGCATGCCGGCCGGGAGCTCGCGGCGGCTCATCCGGCGTCGGTCACCGTGAGGACGAGCTTGCCCCGGGCGTGCCCGGATTGGAGGTCGCGCATGGCGTCGGGTGCCTGGCGCAGCGGGTAGGTCTTGCCGATGACCGGCGTGAGCTGGCCGGCGGCGATGAGCCGGGCGAGGGTCTCCAGGTCGGCGCGGCGCTGCCGGGAGATGAGCATGGTGAGCCGCTGGCGGGTGAACGGTGAGCGGGCCAGGGCCCGCAGCTGGCGGCTCATGCCGGTCCACCGGCCGCTGTCTTCGCCGCCGGCGAGGACCAGCGTCCCGGCCGGGGTCAGCGCGCGCCGCAGCCGGGCCAGCGACGAGTTGCCGGCGATATCCAGGATGAGGTCGTAGCGCCGGGACCCGTCGGCGAAGTCATCGCGGGTGTAGTCCAGGACGTGGTCGGCGCCGATCGAGGTGACCAGATCGGTCTTGGCCGTGCTGCAGACGCCGGTGACCTGCGCTCCGAGGGTCTTGGCGATCTGCACGGCGTAGGTGCCGACGCCGCCAGACGCGCCGGTGATCAGCACGTGCTGGCCTGGCTGGAGGCACCCGGCGTCACGCAGGCCCTGCAGGGCGGTCAGCCCGGAAACCGCGACGGCTGCGGCCTGGTCGAAGGTGAGGCTGGCCGGTTTGCGGGCGAGCTTGTCCTGGCGGGCGCGCGCGTACTCGGCGAACGAACCCTGGCCGATGCCGAACACCTCCTCGCCGACCGCGAACCCGGTGACATCGGCGCCGACCGCCACGACCGTGCCGGCCACGTCCAGGCCGGGCACCGGGTTCTTGGGGGTGCGCAGGCCCGAGACCAGGCGGATCACGTACGGCTGGCCCGCCATCAGGTGCCAGGTGCCCCGGTCGAGCCCGGCGGCATGGACCCGGAGGAGGACCTCGCCGCTAGCGGCCGTCGGCCGGCCGATCTCCGCCAGGTGCAAGACGTCGGCGGAACCGTACCCGGCCTGCACGATCGCCCGCATCATCTGCCGCACCGATACCGGCGCGGTTTCGCCGGTATCGCCGGACGTCGCGGCCCGGCCGGCTGCGCCTGCTGCTGCCGTCATGATCGTCCTATGTGTCAGCTCCCTGGTCAGGGAGGCGTTTAGCCGGCCGGTGCGGCCGGGGCCGGGGCCCAGGCGGCTGATGCTGGTGCGAGGTCATCGGGTGCGGGGCCGGGCACCCCGGACCCGCCCTGGTCCAGGCGGAACGGCGGGTAGGCGTCGGTCATCAAGGCGGCGTAGGCGACGACCCGGATCGTCCAGCGGTTCATGCCGATGATGAGGTCGTACAGCCCCCGCGGGTAGCGGCCCGCGATCAGCAGCGCGATCGCCGCGAAGAACACCAGCAGCCCGATCAGCCCGCCGGAGAAGGCATCGGCCTGCCAGGTGTGCCCCGAGGCCCCGGTCGCGGTGTAGGCGGCGCCGCCGGCGAACACGGTGACGATGGCGTACTGCGGGATGGCCAGCAGCCACCACTTGACCAGGACCAGGCCGCGGGAGAGCCGCTCAGGGTAGGCGACGTCCAGCATGGCGGGATACCCGGGCTCCTCGGCCAGGCTGAACGGCGGGTACCGGTCGGTCCCCAGGGCACTGTAGGTGTAGTAGCCGACCCGCCAGGACCAGCGCAGCACCCCCAGATTGAAGCCGAACAGCCCGCGGGGGTAGCGCCCGGTGAACAAGATCGCGAAGAACGCGATGACGGTGACGACGGCGAACGCGATCCACAGGAAGAACAGCACGATGTAGTGCGGGATAGCCAGCAGCCACTTGACCAGCCACAGCCAGCGGCTCAACGGCTCGTCCAGCCGCGCTCGCACCTGCACGGGGTAGCTCTGGTCCATGGCTTCCTCCTCATTAATGCATGCGGACGCCACGTCAATGACACCGGCACACGATGGGTACCGGCCGGGGCGGAGCGCCGGCCCCCATAGGCCGGGGCGGAGCACCGGCCCCCCACAGGGATGCCTTCACGTTACGTTCGCAGCCGGATACTAGCAATAGATTTCTAGAAATGATCTATGGTAATTTGCGGACGTGACGGACTGGAGCTTCCTGACCAACCACGCCCGGGTGCTGCTGTGCATTGCCCACGACCCGGGCGTGCGGCTGCGCGACATCGCGGCCAGGACGGGCGTCACCGAGCGCACCGCCTACGGCATCGTCACCGACCTCGCTGGGGCCGGCTACGTCGTCAAGCACAAGGACGGCCGCCGCAACCGCTACCAGATCCAGGCCCACCTGCCGCTCCCAGAGACCGACAGCCGCAAACGCACCATCGGCGAGATCCTGGCCCTCCTGGCCGGCGCCGACGACGAAGCGACCGCATAATTCCGGTCACTCGCCTTGACCGGGAACGACACTGTCCGCACGGCACTGATCCCACCGGGGTCATGGGCGACGTGCAGGAGAACCGGGCGTGATACGTCAGGAAGGTCCAGCTGGCCACCTCGACAGGTGACCAGATTCCGGAAAAAAATTGCTAGTTTCCCGGTGCGGGTATAGCGTGATCCCAGGCACCGGACGTCAGCCGTTACCAGCGGCCAGCTTCCCGGGGCTACCGGAGGAGCGGATGCGCACCGATGCGGTCATCACGATCGTTGGGGCCCATGACGCTCGCAATGCCGTGTCCCGGCTGACGATGCGGGTGCGTGATGGAAGCTGCCAGGCCGATCCTGGCCTGGCGGCGGCGGTGACGCGATGAATGCCAGCGACTTCGAGGCCGCAGGCCGCCCTGCTCGGGCCCGGCCTGGCGCTGTCGCTGGTCATCCCGTCACAGAACGGCGGCAAGACCACCGCAGGCGGTCCACCTTGGGTGCACCCGCCGGTGCCGGCCACAGGGTCAGCGTGATAGCGGCCGCCCTGGGCCGCGGCTGCCGGCAGCTGACGCCGGCGCTACTGGGCGTCGGCTAGCGGCCGTTCGCCCGCCCATCCTCCGTCGCAGCGTTCCGGCCGGCCGCTAACCAGCGGTCGCCGAGGACGCTGCGACGGGCCCCTCCACCTGCCAAAGGAAGACATCGTGCCCGAACCAGCCGCACCCCGCCCGGATCCGGGTCCTGTTACCGCCCGGCCGCGCCCATCCCCTAACGGCACCGCCCCGCCGAAGCCGCCGGTCCCGCCGATGCCCTCCGAGGTCACGGATAACGGGACCATCCCGCCGAAGCCGCCGGTCCCGCCGATGCCATCGGAGGTCACCACGGCGCGCAGACAGCGGCCCGCGGCCGCCGTGGTCCGCACGGCGATGTTGCCGCTGCGCAAGATGCTGCACCGACCGCCCGGCCATGCGTAGTCTCGGCCCGCGAGCCGGCGGCCCGCGGCCATCATGGCTGGCCGCGCCGCACCCGGCCTGTCCCCGCACACGTGATCGGAAGCGCCGTGACGCACTCCGCCGCTCGTGATGATGCCAGCCTCAGTCTTACCTCCCGGACAGACCGCGGTGGCTACGTCATCAGCGCGCTCAGCGGGGAACTCGGCCTCGCGTCAGCTCCGGCCCTGCGCAAGCAGCTCCTCAGCCTGCTCCGCGTCGCCAGCCAGCTGATCATCGACCTGTCCGCGGTCGAGCACGCAGACGTCAGCGGTCTGGCGGTCCTGATGGGCGGCAGACGCCGCGCCCGGCTGCTCGGCGGATCGCTGCGCCTGGCCGCACCATCACCCGAGGTAGCCAGCGTCCTGTCAGCCACCGGCATGAACCAGCATTTCGACATCTATCCCACGGTCCGGGCAGCGATCATCGGCCAGCCGAGGTTGCCCGACGCGATTTTCCGGCGGGCAACTGTCCCGGCTCGCGCCCGTATCGATGGCGTTATCGAGGGCGCGTCTGCACAATCGACTATGCCTGCCATTGACCTGGCGGACGGACCCTGCGCAGGTTCCGCTGACAGGGCCCTGGCGGGTCAGTAGCCGGCCGCGTGCTCTGCCTGCCCGCTCATCTCCCCGCGCGTCCAGCGACGGGCTGGCCACAAGTGATTCGTGATGGTCAGGGACCGGCGCTGTTGCTGTTCTGAGTCAGAGGGAATGCCGCCGCCTTGTGCGGCCGGTCAGCTGGCTGGAGTGACGATCCCGTACTCGTGGGTCTTGCGGTAGATGGTCGCCCGTGACATCCCTAGCGATCGGGCCGTCCTGGCCTTGTTGCCGTTGTGGTCCAGCAGGGCCTGCACGATGGCGTCGCGTTCCATCGATTCCAGCGGGCTGAGCAGGCGGCGGCTCACGGTCCAGCATTCTGGCGGCAGGTCACCCGGCTGGATAGTTCCGCTGCGCTTGTGGTGCACGACCTGCCGGAGCACCTGCCAGAGCTGCTCGGCGTTGCCCGGCCAGCTGGACCGGAGCAGAAGCTGCATCGCCTCGGGCGAGCAGGCCAGGGGGTCGTGATGATTCAGTTTGGCCAGGAAGAACGGCACGAGCTGATGCAGGTCCTCGATGTGGTGGCGCAGCGGCGGGAGTTCCACGGTGCTCGGGTAGAACTGCAGCAGGACGGCCAGGTCGGCGTTAACCGGGCGCTGGCTGAGCGTGGCGGCAACCCAGAGCTTTTCCTGCCTGCCTGCGGCCGATGCCTGTTCCAGTGCGGCCGAAAGTGCGCGCAGCCGCAGGGCGCTGAGGCGATCGATGCGCCGCATGACCAGGCTCCCCTCGTGCTCAAGCAGTTCGCCGAGCGCCCGGACTAGCCAATGGTGATCGGCGGCTTCGGCGGCATCCAGTACATGCAAAGTGCCGGCCGGGTTGCGGCGCCGGTGCACAGCCAGAAGCAGCGCCAGCTTGCCGGCTCCGGGCTCGCCCTCCAGCGCCAGCCACTGGCCCGCGGAATAGGCCGCGTCCGCCTGATCGCACCCGCGCAGCCACAGCGGACCGGAGCCGACCAGGCCTGGCAGGGGCGGCCTTGCCGCGGAGGCCGGCATGCCCGGCCGGTTCGATCAGCTTCACGTGCGTTACGCCGCCGGCGTGCCCCCGCTGGCCCTCCCCGCGAACGGGCCGGCAGGACATCCGCGCCCTGGCACCGGAGGGCAGCTCGACATCCACCGGACCAAGATGGCCGGCCGCCAGCGCCTGGGCGGCATGGCCGAGCACCGCGGCCTGGTCACCAGGGTCGAGCACCTCCCCGGCATGGCGACTCATCATCACCATGTTGTTATCGAGCGCGAAGACGATCCCGGCCGCGTGCCGGCAGGCCCGCAGGTACTCCTGCAGCAGCTCAACCTCCCCCGCGCTGCTGTCGTTGAGCAGCGCCTGCGTAATCTGGCCGGCGGTGCTATGGGCCAGCGCGATCAGCAGGGCGCTGGCGTCCTTGCGCCAGCATGTCAGGTCCACCACGCCGAGGATCTTGCCGGAGACCGGGTGGCGGACCGGTGCTGCGGCGCAGGCGAGATCCTCCAGGTGCTCGGCGTAGTGCTCGTGACCGAACACGTGCGCCGCCTGGCCGCTCTCCAGCGCCGTGCCGATGCCGTTGGTGCCGACGAACTCCTCGGCATAGCTGAAGCCCGGCACGAGCTGAACGCCGTCAAGGTGCCGCTCGAAATCGCGATCGGCCGTCAGCCGGGACAGCAGCACGCCGCGGGCATCGGTCAGCATGACGCTGATCGGCTGGCCTTGGAGATTGTCACGCAGGTTCCTCAGCACCGGCAGCGCGTTGCGGGTCAGCAGAGTGTCCAGGTCGGGATCGCGGACGTAGGACGGGTCGATATGGCCGGCGTCGACGTTCCACCGCCGCGAGCGCCACCACGACGCCAGGACCACCTCCCGCACCTGGCCGGGCCCGATCAGCTCACCGGTCAGGAAACGCTCCCTGGTCTGGGCCAGCCCGCTGTCCGTCGTCGCCTCTGGCCCGATGATTTCTCCGGGTGACATGCCTTCCCCTGCCTGCCGTTACCACTGTCGCGGGCCCGGCGCGCCTACCCGGCCCTGCAGGTCTGCGCCGTTTCAGGGCCGCCCGGTGCGGCATCGCGAACTCCATGAGCATGGCCCTGACGGTGACCAGGCCGGGGCATGCTCCCGGTAGCCCCGGGTGGCTGGCCGCCCTCGAGGCTGAGGCCGGTGCGTGTCTTGCACGCTACGCTCGCATCAGAAAACTAGCAACTTTTTTCCGGAATTCGGACGCAGTATTTGCGGTGGCCGACAGGCTTCCTGACCAGCCACGCCCGGGTGCCGCGCCCGCGGCATCGGTGAGCTGGGTCGCGAAGATGAGCGACATGGGCGAAGGCTAGCGGAGGCCGGTCGGCGGTTTCGTGGTCCTCGGAGCAGGGATCCTCCGCCTAGGGGCGGAAGTCCGGCCTGGTGCGGACCGTCTCGGCTGCGGTGGCGAGCGCCAGAGTCGCGTGCACCTGGGCGACGGCGGCCCAGACCGCGGCGCTGTCCTGTCCGTCTCCCCGTCCCAGGTACTCCTCGGCTTTCGCCGCGAGTTCCTCGGCCTTGCGGTAGTGATCTGAGCCATCCATCGTCACTCCAGTTGTCTGGTTGCCTGGTACTGGAGTGATACCGCGTTCGCGCGTCGTGTGAACTGCAAACGCCGGGGACCACAGGCTCGCCGACGGAAAGACAGCCGACACGATCGTCGCGGGTGGGCGGGAATCAACAGGGCACCGGACCGGTTGCGCTAGATGGTCGTAGTTGTCTTGTGTGTTCGTGTCACCTGCACGCTCGCGGAGAACGATGTTGCGGGCGCGCCGCTTCAGGAATCTGGGGAAAGTCGCGTCGAGAACCGGCCAGGGGTACCGCACCGCGCGGACCCGTTTTCCAGCCCCTTATAAGGAGCGATATGACACAAGGAACCGTCAAGTGGTTCAACGCGGAGAAGGGCTACGGCTTCATCTCCCGCACCGACGGACCGGACGTCTTCGTGCACTACTCCGAGATCGACGGCTCCGGTTTCCGTAGCCTGGAGGAGAACCAGCACGTGGAGTTCGAGGTGGCTCAGGGCCCGAAGGGCCCGCAGGCGACCCACGTCCGCGCCGCCTGAGCCACGCCAGGCCAGGCCGGTCAAGAGAGAACAGCTAGACGTGGGCCCGGCGCCGACAGCGCCGGGTCCGCGTCATGCCCGTCGCGACGGTAGTCGCCGGCCCTTGCGATGCGGTCCGCGGCGCCACTGCTAACGGCCACGCCGATGACGACCTCACCGCAATCTGCACCACGGCACTTGCGGCGACTCCGCACCGAGCGGTCATCTGGGGCCTGAGCACCCATGGCCGGTATGATCACACCACCCGGCTGGGGAAGTTGATCGAGTCCCCCGAGGAACTTCCGCTCGTGCGGACAAGGGGCGGTTCCGTTGGGGGGGAGCGGGATGGGCAGTGGCGTGCAATGCGGCGAAGGTCCTGGAGCCACTGAGGAGGGCGGGGAGGGGCCGTGGTTGGCCGAGCGGCCGGAAGCGCCGCGTCAGGCTGAGCTCTCGGCGTCGGCCGATCCGGGGATGGAGCGGTTCGCGCGGATGGTGGCCGACACGCTGGGGGTACCCGTAGCGCTGGTGTCGCTGGTGGAGGCGGACCGGCAGGTGTTTCCGGGCCAGGTCGGACTGCCTGAGCCGTGGGCGTCCAGCCCGCTGGCTCCGCTGGCGCACCCGCTGTGCCAGCGCGTGGCGGCCACCGGCAGCGCGCTGGTACTGGCCGATGCGCGCCAGTACGAGCAGGCGCGCGGTGGCGCGGCCATCAGTGAAATGGGGATGATCGCTTACGCTGGCATGCCGCTGACTGACAGCGAAGGCCACGCGCTGGGGGCCCTGTCCGCGATTGACACCCAGCCTCGAGCCTGGACGCCCCGGGAACTGGCCAGGCTGGCGGACCTGGCTGCGGCGTGCTGCGCGGAGCTGAGGCTACGGATCATGTCGCGGTACGCCGCGCATGCCATGGACGCGGCTGAGCGATCGCAAGCCATCACCCAGCAGTATGCGGCTCAGGCAAGTCTGGCGCTGGACCGATCGGAGCTGATGCTGCGCGCCGCGGAAGAACTAGCCGACACTGCGGGTTTGGCCGATGTGCGCCGGCGAGTAAGGAATCTGGTCACCGGGAACCTCAAACCCTCGTACGTGGGGTTGGCTCTGCTGGACGGGCAGCAGCTGTGCTGGGTGCCTGATTCTGACGTCCCCCATGCCGCGAACCTCAGCGGTCAGGTCTTTGCGGTGGAAGAAGCCGGCCCCAGTGCCCGTGCAGCCCGCCAGGGCCGGATGGTCATTGTCACGGGCCGCGCTGCCCAGCGAGCCGGACAAGAATGGCAGGCTGGTCCCAGCCCCGGCGCAGCCAAGCTCGAGACAGCGGTGTGCGTCCCGCTTCTGGGAGCTACCCGCATGCTAGGCACCCTGGTCTTGGGCTGGGACACACCGCACCAGGTTGACCTGACCGAACGGGCGGTGCTGACCGCGATCGCCGGCTACACAGCCCGGGCCATCGAGCGAGCGCTGTACCTTGACCAGCGGGTCACTGTGGCCACCCAGTTGCAGCAGGCCATGCTCACCGACCTGCCTGCCATCTCCGGCCCTCAGCTGAGCGCCCTCTACCGTCCCGCTGCCGCTGGTGAGCTGGTCGGCGGTGACTGGTATGACGCCTATCCGCTGGTGCCTGCCGCCCGCGCGCCGCTGCCAGCCGGCGGGGCCGGACGGGAATCGGTGCTTCCGCTAGCGCTAACGGTTGGGGACATCGCCGGCCACGACATGTCCGCGGCCACGATCATGGGACAAGTCCGCAGCATGCTACGCCAGGCTGACTTTGACCACCCAGATCGCGGCCCGGCCGCGGCCGTGACGGCAGTAGAGAGCGCCTGCACTGTGTTGGGCCTCGAGGCCATCGGGACCCTGGTGCACGCCCACCTGAGCCCAGCGGACGACGGCGCATGGCTCCTGTCCTGGACTAACGCCGGGCATCCGCCCCCGCTGCTGCTGAAGCACCCCGGCGGCCGGCCCGAACGCCTCGCCGCACATGATTCGCTGCTGTGGTCAGGCGTGACCGGCAGGCCGCGCGCCAGCCAGCAGCGTCTCCTGCCCGCCGGAGCGACGCTGTTGCTCTACACCGACGGGCTGGTCGAACGACGCGGTGCTGACATCGACGATACGATCGACCGTACCGCCGCCGCTCTGGCCGCTGCCCCCGCCAACCGCCCCCTCCCGGCACTGCTCGAGCAGCTGGCCGCAGAGATCGCCGACCCCACGCCCTCGGACGACATGGTCATGCTTGCTGCGCGAATCCCAGCCGGCCGGTCCTGACGCCGACCGTCACCAGCTGGAATGCGTCTCATGGTGTCCAGCGCCGGAAATTACCTGAAGACGTGGGGGATGCGGGCCGCTGGGCGGCGCAGGCCGCGTCGGCGCCTGCGCGGTGGACACGCGTGATCGCGGCCTCGCTCCGTGGTAACGTCAGGTAGTCGCTCCAGACCTCGGTGGCTGATGGCGCTTGCTGACTGCAACGCCGCCGAGATGCTCGGAGCTGCTGATGCTTGGTTGGGGTAAGACCGGTACGGTTGATGCTTCTGGGACGGTCAGCCCGCCGCCCAGCCAGGAGATCTACCAGCGCTATGCCGTCGCGCTGTACAGACAGGCGCTGCTGAATCTCGACGACTCGGCGACGGCCGGGCATGTCGTCTGCGACCCTATCGTCAATGAATGCGCGCTGGCCGCGATGCCGGAGCCCGGCCAAGACGGTGCGGGATACCACCTGGCAGAGTTGGTCTTCCGGCGTTCACGCCAGTTGGCCGTCATGCTGGCGCAGCCTGATCGCCGCTAGGGGGCAGGGCGCACTCGGACTCGTGCTATCCGGCGGCCTGGTGTACATCAGGGTCAGCGCATTGCTGGGGATCCATCCGCGTGAGATGGCGGCCCCGATGCGAGCGGTACTGCGCAAGCTGACAACCTCACCGCCCGCCGTCGCCGAGGACGGCGATCAAGAATGAGGGCCTGTGCCGCAGGCAATACCCGGTGAAGCGGGGGCGGCCGGCAGCACAATCGCGCTGCCCGCGCCGGGATGAGGGACATCAGCGTCGTGGGCCGCTACCGCGGACCCGCCGAGAGCGGAGGAAATGATGCGAGCACTTGGATACGCCACGGCCATCACCATGGCCGTCGCCGGAACCGCGCTCGGGGTGCTGGTGATCAAGGCGCTGCCGGACATGCGGCGGTATGTGGCGATGACGAGGATGTGACTCTCGTCGGCAGATCGCGGTCTTCCGTCGTGCGCCTGCCGGGCATCGGCGCGCCCGCTTCCCGGCAGGACTGCGTCTCTTCGGCAAAGTCGAGCTCGCGAACTCGGCGAGGGTGCAGCTTGCGTCGGCCGTGGCGGGGCCGTCTGGTGGAGGTACCGTAGAGCAGGTGCGGTCGGTGCCGGGTGGGCCCTGGCCGCGGCCTCGTTGCTCTAGACCCTGGCGACTTAAGCCCCGAGCGGTGTGCTCGGCAGACGCCCAGGAGGACAGAGTGACGATGAGAACAGCACCCGGCTTCGCCGCCCCGGCGTCCGGCCGTGCCCCGGCTGCAGGCGGGCGGCCTGCTGCTGTCGATCCTTCGACGGCTAGCTTTCATGCGCTGGCGCGGCAGGTACGGGCGATCGGCCTGCTCGACCGCAGGCCGGGCTACTACCGGGTGAAGATCACCCTGACGATCGTCGCCTTCTTCGCTGGATGGGCGCTGTTCGTCATTGCCGGCAATTCGTGGGCGGCCCTCGCCGTCGCCCCGGTGGTGGGGATGATGTTCACCCAGCTGGCCTTCATCGGCCATGACGCGGGACACAACCAGGTTTTCGGTACGCGCTGGCGCAATCGCCTGCTCGGCCTCATCGTGGGGAACGCGCTCATCGGGCTCAGCTTTGGCTGGTGGGTTCCCAAGCACAACGCCCACCATGCGCATCCCAACGAAATGGGCCGCGACCCCGATATCGGCGAAGGAGTCGCCCTGGCCTCATCTGACGCGCCGGGAAACGGGCGCGGCCCTGTCGCATTGTGGCTGGCCCGCTGGCAGGCGCCGCTCTTCTTCCCCCTCATGCTGCTGCGAAGCGGCGGTATGCACGTACTCGGGATCAAGCGGCTTCTGCGGCGACGAGACCGTGCTTCGGCGGTAGAGGCCTCTCTCATCATCCTGCATGCCGCGTTGTACCTGACGGTGGTGCTGTGGGTGCTCTCCCCGCTCAAGGCGCTCGCTTTCGTCGCCGTGCAGCAGGCGGTCCTCTCGCTGTACCTGGGCATCAGTTTCGCGCCCAACCACAAGGGGATGCCGATCATCGAATCCGCGGCCGCGGCCGGCTTCGCCCGCCGCCAGGTGGTCACCGCCCGGAATATCAGGGGTGGCCGGCTCACTACCTTCCTTCTCGGCGGCCTTAACTACCAGATCGAGCATCACCTATTCCCCTCGATGCCCCGGCCCAATCTGCGACGGGTCCAGGGCCTCGTCAGGGACTTCTGCGCAGCGACCGATCTCGGTTACCGCGAAGAAAGCTTCGCCGAGTCGTTTCGCCAGATCGTCCAGCACCTCAGCGACGCCGGAGCAGCCGCCAGCCGCCGTCCTGACTGATCCTTGTGATCTCGTGCGGCCGGCGGTGTCAGAGCTTGGTCAGCTTGGCGCACGGCGTCGTGATCCGCACACGGCACGAACCGAAATTCACCAGCAGGGCGGTGTCAACCTCGACGCTGATGACCCGGCCGAGGCCGTACGTATCGTGGGTAACCTGATCCCGCACGGCGAACTGCTCAGCTGGCGGTGCGGCGGATGGTGGGCCGAAGGGGCTTGTGGGCAAGAAGCGCCGGGATGCGGCGCGGGCTGGCTTCACCCTTCCAGTATGCGGCCGCTCGTCACCGGTTGCGCCGCGCTCGCTGGCCAGGCTACGGGCGGAACGCCGCTCTGACGGGCCATCAGCGTCGTGCGGCGCCACCCGGCCTCCCCCGCGCCGCCTTACCCGCTCGATGTAGACGGCGCGGTCCCACGTGACGTACCGGTCATCGCCCGGCGTCACCAGGCGAGGTGGTCAAGGCCTCAGCCTGGGCGGGGCCGAGGCCCCGGGTCTCTGCGGAGCATGATTGTCGTCCTTGGTCCGGTTGCGCTCGGCCAGCTCCGGGACTGCCTCCAGCACCGCGACGCACACGGCGCAGGCCGAGGTGACGGTGATGATCTTCGCTCGTAACCTGGTCCTCCCAGGGCGTGTGATCGGGGGATCCGGTCGCCGCGGCTGCGATGGGCAGCAGGCCGGGCTCGTCCTCGCCATGGCTCTAGTCAGGTGCTGGGGTAACAGTGGTCACGCTGACTTCATTGCGCGGTCAGCTCTGGCTCGGTCACTGGTAGCCGCTGGCTCCTGTTTCCCTTTCCCTTTCCGCCTTGAGCCCTGGCCACCGCTCCAGCCGGTCATGATGCTGGGTGCAGTATCCGTCGTCGCGGGTGGCCTTCCGGGAGCAGTACCGCGCATTGCGTCCGTGGGCGTCGGAGACCCACTCGCCGCACTGCCGCGGGTCACGGGTCAGCTCAGCGGCTTCCCGCTCAGCCTGCCTGGAGAACTCCGCCCGAGCGCGAACCGGTTCCAGATACGTGTAGAGCCGGGCCGAGTCCAGCAGCCGCGCGCGGTTCTCGATGTTCAGCTCACGGAACAAGGCGAGCAGTTCGTTCTCGTCGCCGGTCACCCCGGCCGCCCTTCTTCGCCTGCTATCAGGCATCGTGACTACGAAGCCGTCACGCTAGCGTCTGAGCTCAGTCTACTGCCCTCCGCCTCCGCTCTGAGCTGTCCGGAAGCAGGCCGGGAACCGCAGTTCCTCCTCGGGCGTGCCGCGCCGCCGGCGGGTAGTGCGGGACGTGGCCGCTACCTGGCAGGCTGGCGGCGCGCTGGCGGCGGAAATTCTGCCGTAGCGCCGTTAACGAAGTCGCGGGCGACGTCGGTCAGGTGCTGGTTGGTGTTCCTGGCGTAATCGCGCAGCATCCTGAAGGCGCGGTCCATGTCGATGCTGAGCCGCTCGGCGAGCTTGCCCTTGGCCTGCTCGATCACGACCCGGCTGTTCAGCGCGCCCTGGAGCTGCTCGGCCACGGTCTCGCGGCGGCGTACGTTGCGTTCGTGCAGCAGCCCGATGGTGGCCACGTCGGCCAGCGCCTGACCGATCCGCAAGTCTCCCGCCTCAAACGAGCCGGGTTCGGCGCGGAACAGGTTCAGCGCGCCGATGACCTGCCCCCGCAGCCGCATCGGCAGCGCCTCCACCGTCGCGAACCCGGCCTGGGTGGCGGCCTGGGCGAACCGGGGCCACCGCGGGGCCGGGTCGGCCAGGTCGGTGGCGGTGACGGGCTGGCCGGTACGGAAGCACTCCAGGCAGGGCCCCTGGTCGTTCTGCAGCTGGAACAGCTCCAGTAGCCCGGCTTCCTCGCTGGAGGCCGCCGCCACCCGCAGCTCGCCGCGGGGATCAGCCAGCACCACCCCGGCCGCGGACGCGCTCAGCAGGACCACGCTGCGGTCGGTGAGCATGTGCAGGAAGTCGATGACGTCGAAGTCGGCGACCATCGTGTCGGCCAGGTCGATGAAGGTGTCGGATAGCAGGTCGGTGTCCATCTGGGTCACCTTTCGCCACTAGCAGTGAGACTCGCGGGAGCGCTGCGGGGGAACGCAGCTGACGCCTTGTGATAGGTAACGGGCCGCCGTCCTGACCCGGATCCCGGTGCAGCCGTAGGCGCCGGGCGACGATGTCGCCGGCCACGTCGGCTAGGCGCCGGTCCTGAGAGTAAGCGTAGGCCCGCAGCCGGGCGAACGCCTCGCCGGCCGAGACCTCAAGCTGGACCGTCAGCATCCCGGTGGCCTGGTCGATCTCGGCGCGGTGCAGCGCCAGGTCCGGAGCCTGCCCGTTCAGCCCGGCTCCGCCTTCGTGATCCATGTCGCCGTATGCGCTGCCGAGAAGCATCACGGTCGCCGCATCGGCCAGGATGAGCAGGTCACCGAGCTGCCGGTCGGATATTGGGCCGGGCGAGCCGCGATACAGGCCCATGACCCCGGCGCGGATGGCCCCGGCTGTGAGCGGAAACGCGAAGACCGCCCCGGCGCCTAGCTGGCGCGCTGCCGGGGTGAACCCGGGCCACCGGCGGCGGGGCTCTGCATCGTCCAGGTAGGCGGCCAGGACCGGCGCGGCCGAGGCCAGCACGTCGTGGCACGGCCCCTCGCCCATGGTCAGCTGAAGCTCGGCCAGCTGCTCGCTGACCGGGTCCGTCACGCACATCACGAAATCCGGGTCGCCGCCGCGCGCGGCTGCCAGCCACCCCCCGCTCAGCTGAGCCGAGCTGAGCGCGACCGCGCAAATGTCGGCGACCGACACGCGGCGCCGATGCCCGGCGGCATGCGCGGCCACCTGCCCCCACACGGTCACGGCCCTGCGATCAGTCATCTGCGCGTCCGGCCGCGCAAAGGACCCGCCCGAGCCGTCGGTGCCCCGGCCGCAACCACCCGGTACCAGTACGCGATGGCGCTGCCCTCCCAGGGCGTGCAGTGCGCACCGCAAGCCGCCGCCAAGGGTACCGCCTCCGGCGGCCGGCGATGCCCGCAACGGCGGATTCCCCGCTAGCCTGACCCCGGAACGCCTCATCCTTGCCGGTCAGGGCCAGAAGCCGCCGCACATGCGGCCGCAGGACCACGACAACATGAGCGTGATACTCGCTGGTACGTAGCTTTACACCCGGCATGACCACCACCCTCTGCCGCACTAGCCGAGGGCGGGGTCTGGACCCGACGACTCATTTCCCGGAACTGCACTGTCGATGGTACGCCGCAGGCACGCACCTGCCCAGGCCGCACCTTTTATCAGACCGGGGCCTCCTCTGCGGCCGACGGCTCGGCCGCGGGCGCTGCCTTCGGCACCCGCCGCCCGGCCAGCAGCGCCACCGCGAAGATGGCCAGCGCGTTGAGGCCGTGCAGCACGCCCACGATGGCCGCGGAGTACGCGGCGTACGCGAGGAAGAACTGCACCACGACAAGGCCAAGCGGGATCGCCGCCCAGCGCACGCCGTGCTGGACCTTGGCGCCGAACGAGACCGCGAGCAGCGCCACGGCGAACAGCAAGACGACGTACGCAAAGGAGTGGTGCAGGGTCACCCCGGTGGTATCGCCGTCGGAGACGGGGCCGTTGTCGATGTTGTTCTCCAGGGCGAAGGCGCCGAATGCGATCAGCGACGCCTGCACGGCTACGGACAGCGCCAGCAGGTAGGCGATCACCCGGTACGCGGTTCTCATGATCATGCTTCCCTTCGATAGGCGGCGGTTTCTGATATCGGGAGGACGGCCCCGATGGCACCAGGACCCGGCCCATCGCCAGGACCCAGAGGGGGATCGAAAGCCAGGCCAGGCAGCCCGCGAGGGGCCCCGCCCACACCACGGCGGGGGCGCCGATGGCGAATCCGGTCAGTGCCACCGGGCCGGCATCGCGCTCGCCCAGGGCCGTGACGTCCTCGGTCTGGTGGGTGGAAAGGACCACGATCGACGTACGCACGATCTCCGCGAGTACCGTGCGCCTGCCCGGGCAAGCCGCATCGCGAGCCAGCCAGCGTGGCGTTCATACAGCGTGCGGAAAGCGCCCAGGTCGCATTCGGCGACGGCCGCAAGCCACGCCTCCTCGCCCGGGCCGCTGTCCATGACCTACCTGTCGCGTCCCCGGGCCGGAAAAGTTTCACCCCGCGGCGGGGGAATTTCGGCCGGGCCTTCCGCGGCCGCGTGACCGCTGGAAGACAGCTCGGGTTCTGCCCGGTAGGCTCGCCATAGCGGCCTTGGAGCAGCCGCGTTACTCAGAGCGGGTACCGCGAAGTCTAAGATGCGCCGTCCTGGGGTTCGGAACGGCGGAAGTGGCCAGGGTGTGATGCGCAGCGCTTTTCAAAGGCCGGAGGCTTCCGCGGGTTCTGGCCGTGTCCGGCGGTGCGAGGCCAAGATCTCCGCGATGAGTAGCAGTCGGCCTCGGGAGATGGAGCCGATGCTGGCCCGGGGCGGCGTTGCGGGCGCCTTGATCCGCGAGCGTGACTGGGCGGGTACCGCAGTTGGCGTGATGGAGGCGTGGCCGCAGAGCTTGCGTACCGCGTTGAGCGTGTGCTTGCTGTCCAAGTTCCCTATGTTCGTTTTCTGGGGACCGGACATGGTGCAGTTCTACAACGACATGTTCGTTCCAGTGATGGGCAGGAAGCACCCGGCCGGGCTGGGGCAGCCTGCCCGGGACTGCTGGCGGGAAACGTGGGACCTTGTGGGGCCGATGCTTAATGGCGTCATGGCCGGCGGCGAGGCCAGCTACTTCGACGACCTGCCGGTGACGCTGGAACGGTCGGGCTATACGGAGGAGTGCTACTTCACCTTCTGCTATGCGCCGGTCCACGACGAAGCCGGGAAGGTCGGGGGTATCTTCGGCACGGTCAGCGAGACCACCAGCCGGGTTGTCGGCGAGCGCCGTCTGCAGATACTGCGCGAACTCAGCGACATTGCCCGGGCGGTTGATTCGGCGGCCGAAGTCTGCGCCCGTGCGGCGGAAGTGTTCGCCAGGCACCCGGTCGACGTCCCGTATGCGCTGTTCTACCTGCTGGACGCCGATGGCACGACTGCCCGGCTGGCGGCGGTCACTGGCCTGCGGGCAGGCGATCCGCTACGTCCGCCTGTGATTCAGCTGACCGGCGATGGTCCCTGGCCGTTCGCTAAGGCCGCAGAGCACATGGTCGATGTCGAGTGTGAGGTGCCTCACCTGGGACGGGAAGGCTTCGATCCGCCGTGGCAGGCTCTGGTGATGCCGTTCAGGCAGTCCGCCGGAGCGCGGCCGGGCGGGTTCCTGGTGGCCGGGCTCAACAGCGGGCGGCCGCTGGATGAGGATTACCGGGCGTTCGCCAGTCTGGCCGCTGGCCATATCGCTGCGGCAATCGCCGATGCGACCGCCTTCGCGGCCGAGCGCCGCCGTGCCCGGGCGCTCGCTGAGCTCGACCGGGCCAAGAGCGCGTTCTTCGCCAATGTCAGCCATGAGCTGCGCACTCCGCTGACCCTTATGCTCGGCCCGCTCGATGACGCCCTGTCAGCGCCCGGGGGACTTGGCCAGGAGCAGGTAACGCTCGTTCGCCGTAACGGCCGGCGGCTGCTCAAGCTGGTCAATACACTGCTGGACTTGTCGCGCCTCGAGGCGGGGCGGCTCGGCGCCGCCTTCCGGCCAGTCGACCTGTCCGCGTTGACGAGCGATCTCGCCGCCGCGTTCGGTGAGGCTACCGAGCGGGCCGGCCTGGAACTGCGCATCGCCTGCGGGCAGCTGGGCGAGCCGGTCTATGTCGATCCGGATCTGTGGGAGCAGATCGTGCTGAACCTGGTGTCAAACGCGTTTAAGTTCACGCTCGAAGGACGGATCGCCGTCGAGCTGCGCGCGATAGACGGCTACGCTGAGCTCGCGGTTTCCGACACCGGTTCAGGTATCCCCGCGCATGAGGTGGAGCGCGTGTTCGAGCGCTTCCACCGCATTACTACCCGCCGGGCACGCAGCCACGAGGGCGCGGGTATCGGGCTCGCGCTCGTGCGCGAACTGGTGGAACTGCACGGCGGGACCGTGTCGGTGCAGAGCACGGTCGGGCAGGGATCCCGGTTCACGGTGCGGTTGCCGTTTGGCCGCGCGCACCTTCCAGTCGGCCAGATCCAGGACGGCGACGGCCCGCGGCAGGTTATGAGCGGCCCGCTGTTCGTCGACGAGGCGCTCGCCTGGCTGCCCGAGGCCGGCCCGGCCGAGCGCGGCCCGCTGGCCGACGACATCAGCGACCGGGCCATCGCAGCGCCGCCGGTGAGCGCCGGGCGCCCCGGCACCTCCGGCGCTCACGTGATGATCGTCGATGACAACTCCGACATGCGCGCCTACCTGACCCGGCTGCTGTCACCCTACTGGCAGGTGGAGACTGTAGACAGCGGCACCACGGCGCTGGAGCGGGTGCGCGACCATCCGCCTGACCTGCTGGTCGCCGACGTGATGATGCCAGATCTGGGCGGCCTCGAGCTACTGGCCGCGTTGCGCGCCGACCCGGCCACGCGCGAGCTGCCCGTGATCGTGCTATCGGCGCGAGCCGGCGAGGAAGCGGCTATCGAGGGGCTGGCGGCCGGCGCGGACGACTACCTCGCCAAGCCATTCTCCAGCCGTGACCTGATCGCGCGGGTGCGTACCAACCTTGAGCTGTCCCGGCTACGCCGTGCGGCCGTTGCCGAGCTGCGGGCCGAGCACGACCGCCTCAAGCAGACCCTCCAGCAGCTGCCGGTCGGGGTCATCCTCACTGCGGCGCCCTCCGGACGGATCGTGATGGCCAACGAGCAGATCGAGGAGATCCTGGGGCGCCAGCTCACCGGAGCAGTGAGCACGGATGAGAACGGCGCATACCGCGGCTTCACGCTGCACGGCGAGCCGCTGCCCGTGGAGCGCTCGCCGCTGGCGCGCGCGATCCGCGGCGGCGAGGTCGTCCACGGTGAACGCATGCTCTATGAGAGACGCGATGGGCGGCGGATCACCGTGCGGGTCAACGCCGCGCCGATCTGCAACGAGCACGGTCACGCCTTCGCCGGCGTGGTCGTCATAGAAGACGTCACCCGGCAGCTGCGCCTGGAGCGGCTGCTGGCCGCCCAGCGCGACATATTGCTGCTGGTTGCCCAGGGAGCGCCGTTGCCCGAAGTGCTCGCGACGATCGTCCGCATCGCCGAGGAGCTCTCCCAGCACAACGCCCGGGCGTCCGTGCTGTTGCGTAGCGACGACGGCAGGCGCCTCCAGCACGGTGCCGCGCCGAGCCTGCCAGATGCTTACAACCACGCGATCGACGGGATCACGATCGCTGAGGCGGCCGGATCCTGCGGCACCGCCGCCCACCGCGGGGAGGCGGTGATCGTCACCGATATCCAGGCCGACCCGCTCTGGGCCGACTTCCGTGACCTCGCACGAGAGCATGGGCTGCGCGCCTGCTGGTCGACGCCGATCGTGGCCGCCGACGGTGCCCTCGTCGGGACATTCGCCGTGTACCATGGCGAGCCACACACCCCCGGCCCCGAGGAGCGCTCGTTCATCGAGCTCTTCGCTCAAACAGCGGCGGTGGCGATCCAGCGCTCACACGACGCCCGTGCCCGCGCCGAGCAGTTCAGCGAGCTGCAGACCAGCCTCCTGCCCCGCGCACTGGCGCCCGTACCTGGCGTGGAGGTGGCACCCGCCTTCCACCCGGCCACCCGTTACCTCCAGGTAGGCGGCGATTTCTACGACGTCTTCCCGCTTGGTGACGGGTCATGGGGCTTCGTGATCGGCGACGTATGCGGCCACGGCGCGGCCGCGGCCGCCGTCACCGCCCTGACCCGCCACACCACACGCGCGGTCGCCCTTCTCGAGCCGGAACCCGGCCAGGTCCTCGCCATCGTCAACGCCGCGCTCCTGGCCTCCGACTACGACCGCTTCTGCACCGCGGTCTACGGCCGCCTGACACCTCACGCGGCCGGGGCCAGTATCACCCTCGCCTCGGGCGGCCACCCCGCCCCGCTCCTGCGCCGCAACTCCGGGGAGATCAAGGTGCTGGACGCCCACGGACCGTTTCTCGGGGTCATCCCCGATCCGCACTTCCCGCAGATCACCACCGAGCTCGAACCTGGCAACGTACTCCTGCTCTACACCGACGGCCTCACTGAGCGCAACCCTCATCTCCGCGACGAGGCCGAGCTTCAGGCCCTGCTGACCAGCGTGGACGGTCACGACGCGCATGAGATCCTCGAACAGATCGAGCGCCAGTCCCTCGGTCCCGGGCCGCGTCGGCTGGCCGACGACGTCGCGATCCTGCTGTTGCGCGCACAGAGCCGGTAACCAGCCCGCAGCCGGGCCCTTCGGCATCGTCAGGCCGGTCCAGGCCAGAACGCTGTGTGACTTTCCTGCACGCCGATACGCTGATCAAGTTCTTTTCGCCAGTGAGCCGGTCCGGCCTTTCAACGTGTCCGGGCCGCGATGTGCCGGGCCAGCTTGACGGCCTGCTGCGGACTTCCCTCCCAGGGAAGACCGTGACCGGGCAGCACCCAGCGAGCCCGGACCGGCTCGATCTTTTCTAGCGAGGCCAGGGCCCGGTCGTGATCCTCGTTCAGGAACCGGGGGAGCAGTTGCGGCCCTGCCTCGCCGTGGGACAGGCTGAGCGTCGCCAGCGTGCCGCCCGCGCGGCGCGACAAATTCCAGCACGGTGAACGCCCCGCCGGTCCGGGCACCGTCCGCCTTGACCGTCATACGAGTGCCAAGGAACCACCATGCCGGGCCATCTCCCTTGGCCAGGTGATAGGCCCGATCGCCACGCTGGATACCGCTGTCTCCGTCGCCGCTTGAGCTGCGGTCCGGAGTTGTCATCACGCTCACCTCCTCCTCGCTCCTTCCTCCGGTTTGCCACCTGGCATCACATCTACGTCCGGTGGTGGGGAGACGGGTGTGCAGCAGGTGAAGCCGGCATGGAGTTCAGCCGGCTCGCGGCTAACAAGGGCGATGCCCCGCTCGGCGAGCAGGAGCTTCAGGTCGGCGGCGTTGAACAGGCCACCGGCGGCGATAATCTCCTGTAGCCGCCACTGGTAGCTGGCCTTGCGGCTCACTGGCCTAACCGCGCAGCAACCAAGAGGCTGCGCGATGACCTCCCTCGTTTCATCGGGTGGATCGAGTTCCGTCCTGACCGCCCGGCTGGCCCGGCCAGGCCTGGCACGACAGAACCCGCGCCGGGGATACCGGCGATCCACGGCGAATTGCTTGGACTGGGATACCCGGTGGGGGAGGGCGAGCGATCCTGGCCGCCGCCGGGCTCGGTCCCAGTCGGTTCAGGACGCCGTTGATCGGTGCAGGTCGGCCAGAACGGCATTGGCGGCCCTGCGTCCAGACACCAGTGCGCCCTGGATGGACGGCGTATCGCGATGGTCTCCGCAGACGTAGCGGCCCGGACCGAGCCGGACCGGCCGGGCCAAGGGCTGCCCGGCCCGTAGCACGGGAAGGGCCCGGGGAATCGCGTAGGCGTCGATGAACTCCCAGTCGCGGGTGCTGGTCTGGTACATGCGGGCGAGGCGTCCGCGCACCTGGGGTTCGAGGGCAGTGTCCGCGCGGCCAGGCACTGACGCGGCGGCCAGGGCCATGCCCTGCGGCGCGTATCCGGGTGCGACATCGCTGAGCACCACGGCGTTGAGCAGCAGTTCGTCGTGACCGTCAACGACCAGCACCGGCGCGTGCAGCGGCGAGGCCGGGAGCCGGTAGTAGAACGTGGTGACCGGATGCCAAGCCGGCGCCGCCACGGCTGGCGCGAGCGTGGCCGCGCTGGCCCCGTCGGTTGCGATGACCACCGCGGTGGCCCGGAGATGCTCGCCCGCCTTCGTTCGTACCCCGTTGCCGGTGACTTCGGTGATCTGCGTTCCGGTCCGCACCGTGCCGGCCGGAAGCTCACCGGCCAGCTGCCGTGGCAGCATCTGCATGCCGCCCTCGGGCAGCGCGCCGCCTCCGCGCACGAAGCACCGCCAGATCAGGTGAAAGAGCCGGGCGGGCGTGCCGAGGGACGGGTCGAGGAACACCCCCGCCAGAAACGGCCGGAAGACTTCGGCGATCACGGGCGCCGAGAACCTGCGCCGCAGGTCCTCCATGGTGGTGGCGGCCGGATCCGCGGCCCGGATCACCGGGCCGGGCGCCAGGGTGTCCCGCAGTGACACGGCCGCCATCGCGGCGCTGTCACGGGGATGCCCGAGCAGGAACCCGGCCGCCCCGGCCAGGGCCTGTTGCCCGTGCCACGGCGCGGCCAGCCAGCTGCGGCCCGCAGTGGTCACGGCCAGCACGCCGCGCAGGAACGCGTGCGGCTTGAGCGCGCTCAGGTCGGCCTGGCGGCGCAGCTCAGGGTAGGCAGGCAGCAGGACCTGAAATCCGCGGTCGAGGAGAAAGCCGTCCCGTCGGTCGGTGCGCACCCGGCCGCCCACGTCCTCGGCGGCCTCGCAGACCGTGGTGGTCATCCCCGCGCGGTGCAGGTGAACGGCCGCGCTGAGCCCGGCCAGGCCCGCGCCCACGATCACGACGTCAGCGTCGGCTGTCATAGAACTCCTTCCGTCGGTTCACGGCGCCCGGTCCGCAGGCACGCAAGCGGAGCGGGCCGCGCGGCCGTAGCGTGATGCCGGCCGTGATGCCAGGGTCACCGCCCGCCTGGGCCAGGTCGACCTGGCCCAGCGACGTCAGCGCGGTGCGCAGCATGAGCCGGGCCAGGTGGGCGCCCAGGCAGGTGCGCGGTCCGGCGGCGAACGGCAGGTAGGACCAGGCGGGGCGACCGGAGGTGAACCGTTCGGGCCGGATGAGATAGGGGTCGTCCCACAGGCCCGGATCGGTATGGGTGAGGTAGGGCGAGTAGATAACCAGCGTGCCCGCCGGGACCGGAACACCCGCGGCGGTGCAGTCCTGAGCGGCGACCCGGCTGCCGAGCCAGCCGGCCGGGTAGCGCCGCAGGATCTCATCGATGAACACCGGCAGTGCCTGCGGGTCACGCCATGGCTGGTGGCCCGCGAGGTGCCAGGCGGCCCACGCCAGCGTGTGACTGGTTGTGTCGTATCCGGCGGCCAGCGCGACCCGCAGGTTCTCGACCATCTCCTGCTCGGTGCCGCGGCCTCCGCCGGGCACGTCATCCGCGGCGGCCGTCGCGAGGTGAGCGGTGATGCTGCCGGGGGCCGGGTCGGCCAACACTGCGGCGATGGCGGTCTCCACGCGGCGGAACAGCTCCGGGCGTGGCAGCATCGGCACTGGCAGGCCGCGGTGCAGCGGGCGCAGGAACCGGCTCAGCAGGCCGGCAGGCAGCGCGCCGCCGAACAGCGCGACGTTGAGCATGTCCTGAACGAGCATGGCTGACCAGCTGAGGGCCTCGAAGTCACCGTGCGGCCGCCTGGCTTCAGCCACCGCGGCGAGCCGGCCTTCCAGGGCGGTCAGGGCGTGGGCGCTGAAGTGGGGGCTCAGGACGCGCCGGGCCGGGCGGTGCTGCGGGGCGTCGGTGTGCACGATCCCGGCGGCCAGGTACGGGCTCAGCCCGCTGAGGCTGCCGCGGCTCCGGAAGGTGGTGGGGTCGGACAAGATGGCGCGGTTCCATTCCGGCCGGTAGCCGACGACAGCGGGCCGCCACAGCCTGAGCCGGAACACCGGGCCGGTGCGGGCGCCGGCCTCGAGCAAGCGCAGCGGGCTGACCGTCCACCGCCACAGGTGGCCCAGCCCCGGCAGGCCGGGCGGCTCTGGCAGGTCGGGCGGCAGGACGGTGCCGTTCACCGGCGCCTACCCGGAGCCGGGCGGCAGGCCGGGTAGGAGCGGCCCTTCCATCGCGTGTTCCGCCGGAACGCCAGCGCGTATACCGGCAGCGCCGCGAGCGGCGTGACGGGCACCAGCACGGCTTCGCCCGGAGCGCCGCGACCGGTCTTCGCGTTGACCAGGACCCGCTGGGCCAGGCTGAGGATCGCCGCGGCCCGCCACCGCCGGCTGCGGCGCCACGCCAGCCATGGCACCGTGTAGGCGAGCAGATGCCAGGCGGCGGTCATCGCCAGCGCGCTGTCGTGTCCGCCGTGAGCGGCCCGCAGGCTCTTGCCGAACCCCCGCACGCACTGCCGGTATCCCGAATACATGCGCGCGCTGACCAGGTCGCCGCCGAGGGCCAGGCCCAGGCGAAGCCCCGCGCGGCGGGTACGGCGCCCCAGGGCCACGTCCTCGTTTAGCTGGGCGGCCACGGCGGCGTGCCCGCCCAGCGCGTCATAGGCGCTCCGCCGGAACATGAGCAACTGCCCGTTGGCCGTCGCCGCCGATGGCACCGGCAGGCGCAGCAGGGGATGAGGCAGGAAGGCCAGAAGCACGTCGTCGATCAGCGGGACGATTAGCCGTTCTCCCAGCGTGAGGGTGCGCTGGCGGGGAAACACCGAGAACACGGCGGCGTGTTGCGCGCACATCTGCGCCCAGCACGCGTCGACCGCCCCGGGAGCCAGCAGCACGTCGGCGTCGCAGAACAGCAGGATGTCGCCGCGCGCGATCATGGCGAGCTGCTGGCAGGCCCAGTTCTTGCCGGTCCATCCGGGCGGCGGCGCCGTGCCGCGCAGCAGCCGCACTCGCGGGTCGGCGTCGGCGGCGTGCCGCACTACGGCGGCCGTAGCGTCACTGGACTGGTCATCGAGCACGACGATCTCAGCGACATCCTGGGCGAGCAGCCCGGCCAGGACGGCAGGCAGCCGGTGCGCCTCATCACGCGCTGGCACCAGCAAGGAGATGTCCGGGCGCGTGCGGCCCGGCCCGGCCGGAGCCCGGCGCGGGGCTGGCACCTGCGTCTCCAGCACGGGAAACATGACGAGGTTCGCCACCACGCCGGCCAGCTTGACGGCGTGGAAGGCGAGTACCGCGCGGGCTAGAGCCGTGGCCACGGCAGCAACCCGCGGGCAGCGTCGACCCGCTCATCCCAGCTTCGCCGTCCGCGTACCACGCGGGTAAACCCGGGCAGCGGCTGACGGGGCTCAGCGTGCGCGCTGAGACGGTCCAGGTCGCGCAGGTCCTCGCGCAGCCGCTCGCGCAGCCGCCCGGTCACCTCCGGCGACGGCCCGGCCGCGTCGACCTCGCTGAACACCACGTACGCCTCAGCGTACTGGCGACCGCGCATCAGCACCCGCACCGCTACCGAGCACAGCCGGGCGGGTGCCCGCGCCGCTGACCAGGCCGCGCCCGGCGCGAGCGGGCCCGGCGGCCCGGCGGGAAGCAGCCGGCCTTCCGGGTACATGACAAGCACGGCACCGCTGCGCACCGCGGCCAAGGCGGTGCGCAGTTCGTCGGTGCCCACCGCGCCGATGTGACGGGCGAACCGGTACCGCTGCATATTGGCGGCATCGGCCAGCAGCGCCATGCGGAGCCCGGCGCCGGTGAGCACCTCGCCGGCGATGAACGGGTCCCACCAGCTGTGGTGGTTGGCGGCCCACACCACCGGGGCGGCCGGGAGGCGCCCGCGCACCCACACGCCTGCCAGCCCGCCGCGTACTGTCAGCCGCAGCGCGGCGAGCATCGCCGGCCGGCGGGCGTCCGGCATCAGCGGGCGCCCGCCCCGCGCCGCGCCGGGGCGGCGGCCTGTTGCCGCACTGAGGAAGCGGGCCTCATTCATGACCGGACTCCGTGGCCAGGCCGGGAGGACTCCGCGGCGCGGCCCGCGGGTGCGGCCCGTTCGCGCCGCAGGGCCCGCTCCCACAGCGCCAGGGTCAAGGTGATCATGGCGAACGCGAACCCGAAGTCCTCGACGGGGATGTCCCACGGCCACCGCACCCCGGAGATGGCCGCCGGCCGGTAGAGCACGATCGGGGCGGACAGCTTGGTCAGCCAGCCGTCCACCGCGACCTGGAAGGCGAGCGTGATCCCGATCGTCACCCAGAACCTGCCGCGCCGCAGGATCCCGGTCCGCAGCGCCGCCAGCTCCACGGCCACCACGGCGGCCGGGCCGCAGATCGCACCGACGGTGTAGGCGCCGGTCATCGGCGTGCCCGCCTGGCGCCCCATGACCGCAGGCCGTGCGCCCGGTGGCCGAGGACCTCATAGGTGAGCAGGGCGCAGACCGGGACGACCAGGAAAAACAGCCATTCCTCGACGGGCAGGCCCGTGACCCGCGGTCCCAGGATGTAGCGCGCGCTGAACCACCAGTCCCTGCGGCGTACGGCGATCAGGTCCCATCCGGCGAACACGAGCACCACGGGCACGAGGGTGGCGAGCAGCGCTCTGGGGCGCCGGTACACACGTGCGCCGCCGATGATCTCCAGCGGCAATGTCACCGCGACACACAACGCGAGGACCAGCGTGTACTGCCAGGCATCCATGGTGCTCCTCTCACCGCATGCGGGCCGGCTGCCCGTTCCCCCGCCGCATCGCGGCGGCGTACCGGCCGGCCAGGATGCCTCGCGGCGGAACGGACCACACCGGCTCCGTGCGGTACCCGCGCGCGGCGAGGATGGAGTTGGCGGCGCCGATGCCGGTGGCGGCGGCGCGTTCCATCAGCGCGGAGGGGAACGGCGTCGCGACCCAGTCGCCGGCGAGCGTCAGCCCGGGTACGGCGGTGCGCACGCCGGGGGTGGTGGCATGGCCGCCGACCGGGAACCCGGCTGCGTCGGTGCCGACACGGCAATACCGGTCGATCTGGCGCAGGCTGCGGGTTTCCGGCCACAGCCGGGCCAGTTCGGCCAGCATGGTGGCGCCGAGTTCGGCGGCGGCGACACCGGGCGGGCAGGCGTACGCGTGCAGTTCGATCACCGATCCTCCGGTCCGCTCGTGCCAGCTCCGCGCCGCCGCCTCGAAGCGGTGGTACAGGGTCACCGAGTCGAGGACGCCGGGATCGGCGATGCTGGTGAACTGCGCACGGTCCGGGCGGACATCGCCGTCCAGCCAGTACCGCGCCACCGCGTACGGCGGCCCGGTCCGCGGGCGGGCCGCGACGGCTGCGAGCCGCTGGTCACCAGACGTGGCGCCGGGCGAGGCGCCGAGGATCCGCGCGGCCGTCCCGGCGTCGGTGGCCAGCACTACCTCATCGGCGGTCAGTGCGGTGCCGGTGCCGGTATGGACGCGCCAGCGCCCGGCCCGGTCGCGGTCGACCGCGGTGACCGGGGTGCCGGTCCGGATCTGCGCCCCGCGCTGCCGGAGGTAGCGGCTCAAGGGCGTCCAGATGGCGCTGTGGTAGTCGGCGTGCGGCGCGTCCATGCCGAGACCTTCGGGATTGGCCAGGAAGTAAAAGTGGAACATCGCCACCAGCTCGGCGGCTGACATGGAGGCGGCGTCGTTGAAAAACGAGTGGGCGAAAACGTTGAACAGCATCACCCGGGCGCGTTCGGGCAGCCGCAGCGCGGCCAGCAACTGCTCGGCGCTGACCTGATCCAGGTGTGCGTAGGTCTGTCCGGCGTCGAACCCCAGCAAGCTGAGGCCGACGGTGTGGTCAGCGCGCGCCAGTTCGCGCAGCCGCAGGCTGGGGGAGCGCAAGGTGAGCATCAGGATGCTCAACGGCGGAGCGGGGGGCAGCCGGTCGAATTCTTCGTCTGGCCAGCGCGCCGAGATCACCGGGTAGCTGCCGAGCGGGTGCAGCAGGGGTGCGGGCCCAGTACTGATACGGCGCGAGGATCTGCCGCCAGTTGTAGTACTGCCGGAAGAAGCCGTGGAACCCGTGGTCGACCCACTGCACGGTGCCGTCGGGAAGGGTGTGCGGGTGAGCGCCGAGGCGCCCGCCGAGCCGGTCGGCGGCTTCGCAGATGACGACGGGGATGCCGCGTTCGGCCAGGACAGCGGCGGCGGACGCCCCGGCGATGCCGCCACCTGCCACGACGACCCGCGGCCGGCTCGTTGCCGCACCGCGGGGACCCGACGGGGCGCTCGCCGGGTAAGGGCGCATCCCCGCCATCCGTCCCACCAGCCTGGACACCGGGACCATGGCGCTCACTGCTGCCGGTCCGTGGCGGCCATGGCCAGGCTGTCCAGGGCGGCCGCGACATGGGCCGGCAGCGCGGCCCGGTCCAGCAGGGCGCGAGCGACGTGGACGTTGTGGCGGATCTTCCGCTCGACCCGGTTCCGGGCCCCGCACCGGGCGAGCTCGCTGGTGAGCTCGGCGGCCTCCGCGCTGGTGAGGGCCGGCGTGCCGGCCAGGGCCAGCAACGTCCGCCCGCGCGGCGGGAGCATGTCCGCGGCGTAGGCGAGGAGCTGCGTGGGCTTGCCGGACGCGAGGTCTTCCCCGACGGGCTTGCCGGTCCGCTGCGGGTCGCCGAACACGCCGAGCAGGTCGTCGCGAAGCTGGAAGGCCTCGCCGACCAGATCACCGTAACGCGCGAGGCCGGCCGGCAGGTGCGGCAGGCCGGCCAGCGCGGCGCCGAGGCGCAGCGGGCCGGTCACCGTGTACTGCCCCGACTTCAGCACGGTGGTGGTGCGCGCCACCACGCGGGAACGATCCTGCCGCGCGGCACCGGCCAGGTCGAGGAACTGGCCGAGGACCAGCTGGTCGACCATCCGGCGCCACACCGTACGCGCCGGTGCGGGCATCGCGGCGGCAAGCCGGCTGGCGATGGCGAACGCGAGGTCGCCGGTCAGCAGAGCCATGGCGCGGCCATAGCTGTCCGGGTCCCCGGTCCAGCCGTGCCGGCGATGCTGCGCGGCGATCTCCCGGTGCAGCGCGGGCCGTCCTCGGCGGGTGCCGGAGCCGTCCATGATGTCGTCATGGATGAGCGCGAAAGCGTGCAGCAATTCCAGCGCCGCAGCCGCCTGCAGCAGCAGCGTGCCGGAGTCCTCCCCGGCGATGGCGTGGCCCCAGTAGCAGAACCGTGGCCGTAGTGCCTTTCCGCCGTCGATATAGGCGGCGAGCGCCTCGAGCGGATCCTGCCATGGCGCGCCGTGTTCTTTCCAGGCGGTCTGCTCGCGGCCGAGCAGGTCGGCCAGGTACGGTTGGAGCTCGCCGGTGACGAACGTGACGTCGGCCGCCGTCAGGACGTCGTCGGCCTGCCTTACGTTGACGGTCATGCCGGCCTCGCCAGTTCCCGCACCACCGCGGCTGCCCGCTGCCGGCGCGGGACGACGGCGCGCCCGGCCAGGACGTCGCAGCCGGCCTGCTCGATGCGGTCGAGGATCCCGCCGTAGACCATGTAGGCCAGGCGGACGCAGCGGCGAGACCGCGCCGGCAACACCGCCAGACCCGGCAGGGCGTTGCGGTAGTGGGCCCGGGCCCTCTCGATCTCGAATGCGACCAGCCGGCGCACGGCCAGGCTGGCCGGCGGTGCCGCGAGATCGTCCCGGTGCACCCCGAACCTTTCCAGGTCCGCGGCGGGCAGGTATACCCGGTCGCGATCCAGGTCTTCGGCGACGTCGCGGATGAAGTTGGTGAGCTGGAACGCCAGGCCGAGCTGACGGGCCGGCTCGCGCGCCGCCGCAACCGCCGCCGGGGGCGCCGGTCCTGGCCCGTCGTCGGGAGCTAGCAGGATGGGCAGCATCATCGTGCCGATCACGGCCGCTGAGCCCTCCATGTACTCCAGCAAGGCGCCGTAGTCGGCGTAGGCGCGGACGTGGAGGTCCATGCGCATGCTGGCCAAGAAGGCATCGAAGTCAGCGCGCGGAAGGCCGAACGTGGCGATGGTGTGCCGCACGGCGAGGAGGATCGGCTCGGCGGGGTCGTCCGCGCCGTCGACCGCGGCGTGGAACCGGTCGGCCCACTGGCCGAGCCGCCGCGCGCGCTCCGGGCCCGGAGGAGGGGTACCGGTCTCACCATCGGTGTCGACGATGTCGTCGGTGTAGCGGGTGAAGCCGTACAGGGCGTGCACGTGCCGGCGCTTCCAGAGCGGCAGCAGCCGGGTGGCCAGGTAGTAGCTGCGGCCGTGCCTGCGATGCAGGTCGCGGCAGCTCGCGTACGCGGCGTCCACCGGGGCCGCCTGGAGCGTGGAACGGGTCATGGGTCCGTCCCCTCGTGGGAGCAGGTCTTGGTGTCTCAGCGAGAACGGGTCATGGTGCCCTGGAGCGGGTCGCCGTCCTACAAATCGACGCATATTTCGATTCAAACTACCCAAGTAGTAAGGTGGGCGCAAATGACCAGGCGGGGGCTGCCCCGGCGGAGGTGGATCATGCGGACCGTTACCGGACCTACCGACAAGATCGTCATCGTGGGCGCCGGACTCGGGGGCCTGGCGTGCGCCCTCCGGCTAGCCGGCACCGGTCGGCAGGTGACCGTGCTCGAGCGGGCCAACGGCCCGGGCGGCCGCATGGGCCAGCTCGCCGTGGACGGGTACCGGTTCGACACCGGCCCCACCGTGCTGACCATGCCGCACCTGCTCGAGGAGACGCTGAACGCCGCCGGTGAGCGGATGTCCGACTGGCTGGACCTGATCCGCCTGGACCCGGCCTACCGCGCGCACTTCGCCGATGGCTCGACGCTGGACATCCGCGCGAGCACGGCAGATACGGCCGCGGAGATCGCACGCGTGTGCGGACCGCGCGAGGCCGACGGCTACCTCCGATTCGCCGATTACGCACGCAAGCTGTATCACCTGGAGTGGAGACAGTTCATCGACCGCGACTTCGACCATCCGTGGGATCTGGTCAGCGCGGACCTGGCCCGCCTGGCCGCCTGCGGCGGGTTCCGCCGGCTGTCGGCCAAGGTGTCGCAGTTCCTGAGCGACCCGCGTACCCAGCGGGTGTTCTCCTTCCAGTCGCTCTACGCCGGCGTGCCACCGCACCGCGCACTGGCGCTGTACGCGGTGATTGCCTACATGGACACGGTGTCGGGCGTCTACTTTCCGCGTGGTGGCATGCACGCGGTCGCCGCCGCGCTCGCCGCGGCGGCCGTCAAGCACGGCGTGACCATCGACTACGGCCGCGAGGCGACGGGCGTACAGGTCACCGGGTCACGGGCCTGCGCGGTGCGCACCCGAGACGGTGACTGCATCCCGGCCGACGTCGTGGTGCTCAATCCCGACCTGCCGGTGGCCTACCGCGACCTGCTGAACCGGCCGCTGCGGCGCCGGCTGCGCTATTCCCCCTCGTGCGTCGTCATGCACCTGGGGGCCCGTAAGGCCTACGCCGGCGCCAGTCACCACAACATCCACTTCGGGCAAGCCTGGCGGACCACCTTCGACGACATCACCCGGCGCGGCCGGGTCATGTCCGACCCGTCCCTGCTGCTCACGAACCCCACCCGCACCGATCCGGGTCTCGCGCCCCCCGACCGCGAGGTCTACTACGTGCTCGCTCCAGCCCCCAACGTGCTAGCGGGACCCGACTGGCCGCGGGCCGGCCAGGCGTACGCCGACGAGCTGCTGCGGGTTCTGGCCGACCGCGGCTACCCGGGCCTGGCCGAGGCGGTGCAGGTGCGGCAGGTGGTCACACCGGCGGACTGGGCGCGGGCCGGCCTGGCAGCCGGCACGCCGTTCGCCGCCGCGCACACGTTCGGCCAGTCGGGGCCGCTGCGGCCGGGTAATCTCGCGCCGGGACTGGACAATGTGGTGTTCGTCGGTTCCGGGACCCGGCCGGGAGTCGGTATCCCCATGGTCTTGGTGTCTGCTCGTCTCGCAGCCGAACGGATCAGCCCGTCACGTAGCCGGAAGGATTTAGGTGAACCCTGTGCCGGACGCCGGCCTGAGCGCAGGTGAGGCCGCCCGGAGGATAGGCGTCGCCGCCACCACCATCCGCACCTGGGATCGCAGGTACGGTCTCGGCCCGTCGTACCGCGAGCCCGGCCGGCATCGCCGCTACGACGAGTACGACCTGGCCCGGCTGGAGCTGATGCGGCGGCTGACCGTCGACGGGGTCGCGCCGGCCGAGGCCGCCCGCATCGCCAAGGCGATCCGCGACCCGATGGGCCAGATGCTCCCCGGCGTGACGTCACGGCCCGCAGGGCCGCCGTCGCCCGGGCGGGCACCCGCGCCAGGCACCGCGCCAGGAACCGCGAAGGGCCTTCGCCGCGCGGCGCTCGCGCTCGACCCCGCCGACGTGGACCGGCTGCTGAATCTGGCGCTGGCCGCCGGCGTAGTGCGCGCCTGGACCGCGGTCATCGCGCCCGCCCTGCGCGACCTGGGCAGCCGGTATCCCGCCGCCGGCCGGTACATCGCGGCTGAGCACCTGCTGTCCGGCGCGGTATCCACCGCGCTGGCCCGGGTGCCGCGTCCGCCTACGCGGCCACGGGTCTTGCTCGGCTGCGCGCCGTCTGAGCACCATAGCCTCCCCCTGGAAGCGCTTACGGCCGCGCTAGCGGAGCGCGGCTCGGCCAGCCGGATGCTCGGAGCCCGGGTACCCGCCAACGCCTTGCGGGACGCGCTGGTCCGGACCGGTCCTGCCGCCGTCCTCATCTGGGCCCACGCGCCGGCGACCGCCGACTACGGCCAGATTGCCGTGGTCGCCGGGACCCAGCCTCGCCCGGCTATCGTGGCCGCCTGCGGACCCGGCTGGGATCCCCGGTCCCTGCCGGACGGCGTCATGCTACTGACCAGCTTCCGGCGGGCACTCGCGGTCATAACCCAACTGCCCTAACGGCAGCGATCGCGGCTCACCGGCGCCCTCCTCGGCCAGCAGCGTACCGGCGCCTCGGCTCGCCCGCCCTGACCGGGCGGCCTCTATCTAGCCGTCGGCCGCAAGGCGTTCGCGTTGCGGCACCACTACGTACTTCGGGTCGTTGGTGGAGGCGACGCCGGCATAAAACGTGCCGAAGCGCTGCAAGACGCTGCCGGCGAGGAGCGACAGCCCGGCCGCAGCGGCGCCGAGACGGCTCCGGCCGGCCACCGAAACCGCGGCGGCCGCCCCGCCTAGCGTGAGGCTTTCAGATAGCCGACGTATCCGGTGCGGAGGCCCGGTGGTGTACGCCTCGGTCACTAGGCCGGGCCGCCGCTCGATCAGACTGGACGCGAGCAGCGCCGCGGTGTAGGAAGCGACTCCGGGGGCGGCGGCTGCCGCGGCCAGCCCGGCCGGGCGCGCGACCGCGCACAGCAACCGGCCCGGCATGGTGGCGCGCCGCGAGGCCGGCAGCAGTTCGGCGGCCCCGGCCGGCCCGCTGCCCGGTGCGTATGCCGCCAGGATCCATGTCCGATGCTCATCGGCGAGGTCGGCTTGGCCACCCGCAGCATGTGGTGGAAGCGCTCCGGTCGGCCCAGGTCGGCGACAGGCAGTCGGGGCCGGTCACCGCCGGCCCGGGCGGCCCAGGAACGCCGACACGGCGGCGGCCAGCAGCGCGGACGCGGCCACGCTGGTGAACTTCCATGTCGTTGACAGGTCACGCGTCGGCACAACCGGATCTGGCGGCAACCCATATACCTCCGGCTCGTCAAGCAGCAGGAAGAACGCGCTGTCCCCGCCAACCCCGTCGCCGGGGTCGTGGCCGTACAGCCTGGCCTCGGAAACGCCGTCCCGGTGCAGCTGGTCCAGCCGCTGCGCGGCGCGTTCTCGCAGCTCGTCCAGCGGGCCGAACTGGATGGAGTCGGTCGGGCAGGCCTTGGCGCAGGCCGGTTCCCAGGCCGCCGCGCAGTCGGTCGTAGCACATTGTGCACGTGGCCGCCCGGCCGTCGCCGTGGCGCCGGTCGATCACCCCGTAGGGGCAGGCGGACACGCAGTAGCCGCAGCCGTTGCAGATGTCCTGCTGGACGACTACGGTGCCGAACTCGGTGCGGAACAGCGCCCCGGTCGGGCACACGTCCAAACAGCCAGCGTGGGTTCGAAGGCCGGACTGCGCGGGAATGGCCTGGGGTGCTGCCTGCGACGCGCGGGGTCGGCACCGCAATACCCCATCGTCTGCGTCTGGGTCTGCTCAATGGGTACGACCGTCAGCAGATCTTCCACGGCGCGGGCCAGGTGCCGGGCGAGCGTGAGCTCTGCCGGGGACGGCTCGGTCGGCGGCACAAGCGCGCATTTGCGGTGCGGACGGCGATGCACAAATTCAACGTGCTGACCCCGGACTACCTAGCCGAGACCCGTGGGGTTGGCGTCGGCCGGGGTTGCCGATCGTGCAGACTGGTTGCAGACTTTCGCAGTGGGCTCACCAGCGGCGATCGGTGAACCGGGGGTTGAAGGCGACATGGGCATCCGGACTCCCGACCAGCGTCTGCGGGTGTTCGTCAGTTCCACGCTGGGCGAACTCGCGGCTGAGCGGCGGGCGGTCTCGCGGGCCGTTTCGGCGCTGCGGCTGACCCCTGTGCTTTTCGAGCTGGGCGCGCGGCCGCACCCTCCCCGGGATCTGTACCGAGCCTACCTGGCGCAAAGCGATGTGTTCATCGGCTTGTACTGGCAGCGGTACGGGCAGGTCGGCCCGGGCATGCGGGTCTCTGGCCTGGAGGAGGAGTTCGACCTGTCGGTTGGGCTCCCTCGGCTGCTGTACCTCAAAGCCCCGGCGCCCGACCGCGAGCCCCGCCTGGCTGGCCTGCTGGCCCGCCTGGAAAAGGAGGCCTCCTACCGTATCTTCCATACTCCGGCTGAGCTGGCCCGGCTGGTGGCTGACGACCTAGCGGTACTGCTGAGTGAGCGGTTCGCCGCCACTGGTCGCCAGGTAGCCGCCACGGCACCGTCGCCGACACGTGCCCGCGGCCCACGCCCGTTGCCGGTGAGCATGACGCCACTGTTCGGACGGGAGCGGGCCATCGACGAGGTAGCCGGACTGGTCAAGCGCCGTCAGGTGCGGCTGGTCACGCTGACGGGGCCCGGCGGGGTCGGCAAGACCCGGCTAGCGGTGGCGGTGGGTGAGCGGTTGGCTGATCGCTTCGGCGCGGGCACCGTGTTCGTGCCGCTTGACGCGGTTGCCAACCGTGGGCAGGTCCTGGTCGCCGTCGGCCGGATGGCCGGGGCCGACCTGGCGCGGGCGAGCTCGCCGCTTGAGGCGCTGGCCGAGACATTCGGCGACGGCGCCTGGCTGGTGATCTTGGACAACCTAGAGCAGGTCGTGCAGGTCGCTCCCGACCTGGGCGAGCTGCTGGCGCGCTGCCCGAGGCTGGTGATCTTGGCCACCAGCCGGACAGTGCTGGGGCTCCGGGCCGAGCGTGAGTACCCGGTGCTGCCACTGCCGGCCGGCCCCGGCACTGGGCCGACCGGGGAATTGGCGGCCTCGCCGGCGGTGGCGCTGTTCGTAGACCGGGCCCGCGCGGTGCGGCCCAGCTTCGCCCTCACTGAGGGCAACGTGGCGGCGGTGGCCGAGATCTGCCGGCGCGTGGAGGGCCTCCCACTCGCGATCGAGCTGGCCGCCGCCCGTACCCGGCTGTTGGACCCTGCCGCGCTGCTGGACCGGCTGGTGACGTCGCTTGATGCGCTCGGAACCGGCGCGGTGGACCTGCCCGAGCGCCAGCGCACTCTGCGGGCCACGGTGGAGTGGAGCGTCGGCCTGCTGGAGGATGCCGAGCGGTCGCTGCTGGAGGTCGCGGCGGTGTTCACAGACGGCTGGACCATCCGGGCCGTCTCCCAGGTGGCAGGCCTGGCTGAGGACCAGGCGCTGGAGCTGTCCGAGGCGCTGGCCCGCCACAGCCTCGTCTATGTCGACAGCAGTGAGCTCGGGCCCAGGTCGCGGATGCTGGAGACCGTCCGGGAGTTCGTGGCCGAACGGCTGGCGGTCCGGTCCGACGCCGCGGAGGTCGGGCGCCGGCACGCGGACTTCTATCGGGAGCTGGCCGAGCAGGCGGACCGGCCGCTGCGCGGCGCCGGTCACTACGAGTGGCTGGACCGGCTGCAAGCCGAGGCGGGCAACCTGGCCGCCGCGGTGCACTGGTACCTGGCCCATGACCCCGCGCCGCTGCCTCACTTGTTCCGGATCCTATGGCTGTTCTGGTCACGGCGCGACCTTGAGAGCGAGGCCCGCTCCTGGGTCGGGCAGCTCCTGCCCGCCGCTGCCACGCTGGATCCGCACGCCCAGGCCGAGCTGGCGTGGGCGGCGGCGGTGATCGCCGTCGGCACCGGGGACGATACGGCGGCGCTGGTGGCCCGGCAGCGCCTGGCATCGCTGCTACCCGGGATCCAAGATCCCTTCCTTCACGCGGTATCCCAGCTGGCCATGGCGTGGACCTTGCCCATTACTGGCGACTTGGACGGGGCGCTGCGGGAAACGGCGGTGTCGCTGCAGGAGCTCCGCGGCCAGGATGAGCCCTTCTTCACGGCCATCGCGGCCTTCACCGCCGGTTCCCTGGAGACGGCGCTGGGCCGCTACGACGATGCCCTGCGCCACCTCCGCGAGGCGCGTGACCGGGCGGAAGGATACGGCGGCACCTGGCTCACCGCCGGCTCGCGAGTGCAGCTGGGCATCCTGGCTGTCCTGCGGGGCAGCCTCGAGGAGGCCCGGGCGCTGCTGGATGAGGCGCTGGACTTGAGCCTGGCCGCGCGCAGCACCCAGTTCGTGACCCTTTGCCTGGCCGGGTACGCCGGACTGGCGTTCGCGGAAGGCGACCCGGAACGGGCGGCGCTGCTGGAAGGCGCGGCCGAGAGCCTGCGCCGACGGGTCGGACTGCCGACCCGGCCGCATCTACGGCGGGTGGAGGCCGAGCTGGTGGCCCGGCTCCGCCAGAGACTGGGCGCAGCCCGGTTCAATCGGGTGTCCGACGCCGGCTCCAGGCTCACCCAGCGAGAGGCGGTAGCCATCGTCCGGAGCCAGCGCGGCGCCGGCACCCGGACGTCCTGAGCCGGTCAGTTCAGTGCCAGCAGGTCGGGGCCGTGAAATTAGGGTCCGGGTCCGCATCATCACGGCTTCCGTGCCGACCTGCTCCGGGACGGCCGCCAGCATCAAGGCCGCCTCGGCGGCCGGATCTGCGCCGTCCCAGAAGTCGTCGCCCGTCACCAGGGTCCCCGCTGTCCGGACGGCGCGCCGAACCAGGCGGGGCCGACCCGAGCCAGACAGCGGCGAGATCCCGCGCGCGACCCGGAATAAAAAGTACGAAGCCGATCATTTCTCCGGCCAGATCCGGCTGGCCCGGATGCTATTCATTTCGACACAGTATCCAGCGCACTGCGGACTACGGCTTCACCGAGGCACGCTATCCATCGCGCCATGACTTCAGCCCATAACGGCCAGGCTGTGCCCGCTAGCAGAAGAGTCAGCACCTCAGAACCATCCCCCAGTCGTAAATGATTATGCGGTCCTGTGCATAAGTATCCGGTAGGGGCAACGCCCTCATTTCGGCAGATTCGGATGTTCGTCGGCCGTGCCCGGGCCGTACGCGCAGCCGCGCAGATCAACCTTGTACCGCTCCGCTCAGCCGCTGCTGGCTCAGTGAGGTTTTCTCGGCACGGGTGAAACCGGCATTCGCCGCGCAACGGGCAAGCGGGCATACCGGAGATCTCCGGGACGGCGCGGAGCCCCCGGTACAAGAGGTCTCACCACAAGATCCGTACCTGCCCGGACGCTCCGCGTGCTATCTTATCGTGTCATCCTTGACGTCCCGTTCCAACTCGTGGTGTTCGTGTCCGGACTGCTGGCAGATCACCGGCGCGAGCTCGGCACCCGGGACGGGACGCGTGCCCTGACCTGCTGGAAGCAGGCGGTAATCGCGCTGGCCTGGTTCCGGGACCGGCCGGACATCCGGCCGGCTGGGCGCCGGCTTCGGGATCTCCCAGGCCACCGCCTACCGGTACAAGGACGAGGCCGTCGATGTCCTCGCCTCCAGGGCGCCGTCCCTGAGCGAGGCCCTGGACAAGGCCGCTGAGCAGGGACTTCCCCAACCTCATCCTGGATGGAACGCTCATCGCCTCTGACCGGTGCGCGGACAAGAAGACCAGCGAGAAGGGAAAGGAGATCGATAAGTGGTACTCCGGCAAGGCCCATGAGCCTGCCGGGAACGTGCAGGCCCTGGCCGGCCCGGGCGGCGTGCCGCTGTGGGTCTCGGACGTGCTGCCCGGCAGCACCCATGACCTGACCGCTGCCCGCGAGCTGGTCCTGCCGCGGGCACGCCCCTACCTGGGGAAGATGCCCTTGCTGGCCGATTCCGGCTATGAAGGGCCGGCGCGGGCGTGCACGTCCCGGTGAAAAAGCCCGCCCGCAGCGAACTCGATGCCGATACGAAAACCCGCAACGCGCTACTGCGTTCCATGCGTTACCAGGGCGAACGCGGCTTCGCGCTCATGTCCCAGCGCTGGCGCGCCCTGCAGCACGTCATGGTCAGCCCGACCACGATCGGCGACATCGCAAAAATCCGTCCTCGTCCTGGTGCAACTCGAACACAAGATGATCAGCTGAAAGTCGCTGAGAAAACCTCAGTGTGTCATCGCGCAAAAGGCAGCCGCCGCCCCGGCCTGATGACCGGCTGATGGCATGCGGCGCCGCCGGAATGACACGTCATAAACGGGTGATCTCCTGTCGCGCCAGCGCGTCGTGGCTCCGCTCGCGGGAGGGTGCCTGCCCGGGCCGCCGCGGGACGGCTGGAAGCCTGGCGCAGCTTGGTGAGCCCGCACCCCGCCTGGGCGCCCCTCGTCCTCGCCCGGGATGCTGGCTTCTCATGCCAAGGTCGCCAGGGAGCGGGTATCACGTGCCGGTCTGCACCGAGCAGCTGCCTCCCCCGGAGGCGGCAGCGGCCCGAGGCGGGCTGAGGCCGCCGTCACCGGCCGTGCGATCCGGCGGGGCGAGCGCGGCAGGAACCCGGCTGCGCTCTCCCGCCGGTACAGTCCGTGACACACGGTCATCAACCCCGGGGGGCAGACATCGTGCGAATTCCGCGCCGAACGCCGACTCTGCGCGGCTTATTGCCGAGTCGGTAGCCCGCCCAGCTGCACGCACATCAGCCATTTCTGGAAGCGGATTATTTGTGCCGGCCGAGCCGAAGTCCGTGGCCCCGCCCGCCGGCGGCAGCTCCTCTGCCTTGGCCTGCTCGACCGAGCCGGTCACCGTTCAGCGACGGAACCCAGCGCAGCGGGCCGGCTGGGGTTAGCGGCGCCGCCCTGCTGGTGAGCAGGATGCATTCCCACGCGTACACCTGCTCGTTGTGGGCCATCTTGACCGCGCGGATCACCGGCCGGACAGCCAGCCGTAGGCGCCTGCCTGCCCGGGCCATCATGTCCCGGCGCCTTTCCGGAACCCGCGGTCCGCGCGAGCGCCTTGGCCCGGACGATGTCCGGGTCTGGCGCGGCGCCGAGAGTGCCCTGGCCACTGGCGTTCGCTCCGGGCCTTCAGTTGTCCGCTGCGGATGCGGTTCATCACTGACCTTCCCGGTCATTGATCGGGCGCGGCCCGGGACTGGGAGTGCGTGGTTTAACCCCCTACCGGGAGAGGGTGAGGATTCCTTGCGGGGCGGCGGTGTTGTGCGCGGGGTAGGTGGTGTCGGAGCCCTGGCCACTGGCGCCGTGGAAGATGCCGGTGCTATCGGCACCGTCGGCGGCCCAGACCGCCTTGACCTGAGGACCGACGCCGGGCTGGGGGCACTGCAGGCCGGCCTCGTGCAACACGAGCTTGCCCTTGCTGGTGGTGATGGTGCGGATGATCCGGTTCACCCACTGCGAGGTGGCCCCGCAGGGCGGCTGGTTGCCGTCGGCGGTGATCACGGTGGTGAAGGTGACCGCCCCGTAGGGGGCCAGGGTGCCGGTGCCGTGGTTGCGGATGACGCAGATCCCGGCCGTGCACGCCCGCGGCGCGGTGTAGGTGACGGTCAGCCTGGCGCTGACATGAATCGTGTGCGGGCCGACGGCCGCGGTGGCCGGGACCGCGGCCAGCGCGATGCCGGCGAGCGGGATCGCGGCCAGCAGGGCGCGGGAGCGATGGAGCGTTTTCATGGTGTCCTCCGTGAATGATGGCGGTGCGGCTGGCTGGTTGGAGCCCTTCGGCGGCGATTGTCACGTTGCTTCCGCCGGGGACCGGGGCGGCGGTTCCGGCAGGATGCGGGCGGGTGTCGGGCTGACCCCCGGCCGGTGTCACGGACCGGCGGGAGTTACCGGCGGTCAGCCGCGGGACGGGGCGGTCCTCCCGGCGCCCTGGCTGCCGGGTACCTCGTCATGGCCGAGCCCCGCGCCGGGCCCTGGCGCCTCGGGTCGTCATTGGTCGTGTCCGGCCCGTTCGGCTCCTTTCATCGGTTCGGTCCAGGCATGGCCGGCCGTCAGGCCTGCCGTGCTTAAGGTGCTGCGAGTGATCGTGACGGCCTCCTTCTTCGTGGCGGCGACCATGCCGGTGATCGGCCCGGTGGCTCCGGAGAAGCTGCCGGTCCCCCGGTCACCGGGCCGGTGGCCGGGTGATCGCTGCAGACCCCGCCTCTCCGTAGCCGGGCCGTTTGCCGGATCGGGGTCGCATGGCCGGTCATGGTCTTTCCCTCCCCGGCTGTGGCTCTGGCGCTTTAGCACGTTGTGCGGTCGTAGGGATGTGGCGTGAACGTGTCGAGCAGGATCTTGTAGTTGTGGGCGAAGCTGGCGGCGGTGGCCCCGAATCCTTCGAAGAGGTAGGCCGACGACCCGAACACCGCGACGCGGATCTGCCCGGGCTCTCCCAGGACGGAGATGGCGGCGTCTTCGGCGGGCTGTCGGTGGTAGGTGAGCCGGTGGCGGGAGACCACCTCCCCCCGGGCAGGGCTGAGGCTGCCACGTTAACGGCACGGTCAAGCCTGACCCGGCCCGATGCGGGCACCGGAGCGCAGATGATCCCGACGGCGTAACCGGGCAGGTCGGCTAGGTAGACGATGACAGTGGTGGTTCCGGCGGTCTTCTCGATGCGTAGCGGTTTGCGGGGGAATAGTGCCGTGAACTGGGCGTCATGGGCCACCAGCAGGTACCCGGCAGCAGGCCTGGGCGGGGACGAGGAGACAGCGCGCACGAGCACCATGGCCGCGATCGAGCCGGCGAGCAAGACGATCCCGGCCACGATTACCCGGCGGGGCAGCCCGCGTACAGTGCGGGCACCGTGGGCCGCGGCCAGCGTGGGCCACGGTGGCCAGGTGCCGGCAGCCCGGGCGCCCGGTGAGCTCGGCAGCCGAACGCCAGCGTGGCTGCGCCGTGCCTGTCCTCGCATTGTCCTCACCACAGGACAGATCGCGTGATCGGAACGCGGGTCCAGTAGCTGGCAGCAGGACAGGCACCACGGGGCGGCGCACCATCTGGCCGCTGTCGCGGCTGACCAAGAACCCGGCCGGGTTGTGCCGACAGTGGACGCGCAGCTGGATGGTGTGCGGCAGCAGGCGGGGCCCGGTCATCGTGCGCCGCCGGGAGTCTGTGATCGCGGCAGCGGGCCTGGCCCGGGCCGCCGCCACGCTGGCGCCCGCTGTCACGTGCTGGATGAACCGCGACGACGCGCTCGCGGCCTGGCCGACCGGCCAGGTGGGGTTCCTGGCCTATGGGCTGGCGTGCCTGCGGCTCAGCTCGGCCAGGTGAGCTGGCCCGGCGGGCCAGTGTCCGGCGGAGGCGCAGGATGCGGTTCATGACGGCCTCCTCGTCGGCGGGGCGGGGCGGGGCGGCGGCAGGCTGTCGCGGCTGATTCCACTGTTGGCGGCGGCGGAGGCGTTCACCACACGCAACGGCCCACGCGACAGCCCACCGTGGGCAGGGAGGCCGTGTCTCTATGGTCCCTCCGCCGCCGTGTGTCCTGACATCCACGGGGTGCTGCTGCCGGGCCGATACGAGCAACATGAACTGAAAGGAAACACGTCATGGGAATAAAGATTGGGGTCGTGGGGGCGGGGCAATTCGCACAGGAATTTTTCCCGCTCTTCCGGGCGCATCCGCAAGTCGAGCGCGTATACGTTACCGACATGATCGCTGCTCGGAGCGAGAAGGCTGCGGCCCGGTTCGGGCTCGACCAGACGTATGACACCTTCGAGGCTCTCCTCGTATCGGATTGCGATGCCATTGCGATTTTCACGCAGCGATGGACCCACGGCCCGCTTGTACTGAGGGCACTCAACGCCGGGAAACACGCGTACTCTACGGTGCCCATGGCTATTACCCAGTCAGACATCTTCGCGATCCTTGCCGCCGTGCAGGCTACGGGACTGGTGTATATGATGGGCGAAACTAGCTACTACTATCCTGCCGCTGTGTACGCCCGGGAGCGCTACGAAGGGGACGACTTCGGCCGTATTTTTTATGCTGAGGGCGACTACGTGCATGACATGGATCTCGGATTCTACGACGCCTACCGCTACAGCGGCGGAGATCACTGGAAGGAAACGGCAAGTTTCCCGCCGATGCTCTACCCGACGCACTCCATCGGCGGTGTCCTCTCCGTACTCAGCAGTCACGCAGTTTCGGTCAGCTGCCTCGCCGTGCGAGACGAACGAGGTGATGGAGTATTCGACCGGAAGGTCAGCCAGTTCGACAATGACTTCAGTAACGCAACCGCTCTGTTCGAGCTATCAGATGGCGCTATCATGCGCACAAATGAAATGAGACGGGTCGGCTATCCAGTTCAGATCCGGGAGTCGCGATACCGGTATTTCGGCACTCGCGCGAGCTTTGAGCAAATAGCCGAGGTCAGCGTCTGGCAGGACAAAACGACTGTCACCGACGTCTCCGACCTCCTCGCTCCCGTGCCAGGAACGGATGGGCACCATGGCCGTTACGCTCCAGTGCAAGATGCCGCCCGGCTTCCAGCAGCGTACGCCAGCTTGCCGAACGGCCACGAGGGCTCTCACCATTTCCTAGCTGACGACTTCGTGCGGGCAGTGACCACGCGGAGCCTGCCCACAGTCAATGCCTGGATGGCTGCGAACTTTACCCTCCCCGGCATCATCGCTCACGAATCAGCGAAACAAGGCGGCGAGCGGCTGCCGATACCTGACGTCGGACAGCCGCCGCGCCCGAGGCCCTCAAGGTAGCTCATCAACCTCGATGATCCAGGGTGCCGGCGAGGTCAGTTACTGATCGTGTTGTGCCGGTTTTCAGCAGTGGTAGCTGGCGGGCGGGGGTGCTACCCGATGTGCTCAGGCGGCACCGGTTCTGACTGCGCCGGGGCGGCCTCCTTTCCGGGTCGGCCGAAGCCGTGAACGAGGCGCCCGTCCCGCAGGCCATCGAGGTCCCGGACCTGCACGCGCTGCTGGCCGCCGCCTCCATCCCGCCGCCCTATGTCCTGGTCGGCCATCCCATCGGTGGCATCATCGCCCGCCGCTTCTATGCCCGGTATCCGGATTTGGTGGCGGGGATGCTGCTGGTCGACTCCAGCCACGAAGAACAGGCTGAGCGCGAAGCTGTGGTGGACTGGCGGCAAGGCCGCGTCTGGTACGTCAAGATGGCGGTACAGCGGCAGGCCCGGATGCTCGGCATCCGCCGACTCGCCGCAGCTCTCGGCCTGATGCGTGGCCTTGATTCCGACATCGCCCTCGAGGCTCCCCCTGAGTATGCAGGTGCGGCACGCGCCATATTGCTATCAACGCGGCAGAGGCGTGCCGTGGTACGGGAATTGCTCATGATGACCGGGACATTGGGGCCGCCGCTCGGGCTCGGCTCCATCCCGCTGACCGCCCTCACCAGGACGGCCAGGCCGCAGCGGGTATGGACGTTGATGCAAGACGAATTGGCCGCGCTGTCATCCGATAGCAGGCATGTGACCGTGGCCGGCGCAGGGCACTACATCCAGCGCGACAAGCCAGAACTGGTCATCCAGGCGATCCTTGATCTCGTCAGGCGCTGCCGGTGACCCGTAGGTCTGGCGGACGCGCAGCACTCCTCCCCCGCCGCGCCGCACCCGGATGAAACGCCGTCCGATGGGTAGTCGCCTGACGCGCGGGGCCGCCGGCAGGTCAGCGACCACCTCCTTGGCCGACGGCCCGTTAGGCCAGGTTTTTTCTGTCACTGCTCCCACCGGCGAACCCGGCCAGCTCGCGCTCAAGCTCCCACGCCGTCACAGGACCAGCATGCGCTGACCGGGCACCCCGCTAGTTAACGAGCTGGTGTCATACTCGAATACATGATCGATGATCGTTCGCAGGCGGACCGTATCCTCGCCGCCCAGCTAACGGGCGTAGCCCGGCGCCACGCCCGGTGGCGGGACCTCACCAGCGACGAGGAACGCGCCGCGGCGGACGAACTGCGAGAGTTCGCCGCTGGCCGTGCCGACCTGCTGGCCGAGGTCGCCGGGATGTTCGAGGGTGCCCATGAGGGCGAGCCGGACGAGCCATTCGCCCGCCAGGCCGCGATGCTATGCCGCAAGGCCGGTGCCGACCCGGCGGAGATCCCGGCCTGGATCGAGGAAGGCCGACGGCGAAGGACTGCCGCGAGGATGTCACCGCCCTCCGGTGGCCTCGGGTAACTCCTTCGCGATCATCACGGGTTCAGCTGGCGCCCTTGCGGGTCAGGGGATGATCTGCTGGGGTGGTTTTCATGACCAGTGACCCCACTGCACAGACCACGCCGCCGGACCATGACTGGGACTGGACCAGCGACGGCAAGTACTCCCTCGATACGCTGGCTCACTCGCACACTACCGACGTGGCCACGCTGCTGTGGAAGACCCTCGGCGCCCACAGCCAGCCCGCCTTCAACACCTACGTGGACAGCGGCGATTGGAATGCCCTGGTCCCGGCCGGGGTCATCATCACGTTCCCCGCCGGGCACTAACCCCAAGGCCGGTTAGTTAAGCGGGCTGCGCGGCTGTCAAGGCGTGTCGGTTGGTGCAATGGCAGCAGGACTCCGGTAAGTGAGGTTTGTCCGCCAAGACACACCTCGTGACCAGGAGCCCCGCCGTTGGACAAGTCTGTCATTACCCGTGTCGTGACGGTGGCCGGAGGGCGGTTCGCGCCTGGTCACCTGGGCGAGCTGACGCAGCAAGTGCCGTTTGAGATGGTCGATGCGGTGCTGGAGCAGACCTGCCGGGTCCAGCGTCGTGTCCGTGATCTTCCAGCCCGCGTGGTGGTGTACCTGCTGCTGGCCGGGTGCCTGTTCGCCGACCTGGGCTACTCCCAGGTCTGGCGCCGGCTGGCGGCCGGGCTGGACGGGCTGGACGTCGCGGTCCCGACTGCGTCCGCGCTGACCCAAGCGCGCAGGCGCCTGGGGCCCGGGCCGTTGCGCGAGCTGTTCTTCCTCCTACGCGGCCCGTCCCCGGCCGGAGCCCGCTGGCGGGGGCTGCTGGTCTGCGCGATCGACGGCACCATCATGTCCGTTGCCGGCAGTGCGGCGAACCTGGCCGTGTACTCCAGGCTGAGGATTCCGATCGATTCCGATCACTCGTTCCGATCGAATCCGATCGCTGATTCCGGGGTTTCCGATCACCTGGCGGGGGTCGGCGTGTCGTAACGCGGCGGGCGCTGGGGGCGCTGGAACGCTCCCTCGGACATTTGTCCCGAGTCCGAGGGAGTGGCGCCGATGCCTCGACCCCGCATCGACATGCGCAAGATCCGCGAAGTTCTCAGGCTTGCACTCGGCGAGGAGCTGAGCCGCCGTCAGGCCAGCGCCGCGTCCGGCGTGCCGCTGACCACGGTCAACGACTACCTGCGCCGGGCCGCGTCTGCCGGCCTGAAGTGGCCGCTGCCCGGCGAGCTTGATGACGCCGGGCTGGAGGCGCTGCTTTACCCGCCGGCGGCTCCTTCGGTGGTGTCGCGGCCGGCGCCGGACTGGGACCGGGTGCACAAGGAGCTGCGGCGCAAGGGCGTGACGCTGCAGCTGCTGTGGGTGGAGTACCGGGAGGCCTGCCCGGACGGGTACGGCTACAGCCAGTTCGCCAACTTGTACCGGCAATGGCGCGGCACCATCGACGTGACCATGCGCCAGTCGCATAAGGCCGGGGAGAAGCTGTTCGTCGACTTCCCCGGCGAGACGGTCCCGGTCTTCGACCCGCGCACCGGTGAGGTTGCCCTGCGCGCCGAGTTGTTCGTCGCGGTCATGGGCGCGTCGAATTACCTGTATGCCGAGGCGTTCCCGTCCCAGGAGCTGCTGTACTGGGTCACCGCCCACGTGCACTGCTTCGAGGCGCTGGGCGGCTGCCCGCAGATCGTAGTCTGCGACAACCTGCGCTCGGGCGTGACCCGCCCGCACCGGTACGAGCCCGACGTCAACGCCACCTTCGCCGAGATGGCCGCCCACTACGGCGTGGCCGTCATCCCGGCCCGGGCCTATAAGCCCCGGGACAAGGCCAAGGCCGAGTCGGGGGTGCTGATCGCCGAGCGGTGGATCATCGCCCGCCTCCGCGACCGGAAGTTCTATTCCCTGGCCGAGGCGAACGCCGCGATCGCCGCCCGCGTGGCCGAGATCAACGCCCGGCCGTTCCAGAAGCTCGACGGCAGCCGCCAGCTGCTGTTCGAGCAGGCCGACCGCCCGGCGCTGCGGCCGCTGCCCTCCACCAGGTATGAGTTCGCGACCTGGCATAAGGCCCGCGTGAACATCGACTACCACATCGCCGCGGACAAGCATTACTACTCGGTGCCCCACCAGCTGGTCCGCCAGCAGGTCGACGTGAGGCTGTCAGCGGCGACCGTGGAGATCTTCCGCCACTCGCGGCGGATTGCCTCCCATGCCCGCTCGCACGTCCGGCACGGGCACACCACCGACCCGGCGCACATGCCCGAATCCCACCGGCGGCATGCCGAGTGGACCCCGGCGCGGATCACCGAATGGGCTGCCAAGACCGGGCCCGCCACCGCCGCGCTGGTCGCCAGGATCCTGGAATCCCGGCCGCACCCCGAGCAGGGCTACCGCGCCGCGCTGGGGATCATCCGCCTGGCCAGCCGCCACGGCGCCGAGCGTGCCGAGGCTGCCTGCGCCCGCGCCCTCCGGCTGCGCTCCTACTCCTACCGCAGTGTCGAGTCGATCCTGCGCACCGGCCTGGACCGCCAGCCCCTGCCCGGCGACCCCCCGGCCCTTGCCCCGCACCCCGCGCACGACAACGTCCGCGGCCCCGGCTACTACCACTAGAAAGGACAACCGATCATGCTCACCAGCGCCACCATCGACGGGCTCAAAGCCCTCCGGCTGCACGCCATGGCCGCCGCCCTCGCCGAGCAGAACGAGCAGGCCGGCTACGCCGGGCTCGGCTTCGACGAGCGCCTCGGCCTGCTCGTGGACCGCGAGCTCACCGACCGGGCCAGCCGCCGCATCCAGCGCAGCCTCAAAGCAGCACGGCTGCGCACCCCCGCCGCCGTCGAGGACATCGACTTCCGCCGCCCCCGCGGCCTGGACCGCGCCCAGATCCTCGACCTGGCCCAGGCACACTGGGCCAGCAACCGCCGCTCCATCGTGATCACCGGGCCGACCGGCACCGGGAAGACCTACCTGGCCTGCGCCCTGGCCAACGCCGCGATCCGCAACGGCCACACCGCGCTCTACCAGCGGGCCCCGCGGATGCTCGACGAGCTGGCCATCGCCCGCGGCGACGGCAGGCTGGCCCGGCTGCTGGCATCCTGGGCCCGCCTCAGCGTCCTGGTCATCGACGACCTGCTGCTCCGCCCCCTCACCTCCGAGCAGGCCGCCGACCTGCTCGAGGTCATCGAGGACCGGGCAGGCCTGCGCGCCACCATCGTCACCAGCCAGCTCCCCGTCGTCATGTGGCACCAGGCCATCGCCGACCCCACCATCGCCGACGCCGCCCTGGACCGGCTGCTCGGCAGCACCGACCGGATCGAGCTGACTGGCGAGTCCATGCGCCGCGCCCCCGCCGCCAGCCCCGGCCGCGGACAACCGCAGGACCAGTCATGAGCGGCCACCCCAGGCCAGCCATCCCGCGACCCCCGCGCAGTCACGATCACGCCCCCACCACAGCCGGCCACTCCTGCTCCGGGGGCACGCCAGGTTACCGGCGGCCGGGGCGTGACCGGTGATGGCCGGGCTGCCGGGCGGGCCCGTGCAGGCGCCGCCGCGCGGGTTCATGCCCCAGGCCGAACAGGCCCAGATCCTGGCAGACGTGCTAGCCGGGATCGAGCTGGGCGCCTGGGACCGGCAGATCGTGCAGTGGCTGGCCAACTGGGACACATGCACCGTGCTGACCGTGGCATCGCTGATCGCCCGGGCGCGGGCCGCCGAGGTGGCCGGTTCCCGGCGATGACCCGCCGGGCGTGTCGCGCCCGGCGCTTCAAGCCAGGGCCACCAGCCCATGGCACACTACGACCAGAACCAAAAGGAGGTGACCAACCGGGGACCAGGGCAGCCCAGCGTCGGCCGCTACGCGGCCTCCGATTCCTGGTGATCGGAAACCCCGGACCGGGTGATCGGATTCGTCGGAATACTCACCAGGCAGCGCGGCGGCCGTAACGGGGACTCCGGCTACCCGATGCTGCGGCTGCTGGTCCTGGTCAGCTGCGGCACCCGCACCGTCATCGACGCCGTGTTCCGCCCTATCTCGGCCGGCGAGACCACCTGCGCCCGGCTGCTGCTGGGCAGCCTGCGCGCGGGGATGCTGCTGCTCGCCGACCGGAACTTCGCCGCCGGCTTCCTGGCCGCCCAGATTGCGGGAGCCAGGGCGGACTTCCTGATCCGCGTCCGCACCGGGAACAGCGCCCCGAAGCTGCCCGTCCTGCGGCGCCTCGCCGACGGCTCCTGGCTGTCGCGCTTCGGCGGCGTCCCGGTCCGGGTCATCGACGCCGAGATCACCATCGCCACCAGCGCCGGGCGATCCACCGACGGCTGCCGGCTGATCACTACCCTGACCGACGCGGCCCGCTACCCCGCCGGCGACCTGGCCGTCCTCTACCACGAAAGATGGGAAATCGAGACCGCCTACCTCGAGCTCAAGTCCACCATCCTCGGCGGCCGCGTGCTGCGCGCCCGCACCCCCGGCGGCATCGAGCAGGAGGTCTACGCCCTGCTGATCACCTACCAGGCCCTCCGCACGGCCATCGCCGACGCCGCGAGCACGGCCCCGGGCACCGACCCCGACCGCGCCAGCTTCGCCATCACCCTGAACGCCGCCCGCGACCAGGTCATCCTCGCCGCAGGCGTCATAGCCGGCGCCAGCATCGACCTCGCCGGGGCAATCGGCCGCGTCGTCCTCGCCAGCCTCATGCCCGGCAGGCGGCTGCGCGTCAGCCCCCGCGCCGTCAAACGCGCCCTGTCCAGGTACAACGCCCGAGGCAAAATCGACCGCACCACCTACAAGGCCACCATCGACATCGCCATCCTCACCGCTCCCTTGACACGCGCCGAGCCGCCCTAACTAACCGGCCTTGGCACTAACCCGGCGCCCGAGCTCGCCCGGTGCCGCCCTTTCCCGGGTCGCAGCGTGGCCGGTTATCGCAGAAAAGCCGGGCTAGTCACACCGCCGGGACGGCCGCGTTTCCGCAGGACGGCGTGCCCGCTACCGCAGAAAACAGCTCACTTGCTGCGGTAGTGCGTCCCGGTCAGGACACGAGGCGGTCACGAGCCTGCGTCAGGTTCGTACCCCTCGTGCACCGGGCTACAGGCCGACCTGGTTTGCGGCGTAGGTCGCCTGAGCCAGCTGAACTTCCCACCGTAGGGGCTGTCCAGCTGGTCGATCAGGCTGGCGCGGCTGAAACCTCCCAACTGCATGTAGCCCTTCGCGGCCAGGACCGCCTGGGCGTCCCAGTCCGCGCCGACGTGGTCAGCCGGCCACGTGGCGTCGGCCACGCTGAACTTGCCGCCGTAGGGGCTGTCGAGCTGGTCGATCAGGCCCTGCCGGCTGAACCCTGACCCCAGGGCCAGGTAGGACTGGGCCGAGTCGAGCGCCTGCTGCTGGGACACGGTGGGTCCAGCAGGCGCGGCCGGGGCGCTCGTGGCAGGCGCGGCTGGGGCGCTCGTGGCAGGCGCGGCCCGGGCGCTCGTGGCAGGCGCGGCCGGGGCGGTGGTGGCTCTGGTTGGAACTGTTCCCGTACTCGTCGAATGGTGCGTCGGTGCCCGGCTGGGTGTCGCCGTGCGGGTGGGCGTGCTGCTGGTGGCGGCGGTGGAAACGTTGCCGGCCTGCCTAGGTTTCCCGGTAGCGCTGCCGATCGCCCCGATGACGATGAGCAGCGCGACCAGGCTGCCCAGTACGGTTAGTACCTTGTGACGTCGCGGCCACGACGTCCGCGGCGGCCGTCTGAATCGCCCCGGGTTTTGTGGAGGCTCCCAATCCACGGGAGAGTGGGACGATGGGAGCAGCACGGAAGTATCCGGACGAGCTGCGTGACCGGGCGGTCCGGCTGGTGCTGGACCTGGTCAAGGATCAGGACGCCAGCGTGACGGCGGCTTGCCGGAAGGTGGGCGGCGAGCTGGGGATCAAACCGGACACGCTGCGCGGCTGGGCCAAGCAGGCGCAGGTCGACCGGGGGCTGCGGCCCGGGACCGCGTTGGCGGATGCGGCGCGGATCCGGGCGCTGGAGCGGGAGAACGCTGAGCTTCGCCGGGTCAACGCGATCTTGCGCACGGCGAGCGCTTTTTTCGCGGCCGAGCTCGGCCACCGGTAACCCTGGTGGTGGCCTTCATCGAGGCCTGCCGGGACCAGTTCGGGGTCGAGCCGGCCTGCCGGGCGCTGCGCCAGGCCGGCGTGGCGATCTCGCCGTCGGGGTACTACGCGGCCCGGGCGCGGCCGCCGCCTGCCCGGGCGGTGCGCGATGCCGCGCTGGAGAAGCAGATCCTGCGGGTCTATAAGGACAGCGGCGAGCGGTACGGCGCCTGGAAGGTGTGGGACCAGCTGAACCGCGAGGGCATCGCGGCGGCCCGGTGCACCGTGGAGCGGCTGATGCGCAAACTCGGGTTGCGCGGGGTGCGCCGCGGCGGGTGGAAGAAGCCGCGGACCACGGTGCCCGACCCGTCCCAGCAGCGGCCGGCCGACCTGGTGAACCGCGATTTCGCGCCGGATGCGCCGGACCGGCTGTGGGTGGTCGACTTCACCTTCGTGCCCACCCGGGCGGGCACCGCCTATACCGCGCTGGTCATCGACGCGTTCGCCCGGCTGATCCCCGGGTGGCGCACCGCCGCGCACCACAGCACAGGCCTGGTGCTGGACGCGCTGGTGATGGCGGTCACCTACCGGGCCCGCCAGGGCGTGAGGGTGGCCGGGCTGATCCACCACAGCGACGCCGGCAGCGAGTACCTGTCGATCCGGTACGGCGCCGAGCTGGCCGCGGCGGGCATCGCGCCGTCGGTCGGGACGGCCGGGGATTCTTACGATAACGCGCTGGCCGAGAGCATCGTCGGGCTGTACAAGACCGAGGTCATCGACCACCTGGGGCCATGGGAAACCCCCGCCCAGGTCGAGGCCGCCACCAGCGAATGGGCCAGCTGGTACAACACCGCGCGGGTAATGCGGCGCACCGCCGGCCGGCCGCGGCCGGGTACGAGCAGGCCTGGCGCGACGGCACGCTCGGCCAGGTCCCCGCCCGCGGGCCGGGCAGCAGGCCCCGCCGGAAGGACGAAGGAGGCGGCCATGGCCGCCGCTCATTACCCAGGCGGGCTCCGCCCGCACCCGCCGGGGGCTCCGCCCCGGACCCCGGCCCTCCTCAGAGATGGCCCGGCAGGTCAGGACGGGTGCGGCGGCGGGCGGGCATCTCCCCGCCGGCCTCGGGACGGGTGCCACGGAACCCCCGCCCAGGTCAAGGGCGCCTCCGGCGTCGCAGGCGATGACGCTGCGCGTCACCCTCGCCCAGCCCGGGGAACCCGCGGCGCAAAGCGGGTTGCCCGACGAGGAGATGCCCAGGCCGCCGGCGGGCGGCATGGCGGGCGGAGCCCGCCATCTGGCTGGGCAGCTGGACGGCACAGCTGGACAGATGTTCGATAAAACAAAAGCGGAAAAATGATCAGACCGTGGTTCCGCCAGGCGGCGGTACCGTGGAAGACAACGGCCACCCAGACCAGAGCATCTGGGGAGAATCGAGTCTCCACCAAACCCGGGGTGCTCCAGTCCCTGGGACCCGGAGGGCGACCGGAACTGCTGGCCATACGCCTGGCCCTGGAAGTAAGCCTGCTGGTTGTGAGGCGGCTGCCCTGGCGGGTAAGGCTGCTGGCCGTAGGGCTGCGGCGGGTATGGCGGCTGTGCCCGAGGCGGCTCGTAACGGGGATCAGGCGTGAACGGGGGCTGGCCCGGCTGCTGGCTAGAGGGCGGCTGCGGCGGATACGGAGACTGCTCCTGGTACGGCTGCCCCGATAGACCTGGTCCGGCCGGGTCGCCTGCCACTGGCCCGGACCGGGCTGGTCAGGCGGACTCCCGGGCGGCTGCTGATCGTAGGCTTGCCGCGGCGTATACGGGAGGTGAGGTTCCTGCCATCCGGGCGGCGGTTGCGCCTGCTGGCCCGGTTGCGTGCCGAGCCATCGGCGCAGGGCGCGCTGGTCCTGGTCTTGGTCCTGGTAACCGCCGGAAGACATTCCCGTAGCGGTTCCGGCTTCACGGTCTGGTGGCTGCCGATGGTTCACGATTCCCCTCCCCCAGCGCGGCAACCGCGCCGCGCTCTCCCCGTCCCAGGGATGCACGGCGGGGTGTCGCGGCGCACGATTAGCGCCAACTTGGCATTTCCCCGTGACCAGGTTGTGTCCGATAACAACCAGAGCGGCCTGGTTCAAAGGAAACCCGGCGGCCCGTCTCAAGGCGCGCAAATCTTCGCGGCAACCTAATAGGCTTCCCGGATGGCTAAGCACAAAGTGAACGAACGTATTCTGGCGAAACCGTTCTCAAGCCGGATATGACCAGCCTTCCGCCGGCGAGATACGGGACATGCGACGACTGCGGCGCTCAGAACGTCGCCGACGGCGACGACGGGTGTGAAGCACCAGCACCTAATGTCCCGAGGCCTTCTGTCACACCCTGAGCACCCTCTAACCCGCCTGGCCCGCCGCCGGTGCCCAGCCGGGCAGCTGGGCGTCTCTTGTCTCCTGGGAAGCTCCAGGCATCTGACCGCTTCTCCGATGCCGTACGCGCCTACCTGCGGACTTGTCACCAGATGAAACGCGGCCAGGCGTCGCGCCTTACCACGACAGGCCTCCGAGCCGACGGTCAGTGGGTGATGCCGCCGGGGTAACCAGTGATCTCCGGGCGAACATGGTCAAGGCACTGAAGTGGTCCCGTTAGGGTCACGGCATGATCAAGATACGCAGCATCACCCGCATCGAAGGCGAAGCGGACGTGCTCCGTCTCGTGCTCACGGCCGACCCGCGAGGCGACCAGGAAAGCGAACCCCGTCAAGAAGTCGAGCTGAAGCGATCCGACAACATCGCGCTGTTCGACTTCATAACCACGTACGCTGCGGCGATCCCAACCAGGGATCCAGATTAAGCAGCCTGCAGCACGAGCGCCCGGGTCAGCCGCGGCCCGTAGGTCTGGCGGGCGCGCAGCACTCCTCCCCCGCCGCGGTGGTCGCGCACGCAGGACCGGCTCATAATCTTCCGCTGCTGCCTCTAGCGGACGGAGGACGCGAGCGCGGCACTGCGGCTCGGGCCGGTGGTCGAAGAGCCGCACGATCTCCGCGAGGTGTGAGTAGTCGCGCCTGGCGGCTTCGATGAACCGGCGCTGGCAGTAGGTCGGCCAGATGTAGCGGGATAGCCAACCGCGCAGATGCAGGCACGGGCCCCCCGGGCCGACGGCCTTGCGCGGGCTCATGCGGCCGTGTCCTCCCCGTGGTCGGTGAACCCGGCGTCGATGAGCGTCTGGTCGAGCGGCTCGTCGCAAACGGTGCACAGGCTCGCGGGGGTATGCGTAACGGGCGTAACCTCGTAACGTTCCTGGTCAGAGCCTTGACCATGTGACGGTGTTACGCCTTCACCCGTAACATCGTCACAGTCGCAGAGGCCTCACCTGCCCCGTTACGCTCGTTACGCTAGTTGCGATCCCCCTTACGAGGGGCGTACCGGTCCCATTGGTCGGCGAGTTCGGCGCGGTAGTAGGCGCGGGCTGTCTGCTCGCCGATCCAGACCACTTTCGGGCGGACGCCGTAGTCTTTCAGGAGCCGGGACAGTCCGTGAGCGTCGAGCGGCTTGGGCGGCTTGCCGACGTTGGCCCACGGCGACTCGTCGAGTCGCGCGAGGCGATCCAGGATCACGGACGTGGCCAGGCGGTCGGCGTCACCGAAGACCGTCCGCAGGTCCGCCAGCAGCGTCAGGGCGAGGGTGCTGTCGGCGGCCGCGGAGTCGGCCGCCGCGGTGAGCACCTGCGCCGCGCGGCGGGCGCGGGCTGGCCAGCCGGCGCCGGCATCTGCCTCTCCCATGAGAACCACCTCTGCGTTCAGCTAGCGGGATGAACGAACGCGGTGATTCTTCGCCGACGGCAGTACGCGGTGCAGCCTCGCGGCCGACCGGGCAGCGAGCTGCGCGGGCTGGTGCGGAGCACCCGGGCACCCCGGATATCCACACTAAACTCGCCCACTGGACCGAACAGGGTAAGCATGCCGGATAAGCCCGTCAGGCCGGACGGCCGTCCGTGGCAGAGGGGCTCCGAGGGGAGCACTGCGGATTCCTATAGCAAGGCATGTCGCCGCGACGGGCACCCATTGATCCTGACGGTTTCCGGTGATCCTGATACTCGCCGAGCGCTGCCGCCAGAGTTGAGCGGGTGCTCCGGGCCGCAGAACGGTCCACCGGTCGTGTTACCGTTTCGTGATCTTAACCGGACTTGAACCCCCATGGCTGTGAGCTGCAGAAACGAGCGCCGCCCAAGCCTGTCCAAAGTCCTATCACATGACATATCGGCAGGTCAGAGCATGATCGCGATGTGTCCGAGGGGCGAGTCGCCAGGTACGTACATACCGGCCGCCACGGGCGAACTGGTCCTCGGAGGGCAGCGGTGACCGGGCGGGCTGACGGTCTTTCAGGTCGGGAAGGGCCGGGTAAGCCCGGGAAACATGGGGTAGTGCCGGATATTCAGGGTGGCGAGTTCCAGTCCCTCGGTGAGTACGGTCGCGGCGATCAGGTAGTCATCGAGGCCGATCCCGGAGTGGGACCGGCGGTACTCTCGCATGAGCGCCGCCGCCCGCCAGGCCGCCTGCTCGCCGACCTCGAACCGTTGCATGCTGCCGAGCAGGCGCATGACTTCTCGGCGTTCGGGTGAGCGCATCCCCCCGGCGATCTCGGTCAGGCTGACGACGCTGATGGCCAGCGGCCCGGAGGATCGCCGGGCCTGGACGAGCCATTCCCGCGCGGCCGTGTTACCGCGCAGGTGCTCGATGAGCACGTCGCTGTCGACCAGGATCACGCGCCGGCCAGCCGGTCCAGGTAATCCATGCGCTCATCCCGTCCTCGGGCGAATGCGTCCTCCCCGGCCAGGATGCCGAAGGACCCGTCGATGGCGGCGAGGTCGGCAGCGAGGTCCGAGCCGGGATCCCCGCCGATCGCGCGGTCGATCAGTTCGCGGATCAGTTCAGCGCGGGAGACACCCGCTGCCCGCGCGGCCCGGTCCAGCGCGGCGGCCTGGCCTTCGGCGAGGTAGATGTTGGTCCGCTTCATACACCACATCATACACCACCTATGGGGCGGCTCGCTCGCTGCCGCAACGGCCCCTGCCACCGGCCCTGACCCTGAAGGCCCGGGAAGCAGCCGTGCGGTCAGGCGAGCAGGGCGCGGATGTCGTCGGCGTCGACGGCCGTGCCGAACGCGTTGCCGTCGTCCAGCACACTGGAGAACAGTCTGGCCTTCCTGGCCTTCAGCGCCATGACCTTTTCCTCGATGGTGTCCTTGGCCACGAGACGGTAGACCATGACGCTCCGGGTCTGCCCGATGCGGTGGACCCGGTCGACAGCCTGCGTCTCGGTCGCGGGGTTCCACCAGGGGTCGAGCAGGAAGCAGTAGTCGGCCTCGGCGAGGTTCAGCCCGAACCCGCCCGCCCTGAGGCTGATCAGGAAATTTTCGCTCGACGTGGATGGCAGGTAGCCGCGACCAGCGGGTAGCCGGGGCGAAGCTGCCGAGGACAGCGGTATGCGGCGCGGGCGCGTGCAGGACAGGCGGTTGAGGGCCGCCCAGACATCAGACCGGGGCATCCTCCGCAGCCGATGGCTCCGCCACGACCGCTGTCTTCGGCACCCGGCGCCCGGCCAGCAGCGCGACCGCGAAGATGGCGAGCGCGTTAAGACCATGCAGCACACCGAGGATAGCCGCGGAGTAGGCGGCGTACGCGAGGAAGAACTGCGCCACGACAAGGCCGAACGGGATCGCCGCCCAGCGCACGCCGTGCTCAATCTTGGCGCCGAACGATACCGCCAGTAGGGCGATAGCGAACAGCGCGACCACGTAGGCGAACGAGTGATGCAAGGTCACCCCGGTGGTGTCGCCGTCGGAGACCGGGCCGTTGTCGATGCTGTCCTCTAGAGCGAAGGCGCCGAACGCGATCAGCGACGCCTGCACGGCGACGGACAACGCCAGCAGATATGCGAGTACGCGGTATGCGGTTTTCATGCTCGTGCTTCCCTTCCGCAGCCTGACCCGGCCGCGCTCTCGGTTTCGGGGAGGACGGATCGCGACCGGGCCAGCGTCCGGCCCAGGCAAGGACCCAGACGGGATCGCGAGCCAGGCGAGGACGGCCACGGCCGTGGCGTTCCAGACGGCGGCGCCGAGGTTGACGGCGAACCCGGCCAGCATCAGCGCACCGCAGCCCAGGATCGTGGCCGCGATCAGCTGGCCGGCCAGGCCACCCGGGCCCGGTGCCGAACGGGTAGCCGGTTGCCGCGGTGCCCGACGGCAAGCGTGCCGTTGCCGGTCACCCCGGCGGCCGCCGCCGCGTAGGCCCATCTCCGGGCGGTTGTCTTGGTCATGCTGGCGACGGTAGGCCGCGGGCGCGGGCCGGCTGAACCGTGCTCGCCCCCGATCCGGGGTGCGGCCCGCCTCCATAGGGACGTGCGGTTCACCTCATGGCGCTTTCCCGGAGGTCCCTCGCACAATGGAGGCATGCGGGCCATAATCGCCGCTCTGGCGGCGCTCGGCGGCGGGGTGATCCTCGCCACTGGCGTGGTGTCCGTGGCCACCGGCGATGCCTCGGAGCTCTACTGGCTCATCGTCGGACCCTTGCCGTTCCTGGTGCTCGGCGTGGCCGGGTTCCTGCGCCAGCCGGCGAACCGGATGGTCTGGTGGCTGGTCGGCGTCGGCGTCGCGTTCGGCTGCGACGCGGCGCTCGGGGACGTGTTCCTGCCGATGGCCGAGAACCACTGGGGGGTTACCGCCTCGGCGACCGCGGCGATCGCGCTGCTGGAGCACTGGTTCGCGGTGGCCGGCCCGGTGGCCGGCGTCGGCCTGTTCGGCTTGTTCCCGTCCGGGCGGCCCGAACGCGCCTACGAACGCGTCGTCATCTGGACGGTGGCGCTGGCGGGTTTCCTGCTCCCGCTGGTCGAGGCGGTCAGCGAGGCCAACATCGCGCCGGCCGGCGGACCCCCGGACAGCGTGCCCCCGGTTGTGTACCGCGCCTTGTGGGTGCCTGCCCTGGCGCCGCTGGGCGGAGCGGCCGAGGCGGTGTACCGCACCTTCCCGGCCTGGCCGGTGATCGGGGTGGTGCTGCTCGCGCTGCGCTACCGGCGCACCGACGGGGCCCGGCGCAGGAGGATACGCTGGCTGTTCCTGGGCCTGGCGGTCTCGGCCAGCTTGTGGATCCCGGCCGCCCTGCTCTGGCGGCTGGCGGACCCGGACGACGCGGCCGCCGCGGCCGCGAGCGGCGCGCTGTCCTACCTGGGGCTCGCCGCCACCCTCGGGTCGCTGCTGGCGGCAATGTTCTACACCGGGGTATTCGGTATTGACGAGCCGGCCCGGCGCGCGTCCGTGCACCGTGTCCTGCGGGCATCGATCGCCGTCGTGCTCGCCGTCCTGGCCGTCCTGGCCGGCGTGCTGGCCGGCATGGCCGCGCCGGCCGCGGTCGCGGTGGCGGTCGCGGTGGCCGCCGGGGCGGCGGGCCAGGCCGTCCGGCGCCGTCTGGAGCACGCCGCGGACCGCTGGGTGCTGGGCGCGCGGCTGGCGGGTTACGCCAGCCTCAGCCGCTTCGGCGAGAGCCTGACCCGGGTGCCCGGCTCGGACGGGCTGCTGCGCGACCTGGCCGGGGAGGTGCGCCGCGGCCTGGACCTGACCTGGTCCCGGGTAACGCTGGAGGCGGCCGGCGGGCCGCCGCGAGTGGTCACGGACGGCACGCCATCCGGCGAGCCGGCCGCGGCCGTGCCGATCGAATACCAGGGCGCCGTCTTGGGACGCATCGAGTGCGGGCCGCGTTCGGACGGCCCGCTGCTGGCCGAGGACCGCAGGCTGCTGGCCTACTTCGCCGCCCAGGCCGCGGTCGGCGTGCATAACCTGCACCTGGCCGCGGAACTGTCCCGGCGCATCGAGGAGGTCCGGGACCAGGCGGCCGAGCTGGCGGCGTCCCGCGACCGGGTGGTGGCGGGCCAGGACGCCGAGCGCCGGCGGATCCAGCGGATCTTGCACGACGGGGTCCAGCAGGAGATCGTGGCCCTGTCGGCCCGGGCCGGGCTGGTGCGCCAGCAGCTGCTGCGGGGCGACCCGGCCGCGGCCGGGGGGCTGGCCGAGATGCAGCGCGATCTGGCTGCCACGCTGCACGACGTCCGCGAGATCGCCTACGCGATCCACCCGCCGGTGCTGTCCGACCGCGGGCTGCTCGAGGCGATCGAGGCTCAGTCCAGCAGGCTGGCCGTGCCGATGGCGGTCCGGGCCGACCCGCGGCTGCGCGGCGTGCGGTTCGGCGAGCAGGTCGAGGCGACCGCCTGGTACGTGCTGGCCGAGGCGCTGTCGAACGTGGTCAAGCACGCCAGCGCGAGCGAGGTCGAGGTGTCGCTGAGCCAGCAGGACGGCCGCCTCGGGCTGGTGATCCGCGACGACGGATGCGGATTCGATCCCGGCCGGCCGCGCGGGCTAGGGCTGGCCGGCCTGTCCGATCGCCTGGATACGGTGGGCGGCTCGCTGACCATCACCAGCGGCGCGGGACTGGGCACGTCGGTATGCGCGCACATCCCGGTCGGCGGCGAGCCGGCGGCGGCCGGTTCCGAGCTAGCGGCTGCCTCCGGGGCAGCGGCCGGTTCCGAGTCGGCAGTCGGCCGGGAGCACGCGGATGCCTGAGCCGCTGCGGATCGTCACGGCCGACGACAACTACCTGGTACGGGAGGGCGTGCGGCGGCTGCTCGAGGACTCCGGCGACGTCCTCGTCGAGGCCGCCGTCGGGTCGGCGCCGGAACTGCTCGATGCCGTCGGGCGGCTGCGGCCCGCGGCCGTGCTCACCGACATCCGCATGCCGGCCAGCCCAGGCGGCCTCGGTGAACGGCCCAGCATGGAAGGCATCGACGTGGCGCACGCGATCAGGTCGGCGTACCCTGGCACCGGCGTCGTGGTGCTGTCCCAGTACGCCGACGAGAGCTATGCGTTCGAGCTGTTCCGGGACGGCACGGCCGGGCTGGCCTACCTGCTCAAGGACCGGATCGGCGAGGTAGGCCGGCTGCTGGAAGCGCTGCGTGAGGTGAGCACAGGCGGTTCCCTGATCGACCCGCAGGTGGTCGAGGCGCTCATCCGGGGCCGGGCCCGGGTACGCGCCTCGGCCCTGAGGGACCTGACGCCGCGCGAACTCGACGTGCTGCGGGAGATGGCGGCCGGACGGGGCAACGCCGGCATCGCCGCGCACTTGCACCTGTCGGAGTCCTCGGTGGAAAAGCACGTCAACGCCATCTTCACCAAGCTCGGCCTGACCACCGAGGACCTGTCCCACCGCCGGGTCACCGCGGTGCTGACGTTCCTGCGCGACGCGGGCCTGCGCGGCTGAACCCCTAGAAGCCAGCCGGAACCAGCCCTGCGGGCCGCCGCAACCATGTTGGTGGCCGGCCTCGTTCTGCCCCGGCCGCCCGGCCCCTAGCGTCAATCGTACGTACCCGAACTGAACTGGGAGAATGCCATGATCACGACGCAGGAGACGCTGGCCCGGCCGGTGTCCCTCAGCAACGCCGCCACCGCCATCTTCGCCACCCTCGGCCTCATCGACGTCGCGCTGACCGCCGTCATCGGGTCCTCCGATGCACCGCCGCTGATCGTGAGCCTCGGCGTAGCCGCCCTGGGGCTCATCACGCTGCTGGCCCTGGTGCCCGCGCGGCGGGGCAGCCGCGGGGCGCTGACCGCGATCGTGGTGACCCGGGTCATCTCGGCCGTGCTCGCCGTGCCCGCGTTCTTCCTGAACGCGCCCGCATGGGTGATGATCATCGAGGGATTCGTCATCGCCGCCACGATCACCGCCCTGGTCCTGGTGCACCAGCAGCGCCGGCGGCCGGCATGAGGACGGCCAGCGCGGGCCGGGCGCCGGCGGGGGCCGGGCCGCGGCGCGCGGCGGCCGCGGAGCTGGCCCGGGCGGTTCGCACCGTCGACCGCTGGGCCCTGGTCGCCGGCGTGACCGGGCTCCTGGCCAACGTCCTGCTCGTGGTGCTGCTCACGACGCCGGCCGACGGGCCGTACGCGTGGACCGGGCCCGCCAACGACGTCGTGGGAGACGTCTCAACCCTGGCCACGATCCCGGTCGCCGTGGGCCTGCTCGCCGTGTGCGGCCACCGCCGCGGGCTGGGCGCGATCACCTCGCTCGCCATCGTCGCGATGGCCGTGATGACGACCGTGTCGATGCTGATGGTGCTCGGCCTGGCGCCGTTCGCCGCCGGGACCGACAGCGCCTACATCGGCATGATCTTCCTGTTCGGCTGGGTCTTCGCGGCTGGCCGGGCGGGCCGGGCCTCCGGTCGGCTGCCCCGCCAGCTGGCCAGCTGGGGCGTCGCCATCGGCGCGGCCGGGCTGGCCGGGGCCACGCTGCTCACGGCGTCGACGCCGCTGTCGGCCCACTCGCTGACCTGGGACATCACGTTCGGCGCTGGATTGCTGACGGCCATCCCAGTAGCTCTGTTCCCGGTGGGGCTGATCGTGCTGTCCTACCGGCTGCCCGGCCACGTGGCTGACCGCGTCGGCTCCGCGAGGAGATCGTCCCCAGGAGGACCCGGGAGCCGGCTTCCTCCGCGGCTAGCGGACACATGGTCCCGAGGGGAAGGGCACACAGCATGATCGTCTCTCCTGACGCCCACTGGTGCCTCGCGGATCTGCTCGCCGTGCTGTGCCCGTTGAGTACCCAGGTCCCGGCGCTCCGGCGGCTGATCTAGGTGACCGGCCCGGTCCGGCCCTCCGGTGAGGCCACCCCATGAAGCCCGCGGCCACCAGCGCTCCGGCCGCCCCGCCCCAGCCGCCCGAGCTGCAGGCCGCGGGCCCGGGACGCCGGTCGCCTGCCCGGGCCGTCACCGCCGGGCTGACCGCGACCATGCTGGTCGCGCTCGTGCTGACCGTGCTGGAGTGGAGCTCCCTGGCCACGTCCGACGCGGCCGGAAGCGTCGGCGCGAAGGCGCACCCCGGCACGCTCCCGGCGGCGGCCGCAGTCGGGACGCTGGCCGAGGCCGTCTTCGCGCTCGTGGCCATGGACCTGGCCGCCCTCTTCCTGGTCTTCCCGACCGGACGGCTGCCCTCGCTCCGCTGGCGTCCGGCCGTCGTGGGGCTGCTGGCTCTCATCGCCGGTATCGTCTCGTACCTCCATATGCACATGCTCGTCGCACTGCACGGCCAGCCGGGCTGGGTCGCTGTGCTGACTCCGCTGTCGGTAGACGGCATGATCGTCGCGGCCTCAACCACGTTGCTCTCTGACTCGCGGTCAGGCAGTCGCGGCGGCGTCCTGCCGTGGGCATGGCTGGTTGTGGGCAGCGTCGCGAGCTTGACGGCCAATGTCGCAGTGGCCGAACCAACGGTAACTGGCCGGGTCATCGCTGCGTGGCCATCGTTCGCGCTGATCGCCGCATACGAGCTCCTCATGCGCCAAGTCCGCCACGGCGCCGCACGTGGTGTGGCCTTCACGAGCGGACGACCTCGACCGCAATCGCCCAGGCATGAGGCGCCCGCATCAGCACAATCCTCAAACAGGAATCATCCGTCAGGGGCGTCCCGGCAACGCAAGAGCGCCGCGGCCTTGGATCTGCAGCGGGCAGCGTGGCAGTGGGCACAGGTAAACCGTGCGAAGGATGGCTCGCTGCCGAGCGGGAAGGAGATCGGCCGCCAGCACGGCCGCCACGAGCGCTGGGGCCGCCTCGTCAAACGCGCGGGCACAGTAGGCGAGTTCAGCGTCGGAAACGCGCCCGATGACCGCTGTGGTGACAAAGAAGAGGTACTGGCAACCGCCGCGACGTGACCAACGGCTGCTGTGGGCGTCGTCACGTGGCCGGGGCTTCTGGAGTTGGTGACCTGCCATTCTGCTGTTTCGTGTCGGCTGGACCGGTAGGCAGTGGTGACGGGTGGACGGAATCGCGCCGGAGGTTGCATGCCTGGCTAGCTGAGCGTAGTTAGCTTCTCGCTGAGTATTACGCGTCGGCCATATATTTCCTGTTGACGCCAGAAGCGCCTGCGCGATGTCCCATCTCGCCCACGCGGTGCCGGAGCTTTGTCTTCACCTGCCAGATGCCGTGGGGGTGGTCAAGCTGGACCGCAGGCAGAGCGAGGCGAGGTCCGAGGAATTGATCAAAGCGTGGGAAGCCGCTCGCCTGCCGGATGATGCCGGCGGCTTCCGGGTGTGCGGTGAGGTTGTCACCTGAGCGTGAGTGCACCGACTGCGCCAGGCATGGCGACGTACTGCACTACTCTGATCGAGATGACGAGCAGCAGCGCCCGCGCTCCAGCCTCTCCCGAACGACGCGATTTCATCCGCGAGATCGTCGCCGCCGACGTGCGCGAGGGCAGAGTCTCGGAGGTCGTGACGCGCTTCCCGCCCGAGCCGAACGGATACCTCCACCTCGGCCACCCCAAGGCGATCGCGCTCAACTTCGGGATCGCCCAGGAGCTCGGCGGCCGCTGCCACTTGCGCTTCGACGACACCAACCCGATCGAGGAAGAGCAGGAGTACATCGACTCGATTCAGGAAGACATCCGCTGGCTCGGCTTCGACTGGGGCGAGCATCTCTACTTCGCCTCCGACTACTTCCACCAGCTCTACGACTGGGCCGTACACCTGATCAAGGCCGGCAAGGCTTACGTCGACGACCTCTCCGCCGACAAGATCCGGGAGCACCGCGGCACCCTCACAGAGCCGGGCAGGAACAGCCCCTGGCGCGACCGTTCGATCGATGAGAACCTCAACCTGTTCGAGCGCATGCGCGCAGGGGAGTTTCCGGACGGCGCCAGAGTGCTCAGGGCAAAGATCGACATGGCCGCGCCCAACATCAACATGCGCGACCCGGTGCTCTATCGGATCCTGCACGCAACCCACCCGCGGACCGGCGACGAGTGGTGCATCTATCCGCTGTACGACTTCGCCCACGGCCAGTCGGACGCAGTCGAGGGCATCACCCACTCCCTCTGCACGCTCGAGTTCGAGGATCACCGACCGCTTTACGACTGGCTGATCGAGAACCTGCCGGTGCCTTCGCGCCCGCACCAATACGAGTTCGCCCGCCTCAACTTCACGTACACCGTGCTCTCGAAGCGCTTCCTACGGCGGCTTGTGAGCGAGGGCCACGTGCGAGGCTGGGACGATCCGCGCATGCCCACCCTCTCGGCCCTGCGCCGGCGCGGCTTCCCGCCCGAGGGTCTGCGCAACTTCCTCAACATGGTCTCGCTGGGAGGCAAGGGCACGAGCGCTGCCGAAATCGAGATGCTCGAGCACGAGGTCAGGGACGTGCTGAACCGGAGGGCGCTGCGACGCTTCGCCGTCCTGCGCCCGCTCAGGCTCGTGATCGAGAACTACCCAGAGGGGCAGGTCGAGGAGGTGGAGGCCGTCAACAACCCGGAGGATCCCTCGGCCGGGACACGCAAGGCGCCCTTCGCGCGCGAGCTCTGGATCGAACGCGACGACTTCATGGAGGACCCGCCACGCAAGTTCTTCCGCCTCGCCCCCGGCCGCGAAGTGCGTTTGCGCTACGCCTACTTCGTGACCTGCACCAACGTGGTCAAGGACGCGAGCGGCGAGATCGTCGAGCTCCGCTGCGCCTACGATCCGGAGACGCGCGGCGGCGACGCCCCCGACGGGCGCCGGCCGAAGGCGACGCTGCACTGGCTCTCGTCCGAGCACGCCGTGCCCGCCCAGGTGCGTATCTATGACCGTCTCTTCACCCGCCCCGATCCCGGCGCTGACGGCGACCTCTACGCCGACCTCAACCCCAACTCGGAGACGGTGCTCCAGGAGTGCCTGGTGGAGCCTGCGCTCACGGAACTGCCGGTCGGTGAGACCGTGCAGTTCGAGCGCCTCGGCTACTTCTGCCCGGATCCCGACTCGACGCCCGGACGGCTGGTCTTCAACCGCACCCTCGGCCTCAGGGACACCTGGGCCAAGCTCCAGGCGCAGGCTGCCGGACCATAACGACCTGTAGCAGCGCCGCGGCTCTTCAGGCCCCGGCGGTTCAGGGGGAAACACTGGCGGGCAGGTCCCTCCGTACAGGCCGGCCCCTGGATGGCGAGCCAGATGTTGGCCAGCGTCAAGGGCATGTCCGCGTGCACCACACCGAACGAGGCGAGCGCGTCCACGACCAAGGCTTCTTGTGGGGTGTCACAGGGGACCCGGACCTGCGCCAGGACGCCGATCGGCCGTTACCTGCGCGTGGGTGTGCGGCACAGGCTCAATCGCACTGCCGATCTGGATGGCGAGGTCGATGCGGAGCCGGGTTTGAAGATCCCGGGCGCTGTGCATCATTGCCCTGGCCGAGTTGGTTGAGCGGGGCTGTATCGAGGTGATCGTGACGACATTCTCGCCACGTCGATGTGACCGCATTGCCCGCGCAGGGATCGAGAGGCGCTCGCGCGCGGTGGCGTGGCCTTGCTCGCAGGCACCCACAGAATCCCGGGGCTTGTGTCCCTAGGGACTTCAACCCCATGTGTCCGAGGGGGGACTTGAACCCCCATGCCCTTTACGGGCACTAGCACCTCAAGCTAGCGCGTCTGCCTATTCCGCCACCCGGACTCGCGATGCGCGGGGTACGCATCGGCTGAGTTACCTTAGCAAACCGAACGCCCCCAGGCGAGTGCGCAGGCCAGCGAATCTCATTACGCGACGCCGCTCGTCTCCGTCAGTCCCGCTGGCCATAATGCCCGGTCATGCGCCTCAGCAACCCTTCCCGGCACCCGGTCACGGCTACCGCCCCCTTCAATATCGCATCGATGCCGCGTTCGTGTTGTTCCAGCACGAGGCCGCCTAGCTCAAGCCGATCACCGCGGGGGAGCCAGCGCGGGCACTGGCCTCACTCCTGATGCCCGTGCGTTCCCAGCCCACTCCCGTGACCGCCGAATCCCTTACCCGTTGCCCAGGCCCGCTCATTCATACGGCGTGGATGTCCCAGCCATGTCGCTCTAGGTAGGAGCCGATTATTAACACGCTGTCTTGATCTTTGCTGGTGCCGGGATGCCGTGGTCGGCCGCGTAGCGGTGGAGGTCGTCGAGGGTGGTGAGCTTGCGGGGGGCGGGCTGGATGGTGTGGCCGGTCTGGGCGAGCAGGCGGCGGATGTCGCCGATGTGGCGGCTGATGGTGGCGGGGGTGGCCTGGTAGAGGGCGGCGATGGCGTGCTGGGGCAGGCCGTGGCGGTCGTGCAGGATGGCGGCGGTGAGCTTGCTGGTGAGGGTGTGCCGGGGGCGGGGGCCGTGGCCGTGTGCCTGGCGGGGGCGGTGGCCGCGGCGGCGGTCCAGGGCGGCTTGGCGGAGCGCGGCGGCGGGAGCGGCCAGGGCGGCGGCCAGGGCGTCGAAGGCGGGGCCGGGCAGGCCGGTGATGGCGGGGCGGGTGAGCCAGGCCAGGTCCGGGCGGGGCCGGGCGGCGGGCCGCGGTGCCGCGGCGGCCGCGCGGGGCGGGGTGGCCGGGGCGGGGTGCAGGGTGTAGTTCCACTCGCCGTGCCAGTCGTGCGTGGTGACCGGCAGGGCGTCCAGCTCGGCCTGGCTGATCTTGACGCCGGCCGGGTAGGGGCTGGGGTCCAGTTCGGCGTGCACCCTCAGCCCGGTGCGGGTGGTGGTGGCCGCGATCGTGTTCACGATCACTTCGTGGCTGGTCAGCGGGCGGCCGCGCCAGTTCATGGTGATGTGGCTGAAGAGCCGGTGCTCGATCTTGTTCCACTTGGAGGTGCCGGGCGGGAAGTGGCAGCAGGTGATCTCCAGCCCGGTTTCGGCGGCCAGCGCGGCCAGCCCGGCCTTCCAGGCGCGGGTCCGGTAGCCGTTGGACCCGCCGCCGTCCGCGGTGATCAGCAGCCGCCGCACGGCGGGGTAGTCCGCGCTGCCGCGGTCCTTCCACCAGCGGCGGATCGATTCCACCGCGAACTGCGCGGTGTTGCGGTCGGTGCCCACGTTCACCCAGCCCGCGTTGGCGGCCAGGTCATAGATCCCGTACGGGATGGCCGTGCCGCTGCCCGGGCCGGGGAAGTCGTGGTCGCGGACCTTGACCGGGTCGCCTCCGGGCCGCCAGGTGCGGCCGCCGCTGGCGTACTGCCCGACCTGCTCCTTCTTCTTGGCATCCACGCTGATCACCGGGTCGCCGGCGGCGGCGAAGGCCCGGGCCTGCTCGTTGATGTACCGGAACTGGCCGTCCCGGTCCGGGTGCTGCCTGCCCTCGATCGTCCTGGCGTTGCCCTGCAGGCTGAAGCCCTCCTCCCGGAGCAGGTCAGCGACGGTATCGGCGCCGACCCGGTGACCCTGACGGGTCAGCTCGGCCGCCAGGTTCCGCGTGGACTTCACCGTCCACCGCAGTGGCGACATCGGGTCGCCCCGCTCCTCCGGCTCGACCAGCGCCAGCAGCGCCGGGCGCAGCCCGGGATCCAGGTCGGCGGCCCGCTTGCGACCCCCGCCCGGCCGCCGCGCCCGGCCCAGCGGCTCCGCGCCGGAGTCCAGCTCGGTAACGCCCAGCGACACGGTCGCCTCGCGGACCCCGGCGGCCCGGGCCACCAGCCGGATCCCGCCATGACCCAGCGCCCGGGCCTCGACCCCCATCAGCAGCCGCCGCTGCCGCTCATCCAGATGCGGGAAGATCACCCCGAACTTCGCCGCCAGCACCTGCCCCGTTTCCTCGTTGCCGCTCATACCACAGCAGGATGCCGCATTCCAGGATGCTACGCCTTATTTTTCGGCAATTTCTAGCTGCATGAATGCGACATTCACGCCGTACGACGCTCATAGCACCTGGTACGGGTGGTGCCAGAGTGACGAAAGCCGCTCTCGTGACCGCGCAGCACCCCGCCGCCCGGCACGGCGCGGGCCCCGCAGGCCCGGCGCGCAGGCCCGGCGCGCAGGCCCGGCCCGCGCGCCCGGCCAACCCAGTGCAACGATAGGACGGTGACAGCTGACCACGTGACCGCGCAGGACGAGGTCGTCGACATCTGCCGCGACCTGATCAGGATCGACACCTCCAACCCGGGCGACCACTCCGGCCCGGGGGAGCGCCAGGCCGCCGAGTACACCGCCGCCAAGCTCTCCGAGGCCGGCCTCGAGCCCACGGTCCTGGAATCGCACCCCGAGCGCACCAGCGTGGTAGCCCGCATCGAGGGCACGGACCCCGGAAGGCCCGCCCTGCTGGTCCACGGTCACCTCAACGTCGTCCCAGCCAGTGCCGGAGACTGGCGATACGATCCTTTCTCCGGCGAGATCTCCGGCGGCTGCATCTGGGGCCGCGGCGCGATCGACATGAAGGACATGGACGCGATGATGCTGGCGGTCGTCCGCCAGCGGCTCCGCGAGCAACGGAAACCGGCCCGCGACGTCGTGCTCGCCTTCACCGCCGACGAGGAGGCTGGCGGCGCCTGGGGCGCTCGCTTCCTGGTGGACAAGCACCCGGAGCTGTTCGAGGGCGTCACCGAGGCGGTCGGCGAGGTCGGCGGCTTCAGCCTCACCCTCGGCGGCCAGCGCCTCTACCTGCTGCAAGCCGCGGAGAAGGGGATGGCCTGGCTGCGGCTGACCGCGCGCGGCACGGCCGGCCACGGCTCGATGGTGCAGCCGGACAACGCGGTGACCGAACTGGCCGAGGCGATCGGCCGGCTGGGGCGGCACGAGTGGCCGGTGCGGCTCATCCCGTCCGTCCAGGCCTTCCTGGAAGGTGCCTCTCAGGCACTCGGCACAGAATTTGTCCCGAACGACCCGGGCCAATTGCTCAGTAAAATAGGTTCTATCTCTCGCATTATCGGCGCGACGCTGCACAATACGGTAAATCCGACAGTTTTCCGCGCCGGGTACAAAGTGAATGTGGTGCCGCAGACCGCAACCGCGGAAGTAGACGGGCGCTTCCTCCCCGGCCATGAGGAGGAGTTCCTGGCCGAACTCGACCGGGTGCTCGGCCCCGGCGTCACCCGGGAGTTCATCCATCACGACATCGCGCTGGAAACCACCCCGGACGGTGAGCTGTACGACGCGATGACCAGCGTACTTCTCGCCGAGGATCCGGGTGCGCACGTGATTCCCTACTGCTTGTCGGCCGGCACCGACGCCAAGTCGTTCAGCCGCCTCGGCATGCGCTGCTTCGGGTTCACGCCGCTTCGGCTGCCGTCAGACCTGGACTTTTCCGGAATGTTCCACGGTATCGATGAACGCGTGCCGGTCGAGGGCCTGCGTTTCGGCACCCGCGTTCTCGATGGGTTTCTTGACCGCTGTTAACGGCGCTCGGCCGAATCGGCGCCGGCCTGGGTGCCGTCAGGACGCGGCCCGCGTCTGGGCCCTCCGTGACCGGGCTCCGCTCGCGGGTAGCAGCTCAGAATGTCCGGACTGGGCGTATGATTCGCCTTCGGAGGGTAGCCTTCCTGCTGCCGTCGGCGTTGAGCAAGAGCCTGGACAGTTCCCAGTCTCCGTACTCGGCGTGGTCGGTCAGGATCCTCCGCGCGGCGTCGCGAGCGTCTCGGGACGTTCCGCGTGGCAGGTAGACGACGAGGTAGGCGTAGTCGGCCATCGGTCCTATTGTGCTTGAGTTCACCGGTGATTCAACCGGCGGTAGTGAAATCTGCCGTGTATTCCAGCGAACCCGAGGGAACACACCGAACCGGCCCGATGGTTGCAGCTGTGGGGCAGCGTCTGACCGCGGGTACCGTGAGGCGGTCACGACGCGGATACGAGGACGGGAAGAGCGTGCCAGCAAGGACAGACACGACGAGGACGAAGGCGGGAACTACCGCCAAGGCCACTAGGGGCAAGAGCACCGCGGCCGCACGGGGCAAGACCGTGCCCGCGGACGGCCGCGGTACCAAGCTGGTCATCGTCGAGTCCCCGTCGAAGGCCCGCACCATCGCCGGGTATCTCGGCCAGGGCTACGTGGTCGAGTCCAGCGTCGGCCACATCCGCGACATGCCGGACAGCGCGGCCGAGATCCCGGCCAAGTTCCGGGGCGAGCCGTGGGCCAGGCTCGGCGTCAACGTGGACGACAACTTCGAGCCGCTGTTCGTCGTGCACAGCGACAAGCGGCAGCAGGTTTCCAAGCTCAAGAGCCTGCTCAAGGACGCCGACGAGCTCCTGCTCGCCACCGATGAAGACCGCGAGGGCGAAGCCATCGCCTGGCACCTGCTGGAGGAACTCAAGCCCAAGGTGCCGACCAGCCGGATGGTCTTCCACGAGATCACCCCGGAAGCGATCGCCCGCGCCATCGCCAACCCGCGCCAGGTGGACGACGGTCTGGTCGATGCCTACCAGGCCCGCCGGGTGCTCGACCGGCTGTACGGGTACGAGGTCTCGCCCGTGCTGTGGAAGAAGGTCATGCCCAAGCTGTCCGCCGGGCGGGTGCAGTCGGTGGCCACCCGGCTGGTGGTGGACCGGGAGCGAGAGCGGATCGCGTTCCGCCCGGCCGACTGGTCAGACCTCGAGGCCGAGTTCGCCACGAAAGACCACGGCAAGCCTGACATCAGTGACCCGACCAGCTTCACCGCGAGCCTGGTCGCCGTGGACGGCCGCCGGGTCGCCGTCGGCCGCGACTTCACCGCGGCCGGCCAGCTGAAGAGCACGGATGTCCTGCACCTGGACGCCGAGGCCGCCGCCGCCCTGGCGCAGCGGCTGGAGACCGCCGCCTTCGCCGTGTCCAGCGTGGAGCGCAAGCCCTACCGGCGCTCGCCGTACGCGCCGTTCCGCACCACCACACTGCAGCAAGAGGCCTCCCGCCAGCTGAACTTCTCGGCCAAGCACACGATGTCGATCGCGCAGCGCCTCTACGAGAACGGCTACATCACCTATATGCGCACCGACTCGGTGACGCTGTCCCAGACCGCGATCAGCGCGGCCCGCAAGCAGGCCGCCGAGCTCTACGGCGCGAACTACGTCCCGGACGCCCCGCGCACCTACGCCAGCAAGGTCAAGAACGCGCAGGAGGCGCACGAGGCGATCCGCCCGGCCGGAGACAGCTTCCGCACCCCTACCCAGGTGGCCAGGGATCACCTGTCCTCCGACGAGCGCCGCCTGTACGAGCTGATCTGGAAGCGCACAGTCGCCTCCCAGATGAAGGACGCCACCGGCGAGTCGGTCTCGGTCCGGGTGGCGGGCACCTCCACGGGCAACGAGCGGGCCGAGTTCGGCGCGACCGGCAAGGTAATCAGCTTCTACGGGTTCCTCAAGCTCTACGTGGAGGGCGCCGACGACCCCACCGCCGACCGCGACGACCGGGAGCGCAGGCTGCCGCCGCTGGCCGAGAGTGACCCGCTCGACGTGCTGCGGCTCGCCCCGGCCGAGCACTCCACCCGGCCGCCGGCCCGCTACACCGAGGCGTCGCTGGTCAAGGAGCTGGAAGACCGGGAGATCGGCCGGCCGTCCACCTACGCGACCATCATCGGCACGATCCTGGATCGCGGCTACGTGTTCAAGAAGGGCACCGCGCTGGTCCCGTCGTACCTCGCGTTCGCCGTCGTCACGCTGCTGGAACAGCACTTCGGCCAGCTGGTGGACTACGAGTTCACCGCGCGGATGGAGGACGTGCTCGACGAGATTGCCCGCGGTGAGGCCGAACGGGTGCCGTGGCTGCGCCGCTTCTACTTCGGCGACGGCGACGCCAGCGAGGCCAACCACAGTCCGGGCCTGAAGTCGCTGGTCGGCGACATCGGCGACATCGACGCCCGCGAGGTCAGCTCGTTCCCGCTGCCCGGTTCCGACATCGTGGTCCGGGTCGGCCGCTACGGCCCGTACCTGGAGCGGGACGGTGAGCGGGTGAACGTGCCCGAGGACATCGCGCCGGACGAGCTGACCGTGGAAAAGGCCGAGGAGCTGTTCGCCCAGCCGAACGGGGACGTCCACCTCGGCACCGACCCGGGCAGCGGCCGCGAGGTGATCGCCAAGGCGGGGCGGTTCGGCCCCTACGTCACCGAGCTGCTGCCCGAGGACGCGCCGTCCTCGGCCAAGCCGAGGACCGCCTCGCTGCTGAAGTCGATGGCGCTGGACACGGTGACGCTGGACGACGCGCTGAAGCTGCTCAGCCTGCCGCGGACGCTCGGCGAGCTGGACGGCGAGCCGGTCACCGTGCAGAACGGCCGGTACGGGCCCTACGTGAAGAAGGGCACCGACAGCCGGTCGCTCGAGTCCGAGGGGCAGCTGTTCTCGCTGAGCCTGGCCGAGGCCAAGGAGCTGTTCGCCCAGCCGAAGACCCGCGGCCGCCGCACCGGCGCCGCGGGCTACGGGTCCCCGCCGCTGCGCGAGCTCGGCGAGGACCCGGCCTCCGGTAAGCCGATGGTGATCAAGGACGGCCGGTTCGGCCCGTACGTGACCGACGGAGAGACCAACGCGTCGCTGCGCAAGGGCGACGAGGTGGCCGCGATCACGGTTCAGCGGGCGGCCGAGCTGCTCGCCGACCGCAGGGCGGCTCCGCCGTCGACCCGCCGAAAGAGCACTACTACCAGGAAGAAGGCGGCCACCCCGGCCCGTTCGGGATCAAAGCGATCGTGAGTTTCCGTTCTATAATTACGATCGGGGACTAAACCGATATGGGGCCAGCACTGCCGATACGCTAACGCCGTGAACTTCCGCGCCGGGCCACGAGAGGACGGCGCCGACCGGGGGAAGCTCGGGAACGGCGCCGGACGGCGTCACGATGCCCGGCCGCCGGGTGTTCTGTCGATCAAGCCGTTCCGCCGGCTCTGGATCGCGCTGTCCCTGTCCAGCCTCGGTGACTGGCTGAGCATCGTCGCGCTCACCGCGCTGGCGCCCTCGCTGGCCTCCGGCGGCGCGGTGGCCAAGGGCTCGGCCGTCGGCGGAGTCTGGCTGGTCACGCTGCTGCCCGCGCTGCTGTTCGGGCCGCTGGCCGGGGCGGTAGCGGACCGGATGGACCGCCGGACCATGATGATCGCCGGCGACATGATCCGCGGGCTGCTGTTCCTGTCCATCCCCATCTTCCCGAACCTGACCTGGATCTACGTCGCCAAGTTCCTGGCCGGCGTGACCACCCAGTTCTGGGCCCCCGCCACCTCCGCGTCCATCCCCAACCTGGTACCCAAGGACAAACTGGAGCGGGCCAACCAGCTCAGCATCCTCAGCACGTACGGCACCGCGCCGCTCGCGGCCGGGGTGTTCAGCGTGCTCGCCCTGGTCAGCGAGGGGATCAGCCGGGTCACGCCGCTGTTCCACGCCAGCAACGTGGACCTGGCCCTGTACTTCAACGCCGCCTCCTACTTCATCTCGGCGCTCACCGTCTACTTCATCCGCGAGATCCCCAAGCGGAACGGCAGCGACAAGATCTCCGTGCCGTCCACGGCCAAATCCATCTGGGAGGGCTGGCGCTTCATCAGCCGGACGCCGGTGGTGCGCGGCCTGGTGCTCGGCATGGTCGGCGCGTTCGCCGCGGCCGGCGTGGTGATCGGCCTGGGCTACTTCTACATCACCTACACGCTGCACGGCGGCAGCGCCGGCTGGGGCCTGGTCTTCGCCGCGATTTTCGTCGGCATGGCGCTCGGCATGGTCGTCGGCACCAAGGTGCTCGGCAGCTTCAGCCGTCGGCGGCTGTTCGGCATCACGATCGTGGCCGCGGCGGTGCCGCTCGCGCTCATCGGCCTGGTACCGAACCTGGGCGCGGTGACCCTGTTCGTGGTGCTGCTCGGCGCGCTGTCCGGCGTCGCCTACTCCACCGGCTTCACCATCGTCGGCCTGGAGGTGGACGACGACACCCGCGGCCGGGTCTTCGCCTTCTTCCAGTCCTCCATCCAGATCATCCTGCTGGCCGTCATCGCCGCCGTGCCGTTCCTGTCGGCCGGCTTCACCAAGCTGATCGCCTCCGTCAACGGCACCGGCGACGTGAAGATCGGCAGCATCACCTACACCTCGGCCGGGCAGAACGTGGTGATCCTGCTGGCCGCCCTGGTCGCGTTCCTGCTCGGTATCCGGGCCTACCGGCAGATGGACGACCGCAAGGGCGTGCCGCTGCGCGAAGACCTGCTGGCCGCGGTGCGCAACGAGCCGCCCCCGCCGCTGCCTTCGGCGCTCGAGCCTGCCCACCTGAACGGGAGCACGCCGCCGCCCGCCCCGCCGCCGGGCCTGCTGATCGCGTTCGAGGGCGGCGAAGGCTCGGGCAAGACCACCCAGGCCCGGCTGGTGGCCATCTGGCTGCGTGAGCTCGGCTACGACGTGCTGACCACGCACGAGCCCGGTGCGACCAAGATCGGCATGCGGCTGCGCGCGCTGCTCCTGGACACCGCGCACACCGGCATGTCGCCGCACGCCGAGGCGCTGATGTACGCGGCCGACCGGGCCGAGCACGTCGCTTCGGTCATCGGACCGGCCCTGGCCCGGGGCACGATCGTCATCACCGACCGGTACGTCGACTCCTCCTTGGCCTATCAGGGCGCGGGCCGGGACCTGCCGGTCGACGAGATCGCCAGGCTGAACTGGTGGGCGACCGGCGGGCGCACCCCGGACCTTACTATTCTGCTGGACATGGACCCGATGGCCGGGCTTAGCCGCCGGGCCCGTTCGGCCGACCGGCTCGAGGCCGAACCCGCCGACTTCCACCTGCGGGTCCGGGCCGGCTTCCAGGCCCTGGCCCGCGCCGAACCCGCCCGCTACCTGGTGCTCGACGCCGACCGGCCGCCCGAGCAGATCACCCGCGAGATCCAGGAGCGGATCCGCGAGCTGCTCCCCGACCCGGTCCCTTCGGTCGCCGAGGCGAACACCGGCGACTTCCCCGCCGTCAGGGAAGAGGTCCTGACCTCCCGGCGCGTTCCTGACCGGCGCTCCTCGTGACCGGCGTCTTCCGCGACCTCCCCGGCCAGGACGTGGTGGTCGCTCAGCTGCGCCGCGCCGCCGCCGGGGCCGCGGCCCTGCTGGCCGGCCAGCGGCCAGAGCCCGGCGCCATGACGCACGCCTGGCTGTTCACCGGCCCGCCCGGGTCCGGCCGCTCGGTGGCGGCCCGGGCCTTCGCCGCCGCGCTGCTGTGCCCGTCCGGCGGCTGCGGTGAGTGCCCCTCGTGCCAGCAGGTCTTCGCCGGCACCCACGCCGACCTGCTGCTGGTCCGGCCCGAAGGGCTGTCCTACGGGGTGAAGCAGACCCGCGAGCTGGTACTGCGCGCCGCGGGCAAGCCCACCGGCGGGCGCTGGCAGATCGTCCTGTTCGAGGACGCCGACCGGTGCACCGAGCAGGCCGCCAACGCCCTGCTCAAGGCGATCGAGGAGCCCGCCCCTCAGACCGTCTGGCTGCTCTGCGCGCCCTCGGCCGAGGACCTGGTGCCCACGATCAGGTCGCGCTGCCGGGTGGTCACGCTCGTCGTGCCGTCCTCGGACGCCGTCGCCCGGGTGCTAACCGAGCGGGACGGCATCGAGCCCGCCCGCGCGCTGGCCGCCGCCCGGGCCGCACAGGGACACGTGGGCCGGGCCCGCCGTCTCGCCCTGGACGCCTCGGCCGCCAAGCGCCGCGCCGACGTGCTTCGCGTGCCGTCATCGGCGACCTCACTGGGGTCGGCCCTGTCCGCGGCCGCCACCCTGGTGCGCACCGCCGAGGAGGAAGCCAAAGCGGTCACCGAGGAACTCGACGAGCCCGAGCGCGAGGCGCTGCGCCGGGCGTTCGGCGAGGGTTCCTCGGGCAAGGGCGTCGCCAAGGCGATGCGCGGCATGGCCGGCGCCATGAAGGACCTGGAAGACCGGCAGAAGTCCCGCGCCACCCGGGTCAAGCGCGACACCCTGGATCAGGCCCTGCTCGAGCTGGCCCTGTTCTACCGGGACATCCTGATGATGCAGCTGGACGCCGACGTCGAACTGGCCAACGACCCCGCCGGCCTGCGCAAGCTCGCCTCCTCCGCCACCCCGGAAGCTACCCTGCGCCGCATCCAGGCCATCATGCACTGCCGCGAGCTCCTCACCCTCAACGTCGCCCCCCTCCTAGCCGTCGAGGAAATGGCCCTCTCCCTCTCCGAAGGCTGACCCCCCCGCGCCCCCACCCAGCCGCGCCCGCCCCAGCCGAAACCGATGAATGTCACTCTCTGCTGGATCTATCCATTAGAAAGTGACATTCATCGAATCGTCTGGCTGGACGGGATGGTGCGGATGGGGAGAGGGGGGCCGGTGAGGCCGCGGTCTAGGGCGCCGCTGACCACGGAGGACTGCTTCTCCAGGAGCTGGCCCAGGCCGTCCAGGCGAATGGTTCGCGGCATGGCCAGAGCATGGCACCAGGGTCCGACAAAGCCCGGTAACGGACCGCACCGGGCAGGCAACGTAGTCTGGCTCTGTGGGCATGATGATGGCAGTGAGCTTCGAGCGGTACGGCCGGCTGTACTACCTCGACCCCGGAGCCCATGCTCCGGCCATCGGCGACAAGGTGCTGGTGCCCACCGACTCCGGCCCCGAGGTGGCCGAGTGCGTCTGGGCGCCGCAGTGGGTGCCCGAGGACATCGACGGCCTGCCGGTCTGCGCCGGTCCTGCCAGCGACGACGACCTGGCCCGGGACGAGGAGAACCGCAGGCGCCGCGCCGAGGGGCGGCTCGCCGCCCGCCGCCTGATCCGGGAGCACGGACTGCCGATGAAGGTCACCGCGGTGGACTACCTCAGCGCCGACAACGTGTTCGTGGTGTACTTCAGCGCACCGCACCGGGTCGACTTCCGCGCCCTGGTCCGCGACCTCGGCGGACGGCTCAAGGCCCGGGTGGAACTCCGCCAGATCGGGCCGAGAGACGAGGCGCGGCTGCAGGGCGGGATCGGCCCGTGCGGCCGCGACCTGTGCTGCGCCACGTTCCTGAAGGACTTCGAGCCGGTGTCGGTCCGGATGGCCAAGGACCAGGAACTGCCGGTAAACCCGCTGCGTATCGCCGGCGCGTGCGGCCGGCTGATGTGCTGCCTGAAGTACGAGCACCCGCTGTACCAGGAGTTCCGCAAGGACGCCCCGCCGGTCGGCGCGCACGTCGAAACCCCGGCCGGGGACGGCACCGTGATCGGCCACAACGTCCCTTCCGACACCGTGGTGGTCAAGCTGGCCGCCGACGGCCGGGCCTGCGCGTGCCCCAAGGCCAGCGTCTGCGGGTCCAGGAAGGCGTACGAATCCATGCACGGGAAAGGGTGAGACCCGGCCGCCGTAGCTGGCTGGCCGCCGCCGCGATCCTGCTGGCCGGCTGTTCCAGCAGCTCCACGGGGCCGAACGAACCTCCTGCCACGCTCTCCGCCTACTACGCGCAGCACCTTAACTGGCAGCCCTGCGATGACGGCTTCCAGTGCGCCCGGCTGCTGGTTCCGTTCGACTACGCTCACCCGGGCGGCCAGCGCTTCTCGCTCCCGGTGGTCAAGCTCCCCGCGACCGACCCGGCCCACCGGATCGGCCCGCTCGTGATCAATCCCGGCGGCCCCGGCGGCTCCGGCGTGCAGTACGCGCTCGCGGCCCGCAGCGAGTTCCCGCCCGCCGTGCGGCCCGGTTCGACATCGTCGGCTTCGACCCGCGCGGCGTGGCCGGCAGCGAGCCCGCGCTGGCCTGCCTGACCGGCCCGGAGCTGGACACGTACCTGGGCACCGACGATATGCCGGACAACGCCGCCGAACTCGCCCCGATCGTCACCCAGGCCAAGCTCTACGCGCAGCGGTGCGAGCAGAACTCCAGGGCGCTGCTGCCGTACGTCGGCACCGAGAACGCGGCCCGCGACCTGGACGTGCTCCGCGCCGCGCTCGGCCAGTCCCGGCTCACCTACCTGGGCAAGTCCTACGGCACCTACCTGGGCACCTGGTACGCCCAGCTGTTCCCGCACCGGGTCAGGGCGCTGGTCCTCGACGGCGCGGTGGACCCGGACACGCCGTCCCTGCAGGCTGACATCACCCAGGCCGAAGGGTTCACCACGGCGTTCCGCTCGTTTGCCGCGTGGTGCCTGGCTGCGGCCGGCTGCCCCCTCGGCGAGGGCGTCAGCCCTGGATCGGTGAATACGGCGGTGGCCACGCTGCAAGCCATGATCGTTCGGGCCAATTCCGAGCCACTGGCCAGCCAGCTCGGCACCGGTCAGGTGGCCGACGGCGCCCTGCTGCTGAACGGCGTCGCCGCCGCCCTGTACAGCAAGTCGACCTGGCCCGACCTGAAAGCCGGGCTGGCCAGGGCGTTCGGCGGCGACGGCACGGTGCTGGTCCAGCTGGCCAACCTGCTGCTGGAACGGAACCCGGACGGGACCTACTCCAACCTGGTGGACGCCGACACCGCGATCAGCTGCGTGGACCGGCCCTGGCCGCGGTCGCTGGCCGCGTGGCAGGCGCAGGCCGCGGCGGCCGGACGGGCCGCCCCGCTGTTCGGCCCGCCGAACGTCTGGGGCAACCTGCCCTGTGCGTACTGGCCGGTGCCGCCCGCTCCGTTGCCCGCGATCACGGCCGCGGGCGCGCCCCCGATCCTGGTGGTGGGGACGACGCGCGACCCGGCCACGCCGTACCGCTGGGCGCGGGCGCTGGCCGCCGACCTGTCCTCGGGCGTGCTGCTCGGCTGGAACGGTGACGGCCACACCGCCTACGGCGAGGGCAGCGCCTGCGTGGACCAGATCGTGAACGCCTACCTGATCAGCCTGACGGTGCCGCGCAACGGGACCGTCTGCCCTTGACCAAGACGGTCACTCCGAGCGCTCCGGCCAGCGGCAGCAGCACCACCGCGGGCAGCTGGTACCGCCAGGAGAACTCGAACGCGTCCGAGCTCAGCAGCGGCACCACCGCGGCCAGCGTCACCAGCAGGCAGGGCACGCGCAGCTCGGTGCGCCGCCGCAGCGCGCCCGCCACCCCCGCGACCAGGAAGACCGCGTACAGCGGGCCCGGCGTGTACCCGCCGTCCAGCTGGTAGGCCCGCAGCCAGGAGGCGAAGGGCTCGACCGCGACCAGGTCGCCGCCGCTGCCGTGCACGTGCGCCAGCCGGGTGAAGAAGGCCATCGAGTACCGGCGCGGGTAGGTCGGGTAGAAGTCCTGGAACTGCCAGCGCGCGATGGCCGTGACCTGCGGGTCGTCGTTCCTGACCGGCGCGAGCAGCCGGACCGAGTCCCGGGCCACCGACGCGGCCACCCGCAGCGGCTGCTGCCGGAAGGTGGCCAGCGCGAACCGGTCGAGGAACTCCTCGCGGGTCAGCCCGGGCGGGACGGGCACGGTGTGCCCGGGCGAGCGCGGGTTGTGCAGCAGCCCGTCGATGCCGCCCAGCGCCAGCGTCTGCGCCGGTGACGGGCATAGCGCCCGCTCGTCGGCCGGGACCTTCAGCGTGGCGCAGTCCGCGGCGGCCGCCGCCCGCCCGTACGGCGGGCTCGGCCCGTTGCCGGCCATCCCGAAGTGCCCGGTCACGGCGAACGTCCCGGTCAGGTACACCAGCACCGGCAGCAGGAAGCACCCTGCCGCCAGCGCCGCCCGCCCCGCCTTCTGCCGCCACCCGCGCCCGGTCAGCGCGGCGAAGACCACGACCGGCACGATCAGCACCGCGCCGATCTCCCGGACGGTCACGGCGGCGCCGAGCACGAGCGACCCCGCCCCGCCGACCGCCACCGGCCACGGCCCGGGCCGCCACAGCAGCACCACGAGCCCGGCCGTGATCATGGTCTCGAACAGCACGTCCGGCATGATCGTCTGCTCGAGCTGGAGCTGGTACGCGTCGAGCAGCACCGGTGCCGCGGCCACCGTCGCCACCCACCGCGGCGCCCCCCGGCGGAGCAGCAACGCGTACAGCGCGACGCCCATGGCCAGGCCGAACGCATGCTGAACCGCCGCCACCAAGGCTAGCCCGCCGACCGGTTCGAGCAGCCGGAGCAGCGCCTGGTACCCCTGCGGCGCGGTGGCCACCGAGCCCTCCAGGTACTTGACCGAGTCGATGTAAAGCAGCGCGGGCCGGTAGGCAGTCCCGGCCAGTACCCGCAGCGCCAGGCCGGCCGTCAGGACCAGGAGAAACCAGGAATGATGCCGAACGAACCGCCACCCCGCGACCGTGACCCTCGGAGCCTGGACCGGCGCGGCCGCCTCCCGCTGGGTGATCGTCACGGGTTAAGGCTGGCCGGCCTTGCTGAAAACCTGCCGCCAATCGCCTTAGCGCCGAGGACCGCCGCCACCGGGATCAGGCTGAGCTGCGGAAGCTGGTACCGCCAGTCGAAGTTGCCGAACACGGCGGGGGGCAGCAGGATGGTCACCGCGCTGACGGTGAACAGCAGCAGCGCTTTCCTGTCGGCCCGGCCTGCGATCAGGCCCCCCAGGGCGAGCACGAGCCCGACCGCGAACAGCGGTCCCGGCAGGTAGAACCACCGCCCGTAGGCGCTGAGGAAGGCGGCCGGCCCCGCCCGGATCTCCGGGGCCGGGTAGCCGAGTGCCCCGATCTCGGCGTACGCCTGCCAATCCGGCCGGACCTTCGTCTGGAACTGCAGGTACGCCGGCGAGTACTTCTCCGGGCCGGCCCCGCGGACCGGCGAGAACCCGTAGAAGAAGTCGCGGATGACGGCCTCGGCGTAGGCGCCCGGCTGATGCCGCAGGATCCGCAGGCTGAAGTCGCGCACCACCGCGTTCCTGGACCGCCCCGCCGGGGGTTCGAATGTCCACTGCGGCGAATTCGGGTCCCAGGTGTAGAAGTCGGCGACGCGCAGCGCGGGCGGGATGGCCGGGCACAGCGGCCGCTCGTAAGCCGGCAGGTCCAGCCCTCGGCATTCGGCGAAGTCGACGACCCGCCCGTAGAGGAACGTCCCGTCGAACGTGGTGAAGTTGACCTGCCCGTGCGTCGCGTCGAACCAGCCGAGGTAGCCCAGCACCGGCACCAGGAAGCACCCGGTCAGCGCGGCCAGCCGGACTAGCCGCCGGCCCCGGAGCAGGAGCACGTACAGGGCGGCCGGAACGATCATGATCAGGTCCTGGTCCCGGAACGTCACCGCCACGCCTAGGAGAAGCCCGGCGATCGCCGCCGCCCGTATCGTCGGCTTCTCCCGCCGCCACACCAGGAGGACCAGCGCGCCCATGATCAGCAACATGGTCCAGACGTCGGTCAGCACGTACTGCTCGAGCACCAGCTGCAGCGGATCGAACAGCACCGGAATCGTGGCCAGCGCCGCGAGCCAGGTCCGCGCGCCGAAGCGGATCAGCACCGCGTACACCAGCATGGCCGTCGCCAGCCCGGCCAGGTGCTGCGCCAGCGCGATGAGCCACAGGTCGTGCAGCAGCAAGACCGGGATGATCAGAACCGAGTACCCGCTCTGCCGCAGCGCGTCCGGGGTCCACCGCCCGTCGGCGAAGTCGTTCGCGTATTGCAGGTACCGCACGCTGTCCGGGAAGATCAGGGCCGGATGGTAGGCCACGAGCACCACCCCGCGCAGCGCGGCCCCGAGCACGAGAAGAGCGGCGAAGACCCAGTGCCTGCGCAGCCCCCGCGCCGCGGCATTCAGTCTGCCCTG